>READ01000014.1 GCA_004293675.1 Betaproteobacteria bacterium
ATTGCAGCGGCCACGGCCAGCACCGCCGTGGTCCACACCTACACCGTCTCGATCCCGTTTAGTGTGGCCGGTAGTGCCACCGCGGCGGCCACCGACTGCGCGCTGGTCAATCCTGAGACCGGCACGGGACTCACCAACAACGTCACCTTAACGGCCAACAACGGCACGAGAACGGCCACCGCCTGTGCGCCGCCCAACACCCCGGCCAATGTCACGGTGGAGAAAGCCGATCCGGTGATTGCGCCAGTCAGTGGTAATCAATACACGGCCACTTACGCCGTGACCGTACAAAACACGGGCGGCTCGGCGGGCACCTACACGCTTTCCGACACGCCTGGCTTCCCAACGACGGGTGTGACGCTAGACAGCTGGACGGTGACGACGGCCACGACCCCGACGACGGGCACGGTCAACCCGAGCCTGCCGACGGTGGACAACAACACGATTGCGCAGATCAGCGAAGCGAATGTAACCATTGGTGTTGGTGTGACACATACCTACTCCGTAGCCATCACCTTCACCACCAGTGCGACTGCAACCAACTTGACGTGCGTCACCAACACGGTGGGCAATGGGCTCTATAACCTCGCTTCAATAGCGGGTAGCAGCACGGCGACCGACTCGGGTTGTTCGACTTTGCCGGGTGCACCGTCGGTGTCGGTGGATAAGTCCAATCCGGCGATAGCGCCCGTTGGTAGCGGTCAATACACGGCTAGTTATACGGTCACGGTACGAAACACCGGTACGGAAGCTGGAACTTATACGCTCTCCGACACGCCGGGCTTCCCAGCGGGTGTGACATTAGATAGCTGGACGGTGAGCACGTCCAACACGCCAACGACGGGCACGGTTAACCCGGGCCTGCCGACGGTGACCAACAACACCATTGCGCAGATCAGCGCGACGAACTTGTCTATTGCGACGGGCGTCACGCACACCTACACGGTGACGATCACGTTCACTGCGGCGGCGACCGTGCGCAACCTGACCTGCGTCAACAACACAGCGGGCAATGGTGCGTACAACGTTGCTTCGATCGCAGGCAGCAGCATCGCCGAGGATGAGGGCTGTGCGAGCTTGCCGTCGGCCCCCGATATGGTCTCGCAGATTGTCGGTTTGCCTCCGGCTATCGCTCCAGGAGCCACCGTGACGGGCACGCTGGTTTGTACGAATCAGGGCTCCGGTGACGCATTGACTCCGACATGCGAGTTCTCGACAAGTACTTCGGGCGTAACAGCAGTCATTACCGGCGCCTGCACGCCCGCGTTACCAGTTGCAAGTCTCGCGGCAACACCCGGCAGCAACACGATCTCGTGCCCAGTTAGCGTGACCGCGCCGGCAAACCCTGCGGCACCCGGTAACGTTTTGACGGAGACGATTGCCTTGATCGGAGGCACTTCGGCCACCAATGAGCTTGTTGCTTCACAGTCCAACAACGGCAGCACAGCGTCGTTGGTGATTGTTGATGCGGTTGATGATTCGGCCACTGTCACGGCGGCGGGTGGCTCGCTTAATGTGCTCACTAACGACGGTATCGGTGCAAGTGCTCCAACGCTCGGTGGCAGTGGCACTGCGACCATCACAGCCTTGGCTGGGGCGACAGCGCCCCCAGGCGGGTCTATCCTTACGCTAGATGTTGCGACGGGCTTGATCACGGTACTGCCAGATACCTTGCCTGGCGTGTACACGGTGCCGTATCGTCTCTGCGTGGCCGGTTCAACAACGACCTGTGACGATGCGGTTGCCACCATCACGGTCAGCGCCGGCGTGGCTGATATGGCTGCGAGTTTCCCGACGACTGGCGCAGGCGCTCTGCCGAGCTTCATCGCACCGGGCCAAACGTACACGGGTTTACAGCTCACCTGTACGAGCTTGGGGCCAAACTTGGCGCTATCGCCTACGTGCTCGGTGTTTGTCGACGAGGGCGCTATCACTGCGTTTAGCTGTACGCCTGCCTCGCCAACGGCACTTGCCGTGGGTCAGTCAATTGATTGCTCGTTCACCTATACGGCGCCTGGCTTGTTGGGAGGTACCGATACTTCGCCGCGGCTGGTTAATTTCACTGGCATCACCAGCGCCGGTAACGACAGTGATTCCTCGAACAACTTGGTGCGTGGACTCTCTCCAAGCGGTCAAGTGCCTCTGGTGATTGACGCGATTAACGACAGCATCTCATTGCCTGCATCGACAGGAGGTACCGTTTCGATTCTTGTCAACGATCAACTGGGCACAACGACCAACCTAACTGTGTCGTCGACTGGGGTTACGATACCCGTGATCATCGTTGGTGCCAACACGACGCTGCCGAATCCATCGATCGACGCGAACAATCGCCTAGTGGTTCCGGCGACGACACCCGCTGGCACGTACACGGTGGAATACCGCATCTGCGCTCAGGCGGCACCCGCTGTCTGTGACAATGCGGTTGTGACGATTGACATCGTTGGGGCACCACCTCCGCCACCTCCTCCTTCGGAGCCTGTGGTCGTTCCAACGCTTGACGCACGTTCGCTGCTAATGCTCGTGTTCGGACTGGCGTTGCTTGTTGGGGTTACCTCCCGCAGACAGCGCGGTAGTAAACCGCGCTAGAAGCGGCAACCGAGAACCGTACTGGCTGAACAAGTTTTGTTCGGCGGGTCGGTTTAACGGGACTCTCACGCGGCGCTAGTTGCGCCCAACGTGCAAAAAACGCCAGCCCGCTGGCGTTTTTTGTTTTTGGCTTCCGAGGTACGGATTCGTCACCGACCTATAAAATTGAGGCCAAACCTAAATTCAGCCAAGCCCGTGCAAGAACTTATCAGCGAACTCAAAAACTCCATCGCCGCGGCGCAAAGCAAGCTCGCCGAACTTCGGGGGTTACTTTGACTACGACCGCAAAGCGCGCCGACTAGAGGAGCTCAACGCCGCGCTCGAAGATCCGAAAGCGTGGGATGACCCCAACAAAGCCCGCGAAATTGGCAAAGAAAAGCGCGCGATTGATTTTGTAATCGAGAACATCAATCGCCTGACGACCGACATCACCGGTTGCGCCGATTTGTTCGAAATGGCTGTTGAGGAATCCGACGAAGCCACATTGCAAAGCGTCAAAGCCGACATTGATCGCAGCAACGCCACACTTGCTGAAATGGAATTCAAGCGCATGCTATCGGGCGAGGCGGACGATTCCAATTGCTTCCTTGACATCAACGCAGGTAGCGGTGGCACCGAGGCCCAGGATTGGGCGCAAATGCTTTTTCGCATGTATTGCCGCTACGGCGAGCGCAAAGGCTTTAAGGTTGAAATCGAAGACCATACCGACGGCGATGTAGCGGGCATCAAGGGCGCATCGATCAAAATTTCGGGCGACTACGCCTACGGTTTTTTGCGCACCGAAACAGGCGTGCATCGCTTGGTTCGTAAAAGCCCATTTGATTCCAACGCTAAGCGGCATACGTCGTTTGCTTCGGTGTTCGTGTATCCCGAAGTCGACGACTCGATTCAAATCGATATCAATCCGTCGGACGTTCGAACCGATACGTTCCGAGCCAGCGGCGCGGGTGGCCAGCACATCAACAAAACCGATTCTGCGGTGCGCTTGACACACATCCCGACCGGCATCGTCGTGCAATGCCAAGACGGTCGCTCGCAGCACAGCAACCGCGATGTGGCGTGGAAACGACTTCGCTCACGGCTCTACGATTTCGAACTTCGCAAGCGTCAAGAGGCGCAACAAAAGCTCGAAGACACCAAGACCGACATCGGCTGGGGCCATCAAATCCGCAGCTACGTGCTCGATCAATCGCGCATCAAAGACTTACGCACCAATCACGAAACAGGCAACACGGGTGCCGTGCTTGATGGCGACCTAGATCCGTTTATTGAAGCGTCGCTCAAGGCCGGTGCGGCGCTTGGAACGGGCGAAGCAGCCTAGCGCGCCGCCCGCCGGAGGCGATCAAACGGCTGCGCTGCGCAGTATTGTCTGTGGCAAAAATGTAGCGCTCATCGTGCGCGTGGTGCGCTCACATCGAGATTTCGCGAGCGCCACCGAAAAGCCCGCCTATACTGAAATTGAGCCCATCAATTTCAATCCTCAGCATCATGCCCGCTATCGAACGCTCACGCCTCGTCCAGCTCCCGTCAAAAATTTTGGGTCGGCAATGCATTCTGCGCCCGTATCGTTCGGGCGACGGCGCGGCTATGTGGGATGCTGTCAACGAAGACCGCACTGATTTGAAAACGTGGCTGCCGTGGATTGACAATCATCTGTCAATCGAGGACAGCGAAAACTACGTCCGCAACATGGCGGGAAAATGGATCACACGCGAATCGATCACGCTCGGTATCTTCTCGCTCGACGAAAAAACCCTCTACGGCGGCACCGGGTTTCACGGCTTCGATTGGGCTGTGCCCTCGCTCACCATCGGCTGGTTTTTGCGCAAAAGCGCCCGCGGTCGCGGCATCGGAACAGAGGCGGTCTCGCTCTGTTGCACGCTCGCGTTCGAACAGATCAAAGTCAATCGCGTGTGGGGCAGCGTTGACGCCACCAACGAGAAGAGCTGGAAGCTCTTCGAGCGCGTCGGGTTTCGCCGCGAAGGCCACCTGCGCGGCGATTCACGAAGTCATCACGGCGCGGTGCGCGACACGTTTATCTACGGCATGCTCGCTCGGGATTGGTCAGCGCCGCAATAGCGCGATTTGCGTCATCTTGTCCCAGCTTTTGTCGCCAAGGCCATACGAAATATGGCCTTGGTAAATTTTTTACAAGTAATCGAACACAGACAAAATTGACTCACAACCCTTATTTCATAAGGCATTAGATAAATTTGTTAGGGTAGCGAGCGTCTGCGCGACACACCGCGTCGCGGCGCAACGTATTCGCGATCGCTAAACGATCAGCGGCCGATCCGACTGCTCATTGCGTCCCATGTCGGCGGGGAAATGTTGACGCAGTAAATCACCGATCGCGTTTACGCCTTCGGTGATGCCCAGCTCAAATTCGCCCTTGGCGAAACGCGTTTCCATCGCGTTACAAATCGCTTCCCACTGCGCGTCGGTCACGCGGGAATTGAAGCCGCGATCGGCCACAATTTCTACATCGCGCTCCGCGAATAGCAGATAGACCAGTACACCGTTATTGTGCTCAGTGTCCCACACCCGAAGCTGCGAAAACCACTCGAGCGCCCGACCGCGCGGGCTTTGATGCTTCACTTGCAACAGCGGCCAGTTGGCCTCTACAACCAACCGAATCTGCCCGCTGGAGCCGCGCTCAGCCATGCCGACCGCACCCTCAAGCGCAGTCAATGCGGCTTCGGGAATGGCCCGCCGCACGGTAGCGCGCGTGGTCAGCGCATGCGACATCCAACGCGGACGTTTTGAATTGCTGCTACTCGTCATTACCAATCCCCTGACGCGCCGCCGCCACCGAAATCTCCGCCGCCGCCGCTGAAACCGCCACTGTCGCCACCTGATGAGCCGCCGCCCCACCCACCCCAGCTGCCGCCAGAGCCAATCACTGGGCCGCTCGATAAGCCACCGTTGCGATGAACGCGTCGTCCGCCCAGCGGTGCTTTGCGAAACGAACCAAATATGCCTTGCAGGAGCAGCGCCCCGACAAACGCAACGATGAATCCTGCGACGCCAGCAATGGCTGAACCGGTAAAGAAGAATGCCGCACCGCCCGCAATCAACGCCACCAACGTCGAAGGCAGAACGAACGACAACACCGCCAACACACCCAATAACGCCGGCGCCATGCCAAAAAGCGTTTCTAGGGCCGCATCGAATTCCCCGGGATTATGACTTTGCTCCCACTGTCCTTTATCGTTGACCGTGGTCGCCGCGGCTTTTGTATCCTTTGATACTGCGAGGGCGATCTTGTCAATCCCCGCATCGATGCCCTGAGCGAATTGATTAACCTTGAAAAACGGCGAGATCGTCTCGCGAATGATGCGCTTGGCTTCCACGTCGGGCAATGCGCCTTCCCAGCCGTAGCCCACCTCTAGGCGAATCTTGCGCTCTTTCATCGCCAGCACCATGAGTGCGCCGGTGTCTTTGCCTTTTTTGCCAAGCTTCCACGCTTCGGCAACTCGCAGCGCGTATTCCTCAATCGTTTCGGGCTCCGCCGTTTTTACGATCAACACCGCGAGCTGACCGCCGCTTGTTTGCTCAAACGCCACTAGCTTTTGTTCAAGTTCCTGCCGTGCGGACACCCCCAAGATGCTGGCGGTATCAGTGATTCGCGTTTGCAACGGCGGAATCGGCGCATAGTCCTGCGCCATGGCTGCCAGGGCAAACAACATCGTTGTCAGAGCGAAAAAAGCGGCTATCGCACCGCGGTAGGAGCGGCGAAAGCGGTTGAGCAAAACGTTCAAGTGCGTCCTCAAGCTGCGCCGAGTTGCCTCGGGCAGCCTAAAAAGGTCAAACAGAGAAACTTAAGGCTTGGCTGGAGCAGCCGGAGCCGGTGCAGCTGGTGCCGCTGGCTTATTGAAATCAACCGTCGGCGCTGATTTAACCGCCGCTTCGTTTTCAACAGCGAACTGTTCTTTCTTTTTGAAACCAAACACCATCGCCACCAAGTTCGAGGGGAACGACACCACTTCGCTGTTGTAGCCCTGAATCGATTTGATGTAGCGGTTACGAGCCACAGTGATGCGGTTTTCCGTACCTTCAAGTTGCGCCGTCAGATCGCGAAACAGCGCATCGCTTTTTAGGTTTGGATAGTTTTCAGCCACGGCCAATAAGCGCGATAGCGAGCCCCGCAATTCGCTTTGCGCCGCTTGAAATTTCTTAAACGCTTCGGGATCGTTAATGAGTTCGGGCGTTGCTTGGATCGACGTTGCCTTAGCACGCGCTTCGACGACCTTGGTCAGCGTATCTTGCTCTTGTGCAGCGAAGCCCTTCACGGTCGCCACCAGATTGGGCACCAAATCAGCGCGGCGCTGGTATTGATTCAACACCTCAGACCAAGCCGCTTTGATCGTCTCTTCGCCCTGCGCCATCGTGTTGTAGCCGCAGCCCGATAAACCGAGCGAAGCCGCTAAAGCCACCAACATCATCCACACTTTTTTCATAGCCATTCCTCTAAAAACAAAGTTCGCTCGCGCGAAACAAAACCAGATGTTCGCAATATGCCCGCGACGGGGATGAATTACAAGCGGCACATCTAAAGCATGCGACGAATCTGAGAAAAATCGCGACCGTTGACCAAGCGGCATGATGGGTAGCGTGGACAACATGGTCCTTGCTTATCGCTGCTATAGCTTTATGTTCAATCGCCTTATTAAATATAGGATTTACTAAATAAAACGTTAATTATGAAAAGTACTAATTACCCTCTTAAGTTCAACATATATAAGGCGTTAAATAATAATGCCGCTATGAATTCACAAGGGATCGGGTGAAAGACAACGACTGAACCAAGCCAGCATGCTGGCAGACTCAATGGAATCTTGCCTTTGCGAAAGGGACGAGTCGGGGCGTCAGTCGGCGGCCGCAGCCGTTTTGTCGAAGTTTACTGACGTGTGTCACTAATTGCTCGCCCAGTACGTCTAACCGTAAGGCGGTGCTTTTTCGTTGCGTGGATTCTCTTGAAAGACGGACAACAATGGGTTCTTTTTGTAAATTTCTCACTCACTGGCCGGTGACGCTGTTGCGTCGGACGCTCGGTTTAGCCGCGCTTTGCTCGGCGCTAGGTGTGGCCGCAGTGGAGCCAGTCAAGCTCTCGGGGACGCTGCCATCGTCCTATCCAGTACTCAGCCCGGTCTTGCTCAGCGGACTCAGTTATGGCGCCTTCATCGTCAGCGACCCGGTGACAGGCGACTCACCAGCGCTGTTTCGGGTGATCAACACCGGCGTCGCAGGCACCCCGTTGCGCCTGTCCGGTTCTAGTGTGGTTCAGGTGCGGAGCTTTCAGGTGGCACCGAATGGTTTCAATATCGCGTTTTTAGCCCAGAACGCACAGTGGCAGGTGCTCTACGCATCGAACATGAGCGGAACGACGCTCGACATCGCTGACATACCGCCCCGCATTTCCGGTGCCACACAATGGGTGGAGGGGTTTCGTATTGCCCCGGATTCGACACGGGTGGTGTTTAGCGCGCGACGCGTGAGTTCCGATTCGAGATCCGCCTCCGACCTCTATAGCGCGCCGATTGCGGGTGGCGGGCCGCTGGTAGCGCTTGGCTTCAACTTAGGCGTTGAGACCGATTTTGAAATCACTGCCGATTCGACACGCGTGGTGTTCCGCACTCTAACGGGGCTCTATAGTGTGCCGATCGATGGTAGCGCGTCGCCCACGCTGTTGTCAGAGCACGTAGTTGACGATTTCAAGCTCACACCCAGTGGCGCGCGCGTGGTGTACCGGAGCGACGTGGGTAGCGTTGGCTTCCCGCAGCTCCATAGCGTTGCCGTTACGGGCGGTCCCAGAACGTCGCTGGCCGCCCCGCCACCCGCTACGCAACAGGTGTATCCGGGGTATCAGATCAGTGCGAATTCGGCACGCGTCGTGTACGAAACCAATCTTCAAGGGGCTACAAAGCGCGATCTCTACAGCATTCCCATCGCTGGCGGCACAGCGAATCGCCTGACCTTTGATCCCTCATTAGTAGGCGGCAACACGATAAGCCAATTCGAGATCAGTCCGGATTCGACCCGCGTGGTCTATATCTCCAACAAGACTTTCTCGTCAAACGCGCTACTCGCCAGCACAACGATCACCGGCGGCGCAACGTGGCAACTGGGTACATTCTGGGGCAACGTGTACAGTTTTCGAATCAGCCCTGATTCCTCGCGCGTGGTGTTTAGCGGAGCTGAGACTGCTGCGCCCGAGGCTAGGCGATGGTTTCTATGGAGCGTACCGACGGTCGGCGGCGCGCTTACCGGGCTGTACGGTCCTGATACAACCGTCGGCCTTGGCAGTTTTGTTTTTTTGATTGCCCCCAATTCGCAGCGCGTGGTGTTTGCGGCTGAAAAGCGCGGAACGTTCGCAGCGGTGTCGGGAAGTCCAGTGGTTGATCTTTTCAGCACACCCATTGCCGGCGGTTTGACCACTCGGATTTCTGGCACGTTCATATCCGGTGGTAGCGTGCCGCAGGTCTTACCGACACCACTCACGTTCGCCATCGGCCCGGATTCTAAGCGCGTGATGTTTGTAGCCACGAAAGACACGACGGCGTATAACCAAGTCTACGGCGCACCGATTGACGGCGGCGGCGCGCTGCTCGATGTGGATGGCGATAAGCGCGTGCTGGGCACGACCGACGCCTTGATGATCATGCGGCGCAAACTGGGCGAGACGCCTGCGCAGGCAATGGTCGCCACGGTCGGCGCGGGTGCGGGCCGCAGCACGGCAACAGCGCTCGGCAATTACGTTGACGCCCTCTTGGCCGCAGAGGGCGGGTTGCTTCTCGACGTTGACGGCAATGGCCGGGTCGACGCGATCACCGACCTGTTGTATCTGTTGCGCTACACGCTCGGCTTTCGTGGCGACGCCTTGACCGCCGGCGTGCTGGGGGTGACTCCCGCCCCCACGCGCGATAGCGCGGCCATCGAGGATTACATTGATCGACTGATGGAGCGCAGCGCGCTGTTAGGGGATTTGGTGGTCTTTTGATGATGCTGGCCTTTTAAGGCGGGCTCACAGGGGCAGTCAGACGCAGAGAAAAATGGGAGCAGACTGCCCCCATTGATTTACCTTTCTGGTTCGCGGGGAAAAGTCCAGTGCTTCCCCACATTTGGCCGGGCAGTTACGCCGCCCCTTTGCCTACATCGCCGAGTTGGCACCGTCGACGAAGTGACCAGCGATCTGAGCGGTGACGGTCGGCGCTGCGCTGCGAGCAAGTTCAAACACGCCGTGGTCGTAATGGGTCGTAATGGGGTCAGACACGATAAATTGGCGTAGAATTCATTTAGCGATTAAACTCAAGAGCAATCCAAATGGCACGTCTACCAAGATACATCTTGCCCGGTCAGCCGCAGCACATCGTTCAGCGGGGGAACAACCGGCAGGTGATTTTCAGCGACAGCGCAGACTTTGAGTTCTTTCGTGATGCGATGGTGAGTGCGGCGGAGCAGCACGGTCTGGCCATTCACGCATACGTGTGGATGAGCAATCACATTCATTTGCTAGCGACGCCAGAGCATGAGCAGAGCATCAGCAAGGTGTTTCAATCGGTGGGGCGAAAGTATGTGCAGTACTTCAATTTCAAGTACCAGCGCACTGGCACGCTGTGGGAAGGGCGCTACCGCGCCACCGTGGTTGATAGCGAAACGTATTTCATGACGCTGATGCGCTACATCGAACTCAATCCCGTGCGCGCTGGTATCGCGGCGCATCCGCGTGATTACCTCTGGTCAAGCTTTGTGCGCAATGCGTATGACGAGCAGGGCCCCAACGCTGACTGGGTCACGCCGCATGATCAGTATCTGCGCTTGGCGCGGGGCGCTGAACAACGCCTGAGCGCTTATCGAAGTCTGTTCAAAGCCGCCGTGGCCCGCAACGATCTGGCGCAGATTCGAGACTGCACGAACAAAGGCTGGGCGCTTGGCAGTGAGAAGTTCAAGGCGATGGTTGAAAAGCTGAGCGACCGTCCCGCCAGTTCGAAAGGCGTCGGACGACCTCGAATTGTTGAGGCCTGAGTTCGAGTGTTGCGCCAAAATGAGCCGAACCTGGCGTCACCAGTAATCGTGTCTGACCCCAAATTATTTAAAGGCCCTTAGCCAGCGCCTCGAACACTACCCGAATCGGCCGTGAAGTTCGCAGTTCGCGGTGTGACACCAGCCAGATCGGGAAACGCACGGGTGGCAGCTCGTCTAGTACGCGCACAATACTCGGTGTGGTTACGGCGATTTCGTCCATCATGGCACCTATGCCCATGCCGTCGCACACTAGGGCCCAGTGGACGACCGAGTTGTCGGCGTAACAGCTGAAGTTGGCCTCGGTCAGTGGCAGACCCTGCTGGCGCAGGTAGCCCAGATACTGGTCGGTGCGCTTCGTGCCGATAAAGGGCAGGTGCGCCGCGTGTTTGGCCGTGCGCGGGTAACCGTGAGCTTTGACCCAGTTTTCGGATGCGTAAAAGTGGGCGGTGCCCTCTCGCACCAGCCGGGCGATCAAGTCTGGCTGCTCGGGTTTGACGTGACGAATCGCGATGTCCGCTTCGCGGCGCTGTAGGTCGCTCAGCGCGTCGCTGGCGATCACTTCGACGGTAATGCCGGGCGCTTGTTCGCGCAGCTGCCGCACCAGCGGGGGCAGCAGGCGGGCCGCCACAATTTCGGTGGCCGAGATCGAAACCACGCCGCCCACCGCCTGCGAACGACCGGTGGCCGCCAAGCTCAGCGCTTCAACGGCGGTGCCCATGGTGCGCGCATGCTCGAGCAAATCCAGCCCGGTCGGGGTGAGCGCCATGGTTTTGCCCACGCGTTCGAACAGCGTTACGCCCATGCTGCGCTCGATGGCGGCCACTTGGCGGCTCAAGGTGGGTTGAGTTAGCCCAAGCTTTCGTGCTGCGGCTGAGAGTGAGCCGGTTTCGGCGGTTTCTAGAAACGCCCTGAGCTGGTTCCAGTCGAGTGGGTCCATTGGTTGTATCCATACGTAAATGCATGAGTCGTCTGCGATTTTCCGCAATTCCATTTGGAGTTTTGCATAGATAGCATAGCGGTCTTCGTTGTTTGACTGCTTGTTCGCCCTACCCGATTGCTCCTCATGCCCACATCTTCCCGATCCTCTCCAATGCCCGCGACCCCCGCGGCGGCACCAACCGCATCCGTCGCCGGCAAGGCCCGTTTCTGGGATCGGATCGCGCGCAAGTACGCGGCCGACCCCATCGCTGATCCAGCGGGCTACGAAGCCACGTTGAAGCGCGTGCGGAGCCTGTTGTCGACCGAGTACGACGTCCTCGAAATTGGCTGCGGTACGGGTACCACTGCGCTGCGCCTAGCTCCCTTCACGCGCCGCCTTCGTGCGACCGACGTGTCGACCGAAATGATCGCCATTTCGCGCGAGAAGCTAGCGGCGGCACCCCTGCCGCAGCTGAGTTTTGAACTCAACGATGCAGACCGACCGATCGTGGCGCCGGGCACCCAAGACGTGGTGCTGGCCTTCAGCCTGTTGCATTTGGTGGAGGATCTGGATTACACGCTCGCGCTGATTGTGAATGCGTTGCGACCGGGCGGGCTGCTGCTCGCCAAGACACCTTGCGTTAGCGAGATGAATCCGCTGGTGCCGCATGTGGCGTTGCCGCTGATGCGGGCTCTGGGTAGGGCCCCGGACGTGTTGTGCTTCAAGGCCCCAGAGTTGCAGGCGGCCATGGTCAGGCAGGGATTGGAGATGCTGTCGGTGGAGCGTCACGGAACCCGCAAGGGAAAAGACATCCGCGTCTTCACTGTTGCCCGCAAGCCATCGTGAGTTCGCCCGTGCCAACCATCAACCCGCAGGTGCCAGTGCACTAGCACGAACGCTTCGCTAGCGCTACCTAGGCCCATCCCTAGGGTCGTTGCGCCATGCCAGCGCGCCTCGAGCAAATTTACCCAACGCGACTTGCTGCGTCTGTGCGCTGCGGTCTCGCCATTTCCCTTTCCCCAACCATAAAAAGGAACACTCCTCTTGAAACGATTGACTCTCCTCCCAATTCTGTCCGCGCTCGTTGGCCTCAGCTATCCTCACGCTAGTCACGCCGCCAGTACGCCCTCTGACGAGGCCGAGATCACTTTAAGCCTAGGTGCCGAGCGCACCAACCGCAACATCGTCGGCGAGGTGAGCGACAAACCAACATGGTCGCCCACCTTCGGTGTGAACTATCAAAAGGGCCGCTTCTTTGCTGGAACCGATCGCGGCATCGGCTACAACCTAGTGCAAGAGGGCGGTTTCCAAGCCTTTGTGGCGGCCAGTGCCGATCCCGGACGCAAGGACGGTGACCGCAAGAACAGCCCGCGCCTCGTCGGCATGGGCAAGATCGACGGCACAGCGCTTGCGGTTGCTGGTGTCGTCTACCAAGCCTTCGACGGTCTGATCAAGCTCAACGCTTCACAAATGATGAGCGCGAAAAGGAGCTACGGCAGCCAGACCGTGATCAACGCTACGTTGGCCGTTCCCATTTGGGGCGACAAGCTCAGTGCCTCTCTGAGCCTTGGCGCCACGCACGCCGATCGCAAACAGGCCCAGACTTTCTACGGCGTCACGCCGGCCCAAGCGGCACGCACGGGCAACCGGGTGTACAACGCCAAGGCCGGATGGATCAGCTGCGACGCAAGCTTAGGCCTGAGCTACCAGATCGACAAACACTGGTCGACCAGCGCCAGTATCGGCCGCCACGAACTGCGCGAAGCGGCGGCGCTGAGCCCGCTGTTCGCAACAAAAAAGAGTAACGTGGGCTCTGCGTCGATCAGCTACCGTTTCTGATCTCAATTCTGCGCCGACTCGTCGACTACCCGAAATCCAGCAAACACATCTCCCCGCTGCGGCTGAAAGAAGTTTCGGTAATTCGGATGATGCATGACGTTGAGCGTGGCAAAACTCGCTCCGCGGAGTACGCGGTGTTGTCCGTCAAACCACGGTGCTGAGTATTCGCGGTAGCGGTCGGGTTTGAAGTTTTCATAGGGCGCGAAATCGCTCAATGTCCATTCCCACACAGCGCCGTGCCATGCGGTCGCGCCGTTCGGGCTGGGTAGCGTCAGCCAGCGCGCGAGCTCCGGTTCGGTGGGTAAGCGGCCGCCGTGATGCACGGCAAACGCTTCGGCCTCGAGCGCGCTAATGTGAACGACGGGCTCATCGGGAGCCAGAGCAACCCACTGATCGAAGCGACGCTGTTGCCACGCACCGTCGCTGCTGCGTCGCCAGTAGCGCGGATGTGCCGCTCGCACCGTCGCTTCAAACGCGCCCGATTCGACAAATTGCGCGTACTGCGCGTTGCTAACCAACGCGCTCGATAGCGGCGTGGTGATCGGTTTAGGCGGCGGTGGATTTCGTTCGTTGTCAAAACAAAATCCTGTTGCTGTTGTATCGACATTGAGCAACCGCGTCTGCACCACGAATCCATCGGTAGGTGGCGCTGCGTGCCGTGCAATCGCAGACCCATCAACCCACGCAGGCATCGGCCAAGCTAGCGTCTGTGCGCACCAAGCAATTGCCTCAAGGTGCATCGCTTCGTGAAACATTGCTAATCGGAACGGACAGAGCGCATCGTCGGTTGGCTCGGCGCAATCAAGGCGCTCGAGCGTCGCTGCCAATGACCGGTCTAAGTAGTCCAGCGTCGCGGCGCGCGTGAGCTGCGGCACGGACCAACGTGCTGCATGGGCAATCGTGTTCGAGTTTAAAAACGCATCACAGCCGTCCCACAGTGATGGCCGATCTGCGCGCGTATCACCCGAATCGGTGTTGTAGGCATCGCGTACGCACCACCATTCGGCAAACCACGCCACATGTGCGGCCTCCCACAGCGGCGGGTTGATCGTTTCGATGATGGGCGGCGTGAGCTGTGCTTCGGTCAACCCACAAACGAACGCGCGCAGCTCGCCGCGCATCGCGATGAGCTTCGCCCGAATCTGCGCTGCGCCGAACGAACGCGCGGCAATCCCCACGGCGAGCTTCGAGCTGTGCGATAGTTCATCTGTGAAACCTACTGTCGTCATCGTATCCCCTGCCAACGCCAAAGCCAATAACGGCAACTGGCACACCGCCGCGCGCTGGGCGCGCTTTCTCTCCCACGATTATGCGGTGAAAGTTGTTGAACGTTGGTCGACGGGTGCCGCGCTTCCTGACGTATTGTTCACCATGCATGCAAGGCGCTCCTCACCATCGCTGCTGGATTACCGAGCAGCTCGCGCAAAGGGTGGCGTGTTGCTGGCGCTCACCGGCACCGATGTGTATCGCGATATTCACGAGGACGAGCTCTCTAAACAGTCGCTCAAACTTGCTGATCGAATGATTGTGTTGCAGCCCGCCGCACTCGAAGAACTGTCGAGCGCACACCGCGCCAAGACCGATGTGGTGTACCAGTCCGCTGCATTTCTGAAACCGGTACCACGTTATCAGCGCTGGTTTGATGTCGTGCAAGTCGGTCACCTGCGCCATGAAAAAGATCCGTTCACGCCCATCACCGCGCTTCGGCAATTGCCCTCTGAAAGCCGAATTCGTCTAACGCACATCGGCAACCCGCTCGATCAACATCACACCGACACGATGACTATCGTCACCCGCGACGAACCGCGCTTGCGTTGGCTTGGCGGCATCGACCACGCAGCAACGCGCCAACGCATCAAGCGCGCTCACGCCCTGGTGATCGCCAGCAAAATGGAGGGCGGCGCCAACGTCATCGTCGAAGCCGTCACCAGCGGTGTGCCAGTGATCGCCAGCCACATCAGCGGCAACCGAGGCATGCTCGGCGACGATTACCCAGGCTACTTCGAGCTAGGCGATGCGACTGCCTGCGCCAAACTCATGCGCCGCATCGAAACGGATACCGCGTTTTACAAACGCCTATACCGAGCCGCCGCAAAGCGCGCGCAACTGTTCGCTCCGCATCGTGAAGCCGCTGCGATTCTGGCGGCGGTGGCGCGAGTGTTGGCGGATTAGTTCGTTGAGTGCTGATGCCTCAACCGTGATAATTCAACCCAATATCGATTCACCCAATTTTGCTATGACCACCTTCAAAGCCTACCTAACCTCGCAAGAGGGAAAAACATCCAAAACCGAACTCGTCGACATGACGCTCGATCAGCTTGATGCGGGCGAGGTGACGATTCGTACTGAGTATTCGACGGTGAATTACAAGGACGCTCTTTCGGCGACGGGTGCTGGGCGCATTATTCGTCGGTTTCCTTGCGTGGGCGGTGTGGATTTGGCGGGGGTTGTTGAGTCATCGAGCGACGCCGCGTTTAAGGTGGGCGACAAGGTGATTGCGCATGCCTACGACGTGGGTGTGGCGCATCATGGTGGCTACGCGGAGCGGGCGCGGGTGCCGGCGGCGTGGTGTGTGCCGGTGCCCGCTGGGATGAGCACGTTTGATGCGATGACGCATGGCACGGCGGGCTTTACTGCGGCGCTGGCGATTCATCGCATGCAGCATGATGGTTTGGCACCGGGCAACGGGCCGGTGCTGGTCAACGGTGCAACGGGCGGCGTGGGGATTGTGGCCATTGAGATTCTCGCGAAGCTGGGTTACGACGTGGTGGCGGTGACGGGGAAAGAGAAGGATGTTGAGCTGCTCAAATCCGTGGGCGCAAAAGACGTGCTCATTCGCGGCCAATTTGAGATGACAGAAAAGCCGCTCGGTAGCGAAACATACGCGGGTGCAGTGGACAACTTGGGCGGCGAGCAGTTATCGTGGCTCACCCGAGTGATGAAGGTCGGCGGGACGATTGCGTCGATCGGTTTGGCGCAGGGCTGGGAAGTGAAGACCACCGTCATGCCGTTCATCCTGCGCGGCGTGTCGCTGCTTGGAATCGACAGCGTTAATTGCTCGATGGCGTTGCGCCGCGAACTGTGGAACAAGCTCGCCAACGAATGGAAGTGTGACAAGCTGGCAAGTCATTGCCGCACGGTGTCGTTTGCAGAACTGCCGACTGTGTTTGATGCTTACGTTAAGGGGCAGGTCACCGGGCGGACGGTGGTCAAAATCGGTTGATGTGCATTGACTGCGGATTTGCGAATAGCTAACGCCAGAAAGCCAATCTTTTTTTTTAACGACGATAAAAATTTAGAGAAGTCGCCACGCACTTGCATATCGACTCGGATGTAGCTTTATGCGAAAGACCTCACCCCTCGCCCTGCGAGCTTAAGTTCGATCCGTCAGGCGCAATGACCGCACCGATGAATATTGGTAGATGGGACGTGCGCAACGCGTTTGACACTGCACGCAGTTCTTCGCGTTGATCCAGCTTGTGCAGTGCACAACTGCGAAGTGCGATACGCTCCAGCCTCGCGACCGCGAGGAGTTGGTTACCATCCGGGTATCTGATTTAGGAGCCAATAGTGTCTTTACCGATTGCATCCTTGGTCGATGAGGTTGAGTCGACTGTTCGTGATGACTTGCGTCTGGCGCATGAGGCCGACTCGTTGCCAAACAGCATTCGATTTGCCGAGCAAGCCCTCGAACAAGCACAGAAAATTGGTGAACTACGCTCCGTGGCTATCGCGCGGCGAACATTGATGTTCTCGTTGTACCGACATGGCCAGAAAGCGCAGGTCAGCGCAATGGTCACAGAAACGGCCGACGGGCTTTTAGCCAGTGGTCTGGAGGCCTACTGCGGCGAAGTGCTCCGATGGGGCGGACTCTGCGCGCTTGATGTCGGTCGGATGGATGAAGCAATTTCGTGGGCCACTCAGTCTTACGAGATCAGCGAAAGACTCAACGACGACGTGGGGCGTGTGTTGGCGTATAGCTTGCTTGGCGGTGCCTTTGATCGCGTCGGCGATCCGTGGCATGGCGAAATGCTTTTGAAAAAGGGGCTGCATTTCGCCCGAGAGCTGGGTAAACCGCTGCCTCTGATGGTGACGCTGAACAATCTCTGCGCGGTGATGATCGGCAAGTACTACATGTTGCGTGACGGTGCGGGGGAAATGGAGGCGCGGCAAATGCTTCACGAGACCGAACCGCTTGCACGCGAAGCAGCGGATATCGCCGTAGCGGTGTGCGATCCCTTTTATGAGGCTTTTACCGAAGGCAACCTTGGCGAGGTGCTCGTTCACGTTGGACAACTAGACGAGGCGAAACGCAGACTTGACCACGCAACTCGTCTTGGAGAAACGCATCAGCTAGACACGGTCATTTCGCGGGTCCGGTGTTCATGCGCCGAGCTGGCGCTGCGGTTAGAGAACTATTCGGAGACGCTTCGTCTCGTGGACGTGGCGCGTGGCGATACGATCACTGTTTCGTCGCCTTCCACCATGCTTCGAGTGGAATTTGTGGCCTACGTCGCCCATCGTCGCTTGGGCCAATATCGAGAAGCGCTTGAGGCATTTGAAGGGCTCCGCCGTATCGAGAGCGAGCATGCCGCGCAGCAGCTGCACGCCCGTTCTCAGGTAATGCTCACCCGGCTAGAGGCGCAAGAGAGCGAGCGCCGTGGGTTGGCTCGCGCAAACGCTGTGGCGAGTGCGCACGCGGCGCGCGTCAGCGTGCTCGAGCGCGCTGCGTACGAAGACGAACTCACGGGAATCGCCAACCGACGAGCGCTCGACCAGCACTTGATGCAAGTGCTCCAGGCCTCCGAAAGGCTGGCCAGACCGTGCAGCCTCGCCATGATTGATGTGGATCATTTCAAGCAAATAAACGATGATTTCGGGCACGCGGCGGGCGACAACGTGTTGCAGCGCATGTCGCGCATGCTTCGCTCGTACGTCGGCGACGACGTTTTCGTCGCACGAATCGGAGGCGAAGAGTTTGTAATCTTCGTTGACGGCCGGAGCGCCGCGGATCTGCGGCCCCTCATGGAACGTGTGCGGCTGGAAATCTCGGAGTACACGTGGCGAAGCGTTGCGCCCGATTTAAAGGTGACCGTCAGCATTGGGGTGGCTTCGGCGCCCCCCTACAGCGCTGAGCTCCTTCTCGAGCGGGCCGACTTTGCGATGTATCGGGCTAAACGGAGCGGTCGCAATCGGGTGGTCGTTGGCGCACAGTAGCTGCGCAACGAGCCAAGAACCAGCAAATTTTGTGCGTCCGTTACGCAGCTTGCGCGCTGGCAGCGCGAGAGACGAACTTCGTTGGTGACCGCTCAATTCACGCACCTAATGGCGCTCTGGCGTTTTCATATGCTTTCCTCGTTTGAGGGGCTGTCGCCACATTGCGTCGAGGTCTTCAATGTGTGAATGACTGTCATCGAAAATAGCAAGCTTTTTTTACCAACGCCTTAATAAAACTTGCTATTGATTAATTTAAAATGGTTATCAATAAGTTTTCAAATTGGCTTAAAAGCACCATTTTATTTGGTTTTAACGAGAATAGCTGCTTTCTTTTTCAGCGCTCTTGCCGCGACAGAGCCACAGCATGAAAAAGGCCGCTTGTGCGGCCTTTTTGACTGAATCGCGCTGCGATCAATGTCCCAAAATTTTCGACAAGAAATCCTTCGAGCGATCCGTTTGCGGATTGTTGAAGAATTCGTGCGGCGTGTTTTGCTCAACGATTTGGCCTTGATCCATAAAGATCACGCGATCGGCCACAGCCTTGGCGAACCCCATTTCGTGGGTCACGCAAATCATGGTGATGCCTTGGTTGGCCATTTCGACCATCACGTCCAACACCTCTTTTATCATCTCTGGATCGAGCGCTGAGGTTGGCTCATCAAACAGCATGATTTTTGGTGTGAGGCAGAGCGCGCGAGCAATCGCTACGCGCTGTTGCTGACCGCCCGAGAGTTGCAGCGGATACTTGCCAGCTTGCTCGGCGATACGAACGCGCTTTAGCTGCGTCATCGCTTTTTCTTCGGCTTCTTTCTTGGGCATCTTGCCGACGTACATCGGCGAGAGCGTCAAATTTTCGAGCACGGTCAAGTGTGGAAACAGATTGAACTGCTGAAACACCATGCCGACTTCTTTGCGGATTTTGTCAATCGCCTTGACGTCGTCAGTGAGCTCCGTGCCGTCAACAATCAAGTGGCCTTCTTGGTGTTCCTCGAGGCGATTGATGCAGCGAATGAGCGTGGATTTTCCGGAGCCCGACGGTCCGCACACCACGATACGCTCGCCGCGTCGTACGTTCAAGTTGATGTCGCGCAACACGTGAAAGTTGTTGCCGTACCACTTGTTGACCTTGTCGAAAACGATGATGTTGTCAGTTGCTTGAGTCATGTTGATCGTCCCCGTTTAGCGCAATTTGGATTTGTTAACTTGCTTCTCAATCCACAAACTGTAGCGGCTCATCGCGAAACAGAAGGCGAAATAGATGGCAACAATGAATAGATAGCCTTCGAGCTTGAACGGACGCCAATCTGCGTCGGAGTTCAGCGCGAGCCCGAGCGCGCCAGTGAGTTCGTAGAGCGATACGATGTAGACGAGCGAGGTGTCTTTAAACAAACCGATGAAGTTGTTCATGATGCCTGGCACCACCATCGCCAGCGCTTGCGGCAGGATGATTTTGAATTGCGTTTGCCAGTACGACAATCCGAGCGAGGCTGCGGCCTCAGCCTGACCCTTTGGCATCGCTTGCAAGCCGCCGCGAATCACCTCAGCCATGTAGGCTGCCGCAAAAAGCGTTACACCCACGAGCACGCGAATCAACACATCGATCGTCACACCCGCTGGCATAAACAGCGGGAACATGAACGACGCCATAAACAGCACCGAGATCAATGGCACACCGCGAATGAGCTCTACATAGATCGTGCAAAACGTACGAATCGCGGGCAATTTGCTGCGCCGGCCCAGTGCCACGCAGATCGCAATCGGGAAACACAAAACGATGGAGAGCGTTGCCAGCATGATGGTGAGCGGCAAACCACCCCAACGATCGGTTGTGACTTTGCTTAAACCGAATACGTCGAGCCAGCCGAACAAGCTGCCGTACATCAGAATGAAAAACGCTGCGAGCACGACGATCCAGAGTGCTACTAACCATTTTTTCCAAAAGATTCGGGTGCAGCTCATCACCAGCAGCGCAACCATCAGCAGTGTCGCCACCAACGGCCGCCATTGTTCTTCGAACGGATAGCGCCCGAAGATAATGAGTCGATACTTCTCGGTGATCACGCCCCAGCAGGCACCCACGCCCTCGGCGCGGCAGGCATCGGCGTTGGGAACGGTCGTTGCTGTCAAGACAGCCCAGTTAAAAAACTGCGGAATGTAGAAGAGCAGCAATCCGCCCACGATCAGCGTGGTCACCGTGCTCTGCCAATTGGCGAACAAATTGTTCTTGACCCACGGCACCAAGCCCTCGGTATTGACCGGGGCCGGGCGCGCTGGCAGCGATTGAAAAATAATGGTTTCAGCCATGGCTAGCGCTCCCTAATCGCAGATTTCGCGTTGTACCAGTTCATAAAGAACGAGGTCAGGAGCGAAGTGGTCAGATACACGAGCATGATGAGGGCAATGCACTCCACGGCTCGGCCGGTTTGATTGAGCGCGGTGTTGGAAATCGAGACCACGTCAGGGTAGCCAATAGCGACCGCAAGCGATGAGTTTTTTGTGAGATTCAAAAACTGATTAGTCATCGGCGGAATGATTACGCGCAGCGCTTGCGGCAGGAGCACTTGCTGCATCTCTTGACCCTTGGATAAACCGAGCGCTTGTGCTGCCTCTGATTGACCGCGCGCGACCGAAGAAATGCCGGAGCGAACCACTTCGGCCACAAAGGCTGCGGTATAGAGCACCAAGCCGAGCAGCACTGCCATGAATTCAGGCGTTAGCGCGCCGCCGCCCTCAACAGCGAATTCACCTTTTTGCGGCACTGCGAACTGTGAAGGTGCACCGCCGACCAACCAGCCCAATACGCCGACCGCCAAAACGATGGCTACCGGAATCCAGAACATGCTCCGAACTTTGCCAGTCGCTTCGAACTTGCTTCGCGCCCAACGCCGATAAAACCATGCGCCGATCACGCCAGCGATGAGTCCAGCCACACCGAACAAGTGACCCGATTCCCAAATGGGTTTGGGGAAGGTAATGCCGCCTTTGCTCAGATAGATATCGCCGATGCGTTTGGCTTCGGTTACGTCAGGCAAAAACTCGGTAAAGAGCAAGTACCACATCAAAAGCTGCAACAGCACGGGCACATTGCGGAAAAGCTCTACGTAAGCTTGGCACAAACCACGCACCAGTCCATTGCGCGAGAATCGTCCGACGCCGATCAGCGTGCCCAAAATCGTAGTGAGAATGATGCCCAGAATTGCGACGCGAAGGGTGTTGGACACACCGATCAGGAAGGCTTTCCAATACGGATCATTGGAATCGAACTTCGAGAGCGATTCGCCGATGTCAAAGCCCGCAGGCTGTGTCAGAAAATCAAAGCCGCTTTTAATGCCGCGAACACGCATGTTCTCGGCGGTGTTGGTCGCGAGCCACCAGGCGATGCCGCCGATAACGACCACGGCAATGATTTGGTAGAGCAGGCCGCGAAAGGCTTGGCTTCGCCAAGACCAGTCCCGCTTAGCCGGCGGAGTTCGTGGAGCCACAGACATGTCAAGTCCCCTTCTGTGTGATCGCGTCAGTGAAATTGTTTTTTGTTAGTGCGAGGATACTCTTAAGCAGAGAACCCTCGCGCTAACACGCTACCGCGAACGGTAGCGTGAAGCCGTAGCTACTGAAATTCGCTAACAAAGGACGCAGCGAGCGGGATGCAGTGCGAGGCGGCGGTTCACGACGTGTACGCATGTACACGAGTGAGCCGCCAACGAAGCAATGCGCCCGCGCAGCCAGTCCGACTTAGCGAATTGGGTAGGCGTACATGAGCCCGCCCTTATTCCAAAGATTGTTAGCACCACGTGGCAGTTTGAGCGCAGATTTTGGACCTACGTTTTTCTCAAAAATCTCGCCGTAGTTGCCCACCGCTTTGATAGCGCGAGCCATCCACTCTTTGTCCAGACCGAGCAGCTTGCCCGTATCTTCCGTCGAGCCAAGCAGACGCTGAACGACGGGGTCGGTGCTCGACTTCATCTGATCAACGTTGGCTTGCGTTACGCCGTACTCTTCGGCTTCGAGCAGGCCATAGACAACCCACTTAACGATGGCGAACCATTCGTCATCACCGCGGCGAACCATCGGTCCGAGTGGCTCTTTCGAGATCAGCTGCGGAAGAATGACATGCTCGTCAGGATTCTTCGCTTCTTTGTTGCGAACCGAGGCCAGACCCGACGCATCGGTCGTGTAGGCCACGCAGCGGCCCGAGAAATAAGCGCCGGTGGCGGCTTCTACTTTCTCAAACACCACAGGCTTGATGTTCAAGCCGTTGGCTTTCGAGAAGTCGGTCAAGTTTTTCTCAGTGGTGGTTCCCGATTGCACGCAAACGGTCTGGCCCTTGAGCTGCTTGGCATCTTTGATCTTTGACTTGGTCGTGACCATGAAGCCCTGACCGTCGTAGTACGTTGGGGTCGTGATGTGCAAACCCAGCGATGCATCGCGGGTCAACGAAAACGTGGTGTTGCGCGACAAAACGTCAATTTCGCCCGATTGCAGTGCAGCGAAACGCTGCTGAGCGTTGAGCGGAACCCATTTCACTTTGGTGGCATCACCCAGTGTTGCTGCAGCGACCGCCTTGCAAACGTCAGCATCAAGCCCCGTCCAATTGCCCGCCGAATCAGCTTGCGAGAAACCCGCCAAGCCAGTGTTTACGCCACAAACGACTTGTCCACGCGCTTTGATCGCGTCAACGGTTTTGCCCGCGTGCGCAGGAATCGAGGCCAATGCGCCAGCGGCAACAAGGCTACTCAGAACGATTTTCGTCCCAGTTTTGAACATGTAGAGATCTCCTAGAAAAAGAATGAACTTCTGAAAATTAGAGTGTTAAGTAAGTTCGACGCAAATTACAACAGAGTTTTGGCGCATTTGCATTGGGGTAAGACTAAATGGCAATACGCAATTGGCATGCCATGATGCTGGAATAGATAAACCACGCACAAAAAGCCTCCTTGACACGGGTTTTGCGACTCGCTGCGCAATTTCGTGCTTCGACGTCGGCGTCCTTGGGCGTTTCTTAGCGCGTGAGAGCCAGCTCGGCCGCCGCGACCCCGCGTTGCGTACCCAAAATAACCAGAGCATCACCCGCCTCGAACCGAAAGGCAGTGTCTTTCATGTCCTCGCGTGCACCGTCTCGGCGCACGACGGTGATTTCGGCGTCATCCCGAGCCGCCACTGCACTCAACACCTCGTCAACGCTTAGCCCGACCGCCCACGCGCCTTCGGCCAGCGTCACGGTGTGCAGCACGCGGGCGTCGCCTTCGGCCTCGTTGCCGTCGGTCGCACCGCGAAAAAATCCCTGAAACAGGCTGTAGCGTTCTTCACGAACGGCGCGAATGCGCTTCAACACCTGGGTCAGCGGCGTTCCCAGCAGCAGCAATGAATGCGAAGCGAGCATCAGGCTGCCTTCCAGCACCTCGGGGACGACTTCGGTAGCCCCAGCCGCGAGCAAGCGCTCAATTGGTTCATCGTCGAACGTGCGCACCACAATGGGTAAATCCGCGCGAATGGATTTCGCCGTAGCGATGATTTTTAGCGCTGCGTCGACGTCGGCAAACGACACCACCAGCGCTCGTGCCCGCTCAACGCCCGCCGCGATCAACGCTTCTTTGCGCTGGCAATCGCCAAACACCACGTTGCCGCTGCTCGACGAGCCGATTGCCTCGCGAATGCGTTCCGGGTCGTGATCGAGCGCCACAAAGCGCACGTTTTCCGCCTCTAGGAGCCGCGACAAGTATTGCCCGCTGCGCCCGTAACCGCAAATCACCACATGGTCTTGTCGCCCCATGCTCTCGGTGGCGATTTTGAAAATATCGGCTGAGCGCGCCAAAAAGTCGTTCGCTGTGATCCGTTTGTTAATCTGCTCGGCAATGCGTGGCAAAAACGGCGCCATGAGCATTGATATCAACATCGCAGCAATGGCAATCTGCGCGAAGCGCGGCTCGAGCGCATTAACGCTCAAACCCAAGGTCAAAATCACGAAACCGAATTCGCCCGCGGGCGCTAAGAGCGATGCCACGATATTGGCATCGGCGGTTTTCTGGTCGAAGTAGCGCGCCAGAGGCTGCACAACCAATGCCTTGCCAGCAAGTAACAGCGTGAGTACCAGCAACACCCAACCCAGTTGCGACACAACAAACGGCCCATCAAGCTGCATGCCCACCGAAATAAAAAACATGCCAAGCAGCACGTCGCGAAACGGCCGAATGTCGTCTTCAACCTGAAGCTTGTATTCCGTTTCCGCGATCAACATCCCCGCGACAAACGCGCCCAATGCATGCGGCAATTCCGCCAAATGACACAGCCATGCCAAAAGCAGCGTCACCAGCAACACGTTGAGCATAAAAAGCTCAGTCGTTTTTCGCTGTGCGACGATTCGAAACCAGGCTCTGAGCACTGGCTGCCCGAATTTCAACAGCACACCGAGCAGCACCACCACTTTGAGCACGACCCAACCGATCTCGGTCATGGTCATCGCGCCGCCATCGCCCAGTGTGGGTAACAAAATAAGCAGTGGAACCACGGCTAAATCTTGAAACAACAACACGCCGATGACAGGCCGCGACACCGGTGCCGACAGTTCATTGCGCTCAGCGAGCAGCTTGATCCCAATGGCCGTCGACGACATCGCCAGCGCCGCGCCGAGCACGATCGCCGTTGCCAGCGATTGCGTGAGCGCCATCGCGATGCCCGCAAACAGCAGCAGCGTCAGTGCGTATTGCGCCCCACCCAAACCCAGCACCAAGCGGCGCATCGCCCGAAATTGTGGCAACGAAAACTCAAGCCCGATGGAGAACATCAAAAAAACCACGCCGTATTCGGCGATCGCGCGCGCCTGTGCCGAATCGGGAATGAGCTTAAACGCGTGTGGCCCCAACAACATGCCCACCGCGAGGTAACCCAGCAGTGACGGCAAGCCCAAGCGACGGCAAATGCCCACCGAGAGCACGCTGGCAGCAAGCACGATCACTAAAAGGGCGAGGGCGGAATTCATGCGTTTGACTGTATCAGAAGCACTGCGCACATCGATGGTCACTTCGGAATGTTCGCAAAACAGCGCGTTTGCGAAGGAATCTTAGTGCGCTTTACAAGCTTATCGATTCAAATGATTTAGTACGTCGCCCCTCTGCCATCTGCCGCTGCCTTGCGGCGAAATTGGCGTTGCGAGCGTCGCCCCGCGCACCCATAAAACGTTCATTCCACGCCACGTCGGAATTCGTATTTTTGGGTTCGCCTAATGATCAAAGCGTCTCTCTGTTCAGGAAAATCAATATGAAATTACTTTCACTCGCCACGGCTGTTGCCGTCCTATCAATCTCTGCCGTTGCCACGGCGCAAGACAAACCCGATGGCCAGTTCCACGGCACAGCAAGCCTCGGCGCAGCATTCTCCTCGGGCGCGGTGAGCAACACCACGCTCAGCGCAACCTTTGACACGGCGCGCAAAACCACCAGCGACAAGCTCAGCTTCTACGGTCTCGCCGCCCGCGGTACGACCAAGGTCTCCGGTATTTCAGCCACCACCAGCGATCTCTATCGTTTGGGCGGCCGCTACGATCGCGATCTCAACAAGCAACTCTTCGCCTATGTCAGCGGCGACCTTGAAAAGAACGGTGTAACACTTTTAGACCTTCGCGCTGCGGCGTATGTGGGTTTGGGTTATCACGTGATCGCCACACCGGTCACCACCTTTGATGTGTTTGGCGGCGTTGGCTACAACCACTACAAATACAAAGGCCTTGGCAGCGACGGTGCGGCTGAGCTCATGCTCGGTGAAGAATCAGCACACAAGCTCTCCGACACCACCACGTTTAAGCAAAAGCTCGTTGTCTATCCATCATTTGATAGCGATCTGGGCTACCGCGCCACCTGGGATGCCACCGTGGGTGTGGCCATGGGCGGCGGCTGGAATATGAATCTGGGCGCTGGCATCAAGTACGCCAACAAAGTCTATGTTGCCAAGAAAACCGAATCGCTCTTGACCGTGGGCTTCGGCTACAAGTTTTAATCAGCTGACCGACTCAAAAAATGCACAACAGAAAGGCGCCTTCGGGCGCTTTTTTGTTGTCTAAACTACGCCCCATGCTGGATCGATTCGCGCTACCGCTCTTTTCCCTGCCGCTTCACGGCGCGGCGCGCTTGTGCCGACGCGTTGGGCTCTCCGCCAACGCGGTTACCCTGGCCGGTTTGGTGGTGGGTTTGGCGGGCGCTGCGCTCATCGCCACGGGCTTCTACGGCGCGGGTTTAGCGCTAGTGCTAGCCAACCGTTTTCTCGACGGCGTAGACGGCACCATGGCGCGAATGGCCGGCCCCACCGATCGCGGCGGCTTTCTTGACATCGTGTGTGATTTTTTGTTTTACGCCGCTGTTCCGCTGGCTTTCGCCTACGCGAACCCCGTCGAGAACGCGTTGGCCGCAGCCACGCTACTGGCCGCGTTCATCGGCACCGGATCGAGCTTTCTCGCGTTCGCCGCCATCACCGCCAAACGCGGTCAAACAAGCCCGATCTATCCAAACAAAGCGTTCTACTACCTCGGCGGATTGACGGAGGGCACCGAAACCATCGTCGCGTTTTGTGTGATGTGTTTGTCTCCGACGCAGTTTGCGACCGTGGCGTATGTTTTTGCCGCAATGTGTGCGGTGACGATCGTCACGCGGGTGGTTTTTGGGGCGCGGGCTTTGGGCTAAACGGCTTATTCACTAAGCGCCTTATAAAACAAAGAAATATTGTAGTTATCGTCTTTATCTGAAAATAAACTGAAACGGTATAAACGTCATATTTCTTACGGCTTTACCACAAACAGCTGATGCTTATTGAGCAGTGCAACGCTCCTGTAAGAAGGGCAGAACAAGGCACAGCGGACGTTTCTGAAAAACCGTCGCTGCGCTACGACCGGCACAGCTATCGACCACAGCCTACGGCACCCTAAAACGAGACCGTCACCTCAAGCGAGTCGTTGTACTGACCCGCTGGAACCATCCACTGGTTTTTCGGAACGATTATGTAGAGCGGCAGCACTGCGCTGCGCTGCGTGCCGCCTGAGCCGAAAAAAGCCGAGACACTGGGCCATGTAGTGTCGTCCCCCCAAGGAGTCTGCGTGCCAGGCAAGCTAAAAATGTTGTAGTGAAGTACAGCGCCAAACCCATTTTTCATATGCCGAGACGGCGCGCCGCCCAAAGCGTGGCCGTTTGAAAGCTTCACCCGGAAGGGCGTTGTCGAGAACTCCGATTCGTTCGCTGCGTTACATCTGATAGTGATCGACTTACGCGGTTCGAGAGTGTCCACGATAGCCTTGTACTCAAGGTTGATGACCGGCAAGTCAATACTGCAAGTTACAGCAAAGGTCGCGCTGGCCGCCATTCCCACCCCGAGCAGAAACGCGCACCGAACCACTAAACCGGTCGCAGTTCGCATGTCAGCGCTCCTAAAAAGGGTTGTAGTTCGCCTGCCGGTGGCGTGGGGATCACAAAGTCACAGCGCGATCCGTTTTTGCGGCCTGTGGCCGCGCCGCCGCTGCCCACGGATTCCAAGTACACCAACCCATCGAGCCCAACTTTGACCGCTTGCTTGCCAAAGAAAACGAGCACGCCTGCGGGGATCACTTTGCCGCGCCGATCAATCAGCGTAAATGTTGCGGGCGATAAGCGGCGAATGTCTAAATTAAGTACCGTACCCGATTTGCTGCGCGTTGCGGCGCGACCAGGTTCGGCGGGAATGTTCACGTCAAGCGGTGCGGTGGACGCGTCGGGCGACACAGCCACGCCGTCATACGCCGACACCCTTGTGAGCACTGCGACGCCGCGTGAATCAAGCCGCGTTGTGCCGCCACCGCCACCAGTGATTTTCATGCCCGCACCTTCGGGGGCACGCACCATGATGACTGCGTCTTGCACAGGCTGTCCAGCCGCCGCGCTGCCGTCCATCCAAACCACCGAACCTCGCGCCCCAACGCGCGATGTGGTCGTGCTGGTTCCTCCGCTAAATCCACCCGAGCGAGAAAGCTCGGCGTTCACAATGCCGTAGGTTCCCAAATACTCACCGAATCCCCGACCGCCATTGCGATTGCCCTCAAGCTGCCAATTGAAGCCTTCGTAACCGTTAGCGCGCCGCCCGATGTAGGCGCTGCCATCGGTTCGCGGATCATCTTTGCACGGCGAAGCGCAGCTCGCCTGCGCTGAACCACCGCCGTAATAGCCGTCGGCACCGTTCCAATTCACACCTAAATACGCTGCGTAATCGGCCAAATTGCCAAAGCGTCGGTTGTACGACGCATACACCCGCCATTCGCGATTGATCGGCAGCGAATAGCTCGCCAACGCGAATCGCGTCAGACCGGTCTGCACGTAATCCGTTTGACCATAAGACAGCGTCATCGCGCCGTAATCGCCCAACCGAAGCCCTGCGTTGCCGAGCAATCGCGATGTATACGGATTGATTTCAATGCCGCCGCCGATCATTCGGTAATCACGATTGCGCCATTCAGCCTGCGCGCCTGCGTTCCAAATCGTATTGACGTATTGGTACGAAGCAGCGGCCGCTTGACCGCGCCGTCCAGCCGCTTCGCTCACGCCGCCAGAAATCGACACGGCTTGCTTGGCGGTCAGTGGTGCCAGCAGCGTCGCTCCCGCTCCGCGAGGACCGTTGCGCTGAGCTTCACCGCGCAGCTCAACAGTCAAGCGATCACTGATGCCATAGCGCCACAGCGCCGCCGCAAAGGGCGACCCGTAATCGTTGGAGCTCAGCGAATAGTTGTTGCGGAGCCATCCTGCCGCCACTGAATATCGCGAAAGACCTGTGCGAAGCTGCCCCGGTAAATTGAAAAAGGGCTGCTCGATCACCACTTCGCGACCCAAAATATCCTTCACCACCATGCGCGCCGTGCCGGTACCCGTGGTGGTCGGAATGCCCGTCACATTAAAGTTTCCCGCGGGCACGTTGAAGCTGCGCTGCATGCCCGAATTCATGAACACATCGACCGTGGATGGCACAGTCGCGCTGCCCCGGAAATCAACGGTGGGCAGCGTCACAAAACGCGGATCGATGGCATCTTCGGTGCCAAATTGCACGCCACCAAAGCGCACCGCCGGGCCGAATCGCCCGGCCACGCTCACACTGTCGCCAATCCGAAGTCGCGTGTTGCTGCTGGCGAAATCGCGCTGCACGTAGGTATCGAGCCGCGTCACGCTGCGCGGGTCTTGCAGCGGGTTGCCGGGCACTTGCGGCGGCACACCGAGCTTAGGTGGCTCACGTACCACCGCGCTCGCCACTGCGCTGCCCAATTCCGAAAACGCCACCGCTTCAAATTGGCCGCCCAACTGATTTTGACCGCCCGTTCGGGATGCCGTGACGTCGTAGTTAACGTAAGCGCCGGGCGTAACGGTTGTTGCGACCGGGGGCTGCCGAGGAAACATCAACGCCGTCTCGCCCAATAGCTCGGTCGACGTGTCGATAAAAAGCTCAAGCCGCGAACGATCCAAGCGCACCCTGAGCCCCGGTGTGCGCGACAGCGAAACAAAGTCGTCTCGCCCACGCTGCACGGTCCTCGGCGTCACATTGACGAGTTTGAGCGACGCAAACGCCGCAGGCGACACCAACACACCCAGCCCAGCCACGTCGAGTACTTCGAGCGCGTCGGATACGGGCGTGCCGTTTAGGGTGACCGACACGAGTTGCTCGGCGATGGCGGGGATTTGGATGCGGGCGGGGGGGGCGGATTGCGCGTGGAGCGTTGTGACCCATCCGGCGGTGAAAAGCGTCGCGACAACTGTCGTGTGGACAAAACCCGAATACGGCACCAGTCGTGCCGGACGCAGTTGAAACGGATTGGTTCGGAATCGCATGGCGGAAAGCGGCAACGAACGGCGCTACTTCGCTCGCTGGACAGGGATATCCAGCTGTACAAGGCCACGTTCTGTAGTGAACGTTGCCGCTAACAGAGCGGGCGGTTGTGCGGGCCAAGCCAGGTCGAATTTGCGCTCTGAGCCCTGCAGTACATAGATCAGGCTTGCCTGGGTCTCGCTCCCAATCGCTAGTTTGGTGATCTTGGCGTGTGCGTTTCCCGTGTTGCGTAGCGTGATCGCCAGCTTGCCCGGTGCTTGCCCCGACGGCGGAAACCAAATTGCACCCGCTTGCAGTCGTTGTTCGCTCAAACCCTGAGCAGCAGGAACAAACACCGGAATGCTGAACGTCATGGCAAACCGCAACGTGGTTTGATTGCCTTGTGCGTCTGTTTTTGGGACCTCACGAAGCAGAATTCGATATGTTTTCTCGGTGTCTTGCGCTGGGGTCGCGCGAAGCGCCACGCGGATTGTCTGCCGTGTGTTCGGTGGAATTTCTACCATCGGCGGTGCGACCAAAAGGTCCCGCGTCGGCGAATTGACGTCCGTCCCTGACTCCTGCTTCCACTCGACTGCGGTTGGTTGAATCGAAATCGCAGCGTCGCGATCATTCACAATCGTCAAAATCGCTGTAGTTTTGCCCTGCGCAAATTCCACGCGAATCGGGGAAACGGCCACTCGTTGGTCCTGCGCAGTCGCTGGCGCGACCCACAGCAACAGAGCTAGCGAAAGTGCGAAAACACTTTTAAACATTGCGATAAGTGCTTGAATTAAAATGAAAATGCCGGGCATGCCCGGCATTGTAGGACGATTGCGCTTAATTTAGAAGCTAATCACAATGTTGACTGTGTCCGTATAGGTGCCCGCCACAACGCTGCGGTTGGCAATGCTGTCGGGAATACGACCGAAGATCGTGAAGCTTTGTGCGGCACCGGTGCCTGTGCTTCCAACGCGATCGCCCGCTGTATCGCCCCAAACGGTGGTTCGACCTGTGGTTTTGTAAAGTTGGTAGGCCAACGCACCCATCGTGCGGGCGTTGACGTCGCCTGAGCCACCACCAGATAAGCCAATGAAATAGCTCGCGCCGGTGTTACAAGTCAACGAGATGGCTGTTGCAGTGTCTACGTTGCCCAAGTTTGCGCCGTAGTTGGAGAACGCCATGTCATAGCTAGTCGCTCCAAATGCGCACGCAGTGTCCACCGTCGCCGAGACGTTGAGCGGCACCGACTGCGCGCTCGCCACGCCAACCAAACCAATCGCAGCCATAGCTGCAAGAATTTTCTTCATGATAAGTATCCTTTTTCGTGTGCTTTAAGAATTAACCGAGAGTATTTTCCTCCGGGCGTGGTCTCCCCCGCTCGTCGATCTACGATTTTGCCTGAGCGGTATGACGATGTCCTCGGGTTATTCTGCAGTTGCGAAACCCACAGCTGGGATCGCCGGTGAAGGGTTTTTTTGCGCCGCCAAACGGTGCATCTGCGGCGAATTTCGTTGCGAAATTGCGACAGATCGATTAGATACGTTTAAATTTCAGTCACTTAAACAGCTTTGCCGCTGAATGCCTTATTCAATAGGCGTTTTGTGTAATTGAAACGTATCTTCGAAGCGCTATAAATATTGAATAAAACTCAATTTTCATATGGCTACGCGCAGAAAAGGCGGTTTTAAAACGTCAAAACTTCACCTGAGCACCCAATTCGAGCACTCGGTTGCTGGGGATTTCCGCGCTGAAACCATCCTCAATGATCAAGCCAACTAAAGTCCGCCGCATTGCCTAGCGAGGAAAAGCTTTATCGAGTTCGCAGAACTCGGGTTGGTTGTCGCGAGCCATTGTTTGCGCGGCGCAGTCGCGGAGACCGCAACGCCAGACGTGATGGCGTCGTCTCGAAATCCAAGCATTGCGCGGATCAAAATTATCCCGTCGGACTCTGCACGGACGGCGCCGTCCCCGTCCAAATCCAGGTCAAGGCGATATACAAAGCTCCTGGCAAGATTCGTCGCGCGCTCAGTCTCAGCGCTGATCACATTTGCAGGAGCAATATCGAGCATCGCTTTAATCAGATGTAGCCCGTCGGTCAGCGCGCGACGAGAACCGTCGCCGTCCACATCCAACGTGCAGCCCACGCGGTCGATGGCTTGAAGGGTCGCGGTGTTTGGCTTCATCGGACTGCGCCCCCAGCCCGCAGTGATAACGCGCCCGGCGTGAGGCCCTGAAGATAGCGTCTTGATCGCGAGACCATATTCGCGGGTTTGTGGCTCCCCGTGGCGCACCGTCCAGAGCCGCCTGCACTGCGAGTCGAACTGAATCGTCACCATGTCTACCGATCCTAACGACGAACGCTGCGCACCGGTTACCACCGGTCCGTCCAACCCAAGGGTAATAGCCGTTAATCCGTCGCGATACTGCCCACTCGAGGTCTCGTCTATCCAGCTGCAATGCTCGACGCCACTGGCGTCGAACTTGACCAACGCAGGTTGAGCATCCTGACCGGCAACCCCAAGACTTCCAACGACATAAATCTTGGAATCGGCTGTGACGGCGGCGTCAGTCGCAGCGTCGCCGAATGTGCTCCCAGTACCAAGTTTGCTCGCAAAACGCACCGTTGGATTTTGGGAATTGAGATTGGAGTAGATGAGGGCACTAAATGCGCGCCCACCACTAACGATGGTCTCGCCAACAATGGTCGCGACGTCGCCATTTGCGGACAGCGCGAATCCGTTCACCCAATTGTTACCGGTGTTCGCGTACGTATCCTTCCACGACAGTGTCGGCACAATGCCGTCATTGATTTTCGCGAGTTGCCAATCGTCGCTCAAGTCGGGATACGCTCGATTGGCGAATCCGGAGACGTAAATCAAACCGCCGTGCGTGCGAATGTAGCTGGGGCGACCGCCGTAGACCGTGTTGGATACGACGGGCAGTCGCCACAGCCGTGTACCGTCAGAATTCCGATATTTGCTAATTGCCCAGTCCGTGACAGGATCCAAGGCGCTGCGGACTTGCGCAGTTGTGACGAGCACTTCGTTGGCATCGTTAACAGCCAAAGCGATAGGTGAAAGCCTCGTCTGCTGCTCAACATCGCGAATCATCCAAAGTTGATCGCCCAAGGTGTTTAGCTTAACTAAGATCGCAATTTTGTTCGTCACCGAGCTCACTGATTGACCTCCCGATACAACGAAAATGTTTCCGTTCGAATCGAGATCAAGAGCGTGAACCTGTAGATCGTCTACGTCCGGATCTTGGTATCGCTAGCTCCAAAGTCGCTGCCCAAGAGCGTCGTGTTTTTGAACTTGCATTTCATGGGTGGCACGCCCATCGCGAAAACCCCGATAGACTCGAAGCGCTACGTAGCTGTTCCCCAAAGCGTCAAGCTTGAAAGCTTCTTTGGCGGCATGGGTCTGATCCGATGAAAATTGCGCACCCAACTGGGCAGGTCCGCTGACCGTGCCGAGAAACTGACTCCAAGCGAGCCCTCCAGAGTTGTCCAATTTCATCTGTGCGAAATTCATTCGAGCTGCATCGCTGACGTTGCCAGCGACATAGCTATTTCCAGCCGCATCAAATCCTACTGCCAGATACCGATCACGCACCCCCCCGCTACCCGGCCGCTCGTGCCGCGAGTTCACGACACCGTTGATTGCGTTGACGTGCAGCGCGTAAGCGTTCGTGACGCTCGCGCCGCCGAATTCCACACCCATCGCGCCCGCAACAATGATCATTTGCGTGGGGCGGTGCAACGCCAACGCCATTACGGACTCATTTTTTGAGTCCACCGCTTCGATCAATTGCCAGACCGTTGAATAGTTCCCGGCGAGTTTCTCAATTCGAATATCGCCGCTGGCAGGCGCCGCGCGCGAGACGGTTGCTGCGATCACGGATGATCCATCTACGTCAAACGCGACACCACCGGGCAAGGCACTGCCGCTCGGGCTGCCATCAGAATTTGAGTGCCCCATTTTTCTGGCGTGCAGTAAATTTCCGTTAGACGAGTCCAAAAACGACCACACTGCGAAACCTGTAATGGGGGAGCTGGGCCACTCTTCCGCCCAGCTGATCGCCAGTTTGTCGTTACTTGGCGAGACGATCAAACTCGTGGGCGAGTCTCGTAAGCCCACGCTCCCTCCGTCGCGCCGCCAGATCTGTGCGCCCGTTAAGCCGTTGAGTTTTCGTGCAGCCCAATCGTAGTCCAATCGCTCGATCTGCAATGAGTTAACTACGTATACGTTTCCAAAATCGTCTGTGGTCACTGGCCCACCAACGCTCAGCCTCTGATCGTATGCCGTGGACACAACGTCGGACCACTGTGGCACCCCTGCCGCCGACACCTTAGAGACGTATGCATCTTCGATTCGCGGGGCGGCAGTAAGACCGACCGAGCCCGACAGGATCACGTCACCATTGGCGTCAAGCGTCAAGCGGAAGCAAGCCGACTCCGAATACTGAAACGGAGCGCTGGGTAAAGGTGGATTGACGCGCCAAATCTCCGTACCGTCCTTCGAGTATTTCAGCAGCGTGCAGCGGCGAGAAAGCGTCGGTTCTCGAAGTGTTGTTGTGCCAACAACGTAAACGTTTCCGTGTTGATCGAGCTTGACCATGCGGGCATCGTTGGCCGCGAAGCTGACAGCGAGCGAAGCCGTCAATCGCTCCGTCGTCGCGTCGCCAGCGACGATGGAGCGCCAAAGCTCCTGGCCGTTCGGGTCGGTCTTGACCGTAAGCCAGTCATGCACCCGACCGTTGAAGATACGCCCAGTTGTGTAGGTGTTGCCCGAAGCGTCAACCGCCATCGACCCCGCACCGGTGAAAGTGTTGTCGTTGCCGAGTGTGGCTGAGGGCAGGACACTTGGTCCATTGACGGATGTAGTCCAAGCTACGTTTTGAGCCCGAACCGTCAATGTGCCGAACCCAGCTAGAACTCCAACCGCAAAAACCGTTGCAAATGGGTGGCGCATCCACTTCCTCGACGAATAGAAATTGATTAAAACTTCACCTGCGCACCCAATTCGAGCACTCGGTTGCTGGGGATTTCGAAATACGCGGTGGCGGATTGGGCGTTGCGGGCCATCATGCCGAACAGGCGTTGACGCCAGATGGCGATGCGTTTGCATTGGGTGGGGATGAGCACTTCGCGGCTGACGAAAAACGAGGTGTCCATCATGTCGAATTCGATGTCGTGTTCTTTGGCGGCGATGGCGAGCGCTTTGGGAATGTCGGGCGAATTCATGAAGCCGTAGTGCACAACCATTTTGTAGAAGCCGTTGCCGAGATCGGTTTGTTCGATGCGTTTGGCGCGCGGAACGAGCGGCACGTCATCGAAACGCACATGCAGGATGATGTTTTTCTCGTGCAGGATTTTGTTGTGTTTTAAGTTGTGAAGCATCGCCACGGGCATGTCGTCGGGCGTGCTGGTCATGAAGACTGCTGTGCCTTGCACGCGGGTGGCGTCTCTGGAAAGCGCGTCGATCATGGGTACCATCGGAAGTGAGCTTGATTTGCGCTGCTCGTTCATCAGATTTCGGCCACGTTTCCACGTCGTCATAAACACGAGCACGACAAACGCCACCACCAGAGGAAACCAGCCACCGTAGGGGATTTTTACGGCGGTGGCCGCTAATAGCCCAATGTCGACGATCAGAAATAGCCCAATCAGTGCCGCGCCGAAGAGCTTGTTCCATTTCCACAAACCGAAAATCACCACGGCAAACAAAATCGTGTCGACGAACATGGCGCCAGTGACCGCCAGTCCGTAGGCCGCTGCCAGATTGCTGGTCGATCTAAACGAGATGACTACGATGAACACCAAAACAAATAGCGTCCAATTCACCGCGGGCACGTAGATTTGGCCTTCGCTTTTGTGTGACGTGTGAACGATTTGCATGCGCGGAATAAAGCCCAGCTGCACGGCTTGCCGCGTGATCGAAAACGCGCCTGAGATCACCGCTTGCGACGCCACGACCGTCGCCACCGCGGTGAGCAACAGTAACGGGATCAACATGGCTTGCGGCACTTGATCGTAGAAGGGATGCAGCTTGCAGGCCGCCCCAGCATTCGCCGCCGCTTGCTCGGCGCAGGATTTGAGAATCAACGCGCCCTGTCCGAAATAGTTAAGCACCAATGCCGGCATCACCCAAGTAAACCAAGCCACGCGAATGGGCCGACGGCCGAAATGTCCCATGTCGGCGTATACGGCCTCGGCACCGGTCACGGCCAACACCGCCGAGCCCAGCACCACCAACGACAGTCCGGGGTTGTGCACCAAAAACCCAATGGCGTAGGCTGGATTGATCGCGGCGAGCACTGAAAAATTCGAGCTCATGTGATAAAGCCCCAGCGCGCCGAGCACGAAAAACCAAAACACCATGATCGGCCCGAACCAAGTGCTCACGCCGCCAGTACCGTGTCGCTGCGCCCAAAAGAGGCCCGTCAAAATCACCAGCGCCATCGGCACCACGGCTACATGAAACTTGGGATTGATCTCGGTTAATCCCTCCATTGCGCCGAGCACCGACACGGCGGGCGTGATGATGGAATCGCCGAAAAATAGCGCCACCCCAGTGATTCCCAGAAGCGTTAAGTAGCGTCGTCGGGTGATGTCTTTGGTTGCGCGAAGCGCGAGACCCAAAAGCACCATCGCGCCGCCTTCGCCTTGGTTGTCAGCGCGCAGAATCACATAGGCGTATTTGACCGCCACGACGATGGTGAGTACCCAAAAAATCAGCGAAAGCACGCCGAGGACATTCTCGGGTGTGAGTGGAATTGAATGCGAAGCGCTGAAAAAAACCTCTTTCATCGCGTAAATCGGAGAGGTTCCGATGTCGCCGTAGACCACACCCACCGCACCCAGTGAAAGCGCGGCCAGACGTTTGCCAGTCGCCTCTTTCGTCGTGTCAGCACTCATTCTTAATCGTTATTCGAGCTCAAGAGGGCGGATTCTATGCCTATTTCCGGAAGTTTGTGCGCCGCAACATTGTTTTGGTTGCGGGGTGGGTTCTTCATTTGGAGAAGGACGTCGCTGCGCTAGGACGCAAAGCTTGGCGTAATTAAATCGCCGGTGGGAGAGTATTCTCAATTTGACAAAGTACGAGCAAACCTCACTCCGCATCGCTCGACACACAGTCAAAACCCACCAAACCGAGCTTTGCGTCCTAGCAAGCGAAGCGCCGCGCCGTCCTAGCACCGAAGGTGCGTCGTCTTCTCGTCCTTCGTCGCACCTATGCGCGGTTCAACGGAAGGTTCAGCAGCAAATTCTGCGGTTTCAACTTGAGCTTGTTTTCCGCGTCCATGGCCATGGCCAAGTACACCGGTTTGCCGGAGATATTGGCGCGCATATCCGCTGGGTTTTTGAATCGCAATTCAAACAAACACAGCAGTCGGTTCATGCGTTCTTCCTCGACGGAATTGTTGTTGTACAGGTCGTTCAAAACGCCAGAGGCAGTGGCATCCAGGCCCACGTGCCAGACCCACATCTTGTCGTCGACTTCGCGTTTGTGTTTGATTTCGACTTCAACGCCCAAAAAGCGCTTCACCCATTTTTCGAGCACGCGCATGAGCGCATCGAGCGCGGGTTGACCGCGATTTAAGCTCACCGCGAAATCGTGACGTTCGTCGCGTTCCCAATACGCCGCTTTGTTGTCGTCATTCAACACATCCAAGTCAACGGATCGGGTGGGTGTGTTTTGCTTCTTGAGCAGTTCACCGAGTGAGCCGAAGCCACCCGTTTCGGCATAGACCTCAATGGCTTCGTCGTCGGCCGCCATTACAGCGCCGTCTTCGAGTATCGAAATTTTTTGTACGCGGAACAGGCATTCAGCCATCCGTGCTTCGAGCGGATCGGCGGCGTCACCCAATACGTGGCGCAGAAAAATTTGTGTGAGCTCAAACACGAACAGCGGCGGCACATCCACGCCGTCGCCCTTGAACAAATTCACGTAGGCTGCTTCGAGCGTGGGAACGGCGAGCAGCCGATCACGAAACTTCAGCACAACGCGATAGTTCGCCTGAACATCCGGGTCTTTCATCAGCAGAATTTCGGTGCCGCCAACCGCGCGCCTCGGTTCACTCATCAGCGCTTGGTGCAGTGCGAGCTCCGCCGCGCAGGATTCCGCGACAGGCGCTATCTCAGGACGCAGGTAGAGGGCGCGAAGGAAATCGTCTGTGACAACGAGCGCGCCGTTGTTCGATTGCAGGAGGTTGTATCCGCTGGAGGGCCAAAAGTTTTGCATCGGGGAAGCATAGCGGAGGAGCAAGTGACGCAAAGGGGCACACTGCCTCGCGCCCGCGGCACAAGCGCCGTGCAAGAGGGATGCCTGCCAGCGTGTTTGATCAATGATTGGCTGCGTCGCGGTCGCTCCAGGTCGGTGTTTCCTACCACTTGGCTAACAAAATTCAACGTTCGTCTATTAGGCGTGCCGCACCAGAGAACTGAGCGGAAGCACTATGGCGATGGCATACTGGTTGCGAACTCATTCTCGTTGATTACATCCACCCGAGCTTTATTTGGCTCGCAGCGCGTTTTAATCGAAAGAACCTCATGAACCGTAGAAACTTTTCCATCGCATCGGCCAGTTTGCTGCTGGCGGGGTACAGCGGCATCGTGCTCGCCCAAGCGCCAGCCCGGACAGCGGTACCTGCAAAATTAACGATCGCATCAGCGATCAACAAGGCGGGGCGACAGCGAATGCTCTCGCAACGAATGGCCAAGGCCTACGCTCAGCTCGGCGTCGGCATACTGCCAGAGCGAGCATTCAAAATTCTCAACGACTCGACGACGCTCTTTGAGAGCCAACTCGCTGAGCTTACTTCGTTTGCGCCCAATGCCGACATTGCAAAGACTTACGCAGAGTTAGGTCAAGCGTGGCGAGGTTATAAAGAAGTGCTTGCCACAGCACCTGCGCCAGAGCTCGGTGCGCGAATTCAAGATGCGAATGAGTTGGTGCTGCAGTTAGCCAATCGCGGCACGCAGGAGCTCGAGCGCGCATCGGGAACCAATGCGGGTCGTCTTGTCAACATTTCTGGGCGTCAGCGAATGTTGTCGCAGCGAACTGCGATGTTTTTCATGTTTCGTGAATGGGGTTTGCCGAAACCAGTGGAAACCGCATTGGGCAATGTGCGAACCGAATTTCGGGCCGCGCTTAACACGCTTCGAGTCGATCCCGAAACCACCGACGAGATCAAAACTCAGTTAGGTCTGGCGGAAACGCAGTGGTTATTTTTCGATGCAGCCGTCGAGGCGTCACTGAAGTCGAAAGCTGACGCCGTGCGCCGTCAAAACGTAGCCAATAGCAGTGAGCGAATTCTTGAGGTTTTTGAAACGGTGACGGGCTTATATGAGCGGAACGCTTCAGCGCGAGCCTAACAGCACCATTTTCTGCTAAAGCCATATTAAATAAAGCCTTAGCAGAAAAAAGTAATACATTCGATAAACACTGTTTTGGATATATAAGCCTTATTTAATAAGGTCTATTGCAGTAAAGCTCATTTATCAGCTCTAAAAGTTTGCACATTCGGCGCGATTGCATGACAATGGGCGAATGGAACGCAAAGCACCCCGTCGCACCAAAGAGCGCATTTTGGAAGTGTCGCTTGGTATGTTCAATTCGTTTGGTGAGCCCAATGTGACCACCAATGCGATTGCCGATGAGATGAATATCTCGCCCGGTAATTTGTACTACCACTACCGCAGCAAAGACGAAATCGTCACCAAGATTTTTATCCAATTCGAGCGCGAAATGGATGAGCTGTTCGCCATGCAAAAGGATCGACGCGTTAACGTCGAAGACACCTGGTTTTGGCTGCACCTGTTCTTTGAAAAGATTTGGAAATATCGCTTTATCTATCGCGATCTAAACGATTTATTGTCTAAAAATCGCATCATCGAAACGCACTTCAAATCGTTGCTGCAAAACGCAACAAAGAGCGCTGAGCGAATGATGACCGAGCTCAAAGACGTTGGGCAGCTGAGCGCATCAAAAGGCGAAATCACTGCCGTTGCCACCAACGTCGTGCTGACCGCAACGTTTTGGCACAGCTACGCCTACGTGATGAACCCCAGAAAACTAGACGAGAGCAACGCCATGGGCCAAGGCGTGTTTCAAGTCATGGCAATGATTGCGCCGTATTTAACGGGCGACGCAAGACTGCTATTCGAAAAGTTGGCCGCAGAGTATCGTTGAGGACGAAATGACGACGGAGCTTCGCTCCTAGGACGACGCATCGCTTCGCTTGCTAGGACGCAAGGTCTGCACGATTTTGGGAATTCGAATGAAGTTTCATAGGAGCCCGCTGAGCGCACAGACCTTGCGTCCTAGCGCCGAAGGCGCGTCGTCCTAGGAGCGAAGCTCCGTCGTCATCTCGTCCTTGCCCCATCAGGAGAACCAAATTGGCAACAAAAAAATCGGCTTGGGTTGCGTTTCCGCATGACAACAGCGCCTTCGTTTATGTGGGCGCAGCGCTCAAGAAAAATTGGGCTCGTTTGCACAAAGGCGACTGCGAACCGTTTCCAACGGACAAGGCTGTGGAAGAGGCTTGGCGGCTCTATCATGCGGGCGATTTTGGTGGTGCGTTTGAAGCTGGGATTGCCGCTGGACTTGACGGCTACAACGCTGCCAACAAGGCCGCCTGCATCTACAACAATTACCTTGAATCAAGCGACGCCAAAAAGCAGAAAGCGTACGAGGAAATCGCGGCGCGCTGCGAAGAATTGCAAGCTGCGCAAAAGAAAAACGCCAACGCGTTTTATCTGCACGCTTACTCGCTCGGTCGTTATGGTCAATTGATTGGGGTCGCAAAGGCACTCACTCAGGGCATTGGCGGCAAGGTGCGCACGGCGCTCGAAACTGCGATCAAGCTTGACGCTAAGCACGCCGACGCTCACATCGCATTGGGCACGTTTAACGCCGAAGTGATCGAAAAAGTCGGTGCCATGATCGGCAAAATGACCTACGGCGTGAGCAAAGACAACGCTGTGGCGATGTATCAACAAGCCATCAAACTCAACCCAACGTCCGCCGTTGCCCACACCGAATACGCCGACGGCCTTTACAAACTCTTCGGCAACGCGAAGATGAAAGACGTGGAAAAGCTCTACGCCGAGGCCATCGCGCTGCCACCGATGGACGCGATGGAGTGTTTGGATGTTGAGGCGGCTAAGGCAGAGATGGAGTAGGGGGCTCGCGCTGTAGGAGCGGTTCCACCGCGATTCGTCGCTATGACAGCAGCGCCACGAAGCTCGGATTTGCGAAAAGGCCGCGTCTCGCTGAACGGCCAGATTTACCATGTGACGAGCAGAGCGGTCAGTGGAACATCACCATTTGTGGACTTTGAGCCGTGCCGTGCAACTTGTTCCACCTTCTATCCAACGGCACAGACTAGCAGCGTGACGCTGCTTGCGTGGGCCCTCATGCCGGATCACGTGCATTGGTTGATTGAGTTGCAAACTGGCGGTGATTTGAGCCGAGCCGTCGCCGCGTTCAAACGTCAGAGCGCGAAGGCAGTGAATCGCAGTCAAGGTAAACCAGCGGGGAGCGAGCTGTGGCAGCGCGGGTTTTATGACCGCGCAGTACGGCGCGACGAAGATAGCGTTGAAGTCGCTCGATACGTTGTCGCGAACCCGTTGCGTGGGGGACTCGTCACCAAGCTGGGTGACTATGCTTTTTGGGATGCAGTTTGGCTGGATAGTTGAGAGATCGCGGTGGAACCGCTCCTACAATTTCGACGATGACCGATCGCGGCAAGCCACCTCCGCAATTTCGCGATCGCTTATCGCGGTGGAACCGCTCCTACAATTTTGCGACCCTGGCCTGTAGGCGCTGCACATCAATTCTTAGCCGTTGAATATCAGCGGCAAATTTCGCCACGTCTTCGCGCTCGGCGACCAGCCTTGCTTCATCGTGCACGTAGCGTTTGCTGGCCTCTTGCAAGCTTGATTGCGTGTTTTCACCGAGGGATTTGAGCGCTTTTAGGAAGCGCACCGCTTCGTTGGCAAGAATCGGCCCTACGAATTTTTCTAGCTCGGCTTCGGCGGCCAGCGGCATCGATCGAAACGCCTTTGCGATGTCTTGCAAGAGCGCCGCTTGACCAGAAATTTTCGCGGCGCGTAGGGCTGCGTCTTGGCCCTGTGCGATCAAGGGCAGTGCGCTCAGTGGAAACTCTACTGCGACCGTTGCCGCTGATTGCGAAACATCAGCCTCGCCGTTCTCAAACCCACCGTCAGCCGTAATTTTGAGCGCCGTTGAGAACGGCGGCATGCGCACTTGAAGCGTTTCGCTGGCATGAGTAGCCAGAAGCTTTCGCGCCGCGTCATCATGCGATAACAAACGAGACAGTGCGCGGGCGATGAGTGATGAAGGAAGCATTTCGTTATTGTCGCAAATAAAAAAGCCGGCGCGTGGCCGGCTTCTTCTGTTCGGGAGCGATCAGTCTTGCTGGATGCCAGCCAACAACCAGCCTTTGCTGCCGTCAACGGGTTTGACCAGATTCCACGTCTCGGTGAACGGTGAGGTCATCATCATCCCGTCCTCGCTCATCTTTCCGGTGAACTGCACGCTCGCCCAGTAGTTGCCGCGATCAGTTTCAATACCCAGAAGGGTTGCGTTGAGATCCTCAACACGCGTAGCTTCTTTATTGCCGCCGATGACGTCTTTGGCGATTTGGTTGTAGAACTCGTCGGTGGAGAAATCACGAACCGCGTCCAGATCACCTTTGTCATTGGCCGCCTGAAGCGCCATAAACTGCTGCTTGGCGTTGTTCTCGAATCCAGCCTTGTCAAAGCCCGCTGGGATTCCAAAGCCGCCAGCCAAACCGGCAGCCATCACAGGTGCGCCTGCCGCAGCAGCCGTACCCGCCACGCCGGATTCAACCGAGCGAAGCGCGGGTTCAGCGCGCTGAGCGTTGTCATTGCCAAAGGGCATCGGCGCGCCGTTGGGTGTGGCTGCGTTTTTCTTCATGAGCATGCGACCCAAGAAGAACATGCCGACGAGGAACAAGATACCTACCAACAGGAATCCAATCAAGCCCGCAGTGCCCATTTGTGACATCAAGTAGCCCAAACCCAGCGCCGCGGCAATGCCAGCGACCGGACCGAGCCATTTTGGTGTGCTTTTGGCGGCCGCACCGGCGGCTGCGCCAGCGGCTGGAGCGGCAGCGGCGGCGGTAGCGGGCGCAGCGGCAGGGCTGGCTTGGCGCTGGGCGCTGGTGTCGCGCTGTGCGCCCACGGATTTACCGCCGCCTAATTTTTTAGCGTCAACAGCAGCTGAACCCAGCGCGAGTGCAGCTGACACAACGATGAGAGAGAGTGTTTTCAACATTTTAAAAAGACCTTTGTGCAAGAAATGCGAGATGTAACTGATAACCGAATATGCGTTGATCGTAGCGGATTTCTATCGGGACTTTCCCGCCCCTACGAATATGGGGGTTTTTGTCCGCTCATTCAACCGTACCAACAGACAGGAAGAAGTCTACGCACGAAGTTGTAGCACTGCGAGCGGCGCTTGAAACGGTGCGGCCAGCCGTATTGTCAAAGGCGTTAGCTGTGCAAACGGTAACCGCGGTGAACGGCCACTATCCCGCCCGTCAAATTGAAATACTCGGCGCGGGCAAAACCGACGGATTCAAACATCGCTTTGAGCTCATCCTGGGATGGATGCATACGAATACTTTCGGCCAGATATTGGTAGCTCGATGCGTCGCCAGCTATTTTCGCCCCGAGCTTTGGTAGCACGTTAAAGGAATACCAGTCGTACGGGCCTTTGAGAAGTGCGTTGGGTTTCGAAAATTCAAGCACCAAGGCGCGACCCCCGACTTTGAGCACCCGATACATTTCCGCCAGCGCCAACTCCTTTCGGGTAACGTTTCGCAAACCAAAGGCAATGGTCACCGCATCAAATGATCGGTCGGGAAACGGCAGCGCTTCGGCGTTGCACTGCGCGCTGGGTGCCAGCACGCCGCGATCGATCAGCGCGTTTCGGCCTTCGGTGAGCATCGCGGCATTGATGTCCGTGTGAACGACTGTGCCAGACTCGCCCACGAGCGGTTTCATCAAACGAATCAGGTCGCCGGTGCCGCTGGCCAAATCGAGCACCTTCTCTCCCTTACGAAGTTGCAGCTGATCCACCGCGAAACGCTTCCAAACGCGGTGCAGACCGCCCGACATGGCATCGTTCATCACGTCGTACTTCGACGCGACGGAATCGAACACGCCACGAACCTTGGATTGCTTTTCCGATTCGTTAACGGTTTGGTAGCCGAAATGTGTTGTTTTGTCAGCCACGGCTGGCACCCGCTTTGTCCATGCGCGCCAAGTAATCAGCCCAAGCGGCGTCTTTGTCTTTGCAGAGCTTATGCAAGTAGTCCCACGAAAAAATGCCCGAGTTGTGACTGTCGCTAAACGTCGGGCGGACGGCGTACATGCCCACGGGTTCGAGCTCAGTGATGTCGATGTCTTTCTTGCCCACTTGCAACACCTCTTGCCCTGGGCCATGACCGCGCACTTCGGCCGACGGGGAATACACGCGAAGCATCTCGAATGAAAGCTCGTGAACGTCGCCGCCGTAACCCAGCACCAGCACGCGGCGCTTGCGATCGAGCGTGAGTTCGGTGGGGATCGGAGTGTCGGGTTCTAGGCCGGGCATGTGGAAATTTCTTTGGCTAGGTGGTGAAATGCGGATTGATTCGGATTTAGGCGATGCTCTGGACGCCTTATAAAATGGCGCTTTCAGGGCATGCATCGCTGTGAAGTCCAGTCTATAAGGCCTCCACGGCAAGCGTTTTTACGCTCAGTGGGCGACCATCCGCCGTTGGAAGCGCGGGCGCAACGCCGACATTATTGCGGACTTGCCGTGGCTTCACTCGAAGTGAGCTTTGACGGCCAAGTCGCCAGAAGCACTGCCGCAATGGCAAACGCGAAAGCCAAGAGGTGAGTCTTAGTGAACGGCTCATTGAGAAACAGCACCCCAACCAGCGCCGCAGTGATCGGCAAAAACACCGTAAAGATGCCTGCCCGCGCGGCGGGAACGTGTTTCAGCCCAGTCATCCACAGCCACACCGTCCACATGCTCGCGGCCAACGCATAGAGCACTAAGCCGCCCCAGATCGGTGTCGACACAATCGAAAAATCAAATGACAGCGCCTGCCAGATGCCAAACGGTGTGACCAACACGAGTCCCCACAAATTAATGAGCGCACTGATCCGCCGCGGTGAGACGTTGCCCGTTAACGTTTTGCCGATGACCACGTAAATCGCCTCGCAAAACACTGCGCCCAACAGCAGTAGCGTTCCAATCAGCGACACCGCGCCGCCCGCGTTCGTGCCTGTGCTCTTCGTCAATGCTAAGGTCGCCACACCGGCCACCGCCAACGCGATCGCGCACAGGGTTCGTGCGGACAACGGCTCCTTCAAAAACACACGCGACAGCAGCGCCACAACTGCGGGAATCGCAGCCATCACAACGCCCGCCGTCACAGCGCCCGCGTAGCGCATGCCAAAGAGCATACAAATTGAAAACAAGAAATTTCCAAAAAACGACTCAAGAAAAAGGAGTTTCTTGGTTCGCAAATCAAGCGGCGGTCCATCGCTGCGTAACCAATGGGCCATGGCGACCGCTGCGATACCGAAACGAAGCCACGCCAGCAAAAATACTGGAAACACGGCAACCAATACTTTCGAAAACCCGACGTACGCGCCAACGATGGCCATGCCCGCGGCCAAACAAAGATATGCGATCACTGTCGCCCCGAAGACGTGGCGAGACGCTTACTTGACCATGTCCAAATGCTCAAGCCCATGCAGCAGATTTTTGCCCTGTGATTCATGGCCTTCGAGTTTGATCCGCAGCCGCAAATCGTTCACGCTGTCGGCATTTCGAAGCGCGTCTTCGTAGCTGATGTGACCGCCCTCATGCAGATCAAAGAGCGACTGATCGAAGGTTTGCATACCAAGCTCGCGAGACTTTTTCATGATCTCTTTGATCTCAGACACTTCACCTTTGAAAATCAAATCGGAAATCAACGGCGAATTGAGCAAAATTTCCACGGCGGGTACACGACCCCGGCCATCGCGCTTGGCAATCAAGCGCTGTGAGACGAACGAGCGCAGGTTGAGCGACAGGTCCATCAGCAGCTGCTGCCGACGCTCTTCGGGGAAAAAGTTGATGATGCGATCGAGCGCTTGGTTGGTGTTGTTGGCGTGTAGCGTCGCAATACACAGATGGCCGGTTTCGGCAAAAGCGATGGCGTGATCCATTGATTCGCGGTCGCGAATCTCACCGATGGTGATCACGTCTGGCGCCTGACGCAACGTGTTCTTCAGCGCAATGCCCCAGCTCTCAGTATCGGTACCAATTTCACGCTGGGTAATGATGCAGTTGCGATGCTCATGCACGAATTCGATGGGGTCTTCGATGGTGACGATGTGGCCCCGCGAATTGCGATTGCGGTGATCGAGCATCGCCGCCATCGATGTGGTTTTGCCACTACCGGTGGCACCCACGAAAATAACCAATCCGCGCTTGGTCATGACTACGTCGCGCAAAATTGCGGGCAGCATCAGCTCTTCAAACCGAGGAATCGTGGTGTTGATGGTTCGAATCACCATGCCCACGTTGGCTTGTTGCATGAATGCGCTCACGCGAAAGCGGCCGTGCCCTGGCGGGTTGATGGCGAAGTTGCATTCGTTGGTACGCTCGAATTCTGCGGCTTGTTTGTCGTTCATGATCGAACGCGCCAGTGTCAACGTGTGCAGCCCAGACAAGGCCTGCTTGGCAACCGGCGTGATCTGTCCGTCGACCTTGAGCGCCGGAGGAAACGCCGCAGTGATGAATAGGTCGGACGCTTTGCGCTCAACCATCATGCCCAGCAGCGAATTCATAAACGTAGTGGCTTGTTCGCGTTCCATACTCTGTCCTTTCGATCGCGGTTCTGATCCGCTTTCTTTTTTGCCGATTAAGCAAACATCTCGGGCTGTCGCGCCGCCAGGCGCGCTTCTTGTGTACTGATCAAATTGCGGCGCACCAGCTCTTGCAAACACTGATCGAGGGTTTGCATGCCCTGACCCAAGCTTGTTTGAATCACCGAATACATCTGTGCGATCTTGTTCTCGCGGATCAGGTTTCGAATGGCCGGTGTGCCGATCATGATTTCGTGCGCCGCAATTCGTCCGCTGCCATCTTTTCGCTTCAGCAATGATTGCGAAATCACCGCGACCAACGATTCAGACAACATCGATCGAGTCATGTCTTTTTCTTCGGCCGGAAACACGTCGACGATGCGGTCGATCGTTTTGGCGGCCGACGAGGTGTGTAGCGTACCAAACACCAAGTGGCCGGTTTCGGCGGCGGTTAGCGCCAAACGAATCGTTTCCAGGTCACGCATCTCGCCGATGAGGATGACGTCGGGGTCTTCGCGCAGTGCCGACCGGAGCGCGTTGGAAAACGACAAGGTTTGCTCGCCCAGTTCGCGCTGGTTGATGAGGGACTTTTTGCTCTCATGCACAAACTCAATCGGATCTTCAACCGTGAGTACGTGACCGAGCAAATTTTCGTTGACGTGATTGACCATGGCTGCCAAGGTCGTGGATTTACCCGAACCTGTGGGGCCCGTGACCAATACCAAGCCGCGCGGCTTCAGCGACAGCTCGGCAAAAATCTTGGGCGTGGCGAGATCTTCGAGCGAGAGCACGCGCGATGGAATGGTTCGAAACACCGCTGCGGCACCGCGATCTTGGTTGAACGCGTTGACGCGAAATCGAGCCAGATTGGGAATTTCAAACGAAAAGTCGACTTCAAGGTTTTCTTCAAATACCTTGCGCTGAGCGTCCGACATGATGTCGTAGACCAAGCCATGCACGTCTTTGTGCTCCATCGACGGCAAGTTGATGCGCCGCACGTCACCGTGCACGCGAAGCATCGGCGGCATGCCCGACGACAAGTGCAAGTCCGACGCTTGGTTTTTGACCGAAAACGCTAAAAGTTCTGCAATATCCATCTCTATAATCCCCTTCCCAAGGAAGCGCTTACTCGCCGTTGCAGCCAAAATTGCTGCGGGCGAACGCACCCAAACCGGCCAATGATTTTTATGACGACTGCATTATGACCGCAAGCTCGGAACCTTCGCAAGCGCGGCAGCGGGTTCTAGACCGAATTGCGCTTGCTTGTGGCGCTGCCGGTCGGGACGCAGCCAGCGCTTCGTTGCTCGCGGTGAGTAAATTGCAAACTAGCGACAAAATTCGCGCGCTGTACGCCGCTGGTCACCGCGCGTTTGGTGAAAACTACGTGCAAGAGGCCGTGCAGAAGGTCGATGAGCTGGGCGATTTGCAGGACATTGAATGGCATTTGATCGGGCCACTGCAATCGAACAAAACCCGTGACATCGCCAGCCGTATGGCTTGGGTGCATTCGATTGATCGATTAAAAATTGCCGAGCGGCTGTCGCGGCAGCGCGGCGATGCCCTGCCAGCGCTGAATGTTTGCGTACAGGTCAACATTAGCGGTGAATCGAGCAAGAGCGGCGTGCTGCCACCCGATGCGCTGGAATTGTGCGAAGCGGTGGCGGCGTTGCCCAACATTCGACTCCGCGGCTTGATGGGCATGCCCGAGCCAGGCATCAGCGAGTTCGCGACGGGGCAGCAATTTATGGCGCTTCGAGACTTGTTCTCGACACTGCAAGCCCGTCATCCTTCAGTCGATACTTTGTCGATGGGCATGTCGGACGATTTGGACATCGCCATCGCCTGTGGTTCGACGATGGTACGAGTAGGCACGGCGCTCTTTGGCGCGCGACCGTCACGGTAAAAGGTTTTGTCATGAAAAAAGTGTGTTTCTTGGGTGGCGGCAACATGGCAAGCGCGATGCTGGCCGGGTTACGGCGCGCTCACCCGCAAGTGACCTGTCATGTGATTGAACCGTTTGCCGAGGCCCGCGCGCGATTGGCTGAGAGCGGCGCGGTGCTGCACGAGTGTGCTCATCGTGACGCGGTGGCTGGGGCGGACGCCGTGGTGTTGGCCGTGAAACCGCAGGTGCTTCGCGACGCATGCGCAGAGCTCAGCGTCCACTTGCAGTGCGAGCTCATTGTGAGCATCGCTGCGGGCACCACCCTTGCCACTATTTCGAGCTGGCTTCAACCCGCGGATTCATCCGCCGTTTACACGCGTATCGTTCGCACTATGCCCAACACCCCGGCGCTCATTGGCCAAGGTATCACGGGCGTTTATGCGCCCAGTGCGCTCGCAACGGCTGACCTTGAAACCGCGATGACACTCATGCGCTCGTGCGGCGAGGTGTTGCAAGTGTTGGATGAGTCGATGATTGATGCGGTCACCGCGGTCTCGGGCAGTGGTCCGGCCTACGTATTTCATTGGATTGAATCGATGATTGCCGCGGCAGAGGGCGTGGGCTTCAATGCCATCGATGCGCGACGGTTGGTGCTTTCCACGCTCAAAGGTGCCACTGCGCTGGCCGAAAATTCAACGGAGTCGCCGAGCCTTTTGCGTGAGCGCGTCACGTCAAAAGGTGGCACGACCGCAGCGGCACTGGCGGTGATTAACGAGCGCCGCGTACAGCAGGCGTTGATTGATGCGGTGGCCGCCGCGCGCGATCGCGGTCGCGAGCTGGGGCGTGGTGGCGGCTAATCGCCTCCACGTCGGTGCTGCGGCTGATCTACTCCGCCGGTCGAGAGCTCTAAGCTGCGTGCCGCGAAGTAGGCCGCCAAATTTCCCACACCGAGCGTCAAGACCATGAGCGCCAGCGATGGTAATCCGAGCGCGGAAAGCTCCATTTTGGCGGCCACTGCGAGCCCTAGGCCAAAGACCAGCAGCACGGTGCCCCAGCGCAGCGTACTCATTCGACGCAGACGCTCCTCGCCGCGAAACAGCGCCTCGACGGTGTCGGGCGCTCCAGCCTTAAAAAAGAGATAGCGCATTCGAGCGTCCACGAGTAGCTTGATGGTGTACACCACGGCCAAAAAAAGGCCGATTGGCACGACGATGCTTTTGTCCACGCTAAGTCCTCTTTTTATTGCGATTACGGGTATAGATACGTTTTATGCGTTCGCGGTTGCAACCGTCGCTGCCCCGACCGTATCCATCGCAAGTATGAACGAACACCACGATGACCGATGAACAAGCGCTACTTCAGGCTGTGCGCGCTGGCGAACCCGGTGCGTTTGAACGTTTGGTGCGCCAACATCAGCGTTTGGTCTGGCACGTTGTGCAGCGCTTGGTTCGGCATAACGAAGATACGCGTGAGCTCTGCCAAGAAACCTTCCTACGCGTTCACCGCATGTTGCACCAGTTCCGCGGCGAGAGCAGCCTTGCCACATGGATCGGACGTGTCGCCTACAGCATTGCATTGCGCCATCTGGAGCGTTGCCGCATCGAGCTCGTTGACGCCCACGACGACGCAGAGGAGGACATCGAGTCGTTGCTGGCGCAGGCCGCCGATCCGCTGGACATCGAGGCACAGGCCGCCAGTGAGCAGTTGCGAATTCACCTTCATGCAGCCATCGAACAATTGGCACCGCTGCCTCGTTTGCTGCTCACGCTCTATCACTTGCAAGAGCTGCCCATCCCTGAAATTGAGCACATCACCGGCGTGCCAGCCGGCACCATCAAAAGCCACCTGTACCGAGCGCGGCTCAAGCTGCGCGCGGCGCTGGGCGAATTAGGAGTCAATGATGTTTGATCGACATGAAGTTGAATGGCAACGGCAAGAGCTGGCGCGCAGTGGTGGCGGCGACGTAATCTACGCTCTGATTTCGCGAGAGCTCTCGCGCCAGCAGGCAGTGGAGCTCCCTGAGAATTTCGCAGCACGCACGGCCGCGCTGGCGCTTCAAGAACGGCAAGCGCCGTCCGCGATTTTTGAACAACTCCTGGCCACGCTTGCCGTGATCTTGCTGCCGCTGGCGGTTTGGGCTGCGAGTCGCGTTAGCCCCGACTGGGCGTCTGCGGCAGCACAGATGCTGACACGACTGGACGCGCAACGTGGTGACGGGTTGCTTTGGTTCGCCTGGCTGGCCGTTTCGTTGGCAATGTCGCTGGTCGTCGCATCGCTGATGCGCAATTTGACGACACCACGGGAGCTCGCATGAAATACGTCCGCCTTTTGCTCATTTGCTGGGCGATGCTTCTGAGCGCGGTGCCGTACGTGGCACCGTACGCGGCACCCTACGCTGCACCCGTCGACGAGGCGCGTCTCAACAGCCTGCTCACCGCGCTCGAAGTTCAGAGCATGGCGATGGGCGGCGTTGCAGTGGGTCGCGGCGACGCGCCGCCCTACGTTCGCAATATCGGCAGCGCGCGCTTGCAGGCAGGCGCTGAGCAAGCGGCGCGCGCCGATACGCGCTACCGTATCGGCTCAATTAGTAAGCTGCTCACCGCCATCATGGTGCTGCAACTTGTTGACGAAGGCGCGCTCTCGCTCGAGACGCCGTTGAAGCGCTGGTTTCCTGAGCTTGCCGTGGCCGAGCGAATTACGGTCGCTGATTTGCTGGCGCATCGCAGTGGTTTGGGAGACATCAAAGACTTGCCTGATTTTGATCGTCATTGGATGTTCGAGCCGCGGCGAGAGGCTGAACTGATTCAAGCGATCAGCGGCATGCCGCGTCGTTTCGAGCCCGGCACAAAGGCCGTGTACAACAATTCTGGCTATCTATTGCTCAGCTTCATCGTCGAAAAGGCCGGTGCTCGTCCGTACGGCGAAGCGCTGCAAGCGCGCTTGGTGCGACCGCTGCGCTTGCAAGACACGAGCTTTGACATCACCTCCGGACTCAAACCCGGCGAAGCGGCGTCCTATCGTTGGGAAAATCAATGGACGCTGGTTCGCGCCACGGACCCGAGCGTGCCACGGGGTGCAGGCGGCGTGGTGAGCAGTCCGCGTGATTTGGTGCAGATTATTCGAGCGCTGTTTCGTAATCAATTGCTCAAGCCCGCCACCTTGCAGCGCATGCTTGCCGTAAAAGATAGCTTCGGTCTTGGCATCTATCCGCTGCCGGGAGTGGGGCCGCAAGCGTGGGGACACGAAGGCGTGATCGATGGATTCTCGGCGACGCTGGCCTATTTTCCGCAAGCCGATATTGCGATGGCGTGGTGTGGCAATGCCCATCAACTGCCACGCGATGTGTTGGTGGCAGCGCTTCGCAGCGCGGTGTTTAAGCCCGATGCGCCGCTGCCCACTTACGCGCCGAAGCAAGTGCGCGTGGAGTTTTCGGTCGACGCAGGGCGCCCGGTGCCCGACGTCGTGAGCGTTCGCGGCAACGCGACGCCGCTGAGTTGGAAGCAAAACTGGCCGCTCGCTCGCGACGCTGCGACGGGACTCTGGCAAGGTCAAGTCGCACTCACCGTGCGCGACGGCATGCCCTTCGAATTCAAGTATCTCAAGGGCGAGGACAAGTGGGAAACCACGCCGAACCGAAGTCTTTTGGCTGTGCCCGGGCAGTCGTCTCGTACCAACGACGTTTTCAATCAAAACGCCGCCTACGTTGCGTTACGCCAAGAGGTTTTGGACGCCGACGACAAGCTCTTTGCCGCTTACAACCGTCGCGACGTAGCGGGCATGGCTGCGGTGTTTAGCGAACGATTGGAGTTCTTTCACGACAAGGGCGGGCTGTCGAACTACCGCGAGAATTTGGCTGCGTTTGAGACGATTTTTAAGACCAATGAGCCAGTGCGGCGTGACCGCGTGGCCGCCGATCAAGAGGTGTTTCCGCTGGGCGAATTCGGCGCATATCACGGCGGCAGCCATCGCTTTTGCCGTACCGCGCGTCAGCCGGAGTCGTGCCAGAGGTATCGCTATGCCAATGTCTGGGAGCGCACCGCCGACGGATTGCGACTGTTGCGCGTCATCAGCTTTGATCATTGACGATCCAACCAGATGATGATTGGCGCTGTTTCGCACACAACAACAGAGGCAATTCGGATTTTTTTGTCGCCGAACCTATTTGTGGCGAAATATCCCAACGCTATGAGTCAATGCCAATATAAATAAGGGCTAGATTAATATTTTGTTTGTTTTCGAATAAATATAAATATTCACTTTATCCCACATTTTATAAGGCATACATAGATAAAGCTGATACTCAGAAGCTATCGTCATGTCCCGGAGACGGGTCCAGCGATTCGCGCGCCGCTTCGCGCTGCGTTGCACTGATCCACGATGCTGCGCTGCCCGATAAACTTCTCGAATGACTCAACGCGAACCCAGCACGTCGTCTCCGATGGCCCCGCGAACGGCCGCGGCTGCTGCGGGTTCCGTGCGTCGTTGGTACGGATTGTTTTTGAGCGTGCCGCTGGCGTTGGCGCTCGCCACTGCCGCGGCGTGGCTGGTGCCAGACATTGGCTTTTTTGAGGCCTGGCCGGCGTTCAACATTCTTTTCTTTTTGATTGGGCTGGCGATCGTTCCGGTGTTTTCGCCCACTGCCAGTTTGGCGCGGAAACTCATTCACATCGCGGTGCTCAGCCCCATCGTTGCTTGGTTCATCGCGGTGCTGATTGGCGCGGCGCTTGATCGCTACTACGGCAACGATCTGCAACAAACTTTTTACTTGCGATTTCGGGTGACACTCGTTGCCGGATTGTCAGCGGGTTTGCTCTACGCCGCCGTCGTTGGCGCGATTGTGTATTTGCGTGCGCAGCGAATGGCGCTCACCAATCGGCAGTTGGCCAGCGAAAAACGCGAGAGCGATGTATCGCGTGAACTCACCGAAACGCGGCTGCGATTGCTGCAAGCGCAAATCGAGCCGCATTTTCTGTTCAACACCTTGGCCAGCGCGCAGCAGTTGGCGCAAAAGAGCGCGCCCGAGGCTGCAAAATTGATCGGTCATTTGGTGCGCTTTTTGCGAATGTCGATTCCGTCGATGCGCGACGACAAGGGCGCACTAAAACGCGAATTCGAGCAAATCACCGCTTACCTGGCGATCATGCAAACGCGCATGGGTGATCGATTGACGTTTAACGTGGTGACGCCACCTGAGCTTCAGGACGTCGCGCTACCACCGGCGCTCGTCATGACCTTGGTCGAAAACGCCATCAAACACGGCATCGAGCCCGCCGCCGCGGGCGGGCATGTGAGCGTGACAGCCGCCCGCGTCGGAGAGAAAATACACATCGTTGTGGCCGACACCGGCGTGGGATTTGCGTCGACGGAGAGCAAAGACGCGGGCGGCGGACTCGGTCTTTCAAACATCGCGCAGCGGTTACAAGCCAGCTACGGCGACGCCGCCCACGTCAAATTGCAACAAGCGCAGCCTCACGGTTGCATCGCGCTTCTCGAACTACCGCTCATTATTCCAACCGAAGTTTTGACATGAAAAAACTACGCTGCCTAATCGCCGACGACGAACCCTTGATGCGCGAGCGCATGACTGATTTGATGGCCGAACACGATGACGATTTTGAAATCGTTTCAATCGCCACCAACGGTGAAGAGGCGTTGACGATGTTTCACGCCAAACCCGTCGATGTATGTTTTCTTGACATCAAAATGCCGGTAAAAAGCGGGCTAGACGTCGCCGCCGAAATTTCGGATCGCGCCAAGATTGTTTTTTGTACCGCGTACGATCAATTTGCCATTACAGCGTTTGAGCGCGGGGCGGTAGATTACCTACTAAAACCGATCGAGCAGGAGCGCTTAACGCTCACACTCAATCGATTGCTCGGCGACGTCGATACGCCCCCAGAAGACGTGGGCGCGGTGCTGCATCTGATCGGCAATCAAACGCCCAGTACGCAGCCGCCGCTGAAATGGATCAAAGCGCTCGTTGGTCAAGATGTAAAAATGTTTCCGGTCGACGACGTGATCTTTTTTCAATCCGACACCAAGTACACCCGCGTGGTGACGGAAAAAGAGGACGTGTTGATTCGCACCTCGCTCCGGGATTTGCTCGACGGGCTCAACCGCGACGTGTTTTGGCAAGTCCATCGCAATGCCATCGTGAATGTCAACCGAATTGCCACCATCAAGCGCGATGGCATCGAAAGGCATTCCCTGTTGCTGCGTGGCCACGGTGAACGAATCGCCGTGAGTCGCCATTTCGCACATTTATTCAAACAAATGTAGCGGTCGCAGCACCGGAGGTTTCGTCTTTCGTCACAAATCGCTCTGTATCCACAGGCTCGTTGGGCACAATGACGAGCTATGAACATTTGCCACATTGCACCGGCTTGCCGTTCGCGCCTTGCCGCGAATCGTGGCGCTGCAATTTTGTTTAAGTTTTGCTGTTTCACCGTATTGCTGGCGGGGCTTGTCGCGTCGCAGGTGTTGGCACAGTCCAATCGCGCGTCGCCCGCTTCGTCGATCGCTGCCTCGCAGACGATCCCTGTTGAAGACTTCTTTCGACGTCCGGATTTGCAGCGTCCGATGTTGTCGCCCGATGGCAATCACCTGGGTTTCCTAGCGCGCTCGGGCGGGCGTCTGGGCCTGGCTGTGATTGACCTTGAGAAACGCACGTCGCGCTTCGTTGCGACGCTCACTGAGGCCGATGTCGTCGAGTTTCATTGGGTCAATTCGAATCGGCTCGTGTTTGTGTCTGGCAACGTGTCCGATCCGGCGGGTCTGGTTGCGCCGTGGCGCACCGGCGGACTGTTTGCGGTCGATCGCGATGGCACCGATGCCCGGCGACTTGCGCTGCCTTTTGGCGACGGTAACGCCATTGTTGTGCGACCCAGGAGTACGCGTTTTCTGGCCAATGTGAGCGAAGCGAGCGACGAGATTATTGTTGCCTCGAACGAACGCACGTTTGACAGCAGTGATGTGTACCGACTCAACACCCGAACCGCGCGTCGTACGCTATTGACTTACGACAATCCGGGTGACGTGATGTCATGGGCGCTGGATCGCGACGGTGTGCCCCGCGCAGCCAATTCACTCAAAGGCATTCGCGCGCGCGCGAGCTTTCGCCGTGATGAAAAGTCTCCGTGGGTTAAATGGAGCGAGGGCGATTTTCGTGATCCTGTGCCCGCGCCGTTGGCCATCGGTTACGACGGCGCGGTCATCGGACTGGCCTACACCGATCGTTCGACAAATCCTAGATTGACCGCGAGCTTGGTGCGCTTAGATGAGCGCGGACAAGTTCAACAAACACTGGCCTCGCGCCCCGAGCATGATGTGTTGCAGCCGATCTTTGATCCTGTGGGGAAAAAACTCGTGGGTGCCGTGGTCGCTGGGGATCGCTCCAATGTGTTGTGGCTCGACGATGCGTGGGCGGCACTGCAACGGCAAATTGATCTAGCACTTCCCGGCACCGTCAACGTGTTTTTGCCGCCCGAGCAGAGCAAGCGCATGCTCGTCTATGCCTACAGCGATCAGAATCCGGGCACTGTTTACTTGTACGATTTACGGACTAAGAAACTCGAATTTTTGATCGACTCGCGGCCATGGATTAAGCCCGAGCAGATGGCCAATTCACGTATCGTGAAATTCAATGCTCGCGATGATTTACCGCTCACAGCGATGGTTACCACGCCGCGTGGTGTGGCTGCGAGAAACCTACCGACGATCGTGCTGGTGCACGGCGGGCCGTGGGTACCGGGCTACCAGTGGAGCTGGGACGCCGAGGCGCAGTTCTTTGCGTCACGCGGCTTCGCGGTCGTTCAACCCAATTTTCGCGGCACACTGGGCCATGGCACGCGACACGTGTTGGCGAGCTTCAAGCAATGGGGTTTAGCCATGCAGGACGACATCACCGACGCCGCGCAATGGGCGATCAAGCAAGGCATTGCCGACCCGAAGCGCATGTGCATTTACGGCGCGAGCTACGGTGGATACGCTGCGCTGCAAGGGCTGGTTCGTACGCCCGATTTGTTTCAGTGTGCGGTGAGCTATGTAGGGCTTACCGATTTGCAGCTCTTTCATTCGGTGACTTGGTCCGACACCAGTGACACGGACTTCACACGGTTTTTGCTACCTGTAATGGTGGGCGATCCTGACAAAGACCGAGCGCAACTTCGGGCAACCTCACCGGCGCAAAACGCCGACAAAATCAAAGGCGCAGTCATGCTCGCCCACGGCACTGAGGATCGCCGAGTCCCCATGATTCATGCCGAACGAATGAAGGCCGCACTCGAACGCGAAGGCAAACCCGTGGAGTGGCTCATCAAAGCCGATGAAGGCCACGGCTTCGTCAAACTCGAAAATCGGGCGGAGCTTTACTCGCGAATCGAATCGTTCGTGCGTAAGCACACTGGCGGGAATTAGTTCGTTCGCGGGCTAAGGACGAGATGACGACGCTCGCTTCGCTTCGTTGGGACGACGCTTCGCTAAGCTGCAAAGCTCGGTTTGCGCATCGAAAGCCCCACTCGTATCCCGCTCATGCTCAATACCGTTCAACGATGCGGCGTTATCCCGTGGGCGTAGTTGTAGGAGCGGTTCCACCGCGAATGGCTGAGCGGCAGACTCCATGGTGGGCAGAGGGCTGCCCACCCTACTTGCTTCCGCTCTTTTCGTGACCGGTTCGTGCGTCGAATCTGTAGGGTGGGCAGTCCTCTGCCCACCGTTGTATCTACGCATCACCCAGTAGCGAAAGGCAAAGAAATATTGACCGAGCTTTGCGTCATAGCGAAGCGCCGTCCTAGCGCCAAAGGCGCGTCGTCATTTCGTCCTGGCCGCTACAGACGCTGCCGCAACAGTTGCAAATACAGCGCCGCGTCCAGCGCCTGCCCAGTGCGTTGCGACTGCCACAGCGTTTCGCCTAGGCATTCAAGTATTTCGTGTTTGGCGGCATGTTCGTCGTCGTGTTTTGCGGCCAGCTGATCGTGAATGGCGCGAATACCCGGCGGTTGATCGATGTCGAGCTGTTCTTGAATGGCTAGGTGAAAGCCGAAGTGCAAAAACGGGTTGATGTCACCCGATTCCGGGCGCCAATCTTGGGTGATGAACGATTCGGGGCGCTCCAACACGCGGTGATATTCCGGATGCTGAACAAAAATCGCGGCTGCCTTTTGCTCAAGTGCGGTGAGCACATCGTTTCGCCCAAGCTTTGCCCAGGTGTCGATAAAGAATTGGCGCGCTTGATCTCTGCTCGGGTTGTACATGGGTTCGCTTGCGAAGGAGGACGAGAGGACGACGCGCCTTTGGCGCTAGGACGACGCTTCGCTATGACGCAAAGCTCGGTTTGCGATGCTCTGACTATCAGCGGGTTGACGCGAAGTGACAATAGAAATTTTAGACCCTACGGTGTGCAGAGGGTTGCCCGCTGTAAGCGTCACTGCGCATCGCTCAGTCGCGAAAAGCACAGAAATCTCGACCGAGCTTTGCGTCCTAGCGAAGCGAAGCAAGCGACGTCATCTCGTCCTTCTTCGCATACTCGCAATGCTCATGCACGGAGCATTCTGAACACTTAGGCGAACGCGCCACACAGGTATAGCGGCCATGCAAAATCAGCCAATGATGCGCGTGCCGCAGAAACTCCGGCGGTGTGAATTTCATGAGCTTTCGCTCGACTTCCTCTACGGTTTTTCCGGGCGCTAATTTCATGCGATTGGCGACGCGAAATACGTGCGTATCCACGGCGAACGTAGCTTCTCCAAACGCTTCATTGAGCACGACGTTGGCGGTCTTTCGTCCCACGCCGGGTAATGCCTCGAGTGCAGCGCGATTGTTGGGTACTTCTCCGTTGTGCCGCTCAACGAGCATCTGCGCCGCGGCAACTGCGTTCTTGGCTTTATTGCGGTAGAGCCCAATGGTTTTGATGTGCGCTTCAAGCGCTTCAACACCGAGCGCCACCAACTGTTGCGGCGTCTCGGTGATCGGAAAGAAACGCCGCGTTGCGATGTTGACGGCCTTATCGGTGGTTTGCGCTGAAAGCAAAACCGCAATCAGCAATTGAAACGGATTTCCGAATTCGAGCTCGGTTTTCGGCGACGGATTGGCGGCGGCGAGTGTGGCAAAAATGCGCTGCCGTTTCTCTGCGTTCACTGACGAGATTTCGCTTTGGCCATGATGTCAGCCAGTAGCGCTTTTCGGTCGCGTTGCTTGTCAGCGGGAGACTGCTCGATGTGCGCTGCGCTGCTCACCAACATCGCCGACAAACCCTCGTCGGCTCGCGCGGCGAAGCGAATTTTGTGCGCGGTGTAGGAATTCCGGAGCGCGGTTGACTGTGCGCTCCGAGCTTCGAGCGAGCGGTGAGCTGCGTTAGCAAAGGTTTGCTTGGGGGTGAGTTCGATGCAATCCACGGGGCAGGCAATGATGCACAGCTCGCAGCCCGTGCAATCGTTGGCAATCACGGTGTGCATACGCTTAGTCGCGCCAATGATAGCGTCGGTGGGGCACACCGGCAAACACTTAGCGCAGCCAATACAACGCGCTTCGTCGATCAACGCCACGTGCTCTTCGGCGTAGGCGTCAACGTCCGCTGCGAGCGCCGGAAACGCGCTTAGGTCGCGTCCGAGCAGCGCAGCGAGGGCGATGCGTGTGGCGCTGCCGCCCGGAGGGCAGCGATTGATTTCGGCCTCACCGCGAGCGATGGCCGTTGCGTAGTCTTTGCAGTCTGCATAGGTGCAGCGTTGACACTGCGTTTGGGGAAGCAGCGCATCGATGGCTGAAACGGTGACCGCCAATGAATTCGGCGCGACGGCGGGCGAGGGGGCGGAAGGCGATAACATCGTCTCTCATTATCTCAACGCGGCAACAGATCGCGCGAATTCGTCTTGGAGGACACACTCTCATGGCTGTGCAATTGCGCCCCGTTGGCGGCTATGGATTGCTCTCAAAACTCTGTGCGCTGGGGCTGCGCGCGTTTGGATGGCGTATCGAGGTGCTTGATCCGCTGCCCGCGCAATGCGTGATCATCATGTATCCGCACACCAGCAACTGGGATTTTGTGATGGGGCTCGCTACGAAATGGTCGACGGGATTGACCAAATCACGCGACGCACTGTGCTTTGCCGGCAAAGAGAGCTTGTTTCGCGCGCCCTGGGGCTGGTTTTTCCGCGCGGTCGGCGGCTTTCCAGTCAACCGCAAGGGCGGCAGCGGATTCGTGCCCGAGATGACGGCGCGCTTCGCCAGCGAACCCAAGATGCGCTTCGTGCTCTCGCCCGAGGGCACCCGAAGCTTCGCGTCGCACATGCGCACGAGCTTTTACTACGTCGCGCAGTCGGCCAACGTCCCCGTCGTCCTGGGCGCGTTTGACTTCCTCAACAAGCGTGTCGTTGTGACAGAAATTTTTACGGTCAGTGATGATGTGGCCGCTGATCTGGCGCGCATTGATGCGTATTACAAAACGCTCGGCAATCGAGGTGCGAAGCCCGAGAATGCGGTTCCTTGGGCGTTCAAGAAATAGTGGGCGCACACATATGATCAATGCGAATCAGCACCAACTTATTTATTCAATGCCTTATGAACTATGGCGTTTGTATAAGTTAATTTAGTTTATGAAAAGTAATATAGAGTCGTTGTAAGCCATGTTTTATATGGCAAGAGTAACTAAAGCTGAAACAAATAGATGCTCGTTACCCCGTGATCCTTGCGTGCCATCACCCCCAAAAAAAACGGCACCCAAAGGTGCCGTTTTTCTGAGCGCCAGCGCCAATTACGCGCTAAACGAATTCCCGCAGCCACAGGTTGAAGTAGCGTTTGGATTCTTGATCACAAACTGCGCACCTTCTAATCCGTCGGTGTAATCGATCTCGGCACCCACCAAATACTGGTAGCTCATCGCATCGATCAGCAGTGAGACATCGTTTTTCTTCATCACGGTGTCGTCTTCGTTGACGTCTTCGTCAAACGTAAAACCGTACTGAAAGCCCGAGCAGCCGCCGCCCGTAACGAATACGCGCAGTTTCAAATTGGGGTTTTGCTCATCAATGATGAGATCTTTCACTTTGTTCGCCGCAGCGTCAGTGAAATTCAATGGTGGGGGCAGTTCTGTCATCGCGTTCATGCGAATACCTCAACAAATTACTCGGACATTGCACATTATGGGGGCTCTGCCCGGATAATTCAACCGCGCGCTGATTGTGGCTATGCGCGGCAGGCTCGAAAAGGCTAGCCGCTAACGGTGTTGCCACCGATGCGCTTGAGCTCCACGACCTCGGCGCGCTCGGACTGAATGTGCAGCAATCGGCCATCAACGACCGCACCCACCTGCATTTCAAGCGTTTTGTAGCTCACATCGCCATTGATTTTGGCGTTAGGCAGCAGCTCAAGGTACTCGGTCGCGTATACCGGCCCGTTAACGGTGCCGTCGATCACCACGTGCGAGACACGAATCTCGCCATCGACCTGCGCTTTTTCGCTAATGACCAATGTGGCAACACCATCATTGTGGCAATGAATGTGCCCTTGCACCTTGCCATCAACCCGCAATCCACCCACAAAATCAATATCGCCACGAATCGTAGTGGATGCGCCGATCAGGCTATCGATTTGCTTTTGAGGGACGTGTGATTTTTTGCGTGAAAACATGGGAGGCTCCTGATGTGCAGCGACGCTGCCGACATTGCGCTGGCGATCGTCGAAGCTCTAATTTTATTCGAACGGCTCGGTGCGGAGTCGCGCTATAGCTGCAACGACTGTTGCGCTCTCGCTTCTTTCACGCCAGCCTGCAAAACACGCACTTGCAGCGCTTTGAGCTGGGCGCCGGCGGGCACCTTAATCATGCCCTCTACCCGCTGGTAGGTTTTGAAATCCAGCGCGAGCGTTTGTGTCAAATCGGGTTGATCGTCGGGCAAGTTCACCGTGATTCGCTTGTTGTCGTTGACCAGCGTGGCGGTGATGAGCATGCGGCCTTTGAACGCGGCGTCGGCGCTGCCCTGCACTACGAGTGCGCGGAATCGGTAGGTGTCCGCCGTTTCGCGCTCGGCTTGCAGTCGTTGTACGGCCAGTCTGTTTTTGGCGCCAGCCGTTCCCATGAGTTTTTCGAAGAACGCAGTTTCTTCCTTGAGCTGCGTGTTTTCTTGCTGCAAGCTCACGAGCTGTTTGGCCATCACGTCTTTGGCGCCCACAGCCATCTGCGCACTGTTGGTCAGCTCGATTTGATTTTTCTTGAACTCGGCGTTTTCGGAGCGAAGCTGTACTAACTCTTCGAGCATTTTTTTGCGCTCTTCCTCAACTTTTCCGACGTTGAAGCCTGCGAAAATCCGACCCGCATCAAAACCGCCGTAAAAAAGACCGAACAGAATGGCCGCAGCTATCGCCGAGACCGTGGCCTTAACTTTCCACGACCAATGCGTGCGCACCGAAAGCTTGGGCGCGGCCACACCAAAGCGCCGACGAAGGCCGGAGATGATGCGATCAGAACGAAGCAGCGCCACGATCTAAGCCAACAATCCGATTTAGGGTGATAACGGAAGGGTCGATAAACCCGCCGCTTCATCGAAACCGAACATGACGTTCATGCACTGCACAGCAGCGCCCGCAGCGCCCTTCATAACGTTGTCTTGCGCGACGAGGACGAGCACCATGTCACCATCTTGCGGGCGATGCAGCGCGAGGCGGAGCATGTTAGAGCCGCGCGTTGAGCGCGTTTCGGGGTAGCTGCCAAAGGGCATCACATCGATGAACTGCTCGCCATGATAGGCAGCTTCAAACAGCGCTTGCAGCTCATCATTGGTCGTGGGCTTGGTGAGTCGCGCATACAGCGAGGAGAACATTCCGCGAATCATCGGCGTGAGGTGCGGCGTGAACAGCAGACCCACTTTTTCACTGGTGAATTCTTGCAAACGCGCCACGGTTTCTCCGTGATGACGATGACCGGACACGCCATAGGCTTCAACGTTGTCGCTTGCTTCGCAATACAGAAAGCCGAGTTCTTCTTTTTTTCCGCCGCCGGAGATACCGGTCTTGCAGTCGGCAATCAGGTGCGCCGCGTCGACGATGCCGGCTTTTAGGAGCGGCATGAAACCAATCTGCATCGTGGTGGGATAGCAACCGGGATTGCCGATCAGATTCGCTTTTTTGATGGCGTCGCGGTTGAGCTCCACCAGCCCGTATGCTGACTGCGCGATGAGCTCCGGGCAGCTGTGCGTCATCTTGTAGGTTTTTTCGAACTGGGCGACGTCACGATAACGGAAATCAGCGGCCAGATCGATCACCTTCACGCCCTTGGCGAGAAGCTTGGGTGCATCGGCCATCGCCACACCGTGTGGCGTTGCAAAAAACACCACGTCACATTGCGTCAGATCAGCCGTGGCCGTATCGCTAAACACCAAATCACAACGGCCGCGCAGGCTTTGAAACATCGCATCAAGGCGCGTACCCGCATCTTTGCGGGATGTCGCCATTACGACTTCGGCGTGGGGATGCAGCGTGAGCATACGCAAAAGCTCTACGCCGGTGTAACCCGTGCCACCCACGATGCCAACTTTGATCTTGTTAGATGCGCTCATCTTGTTTGGTCCTGTAGCTCAATAACGACAGAGAGGGTAACCCAAAATGCACAAAGGCCGCGGATCAACCACGGCCTTTAGCTCAGTACGCCGATTAAGAAACGCAGCGAGCGGGATGCAATGCGAGGTGGTGATTCGCGACGTGTACTTTTGTACACGAGCGAAGCACCAACGAAGCAGTGCGCCCGCGCAGCAAGTTTCTTTAGCGTTTGGAGAATTGCTTGCGACGCCGCGCCTTACGAAGACCGACCTTTTTACGTTCGACTTCGCGAGCATCGCGGGTGACCAAACCGGCCTTCTTGAGCTCTGGTTTGTACGCTGCATCGTACTCGATCAGCGCGCGGGTGATGCCGTGACGCACCGCACCGGCTTGACCCGATTCGCCGCCGCCCATCACGTTGACCATGATGTCGAAGCTCTCGAGGTTGTTCGTGATCTCGAGCGGCTGACGCACGATCATGCGGCCGGTTTCACGAGCGAAGAATTGGTCAACAGGCTTACCGTTTACAACGATGGCGCCTTTGCCTGCTTTGATAAACACACGAGCGACCGCACTTTTGCGACGACCCGTACCGTAGTGGAAATTACCGATCATTTTGATGATTCCTTAGGGTGGGTCGATTACTTGGTGAGAACGAGTGTCTTGGGCTGCTGGGCTGCGTGGGGGTGCGCGTCACCCGTGTAGCACTTGAGCTTTTTGAGCATCGCGTATCCGAGCGGGCCCTTCGGGAGCATGCCTTTCACGGCGTGCTTCAAAACGCGATCCGGGTACTTAGCGTGCATCTTGTCGAACGTGGTTTCGTAGATGCCGCCGGGGAAACCGGAGTGGCGGAAATAGGTTTTTTGCGCAGCCTTGTCGCCGGTGACACGAAGCTTGTCAACGTTGGTCACGATGACGAAGTCACCCGTGTCCATGTGCGGCGTGAAGGTGGGCTTATGTTTGCCGCGCAGACGAAGCGCGACTTGGCTGGCCAGACGGCCCAGCACTTGATCGGTGCCATCAACCAGGAGCCAGTCCTGTTTGATATCAGCCGGTTTGGCGGAATAAGTTTTCATGTGAAACGTGCCTTAAACTCGATTGATGTTGTGCAGAGTGCGGTGAGAATCGTTGACCCTCTGTCGCGCAAAGCGTTATGAGTAACTCGACCGTTTTTTGAGTCGAGCCGTCGATTATAGCCCGAAAATTAGGCTTTAGTTCGTGTTTCGCAAAGCGAGCGCACAAAGAAAAACGGCAGGCCCGAAGGGTCTGCCGCTAAAAGATGTCTCACCAAAGGAGGAGGAAGGAGGGACACCAGTCGTTCGATAAGGAGGAGGAACCAAACGACAGGCAAAGTGTTTCATGCTGCACCGCACAAGTCAAGTGAATTTGCTGCGCTGCGGGATAATTTTCGTAGTGAAGAAACTCTAGTTTTTGAAAGAGCTTATGAAGTCAACAATTAAGTGGATGGATAACGTCCAATTCGTGGCCGAAGTGGGGAGCGGACACGCCCTTGTGATCGATGGCGCGCCCGATTACGGCGGTCGAAACACCGGCGCAAGACCGATGGAGTTAGTGCTTGCTGGCGCTGCAAGCTGCACTGCGTTTGATGTGGTGCTGATGTTGAAAAAAGCTCGGCAGAATTTCACAGCTTTTTCGGTCGAAGCCGAGGCCGAGCGCGCGAGCGAAGATCCGAAGGTGTTTACCGCCATCAAATTGACCTTTCGCGTGACCGGACCGGCCATCGATCCCAAGGTCGTTGAGCGCTCGGTCAAGCTTTCAAAAGAAAAATATTGCTCTGCAACAGCGATGCTGGGTCACACGGCAGAAATCACCACGGAAATTTTGGTTTCGGCGGCATAGAGCTCGACCGCGCTGCAACGCCCAGCGGGACCAGAGTTCCGGAAATTCGGGCATAGACTACGTTTAACGAAAGCCGTGCGTATACTGGTTTGAGTTTCAACGAACCCGTGCCTTTATGACCGCAGATGCCCCAATCAACCGCGTTGTCGTTGTTACGGGCGGCGCCCGCGGCATCGGTCTGGCGATTGCCACCTGGTTTTTACGGCGCGGTTACTGCGCCGCGTTGCTCGACAACAACGCACCCACGCTAAAGCTCACCGCGCAATCGCTCGAGGCCGAATTTGCTGGTCGGGTGCTCGCGCTCGACTGCGACGTCTCCAATCCAGATCACGTAACTGCGGCCGCCCGTGCCGTGGTAGCGCGTTTCGGCCGTGCAGACGCTTTGGTTAACAACGCGGGTGTGGCCGTGTTTAAGCCGATTCTTGAGACGAGCTTTGCCGAATGGCGACACGTGCTCTCCACCAATCTAGACGGCGCATTTTTATGCACTCAGGCGTTTGCGCCGCTGATGATTGCGGGTGACGGCGGCGCGGTGGTCAATATCGCCTCCATCTCCGGCCTTCGAGCCAGCACGCTGCGCGTCGCCTACGGTACCAGCAAGGGCGCGCTCATTCATCTCACCAAGCAGCAAGCGGTAGAGCTCGGAAATGCGGGCGTTCGGGTTAACTGCATCGCGCCAGGGCCCGTGGACACCGAAATGTCTAAGCTTGTGCACTCAGTGGCCATTCGCTCGGATTACTACGACACCGTGCCGCTCAATCGCTACGGCACCCCCGAAGAAATTGCCGAAGCGGTGGGTTTTTTGTGCAGCCCCGCCGCTAGCTATGTCAACGGCCAAGTATTGGCAGTTGATGGCGGCTTTGACGCCGCTGGCGTGGGGCTGCCTGCACTGCGCAAGCAATCGACTCAGGGAGCTTAATTTTGGAATCGGTCGGATCGACATCGCGGCTACTCAATCTCTACAGCGAAATGCGCCGCATTCGCGCCTTTGAAGACGCCGCCGAAGAGGCGAGCAAGGGTGGCGTTGCCGCATGGGGGCTCGCCGCCTCGGACAAACCAGCGTTGGTGCGAGGACCGCTGCATCTGTCAACGGGCCAGGAAGCGGTTGCCGTGGGCGTTTGTGCGAATTTGGAACGTGCGGATTTGCTCACATCAACGCATCGTGGTCATGGCCACACGCTGGCTAAAGGTGCCGACGTGACGCGGATGATGTGTGAGCTGTTTGGCCGCTCGACCGGTTTCAATAAAGGCAAGGGCGGTTCGATGCACATCGCCGATTTTTCGGTGGGGATGCTGGGGGCCAATGGCGTGGTGGCGGCCGGCATTCCGATTGCAACGGGCGCGGCGCACGCGCTGAAAATCCGCAAGCTGCCCAACATCGTGGCCTGTTTCTTTGGTGATGGTGGAGCCAATCGCGGGCCATTTTTAGAGGGTCTCAACTGGGCGCAGGTGTATCAGTTGCCGGTGCTTTTTGTATGCGAAGACAATCGTATTTCGGCCACCACGCCCACCGCGCCAATGACGGCGGGTGATGGAGTTTCGGCGCGCGCAGCAGCATTGGGTATCGCATCGATCAAGGTAGACGGCAACGACGTAGCTGCGGTCGATCAGGCGGCCTGCGGGCTGGTCAAAGAAATTCGCGCCGGTGGTGGGCCCCGTCTCCTGCACGCCATCACTTACCGCTTCAAGGGGCACGTCTCTGTTGATCCCGGCACTTACCGCGATGCCGCCGAAGTGGCTGCCGCCAAGCTACGAGATCCGTTGCTGATATCGTCTGCCGCCCTGCGTGAGCGCGGCGTAACCGATAAAGAAATTGCGCAGATCGATCATGACGCTGCGGAGGAAATTGCTGCTGCGTTGCGAGATGCAGCCAACGCACCATGGCCTTTAGTCACCGAGGCTTATGAAGACATCATGAACACCGGTGCTGGAGTGTGGAAATGAGCTCGGACACATCGACCGCTTTGTCGTTGACCTACGCCGAAGCCGCTGCCTTAGGGCTTCGAGAGGCGATGAGCGCCGACCCGACTGTGGTGGCGCTGGGTGAGGATTTGGGACGAGGCGGCGTGTTTGGCCAGTATCGCGGGTTGCAAACGGAATTCGGTCGAGATCGCATTATTGATACGCCGATTTCCGAATCCAACATCATGGGCGCAGCGGTGGGCATGGCGCTGGCCGGTTTGCGACCGGTCGTAGAAATGCGTGTGATTGACTTTGCGCTCTGCGCCATGGATGAGCTCATCAATCAGGCAGCGAAAAATCGCTTCATGTTTGGCGGGCAGGGCCGCGTGCCGCTCGTGGCGCGGATGCCCATCGGGATTTGGTCAGCCTCAGCGGCGCAGCATTCGCAGTCACTCGAATCGTGGTTTGCGCACATTCCTGGGCTGGTCGTTGTTGCACCCGCCACTGCGCAAGACAACTACAGTTTGCTCAAAGCCTCATTGGCGTGCGGCGACCCGGTGGTCTACATGGAACATAAGGAGCTCTGGCCCAACGCGAGCACCGTTGACACCAACGAGATCGCCGTTTTGGGCGCTGCAAAAACGTTACAACACGGCAGCGACTTGACCATCGTCACCTGGTCTCGCGGCGTGGGTCTAACGCTCGCCGCGCTCAATGACACTCAATTAGCAGGCGCGAGCGTCGAAGTGATCGATTTGCGATCACTGTGGCCGTGGGATCAGCGCGCGGTGTTTGAATCCTGCTCGCGTACGGGCCGGTTGCTCGTGGTGCACGAGGCAGTGCAGGTGGCCGGTTTTGGTGCGGAGGTTGCCGCAAGCGCCGCCGAAGCTGTCGGTTGCCGCGTTGCCCGGTTGGGTGCGCCGCGTATTCCGGTTGGCTACGCTTCAGTGCTCGAGCAGGAGTCGCGGCTTTCACCAGAAAAGATCGCGCGCGCTGCCAGGGCGCTCTTGACAGCGAAGTAGTTCAAATTTCGGGTAGCCACTCAAACACTGTGTCTCTAGAACAAAAACATACTTTCTTTTCCAAACATCATCACGCTAAGGAGTCAGATTCAATGAGTACATCACATAACGACAGCCGCCGTCGCTTCGTCCAAGGCGGCGCCGCCGCCAGCGCGTTGATTTCGGTGGGCGCACCGGTGTTTGCGCAAGCCGCCGAGCACACGTTTAAGTGGGCCAACAACATCCCGGTCACCCACCCGTCAAACATCCGAATCAAAGAGGCGGCGGACGCCATTCGTGCCGAGAGCAAGGGACGCGTCGATATTCAAATATTCCCAAATAATCAGCTCGGTGGCGACACCGACATGCTCTCGCAGGTGCGCTCGGGAGCCATTGATTTTTTCCCGCTCTCTGGGCTGATTCTGCAAACCTTGGTACCGCTGGCGGGCATCAATGGTTTGGCCTTCGCGTTCAAGGATTACAACACCGTATGGTCCGCGATGGACGGTGATTTGGGCTCGTTCATTCGCGCCGCTATTGCCAAGGTCAACCTGCATAGTTTTGATCGAATTCTCGACAATGGGTTTCGCAACATCACCACCAGCACCAAGCCGATTAACTCAGCGGCAGATTTGCAGGGCTTCAAAATTCGTGTGCCAGTCAGCCCGCTCTGGACATCGATGTTTAAGGCGCTTGGCTCCGCGCCGACCGGGATCAATTTCAGTGAGGTCTATTCCGCCCTGCAAACCAAGGTCGTAGAAGGACAAGAAAATCCGTTGGCCATTATCGAAATCGCCAAGCTCTACGAAGTGCAAAAGTTTGTGTCAATGACCGGACACATGTGGGATGGCCAATGGATTCTCGCCAACGGCAAACGCTGGGCGAGCACGCCAGCTGACGTGCAGGCGCTCATCAACAAACACGTGGGTGAGGCCGTGCTCAAGCAGCGCGACGATATTCGAAAGCTCAACCTCGGGCTCGAAGATCAACTCAAAGGGCGTGGCATGGTGTTCAACCGGCCCGATTCTGCGAGCTTCCGGGATGCGCTATCCAAGGCGGGCTTCTACAAAGAGTGGCGCGGCAAATTCGGCGACGAAGCCATGGCCAAGCTCGAAAAGTACTCGGGCGCGTTGGTCTAAGCCGCAGCTGTGAGTGTGATTGAACCCGCAGCGCCATCGTCTGGCGCGGCGAGATGGGCGGCGCGCTTCATGCTGCCCATCGAGCTCATCAGCGCTGCACTGCTGACACTGATTATTGTGCTGCTCTTAGTGGGCGTCGTTGCTCGCTACGCGCTGTCGCTCCCGGTGGTGTGGATTGACGAAATTGTTTCGCTCTCCTTCATCTGGCTGGCGCTCTTGGGGGCGGTGCTCGCGATGCATCGCAACGAACATCTACGCTTGACGTGGTTGGTTGAGCGCGTTGATTTGCGTTGGCGTGGTTATGTACAAGCCTTTGCGCTCGTCGCCGTTGCCGTCACGCTACTCGTGCTGACACCGCAAGCCTATGAATACATGATCGACGAATGGCCGGTGCGAACCCCGGAGCTGGGCTGGCCCAATGCGTTTCGTGTAGCGGCGATCTTCTTTAGCGTCGTGGCGATGCTCCTACTGATCGTCACCTTCGCGCTGCAAACGGTTAAGCCGCGTGAGCTCATCGTTGCAGCGCTGGTCGTTGGCGCTGTGGCGCTGTTGTGTTGGCTCGGGTCGGGCACGCTGAGAACCCTAGGCAACTGGAATCTGCTCATCTTTTTGTTTGGTCTTGTCACGCTCGGGTTGGCGGCGGGCGTACCCATTGGATTTTGCTTTGGCTTAGCGGTGCTCGCGTATTTGGGCTTTGCCACGACCGTGCCGTTGACGGTGGTGATCGGCCGCATGGACGAAGGTATGTCGAGCATCATTTTGGTGTCAGTGCCGATTTTTGTGATGCTTGGCTGTGTGCTCGACAGCACTGGGATGGGGAAGGCGATTGTGGACGTGTTGGCGTCACTGCTCGGACACATCAAAGCGGGTATGTCTTACGTGTTGCTCGGGTCGCTCTTCATCGTGTCGGGCATTTCGGGATCTAAGGTGTCTGACATGGCCACCGTCGCTCCGGCGCTCTTTCCGGAAATGAAACGGCGCGGGCACAGACCTAAGGAAATGGTGGCGCTGCTCGCCACCGGGGCCGCTATGGCTGATACGGTGCCACCGAGCATCGTGCTCATCGTGTTGGGATCAGTCGCCGGTGTGTCGATCGCTGGGCTTTTTCAAAGCGGCTTTGTGGTGGCAATGGTGCTCTTGCTGGCGCTGCTGATTTTGGCGCGTTGGAACGCTCGAAACGAAGACATGACGGGCGTGAAGCGCGCGCCTTGGATGACCGTGGGGCGATTGCTATTGCTGGCCGCGCCCGCGTTGATCCTGCCATTTTTGATTCGCAGCGCCGTCGGCGGTGGCGTGGCTACAGCCACCGAAGTCTCAACGCTTGCAGTGCTGTACGCGCTGGTGATCGGCAAGCTGCTCTACGGCGGACTAAGTGGTAAACAGGTCTACCGAATGCTTGTCGATACAGCGGCGTTGAGTGGCGCGATTTTGCTAATTCTGGGCACCGCGTCGGCCATGGCGTGGGCGATTGCGCAAAGCGGATTGGTGCAACAACTCTCGGTGTTTTTAACCACCTTGCCCGGCGGTGTGTGGGCCTATTTGGCCGTAACCATCGTGGTGTTTCTGGTGCTTGGCTGCATTCTTGAAGGTCTTCCGGCGATTTTGCTTCTGGCCCCCATCATGTTTCCCATCGCCAAGAAACTCGGCATTCACGACGTTCACTACTCGATGGTCGTCGTAACGGCGATGAACATTGGGCTCATGATGCCCCCGATTGGTGTTGGCTTCTATGTGGCTTGCCGAATTGGTGATGCATCCCCTGATGAAGTGATGGGCGCAATATGGTCCTACTTAGCCGCGCTGATGGCAGGGCTGGTGGTGATTGCAGCGGTCCCGTGGGTGTCAACGGTGGCGTTGTAGTGCGCTCGGTGTTGGGAGCCAGCGCTGATACTGTGGTGTTCAACGCCGCTATCGGCGGCTGTGCTGAGGGTGCCCCGTCGCGGCGGTTCACTTGCGTGACATTTCCTATTCCGGTTCGTCAGACGAATTCGGCACGGCATGGCAAGCACTTTTGAGTCATCGTGACAACAAGAAAGTAATAAGCGCCTCACCCCAACGACGGATGCAATCCCTGTGGCACGGGTCGCAGTGGGTTTTCGTCAAACGCGAATAGATCGCAGGCGGCACCCAGCCCACGTTCGTTGGGGATGACAAATTGGCCGTTGACCAGTGCGGGATGGTCGTTGAACACCATCGTGTGAAACAGTTCGCTTTCGCCAAACTGATACTCCAGCAAATCGCAGTTCGATGAAATCGCGCACGCCTGCAGCGATGCGTAATTGCACATGGGCCCGGTGGGATTGTGCGGCGCGGTGTGTACATTGTGTTGGCGGGCGAGCTCGGCGATATCTAACAGCGCGTTGATGCCGCCGCAATACTTTACGTCGGGCATGATGGTGTCGTACAAGCCGCCCGCGACAAATGGCCGAAATCCGCGCACGCCCATTTGCATTTCGGCGCCTGCCAAACGCACGCCCATGTCGTTGGCGCGCCGGCGAAGTGCGGCAATCGCTGCATGTTGCTCAACGTGTTCGCTGACCGGGCACTCAAACCAATCGATTCGCGCGTCCATCAATCGATCGAGTACCGCGGCGGCGGCGGTGGGGCTGAACCGCCAATGACAATCCACTTTCACCGAAATCGCACGGCCGACCGCTTCGCGCACGGCGTAGACACGAGCAATACCATCGTCGATCAATCGTCGGGCAATTTCGAGATCGCAATTGCTGGGTAAGACGCCGTCAAATGGCGCGATCTTGACGCCGAGAAATCCGGCCGTCACAGCCGCTCTCGCGCTGGCCGCAAAACCGGCGGGCGTGCGAGGTTGGGCGGCGCGATTAATGTTGGCGTACACCGCAACGTGGGTGCGCTCAATGGCTAGATTTCGCTCCTCGGCCAAGAGCGCGTAAACGCTTTTGCCACGGTAGCGCGCTGCGGCATCGATGAGCGCCACTTCGGTGGCGCTCTTCACCGAATGCGCGATCAATCCGCCCGGCGAATGCGGATAGGATTCGCACAACAGCGCCACGTCAGCGGCGGTGTGAAAGACCTTGCCAATCAGCGATGCGCCGAATTCGGTGGCGTAGCGATCCTGAACGCGCTCCCAACCGTTGAGCGAGCATTCGCCCCAGCCAATGCTGCCGTCGCCGAGCTCGATGCGAACGAAACTCCAATTCGTTTTTGAATTGATGTGAATGCTGTGGAAGCTGAACGAACTAATATGCATGGCGGAAATACATCTACATCTCAAGGATCCGAGCTTTGAAATATTTTCTTCGCTTCTCAAGTCTGCTTGCTGTCACTGCAATGATCGGCACTACTGCAATGATCGTTGACGCACAAACGGCGTTCCCGTCCAAGCCGGTCAAAATCATCGTGCCCAGCGCGCCAGGCGATGGCTCGGATTTGCTTGCTCGCATGCTCGCACAAAAACTCTCCGAGCGTTGGGCGCAACCGGTGACCGTTGAGAATCGCCCGGGTGCCGGTGGCGTGGTCGGAACTGAGGCAGCAGCGAAGTCTGCGCCCGATGGCTACACAGTCATTTTGGGCAACGCGGGCTCGCACGCCATCAATCAAGCGCTCTATCCAAAATTGCCCTACGACGTGACTCGTGATTTCGCGCCGATTAGCTTGGTCGGTTCAGCGCCCAATGTGTTTGTGGTGAACCCCGGCGTGCCCGCAAACACGGTGGCTGAGTTCATCGCGCTGGCGAAAAAAGAGCCCGGAAAGTACGCGTTTGCGTCGGGCGGCAATGGATCTTCGGCGCACCTCAACGGCGAAATGCTCAAAGCATTTGCCGGGATCGAGATGACTCATGTGCCCTACAAAGGCGCCAATCCGGCCATCACCGACGTGATCGGCGGGCAGGTGCAATTGATGATCGGCAACTTGCCGCCGATCTTGCCGCACATCAAATCTGGAAAGCTTCGCGCGCTGGGCGTGACGACCGTGAAGCGATTCGGTGCCGTGCCCGATCTAGCGCCCGTGGCGGATACCGTGCCCGGTTACGAATCGCTCGCGTGGTTTGGATTGTTTGCACCGTCGGCGGTCGCCAAAGACATCGTCAACAAATGGCACATTGATACCGCGGCTGTACTCGCGCTGCCCGATGTCAAAGAAAAAATCACCCAAATGGGCTTTGATGTCGTCGCCAATCGCCCCGATGAATTCGCCGCCATCGTGAAATCCGACATCGCAAAGTGGCAAAACGTGGTGAAGCGTTCTGGAGCGAAGGCGGATTAGCCGGGCGCGAGTTTTCAAAATAGCTTTTTATAGCAACGCCATAAGTAATAAGGCGTATCGATCAATTGCAATACTTTTTGAATGGCACATAATTTCGACTTAATGCCTTATTTTTTAAGGCATGGCGGGGTTAAGTTTGACTGTAAGGTGCCCGTTATCTCAAGGGTTTGCCAGTTGTGTCATCGTCCTCAGGCGGTTATGATTTGAGTCATGTTGTCTGACAACCAAACACTTTCTACCGTATTACCGCACGTTGCTCGCGCGCTCGCAGATGCTGGGCTGGCCGCTCATGCCGGCAATGGGATGAACGCGATTGATCGCCCCAGTTCGCTGGCCGACGAGGCGTATGGGCGCCTGTCCTTGCAGCTCGATATGAATTTGTGGAAGGTCGGCGAAAAGCTGCCCACCGAAATGGCGCTCGCTGAATCGCTCGGTGTGTCGCGGCCGGTGATTCGTGAGGCACTGGCGCGGCTTCGGGCTGATGGGCGAATCGAAACGCGGCAAGGCGCGGGCGCGTTTGTGGCCGATCGCAACAAGCTCGCTGCGTTTCGCATGGTTGCACAGGCCAAACATCAAAGCGATGCCGAAGCCGAACGCGAAGTGCTGGAGCTGCGGCAAATCGTTGAAGCGGGTGCAGCGGAGCTCGCCGCGCAGCGCCGCAATGACGCCGATTTGATTGCGATTCGCGCAGCGCTTGAAGGCATGCATTCCGCGCTCGAGCAACGCACCGACGGCTCGGTTCACGATGATGCATTTCACTCAGCCATAGCGCACGCATCGCACAATTCACAGATCGCAAAGTTCGTTGAATTCCTCGGCGCGCAGTTTTCCGATTCACGCAAAGCGACGTGGGACGATATTGGTTACGGCGTGGGTATCGCGACCGTCGGACAAAGCGATCACGCAGCGATTTACAAGGCGATCGCGGCGGGCGACGGTGCCAAAGCCAAACGTATGTCTCATTCGCACGTGCAGCGGGCCATTGATCGAATTGATCAACGCATCGCCACTGAAAAAAGTACAAAAGGTAACGTATGAAAGCCGCCACACTCTTTGAAGAACTCGCCGCGGTGCTGCCGCCCGCGAATTTGAAATTCGCGGAAGAGGAGATGCGTCCCTACGAATGCGATGGTTTGTCGATGTATCGCGCGCTGCCGAAATGTGTGGTGCTGCCAGAAAACGAGGCGCAAATCGCCGATATTCTTCGAATTTGCCACACGCATCGCGTGAGCGTGGTGGCGCGTGGTGCAGGTACGGGCCTGTCGGGCGGGGCGATGCCCGATCCGCAATCGGTGTTGCTATCGACCGCCAAGATGATGCGCGTGCTCTCGGTTGATCCGCTGGCTTGTACGGCGGTGGTGCAGCCTGGCGTCAGGAATCTCGCTATCAGCGAAACGGTCGCGCACCATGGCTTGTATTACGCGCCTGATCCGTCGTCGCAGATCGCGTGCAGCATCGGCGGCAACGTTGCTGAAAATTCGGGTGGCGTGCACTGTCTGAAGTACGGATTGACGATTCACAACGTGCGCAAATTGCGTGTGGTGTTGATGACGGGCGACATCGTCACCATCGGCAGCGACGGTCTTGATTCACCCGGCTACGATTTGCTCGCACTCATGATTGGTAGCGAAGGACTGCTGGGCATTGTGACGGAGGTCACGGTGAAGCTCACGCCAAAACCGCAGCTTGCGGTGGTTGCGATGGCCTCGTTCGCAACGGTTGAAGCAGCTGGTGCGGCGGTAGGCGACATCATCGCTGCCGGTGTGATTCCCGCGGGCTTAGAAATGATGGATCGTATCGCCACCCGCGCGGTTGAGGATTTTGTACACGCTGGCTACGACTGCGAAGCGGCCGCCATTTTGCTCTGCGAAAGTGACGGCACGCCCGAAGAGGTGGCCGATGAAATCGCCCGTGTCTCCGAAGTGCTTCGCAAAGCGGGCGCGACTGATATTAAGGTTTCAAACAACGAAGCGGAGCGGCTTCGCTATTGGAGCGGTCGCAAGAATGCGTTTCCCGCATCGGGACGAATTTCGCCGGATTACTACTGCATGGACGGCACGATTCCGCGTGCGCAGCTGCCGCGTGTATTGAACGAAATTGCAGTGCTGTCCGAGAAATATGGACTGCGCTGCGCCAACGTCTTCCACGCGGGCGATGGCAATTTGCATCCACTCATCATGTTCGATGCCAACATCCCCGGTGAGCTGCAGCGCGCCGAAGATTTTGGCGCTGACATTCTGGAATTGTGCGTTGAGGTGGGCGGCACGATCACTGGCGAACACGGTGTTGGCATTGAAAAAATTAATCAGATGTGCGTGCAGTTTTCGCCGAAAGAATTGACACGGATGCATGAGATTAAGCATGCGTTCGATGAGCATGCATTACTCAATCCCGGTAAAGCGGTGCCGACCTTGCATCGCTGCGCCGAGTTTGGAAAGATGAAAGTGTCTCAGGGCAAACCGATGCCGTTTGCTGATCTGGATAGGTTTTGAACGATATTTTTTGACGCAGATTGGCGCAGATTCGAAGCAGATTAACGCAGATTTTCTTCGCTTGGTAATCAGCGTAAATCTGATTTAAATCTGCGCTAATCTGCGTCGAAGAAACACATCTTTGAATTAAATAGATCACAAACCATGAACCTCACCTTCGAACGCCCCACTGAAACGTCTGTCGCAACCACCGTCGAAGCACTTCGCAAAGACTTTGGCGACCGCGCTGTAACCACCCACGCCATTCGTGAGCAACACAGCCACGGCGAGGGCTTGCAGGATGCTGGCATGCCCGATGTGGTGGTGTTTCCAGAAACGAACGAAGAGGTTGCGAGCATCGTCAAGCTCTGTAATCAAGCGCGAATTCCAGTCATTGCGTTTGGCACAGGTACGTCGCTAGAGGGGCATTTGAAAGCGTTGTACGGTGGCGTGTGCATCGATATGTCTCGTATGACCAAAGTGCTCGAAACGAACACCGAGGATCTTGATTGCCGCGTGCAAGCGGGTGTGACACGCGAACAACTCAACACTGAAATTCGCCACACGGGTTTGTTCTTTCCGATTGATCCGGGTGCTAACGCCAGCATCGGTGGCATGAGCGCAACGCGTGCCAGCGGCACCAACGCCGTGCGCTACGGCACGATGCGCGAAAATATTCTTGGGCTCACCGTTGTCACTCCGGACGGACGCATCATTCGTACCGGCACGCGCGCCAGAAAATCAAGCGCAGGTTACGACTTAACGCGGCTCTACATCGGCTCCGAAGGCACGCTCGGGATCATCACTGAAATTCAGTTGAAGCTCTACGGTGTACCTGAGCGCATCAGCGCTGCGGTGTGTCAATTCGATGGACTATCCAACGCGGTCAACACCGTCATCACCGCTATGCAAATGAGCATCCCGATGGCGCGAATCGAGCTGCTCGATGCGGTGCAAATGGACGCGTGCATGAAGTACAGCAAGCTCGAAGGCTTCGCGGCGAAGCCCACGCTATTCATGGAGTTTCACGGCACCGATGCTTACGTGGCTGAGCAGATCGAGCAGATGAAAGCGATCACTGCTGACTACGGCGGCAGCGACTACCGATTCGCCGACAAGCAGGAAGATCGCAGCAAATTGTGGAAAGCGCGGCATGATGCGTATTGGGCGGGTATGGCGTATTGCCCTGGAAAACAGGCGTTTGCGACCGATAGCTGCGTGCCAATCTCACGGCTCTCAGATTGCATCGCCGCAGCCAAAGCCGAAGTCGACAAGAGCGGCCTCGTCTGCATGATTGTTGGCCATGTCGGCGACGGGAACTTCCATGTGCAAATCACCTTCGATCCGAACGACAAAGACGAGCGCGCTCGCGCTGACAAAGTGGCCGAGCGAATCGCGCATATTGCCATTGAAATGGGCGGCACCTGTACCGGCGAGCACGGCATTGGCATTCATAAATTAGACGCGCTGAAAGTTGAGCACGGCGAAGCCGTGGACGTGATGCGAACGATCAAAAAAGCGCTCGACCCCAACAACATCATGAACCCCGGAAAAACCATCCCCATGACCTGAGTCGGGACGACGCTGCGCTAAGACGTCGCTTCGCTAGGACGACGCGCTTTGCGCTAGGACGCAAAGCTTTGCCAGCAGTGCTTTGCTTTCTGTCCTGTGCTCGTCATTCGTCATTCGTCTCTCGCCCTGCCTTTAACCATGTACACACTACTAATCGGCAACAAAAATTATTCATCGTGGTCGCTGCGGCCGTGGCTCGCGCTGCATGCGTTTGCTATTCCGTTTAACGAGGAGCGGTTTGTGTTCGACACCGCGGAATTCGCTGCGGAAATTCAGTCGCGGAAGCGCTCGCCCAATGGTCGGGTGCCTTGCTTGATCGACGGCGACACGGTGATTTGGGATTCGTTGGCGATTGTCGAGTACCTTGATGATTTGCATTCAGGCCTGTGGCCTGCTGCGGTCGCTGCTCGCGCACACGCCCGCAGCGCATGCGCGGAAATGCATTCCGGATTTCAAGCGCTCCGGCATTGGATGCCGATGAATGTGCGCCGCAGCTATCCCATTGCAACGCCGCGCGCCGATGTCCAACAAGACATTGATCGCATTCAAATGCTGTGGGGCGAGGCGAGAGAGCGCTTCGGTGCGCGTGGTCCGTTTCTCTATGGCGAGTTTTCTTTGGCTGATTGCTATTACGCCCCGGTGGCGTTTCGCTTCACAACGTACGGCGTGAAATTAAATGCCGTATCAAGCGCCTACGTTTCGGCGATGCTCGCGCATCCGTCCATGCAGCAATGGGCGGCCGATGCGCGCGCCGAAACCGAGATCGTTGATCACGAAGAACCCGAGTATCTCTACGAAAAGAATGCACCATGATTGAGGCTTGGCAAGCACAGATAAAAGCGGCGGCGGCCAAGGGCCAAAAGCTTCAAATTGCGGGTGGAAACACCCCGCTTGACAGTGCAGCGGGCGCGGTGATTGACACCCGCCAACACACCGGAATCGTGGAATACGAGCCGAACGAATTGGTCATCGTCGTGCGTTGCGGTACACCGCTGGCCGATGTTGAGAGTGCGATGGCGAAAGCCGGGCAAATGCTCGCGTTTGAGCCGCCTCACTTTGGCGAGCATTGCACGATTGGCGGCGTTGTGGCCACCGGCACCTCGGGCCCCCGTCGCCCGTATGCTGGCTCAGTGCGCGACTTTGTGCTCGGCACAAAAATCATCGATGGCAAGGGCGATCATTTGTCGTTTGGCGGCAAGGTGATGAAAAACGTAGCTGGCTTCGATGTGTCGCGATTGCTGACCGGTTCGATGGGCACGCTCGGAGTGATTACTGAAATCTCGTTTAAGTGTTTACCGCTGCCCAAGGCGCAAGCGACTCGTGTTTTTGATTTCAACGCGACCGATGCTATTGAAAAGATGAATCGTTGGTACGCTGAGGCCAATCCAATCACCGCAACCACCTGGGTCGACGGCAAACTCTATGTCCGACTGGCCGGTGCTGAACCCGCCGTGAACACCGCGGTTCAAAAGCTTGGCGGAGAATCGCTCGCCAACGATACTGCTTGGTGGGCCGACTGGCGCGAGCAAAAACACAGTTTCTTTGAGCGCGATGTGCCGCTACATCGAATGTCGTGCAAGTCAACCGCCGCCCCGCTCGATGAGGCTGTGCAGGCGATTGATTGGGGCGGTGCGCAACGTTGGGTTCGCGCGCCACTGGCTGATGCGGCGAAGACTCGCTACTGGGCAAAGCGGCACGGCGGTTACGCAACCGCCAACGCCGCAGGTAGCCGCTCATCGTTTTCGACTGACGGACTCGATGCCGCGTTACTCGACACTCACGCAAAGATTAAACAGAGCTTCGATCCATACGGCGTGTTTCACGGTTTGTAGGAGCGGCTTGCCGCGAAATTTTCCCCACAATATATTTGTTTGAGTCATAACCCTTCGCGGCAAGCCGCTCCTACAGAACAACATGCAAACCAACCTAGCCGACTTCATCAAAGACACCCCACAAGGCAAAGAGGCCGATGCGATTTTGCGTGCTTGTGTTCATTGCGGTTTCTGCACAGCTACTTGTCCCACCTATCAAATCTTGGGTGATGAACTCGATGGGCCTCGCGGTCGCATCTACATGATCAAGCAAGTGCTTGAGGGTGTGGAGCCCACCAAAAAAACGCAGCAGCATTTGGATCGCTGCCTGACGTGTCGCAACTGCGAAAGTACCTGTCCGAGCGGCGTGCAATACGGCCGCTTGATCGACATCGGTCGCAATGTGGTCGAAGAGAAAGTAGGTCGCACGCTGGTTGAACGAGCCGCACGCGGCGCGTTACGTAAAGGCTTGCTCAGCAAGAAACTGTTTAGCGCAGGCATGGCGCTCGGCCGAGCGGCGCGACCGCTGCTGCCCAAAGCGCTCAAATCCAAAGTGCAGCCGCTGAGGGCGCAAGGCATGTGGCCGGATTCGCAACACGCCCGCACGATGATCGTGCTCGACAACTGCGTACAAAATGCGATGGCACCTGCGATTGATTTCGCCGCAGCAAGGGTGCTCGATAAAGCAGGCGTTACGCTGAAATGGGTGTCCGCCGGTGGCTGCTGCGGCGCGCTGTCGCATCACATGAATGCGCACGAGGAAGCGGCAGAGAAAGTGCGTGCCAACATCGATGCCTGGTGGCCGTTGATTGAGGGTGGTGCCGAGGCGATCGTTGGCACGGCGTCCGGTTGCTCGGTGATGCTCAAAGACTACGGGCACTTCATGCAGCACGACGCGGTTTACGCCGACAAAGCAGCCAAGATTGCTGCGCTGTCAAAGGATGTCTCTGAAGTGATCGTTGCCGAATGGCCAAAACTCAAAACGATGTTGAAACCGTCAAACGAAAAAATCGCCTACCACCCGCCCTGCACAATGCAGCACGGCATGAAGCTCAAAGGCGGGGTGGAAACGATGTTGAAAGACATGGGCTACAGCTTGGCACCGGTTGCCGATTCGCATCTGTGCTGCGGTTCGGCGGGCACGTATTCGGTGTTGCAATCAACGATCAGTAACGAGCTTAAAGCGCGGAAGGTGGCTTCACTCACTGCCGACGGTCCCGCGCAGATTGCCACATCCAATATCGGCTGTATGACACACATTCAAAGTGGGACTACACTGCCGGTGAAGCATTGGATTGAGTTGCTTGATGAGCGGCTGGGTTCGATGTAGGAGCGGTTCCACCGCGATTAACTTTGATGTGTAGCTTGAAATCGCGGTAAAACCGCTCCCACAAACTATGGCAAACACCCGCGACGACTTTAACCACTTTCACATCATGCACACCCGCTGGATGGACAACGATATTTACGGTCACGTAAACAACGTTGTTTATTACAGCTGGTTCGACACGGTCATCAACAGCTACTTGATTGAGTACGGTGACGTGGATATTCACACCGATCCCGTCGTCGCGTATTGTGTTGAATCGCAGTGCACCTACAAAAAAGGCTTCGCATTTCCCGAAGACGTGCACGTCGGTTTGCGGGTTGCAAAGCTTGGTAACAGCTCAGTGCGATATGAGCTCGCGCTCTTCGGAAAGAACGACAAAGAGCCGCGCGCTACGGGCTATTTTGTGCATGTGTTTGTGGATAAGGCGAGTAACACCAGCGCGAGTATTCCGGCGGATGTGCGCACCGCGTTGGCGCGGTTGTACCGCTAGAGATTGCCTGCGGGCGTGGACCCCGGCCTGCGCCGGGGTGACGAGCGATGACTGATGCTGCGACTACACCGCCACCGGCGCCTTAATGGCCGCATGGCTTTGATAGTTGACCACTTCAAAATCCTCGTACTCGTAATCAAAAATGGATTGCGGTTTGCGTTTGATATTGAGCGTGGGGGGCGACATTGGCTCGCGAGAGAGCTGCAAGTTCACCTGCTCGAAGTGATTTGAATAGACGTGGCAATCGCCGCCCGTCCAGATGAAATCGCCCACATCCAAATCGCATTGCTGCGCGAGCATGTGGGTGAGCAGGGCGTAACTGGCGATGTTGAACGGCACACCCAAAAATAGGTCGGCGCTGCGTTGGTAGAGCTGGCAGGACAAACGCCCCCTCCCCCTGGGGGGGAGGGTTGGGGAGAGGGTGTTGGCATCCGCTCCAACGTGGATAGATGCGGGAGTCCCTCTTCCGGCTTCGCCACCCTCCCCCCCAGGGGGAGGGCTGGGGTGGGGGCCTCTCCGCTCCCCCCCGGGGGGAGGGTAAGACACATAAAACTGAAAAAACGCATGGCAAGGCATCAGCGCCATTTTCGAGAGCTCGCTCACGTTCCAAGCGGACACGATGATGCGGCGCGAATCGGGGTTGGTTTTGAGTTGTTTAACCACCTCGGCGATTTGATCGATGTGACCGCCATCAGGGGTGGGCCAGCTGCGCCATTGCACGCCGTAAACGGGCCCCAAATCACCATCGGCTTTCGCCCATTCATCCCAAATCGTCACACCGCGCTCTTGTAACCATTTCGCGTTGCTGTCACCCCGCAGAAACCACAGCAACTCGTACGCGATGGCTTTCCAAAACACTTTTTTCGTGGTGATGAGCGGGAAGCCGCGTTGCAAATCAAAACGCAACTGCGCGCCGAATGTCGATAGCGTTCCGGTGCCAGTGCGATCGCCTTTTTGCGCGCCCTGCGTCATCACATGGCGCAGCAAATCAAGGTAGGGTTGTTCGAGTGCGGGCTCGGCGCGGTGTGCCGAGTGAAGGTGGGCTTGCATGCTTGTCAGTGTATTTCGTGCTTAAGCTTTTCTATGCAATGCCCCATGAAATGGGGCATTTAAACAGTATTTACTGCTTCTCAAAGTAATGTATTTATTGCTTGTAGCCCATATTTGTTATGGCGTACGTCGATAAAGTTTAGACGCTTTGTTCGGCGCGATTAAGTCAAACCAATCTGCACAATGTCGCGATAGTGTTTCATCGCTTGCAACTGGTCGTACCAGCGCCAAACGTTGTCGAGCTTCACGCGGTGGTGTGCAAGATCGTAGTCTTCGAGCTTGAGCTCCATCCATGTGTAGGCGAGGATGCCCAGTGGCATGTCGCCCATCGTGAAGTGCTCTCCGGCGAGCCATTTGGTTTGTGCGAGTTGGCGGTCTACCACGCGCCAGAGATCAGCGGCTTTGGGGACGTTGGCGTGAACGAGCGCTGGGTCGCGCTTATCGTTCGGGAGCCGGACCATGTGCAGAAAGGCGGTACCGAGCGCCGGGCCCATGGTCGTGCATTGCCAATCCATCCAGCGATCTGCTTGTGCGCGGATCTTTAAATCACTTGGCCAAAATGTGTCCTTGCCGTGTTTGGCGCAGAGGTAGCGAACAATCGCATTGGATTCCCACAGCACAAAACCTTCATCGTCAATCACCGGGATCAACCCCATCGGATTCATCGCTTTGTATTCGTCGGTGTTGACCACACCAAACTGCAAGCCCGCATCGATGCGCTCATACGGCACGCCCATTTCCGCGCAGGCCCAGAGCGGTTTTTTGACGTTGGATGAATTGGCGCGACCCCAGATTTTGAGCATAGTGAGTTTCAAGAAGCGAGGACAGGTGGGTCACAGACCGAACAATCTGTGTTCATCCGTGAAATCCGTGGCAAAAATACGTTCTGTCGAACACGCCACGTTACAGTTACATCAATCGTACCCATTTCCAGCGCCCTCATGTCAAAGCAAACCGTTTTTCTGTTCTTCGCCCTCGCGATTCTCAGCGGCTGCCGCCAAACTGATTTGGGCGAAGGCGGCAGCAAAGTCAGCGGCAGCGCCGGTCCCGCGGGCGCGAAAGACGCCGCCAAGGAACTCGTCACCTGCGCCGAACCCATCGCCATCATTTCGCTCGCTGAGAGCCCCAATGGCTACACCGTGCTCACCAGCTACCAGCTCCCGCCCACCCCGCTACCGCTCATCCGCGTGATGGCGCAGCAAAGCAATTGCTTTCGAATCGTTGATCGATCGGCGGGACTGCGTGGCACGATTCAAGAACAAGACTTGAAAGACAAAGGCATTTTGAAAGCCGAAACCGTGCCGAAAAAAGGCGAAGGCATCGGCTCACAGATGACGCTCACGCCCTCGCTCACCTTCAGCGAAAACAACGCAGGCGGCGGTATTGCGGGCTTACTGTCAATGATTCCGGTGCTGCGAGATTGGGCAGGCCTGGCCAGCGGCGTGAAATTCAAAGAAGCGCAAGTCGTGCTGCTGCTCACTGATAACGAGACGACCGAACAGCTTGCCGCCGCAACGGGCAGTGCCCGCGCCACCGATTTGGGCGTGGGCGGTTTGGTGATCGGCAAAGTGATTGGTGGCGCAGCGGGCTGGGGTATCACCAACGAAGGCAAAGTGATCGCCGCGGCGTTTTTGGATGCGCACAACAAGCTCGTCATTCAGGCGCGGGCACTGCCCAAACGCGGGTAACGCAGGGTGGGGGGGCAGGCGGATTGCAATGTCGGGCCGAGCGGCTGCACGCTGTATGTACGCTCTTTTGCGGGCGTGGTCCGCGTCCATTCGAGAAAAGTCTGACTTCGATTCACTTCGAAGCGTGCTAACGTTGGTACACAAGTGCAGTTTAGAATTTGACGCAGAAAAGCGTTGAGGAAAGCTGTGCCGTGTCGCGGTATCGCGTTGCTTGAACTGCCTCGGTGTCACGCTCGCTGAACACCGCAAATAAAAGATGTGTGGATCGGCCTGCGCGCCGAAATTTGGACGGTATCGATATGAACTTGACGCTTAGTCGCCGGCCTTTCGCCGGCAAATGTGCCTTTGCGGCGCTCGTTTGTGGTTGGGTGTTTGCGACGACGGCCCACGCCCAGGACACGGTCCGATTCCTCAATGATTGGCGGTGGGAAGGACCCGCTGCCCCCTTATTGATGGCCAACCAAACGACGTTTCCCAAGGCAAACTTAGACGTCAAGGTCACACCCGGCACCGGATCAGCGGCGACCGTTGCCAAAGTGGCAAGCGGTGAATTTGACATGGGCTTGGGCGACTTTAGCGCGCTCGTGGAATTCGCGGCCAAAAATCCGAACGATGCCCCGCCAGTGGCGGTCTACGTTGTCTACGAGCGCACGCCAGCAACGCTTTTTATTCGCAAGTCGTCGGCCGCGTCTCCTGCGCAACTGGCAGGAAAAAAGATTGGCGCTCCGCCGTTTGACGGTGGACGAAAGCTCTGGCCGATATTTGTGGAAAGCACGGTCGTAGGCGCGCCGCAATGGCAAAACGTAGACGCCGCGCAGCGCGAGGTGCAGTTTGCTAATGGCCAACTCGACGCGATCACCGGCTTCTTTTTCACCAGCATGCTCAACATCGAAGCGGCCGGGATGAGCGGCTACGACTACAACGTTTATCCGTTCTACGAAGCGGGCGTTCGTGTGTACGGCAACGTAATTCTTGTCAATCCAAAGTTCCTGCGCGACAACCCGAAAACAGTCACGCGATTTGTGCGCGCCTTTCACACCAGCTTCAAACGAGCGCTGCGCGACACCGCGGAGGCCGTCAAGTACGTCAAGCAAGCTGATCCAAAAATCAATGAGCCATTGGAATTGCGCCGCGCTCGCTTGGCCTTTGATCGATTTGTTCGTACAGCGGCCGTGTTGGAGGAGGGCTTGGGCACGATCAACATGGCACGCGTCGCAGAGGGCATCACAACGGTCGTGCGAGCGCAAAAGCTTGCCGTCACACCCAATCCCGCCTCTATCGCGAGCATCGAATACTTGCCTCCGGGAGCGGATCGGCAAGCTCAGTAAATCGCGTCGAAAAGCGTTGTGAAGGGTCGCGCTAAGCGGCTCGTTGCATAAACCATTCGTCACCCTCCACGCTGTAGCCCGCGTGGTCTATTGGATCGCTGATCACGAAACCGAGCTTTTCAAGAAACAATCTTGAGCGGAAATTGCGTTGCTTCAAAACGGCGCAATGTGTTGTGACCGCGTAGCGATCCGCAAGCTCGCGCAGCATCGCGCTGACAGCTTGCGAGCCGTAACCGCGCCGCCAGTGGGCGCTACCCAATTCGTACGCGATCAGCGCTCGACCATCGCCAAACACACTGGCTTGGACGTAGCCGATCAATTCATTCGTCGGTAGTCGGATCACCCAATTGAGCCACAGTTCGCTGCCGTCCTTGGAGTGACGGCGCTCGAGCTTGGCAAAGCGAGCACGGAGCCAATCGAGTGACACGGGCGGCCCATTTTCAAATTCATAAATCGCCGGGTCGCTCAGAACATCAAACATCGCTTCGGCATGGGCGGCAATTTGTGGCTCGAGGCTGAGCGTGGGCGTGTGAATGAGTTGCATAGCCGGAGCATAGCCCGAGCGCAGCCGCATCACAGCGACAGGCCAACGACGAGCAGGGAGATAATGCGAACACGTCAACACGCCTTGCTGAAAACATACGCCATGAACGCGCCAATCGCCGCTTCCACTCTTGCCCAAAAAGATGTAGCTAACCATTTTCATCCCTACACCAATCTGCGTGCGATTGAAAAGGAAGCCCCACTCATCATCGTTGAGGGCGACGGCATCGAGGTGATTGACGACGCGGGCAAGCGCTACATCGAGGGCATGTCGGGGTTGTGGTGCGCCTCGTTGGGATTCAGTGAAAAACGCTTAGCCGATGCCGCACACCGGCAAATGAACGTGCTGCCGTATTACCACTCGTTCTCGGGTAAGGCGCACAACGTGGTCGCTGAGGTGAGCGAAAAGTTGATCTCTCTTGCGCCCACGCCGTCGCTTCGCGAAGGTCGCGTTATCTTTGCCAATTCGGGTTCAGAGGCCAACGATACCGCGGTGAAGTTGGTTCGCTACTATCACAACGCCATTGGCCAGCCGCAGAAGAAAAAGATCATCGCTCGCGTCAGGGGCTATCACGGCGTCACGCTAGCAACCGCTTCGCTCTCCGGCATACCAGCGATGCATCAGCATTTTGATTTGCCGATGGAGGGCGTGCTTCGCACCACCTGCCCGCATCCGTATCAATTCGCTAAAGATGACGAATCGCCCGAACAATTCGCAACGCGCTGCGCTGAGGAACTTGAAGCGCTGATATTGAGCGAGGGCGCTGAAACGATTGGCGCGTTTATCGCTGAGCCCGTGCAAGGTGCGGGTGGTGTGATCGTTCCCCCGCCGACTTACTTTGAAAAAATTCAGCGTGTTTTAAAGAAGTACGACATCCTTTTCATCGCTGACGAAGTGATCACTGGATTCGGCCGAACGGGAAATTTGTTTGGCACCGATACCTACCAACTCGAACCCGACATGCTCACCACGGCCAAGATGATTACTTCGGCCTACGCACCGTTTTCAGCGCTGTACGTCAGCGGAAAGATTTATCAGGCGTGCGCCGATGCCAGCGCTGGCGTGGGCGTTTTTGGTCACGGCTACACCTATTCAGGTCATCCGCTGGGTTGCGCCATCGCGCTCGAAACACTCAAGATTTACGAAGAGCGTGACATCATTGGCCACGTTCGAAATGTTGCACCTGCGCTGCAAGCGGGACTGCAGCACTATGCCGATCATCCGTTGGTTGGCAACGTTCGTGGTGTCGGATTGATTGGTGCGATTGAATTGGCTGAGAATCCGAAAACGCGAACGCCATTTGATCCCAAGCGAGCGGTTGGCGCACACTTGGTTCGTCGCGCTCAGGCGCACGGATTGATTTTGCGTGTCATGGCGGGCGACGCGATTGCGTTCTCACCACCGCTCATCATCGATGAAAAGCAAATCGCTGAGCTCGTTAAGCGCTTCGGTCGCGCACTGGACGACACGATGCAGTGGTTGCGCGCGTGAAAGTAAGTTGCTCGCATCCTTTGCCGCGCTCATAAAATGGCGCATGGACTTAAAAATAACCCTCACACCCACCGCGCAGCGTCTGATCCGGGCAACGGAATTTTCGTTTTCAACGAACGCCGATCCCGGCATGCAGATGCCCGGCGTGGGGGATCAAATGCGTATCACCTTGGATGAACCTCCGGTGTTCTTTAAAGTCTTACAGCGAGCGTATGACTTCACAACGTCGCCGATCACCGTGACGCTGGTGCTGGGCGCACCGGATTGATCGATTGACGCTGCCTCGGTCGTGGGGGCTTTTCGGTCGATACCGTATCGTTAGTTTTGGTTACCAATCTTGGGCTTCTTTCGCGGCGAAGGGAACCTTAACTCACTTCGCACCGAATGAAAGTATCGTTCACCAAGGTTTCTCAATGACACAGTTCAAACAGCGCGCGGTCTGCGTAGCGCTTGCAGCGCTTTCGATTCAATCAGTTGCGCTTGCACAAACAGCGCAACCCCCCGCGGTTACTCCACCGGCCGATGAATCGCCCGCCGTGCCCAAGGCCACCGAAGCACCTGCAATCGCTAAGCCCGATACGCCGGCCCGCGCTGACCGCGTGGCTCCGGTTGAGGTGACCGGTCGCAACAGCGCCAACGACGCGCGCCGCAACGCAAGCGCTGCGAAGATCATCATCACGCGTGAGGATTTGGAGCAATACGGCGACAGCAATTTGGGTGAAGCGATGCGCCGTTTACCCGGCGTCACAACCGGCGGACGACCCGGTCGCCCCGGCGCGCCACAAATGCGCGGCATGGGCGGCGGCTTTACCCAAATTTTGCTCGACGGTCAGCGCATTCCGCCGGGGTTTTCGATTGAGCAAATCACACCCGAGCAGGTTGATCGCATTGAAATTCTGCGGGCTCCCACCGCTGAAACCGGCGCGCGAGCGATTGCGGGCACCATCAACATTATCCTGCGCGAGCCGATCCGGCAAACCAACAATGAGCTCAAAGCCGAGGTGCGCGAAGAGCGCTCAAAGTTTTCGCCTAACGCATCGTGGACGCGAAATGGTACGTTGAGCGAAACGGGCACGTTCAACGTCACGGCGTCCGTTGGCGCAACCCACCAACTCACCGACACCCACGTCCGCAATCTCAACGAAGACCAACAAACCGGCCAACGGCTCCTCGAACAACTGGGCTTCTCTCAAACCGATGACCATCGCGAAAATTATTTCCTCAGTGGTCGCGCGCAGTGGCGTTTGGGCGCGGGCGAGCAATTCGGTGTGCAGTCGTTTTTCGCGCACAACACGGGTGACAATCGCTCCAACGGAACGTTGACATCCGTGTTCCAAGCGCCCGGCACGACACCGCCGTCGTACGCCACGCGAAACGGACACTTCGAAGGGCGCTTTGACGTAGCGCGAATCAACCTCAACCTCAGTAGACGAATTGATGAGGCAACACGCTACGAGCTGCGCGGGGGTATCGGAAAGTTTTGGTCGAACACCGAGTCGATCAACGAACAATTTACCGCTGACGGTGCGCGCTCTTTACTGCAAACAACGCGGGGCGACGTTCGCGACAATTCATGGAATCTCAACGGCAAACTGATTCGCAATTTTGGAGGCTCAAAGCATGCGCTCACCGCTGGATGGGAAATCGAGAGCACTCGTCGCGACGAGCAGTCGCTCACACGACTAAATGGCGTGCAACAGCTAGCGGATTTGGGTACATCGTTTGATGTGGGCACGCGGCGGATGGCGGCTTATGTGCAAGACGAATGGGACATTAGCCCCGAGTGGGCGGCCAATGCTGGACTACGCTACGAAACCATTCGTACGCAAAGCAGCACTGCGCTAGACACTTACGCCAACACCAGTCGTGTGCTCACGCCGCTGGCGCATTTCGTGTGGCGATTTGCGTCACCTTCGCGCGATCAGCTACGACTTAGTTTGACCCAGAGTTACCGGGCGCCCAGCGTACAGCAGCTCACTTCGCGGCCAATTCTCAATACGCTCTATCCGTTGCCTGCCGCAAACACCGCCGTGAGCCCGGATCGAGCAGGCAATCCAAATCTGAAACCGGAGCGCGCTAACGGCGTGGATCTGGCGTTCGAGCGCTATTTGAAATCGGGCGGTGTGATGTCAGTGAACTTCTTTGTTCGAGACATAAAGGATCTAATTCGCACCGTTTCCGCACTCGAAGATGTTTCTTGGGCCAACGCCGATCGCTACGTGGCGCGCCCGAAAAACATCGGAAAAGCGATCACCAAAGGTATCGAATTTGACGCGAAATTTCAATTGAGGGAATTGATCGATGACGCAATCCCACTAAACCTTCGATTCAATCTGAGCGTTTACGATTCAAACGTAGCAGCGGTCGTCGGGCCTTACAACCGCATCGACAGCCAGCCACGCGCATCGGGTAATCTGGGCGCAGATTACAAATTCCGCGGTGCGCCGCTTTCTGTCGGCGGCAACCTTGCCTGGACACCCGCTTACACCACACAGCAAACCGACACGCAGTTGCAAAAGATCACCACCAAGCGCGTGTTTGACGCGTTTGCGTTATGGGCCATCAATTCGAGCACCAAGCTTCGATTGTCGCTGTCGAACATCGCGCCGATTGATGCGATCACGACCAACGTGAGTTTCGCCGACGGTCAGCGGCAATCGGTGATAAGCGATGCTCGCACCGATAGGTCAGTGGCGCTGCGCTTGGAGTTACGTCTTTAAACTGCACAGAGATGAAGATTACTTAGCCCCATGAAAACCCGCCTCATCATCAATCCCAACACCACGGAATCAGTGACCGATCGGCTACTTACTGTTGCGCGCGGTGTTCAACGCAATGAGTTCCCATCGGACGTCACGACGCTGCTTTCCGCGACCGCGAGCTTCGGTGGCAGCTACATCTCAGACGAGGTGGGCTACGCCATCGGTGGCCACGCCACGCTCGAGGCGTGGCGGCGCGTGTGTGAATCGGGATCGACGCCCAGCGCCGCGCTCATTGGCTGCTTTGGCGACCCAGGGTTGTGGGCGCTCCGAGAGATGAGTGGTATCCCGGTCACTGGTTTGGCTGAAGCTTCGTTCATCGAAGCCGTGCAACACGGCGCGTTCGCCGTCGTGACCGGCGGCGCGCGATGGAAACCCATGCTCGAGCGTCTGGCAGGTGCCTTGGACTTTGCGAACCAAATGCAGACGATTCACACGATTGAGGCAACGGGCGCTCAGCTCGCAGCCGATCCCGAGGCGGCCATCGTGTTGCTCGGTGAGGCGTGTGCCGCCGTTGCTCGGCAAGCCAATGTGCGCTCAATTATTTTGGGTGGCGCGGGACTCGCGGGATACGCTGCGAAAATCGCAGCCGCTTCACCTGCGTTGGGCGTGCCTCTGATCGACAGCGCAGAGGCGGGCGCGCGGCGGTTGCTCCAACTCTAAACGCAGCGTCCACCGTCGACTTCTAAGCAAGCGCCGGTGATGAATTCGGCCTCGTCACTGGCCAAAAATAATGCGGCGTTGGCAATGTCTAGCGGCGTTGAGAGACGACCCATCGGGATGCTCGCCTTAAACATCGCGCGTTTTTCGGGCGTGTCTTCGCCCATAAACGTTGCCAAGAGTGGCGTTTCGCCTGCGACCGGATTGATGCAGTTGACGCGAATATTGTCTTTGGCGAGTTCAACGGCCATTGATTTACTGGTCAAAATGACCGCGCCTTTGCTGCCGTTGTACCAAGTCAAACCGGGGCGCGGACGCACGCCAGCGGTTGACGCGATTTGCACAAACGCGCCCGCGCCTTGCGCCCGAAAGACAGGCACACAGTGAACCGCCGACAGATAAATTGATTTCACATTCACAGCGTAGACGCGGTCGAACTCGGCCTCATCGACTTCAAGCATGGGCTGATTTTTGTGCGACACCCCGGCGTTGTTGACGACGACATCGATGCGGCCAAATGCCTTGACTGTGGCGGCGGCGATGGCGGCCCAATCCGATGCCTTGGATACATCGGCGCGCATCGATTGTGCGCCGGGGAACTTGGCAGCGGCGCTCGCGGCCGCATCGCCCTGCACATCGACAATCATCAGTCGCGCGCCCTCGGCAGCAAAGCGCTCAACGATGCCAAGACCAAAGCCCTGCGCGCCGCCGGTGACGATGATCGATTTGTTGTGGAGTCGCATGAATGTGTGCCCCTAAGTGCCGCCCATAGAGCCTTGATTATGAGGGCGGCGGGCTGTCGCAGGCGACGCGCGGTTCGTATTAAGCTCCCGCGCTTTGGGCGCGCGGATAGGCCGAGGGAGTCCAGGCCAAGCTCAGACTGACGCGCTTTGTTGTCGCGCCGCTACGCCCGGCTTTTCAGGGATTGCGGTTTGATTAACCCGAGCGAGATTGGCGCGACAAAAAGCGCCAAATCAGTTCGCTGGCGTCGGGGGCCCGGGCGTCGTTGAACTCCAGCTCTGGGTTGCCGCCGCTCCAAGCGTGCGCCAATCCTGCGACCCGGACGCTTCGAGCCACGATTCGTCCGCTGCGCAGCAGGTCCATTTGCGCGTAGGCACGACTGCCCTCCGCAGCGGGCAAGGCTTTATCGTTTCGGGTGAGCGCGGTCATTTCGTTGGGCGCTGCGCCGTCGGGTGCGCCCTCCCATAGCGCCTCCCAAAGCTTCATTGATGCCGTTGCGTTTCGCTCGTGAACGCGATGGTCATCGTCGCCGTGAATGACGATGAGCGGTGGCGGAAAGTCCGCTTGAATTTCCCAATACGATTCAGCGAGTGCCCCGGTGTCGATTCGAACACCGTTTCGCATCGCTAAGATCGCACTCGACGCTGATGGATTGGCCAGTGGCGGCAGCCCTGAATGCATCGCAACACCAGCGAACTGATCCGGGTGATGAAACGCGAGCAGACCGGCCAAGGCGGCGCCCGAGGACATTCCAGCGGCGTACACCCGATGGGCGTCGATCTTGGCTAACTTCTTGGCCGCCACGATCATTTCGAGGACGATTGCGCATTCACCGTGACCGGCAGCGGTGTTGGGTTCAAACCAATTCCAGCAGCGACGAAAGTTTGCAAAACTCGATTGCTCGGCGTAGAGCACTGCGAAGCCCTCACGCGCGGCCAAATCGTTCATTCGTGTTCCGCGTGCAAAGTCGTCAGCGCTCTGCTTGCAGCCGTGAATCATTACCAACAGTGGCATCGGCGCAGTGTCTTTGCCGAGTGGATGTTCGGGCACATACAGCGAGAAATTGCGTTCGGCTGGCAGCATCAACCATGGCGATGTCGAGCCCAAATCACTGCGCGCGTTGCCGTGGAAAAGCTTTGCCTTGGCACTGCGCTCTAAGCGCTGAGAGGCCGGTTCAGGGGCAGGTCGTAGCGGCGGCGAAGCGGCTGTTCGATTCAGCAACGCGGCGAGCCGCAATCGAAATCGCCGCAATCGAGCCAACTTCTCGGTGGCGAGTTTTACGTCCTTTTGCATCAAAGCTTTCTATCCAATTCAACCATCCCCCAAGACGTTCACGATCTGTGCCAGGTTGCACAAGACCGCTAGAGATGTAACATTTCGTAATGACTGCTCACGCCATTCGCGCCTCGATTCTTCATTGCGTCCGTGATCCAGGGCTCGCAGGTGATCGGTGTGCCATCGAACACATTCGAGACGCGATCACGCTGATCGACAACGGCCGCATTGTGGCGGTTGCACCGGCGGCGACCCTGCTGCCCAATTTGGGTGCGGACGTATTGATCGATGATCAGCGCGACAAATTGTTGCTACCGGGCTTTATCGATACGCACGTTCATTATCCGCAAGTTGACGTGATTGCGAGCTATGGCGCGCAGCTTTTGGATTGGTTAAACACGTATACGTTTCCGGCGGAAACTCAGTTTGCTGATCGCGCGCACGCCGACGCGGCCGCAACATTTTTTTTGGATCGGCTGCTAGAAAATGGCACCACCACAGCGAGCGTTTTTTGCACCGTTCATCCGCAATCGGTCGATGCGTTTTTCAGCGCGAGCGAGGCGCGTGGGCTGCGAATGATTGCGGGAAAATGCTTGATGGATCGCCACGCGCCCGATGGTTTGCGCGATACAGCGACGACGGGCATTGCCGAAACCCGCGCGTTGATTGAGCGCTGGCACGGTCATGCCCGGTCGCTGTATGCAATTACCCCGCGCTTCGCCGCAACATCGACGCGCGAGCAGCTCAAAGCCATGGGGCAACTGGCGCTTGAATTTCCGAGCGCTTACATCCAATCGCACGTAGCGGAGAACAAGGCCGAAATCGCGTGGATTGCTGAGCTGTTTCCAGAATATCGCAGCTACTTGGATGTGTACGATCAGTTCGGTCTGCTGCGTGATCGATCAATCTATGCGCACTGCATTTATCTGGATGACGCGGATCGGGCGCGGATGACCGATTGCGGTGCAACCCCCGCGTTTTGCCCCACATCGAATTTGTTTATCGGCAGCGGGCTCTACAACTTAGCGCAAGCCGTCAGCGCGGGCAACCGCGTTTCGCTGGGCAGCGACGTGGGCGGTGGCACGAGTTACTCGATGCTGCGCACGCTGGGTGAGGCCTACAAAATTCAGCAACTTCAAGGCGTGTCGCTGTCGCCCGCTTACGCGCTTTACTTAGCGACGCTTGGCGGTGCGCGAGCACTCTCTCTCGACGATCGAATCGGTTCGATGTGTGTTGGCAAGGAAGCGGATCTAGTGCTGCTTGATCCGGCTGCGACTCCGCTTCTGGCGCGCCGCACCGCGCTGCGCGATGATCCGCTGGACACATTTTTCGCGATGATGACGCTGGGTGATGATCGAGCTGTGGCCGCCACCTACGCTGGCGGGCAATGCGTGCACCGGAAAATGACGGTTACATGAATGCAACTTAAATTTGTCCGTTGGATTGATGCTTAACATCAGCTTTGGCAGTCTAAGCCAAGCGAATAAGCAATATCGTAGTCATTTATATTGCTTTCATTAAATAAATTTTGCTCTTTAAAATCCTTATTTCATAAGGCTTTTAATAAATAAGTTGGTTGCTTTCAGTGCGTCTTAGTAAAAACGCGTGGCACATAGGCTGGTTAATTCGGCGTCGAAGCGTGCGCTCGCTGACTGCGCCATTCGAGCAGCGCTGTCATTGCGGCGTGATCATGCGCGCGGCGTCGCGGCGTTGCTCCGTCCTCCGTTGAGTTGCGCCTGCGCGGTGTCTGCGGCATACTCCCGTAGAGAAGACGCAAAGAATTATGCGCTCGCAGACGCCAAAAAGCGCAGGGATAGGCAGTTGGGGACATCATGGACTGGAAGACAAACGAAAACCTCTACGACGATGCGCTGTCGCAGATTGGGCGTTCCCGCTCGCGCGACGCCTTACTTGCTGCGCTCACAAAAACTGCGTCAGGCCTAGGCTTTGATCATGCGGCGCTGCAGTTTGTACCGTCGCGGCTGACCCGCAAAGAGCCCGTGCAGCTCTCCACCTATTCCGAAGGGTGGCTCGACGAGAGTCTTCGACTTCCGATCGCCGTGGTTGCTCGCGATCCCGTATTGGCTCACCTCGCTAAGAGCGTTGCTCCTATTGTTTGGGGAGCACCGGACTACGCCAACGTCGCGATGAAAAACGTCTATGAGCTCTTCCGCGGTTATGGATTGGGCTCCGGGGTGTCCGTTGCTGTGCGAGGACCGCGGGGAAATTACGTCTACTTAGGCTTTAGCTCTTCGTCGCAGCGCGTTGCGTCCGGCGCGTCACTGAGCAGCGAATTGGGTGTGCTGATGCTGAGTGCGAGCGCGGCATTTGTTGCGATGGACGAAATTGTTGACGGCGAACAGTCTGGCGCGAAGATTGTGCTTACGCGACGCGAGCTTGAGTTGCTCAGCTGGTCACGCCTTGGGAAAACCGCGAGCGACTGCAGCCAAATTTTGGGCATCAGTCAGGCGACAGTGCACTTTCATCTGAAGAATGCGGTACAGAAGCTCGACGCTGTTTCCAAGCAGCACGCCGTGTTGAAAGCGCTCGAGCTGCGCTTGATTCATTAGCCGCGCGCACGGCAGATGCACGCCCTCTCGAGTAAATTGCTCGTGAGCCGCTCTCGAAATACAACAACAACGCCCTAGCCTACCGTACCCGGCACACGCAGCCGCGAAGCGCCGCAAGCATTAATGGCGTTTCAGCGTTTGATGCGATCGCTGACGACCTTGCGGTGCCGAGCATCGGCTAGGCTTGATTACGCTCATCGCCCGACACAAAATATTTTGCAAAACCTATCATTTTTGATAGTTACGTAAACGCCGCTATGGGAATGAAATACGTACTCCATATTTCATTTAGCGGAGTCGTTCATGCAACAAGCGCCAGATGTCCAAACGAAACAAGATGCCGTCGTTCGAACCCTGACAACCGCCGAGATCGAACAGATAGCTGGCGCGACCCTCGAGGCGTTCCCAATTTTCCCTCGCTAATAATTCTTGCCGCGTCGCTGGCGACGCGCTGCGGGACTCGCTGCCGAAAAGTGAGCTCGCACCAACCCATTTGTTCCGTCCATTTCGAGGGCGCTGCCGTCGAAATGAGCGAGACGAATCGATACGTGGTGGTCCTGTCCAATTTCCCGCCCGTATCGTCAGCCCGGCACCCCACACTCTGCCGGGCCCCACTCCACACCCCAATTCTGGGGTGTTTTTTTGTCGACTACCTTTGAGTGACCGGCTGCGTTGATTTCAATACCAGTGCGGCCAAGCCCGTAAACGCACGCTGTAATCAAGCGCGATGCCCACGAATACGCACAGCCCCAACAAATTGTTGCCACGGAACGCAGCGAAGCACTTGTCCCGTTCACGCGTTCTAATTGACCCGATGTGGTGTACCGCAAGCACACCAGCGAGCACCAAGCCGCTCATATAAAAATAGCTCATCCCTTTGAGCATGCCGATAGCGACCATAGCGATTAGAAACAGTGCGTAGCACGCAGCGATTGCCTTAACGTCGTGCTTGCCAAAAAACAGCGCAGAGGTTTTCAGTCCGATGCGTTCATCGTCGTCGCGATCAACCATCGCGTATTCGGTGTCGTACGCCATTACCCAAAAAAAGTTCGCGATCACAATGTAGAGCGCGAGCCAAGGTACAGTGCCCGTCGTCGCCGCAAACACCATCGGCACACCCATGCTGAACGCAACGCCTAGGACGGCCTGCGGCACGGCGAAAAATCGTTTGGTGAACGGATAGATCACCGCAATCGCGAGCGCCGGTAAAGCCCACAATCGAGCCGACCAATTGAGTGGGATCAATAGCGCCGCCGCCGCAAGTGCGCAAAAGGCCGCGACCCACAGCGCTTCATTGGGTGAAATCTCACCCGAGGCCAGCGGTCGCTTTTCAGTGCGCTTTACCGCGCCGTCGAAATCGCGATCCGCCCAGTCATTGATCGCACAACCCGCGGATCGCATCAAAATCGTGCCCAAAATAAAAATCCACACGAACCGAATATCGGGCGCGCCGTTGGTAGCAAACCATAGCGCCCAAAGGGTAGGCCACATTAGGAGCATGAAACCGACGGGCTTATCTAATCGAATCAATCGTTCGTAGGTGTTGAGCCGTTGTAAAAGTGTCATGGTTTTCACAGAAGTTTGCGTTGGAGTGCATCGCTCGCGCGAACGGTGCCCAGCAGCGTGCTGGGCGTCGGGTAGCGCAACTTGATCCTTAGATCACGTTTCATTCGCGCATTGTCAATACGCCGTGATTCGCTCATGAATGAATAGAGCATCGGCGAGACCTCGCGTTGTAGCAGCAAACGCGGCAGTCGCGGCGGCTTTGGTAGTCCGGTGGCTTCAGCGACTTGATCGAAGTACTCGCCCATTTTGAGCTCGGCATCGTCGACGATGTTCATCACGCGTCGCGGTTTGGCGCGAAACAAAGCTAGCCAGGCTGCATGCGCTAAATCGTCAGCATGGATATGGTTTGTAAAAACGTCGTCTGATTCCGCTAGCGCCGGAGTGCCTGCCCGCAGCCGGGCAATGGGCAAACGCTCCAGTGAATAGATGCCAGGCGCGCGCAAAATGCTGACACGCTGCGATTTACTGGCGCGTAACAAGCGCTCTGCGATGACGCGTCGTTTTGAGCGAGCGCTGGTGGCGATAAGCGCGCTCGTTTCGTTGACTCGTTCACCCGCGCGGTCACCGTAGACACCGGTCGTGCTGATGTAGACGCAGCGCGGTTTGTTTGCCGCTGGGCGCTTACGTTGTCGCTGTTTCGCTGCCAATCGTGCTGTTGCTGCGCTGGTTGGTCGCATTGAACGCGCCGCAATCCATCGTCGTATCCGCGGGTCGTCTGCGCCTTCGTTGGGCGGTGGCGCGAGATAGACCACCCGCTGGCAAGCTCTGGCGATATTGGCCGCGCGTTGCAGAGAGCGGCGGATGTCCAAGTCGCCTGGGATCGGTAAAATCCCGCATTGGCGCAGCGCGCTTGATGACTCCTGACTGCGTGACAAGCCGATCCAGCGTTGGGCTAGATTGGCATGTTGCGCCACCATACGGCGAGCAACATCGCCTGCGCCCACGAGCACGATGTTGCGTCGGCGTTTTTTTATTGATCCCGTCTTTGAGAGCACTGGTCGCATTACGATGTCACAAATCACGTTAGAGCCGGGGCATCACCGCTTTGCATGCGACGCCGAAGAGTCTATTTTGACAGCAGCGCTGCGCGCGGGTTTGCTTATTCCTTACGGTTGCAAAAGCGGCGCCTGCGGATCGTGCAAGGCCCGCATTCTGAGTGGCGCAGTGCGCCACGGCCCGTATCAGCCGACAACCCTCTCTGCAGCGGAGCTCGCCGAGGGCAAAGCGCTTCTCTGTGTGGCGCATCCCGAGGGCGAGGTTACCGTCGAAGCGCGAGATGTGCGAAAGGCAGGCGATCTCGTCGTAAAGACGATGCCCTGTCGAATTGAATCGCTCGAGCGCGCCACCGACGACGTAATGATCGTGCGATTCAAATTACCCGCTAACGAAACGCTTAACTATCGCGCAGGACAGTACATCGATTTTCTACTCAAAGACGGCAAGCGACGAAGCTTCTCGATAGCCAATCCGCCCCACGATGCCGCACTCATCGAACTGCACATTCGACACACGCCAGGTGGTTTTTTTACGGATCGCCTGTTTGGGGTGTCAACGAGTCCGATCAAGCCGCGCGACATTCTTCGATTCGAAGGCGCGCACGGTTCATTTTTCTTGCGTGAAGAGTCCACCAAACCTATCGTTTTAGTAGCGAGCGGTACTGGATTCGCACCGATCAAAGCGCTGGTTGAACACGCGCTTCACATCGGCAGTCAACGCCCGATGACGCTTTATTGGGGCGGTCGCCGTCCCAAGGATTTGTACCTCAACGATTTGGCAGAAACGTGGGAGCGCGCGCATCCATCGCTGGTTCGCTACGTCCCCGTGGTGAGCGAGGCCACTGACGTTGACGCCTGGGGCGGTCGAACCGGTTTCGTTCACCGCGCTGTGATGGCGGATTTCCCCGACCTTTCAGGGCATCAGGTCTACGCGTGCGGTGCACCCATCGTCGTAGATTCGGCGCGCGCCGATTTCGTGTCAAGCTGCGGTTTGCCCGAGCAGGAATTTTTTGCCGATAGTTTCACGCTGGCTGCGGCAACCAGTTCGTAGGTATTGATCGCAGTCGTTCGCGAACTTGAGTGAAAGAAAAAAACGATGGAAATGTCAACTTGGCTAGCCTTTTTTGCTGCGTCTTGGGCGATTTCGATTTCGCCTGGCCCTGGCGCGGTGTTCGCGATGAGCAGCGGGCTCAACTATGGATTTCAGCGTGGCTACGTGGGCGCCATTGGCATGATTCTGGGGATGTGGACGGCGCTCGTTGTAGTGGCTTTGGGTTTGGGCGCGTTGCTGCTTGCCTCGGCGCACGCATTTACGGTGCTCAAGTGGGCTGGTGTGGCGTATTTGATTTATTTGGGCGTCAAGCAGTGGCGCGCGCCGGCTGTACCGCTGGCCGCCAAGGACGAAGCGCTGGGTAGTTTTTCTGCAAGAGCACTGATTTTTAACGGCTGGGCGGTCAACGCGACCAATCCTAAGGGCTACATTTTTATGATGGCCGTGATGCCGCAGTTTATTGATGCCAGCGCACCCCTGTTGCCGCAATACGCCATCATCGCGCTCACCCTCGCATTTACCGATGTCGTCGTGATGGCGGGTTACACCGGCTTTGCATCTCGCGTGCTCGCATTTTTCAAGACGGAGGCGCAGATGCGCTTTCTCAATCGTTTGTTCGGTGGACTCTTTGTTGCTGCGGCGGCTGCGCTGGCTACGTTTAAGCGCAGCGCTTAGGCGCAACGGAGGATCAACGCAAGCGAATATCCGCGTAACACGCTTTGGTTGCGCCGCCGAGCGAATCGGTATCGGTCATCAAACCAATGCTTTCAATATCGCCCGGTTCTTCGTTGGGAAAGGCTTTTCGAAAATCTGCTTTGATGTCGCGTTCAATCGATTGCCATTGGGTGAGTCCAGCTTCACCTGAGCGCACGACGATTTTTTTGATGCGTGCGATGTTGGCGTTTGGAATGACCGTTTCAACGGGCGCTTTTGCTTCCCAAATGTATTGAATTGCCGCGTAGGGCAAATCCCAGCCGCCCAGTGCTTTGGCGAGCGACATCGTGGAGCGATCCGCAGCATCGAGTTTGCTGCGGTCACCTTTAAATGCCACGACCACTCGCACCGGAGCGTCATCAAGTCCAGCAGTACCGTTGTTCGCGCCCGACACTAACGCAGGTACGTGCCATCGCCAACTGAGCCTTGAGGCCTTCGCAAACGGCTCGGCTACGTTAGCAACATGAAGCGACCAAGAGCCGTTCGCCTCGGCCAAAATACAGGGCACATCGCTGATCACCGCTTTGCTGTAGACCGTGGGCGTTTTGAATCGAATATTGACCGGGTACCAGTCGGGGGAGGCTGGATCGTTGGATGGCGTAAACGCATCTGACGAAGTTGCTGTCGTTGCAACGCCTGGCCTGGGCGGTTGCGATGCACAGCCGATCAAGCCGCAACACATGATCAGCGCGGCAAGGACAACACGTGGATTCTGCATGAAGGATTGGCTTGGCAACTCGTTAGCTGGCAAGCGTAGCGCTATTGGCTGACAGCGTACTCAGTAAGTACCCTCACCAGCGCCTTCGAAACCGCTGGCGTGCCGGCAATCACTTGGTTCGTACGTAAAAATTCGCCGCCGCCGCTGAAATCGCAAACCACACCACCGGCTTCGGTCACCAGCAAGCTGCCAGCGGCAGCGTCCCAGCTCGACAAACTCATCACAAAAAATCCGTCCATACGACCTGCCGCAACTTGTGCCAAGTCGAGCGCGGCAGCGCCCGTGCGTCGAATGCTTCCAGCGCCCCTGGCCACTGCTGTCCACGCGGGCAGCACCCGATCAAATGACGTTGCCGAGGCGCTGGGTAGCACTGATCCAATTAGTGCGCGTTCAAGCGAATTGCAATCGGACACGCTGAGCCGTTGCGGTGTCGCTGCGCCGCGATGTAACCAAGCCCCACCATTGCGCACTGCAACAAAAAGTTCGTCCTGTAGCGGCGCGCCGATTACACCGGCGTGAATGCTGCCGTTGATTTCGATGGCGATGGAGCACGCCACATAGGGAAAGCCGTGGATGAAGTTGTAGGTGCCATCAAGCGGATCAACAATCCATCGAACGCCCGAAGCAGTGCGGCCGCCCAGCACGCGTTCGCCGCCTTCTTCGCCGAGCAAGGTGTCGCCGGGAAACAATTGTGCGATTCGCGTTGCGATGTGAGATTCAATAGCGGCATCGGTATCGGTGGCGAAATCGTTAGCCGATTTTTCGTTCAAGACGTGATCGCGTCGCGCCATTGCGGATCGGATCATCTCGTTGGACTCACCAGCAAGTGCTTGCGCCAAGGAGATTCGTGGTTTGACGAGGTTGGATACGGCTTGCGTGATGGTGCTCATATCGAGACAATAGCGCAAACTAATCGAAGGAGGCATCGTGTCAGACATCTCAATCAAACGGACTCACCACACCACCGTGGCCGAGGCAAAGAAGGTCGCCGACAAGGTCGCCGCCAAACTCGCCAAAGACTACGAGTTGAAATCAAGCTGGGCGGGCGATGTCCTCAATTTCACACGCAGCGGCGTCAACGGTTCGTTAGCTGTCGGTGCTAAGGACTTCAAAATCGACGTGAAACTCGGCTTTCTAATGGCCGCGTTTAAAGGGCCGATTCAGGGCGCGATTGAGCAAAATTTAGACAAGATGCTGACGCCTGCATCGACGGAGAAAGCGGCGAAGCCAGCGGCTAAGGCTGCGACCAAAACGAAGAAGTAGTTTGGAACCCCTCGCCCGCAGGCGGGAGAGGGGCAGGGGTGAGGGTGCTTAGCGATAGAGTGAATTTGATTCGCGCAATGTTGGTTGTTGGGTTTGCTTGAATGAAGTGGGTTGTGAGCGCCACCACACCCTCACCCTAACCCTCTCCCGCCTGCGGGAGAGGGGATGAGTAGCGCCGCCTCAGTGATCTGCAGCGAAAGCGGCGAAACCTGTTGCTAAGGCTGCGACCAAAACGAAGAAGTAGTTTGGAACCCCTCGCCCGCAGGCGGGAGAGGGGCAGGGGTGAGGGTGCTTAGCGATAGAGTGAATTCGATTCGTGCAATGTTGGTTGTTGGGTTTGCTCGAATGAAGTGGGTTGTGAGCGCCGCCACACCCTCACCCTCTCCCCCCTGCGGGAGAGGGAATAAGTTGTGCCGCCTCAGTGCACCAAAGCAAAGGAATCTGCGCTCGAGCGCTCCCAGTAGTAAGCAAATACTCGGTGGCTCGAAGATTCGGATAGCAACTCGCCGGGCTTGACGAATTTGTAGAGGGTCGCGAGGGACGTGACCTCCGTGGTGCTGATGCGGCGGATGATGTGCTCGGGCTTCAATTGATTCGGATGACTCAAACCCGCAGCGGCGACGAGCTCGCCCAGTGCGTGCATCGTGCTTTTGTGAAACGCTGTAACGCGAGTTGCTTTGTCGGGCACGACCAACGCGCGTTGGCGCATGGTGTCTTGGGTGGTCACACCGGTAGGGCAATTTCCGGTGTGGCACGTTTGCGCTTGGATGCAGCCCACGGCAAACATGAAACCGCGCGCCGAGTTGCACCAATCCGCGCCCATGGCCATGGTGCGCGCTATGTCAAAAGCTGACACCAATTTGCCGCTCGCACCGACCTTTACTCGGTCTCTCATGCCGATGCCAACGAGTGTGTTGTGTACTAACAGCAGCGCTTCCCGAAGCGGCACACCCACATGATCGGTGAACTCGACGGGAGCAGCGCCGGTGCCGCCTTCGGAGCCATCGACGACGATGAAATCAGGTGTGATGCCGGTTTTTACCATCGCTTTTGCGAGCGCGAAAAACTCCCACGGATGGCCAATGGCGAGTTTCATTCCGGCGGGTTTTCCACCGGAGAGTTCACGCATTTTGGCGATGAATTCGAGCATCTCAATAGGCGTTGAAAACACGCTGTGTTTAGCGGGCGAAACGCAATCAACGCCGATCGGAACGCCGCGTGCTTCGGCGATTTCAGCGGTAACTTTAGAACCCGGCAGCAAACCGCCGTGCCCCGGTTTCGCGCCCTGTGACAGTTTCAATTCCACCATCTTGACTTGCGGGTCGCGCGACTGTTCGGCGAAGCGCACCGGATCAAACTTTCCATCAGCCGTACGGCAGCCAAAGTAGCCGCTGCCGATCTCCCAAATCAAATCTCCGCCATGTTCACGATGGTATCGAGAAATCGAGCCCTCGCCTGTGTCGTGTGCAAATCCGCCGTCTTTGGCACCTCGATTGAGTGCGCGAACAGCGTTGGCCGAGAGCGCGCCGAAGCTCATCGCGGAGATATTAAAAACGCTCGCGCTGTAAGCGTTTTCGCCCTGACCGATGGTCAAGCGAAAGTCATTGCTTGCGATTTCTGCGGGTGCAATCGAATGATTGATCCACTCATAACCCGCCTCATAAACATCGAGCTGCGTGCCGAACGGTCTTTTGTCGGAGTCGCGCTTCGCCCGCTGATAAACGAGTGATCGATCAGCGCGCGAAAAGGGCGCGGCTTCGTGGTCACTTTCGATGAAATATTGCCGAATTTCGGGGCGAATGTACTCAAAGAAAAAACGAAAGTGCGACAGGATCGGGTAGTTGCGGCGAATCGCTTGCTTGGTTTGCGTGACATCAATGATGCCGACGAGCGAGAGCGCGCCACTGATGACAATGATCGGCCACGTCACCCAATGCGCGTTGAACACCCATTCCAGCACGAGGCTCGCGACAAAGACGATCAGGGTAGCGGCGAGGGCATAGAAACGGGATGGCATAGCGGCTTAACAGAGATGATTTAAATGCGCTGGGCGACGTGCGCCCGACAACAACCGCAGTATCGCCTACAACGCCACGCCTTGAAACTCAGAGTTTGAAGGTAAACCGGGGGCGACCAACATTTCGCGTGTGCTGCAATTGATGATGACACCAAACACGCTTTCCACTTGCAATTCGGGCGGCAGCGCAGGGTCGGGCGAGCGACAAATCGCGCCGAATTTTCCGCTCTCGTCGCTGCTGCTCTCATCTCGCAGCAGCGTGGTCATATTGATCGTGGTGACCTTGTCGGGCCAGCCTTGAATGTGGGCGTTGGCGCGGGCAAGGCGTGGTTCCGTCGTGAGCATGGCCGCCAGCGGCGCTTGCTGTGTGGCCAGTCCAAGGTCACAAAAATGGTTGGTGTGCGCCACCACACCCTGGTCAGATGCGATGAGCGCGACACCACTCGGGCTGTATTCGAGCGAGGCAACGTGGCCGCCAGCATCACCCAAAATCGCATTGCTCGAGGCCGAAAACTTCAACGATTTGGCGAGCGTTGCCACCGCATTGACATCCGCACAATCGAGCGCCAGGCGCTGAAAAATGTGCACCGGGATGCCCATTTGCTCGCGGTCGTTGTTGGCGCGCAAAATGTTGAGTCCGATGCCCAGACCGTACTCATTCACACCGATCTTTGCCAAGATACCGGCCTCGGTCAGTGTGATGTAGTCGGGCCACGCACTTCCGTCGTCGTGGGTCACGCGCAGAATCACCACGTTTTGCCGTTGATAGCCCAACCAATCCCAATTCTGCGCAACGCGAGTGTGGCCGTCGGCGCAACGTGTACTGTCGATGGCGAAGCTGGTGCATTCGCCAATGTCAAACAGCCCCAGCGCAGCGTTTCTCTGTTTCGCATCAACGCTACCCGCAGCGTCAGCCGCCAAAAACGTGGGCGGCAAAATCTCTGTGCGGCAATTGAGCGCAAGAATTTCGTTGATGTGAAACCCGCTGCCGTCAGCGATGCCTTCGATCTCTTCGATCAAATCGCCGCAGCCCGCGATGATGTCTCGAAAGCGCCCGGCGCGGCGCTGTGCCGTCGTCCAATCAATGCCGCAGCTCGCAAATAGCGCTGCGTAGCAGCGAACCGATCTAGCGACTTGGTGCCGCGATAGCGTGCCGTGCGCGTAACCGCGTTGAAATGCGTTGCCGGTGAGATCGAGGATCGGAAACATGTGGCGATTTTAGGAGTGCGGGCGAGTTGCTGATGGTCTGCTCGGATCAACGGTGGAACACGCACGAGCGGTGCGCTCAGCACTTCGTCGCAAAACGTTTCGATTGGCGCAGTATGACAGTCGGCGCAAAGTTGATCGCGCTTGGCACATTCCCGCGCGCTTCATCCGATTGCGGCGCTTTCAGGCTATCGTCTGCCAGCAAGAAAAAGCTTATCTCTCATAAGCCATAGCAAATATGGCTTTTAATAGAATTTATATAGTTTATGAAAAGTAATAAAAAGTTGGCTAACGCCTTATTTCATATGGCATAGGACGATAAAGTTAGTTTCAGTCGAAGCGTGAGACGCAAAAGTGCGTGACACGCAAAATCAGACCGGCGTGACAGGCCGCTGGAGCGCCTCCGACATCGCGCGCGCAATGAGTTCGGGCGGTTGCGCGCCGGAGAGGGCGGTTTGATTGTTAAACACGAAAAACGGCACGCCAGTGACACCTTGCGAGCGCACAGTCTGATCTTGCGCTGAGATTTTCTCCAGCGTCCACGGATCGCTAATCGCGGCGCGAACCGAGGCGGCGTCCAAGCCGCATTCGCTAGCGATCGCTACCAATACGTCAACGTCACCGATGAACCGGCCATCGATGAAATACGCCTGAAACAGTCGTTCAACCAACGCGTCGGCGCGATCGGGTTGATGCTGCTGCACAAACGCGATGAGCGCGTGCGCCGCTAAGGTGTTTGGCTGCCGGGCGATGCCATCAAAATTGAGCACGAGGCCTGCACTGCGGCCCGCAGCGCCCACTCGCGCATAGATTTCCGCCGCTCGTGCTTTGCCGCCAAATTTGTTCTCCAGATAACCCTGCCGATCCACGCCCTCGGCCGGTAAATCAGGATTCAACTGAAACGGATGCCAGCGCACGTGAACGTCGGTCGTTTCCGCCAATGGAGAACTCGCTCGCCACGTCGCCAAAGCGGCCTCAAGGTGGCGCTTCCCGATGTAGCACCAAGGACAGACAACGTCAGACACCACGTCGATGCTGAGCGTTTTTTTCGAAGTATTCGCCATGCCGTGCCTCTCAGGAAGTGCGTTTAGGGTGATCGGGTGCAGGCTGTTCGTCTCGAGCGACGCCGCCGACTCACATTTCACTACATCGCCGCGTTGCGGGCTTGAAATGGCGCGCTCCAGACTGAACGCTCTACACCGATTGCTGCAACGCGGTAAAATCTACGGTTCCCTTTCATCGGCTCGCCGCCAACGTTGCGACAGCAGTTTTTCTGCCAGTCGCTTACAACGTGTGCCAGCCGTCACCGCACCACATTCATGTCGAACACAGCAAACACGGCGCTGCGCAATATCGCCATCATCGCCCACGTTGACCACGGTAAAACCACGCTCGTGGATTGCCTGCTCAAACAATCCGGCACCTTCGCCGCACACGAACAAGTGGGCGAACGGGTGATGGATTCCAACGACATTGAGCGTGAGCGCGGCATCACGATCTTGGCGAAAAACTGCGCCGTTGTGTACAAAGGTACGCGAATCAACATCGTTGACACGCCGGGCCACGCCGATTTCGGCGGTGAAGTTGAGCGTGTGTTGTCGATGGTCGACGCAGCGCTCTTGCTGGTTGACGCCGTTGAAGGCCCGATGCCACAGACGCGTTTTGTGACCAAAAAAGCGCTGGCACTTGGCTTGAAAATTATTGTGGTGATTAACAAAGTGGATCGCCCTGGATCGCGCGCCGATTGGGTCGTCAACCAAACGTTTGACCTGTTCGACAAATTGGGCGCCACCGAAGAGCAGCTCGACTTCCCAGTGATTTACGCCAGCGGACTCAATGGCTGGGCGTCGATGACTGAAGGCGAAGTGGGCGAGAACATGGACCCACTGTTTAACCTGGTGCTTGCTAAAGTGCCCGTACCAGTGCTCGATTCCGATGCTTCGTTGCAACTGCAAATTTCTGCGCTCGACTACAACAGCTACGTTGGTCGTATCGGCATTGGCCGTATCACCCGCGGCACCGTGAAGACCGGCCAGCAGGTCGCGCTTCGCTACGGCACCGAGGACCGTGGCATGGCCAAGGTCAATCAAGTGCTCACCTTCAAAGGACTCGAGCGCGTTGAGACGGATGTGGCATCTGCGGGCGATATCGTTGCGATTTCGGGGATTGCTGATGTTGGCATCGGCTACACACTCTGTGGTCGCGAGAACCCCGAAGGTTTGCCGCCCACGGCCGTTGATGAGCCAACGCTCACCATGAGCTTCCGCGTTAATACATCGCCGCAGGCCGGTCGTGAAGGCAAGTTTGTAACGTCGCGTCAAATCCGCGAGCGTTTGCACAAAGAGCTGCTAGCCAACGTTGCGCTGAAAGTCGAAGACACCGAAGACGCGGACATTTTCCGCGTGTCGGGTCGTGGTGAATTGCATTTGACGATCCTCGTCGAGAACATGCGTCGCGAGGGCTACGAGCTTGCAGTGGGCAAGCCGCAGGTGCTCTTCAAGATGATCGACGGTGTACAAAACGAGCCGATGGAAGCGCTGACCGTTGACGTTGAAGAAGGTCATCAAGGCGGCGTGATGAAAGCGCTGGGCGAGCGCCGCGCTGAGCTTTTGAACATGGAAAACGATGGTCGTGGCCGCGCACGGTTAGAGTACCGATGCCCAGCCCGTGGACTGATCGGCTTCCAAAATGAATTCATGAACTTAACGCGCGGCACGGGACTGATTAGTCACGTGTTTGACGGCTATGCGCCGCACCGTGGCGAGATTCCAGGTCGCAGAAACGGTGTGTTGATTAGCCAAGACGACGGCGTGGGCGTCGGTTACGCGTTGTTCTTCTTGCAAGAGCGTGGTCGTTTGTTTGTTTCACCCGGCGACATCATTTATGAGGGCATGCTCGTTGGTATTCACAGCCGCGACAACGATTTGGTCGTCAACCCGATCAAAGAAAAGCAGCTCACCAACGTGCGCTCTGCGGGTAAAGACGAGAACATGATTCTCACGCCGCCGATTAAGTTGACGCTGGAGTACGCCGTCGAATTCATCGAAGATGACGAGATTGTTGAAGTCACGCCAAAATCGATTCGCTTGCGCAAACGCTTCTTGAAAGAGCATGAGCGCAAGTCTGCGATGCGCAAAGCCGAGGCTGCGGCGCTGGGCGGCTAGCCGACATCGATCAGAAAAAAAGGGCGCACTTTGCGCCCTTTTTTTATGCCTTCGTCATATGTTTTGGGCTTGCGCTGCGATGAATCCCTTGGCGATTCAAATATGTGTGCGTTGAGAAGGTTTTAGCGGGAAAACTACGCTAGAGTGCTCCTGTTCGAGTACCGTTTTTTTCCTACCGTGAATCGCTCACCTAACGCCGCTGCGCTCTTAAGTCCGTTCGACGATATCTCCGTCGAGCAACTATTCAAGCCCGAGCAACCGCGCGTGAGTGTCGCGTGGCAGTCGCTGGTCGATCGTTCGCCGGTGGTGATGCTGCTCATTGATCGCGCAGGGGTGATCCAATTTCAGAGCGAAGAGTTGTCGCGGGCCACGGGTTGGCCTGAAGACGCTTGCGTCGGACGCCGATGTCTTGACGCGCTGCGCGTAGAAAATCGTGAGGGTGTGACGGCTGCATTTGAGTCCATGTTGTCCGGAAAATTGGCGCGACTGATCTTTGATTTTGAGATGACCGCCACGAGTGGCGACAGCAAAGTCTTTGCGGCGACCCTACAAAATTCACTCGACGATCCCGCCGTTCAGGCCATTGTGCTGAGCGCGCACGAGATTACTGCCCGAAAGTCTCACGAGCTTCGCCTTCGGCATAACGCCAATCACGATGCGCTCACCGGGCTCTTTAATCGTCGCGCTGCCATGCGCACTATCTCGGCGTGGATTGCCGAATCGGAGACGGGCGGCGCGCGCCCCGCGGTGCTGCTATTGGATATCGATGGATTCAAAACGGTCAATGATGTGTACGGTCATGCCGTGGGTGACGGCCTGCTCGTCGCGCTCGCCGCACGGCTCAGCCGTCTTGATGCCGCCAATGTGTCCGCTGCCCGTTTGAGCGGGGACGAGCTTTTGCTGTTTACTCGATCGGATGAGATTGAGAAACAAGCGCCTTTGTTGGCTGAGAGGGCGCTGGAGGCCATTCGCCAACCCGTATTGATTGACGGACATTGGATTTTTACGAGTGCTAGCGTTGGCATTGCCGCATGTCCGGAAGGCGGGCGCTCGGCCGATGAGCTCATTCGCTGCGCCGATCTGGCGCTCTATCAGGCCAAAGATGCGGGGCGTAATACGGCACGTTGGTTCGACCAGAGCGCCGCTGAAACGCTGCGTGCAAAGATGATGTTGCGTCGTGAGCTGGCGCAGGCGCTACCCAATAGTGAGTTTTGCATCCAGTTTCAGCCCATCGTCAATGTGGTGACGAACACGGTGCATTCGCATGAATGTTTGTTGCGTTGGAAGCACAACACTCACGGCTTGCTCGTGGCGAGTGATTTCATCGCCGAGGTCGACGGCGCGGGCTTGACGCGTGTGCTCACCGAGTGGGTGATCCGCGAGGTCTTTGAGTTGGCGCGCTCAAATGCCGCCATCGAATCTAGACCGCTCAAAGTCAACGTCCATCCCCGCGTGTTTCAGCGGCCCGACTTTGCTGAGGATTTGTTGCGCGTACTGCGCAATTGGAACATCGAGCCACGCCGCTTAGAGCTCGAGATCACCGAGGAGGACTTTGTGCGCGTTGCCGACGCGTCGCCCGCAAACATTACCGCGCTGTCGACGGCGGGGGTACACATCATCATCGATGACTTCGGTACGGGCTTTTCAAACTTTGGCTATCTGACTCGATTTCCCGTGCACGCCATCAAAATCGATCGCAATTTCGTCGCTCAAATCGGTGTGAGTGAACGAGCTGAAACGCTCATCGGTGCAATGATTGGGCTGGCCGAGGAGCTGGGCATTCACTCCATTGGCGAGGGGATTGAAAACATTGAGCAAGCGGACTTTCTGAAGCACCATGGCTGCGTGCTTCAGCAAGGCTATCTCTGGGGGCGGCCGACGTTCTCTGGATTGCCTTCGGGGTTTATGAAAACAGGCGCGTAGAGGCAATTAAACCTAGAAACCGCAGTTGACCGCTCGTTGCTCTCGCAAACGCCGCACAATTGCTGAGTTTGCTGCCCTCATTCCAGTTCACCGTATGGGTGAGAGCGCTACGCACCCGATGGCACGCCTGCTCGCGCGTCTGCCTTTGTCGCGCCTCCTTGCCTACCCCGGTAGGCGGCGTCGTTGCTTCGCGGCAGACACCCGATCAGACGCACCCTCGGGCGCGTCCAACTGCGGTTTCTAGGTTAAACCAGTCGCTTCGAATCGGCTTTAACCGCTAATGCCTTGAAAAACCTGAGCTTTAAGACGTTTACTTAAGTCATCAAAAAATTGTAAAAATTAGCCGTAGGCCAATTAATTTAAGGCTATCCGTCAATAAGTCGAAACCGATTTCGCAGAATTGGCAAATCTTGGCGTATCAAACAGCCGCACCGGCTCGCCTTACCCAGTTTTACTCATTCGTGTCGGAGGCGATTCGTCGCAGCAGCTCACCTGAGGCCGCCAAACCCAAACCTGCGGTCATGTGCATCACTGAGCCGTAACCCGCGCAGGCAAGCCCAGCCCCAGCATCCTCCGCGCTGCCCAATTGTTGTGATGGGCTGTAAATGGCACTGACACCGAATTTTTTCTCGCCGCGCGGAAAGCCGTAAAACTTTCGCAAATCGCCGCGCAGTTTTGCGAGCAGTGCGTCATTCGTGGTCTGCGTCAAATCAGCGGCGCGAATTGATGTGGCGTCAGTCTTACCGCCCGCCGCACCGCACACGATCACCGGTAGCTGTTGTGCCACGCAATGCGCCACCAACGCAGCTTTAGCGCGAACCTGATCAATCGCATCGATGACCGCAGTCGCACCGGCGGGCAGAACAGCGGCCACATTGTCCGGCGTAATGAAATCATCGACAACCGACACCGCGCAATCGGGTGCGAATCCGAGGATTCGCTCACGCATCGCATCGACTTTGTTGCGCCCCAAGTTGACTAGGCTCGCATGCGCTTGCCGATTCAAATTGGATTCGGCCACCACGTCCAAATCGATCAAGGTCAGCGCGCCCACGCCCGAGCGAGCGAGCGATTCGGCCGCCCACGAACCCACGCCGCCGATGCCCACAATGACCACATGCGCCCGTCGGATCGCGGCGAACGCCGCATCACCATAGAGCCGCGCGACGCCCGCAAAACGTCGATCGCTGAGCGTGTTATCGGGCAACGTTTCTACTGAGCTATTCATTGTGACAGCGTATCATCGAAGCTATTGTGTGCTCTTCTTTAAGCGTGGCCATTCGTGACTGATTCCTTCCCTGTCCAAAGCGCCGATCTGGCATTGAAGACCCGTGTGCAGTGCTTTGTTGCGGCGGTTTCGATATGGCTGCTGGCCGCGCTCAGCTTCGCGATCCTCCAATCGCGCCCATCGGCGTTAGCAATCGTGCCCATCGCGATCGTGCTGTTCTACGCCAGCCGAATCCAGTATTTCACGCAGTCGGTGCAGCTAGTGTGGCCGGTATTGTTGCTTGCGGGTAGCGTGCTTTGCTTCATCGGCGTGATGCAATCAATGAATTACGGGCGCATGGAGAACGAGCCCGACGTGCAACACATTTCGCTGCGACTCGCGTTTTTCGCTGTCGGTTTGTTTTTGCACGCAGCCGCATTTTGGTTCGTCGCTACTGAATCGCGGGCGAGTGATCACCCGAGCGGCGCAAGGGCTGAGCGTATCTAGCGCGCTACCGCGACGACGCGGCGACGCGGCGCGTTACTCGGACGCGTAGGGGTAAGCCTTTTGCGGCAGATGCGCTGCATCGAACGCATCCTTCTCGCCTAAATTCAGCGGCTGCTTGTCCCACCAAATCGCGCGCCCCTTGCGTTGATCTTCTTCGAGATGCGGCTTAGCCGCCTTAAGTTCGCGGATGAATTTCGTGATGTCGGATTCGTACATGAGAGCCTAGGTGCGTTGCCGGTACGGCGCGTTAAGCCACGATTTTACGTTGCTAGCGACTAGCTGCGTTCGCGAAATCCGCGCTGATGTTCGAGCGGCATCCCGCCTTGCGGCTTGGGTTCACGTTTGCTTCCGGCGTAGAGCTCGATTTCAAACAATCGACAGTCAAGCGCGCCGTTAAAGAGTGGTGTTTTTTTGTTTGGCTTGAATCCCAAGCCGCTGGGCAGCTCCCGATCAGCCGTAATGAAACACGCCTTCCAACCCGCCATTTCACGCTTGAGCCACGCCCCGAGTGCGGGATACCAAGCCTTGAGCGATGCCAACTCCTCCATTCGCTCCCCGTACGGCGGATTGGTGAGCAGCAGCCCGCTCGCCGCTGGCTTCGTTAGTGTTTCAGCGCGTTGTTGAGTCAGCGTGACGGCATCTGAGGTCGCAGCGCCACCGATGTTTTGCAGATGGCGCTTTGTCACGTCAATAGCCTCGGTGTTGAGATCGTTGCCAAACAGCAAGTTTGCTGGGAGTGGGCGGACTTCACTTTGAGCCTTATCGCGCATTGCGGCGAACGTTTCGGCGTCATAGTTGCGCAGTTTTTCAAAGGCGAACGGTCGCTGTGCGCCCGGCGCGATATTCATTGCAATCATCGCGGCCTCGGTCAAAATCGTGCCGCTGCCACACATCGGATCGAGGAGCGGTGTTTGACCTTTCCAGCCCTTAAGCGCAAGCATACCGGCGGCTAAATTTTCTCGCAGTGGTGCGGCTAAGCCTTCGCGACGATAACCGCGTTTAAATAGCGCCTCGCCCGCTAAATCAAGGTAGACCGTAGCTTTGTATGCGGTCAAAAAGACGTGAATTCGCATATCCGGCTGTGATGTGTTGACGCTCGGGCGCGATGCCATCGCGGCGCGAAATGCATCAACAATCGCGTCCTTCACCCGAAGCGTTACGAATTCAAGGCTGGTGAGCGGCGAGCGAATAGCATCGACCTGCACACGAATAGTTTCATTGGCGGAGAACAAATGCGGCCAATCAATGTTTCGCGCGAGTTTGTAGATTTCCTCTTCATGCCGATATTCGGCCTCAGCCAACTGCCAAAGCACTCGGCTCGCAATACGGCTCCATAAGCAGACCTTGTAACCCAGCGTGAAGTTACCGGTAAAGCCCACGCCGCCATCGGTAGGATCGATACTTTGCGCACCCAGAGCAGCCAGCTCGTCGGCCAGGGCCTGTTCCAAGCCCCGAGGGCAGGGCGTGAAGAAGCGCTGCACTTTCGCGGGAATGGGTGTGGCTTTGATAGAGATCGTTGTGGGGGCGTTGGGCATCGATATGGCGCGAATGGGTGAGCGAGCGTTTTTGTTTGCGTTGTGACGCAAGGCATTATCGCCGCAGCGTGCAGCCGTCGCCCATCCCGTCGCGCCAAACGAGTACGGTGGTTAGGTTTGCGAACTGCGGTGCCACGGCGCGCCAAATGAACGAGCATAGGTTCTCAAGCGTGGGCACGCCAAGACCCGCGACTTCATCAAGGTAGTGATGATCGAGTTGGCCGCGAATCGTTTGCAGCGCCGTGCGCAATTCGCCCAAATCGCTCACCATGCCGGTGTGCGGATCCGGCGTGCCGCTTAAGCTGACTTCGCAGTGATAGGTGTGGCCGTGAATGCGCCTGGATCCCTCGGCCTCGGCTTTAATCGTTCGTTTGAGTGTGTGAGCGGCGTCAAAGAAGAAGCGCTGCGAAATAACGTGAACCATCAGCGAATTCCAATGACTTTGTGAGTTTGTACTGACAATCGCCATTCGGGGTGCTGCATGCACCAGTTGATAGCCCACTCTGTATTTTTGATGCGATCGGGTCCGTCCATGGCTTGCACGAAACGGTGCGTGAAGTCGAGCTTCGCCAGCATGTCTAAATCAAAATTTTGCGGTACTACCACTTTGATTTCCTGCCCAGACGTTTGTACAAACTCAGCGCCTGCCTTCGGGCTCACACACAACCAATCGATCCCCTTGGGAGCAACGATCGTCCCGTTGGTTTCGACGGCGATTTCGAAGCCTTGATGATGCAGGGCTGCGATGAGTGCATCGTCCAATTGCAACAGCGGTTCGCCGCCTGTGCAAACGACGAGCGGTGAGCCACGATGCGTAGCGGGCCACTGCTTCGCAATCGTCGCGGCGAGATCGTCTGCGCTTGTAAATTTACCGCCCAACGTACCGTCGACGCCCACAAAATCAGTGTCGCAAAACTTGCATGTGGCCGCTTCGCGATCACGCTCCAGGCCGCTCCATAAATTGCAACCCGCGAACCGGCAAAACACAGCCGGTCGGCCCGCGTTCGCGCCTTCGCCTTGCAGCGTGTAAAAAATTTCTTTGACGGCGTAGGTCATGACGGACTCGCGGTTTCTTTAACCCACTGCGCGTGACCTGACTGCCGAAGTCTGCATGCGGGGCATTCACCGCAACCGTAGCCCCAATCGTGCAGCGCCTCGCGAACGCCGTTGTAACAAGTGTGAGTGTGCTCGACGACGAGTCGCGTCAATGCGGCACCGCCAAGCGCATCGGTCATCGCCCAGGTTTGTGCTTTGGTGAGCCACATTAACGGCGTTTCGATAGTGAGTTTGGTGTCGAGCCCGAGCGATAGGGCGACCTGCGTTGCCTTTAATGTGTTGTCGCGACAATCGGGATAGCCGGAGAAGTCCGTTTCGCACATGCCGCCCACCAATACATCGAGCCCGCGCCGATACGCCAGCGTCGCAGCACAGGTGAAGAACAGCAAATTGCGCCCTGGTACGAACGTGTTGGGCAAACCGTTTTTTTCGTACGCAATGGCCACGTCACGGGTGAGCGCGGTGTCGCTGATTTGACCCAGCACGGACAAATCAATGACGTGATCGTCGCCCAAACGCTGTGCCCATGCGGGAAACTGATTGCGCAACTGCGCGAGCGTTTCGATGCGCACATTGAGTTCCACGCGGTGGCGCTGCCCGTAGTCAAAACCAATGGTTTCAACGTGCTCGTATCGATCCAACGCCCATGCCAAGCACGCAGTGGAGTCTTGTCCACCAGAGAAAAGTACCAAGGCGCGCTGAGTCATGGTCTGAGTTTGACCGATCAAATTTGAAGGCTAACCCGCAATTTTATCGCGTTAGAACGGCTTCAATACGACCAAAAACACAATCGCAAACAGCGCGAAAACAGGGAGTTCGTTGATTACGCGAAAAAACTTTTCGGACTTTGAATTCTGATTGTTGGCAAACGCCCGCAAATACCCGAAACAGAGCAGGTGAAACACGACCAAAGCCACAACGAAAAGTAATTTCGACATCATCCATCGACCGGTGATTCCGTAGCCGAGCCACAGGTAGAGGCCGCTGGCCAGCGTGAGCACAGCCCCCGGTGTCATGATGCCCCAGAACAGTTTTCGCTCCATGATCTTGAATCGCGCGTCGCCTTTAGCGTCGTTTTCGGCGAGTGCTTGCGTGTGATACACGAAGAGCCGCGGCAAATAGAAAATCGCCGACATCCACGTAACCATAAAAATAATATGTAGCGATTTGATCCAGAGCATGCGCTATTTTCCTTGCACGAGCTCAAAGCAATGGCGTTGCACCAGTGCCTTGAGCTCAATCAATCGCCCGTGGAAGAAATGTCCGGTATCTGGGAACACAACGACGGGGAGCGCTTGCGGACGCGCCCAGTTCATCACATCGGCGAGCGAAACGACGTCGTCGGCTTCGCCGTGAACGATCAGCGTGTCTTTCGGCACAGCGGCAATTTGGAAACGACCCACCGCGGGACCCACCAGCACGAGTTTGTCAGGGTTCGAGCGCGGTAACAACCTCGACTGCACGTAGCAACCAAATGAAAAACCAGCCGCGATCAAGGGCGTTGCTGCGGGCACTAATGTCCGCGCGTGATCGAGTACCGCTGCGGCGTCCTCGGTTTCGCCGATCCCTTCATCGAAGCTTCCAGCACTGGCTCCGACGCCTCGAAAATTGAAGCACATCACACCGCAGCCAAGCTCAGAGAACGCGCGCGCCAAAGTTTGCACGACCTTATTGTCCATCGTTCCGCCGTGTGTGGGCAGCGGGTGGCAGATCAGCGCGAGGGCTTTGGGCGCGGCGTCGGCGGGGGCACTGAAACGAATTTCGAGTGGGCCCGCGGGGCCGTCGATGAGCGTGGGAATGGCTGACATATAACCAATTTTACGGCGCGGCAGGCTATTTAGAGCGGTAGCCGAAACGCGCGAGCAGCACCAGCGTCGCCACGAACGGCCAGAGCAGCGCCACGGTGCGCGTCAATCCGTTGAGATTCAATAGCTGACCGTAGTGCCAGCTAAAGAGCGCCAACGGCGCTTTCGCAGTCACCAAATCAGGAATCAACAACGACACCAATACGCTACTCAAAAGCGCGACACCAGCGATCACCGATTTCACGGCGCGCGGCAACCAAAACAGCGCGGTGAGCAAAATTGCACCAAGCGCAAGCCCCAAGGTGTGACCCGGACGCAACCAAATCTCCCACGCCGCAGGGGTCAAAAACCATTGGGCGGCCGTTGTTTTGAGCAACACCGCCAGCGCGATGACCGTCATGAGCGCGAGCCCGCCCAACCAACGTTTGCGCATCGCCAAATCGGTGAACAATCCAATTCCGACAAGCGCCGCGCTCGTTTGCGCGATCTCTACGGCGAGCACCGCGGGCTCGAAGCTACCCGAAGTTCCGGGATGAAACACTGCGCCAAACAGCGGAATCCCGGGGTTGGCTTGCGCGGCGAGCCAGACCAAAAGCAGCACGATGATTAGGTCACCCGTCGCGCCGTCGATGAACAGCGCTTCGCGTGCGCTACGTAAGTGACGCACCAGTCGCGTTGATTGCACCAGGTATGTTCCGAGCAGCGCACCGGCGGCCGCGCCCAACACGTTAGCCAAAATGTCGACGGCACTGGCCACCCTCGTCGGTAGCCACAGCTGGAGCATTTCTAAGCTCAGCGACACGGCGGCTGCGAAAAATATCGTTGCGACCCAGCGCGGCCAGAAACGCCAAGCGACTGGCCAGCAAGCCGATAGCGCCACGCCAAAGGGCAGGTAGGCCACCACGTTAAAGAGCGCGTCCGCGTAAGACCAACGTGTGGTCAGCGTAGCCGTCGATTGGAGCAAGTTTTTTGCAGGCGCAACCCAGCCGGTAAACGGTTGCAAACTCGCATAGACAATCACCAAAAAGCAAAACAGCGCGACCCAAAACGGTAGATGATTTCTGCGCTCGCTTGCTGTCGCGACGGGCTTCATGGTGCGAGCTCGTCGGCTGAATCAGCAATTGAATCGGCGTGGTTCACAGGTAGGCGTGATCGACCTTAAAGCCCACCGGTGCCATCGGGCTCGCATCAATGTAGAGCTTGATTTCCAGCTCGCCAGCGGCGTCCAATCCGCGCACCAAGTTGGCGTTTGCAGGTGCGTACTGTGCGGGAGAAAATACGCGCCGCGCCAAGGGCTCACCGCCCACGGCATCGAGAGTCAATACGAGCGATGGGAGCGCCGCCGCTCGAGATCCCGTATTGCGAAGTGTGGCGGTGAAAATGAGCAAGCCCTTGTGTGCCGGATCAGCGGCCAGATCGGCTCCGACAAAGCCCAAATCACTGGGGCGCTGCGGTGGCGCTACTTGGCAATGAATCGGGCGACAGAGCGCCGTCAACGCCGGTGCACTTGCAGGGAGGTAGCTGGCGATTTCGTCACGAAACCAGTAAGCAGATTGCGCAATCAGCAGCATGCTAAACACCAGTGCAGCAGCGCCGTAGCCCACCCGCTGCCACGGTGATAGCGGCTTCGCTCCGGGCTTCCATTCGAATGGGGTGTGTCCGATCCCCGGCGGCTCAACTCGGGCGTCGTCGGCCTTGATGTCACCCAGAAACGGATCGCTTCGAACGCTGGCAGCATTCGACGGTGTAACGGTGCTCGCGTTGATCGCCATTGCAACAGTGGATCGCGTTTGCGTGTTTGGCGCCGGATTGGGTTGAGCATACGCCGCTGCCCGCGGCTTCTCGTCAGCGTCAACCGTGGGCGCGTGCTGCACTGCCGGGATGCCCGGAACGATCGTGTGCGGGGATTCGAATTCGTCGTGCTCTTCGGGCTGGCTGGGGCTGAGCGTGCCTTCAACCAAATGCTCGCGAGCATCGAAAATGCCCCGGCATGCGCCACAGCGCACCAATCCGGCGTGCGTGCGAACGTGCTCGTCGCGCACGCGGAAACGGGCACGGCAATGGGGGCACTGGGTAATCGCGGAGCTCAGAAACTGTCCTCTGGTTATGCGTGTTCGTGGGTGAAAGCGTAACCGATTCGCGCGATGAGCGTCGTTGGAGCGTTAACCGTTGGTTAGCTGAGTCGTTGCCCTGTCATTAGCACCCAGCCGTCGCGCTCTGCGGCGACCGACACGATTAACCAAGGCGCGTAGGCCTCAATAATTCGCTCAACTTGCGGTGCCAGAATTCCGGCCATCGCGAGCCTTCCGCCGATTTTGACGTGACTGGCGATCGCAGGCGCGAGCACCGTGAGTGGTCCGGCCAAGATATTGGCCACCACGACATCGAACGCACCCTGCGTCGAATCGCTCGATACCTCGTAGCGCGCGGTGAGCTTATTGGCGGCCGTATTGAGTTGCGATGTTTCAATGGCTTGTGAATCGATGTCAACGCCGAGCACATCAGCCGCGCCGAGTGCGCTCGCAGCCATCGCCAAAATGCCCGAGCCACAACCGTAATCGAGCACTGTGTTGCCGCCAAGCGCTTGCTGCGTCAACCATTGCAAACAAAGCCGTGTCGTGGGGTGTGTGCCAGTGCCAAACGCCAAGCCCGGATCAACCCGCAAGTTGATGGCGCTGGGTGTCGGTGGCTCGCACCAGGTCGGAACAATCCACAGCGCTGGCGTAATTTCAATCGGTTCAAACTGTGCCTGCGTGGCGCGAACCCAATCGGTTTCCGGTACAACACGAAATTCATGCGGCCCGAGGGCTGCGTTGGATTGGGCGCGCAGGTTTATCCAGATCGCCTCAATGGCGTCTGTCGCAACGTCGCTGTCAAAGAGTGCGGCGATGCGGCTATCGGCCCAGCGCTGATCGAGCGCCATGCCGGGTTCACCAAAAATGGGTTGCTCGGCGTCGCTCTCAGCGTTGAGATCCGCCACATCGACTGCAAGCGCGCCCGATTCCATCAGTGCGTCAGCGATTGCATCGGCCGCTTCGCCCTTGACTGCGCCGGAAATCTCAATCCACGACGTCATCGGTTCGACTTCGGTTGAGTCATTTGCGACGTTCCGCCAGCTTCGCCATGCGCTGCTCAAGATAGTGAATCGAAAATCCACCTTTAATGAATGCAGCGTCGTCCATCAATTCACGATGCAGTGGCGCATTGGTTTTTATGCCTTCAACGATGAGTTCTGAGAGCGCAATACGCATCCGCGCAATGGCTTGTTCGCGAGTCGCGCCGTAAGAGAGCAGCTTGCCGATCATCGAATCGTAGTTGGGCGGCACAAAATAATTGCTGTACACGTGTGAATCCACGCGAATGCCGGGGCCGCCGGGCGGATGCCAATTGGTGATTCGACCGGGCGAGGGTACGAACGAATTCGGGTCTTCGGCGTTGATGCGGCATTCGATGGCGTGGCCACGTTTGATGATGTCCTTTTGTCGGAGCGTCATCTTCATATTGGCGGCGATTTTGATTTGCTCTTGCACAATATCAATGCCAGTGATGAGCTCAGTGACGGGATGCTCCACTTGCACGCGGGTGTTCATTTCGATGAAAAAGAACTCGCCGTTTTCGTACAAAAATTCGAACGTTCCAGCACCGCGATAGCCAATCTTTCGGCAAGCCTCAGCGCAGCGCTCACCAATTTTGGCAATCAGCTTTTCCGGAATGCCGGGTGCGGGTGCCTCTTCGATAATCTTTTGATGACGACGCTGCATTGAGCAATCGCGCTCGCCCAAGTAGACAGCGTTTTTGTGCTGATCGGCGAGGATTTGAATTTCAATGTGGCGTGGGTTTTCAAGGAATTTTTCCATGTAGACCGTGCCATTGTTGAACGCCGCGAGCGCTTCGCCCTTCGTGAGCGTCACCGCATTGATGAGCGCGCCTTCGGTGTGAACGACTCGCATGCCACGTCCACCGCCGCCGCCCGAAGCTTTGATGATGACCGGATAGCCGATTGAGCGGGCGATTTTGGTGATTTCACGCGGGTCATCGGGCAGCGCGCCGTCAACACCCGGCACCACCGGAACGCCCGCCTTTTTCATTGCGGCTTTGGCCGACACTTTGTCGCCCATCAAGCGAATCGTCTCAGCGCGGGGTCCAATGAACACAAATCCCGATTTCTCGACCTTTTCCGAGAAATCGGCGTTCTCCGAGAGAAAACCGTAACCCGGATGAATCGCTTGGGCGTCAGTGACCTCGGCCGCAGCGATGATTGAGGGTACGTTTAAGTAGCTTTGCGCAGACGGCGCAGGACCGATACAAATCGATTCGTCGGCGAGCTTGACGTACTTGGCGTCTGCATCGGCTTCGGAATAAACAACAACCGTTTTGATGCCCATTTCGCGGCACGCGCGCTGAATACGTAGCGCGATTTCACCGCGATTGGCGATCAGAATTTTTTCGAACATCACCGGCGGCGGCGTTCTGGAGACAAGGGATAGCGCCATTGCTTAGTCTTCCGCCTAGTCGATCAACACGAGCACTTGGCCGTATTCCACGGCTTGGCCCGATTCGACCATGATCGCTTTGACCACACCCGATTTGTCAGCCTCGATTTCGTTCATGAGCTTCATGGCTTCGATGATGCAGATGGTGTCACCGACCGACACGGTGCTGCCCACTTCAATAAACGGCTTCGATCCGGGCGACGGCGAGCGATAGAACGTGCCGACCATGGGCGACTTGACGCCGTGCGCGGTGGGCTCAGCGGGCGCTGGGGCGGGCGCGGCTGCGGCAACCGGTGCCGCTACTGGCGCGGCTACGGCTGGCATGGGCGCGGGTGCCATCATCGGCGCGGCGTATTGCATCATCGGGATCGCTTGGTTGGCGACCGTCCGCGTGATCCGAACTTTCTCTTCGCCCTCGGTGACTTCGAGCTCGGCGATGCCGGATTCTTGAACCAGTTCAATTAGTGTTTTGAGTTTGCGCAAATCCATGCGGGAAGTCTCCTGTGGCGGGATGAGTGAGCGCTACCGAGCAGAATAATCTGGCCTGTAGCAGCGATTGATTCGGAAGTGACGTTCGGTTCAGAAGCGCGCAGCGTGCGCGGGTCGGCAAGACGACGTGGGTGACGAACGATGACGGGCGAAACGCGAGACCTGAGCGGCTATTGCCATTGCGGATTCGTTTGCTTCGTACGCTTTCGCCGGATCAAGGAGCCGCGAATTAGCCGAAGTTAAAGTTGCGATGCGCGCAATTCTGCACGAAATCAAAGTTTGTTGCTAGAAGGCGACAAAAATTCTTTGCGGGTCAGCGTAAATTTGTTCGGCGGCGGGAGACGGATCTCGCGTAATGAGCCCGTGCTATTGCTTTAGAAATCGATTTAGCTATCGCTGTGTACGCCAAATGAAATAAGGCGTATCAACGAAATTTAAACAAAATCAAAAAACATTGAAAAACGCCCGACGCCCTTAATTCGTAGGGCTTCTAGGAAGGAAGCTGTTGGTCTGGCGCGAAATAGCGGATCTCTGCCGGTGCCGCTCGTTCGTTTGACGAAATAAGACGACGTTAGGCGAAAATAGCCTTTATTTCGTCGTACTTGAGTTTTCCTACACGGCGCAACATGACTGCGCTTTGCGGTGAAAAGACCAGTGTGAACGGCAAAACACCTTGTGGATTGCCCATGGTTTTTAATGCTTCCAGCCAGGCCGGGTCGGCCAGCAGCACCGGGTAGTTCACTTTCAATTCTTTGGCAAAGCGCTCAACGGCTGGCCGACGATCGATGGCGATACCGACAAATTGCAGGCCTTTGTCAGCAAATTCACGTTGCGCTTGCACAAACTCGGGCATTTCCTCACGACACGGCCCGCACCACGTTGCCCAAAAATTCACAATCAAAGTTTTACCGCGCCATTGGGATATTGGCAGCGTCGCGCCGTCGAGCGACTCGAAGCTCGCGTCTAAAAGTCGCGCCTCGTCGCCAGCGACCACGCCGCGATTGAGCCACCAGTAGCCGCCGAGCGCGCCCGCACCGCAAGCCGCCAAGCCCGCGCCACCCAAAAGCAGCGTTCGCCGCGTGTTTGACAGGCTCATTGCCCGCTCACTTGCTTCTTAAACATTGATGACAAGCCCGGTTTGGCCAGCTCATTGGGTGCCACATCCCGCGAGTTGCGGGCGAGCGTAAAGGTGCGCTTGGTCGGCGGGTAGCACACGCCAGCAACTTCCGAGCAGCCTTGAAAGATCACCGTGAGCTGGGTTTTTCCGGCGCTCGGGATGTCTTTGGCGGCGATCAAGCTGACCGGGCGATCGAATACCTTGACTCGACCAAACGATGGATCGTCTTTGTTTTTGCCAGCAGCGCTAGCGTCCTGCTTAAACGAATCGATAGTCAGTGGGGTGTCACCGCCGCGCTGAAATTCGAATCGATCTCGAAACAGATAATGACCGGCGAGCACATCGAATTTAAGCAACACCTGACCGTCGCGAACCGATGCTGAAGCAACGAATGCGTCGTCCACCGGCAGCGGCGCGGGAGGCGGGGTTTGCGCACTGACTGAGCTTGCAACCGCCGAAGCTGCAAAAAGCGTCGTGCCAGCCACCTTCGCAAAGAATTGGCATAAACGCTGCGCACGATTTGGATTCATTCCTGTCATACTTTCATCTGTGTTCAGCCGCTAATGGCGAAGCGCTCGTTTGCGATGACACGCCGTGTTGCGATCATCGTTTTGGCTTGAAGGGAAGTTGCATGCCACTGTTATTAATTGGAATTCTATTTGCGCTGCCGATTTTGGACATCTACGCCACCCTTCGATTCGCCGAAGCGCTGGGCGTTCCCGGTTGGGCGATGTTTATTCCTGGCGTTTTGCTGGGCTGGGGCTTGATGCGGCGCGAGACGCGCACGCTGAAATCGCGCTTCATTGGCGCGGTGGAGGGCTTATCCGTCCACGGCATGGTGTTTGACAGCGGGCGGCGCTTGATCGCGGCCGTGTTGCTGCTGTTGCCCGGTTTCGTCAGCGACGTGTTTGCGCTGTTTCTGCTTTTGATGCCCAATCGCTCGACCAGCCCCATGGCTGCGGCCTCGGTCGGTGGTGTAAGTAATGGCTCGACTTCATCCCAAACAACAAGAAAGCCCAGCGTTGGCGGGGCTTCCGGGGCTACAGTTGATGGCGAGTATCGCCGCGTTGAGTAACGCGTTTGGCGGTGATTAACGGCGAGTCTGACGACTCGCCGTTAATGAATCACTTTTTCGGTGCGTCTGGCAGAGTGCGAACTGGACCAATTTCGACTGAGCTCGATTGCTTGGTCATCGACCGGAACGCCGCAGTTTCCATGAAGCGATCAATCATTCCGGCGAGCTTGTCTGCAGGAATTGATTTTTGAACGTCGATCGCCGTGGATTCGGGATCGTAAATCTTGCGGAAATCGTGACGCGATTCCTGAGTGATGACTTTCATGGTTTTGGCGTCAAGCGTTGTCACAGTGGCGTAAAAAAACGGCGCCAGATACGTTTTGGAACGCACCTGATCTTTATTGGGCGTTTCCACATCGTCGCCGAGTGATAAACCGATCTCGGATTCAAAGTTCGATCCGTCGACGCTGATGGAGCCGCCTTCGAGTGGCTGCACATAAAGCCCTACGCCCGTGAGCTTGCTGCCCATCCCCGAGCGCGCGCTGAGCAACCACTTCGGCGTGACAAGCACGATCTGATCCCAGTCTTTGCGCTGCGGCATCGATTCGATCAAACTCACAGCGCGCTTGTAGACATAGGCTTCGCGATCCTGCGGCAATACAGTCGTCGGCGTCTCCTCGGGTGCGAGCGTCAAAAAGACACGATTGGATTGCGGGTGCTCGATTGCGAGCGCACGATCTAGGCCGCGCAAAACAGCGTAATTCACACCTTGGTCGGGAACGGTGACCGTCTGCCGTGTGTGGTTGTCGATGAAATTCGTGCCCACAGTCTGCTTTTGGCGAACGACGCTGAATTGATCGCCTACGGCCGAAATTAGCGCAATGTTTTTTGGTGGCGTGTTGGCCAGCGCCGGGGCGGAGATCAAGGCGCAAGCACCCACCCAAGCTGCGACACTCGCCACGACGGTAACAAAAACTGAATGTGATTGACGCATGTGGGTCGCTCCTCGTTGATCGATGGGCGCATTGTGAAATGCTCCGTGCCTCGTTCAAATGGTTTTGCGACGAAGCACACAAAAACCTCCGCCAAACGCGGCTATCGAACACTTAGCGGCTTCGAAGGTGCCGACAGTCAGCGCACTTTGCGTAGCAACAGCCAACTACCCAACATCACCATCGGCACGCACAACCACTGCCCCATCGTCATCCCAAGGCTCAAAAAGCCCAGGAACGCATCGGGTTCGCGGAAGAACTCCGCGATGAACCGAAATACGCCGTAGCCCAGCAAAAACGCGCCACTGACACGCCCCAACGCGCGCGGTTTGAGCGCGTAGATCCACAAGATGACGAACAGCAACACGCCTTCCAGCGCAAATTGATAGAGCTGCGATGGATGACGCGGGATTTTGTCGACCGTCGGGAAAATCATCGCCCAAGGCAGGTTGGGATCAGCGGCTCGGCCGGGCAATTCTGCGTTAATGAAATTACCAATCCGCCCCGATGCCAAACCCAGCGGCACCAGCGGCGCGATGAAATCCATGGTGCCGATGAAATTGCGCTCGGTGCGCCGCGAATACATCCACATCGCAAAAATCACGCCCAGCAAACCGCCGTGAAAGCTCATGCCGCTGAGGCCGGTGAATCCTGCTTGCCCAAGTCCAATGATCTCGAGTGGATTGGCAAGGTAATGCAGCGGTTTGTAAAACAGGCAGTAACCCAAACGTCCACCAAGCACGACGCCCAAAATACCGTAGAGCAGCAAATCATCCAAGTCCCCTGGCTTCCAGCCGCGCAAAATGTTTTGCCGCGCCCGGATTCGCCCAAGCCAGAGAAACATCACAAACGCCACTAAATACGTCAGCCCGTACCAGCGAATGGCCAACGGACCAATTTGCAGCGCGATGGGGTCAATTTCGGGGTGTATCAGCATGGGCGAGAGTGTAGCGGCTTAAAATGGACTTGCGCGCGATCCGGCGCGGTAAATCGACGCAGCCCAGCTCCACGCTGCTTTGCGTCATTTGTTTTCCATCACTCGTTTTTCGCCTTTAATCCATGAGCTTCAATCGTCGCAGCAAAACCATCACCGCAGGCATCGCCCGCTCGCCCAATCGCTCCATGCTTCGCGCCGTGGGTTTTGGCGATAACGATTTTGATAAACCGATCGTTGGTATCGCCAATGGTCACAGCACCATGAACCCGTGCAACGCCGGCATTCAGCCGCTGGCCGATGCAGCCAACGCTGCGATCAAAGCAGCCGGCGGCATGCCGCAAATGTTCGGCGTGATTACCGTCACTGACGGCATCAGCATGGGCACGGAGGGGATGAAGTATTCGCTCGTGTCGCGCGAAGTCATTGCCGATGCAATCGAGACCGCAACGCAGAGCCAGATGATGGACGGCGTGCTGGTGCTCGGTGCGTGCGACAAGAACATGCCCGGCGGCATGATCGCGATGTGTCGTATGAACATCCCATCGATTTATTGCTACGGTGGCACGATCAAGCCGGGCAATTGGAAGGGCGAAGCGCTCACCATTGTTTCGCCGTTTGAAGCCGTCGGAAAAATGGCGGCCGGCACGATTTCCGAAGAGGATTTCGTCGGTATTGAAAAGAATGCCTGCCCCACGCACGGCGCATGCGGCGGCATGTACACCGCCAACACCATGAGCTCATCGTTCGAAGCGCTGGGCATGAGTTTGCTTGGCTCGTCATCGATGGCGAACCCTGACAAAGAAAAAACCGACAGCGTTGCCGAATCCGGTCGCGTGTTGTTGAACGCGATCAAAAACGATTTAAAGCCGCTCGACATCATCACAAAAAAATCCCTCGAGAATGCCGTGTCCGTCATCATGGCCACGGGCGGCTCCACGAATGCCGTGTTGCACTTTCTCGCCATTGCGCACGCGGCGAACATTGATTGGTCCATCGATGATTTCGAGCGTATCCGCAAGAAGGTGCCTGTGCTGTGTGACTTGAAACCGTCGGGTCAGTACGTGATGACCGATTTGCACGCCGTAGGCGGTGTGCCGCAAGTCATGAAAATGCTCCTGAATAAAGGCTTGTTGCACGGCGATTGCATGACGATCACCGGCAAAACGATGGCGGAGGAATTGGCCAACGTGCCCGATCTGCCCGCAAAAACGCAAGACGTGATTCGCCAGCCCGACAATCCAATGTACGAGCAAGGACACCTCGCGATTTTGAAAGGCAACCTCGCGCCCGAGGGCTGCGTCGCCAAAATCACCGGCCTTAAAAACCCCAAGCTCACCGGCCCCGCCCGCGTGTTCAATTCCGAACCGGAATGCATGGACGCGATCATGGCTAACAAGATCAATCACGGCGACGTGCTTGTGCTTCGCTACGAAGGCCCCAAAGGCGGCCCCGGCATGCGCGAAATGCTCGCGCCAACGTCCGCAATCATCGGCAAAGGCATGGGCGAAACGGTGGCGTTGATTACTGACGGACGATTCAGCGGCGGCACCTGGGGCATGGTCGTCGGCCACATCGCGCCGGAAGCGCAAGTGGGCGGCGTGATCGCTTTGGTTGAAGAGGGCGACAGCATCACCGTTGACGCAACCACACTCGTGATTCAACTCAACGTTGATGACGCAACGCTCGCCGCGCGTCGCGCCAAATGGGTCGCGCCACCGATGAAATACAAGCGCGGTGTGATGTACAAGTTTGCGTTGCTTGCTTCGAGTGCGAGCAAAGGCGCGGTCACGGATTTGTAGGAGTGGCGCGCCGCGCCTCAACGTCGGTCAACAACAAATCGGATACGTTCCCGTGTGAACAGCCGCATGGACGTCGCGATATTTTTAAGGGACAAAAGTAAAAAAAGAGCCGGAAACTGCGGCTCTTTTTTTTGGATGGGTCAGCGACGATCAATTGTCTATTGTTGGCGTTTTTTGAGCCGTAAGGCACCCACCAACGCCGTCAACAATGTAGACAGTAGCAGCGCAAAAACGTCAAGTGTTGGCACTGCCGTTGTCGTGGGTGGCTCAACCAGCACGACATCGGCCGTTTCAACCGCACCGATATCGACCGATGCACCAATAATCCTTGCAAAGCCCGCGCCACGCTGATCGGAGCTCAAGCTGCCCACCGCCGCGTTGCTACCGGCATTGATCAGCTGACTGCCAAGCGGCGGCAGCATAGTTGGAAGGGCGCTCGTAAATCCCGCTGCACCAACGACCAAGCTACCGTTGTTTGCGAGAGCGCCAATTGTTGGCGTTCCGCTTAAGTTGCCGCTTCCGCCCAAAACCACGGTACCCGGATCGGTGACTAGCGAATTTGTTCCAGAAAAAGTGCCAAGTGAGCCGCTCAGATCTACGCCGCTTGCTTGATTGGAGACGACGGTATTGAGCAGTGTGACTGGGTTGTTGCCAAACAAATCCACCGCAGTACCGGTGGTGCCCACCGCGCCGTTTCCCACTATTGTTAGGTTGCGGAGCGTGGTCGTACCGCCAAGGCTCAACGCTGAGCTCTTGTTACCGGCCGCGATGTTGCTGGTAAACGTGGAATTTTCGATGACTATGGCACCGCTCGCCACGAGAGAGGCCGCTCCGCCGCCTACCCCGCCGGTATCTGTCACCGAGTTGCTGGAGAAAGTCGATCCGGAAATCGTGATGCTCGACCCCTGAGCTAGGATTGCGCCGCCACTGCCAGCGACATTCCCCGTGAAGATTGAATCGCGGATCGTGAGACTTCCTGCGCCCAGACGGACGGCGCCGCCTTGGTCAGTGCCGCCGTTGGCGTTGCCTATAAAGACGCTGCGCGAAATTGTTAAAACGCCCTCAGCGTCTACCGCTGCCCCCCGATTACGATCAAAGTTACTATCGTCTATCGACAACGTGTTGCTCGGGTTTGCGCCGCTGCCAAAGAGCACTGCACCGCCGCCACAGGAGCCGCCAGTGCTAGAACCGTTGGTCGTAAACACTGACTGCGAAATGGCGGCATTGGTGCGATCAAACGCCAAAGCGCCGCCTGCGCAGGTAGCTGCCCCCCCAGCGCTCGAAAAACTAATGCCACTGATGCGCACTGTACCTGCGTTGGCGAAATTAAAAACGCGGCTATTGAGCGCGGTAGTGATGGTGAGATTCGTGGCACCAGGGCCGGTAATCGTTACACCCGCGTTGTCAGAGACGTTGATCTGCCCGCTCGTGAGGGTGATCGTGCCCGTGGCAGTGATGTTGACTATATCCGCGCCTGCACCGCTTTCTGCATCGCTCAACGCTTGGCGCAAACTACCTGCGCCCGAGTCGTTTGTGTTGATCACAGTGAATGTCGCCGCATGCGACGGGAATGCGCTTGCAGCTAGGCCGATGGCCAACAAGGCGCTTCTACGACGGTTTTTATTGAAAAGAATAGTTAACAGCATCTTCGGTCTCTCATTTATGATTTTTCGGTTGAGTCAAGCGTATGAACAAGAACAAGCAATCGATCATTTTGTATTTTGACGGATAGATGAATGAACCCGCCACTCACACGCGACACAACTCCCCTGTTTTTGCTCAACTGTTGTTGTTGCGCGACATTTTCTTTTTGACGGCCGTCGCAGCGCCGTGCAAATTGACGCTCAATCGCTTCTGCGTTGTTTCAATCCGCTGCAGGCGTCAGTGATGGCCTACCCGCCTTAGGTGGGATTGCATCAATTCAGCGCAGATCAAACCGATCCAAGTTCATCACTTTGCTCCACGCTGCTGCGAAGTCATTCACGAACTTCGCTTGAGCGTCGCTCGCCGCGTAGACCTCGGCAATTGCGCGCAATTGCGAGTTTGATCCGAACACGAGATCGACGACGGTGCCTGTCCATTTCAGCTCACCCGTTGTGTGATCGCGCCCTTCGAGCACGCATTCAGTGGCGCTTTTCTGCCACTTGGTGTTCATGTCGAGCAGGCTGACGAAGTAGTCGTTGCTGAGCGTTTCCGTGCGCTTCGTGAACACGCCGTGTTGGGCTTGCCCGACGTTGGTGTTGAGCCCGCGCAGGCCGACGATCAGCACGGTCATTTCTGGCGCGGTGAGGTTTAAGAGTTGCGCTTTGTCGACCAGCAATTCCGCTGCTGCGGCCTTTTAGTCTGGCCACTGCCGTCAACAAGATGGAATTTCATGCGTTAATGGCGGTATGAAATACCTAGCTCTCGCAATGTCGTTCTCGATTTCCGCGCTCGCGCTCCCGGCGTATGCGATTGATTCCATTCCGCTCGATCAATTGAAACCTGGCTTGTGGAAAGTCGTGCGCACGATTGATCGGCACGATGGCAGTGCCGAGGAGGTTCGTCAGTCCGAATACTGCGCCAGTCCGAAAAAGGAAATCACGCGCACGTTGCGCGCGGCGACCTTGCTGTGCAAAACCAACGTCACCAAAACGGGCGATAACAAATACGAAGTCGCAGCATCGTGCAAGTTGCCCGGCATTTCCGGCACCAACAAAACGGTTATCACGATTCTCAACGAAAACAACTACAGCGCCGTAGTCGATACGATGGGCACCAAGTTCGGCGAGAAACAGCATCGCAGCGAAAGAATTCTCGCCGTGCGTGATGGCGATTGCAAAGAGCAGCCGTAGGGCGCGCTTCTTTTTCTGTCTTGGCCGGTATGGGTCGCGGCGCTCGGGCATTACACCCTACCGACGGCTACGGCAACTACACTGCGCTACATCACGATGAATGTAAGCGCAGAAAAATATGAAAGCCACAAAGATTGTTGCCACGCTGGGACCCGCTAGCGATTCCGTTGAAGTTATCGCAGCGTTGATCGCTGCAGGTGCTGACGTGTTCCGGCTGAATTTTTCGCACGGAACGCCTGAGGATCATGCGGGCCGCGCCGCGCGAGTGCGCGAAGCTGCAAAGATCGCCGGGCGCGAAGTCGCCATCATGGGTGATCTGCAAGGGCCGAAAATTCGCGTCGGTAAGTTCGAAGGCGGCAAAGCCATGTTGGAGCAGGGCGCAGCCTTTGTGCTCGATGCCGCGATGGACAACAAAGCGCCGATTTCCAATGCGCAGGTCGCAAGCCTTGATTACAAGCAGTTGCCGCGCGATGTCAAAGCAGGCGATACGCTGCTCTTGAACGACGGTTTGATTCAGCTGAAAGTGACGCTGGTTGAGGGAACGAAAGTTCACACCATCGTTGAGCTGGGCGGCGAATTGGGCAACAACAAAGGCATCAACAAATTGGGTGGCGGGCTCACAGCGCCAGCGCTCACAGCCAAAGATTTGGCCGACATCGTGACCGCTGTTGCGATCGATTGCGACTACTTGGCGGTGTCGTTTCCAAAGCACGCCGCTGATATGGAAACCGCGCGCACGGTGCTCGCCGCAGCGGGCGGCAAAGCGAAACTGATCGCAAAGATCGAACGTGCCGAAGCGATCATTCCGCAAACGCTCGACGAAATCATTGACGCCAGCGACGGCATCATGGTCGCGCGCGGTGACCTGGCGGTTGAAGTCGGCAATGCCGCTGTGCCCGCGCTGCAAAAGCGAATGATCAAGCGCGCTCGTGACAAAAACAAACTCGCGATCACCGCCACTCAAATGATGGAGAGCATGATCACCGCCCCGGTGCCGACCCGCGCTGAGGTGAGCGATGTGGCTAACGCCGTGCTCGACGGCACGGATGCCGTGATGCTGTCGGCTGAATCAGCAACGGGAAAATACCCCGTTGAAACCGTGCGCACGATGACATCAATCGTGCTCGCCGCCGAGCGCTCGCAGCTCTACGAATTGGATCGCGATTTCATCAATCAGCAGTTTGCCCGCGTCGATCAAGCGATTGCCATGGCTGCGCTGTTCACCGCGTTTCACTTGAACGCGAAAGCGATCGCCGCCTTGTCGCAATCGGGCTCAACGGCGCTTTGGATGAGCCGCCACGACAGCGGTGTGCCGATCTATGCGTTGACGCCCGAAGTCGGTGCCGCGCGCCGCGCCGCGCTGTATCGCGGCGTGCGACCGCTGGTCGTGCCCTTTGACAGCGACCGCGACTCCGCGATGCTCGCTGCCGAAAACGCCCTGGTGAGTCGTGGCGTGGTGCAAACGGGCGATGCGATCGTGATCACCTGCGGCGAACCCATGGGCAAAAGCGGTGGAACAAACGCGCTCAAGGTAGTTCGTGTGGGTGAGAACCGGGAATAGCAGCTTTTTTCTAGAACGCCATACGAAATATGGGCTTCAGGCGGTATTCGACGGTAAGCACCCTTACGTAAAAATACCGTCTAAGCCTTATTTCACAACGCGCTAAATAAATGTGCTGGCTGCATTCGTAATATTTTCCGCTCCGACGCTCGTCGATTTCCGTAGGTCTTCGAAATCCGCTTAATCAGCGTCAAAAAGACAAGAGCCTGTCCAACGCAAAACCGACATGAACTCAAAACCCGTAACCCGAATTGGCGTCGATCTTGGCGGCACGAAAATCGAAGCCGTCGCGCTCGACACCGATGGCGCGTTGCTCTGGCGCGAACGCATCGCCACGCCCAAGCAGTCGGCCGATGCAATCTATGACGCTATCGCCGAATTGGTGCTTCGTGGTGAAAGCCAATTGGCAACCCGCTGCACCGTGGGCATCGGCACGCCCGGTTCGCTCTCGCCAAAAACGGGGCTGATGCGCGGCTCCAACACCGTCGTGCTCAACGGCCAACCCGTCAAGCAAGCCATCGAGCAGCGGCTCGCGCGGGACATTCGCATCGCCAACGACGCCAATTGCTTTGCGCTCTCCGAAGCCGTTGATGGCGCGGGGCGCGGTGCGGCGAGCGTGTTTGGCGTGATCTTTGGCACGGGCTGCGGTGCGGGCGTCGTGATCAATGGCCGCGTGATCGATGGATTGCATCGCATCGCCGGAGAATTTGGTCACAATCCCCTGCCGTGGCCGAACGACGACGAACTCAAAGATCGCGGCGCGCACGATTGTTACTGCGGCAAAAGCGGCTGTATCGAAACCTGGCTCTCGGGCACTGGCATCGCCAAACACTTTAACGCCGCGCGCCAAGGCGACCCGCTCAACGCCAGTCAAATCGTGACCCTCGCCGACGGCGGCGACGAAGCCGCTGAGCGCTACCTGCAACGCGTCGAAGATCGCATGGCCCGCGCGCTCGCCACCGTCATCAATTTGCTCGATCCGGAAGTGATCGTGCTCGGTGGCGGCGTGTCCAATATCGAGCGCGTTTATCAAAACGTACCGCCGCTTTTGGCGAAATACGTGTTTAGCGAATTCGTCGAAACTAAAATTTTGCGAAACGTTCACGGCGATTCCAGTGGCGTACGCGGCGCAGCGTGGCTCTGGGGTGACTGACCAAACTTCCCCCTCTCCCGCAGGCGGGAGAGCAACTGTGTCGAAAGTCAAGCGTTTTGACAGGCATTGAAATTGGGCGTCCAGGGCTTGCCGGATTTAAGGATTGCATTCATGA
>READ01000034.1 GCA_004293675.1 Betaproteobacteria bacterium
TACCCAGCGTTCCGAAAACATTTCCATCCTACGCTTAAATGTTCCATATCGAATGAAATTCAGCATACAAGGGTTGGGGTGAGGGACTTGGAATGATGTAGATCGGAGCAATGCGAAGACCCTCTCCCCAACCCTCCCCCCCGGGGGGAGGGAGCTTTTTGGCGCGTTACGCCTAGGGTATTTCGTGCGAAAGGCATCACGTAAGGCGTTGATTTTATGTAACTAAAAAGCTGTTTCTTGAGAGCTTGTCGAAGCCTTGGTGGCACGCCACCAACTCAACGACGCGCTCAGGATAGACCACGCCGCGCTCGGGTGGGAATCATGAAGAGCGTGGCTATGCTGAGGTCTTCAATTAGCAGTTTGAAGGTAGCCATCAATGGCTACATCGTTAAACGCCATACAAAATATGGGGAATAAGACGATGTGCCGTATTTTCAGAAACTATGTTTTATTGAGCTCAAGCCATATTTTCTATGGCCTAGCACAGTAAAGCTATAAATTCGTTTCACCTCTGCTTGAAAAAGAGGATCACGACAGACCGAAGGCTGGCACCGGCTCAGCTCTTTTGGTCAGAGGATTTAAACCGAATTACGTCGTCACTGCGCAGCGCGACGTGCTTTGTTTTTCGGCCTGTGACTCGCTCGCGCCAGCGATTGAAACTGCTGCGTTGAAGGCTCTTCCTCATCAATGCGATCACGGCGGATTCATTAAGCCCAAACTGGCGCTCGATGGCTTCAAACGGCGTGCGGTCTTCCCATGCCATTTCGATGATGCGATTGCTCGCTTCTACGGTCAGCTCAGCGTCGGGCGTATTCAAGTGTCTGGTTTCTTCTATCGCTGGCAGCTGCGGCAGTACACCGTCGCGCGGCCGCCGTGCCGAGTGAGTTTGAGCGGGGCTTCGCAGCGGCGACACGCTTCCCCGTCACGACCGTAAACAAAGTAGTCGAGCTGAAAATAGCCCGGCTCACCGCTGGCGTTTACGAAATCGCGAAGCGTCGAACCACCCGCAGCGATGGCCTCGGAGAGCACGGCCTTGATTTCCGACGCTAACGTTTCGTATCGCGCAAGCGACACTCGATTAGCGGCGCGGCTGGGATGAATGCCCGCGCGAAACAGTGATTCGTTGGCGTAAATGTTTCCCACGCCAACGACCACACTGTTGTCCATTAGCGCGAGCTTTACCGCGCAGCTGCGCCGCCGTGTCACCTCGAACAAATGCTCGCCCGTCAGTGCCGCGGTTAGCGGCTCGGGTCCCAGATGTTTCAGCAGCGGTTGCGCCATGTCGTCACCGGAGAACACATGCATTGAGCCGAAGCGGCGCGGATCGTTGTAGCGCAGCGTGATGCCCGAATCGAGCACGATATCAACGTGATCATGCGCTTTTACGGCGGGCAAATTCTGGGTCGGAAGCGCAACGAAGCTGCCGGTCATGCCCAAATGCGCAAGAAGCGTTTTCTCGCCCAGACGAAACAACAGATATTTGCTGCGTCGCTCGATGCTGTTGATTGAGTTTCCGATCAGGCTCGCCTCGAAATCCCGAGCAATGGCCCAACGAAGCCGACGATCCCGCACCGTCACCGCGCTCACGGTCGCGCCGAGCGTGGCGGAACTCAAGCCGCGTCGTACGGTCTCTACTTCGGGTAGTTCTGGCATGGAATCGAGCGATCTCGGAGACGAGCCACTCACTGTTGAATTTGGATGGGAAGTGTATGCTCAAGGCCATGAAATCTGTTTCTACATCCATCGGCCGAGTTCCCTTTTCGCTGTCTCTTGTCACTCGCGCCGTTGCCCTGATTTGTGCGGGCGCATTGTCGTTTTCCGGCTCGGTTGCGCTGGCGCAAACGCCGCTCAACGATCGGGCGATCGTGATGGGCGTGCTCGCCGCAGAATTCGCGTTGCAGGAAGGTGACTTAGCGACGGCGGCGGCCACCTACGCCGAAATGGCACGCCGCAGTCGCGATGCGAAAGTCTCCGAGCGTGCGGTCGAGCTGTTACTTCGTGCACGGCGTGCCGACGAGGCCAAAGAAATTGTGAACATCTGGCAATTGGCCGATGCGAAATCCCCGCGCGCTAATCAGATCGCGCTGGCCCTTGCGCTCAATACCAACGACGAAGTAGGCGCGCTCAAAGCGGTTTCTAATGCAGTGGCGTTTCCGGTAGAGACGCGTGCTACCGCCGTGCTGGATTTGTCGCGGCAAATAGCGCAGCATAAAAATCGCGATTTCGCGGTGCGTTTGGCGAGCGTCTTTACTGAGACCTTACCCGACATGGCCGAATCGCACTACGCGCTGTCGATTGCCAGCACCGGAACGGACTACTCGCGCATCAATGAGGCGTTGATCTCAATTGATCGTGCTCTGGCAATCAAGCCCAACTGGCCGCAAGCAGTGGCCGTGAAAGCAAGACTGTTGACCGCACGCGATGAGAAATCAAGCGCTCGGCGCGCCGGAAAAGTGGGTGCGGATTCGTTGAAGTTGTTGGAATCGGCCGTCGCCGCCAATGACGAATCGCGAGAGCTGAAGTTAATGCTGGCGCGAGCCAACTTTGACGACGGTAAGTTTGCCGAAGCTCGAATGCTGTTTTTGGCGTTGGCCGAAGGTGACGGCGATGACAGTGACGAGATGAAACTATCCGCCACACTCGCTTCGTTTTCCGCCCAAGATTGGGAAACGGCAGAGGCCGAGTTCAACGCCGCCATTGCCGAAGAGCGCGGCGACGCCGGTGCAGTGCGCTATTACCTGGGGCGAATTTCTGAAGCACGAAAGCGCTGGGCGGAGGCCGCCGAGCGCTACGGCAAGGTGCCCAAATCGGGGCCCGGCGATCGCTACTGGGAATCTCAGCTTCGAATTGCGGGCGCACTGGCCAGCGATAAGCGAACGCTTCAAGCGCTCAGCCATTTACAGACGCTGACGCCGCTCACTCCGCGCGAGAAATCGACCTACGCACAAACAGAAGCGGCCGTGTGGCGCGAAGCAGGCGACAACGCCAAAGCCCTGGCGGCGCTCGATCGGGCGCTGGCTGTCGATGAAAAGGACACCGATGTGCTCTACGAGAGCGCGATGGTCGCCGATCGAATGGGCAACGCCGAAGAGTCGGAGAAGAGACTTCGAAAAGTGCTCTCGCTCGCACCGGATCGACCCGACGCCAACAATGCGCTCGGTTACGCGCTGGCGGATCGCGGCGTGAAACTCGATGAAGCTCGTTCATTAATCGAGAAGGCGCATAAGGCCGCGCCTGAAGACGCGGCGATTCTGGACAGCATGGGCTGGGTGGCGTTTCGCCAAGGCAATCTCAACGAGGCGGAGCAATACCTGCGTCGTGCGCTCGCAAGGTTTCAAGACGGTGAGATCGCCGCGCATTTGGGTGAGGTGCTTTGGACGCAAGGACGCAAAGAAGAGGCGCGCGTGATTTGGCGTGCGCAATTGCTGCAGCAGCCCGACAGCGAAATCCTCAACAAGACTATGAAGCGGCTTGATCCCTAAATGCGACGCGGATCGGTGCGAACTAGTTTTTGCGAGCCTTTCAATCGCATCGCGATTGTTTTATTGATAGCAATCACAGCGGGGTGCGCTTCGCCGCAGATCGCACCTTCTAAACCTGTCGCTACACAGACTATCGAGCGACCCGCGCAATCGTTTAGTGTTTCGGGCCGCTTCAGTGCCAAGCGCAGTGAAAGCGCGGCGAGCGGGCAATTTCGCTACGTCCAGCGCGGAATGGATCGAACCTTAGAGATGTTCACTCCAACGTCAACACCCTTGGCGCGCATCGACGCAACGGCGCAATCGGCCACGCTCAGCACCGCCGACGGCGTGAACCGAAGTGCGGCCGCGCTTGCCGAGTTGCTTCGCATGTACATCGATATCGAGCTTACCGACGCCCAGTTTTCGGCATGGTTGCAGGGGCTACCCGCGAGCGGCGATGGCGTAACGGCCATCGAGCGTGATCCGCAAAACCGATTAGCTCGATTCACAGAGTCGAGTTGGATGATTGAAGTCAGCGCACGGGGCGATTCGACGCCGCCGTTTGCTCGCCGAATGCGCTGGGCGTACGCGCCGGAAACTGATACAGAACTTCGCTGGGTCATTGATGAATTCACGGTACCCTGAGCACACGCTGCGGCTAGCAGCGCCCGCAAAAATCAATCTGTTTTTGCACATTACCGGTCGTCGTGACGATGGTTACCACCTGTTGGAATCTGTCTTTGTGCCGATTTCCTTAGCTGACACAGTGCAGCTAACCCGTCGTGAAGACGGCGAAATTTGTCTGCTTGACCCGCCAGACGGAATAACGAGTGACACCGATCTGACCTGTCGCGCCGCTCGCGCCCTTTGCGCTGAAACAGGCAGTAAATTCGGCGTGGACATCCGGCTCACCAAGCGAATTCCGCAGGGCGCGGGGCTGGGCGGCGGCAGCTCAGACGCGGCCACTGCGCTGCTCGGGCTCAATCGATTGTGGAATTTGCAACTATCAAGTGAGCGCATACTCTCGATAGCCCTGAACTTAGGAGCGGATGTGCCTTTTTTCATTCGTGGTGTGCCAGCGCTCGTCAGCGGGATCGGTGAGCGTATCCGCGCGGTGACGCTTCCCGTTCAGCACATCGTTGTGGCGCATCCAGGCGTGCCGGTGTCCACGGCGGCGGTGTTTGGTCATCCGCAACTCATTCGCGATTCAGCGGCGAGTCAAGCACCAATTTTTACGCTGTCGCACGGTCAGAACGACATGCAAGCCGCGGCCCAACTAATCGAGCCGGCCGTTTCGGCGCTCTGCGATTCGATGCGAAACATTGGCCTGAAGCCGAGGATGTCAGGTTCCGGCAGCGCTGTTTTTGCGCTTCAAGGCAGCGCTGAAACTGCGTGCCGAGCCGCGTCGAAGCTCCGTGAGATGGGCGTTTCAGCGTGGGCAGTGCAAACACTCAACCAACACCCTTTGCACGCCGATTTTGGCGCTGCTATAATTTAGGGCTTCGCTGAAATATGCGTTGACTGGCGAAATACTTTGGTAATTCGTCCAGGTGTAGGGGAGTCGCCAAGTGGTAAGGCACCGGATTTTGATTCCGGTATACGTAGGTTCGATCCCTTCCTCCCCTGCCAATGCTCACGCCACTGAGCCAACACCGAACGGTCTTAAGGCATTCACTTTAAGACCGTTTTTTTTCGCTAACGCACTTACCCGCCCGAGCGCACCATGAGCTTTAACGACATGATGGTTTTCACCGGCAACGCCAACGCGAAGCTGGCGCACGCCGTGGTCGAGCATTTGAATCTACGACTGGGCAAAGCTCAGGTCAGTAAATTCTCTGACGGCGAAGTCAACGTCGAAATCCTCGAAAACGTACGCGGCAAAGACGTGTTCGTTTTGCAATCGACCTGTGCGCCGACCAATGACAATTTGATGGAATTGGTCATCATGGTGGATGCGCTTAAACGCGCCTCAGCGGGCCGAATTACCGCAGCCATGCCGTATTTCGGCTATGCACGGCAGGATCGCCGCCCTCGCTCCGCGCGCGTTGCGATTTCGGCGAAGGTCGTGGCTGACATGCTCTCCGCCGTTGGTGTTGATCGCGTCTTGACGATGGATTTGCACGCTGACCAGATTCAGGGCTTTTTCAATATCCCGGTTGACAACATTTACGCGACGCCGATTTTGCTCGCCGACATTTGGAAGCAGAAGTACGAAAACCTGTTGGTTGTGTCGCCCGACGTGGGCGGCGTGGTTCGCGCTCGCGCCGTAGCGAAGCGCTTGGACACCGATCTGGCGATCATTGATAAGCGCCGCCCAAAAGCCAATGTGTCCGAGGTGATGAATATCATCGGTGACGTGGCGGGTCGTACTTGCTTGATCATGGACGATATCGTTGATACCGCCAACACCTTGTGCAAAGGCGCTCAGGCGCTGAAAGACAACGGCGCGGTTAAAGTTATTGCGTATTGCACGCACGGCGTGTTGTCGGGTGAAGCGGCGAATCGCTTAGCCGGGCCAGCCATTGACTCGCTCGTGGTGACCGACACTATTCCGCTGTCCAAAGAAGCCCAAGCGCTGGCCGGACCGGGCGGCAAAATCCGCCAAATTTCGAGCGCTCAGTTGATCGCCGAAACCATGCAACGAATTTCAAACGAAGACTCGGTGTCGTCGTTGTTTACTGAGTAATTTTCAGCCACAGATTTCAAAATATGAACGCAGATGAATTGGCGATAGCGCCGTAGCACTGGTTTTAATCGGTGTGAATCTGTGAAATCGGTGGCAATTTTTTCTGCGTCGCCTTTGCGGTGCAGCCTTTGACGACACAGTGGTCGCGCTGTCACGTCAAAACTAATCGATGCGCCGCCGTTCAATCGGTGACCGTATCAATCACTTGGAGTTACTACTATGGCTACAGAATTCACCGCTTTCCCGCGGACGCTACAGGGCACCGGAGCGAGCCGCCGCCTGCGTCACACGGCAAAAGTCCCAGGCATCGTCTACGGAGGCGAAGCCAAACCTGAGATGCTCGAACTCGATCACAACGCACTTTGGCACGCTCTCAAAAAGGAAGACTTTCACAGCTCGATCCTTTCGATGACCGTCGGTGCCGCTAAGAGCCAAGTTTTGCTGCGCGATGTGCAATACCATCCGTTCAAACAGCAAATTTTGCACATCGATTTTCAGCGCATTGATGCGGCGAAAAAACTGCACATGAAGGTGCCAGTTCACTTCATCAACCAAGACATTTCGCCTGCGGTGAAACTCTCGTCGGCCATCGTGAACCACGTGTTGACCGATGTCGAAATCAGCTGCTTGCCAAAAGATCTGCCGCGCTTCATCGAAGTCGACATGAAAGACCTCAAAGCCGGCGAATCCGTCCACGCCAAAGATGTGACACTGCCACCAGGCGTGACGCTCGTCTTCCACGGCCGCAACAAAGATGCGGTGTTCGCCACCGCATCGATGGTCAAGGAAGAGGCCGCTGCCGCTGACGGCGCGCCTGTCGCCGCTGCCGAGGTCGCTGCATCGAAGCAGAAGGCACCTGCTGCCGCAGCTGCTGCCCCTGCGAAAGACGCCAAGAAGAAGTAATTCTTTACGGAGCAACGCGGCGGTTTACTGCCGCGTTGCCTTTTACGGCACAAAAAAAGCCCGCTCGATGCACATCGGCGGGCTTTTTGTATTTTGGTGCGGCGTTCTTTCCTGTTCGCGCCGAGTGCCCGTCGCTGGCGGGACGCTCCCTCCGTACGCGAGGATATCCCTGAGTTCAAGGTGAGTCGCGCCTCCGTTCGTGGTGAGCTTGTCGAACCATGACGGCAATAGAAGAAAAATGTCCCAAAAGCGCAGTCGACTCATTCAAGCCGTTCATGGTTCGACGGGCTCACCACGAACGGGTTGGCTGGCATTGGCCCTCTCGAGGCGCATTTAAATCACCCAGTCTGCCGAACTTGAGCGCGGGACGCATTCTCTGACAAAGATTGCGCAGATCTCGGACATGTCACGGAATGTTGATCTGGAGCTCCGCAGTGGATATTCGCGCGCGGAAATCTGCGGCCATCTGCGTTAAATCTGCGAAATCTGCGTCAAAAAAAGTGCACTACATGAATAGGTTCGTAGCGCGTTCGGAGGAACCGCAAGCGTTCCGCCCTACTGACTTACTGCGCTAATGCCTTAAAAAATAAGGCCTAAATTAAAATTCGACAACTATTCAATAGTAAAGCGAACATAAAAAAACGCCCCATTGCATGGGGCGTCTACCGAAAAAGCTGGAATAGACTCGCGAAAGCCGGTCGTTTACGCAGCAATTTCCTCCGCCGACTCTTTCGGTACATCGTTTTCCGGGAAGGCGAGTTTGACTTTGCCTTCCGTGTCGATGTCGATCGCGATCTTGCCGCCGCCGACCAATTTGCCGAATAGCAATTCGTCCGCCAAGGCGCGACGAATCGTGTCTTGGATGAGTCGCGCCATGGGGCGCGCGCCCATTTGTGGATCGAAACCGTGTTTGGCCAGGTAATCGCGAAGGTTCTGCGAGAACTCGGGATCGACTTTTTTCTCGTGCAGCTGGGCTTCGAGCTCGAGCAAGAATTTGTCGACTACGCGCAAAATCACCTCATGGGTGAGCGCGCCGAAGCTAATCGTGGCGTCCAAACGATTCCTGAATTCGGGCGTAAACATCTTCTTGATCGATTCCATCTCATCACCGGCTTCTTTGGTGTTGGTGAATCCGATCACGTTCTTGGTCAACGTTTCCGCGCCTGCGTTGGTCGTCATAATGATGATGACGTTGCGGAAATCGGCTTTGCGACCGTTGTTATCGGTCAGCGCGCCGTGATCCATCACCTGGAGCATGATGTTGAAAATATCGGGGTGCGCCTTCTCGATTTCGTCGAGCAAGAGCACGCAGTAAGGATGCTTGGTCACACCTTCGGTCAACTGGCCGCCTTGGTCGTAGCCTACGTAGCCCGGAGGCGCGCCAATCAAGCGGCTCACCGCATGCCGCTCCATGTATTCGCTCATGTCAAAGCGCAGTAACTCCACACCCAAACAGAACGAGAGCTGACGTGCAACCTCGGTTTTACCCACACCCGTCGGGCCAGAAAACAGGAATGAACCAATCGGTTTTCTGGGGTTACCCAAACCGCTGCGAGCCATTTTGATGGCTGCCGCAAGCGCATCGATTGCTTTGTCTTGGCCGAACACCACGTTTTTCAAATCGCGGTCAAGCGTCTTCAAACTGTTGCGATCATCGGTTGAAACATTTTTCGCAGGAATGCGGGCAATCTTGGCCACGATTTCTTCGATTTCGTTCTTGCCAATCGTTTTCTTTTGCTTTGACTTTGGCAAGATGCGCTGCGCGGCACCGGCCTCGTCGATCACATCGATGGCTTTGTCGGGCAGGTGGCGATCGTTGATGTGGCGCGCGGCCAATTCCGCCGCAGCCGTGATGGCGGCGGGCGAATATTTCACGCTGTGATGCGCTTCAAACTTGGGCTTCAGGCCACGCAAAATGTCGATCGTTTCGCTGATCGTGGGCTCAACCACATCGATCTTTTGGAAGCGACGAGCCAGTGCGTTGTCTTTCTCAAACACTTGCCGGAATTCAGCGTAGGTGGTTGCACCGATGCACTTCAGTCCGCCGTTTGAGAGTGCGGGCTTCAATAGATTCGAAGCGTCGAGTGTTCCACCGCTGGCAGCGCCTGCACCAATAATGGTATGGATTTCATCGATGAACAAAATGCCGTTAGCCTTTTCACCGAGCTGCTTGAGTACGGCCTTGAGTCGAGCTTCGAAGTCGCCACGGTATTTGGTACCGGCGAGAAGCGCGCCCATGTCGAGTGAATACACCACGCAGTTATTCAAAATGTCTGGAATTTCGCCGTCGACGATCCGTTTGGCGAGTCCTTCAGCAATGGCCGTTTTGCCCACGCCCGCTTCACCGACCAACAGCGGATTGTTTTTGCGACGACGGCATAGAACCTGAATCAGGCGTTCCAACTCATGGGCTCGGCCGATCATCGGATCGATTTTTCCGGCTTTGGCTTGAGCATTGAGATTGACGCAGAAGTTTTCGAGCGCACCCTGCGGGGCTTCTTCTTTCTCGCCCTGTTCGCCGCTACCTGTCTCCGCTTTTTCGTTCTTGTCTTTCGGAATCTTGCTGATGCCGTGGCTGATGTAATTCACCACATCAAGGCGCGTCACGCCGCGCTGATTCAAAAAGTAAACCGCGTGCGAATCTTTTTCACCGAAGATTGCCACCAGCACGTTCGCGCCCGTGACCTCTTTTTTTCCAGAGCTTTGCACATGCAAGATCGCGCGCTGGATGACGCGTTGGAAGCCTTGCGTGGGCGTGGTGTCGCTCTCGCTGTTTTGCGGTAGGCGAGGCGTGTGCTCGTTGATGAAATTGGCCAGCGCAGTGCGCAGCTCATCAAGATCCACCGCGCAAGCACGTAGCACTTCGGCCGCGCTCGGGTTGTCGAGCATCGCCAGCAACAAATGCTCAACGGTGATGAATTCATGCCGCTTTTGCCGAGCTTCGACAAAGGCCATGTGCAAACTGACTTCTAACTCTTGCGCGATCATTTCAACTGCCTTCACTAACCGCCCTCGGCGGCTTAACAGTGGTTCGCCCCTCGCACAATAGCGAGCCTAGCGAAACGTTACGTATCTTGTTGTGCGAAATAAATGGTGTGCGACTGCGCCTCAATTGGGCTCCATCGTACACTGAAGCGGATGCTGATGCGCTTCGGCCAGCTCCACCACCTGTGCGACCTTGGTGTCGGCAATTTCCTTCGTGAAAACACCGCAGGTTCCCATGCCAGCACGATGGACTTGAAGCATCACTTGTGTGGCCTGTTCGCGCGTCATTGCAAAGACAGACTGCAGTACGCCAACCACGAAATCCATCGGCGTGTAATCGTCGTTGAGCAACAGCACCCGATACATCGGTGGCGGTTTGGTGTTGACGCGCTCCGCGACCGCGACCGAGTCGTCGTGCGTGGGCGCTTGTGGCTTCGGAGTTTTAGGGGGGAGTACTGCCATAACGCTGTTGCTGTGCTTCTTATCAATCGGAAGTTTCGGGCGCTTGACACAAATTTCAAGGGCGACCCGATTAAACAAAATTGCATCGTCGTGGGAGGATTTGCAACCCATTTCGCGCTGTCAGAGCATACGCCAACGCCGATTTCCGTGCGCTCGTTCAAGGATTGCGCAGCGCAAAAAGCGCACCGGACTTGACCGCGAGGCGCTTAGGTTGTACAAAGTAGGCCTTATTCGGCAATTTTGCATAGACGAAAGCTGCTTTTGTTTATCCTGAATATGCTTGAACCGGCGTAGCAATCCTCGCGAGTATCGACGCGCGCGCATTGCACGTTTTCACTAGCCCGAATCGCCCAAACAGAGGCGCGCGTTGGTGTCCATCCGAACAGATAGCGGCCAGAAAGCCGCCAAAGCACAGAGATTTGGGAGTAGTGGTATGACGACAGGAACTGTAAAGTGGTTTAACGACGCCAAGGGATTTGGCTTCATTCAGCCAGACGATGGCACCGATGATGTGTTTGCGCACTTCTCGGCCATTCAAATGGACGGATTCCGTTCGCTCAAGGAAGGCCAAAAAGTGGCCTTTGAGGTGATCGCTGGCCCCAAGGGTAAGCAGGCGTCAAACATCCAGCACGCGCCGCAGTAGCAGCGGCCCTGTTCGTGCGGTCGTAAGTGTCCGCCGCCCCGCTCTGACGAAAACCGTGTTGAGCCCTCTATCGTGGTTGCGTTAGAGGGCGTTTTTGTTTCGAGCCACGAGCCACATTGGTTGAGCGCGGCTATAGATTCAACAGGATTGCCACATCATCCTTGATCGCCTTGAGCGAAAAGCTGGTGCGAATGGATTTCACGCCTGGAAGGCTGCGCAAGCGCCCCAAGAGCGTGTTTGAAAAATCATCCAGGTCACGCGCCACGACCAGCAGCAAGAAATCCTCGGGCCCGCTCATGCCATGACACAGCACGACCTGTGGGACTTCGCTCACCGCCTTTTCAAAGGCGCGTGCCGATGCGTCATCGTGTCGATCCATGCCAATCTGCACCATCGCCAGCACGGATAGACCCAGATGTTTACGGCTGAGCACCGCACGGTAGCCTTCGATCACACCACTCTGCTCAAGCCGCTTTTGCCGACGCCACGCAGGGGACTGGGAGATCGACAGCTTTGCACCCAGCTCCGCGGAGGTCAGTCGTGCGTCGCTCTGCAGCGCCCGAAGCAGTGCCAGATCGGTGTTGTCGATCGTTTCGGACATGTTTTAACCTTCGAAAGTGCGTTAAGCGAGATATTAATGCATACAAGGTCGACTGATGGTTTTGCGGCAGTGTTGGAGTGGGGTGTTGCGAATAAACTCAGCGCATGCAATCGCTACTTCGCACTGAGGACGCTCGACTAATCACGGGTCAGGGGCGCTTCGTTCACAACATCGAACCCGCCGGGACGCTGTTCGCAGCGTTTGTGCGTTGCGACGCCGCCAACGTCTCGTTTGAACTTGATTTCAGCGCGGCCAAGGCCATGCCCGCTGTCATGCGAATTTTTACCGCGGCGGACATGCCATCGCTCACGATGCCCGCGTTTAATCCGCTACTTAAAGCAAGCCGAGTCCAAGCATCGAGGCTACTGGCCGACGGGCGCACCGCCTACTCGGGAGAGGCTGTCGCGCTCGTCGTCGCCTCGGATCGCGCATCGGCGCGTGCCGCCGTTGAATCGGTGCGCTTGAGCTCTTCAACAAACGCTGTGGCAATCACTCCACCGCTCTTCGAAGTTCATCACCGTGTTGCGTCGACTCGCCAATCGCAGACGGATGACATAGCGGTCGGCATTAAGCACACGCAAGCTCGCGTTCAAGCCATGGCCATGGAGCCCCGGGCAAGCATCGCTCGCTGGGATGACGCAGCCCAGACATTGACCTTCTGGACCGGCACACAGGCGGTGGCGCGCGCCCGCGACATGCTGTGTGAGCTGCTTGGACTGCGCAGAGAGCAGGTGCGAGTGATCGCCCCCGATGTCGGCGGCGCCTTTGGCGCAAAGGCTTCGCTCTACCCTGAGGATTTTGTACTCGCATTTGCAGCCATTTCCCTACGCGGCTGCATCAAATGGACATCCACTCGAAGCGAGGAGTTTTTGTCGGCAACGCAAGGCCGCGGCGCATCGATGCAAGGATCGCTGGTTGTTGGGCGCGATGGATGTTTCCATCAACTCACCGCACGGTATGAGTTTCCGCTCGGCGCGTGGTTGCCTTACAGCGCGCCTGTTCCACTTCGAAATGCAACTCGAATTTTGCCCGGACCGTACCGCATTGACGCGATTGATATTGGCGGCAGCGCATCGATGAGCCAGCACGCTGCAACCAATATTTATCGCGGCGCGGGCCGTCCGGAGGCCGCCCTATTGATGGAGCGATTGGTCGATCTAGCCGCACGGCAAACAAATATCGATCCAGTGCAGTTGCGCCGTCAAAACCTCATCCCCGCGAGCGCTATGCCTTATCGCACACCCACGGGCGAGACGCTCGACTCGGGTGACTACGGCAAAGCACTTGACACGGCATGCGCCACATTTGCTTACGAGCACGCAAGACGAACGCAGCTGCAACGTCGCGCACAGGGTGAGCTTGTTGGTATCGGCGTCGCGTGCTACATCGAGCCCTGCGGACAGGGCTGGGAATCTGCGCGAGTTACGCTGCGCGGTGATGGACGTGTCGAGGTGGCCAGCGGCTCATCGGCTCAGGGCCAAGGACACGAGACTAGCTACGCGGCCATCGCTGCGGACGTGTTGCAAATAGACGCCAGAACGATCACGGTGGCGCACGGTGACACGGCCTGCGCACCCGATGGTATCGGTGCCCTGGCAAGCCGAAGCATGGCCATTGGTGGGAGCGCGGTACTGCAAGCCGCGACGCAAGCGAAGGCTCGTCTGGATGCTGGTGAAGCGTTGCCCATCGTTGTTGATGTCCGATATACCGCGCCGTCGGAAGCGTGGAGCTATGGCTGCGTGATGACTCAAATCTCTGTTGATCGAGACACGGGCGCAGCCGTCATTGAGCGTATTGTTTGGACAGACGACTGCGGACAGATCGTTTCACCCATCCTCGCCAAGGGGCAACTTCTTGGCGGTTTGGCGCAGGGCCTAGGGCAAGCCATGATGGAGGCCATCAATTACGACGAACACGGCCAACTCAGCACCGGTTCACTTATGGACTATGCGGTACCACGCGCCACTGACATGCCGCCGATTACCGTTGTGAGCATCGCTGGGTCGACCTCGGCTAACGCACTGGGCGCAAAGGGTGTGGGTGAGGCTGGCTGCATTGGTGTGCCAGCCGCGCTTCTCAACGCTGCCTGCGACGCGTTGATAGATTTTGAAACCACGGAGCTGTCGTTTCCGCTCACCTCAGAGACACTGTGGCGTGTGCTGCAAACCAGAAAAGAGTCATCGCAATGAAATACCAAAAACAAGACGCCAAAGCCTACTCAAGACAAAACTTTCGCGGCATTTGGGCGGCAACGCTCACACCGTTTCACTCCGATTTATCGTTTGATGAAGCGGGCTTTCGCGCCAACTTAAAGCACTGGACGCACACGCTCAAGCTCTCGGGTTTCTTTGTGGGTGGAAAGCAAGCTGAGTTCTTCTCTATGAGCGTTGCTGAGCGAAAGCGGCTGATGGAAATTGCCGTTGAGGAGACAGCTGGCTCTCAGGCGGGTGTAATCACATCATGCTCAGACACTAACCTGGATGTGGTGCTTGATTTAGCAAAACACTCCGAGGCCATTGGAGCTGACTACATCGTGGTGCATTCACCGGTACTGCATTTCGGCGCGCATACAGACGAGACCGTTTACGAGTATTACCGCTACATCGCCGAGCAAACCGATATTGGCATTGCGCTGTGGAATCACCCCGATTGCGGGTATGTCATGAGCCCCGAGCTCTGCGCCCGCATCGCTGAATTGCCCAATATCGTAGCGATCAAATACAGCGTGGATAGGGCTCTGTACGCCAAGCTCACCGAGCTCGCGGGCGACAAAATTTTGGTGAGCACCGCGAGCGAAGAAGAATGGCTCGACAACATTCTCGAACTCAAGTGGCAGCTCTATTTATGTTCGGTCCCGCCGTATTTATTGCAGACGGCTAATGATCAGCGGATGAACGAATACACAGCGCTTGCCTTTGCGGGTGAGCACGGCGAGGCGCACACCGTTCGTGACAGCTTGAACAGTGTCCGCGAGGCGTTCAAGCAATCGAAACCCAAAGGTAAACCACAAGCGCATGCTAAGTACTGGCTTGAACTTTTGGGCCAAGCCGGTGGACCGGTGCGCAGACCACTGCTGCAACTGACTGCAGATGAAAAGGCAGCCACGCGAGCCGCGCTGGCCGCAAGCGGCCTGCGTATTTAAATCGTGCGGCATCAATTGCGGGTCAACGGGCGCGAGTTTCACTTCGAAGCGGATGCCTCGTTGCTGTTGATCGACGCTATTCGCGAGCATTGCCAACTGACCGGAGCGAATCAGGGCTGTGACACCGCGCAGTGCGGCACATGCACTGTGCTGATTGACGGCGCAGCGGTGAAGGCGTGCAACTTACTTGCTGCTCAAGTCGCTGCGGATGCAAGTGTCACAACCATTGAGGGGCTCGCCATTGGCGACGTGCTTCACCCAATGCAAGTTTGTTTCTCGACCCATCACGCGTTGCAGTGCGGCTTTTGCACGCCGGGAATGATTTTGCGAGCTGTCGCGATGGAGGCTGAGGGCGTCGCGGCCGACGACCGTGCGGTGCGTCACGCATTGGCGGGCAATTTGTGTCGTTGTACCGGATATGAGGGCATTGTTGCCGCAGTTGTCGACGGCCTACAGCAAATGCGGGCGAGATGATCTACGAGCGGGCAGTCACCGCGAGCCAAGCCGCTCAAGCGTTGCGTATGACGCCCAATGCCCGTGTGTTGGCGGGCGGACAAAGCTTGATCGCGGCGATGAAGTTGGGGATGATTGATGTGACTCACCTCATCGATTTGCAAGACGTCGAGGCGCTTAAAAAAATCGAACTCAGTGACGACATCTTGACTATTGGAGCCATGGCAACGCACGACCAGATCGCTCACTCTTTGGCGGTCCAATCGTTTTGCCCTGCGCTATCTGCGTTGGCGGGTGGCATTGCGGACCAGCAGGTCAGAAATCGCGGCACGATTGGCGGCTCGATGGCCAACAACGATCCGGCTGCGTGCTGGCCAGCGGGTGTTTTAGCGTTGGGCGCGACTATCGTAACGACCCAACGAGACATCAGCGCCGACGCATTCTTTATCGGGGTCTACACCACCGCGCTTGAACCCGATGAAGTGATCGTCGCGGTGCGCTTTGCTCGGCCACAAGCTGCGCACTACATCAAGTTCGAACAACCTGCGTCGCGCTTTGCGCTTGTTGGTGTGGCTATAGCGAGATTCTCCGATCACTCTCGCGTAGCAATCACGGGCCTGGGTCACGGCGCTACTCGTTGGCTGGCAGCAGAGCAAGCACTTGCGAGGAATTTTTCGCAAGCAGCGCTCGATACCGTGCCGCTTGATGCGACCGATGCCACCAGCGATCTCCACGCCACGGCGGCCTACCGCGCACATCTGGCTCGCGTTTTAACGCGTCGAGCGGTGGCTGCGACGCTGGGCGAGACGGCAACGTTGACCCAGTACTTTGAGATCGCTGAAGCCGCGACCGTCACACCGATGCTCGCGTCCGAACGCCAGTCGCCACAACCACAACTGGCGGGTGAAGCGCTTCTTCCCGCGCCCATTTCAGAGGTTTGGCACGCGCTTCTCGATCCCGTTGTACTTCGCACCTGCATTGCTGGTTGTGAATCGATGGAAGCGCTCGACGCGAATCGATACATCGCCACAATCAAACTCGGCATTGGACCATTCATCGTTCGCCTTGCCGCAACGCTGACGCTGCGTGACATGCGCGCGCCAGAATTTTGCAGAATTGAGCTCGATGGTGATGCGGCTGCGCTGGGTCGAGGAAGTGGTGTTGCGGCAATCACATTGACGGCAGTCAAAGCAGGTACGCGCATCCAGTGGACGGCCGCAACGCAAATGACTGGCAAGCTTGCGCAACTGGGCTCGCGTCTGACAGAGGCCACCGCCAAGAAACTTGCTCGCGATTTTTTCGAAAAGTTTGCGCTATCGTTTGCGACTCCACGATCGCCAGCGCTGAGCTGGTGGAAACGACTTTGGAAAGGATTATTTCGTCGATGAACACACCAGCTCCAACCCACTACGGCGCGCCGCTTAACCTAGCGCAATGGCTTGCCGACAATGCTGAAAAATTCAAGCCGCCGGTGGGCAATCAACAAATTTGGGCGAATTCCGATTTGATCTGCACAGTGGTTGGCGGCCCCAATCAGCGCACTGATTTTCACGATGATCCGTACGAAGAGTACTTCCACCAATTTAAGGGCAACGCGCATCTGCTCGTTTTAGATCGTGGAAACATCGAACGCGTTGAGTTGCGCGAGGGCGATGTGTTTTTGTTGCCACCGCATGTGCGACATTCCCCCCAGCGCCCGGAGCCCGGAAGCTTATGCACGGTCATTGAGCGTGCTCGACCGAGTGGCGTGATGGATGCGTTTGAATGGTACTGCGCCAACTGCACAACACTTGTGGCGCGACACGAACTCCAGCTGGCAAACATCGTCACTGACTTGCCCAAGATATTCGCAACGTTTTACGATGGCAACGCTGCGTCACGCGTCTGTCCAAACTGCGGGGCAGCGCACCCCGGCCGCGACTGGGCGGCGTGGCACGCCACACTTCGAGCGCGGCAGCAAGCGTAGCTACAGCACGACCGGCGCGGTGTGATTACCAATCGCGCGCAGCACGCTGAGCACCGTCAGCGCTGAGGTCTTTGGATTCTCGGGGAGCGCGTTATTTTCGATGGTCAGTTCAAAGCGACCGAACTCGCCCTCAGCGATGAGCCGATGAATGTTTCGGCTCGCTTTTGGATCGGCAATGAGCTGCACGCGAGTTGCCTCAAAGCCAACGCCTGCCATCGCTACTGTCGCCGCCACGTTCGCGTTTTTCGGATACAACCGCACGGCTTCGCGCGCCGTGCCGTCGAAGACGACTTTTTCGGAAACTAGCTGCGCTAAATTGCAGACTGTTTCTGCGGGCGTGCCGCGCCAACTCAACGGTGGTTTGCGACCAACGTAGGAGACGCGGTGTAACTCACCCAGCGCCGCCGCAGCCAGAGCGTCGATGGCTGCAATCGCACCCGGTATCAACGTGACGCGGGTGTTGCCGCGTTGTGCAGCATCGTTCACTTCACTCATCAATTCGTCATCGTGCAGCGCGCCCGCCGACACAATGATTGACGGAACACCGGCGGCTAGCGCACGAACGACATGCTCGGCGATGGCCCCATGTCCGGCGCATTCCACCAACAGATCGATCTGTCGGTGCGCCGCCGCATCGAGTGCGGAGACAACATTGGCATTGCAGGCGATGCCCGTCAACGCATCGCGCGTCAAGCAAATCTGCCCCTCACGCACCACCACAAACGTCACCACTTCAGACGAACTGCCTTGCAATCGTCTCAACACCGCCATGCCCATCGCGCCGCAGCCAACCAATGCGATTCGGGTTGGTGTGCGGGGCGCTGGTTGGGTCACGAGTACATCGAGTGAGTGATTCATCTTGCGTGCAATGCTAGAGCAGAGCTCGATGAACCGCGCTCGCATATTTCATTCGGAAAAGCGTCGAAACTTACCTAGTTAATCTCCGTTTGCCTGAATTTTTGGCTCGAACTGCAAAGCAATTGACTGACTTTGAACATAAACTGTCCTAGATCGTCACCTGTCACCTTTCACTCGAACAAGCGACAACCCATGTTTGCGTCCTCCAGTGGTTGTCGGGTTGGTGTCGTACTACCAACCCTTCGACAGACTCACGGCGAACGCCTCCTTAGTGACCCATATTCCTTTCGCCCCCTTAAAGAAATCAGCCTGTGAACCCCGCACTATCCGATCCAGCATGGCGTGAGCGAGAGTATTCGCCGAGCTCCGCCATTGGCGGCAACTACGCGCCGCACATCGCGCGCTACGTGCAAGACAGCGCCACAGCGCGCGAGTCAATCCCGCTCCAAGCTGATCGGCGCTACGGTGACGCGCCGCGAGCGCTGATTGATTTTTTTCCCGCGCCGAAACAGCAAAGTGTGACGGGGCTTTTAGTGTTTATTCACGGCGGCTACTGGCAAGAGTTATCAAAGAATGAGTCTTGCTTTCTTGCACCGGCTTGGCATGAAGCAGGATTTGCCCACGCGGTGATCGGCTATACCCTCGCGCCCAGCGCCACATTGCCGCAGATCGTCGATGAATGCGTTGCCGCGCTGAATTGGCTCAAAGCTCAAGCCACGAGCTTGGGCTTTGATCAGGATCGCATTGTGGTGGCGGGGAGCTCCGCCGGTGCTTACTTGGCGGCAGCGTGTGCAACACGCGTCTCGCTCAAAGGCATCGTGCCCATCTCTGGAATATTTGACGTAGCGCCGCTCATTGGCACGTCAATAAACGTGGCACTGCGGCTCAATCCGGTGAACGCCGCGGCGCTTAACTTGATGACGACGACAAGTCAGCTCGCGCCTTCGGTGGTCGCATACGGCGAAATAGAAACATCAGAGTTCAAACGGCAAAGTCGGTCATTCGCTGCACTGCTCAACGAGCGCGGAGTGAATTGCGAGTGTTTCGAAATTCCGCAGCGCAATCACTTCGATGTGGTTCACGAGCTGTCCGACAACGGCACGCGACTGTTCGCCGCAACGTTTCAGCTATTCAATCGTTAAATAAGGAACAATTCTCGTGGCCCGTGTTACTCCCGTGTTTCCGAATTTGGTCGAACCCGACGGCGTTGATTGCTCTAACAAGCGCCGACCAATGAGCGTAACGACAGACGACTCGCGCCTGCAAAAGGCGTCGCAAAACGATGGCAAGCCCACCGTCGAATTCACCGGCAACAGCAACGATTACGTCGCCTACCAATTCATTGATTTGCTGCACACGCTGCAAATTCCCCGCAGTAACGGATACGACGAGTCATGCTTTATCGTGATGGGGCAGGTCAAAGAGTTGCTGTTTCAAGCACTGCATTTCGAGCTCTTTAACGCGCGGCACCAAATTGACCAAGACCAATTGCCCGAAGCCATTCGAATGCTCACCCGCGCTCGTGCGATTACCGAGTACATCGCTAAATCCTGGGATGTACTCTCAACGATTACGGCCGACGGTTTTAATGAATATCGCGATACGCTTGGGCAAGCCTCGGGTCAGCTCTCGTTTATGTACCGACATGTTGAATTCATCCTGGGCAATAAAAGCGAGCGACTTGCACGGGCACACAGCAACATCCCGCACGTCTGGCCAAAGATGAAAGAGGCGCTCGAATCGCCCTCGCTCTACGACCGAATTTTGGCCTACCTAGCTCGCAAGGGATACGCCATTCCCGCCGATAGGTTGCAACGCGATTGGACGCAACCTTACGAAGCCAACGATGCGGTTGAAGCCGTTTGGCGCGCAATTTACGCTGACGCAAAGACTGAGAATCCGCTGTTCGAACTGGGCGAATCGCTGGTCTCACTCGACGACGCTTACTCGCAATATCGCTGGCGGCACTTTGTGTCAGTCTCCCGGATCATCGGCCACAAGCCCGGCACGGGCGGCTCGGCGGGCGTCGGCTGGTTGCGCCAAGTTACCGAATTGCATTTCTTTCCCGAACTCTGGTCACTTCGCACCACACTCTAAATCTATGACGAATCTCTCCACTCACAGCGCCGCCCGTGATCACGCCTTGGCGCTTGATCGCGTCGATCCACTCGCCCATTGCCGAGCGCGATTTACGCTGCCCGACGGCGTGATTTACCTTGACGGAAACTCGCTTGGAGCACTACCCAAAGGCGTCAACGAACGACTGCATCGTGCGATCAACGAAGAATGGGGCGTCGGTCTGATTCGTTCGTGGAACGATGCTGATTGGTATCCCGCGCCACAACGAGTGGGTGCAAAAATCGCCGCGCTCATTGGTGCGAACGCGAGTGAGGTGATCGCGTGTGATTCCACCACAGTGAACTTGTTTAAGGTGCTGTGCGCGGCCCTGGAAGCCAACCCCGAGCGCGACACCATCATTTGCGAAGAGGGCAATTTTCCGACCGACGCCTACATTACAGAGCGCACCGCAAAGCTCTACGGCAAGCGTGTGGTGCTCGCGAATCAAAACACGATTGAATCGGTCATCGCCGAGGTTGGTAGCCGACTTTGCGCGGTTGCGCTTACGCATGTGCACTACAAAACCGGCCGTATGTACAACATGCAACGCATCACTGAGCTCACGCAGTTGCAGGGTGCACGCATCATTTGGGATTTGGCGCACACTGGCGGCGTCATCGCAGTCCAGCTACACGATTGGCGTGTCGACTATGCAGTGGGCTGCGGCTACAAGTATCTCAATGGCGGTCCCGGCGCGCCCGCCTACGTTTACGTTCGTGAGGACTTGATCGTATCGCTCGATCAACCCTTGGCGGGCTGGCATGGGCACGCAGCACCGTTCTCATTTGAGCAGGGTTACCGAGCGCACGCCGGTATTGATCGAATGTTGGTGGGTACGGCATCGCAGCTATCGTTGATTTCGCTCGAAGCAGCGCTCGCTGCTTACGATGGTGTCGCGATGACCGATGTCCGAGCTAAAAGCGAATCGCTCACGGGATTATTCATCGAACTCTTTGATGCACAGCTCGGTACATTTGGATTTGATCTGGTCACGCCGCGCGAAGCCGCACAACGCGGAAGCCAAGTCTCGTTCTCGCATCCCGACGGCTACGCGATTATGCAAGCGGTGATTGCGCGCGGTGTGATCGGTGATTTCCGTGCGCCCAACATTTTGCGCTATGGTTTCGCGCCGCTTTATTTGACGCATGTTGATATCGCCAATGCCATTGCAATTATTGCCGATGTGATGGGTACGGGCGAGTGGAAGCGTTCCGAGTTTTCGCAGAAGAAAGCGGTGACCTAGACTGTCGCGAAAGGATGCTAGGCTGGGTTGCCGTACAAGTTGTCGATATCCGCTCGAGAGAACGCGGCTAGATAGTGTTGATACGAACTTATTGACGTTCTCTTGGATGTCACAAAGAAAGACCTGATTCTGTGGCCCTTCAGCAATTAGCTTTTGCTTGATGGTGCTTTCAACGTAGTGGTGTTTTCGCACTTGGGATCGTTCAGCGTGCGGATATCTTTCGGATCGCACTGCACTTTGCAGTGCGTGTTGCTGCGACAGGCCGACTCACCCCAGTTTCGCGCCACCGCACGCCAGTCGGTTGACGCGCAACCGGAGAGTGTTAGTACCGCTGGGCCAAACAAAGCGGAGGCGAGCAAAGACGATGTCGTTGTGTGATTGCGCATGATTAGTCCTTCGAATCCGGCGTGTATTTGAGGATGTCCCCCGGCTGGCATTGAAGGTATTCGCAAATACGCAGCAACGTGTCGAATCGAATCCCCTTCACTTTTCCCTGCTTGAGCAGTGACATATTGGCCTCGGTAATGTCCACAAATTCGGCCAAGTCTTTTGACTTGACTTTACGATCAGCGATAACTACGTCGAGTTTGACGATGATTGGCACCACGCGCTCCGGTTAAACAATCTGCGCGTTTTCTTCGGCGATGGCGACGGCCTCGGCCATCACTCGCGCCATCTGCCAGACCACAGCGGCGAACAACAACAGCACTAAATGTTGCGAGCCAAACGAGAGTGAAAGCGACATCGGCCCCGAGCCACCTGCGGTGACGATGAGCCCCACAAGCGGCGGCACCAGCACGCAGGCAAGCGCTGCGACAAACATTGCAGCCGCGAATCGACGCAAGGAGTCCACAACTCCGCGATTGAAGTAGTCGCCAGCAGTAAAGCCAGAGAAAATGCGATACGCGATCAGTAACGCATAGGACATCAGCGCTACGGGCAACATGCCGACGATTGCCGCGACCCATAACGACGCCGAACCCGCCGCGGCAAGCGTCGCCTCGCGGTGTGGCAGATTGGCATTCCCGAGCACAGCCAGCAACGCGTTCGGCCAGCGATTTGCCAACCCGTACACCGACGCCAACGGCAGCAGGATGGCCAGGAGCAGGCAGCACGCCGCCAGCGCCCGGGTTGCCCGCTGTGACTTGCCGGTACCGGGCGACTGGCCTTTTCGTGATGCGGTTTGTGGCCATGCGTGTGGCGACGACTCATTCATTCAAAGGCTCCTTCATTCGATTTCAAGGCGCTCGCGACGCTTGTTTGACAGCATGACATCGGGTGTATTAAGTTTCCGCAAAACAATAATAATTATCTGTTTCAAAATTATATTGATTGATAAATGGAAAAGCAAGATGAAACACTTCACTGTCAACTTGCGTCGCAGAATTAGCCCATCGGTAGCGCACGCACGGGCCACCACTCTAGTCGCCTTTACTCTGTTGCGAGGTATGGTCGCGCCGCTGGCTGGCTGGCTGCGTGGGCGGTAATTCGGTCGTGAACCCGTGTCACGCATGGATCAAGGCAGTAAGTGAGATCCCAGGGCAAGAGTTCATAGAGTGAGTTGCCGTATAACCACTCCGCACTACGAGCACAGGAACTCATCTTGGCGCTGTGGATACGATCTCTGTGCGCCCGGATGATATTTTCATCGTGGATGTAGTGATAGAAGAGCTGGCTCTGTAAGCCCAATTTCTTTTGAAATTTTGGATGTGATAGTGAAAGACTTGACCCTAGTTTTCGTAGTTTTCGTGTTGAAATTTTGGATGTGATAGTGAAAAACTTGACCCCTGGTTTTCGTGGTCACCATGGATGCGATTTCTCGGATAGAGTTTGGATGTGATAATCAAAGACCTGACCCAATACTGTTCGTTTACGTACTTAGAACACCATCCTCCGTTCGGGCTGAGCCGGTCGTTGCCTTGGCGGCACACCACCAACCCTTCGACAAGCTCAGGGCGAACGGTGCATAGGCGAACAGTATTGAGACCTGACCCCAAAGTCTGTGGATGTGATAATCAAAGACCTGACCCCAAAGTCTGTGCAAAGTCTGTGGATGTGATAATCAAAGACCTGACCCCAAAGTCTGTGTGACCCCAAAGTCTGTGACCCCAAAGTCTGATCAAAGACCTGACCCCAAAGTCTGTGACCCCAAAGTCTGCAAAAGACCTGACCCCAAAGTCTGATGCCAAAGTCTGACCTGACCCCAAAGTCTGACCCCATGACCCCAAAGTCTCATGACCCCAAAGTCTCACCAAAGTCTCACATGACCCCAAAGTCTCACAGAGCCGTTCAAATGGAAGGCAGGATGTCGGCTCCGAGCTTGCAGAAGCCTGCTCGGATGGCCTTTGCAAATCAGCTTCGTGCGGTGGCTGCACTAATGGTTGTGTGGCTCCATCTTGGTGTGCACTACTGGACAGGGGCGGGGTTTGCAGCGGCGACGCTCGGGTTCAGCGCTGCGCCCGCCCAAACTCATGTCCCGTTTTGGGCGAGCTTATCCCACGTCTTCGGTAGTGCGACTCGAGTCGATTTTGGAGCGCTGGGCGTGGCAGTGTTTTTTCTCATCAGTGGGTTTGTCATACCGCTTTCGCTTCGAGAGCTCAAACCTGCGAGATTTTTACTCGCCCGCGCCATCCGAATTTTCCCGACCTACATCGCCTGCTTTTCTTTGCTGCTCTTGGCGTGGTGGCTGGTTCGCACTATGGGCTGGGGGCCGGGTCGCCCCGAAGTGTCGTTGCGAGACATCTTGGCTCAAGCGTTCTTAGTAGGAGATGTGTTCGCCACCGCACCTCTTGACTTGGTCAGCTGGACGCTTCAAATTGAAATCAAATTCTATTTGCTATCGGCTCTCATTGCGACAAGTCTTGTTAGCGGTACGCTAACGGGCGTCTATGTTTTGGCGGTGTTGGCGTTACTCGCAAGCGGGCTGCACCGCTGGGCTGCGTTCAATGAAGCGTTGACGGCGAGCATCGGAGCCAACGCTCCATTTGTGTTCAAACAGCTATTCGTGCAGGCCGGGTTCGTGATTTACATTTTTTTCGGATACGTTTTTTTGCTTTATTACGAGGCGCGAATCACGCTGACTAAGGCGGCGGTGCACATTGCTGCGCTATTTCTCCTTTCTATTGCTATCGAATGGCTCTGCGAAGTGCCAACGGGCGTCCTGAAATCTGTTGCGTGGAATCAACTGCTTGCGATAGGTGTGTTCTACGCCGCGCTGCGCTGGTGTCCGAAATTCGGTAACGCTAGGGCACTAGATTTTTTGGCCCGAATTAGCTTTCCACTGTATCTTGTGCACCTTACTATCGGCTGGGGCAGCCTTGTGCTGTTGCGGCACGCTGGGGTGAATTCAGCTCTCTCGCTTTTAGCCGCATTAGCACTGTCGCTTCTCTTTGCATGGTTGCTTCATCTAACTGTCGAGGTACCGTCGATGCGGTTGAATGAATGGATGAAGCGCAAGGATGCTGGAGCGACAAGATCGGCCCCTTGATGGCGTGAGCAACGTTTAACTCAAGTGACTAGGGTCAGGTCTTTCATCACCACATCCAACTCGCTATGATTGATGGATCATGGCAAGACCTCTAAGACTCGAATTTGCTGGCGCGCTGTATCACGTCACGTCACGTGGCGACGGGCGGGATGACGTTTACCTCTCGGACGAAGATCGGCTTGCCTGGCTTGAAACCTTCGCTGCTGTGTGCTTGCGGTTTAACTGGGCGTGTCATGCCTATTGCCTGATGAGCAATCACTACCATCTGATCGTCGAAACGCCGGACGCGAATTTGTCGATGGGTATGCGGCAATTGAATGGCGTTTACACGCAGCGCTTCAACCGCACCCATGGTCGCGTTGGGCATGTGTTTCAGGGGCGCTTCAAAGCGATCCTGGTCGATAAAGACAGTTACTTGCTCGAACTCTCGCGCTATGTCGTGTTGAATCCACTGCGCGCGAAAATGGTTCGCAAGCTGGAAAACTATCCTTGGAGCAGCTACCTCGCGACCTGCGGCCAGGCTCCAGTGCCAGCGTGGCTGCACGCCGACGCGATTCTTTCGCAGTTCTCAGCGCAGCGAGCTCGTGCGATTGCGAAGTATGTGACGTTTGTGCATGAGGGCCAGGGACTGCCAAGCCTGTGGAGCCAGCTGCAAGGGCAAATCTTTCTGGGTTCCGAAGCGTTCCTCAAACGCGTACAAACACTCATTGAGGAGAAACCCACGCTCGCAGAAGTACCCAAGGCGCAACAACGAGCTCGCGCAAAAGAGCTTAAAGAGTTCGCCAAAAAGTTTCCGCGCGATGAAGCGATTGCGCGGGCATTTCTGTCGGGGCATCACACGATGGCCTCGGTCGCAGACTTCTTTCATGTGCATTACACGACGGTGAGCCGTGTTGTTAAGGCGTTTGAGGCTGCGAGAACGGCTCAGATGTAACGCTGCGCTAACGCTGTGGCATGTCCTTAACCCCAAAGCCCAAGCTCACCGTCGCATCACTCGGAATTGCGGGCATAGTCGCGTTCCAATCTTCCCAACTTTGTCGCATCGCAGCCAATCGCAGTGGATCGCGCTGGGCGTGATTGGCGCGCTCGCGTTCGTCGGCGCGAATGTTGAATAGGTATTCGTGCTCGTCAACGCGAAGGTATTTCCAGTCGCCCGCTCGGTAAGCGCGTTGCGCTCGGTGGTTCATGCGCCAATACATTGGGCGATCAAATTGCGACGTTGCGTCGGCTAGCACCGGCAGCAACGATACGCCGTCGAGTGGATGGTTTGAGTCCGCACTTACACACGCTACGTCGAGCATCGTGGCTGACCAATCCATCGTCATGCATAGCTGTTCGCTTTGCCCGCCCGCCGCGATCACGCCAGGCCAATGCGCAATCCACGGCACGCGAATGCCGCCTTCGGTCAAGTCCATTTTTCCGCCGACCAGTGGCCAGTTGTCGCTGAATCGTTCGCCGCCGTTGTCACTGGTAAACACGATCAGTGTGTTGTCGAGCTGACCGGTTTCGCGCAGCGCATTGACGATCCAGCCGATGCCTTCATCCATGTGATGAATCATCCGGCGATAGGTTTCGATATTGCCGCCGTGCAGGTGAAACAGGTTGCTCTTGACCTCTTCGGCGAGCGCTGCGTCGTCTCGGGTCTCCCACGGCCAATGCGGTGCGGTGTAGTGCAGGCTCAGAAAAAATGGCTTCTCGGATTGGGCTTTTACGTAGTCCACGGCGCGCTGCGAAATCAAGTCAGTCAGATAACCCGCTGTGGGTGCTTGCTGCTCGCCCGAATACAGATCATGGTCGCCGCTGTTGGCGCAGTGAGTGAAGTAATCTACCCCCCCCGACATCGGTCCGAAGAATTCGTCGTAGCCGCTTCGAAGCGGGCTGAAATGCGGTGGGTAGCCCAAGTGCCATTTGCCAAAAAGCGCGGTTCGATAGCCGCTGGCTTTGAGCAATGAGGGCAGCGTGGGATGCTCGGGCGGCAACCCCAGCGTTGTGCTACCTTTGCTCTTGCTGTTGATGGGTTCTTCAGCGGCGCCGCGTAAGCGATATTGGTAGCGCGCGGTCATCAGCGCAAAACGCGTGGGTGAGCAGACCGGTGAATTGGAATAGCCCTGTTTGAACTTGATGCCGCCTGCGGCTAGCTGATCAATGTTGGGGGATACGGCACCAAACGCGGCGTCTCGTCCCCCGTAGCAGCCCAGATCGGCGTAGCCTAAATCGTCGGCGACGATGAAGATGATGTTGGGGCGCGATACGGTTTGACGTTGCGACATAGGATTACAAGTTCTAGTGAAAGCGCACGCTCGGCCCCGTCAAACGGTCTTTCCCGCGAAGGCGGGAAGCCATCGTGGGTTCAGAGTGGCGCTTCGAGTGAGGAGTTTTGCTCAATGCAGATGGATTCCCGCCTGTGCGGGAATGACGAATCAGCGAGGTAGAGCGCTAATCGAATTTCAACCCAGCCTTTTTAATCACCGGCACCCAAAGCGACTTAAAGCCATTGACCGTCGCTTGCGTTTTTTCGCGATCTGCGGTCACGGGCTCCATCTTTAGATTGACGAACTTTTCGCGAACTGCGGGTGTAGCCATGAGCGCGCTGATTTCTTTGGCGTAGCGAGCGAGCTTGTCAGCGGGCATCGTGTTTTTCGCGTAGAAAATATTCCATCCGTCCGCTTCAAGGTTTAGGCCTTGTTCCTTTAGCGTTGGTACGCCCGCAACACTTCGCGTGCCGCCCGATGTTGCCAAAATGCGCGCTTTGCCGCCTTCGTGTTGCGGCAGCAGCGTATCGAGCGCATCGATGGCAACCGGCACGTGTCCGCCGAGCAAGTCATTGACGAGTGGCGCTGAGCCTTTGTAGCCGACGACGGGTACATCGGTGCCCGCCGCTTGTGCCACCATCATCGCGAAAAAGTGTGGAATGCTGCCGGTCGCCGGTACGCCAAAGGTGGCCTTTGAACCGCTGGCTTTGAGCCACTTGTTTAGGTCGGCCATCGATTTAGCCTCGTGAGTGGCGCTCACCGCAACGCCCATTTCGTATCGCGTCACTTGCGACACGGGTGTGAAATCAGTATCAGGCTCATAGCCGATATTGCTGTAGACGATCGGTGCGATCACCATGAGCGCCGGGTTGACCAGCACCAATACGTTGGCATCGTTAGGCATTTTTTTGATTTGCGCCATGGCGACTCGACCACCTGCGCCCACGATGTTTTCAACGATGACCGCTGTGCCCAGCTTGGGTTGCAATTCGTTGGCCAGAATGCGTGCGGCTTGATCTGATGTACCGCCCGGTGGGTAGGGCACGATCAGTCGCAGCGTGTTGTCCTGCGCGTTGGAAATTGCGGGCGCGATCAAGGCGGCACTTAGCGCGCAAAGGCCGAGAAATGTGCGTTTGTTCATTGAGTTATCTCCTGGTTGGTTGCGGCAATACGAACGTTTAAGCTCGAGCTTGGGTGTAGTTCGTCAGTCTACGCTTCAATGTTTTAATTGATCAAATCAATCATTTTTTAAGAGTGCAGTATGGCCCGCCCATCCTCAACGCGAACTGCGTCAAAGCCGCCCTCGGGAATACAAAATCCAGGGGGCTTACCCGAGCTACTTCTCTATCGCGTCAGTCAGCTGCTGGCGGTGGCGGGTGCGCCGATCACGCGGCTTTGCGAAGGGCGTTTTGGTATCACGCGCCGCGAGTGGCGGCTCATTGCGCTGCTTGCAGAGCGCGATGGCATCAGCTCATCCGCGCTTGCGGAGCGGGCGCAGCTTGATCGGGCTCGAACATCCCGAAGCCTCACGGCGCTCGCGGAGAAGCGGCTCATCACGCGGCGCAGCACCACAGGTGACGGTCGCGCCGTTCGCATTCAGCTCACAGCGAGTGGACGGACGTTGTTCGAATCGCTTTGGCCGCTCGCGGTCGATCATCACCGCCAGCTTTTGCAGTGCCTTACGCCCACCCAAATTGGCGCGGTTGATAGCGCGCTAACGGCGCTTCACGCTAGAGCAGAGCAGCTCTTGCTTGCCTATCCTGATTTGCCGCTTGCAGATCGACGGCGCGGCGCAGCGCGCCGATTGACGAATGTTTAGCACCACGTAGTCTGCGGGCAATGAAGTAATACAGCAATTTTATTAAATGCCTCATTAAATAAGGCTTACGCTAGATTTACTTTTATATTTGAAATTACGTAAAAATGTTATGAAGCCCTTATTTATCATGGCATCAGACGGTAAAGCCAGGATTCAAACTCAATGTATCGTGATTTTTCGCTCGAGTTGACCTGTGCGCAGCGCTACGCCACGTTTTGCAACTGCTGCGAAGCAATCACCTCAGCGCGGACCTGCTCGGTCAGCTCCGCTTTGAGCTCGCTAAAGACCGGCGTAGTCTTCATCGAATAGTGACGCGGGTGCGGTAGCGGCACCACACGATCAAGCTTGATGCGACCGGGGCGAGCGCTCATCACGACCACGCGCGACGCCATGAACACGGCTTCATCGATGTCGTGCGTGACAAAGAGCACCGTCTTTCGTTCGGCCTCCCAAATACCCAGCAGCAGCTCTTGCATCAGCTCCCGCGTTTGATGATCGAGCGCACCGAAGGGCTCGTCCATCAGAAGCATTCGTGGGTTGTTAGCCAGCGCCCGTGCGAGCGCTGTGCGCTGCTGCATGCCGCCGGAGAGCTGCTTGGGAAAGTGTTGCTCGCAGCCTCGGAGTCCCACTTTGCCGATGAACGCGTTGGCAATGTCCAGTTGCTCGGCGCGAGGCAAGTTTCGTTCACGCAATCCAAAGCAGACGTTGTCGAGCACGGTGAGCCACGGAAACAAGGTGTAGCTTTGAAATACCATGCCGCGGTCAGGGCCGGGCCCAACGATGCGCTTGCCATCGAGCAACACTTCCCCCGAACTTTGCGAATCGAGTCCTGCAACGATTCGCAGCAAGGTGCTTTTGCCGCAACCCGAAGGTCCAAGAATGGTGATGAAGTCGTTTTCTTCGACCGTCAGATCGGTGGCCTGAAGCGCCAAAGTTGGAGCGCGCCCGGCGGTTTCAAAGCTGCGCGAAACGCCGCGAACGGATAGGATGCTCATCGTCTATTTCCCCAACTGCGCCCATGGAAACAGGCGGCGATTCATCCATTTGAAAAACAAATCGCTCGCGAGTCCAATGAGTCCGATGACGATGATGCCAAAGATAATTTGGTCGGTTGCCAAGAGCGCTTGACTGTCGGTGATCATGTGTCCGATACCGCTCGACGCGCCGATCAATTCAGCCACGATGACGTAAGTCCAAGCCCAACCGAGCACCATCCGCAAAATCTCTGCAATCTCGGGCGCTGCGCCGGGAATCAATACGCGCTTGACCAAGCTCGCGTCACTCGCGCCCAGGGTGTAGGCCGCCTCCACCAAATCGCGGCGCGTGTTACCAACGACCACAGCGATCATCAGTACCAATTGAAAAAATGAACCGATGAAAATCACCGCGAGTTTTTGCGCCTCGCCAATGCCAGCCCACAAAATCAATAACGGAATAAACGCCGAAGCGGGCAGGTAGCGCGCGAACGAAACGAAGGGCTCAAAAAAAGCCTCAATCGGTTTGTAGGCGCCCATCATCACACCGAGCGGCAGCGCGATGGCGGCAGCAATCACAAACCCGCCAACGACCCGCCACACCGTCATTCCAATATCCACCAAAAAGCCCATTTCGGTGAGTAGCGTGTATCCACCCTTCAACATCTTGAGCGGATCCGCCAAGAAAATCGGCGACACCCAACCACTGAACGTTACGGCCGACCAGAGCGCAACGAAGAGTACAAAAAACGAAATGCCCAACGCCACCTTCGTAGCCGGGAGAACAGGGGTGAGAGGTTTCATGATCTTTGTTATTGCGCGCGCCAAGACGTTGGTTAGCGGGTCTCTAAGTTCCCCTCTCCCGCAGGCGGGAGAGGGGCTAGGGGTGAGGGTGCGGTGCGAAAGAGGACAGGTTTTCGGAGCACGCGCTAGGCGAAACCACTGGCGTCATCACCACTAAAGCTGCTCGGTTCACCACACCCTCACCCCAACCCTCTCCCGCCTGCGGGAGAGGGAGTCACACCGAATTATTTGATAAATCGTGTGTCAGCCAATTTCGTCAAATCAGGAATAGATTTGATGATGCCCGCTTCAAGCAGCAAGTCGGCTGCTTCTTTGCTGAATGCAGCATGCTCACCTGCGAAGAATTTCTGGTTCGCAGCGCGGTCTTGCCAACGTAAAAACGCTTGACTCTTTTCGAATGCTTCGCCTGTTTGCTTCACATCCGCACCCATGATTTCGAAGCTCTTTTTCGGCTCAGCTTTAATCATCTCGAGCGCATCAAAGTAGGCATTAGCCAAACCCTGGGCGGCCTTCGAATTGTCGGCGAGGAATTTCGGCGTACAACCGAAGGTATCCATCACCATGGGGTAATCGAGCGTGGTGGCGATGATCTTTCCAGCCTCTGGTTTAGCGCGAACGCTTGAGAGGAAGGGTTCGTAGGTCATGGCTGCATCAATGTCACTGTTGCCTGCGATCATGGCGTTGGCGGCCGCTTGGGGCTCCAAGTTAACGATTTTGACGTCTTTCAACGACATGCCGTTTTTCTTGAGCATCCACGCCAGCGCGAAGTAAGGAGCGGTGCCCGGCGCACTAGCCGCGACGGTCTTTCCTTTCAAATCAGTGATCTTTCCAATGTTGGGTTTGACCACCATACCGTCCGCGCCAAAGCTCTTGTCCAACTGAAAAATTTGGGTCGTGGTGACGCCCGCGGCGTTCCAGCCGATCCATGTTTCAACGGTCGTTGCCGCACATTGAATGTCGCCCGATGCAATCGCTAGGTGGCGATCTTTCTGCGGGATTTTCTTGATCGTGACATCAAGGCCGTGCTTCTTGAACAGGCCCGCTTCTTTTGCAAGCGTGAGCGGCGCAAAGCCCGTCCAGCCCGACATGCCGATAGCCACTTTGGTTTCTTGCGCAATGGCGGACGCGCTTAGTGCGCAAAAACTCAGTGCAAGAGCGATTTTTTTCACGGTCAGTTCCTTTTCTCTAAAAAATTGAAAGTGTCAGTTGATGAATGAAAATTCAATGTTTGAATGTTGCTGCATTACACCGGAATCCACAACGCAGGCAAACCCGGAATCGATCTAAACACGCGGGACAGCGCCCCATTGCGAACGAGTTGGGTCGCTCGTTCGATATCGGGTGCCAAATAGCGATCGGTCATGATGGTCAGACACGCTGCTCTTAGCAAGCCGTGTGCCTCTTCGAGCGCCGCAGATGATTTCAGCGGTCGCAAAAAATCAACGCCCTGAGCGCTCGCCAACAATTCAATGCCCAAAATGTGCGCCGTGTTGGCGATCATGGCCTGTAGACGACGCGCGGCAAAGGTTGCCATTGACACATGGTCCTCTTGATTGGCCGAGGTGGGCAGACTGTCAACGCTGGCTGGATGGGCCAGCGATTTGTTTTCGCTCGCCAGCGAAGCAGCGGTCACATGCGCGATCATGAATCCAGAGTTGAGGCCCGCGTTCGATGTGAGAAACGGCGGCAGACGCGACACGCTGCCGTCGATCAACATTGCGATGCGGCGCTCGGCAATCGCGCCGACTTCAGCGATGGCCACAGCCATTGCATCGGCGGCCAGCGCCACGGGCTCGGCATGAAAGTTTCCACCCGAAATCATCTCGTGGGTATCGGCAAACACCAGCGGGTTGTCGGTGACTGCGTTGGCTTCCCGCAACAGCACCAGCGCCGCATGCCGCAGTTGATCCAGACATGCGCCAACCACCTGCGGTTGGCAGCGCAGGCAATACGGGTCTTGCACTCGGTCGTCGTCTTCTTCGTGCGAATGACGAATTTCACTACCCGCCAACAGCGCTCGGTAATACTGCGCCACATCAATTTGCCCCGGTTGCCCGCGCACCGCATGAATGCGTGGGTCGAACGGACCATCGCTACCGCGCGCGGCATCAACGGTTAGCGCGCCGATGACCAACGCTGATTCAAGTACCGGCTCGAAGCTAAACAACGCGTGGAGCGCGAGTGCGGCTGATGTCTGCGTGCCGTTGATGAGCGCTAGACCTTCTTTTGCCGCAAGGCGAAGTGGCGCGATGCCTGCCTTTGCCATTGCCGCTGCCGCTGGAATTCGCTTGCCGTCTTCAAGCATTTCACCCTCGCCAATGAGGGCGAGCGTCATGTGCGCCAACGGTGCCAGATCGCCTGACGCACCCACCGAACCTTGACTCGGCACGTAGGGCGTTAAGCCCGCGTTGTAGACCGCCAAGAGCGTATCAACGACCGTTTCGCGAACACCCGAATAGCCTCGCGCCAAACTCGCCGCTTTGAGCGCCAGCATGAGCCGCACCACGGCGGGTGCCAGTGGTTCGCCCACACCTACTGAATGTGAACGAATCAAATTGAGTTGCAGGGTGTCGAGCTCGGCGTTGCTGATGCGCTGATTGGCGAGCTTGCCGAAACCCGTGTTGACGCCGTACACCGCTGCGCTGCCTGCCGCCGCTTTGGCAACAATGGCGTGGCTCGCGCGAATGGCTTCAACAGCAGAATCGGGTATCGAAAGCGTCACGCCGCCGCTATGTAGCGCTTGCAAATCGTCAAGCGATAGAGCACCAATGTTGAGCAAAAAATTCCTCACGCTCACTGACCCAGCATTGGCATGTTGAGTTTGTTTTCACGAGCGCTTTGTTTGGCGATCTCGTAGCCCGCATCGGCATGCCGCATCACGCCCGTCGCTGGGTCATTCCACAGCACACGCTCAACGCGTTTGGCCGCAGCCTCGGTGCCGTCACACACGACAACCACGCCAGAGTGTTGCGAATAGCCCATGCCCACGCCGCCGCCGTGGTGCAGCGAAACCCAGGTCGCGCCGCCCGCCGTGTTCAAAAGTGCATTGAGAAGCGGCCAATCAGACACTGCATCCGATCCATCCATCATCGATTCCGTTTCCCGATTAGGTGAAGCCACAGAGCCTGAGTCAAGATGGTCGCGACCGATCACGATGGGCGCTTTGAGTTCGCCCGATTTCACCATCTCGTTAAACGCTAATCCTGCGATGTGCCGCTCATTGAGCCCGATCCAACAAATGCGTGCTGGCAGGCCCTGAAAGGCAATGCGCTCGCCCGCCATATCGAGCCAACGATGCAGCGCTTTGTTCTGCGGAAAAAGTTCTTTCATCTTTGCGTCGGTCTTGCGAATGTCTTCGGGATCACCCGACAGCGCGACCCAGCGAAATGGCCCGACGCCACGACAAAACAGCGGACGAATATAGGCGGGCACGAAGCCCGGAAAGTCGAACGCGCGCGTGACCCCTTGATCAAACGCTACTTGCCGAATGTTGTTGCCGTAATCAACCGTTGGCACGCCCATGTCAACAAAGTCAATCATGGCCTGAACGTGTGCAGCGCAAGATTTTGCGGCGGCTTCACGCAGTCGTGGAAACTGCGATTCATCGGCGCGAGCGGCTTGCCACTGCTGCAGCGTCCAACCCGCGGGTAAATAGCCGTTGACCAAGTCGTGTGCTGATGTTTGATCGGTCACCAAATCGGGGCGAATGCTGCCCGCTTTGGCGCGACGAACCAGCTCAGGTAGCAGCTCGGCCGCGTTACCCAGAAGGCCGATTGAAATCGCTTTTTTCTCTGCGGTATAGCGCTTGATTCTCTGCAATGCGTCATCAAGGTCCGTGGCCTGTTCATCCAAATAGCGAGTGCGTAATCTAAAGTCGATGCTGGATTGTTGGCATTCAATGTTGAGCGAGCATGCGCCTGCGAAGCTTGCTGCGAGAGGTTGCGCGCCGCCCATGCCGCCAAGCCCAGCCGTCAAAATCCACCGACCTTCTAAGCTCCCGCCGTAGTGCTGGCGACCGGCTTCGACAAAAGTCTCGTAGGTGCCTTGCACAATCCCTTGAGTGCCGATGTAAATCCACGAGCCCGCAGTCATTTGGCCGTACATCATCAAGCCCTTGCGATCCAATTCGTCGAAGTGCTCCCATGTCGCCCACTTAGGCACCAAATTGGAATTGGCGATCAAGACGCGCGGTGCGTCGGCATGGGTGCGAAACACGCCTACTGGCTTGCCGGACTGAATGAGCAAGGTTTCGTCATCGTTGAGCTCGCGCAGACTCTTCAAAATCGCATCGAAGCACTCCCAATTGCGCGCCGCTTTGCCAATGCCACCGTACACCACTAAGGCGTCTGGGTTCTCAGCAACTTCGGGATCGAGATTGTTTTGCAACATCCGGTAGGCCGCTTCGGTGAGCCAACTCTTGCAGGTCATCGAACTACCTCTAGGCGCGCGAACGGGGCGTGGGAGGGATCGAATGGCGGGCTGATTGGGATTTGTCATAGTGCCTGTGCGAATTGAGATTTTCGATAACTATACTTGTCTAGACAACACTATGCAAGTAGCATTTCAGGATGCCCGTTTTTTCACAGTCTTCCACTATAAAACCTAAGCGAGCCCAGCTTGATCGTTCGGTCGCAGGCGCAATATCGGCACAGGCTCCGTTTGAGCGGATCAAACATTATTTGAAGAGCGGACTGGCTACAGGCGTCTGGCCACCGGGCGCTTTGATGCCGTCTGAATCAGAGCTGGTTGCGCAATTTAGCGTCAGCCGGATGACGGTGGGGCGCGCCATCCGCGAGCTGCAGCAAGAGGGCCTTGTGGAGCGAACGCAGGGGGTTGGTACCTTTGCCGCAGAACTCCACCGTGTTTCATCGTCACTGACGATTCGCGATATTCACGAGGAAATTGTTGGCCGAGGTCATGTGCACCGTGCTACGGTACATCTAAAGCGGGCTGAGCGTGCCAGTGCCTCGATTGCCAAACGTCTTGACGTGAAACTCAACTCAGTGGTGTTCCACACACTACTGGTGCATCATGAAAATGGCGTTCCGTTGCAATGTGAGGATCGATTTGTGAACCCTATCTGTGCCCCAGATTACCTGTCGGTCGACTTCACCGAGGTGACGCCAACACACTATTTGTTTCAGGTTGCGCCACTCATTGAAGCGCAGTTTTCTGTAGAGGCAGGATTACCCAGCTCGCGAGAAGCGAAGCTACTTCAAATGAGCGCCGCAGAGCCCTGCCTGATCGTATCGCGGCGTACCGTCAATCGTGACACGCCTATCACGTTTGCGCGGCTGGTGCACCCGGCCAGCCGATATCAAATCGATAGTGTGTTTAAACCGTATTGATCATGCAACCAAACATTGTTTCGCTGCGCAATGTAAACGCTCAGCCTTGGAAAAATGGTGGCGGTGTTACGTTTCCGCTGCTGTGTTGGCCAACCGAGCGGGATTGGGCGCTGCGCATTAGCGTGGCGCAAATTGATCGCGATGGTCCCTTTTCAGTGTTTCCACAGATTCATCGATTCATCACAACGCTCGACGGCGACGGCATTCGTTTAGGCGCACCGCTAAACATCGAGCTTCGCCCAGGGGCTCCTGTACTGGCGTGGCCGGGCGAGATCGCGCCGCATTGCACGCTGATCGGAAATGTCACGCGCGATCTCAACGCGATGGTTGACTCGAAACGCGCTAAGGGTTGGATGCGCGATGTTGAGGGTTCAGTTGGCGACTCGTCTATCTTTGATTTATCGGAAGAGAAAATGCGTCCATCCGTTTGTGGATTCTTTACGCTGGGTCGCGCACGATTGATTGATGCGGGTGCGCTTGTCGAATTGCCTGAAGCGACGCTGGTGTGGTCGGAGCAACAGACAGGTCAAGCGGGCGATTCGAAAGCTTGGCGCATCGAAGGCAAGGAGAGACTTTGGAGTTTTCAATGCAGTCTGGTGGCGCAATGATTGATTCAACACTGTGCCAGCTGTGGCGCAACACTCATGTGTCTTGCTTCACCGATGCTACCGGCTGGGGCGACATTGAGAACGCTGGCATCGTTACGGTGGGCGGCACGATCGCTTGGGTAGGCTCGCTCGCGGCGCTGCCTAACGATTGGATCACCAAGATCACTGCCGAGCACGATGTTGGCGGCGGCTGTATCACGCCGGCGCTGATCGATTGCCACACGCATTTGGTTTACGGCGGCAACCGAGCTCGCGAGTTTGAGCTGCGTCTACAAGGGGCGAGCTACGAGGAAATTGCACGCGCCGGGGGTGGCATTCGTTCAACGGTCGCCGCGACTCGCGCTGCGAGTGACGATGAGTTGCTAAACGGCGCGCTGGGTCGCGCGCGCTCGCTGATGCGCGAGGGCGTGACCATGATCGAAATCAAATCGGGCTACGGACTCTCGCTGCATGATGAGGCCCGTTGCCTTCGAGTGGCGCGTAGGGTGGCCGAGCAATTGCCCGTTGCGGTGAGCACCACGTTTCTCGGCGCGCATGCGATTCCACCAGAATTCGATGGCCGCGCCGATGATTACATCGACGCGGTGTGTCAGTGGTTGCCAACGCTGCACGCTGAGCGCTTGGTTGACGCGGTCGATGTGTTTTGCGAGCGCATTGGATTTAGCGCAGCGCAAACACGTCGCGTTTTCGAAGCTGCCCGTGCGCTGAGCCTGCCAGTAAAACTGCACGCTGAACAGCTCAGCGATCAGGGCGGCGCCGAGCTCGCCGCATCATTCGGCGCGCTGAGCTGTGACCATCTGGAATACGTGAGTGAAGCCGGCATCGTTGCGATGTCGCGCGCGAAGGTTGTGGCGACCGTACTCCCGGGCGCGTTCTATTTCTTGCGAGAGAGGCAGCTGCCGCCGATTGAGTGGTTTCGGAAACACGGCGTAGCTATGGCCTTGGCAACGGATCACAACCCTGGTTCGTCGCCGACCCTATCACCGCTTTTGATGATGAATATGGCATGTACGTTGTTTCGAATGACGCCCGAAGAGGCGTGGCGCGGATTTACGGTGAACGCGGCGCGCGCTTTGGGTGCCTCAACAGAGCGCGGTCAGCTGCGTCAAGGCATGCGCGCCGACTTTGCCGTGTGGAATGCCGATCACCCGCGAGATTTGATCTATCAGTTTGGCCACTCGCCACTCAGGCAATGGGTGTGTGGAGGGAGCGCATTCGATGACTAACTTAACCCATACAGTTCACACTGGCGCCAGCGCGTTAGTTGTTTCTCTGCCGCACGTTGGCACTCACATTCCAGCGCCGCTACGAGCCGCCTTCGTGCCCCGAGCGCTTGAGCTTGAGGATACCGATTGGCATTTGCAGCGCCTCTACGATTTCGCTGGGTCAATGGACGCTACCGTCATTGCCGCGCAGGTGTCTCGTTACGTTATCGATCTCAATCGTCCGCCGGATGATGCGCCGATGTATCCGGGCGCGGCTAACACCGAGCTGTGCCCGACCCGATTCTTCAGCGGTGAAAGCTTGTATCGCGACAGCTGCGCTCCCTCTAACACTGAGATCGTCGCGCGCCGGGAAATGTATTGGCAACCCTATCACGACGCAGTTCGTGCAGCACTTGACCGGGCGAGGGCGGCGCACGGATATGCATTGCTGTGGGATGGCCACAGCATCCGCTCCGAAATACCGTGGCTATTCGATGGCAAGTTACCCGATTTGAATGTGGGAACCGCGAGTGAAAAGAGCTGTGATCCGAAACTTCGCTCCGCCATCGTTTCGCAACTGCATGCGCAGCAAAGCTTCACCGTGGCCGTGGACGCTCGATTCAAGGGCGGCTACATCACCCGTCATCACGGTCAACCGGAGCGTGGTGTGCACGCTATTCAAATGGAAATGTGTCAATCGCTCTACATGCAGGAACATTCGCCTTTCACCTACGACGAGGCTCGTGCAGCACTAGTACAACCACTTCTAAAAGACCTGCTCACGACTTGTCTTGATTGGACGCCCAGTGCTAGAACCTGAAAAGATGATTTGGACGCCACGGGCGTGGCTCACCGACCCCGCTACTCGCGGATGGCGTAGCGACGTTTTGCTGAAAATCAACGGGCGTGGTGAGTGGGCGAGCATCGAATCCAATACTCCTCGTGAAGCTGCAGCGGCTCGCGGCGCACAGTGTTTGAACGAAGCACTGCTGCCTTCGCCGGTCAACACCCACAGTCACGCCTTTCAGCGTGCGTTCGCGGGACTTTCGGAGCGACGCGTCGGTGATCGTGACGATTTCTGGAGCTGGCGCGATCGTATGTATCAGGTCGCGCTTGCTATTTCGCCCGAACAACTGAAGTCGATTGCCTCGCAGCTCTACGTTGAATTGCTGCGTGGCGGTTACACCCACGTGTGCGAATTTCACTATGTGCATCATGATGTGGATGGCTCGCCATTCCATCACCCGTTTGCAATGACTGATGCGCTGATCGATGCAGCGTGTGAGGTAGGTATTGGGCTTACGGTGTTACCCGTGTTGTACGAACGTGCTGGATTCGCCGCACCAGCGCTGCGTGACGATCAACGTCGATTCGCAACCAACGTGGAGTTCGTCATCTCGTTACAGGATTACGTGAACGCTCGCGGGATCGCGAACGAAACACCGCTCAATGCGGGTGTGGCGATTCACTCGCTTCGTGCCGCAAAGCCCGATTCGATTCGGTCGCTCGCTGAGAGAGTACGCGGACCGATTCATATTCACGTGGCCGAACAAACGGGCGAGATCGATGACTGCTTAGCGAGCACAGGTCTGCGACCCGTTGAGTGGCTTGCAGCGCAGGGCTTGCTAGATCCGCGTTGGCACTTGGTTCATGCAACGCACGTTACTCAGCAAGAGATACATGCCGTTTCGAAAGCGGGCGCAGGCGTTGTTCTGTGCCCTACGACTGAGGCCAACTTGGGGGATGGATTGACTGACGTCGCAGCTTGGTTCGATGCCGGTGTGGCCAGTTCGATTGGCTCCGATAGTCACGTCAATCGCGATTGGCGAGAGGAGCTTCGTTTGCTCGAATACGGGCAACGATTGCAACGACGGCAGCGCAATGTGATCGCAGCACCTCAACAGTTTGACGGCTCGACAGCGGCGCGAGCATTCTCGATGGCCGTTGATGCGGGGGCTGCGGCCGCGGGATTGCTGTGCTGGGGACTTCGCGTAGGCGCGCGAGCGGATGCGTTGTGCGTCAACCATCACCAGGCGGCGCTCTTGGGTGTGCCCGACAGTCACACGCTAGACGCGTTGGTGTTTAGCTCGCCCGCAGCGCCGTTTGATGCGGTGATGGTCGCCGGGCGTTGGGTGCTCGGGGCGAACGACGACGCAAGTCGCGCCGGAGTCGTCAGTGGTCAAGCAAACTCGATCGAACGTGACTTCGCGGCGGCCATGCGTCGCCTCCATCGGTCAAACTGAACATCCGTTATCAACTTATCTGACGTAGGCCTTATAAATATTGGCTTATAGGACGTTATAAAAATTTTTTGAGAAATAACAAAAATATCGTATAAGCCATATTTCAAAAGGAGATCGTCGATAAAGCTAGGACATTTCGAAAGCGTTCACCTGAGCGCTCTGTGTGATGCGTTCTCAACCGCGTCAACCCTATCGCCGAATCTGAAACACCGCTGTTTCGCCTCGAACGTTGGGCAGAAACTTGACCGCTTTGCCTCCAGCCAGCACGGCTGTGCGCTCCACGACGATACCCTTTTCCGCACAAAAAGCGTGGAAGTCATCGACCGTTGAAAAGTGCACGTTGGGCGTGTCGTACCACTGATACGGCATGCGTTTTGACACCGGCATCCGTCCGCCAACGCCGAGCTGCCAGCGTACCTGCCAATGACCAAAATTAGGCAAAGTCACAATCGCACTTTTGCCAATTTGCAGCACGTCGTTAATGAGCGCTTCGGTGTGCCGCGTCGCTTGTAGCGTTTGCGACAGGATCACGATGTCAAAGCTCTTGTTGCCGAAGAAAGCCAAGCCACCTTCGATGTTGCTCTGAATCACGTTGACGCCGTTTTGCATCGCCGCCACGATCGCCGCATCGTCGATTTCTACGCCGTAACCTCGTGCACCACGCACCTTCGTAAGTCGCGCCAACAGTGCGCCGTCACCACAGCCCAAATCGAGCACCCGAGCGCCTTGCGGCACCCAATCGCAAACGACATCGTAATCAGCGCGCTGCGCCGCATTCATCAACTCTGTGCTCATACAACGATCCTCGAAAACACGCCACGAAGCAGCTGGTGATACTGCTCGATGGGCATTAAAAATGAATCGTGACCATCACTCGATTCGATTTCTGCGAAGCTCACGTTTAACCGATTGGCAATGAGCGCGCGGACGATTTCCTTGGATCGCTTTGGGGAAAAGCGCCAGTCACTGCTAAACGCCGCCACAAAATAGTTGGCTTTGCTCTTCCGGAACGCCGCGCTCAAATCCCCGCCAAACGGTCGCGCAGGATCGAAGTAATCGAGCGCTTTGGTCATCAGCAGATACGTGTTGGCATCAAAGTAGCCGGCAAATTTATCGCCTTGGTGCCGTAGGTAACTCTCAACCTCGAACTCGACGTCGAAGCCAAACTGATAGTCGTCACCCGGGTCCCCGGTGAGCTCGCGGCCGAATTTCTCTCCCATGCCGTCGTCTGACAGGTAGGTCAAATGCCCCAGCATCCGCGAAAGTCTCAGACCTGTTTTCGGTACTGTGTTGTGTTCATAAAAGTGCCCGCCGTGGAATTCCGGATCGGTCATGATTGCTTGGCGCGCGACTTCGTTAAACCCAATATTCTCCGCTGATAGTTTTGGCGCTGCCGCCACAGCAATCACGTTTCGCACACGCTCTGGGTAATCGATGGACCATTGCAGCGCTTGCATGCCGCCGAGCGAACCGCCGATGATGGCAGCGAAGGAATCAATACCTAATCGATCAGCGAGCAGGGCTTGCACGTTCACCCAATCGGGTACGGTGACCACCGGGAAGTCACTTCCGAAGGGCTTCTTCGTTTCGGGATTGATCGAGCGCGGCCCCGTGGAGCCATGACAGCCGCCAATGTTGTTGAGGCCGATCACAAAAAACTTTCGAGTGTCGAGCGGACGCCCAGGCCCCACCAAGTTTTCCCACCAACCCTCTGATTTGAGTTGGTCGCGGTAGTAGCCCGCCACATGATGATGCCCCGATAAGGCGTGACACACCAACACCGCATTGCTCTTGGCTGCGTTGAGCTGCCCGTAGGTTTCAACCATGAGCTCGAAGTCGTGCAGCACCGCGCCCGAAGACAGCGGCAACGCCCGATCAAACAATACTTTGGTGGGTGTGACAAACCCGACCGAATCCGAAGGAATATCCATGGTGACCAGAAATAAAAAAGCCCGGAGCGACAGGGCTGCGGGCTGGTGTTCTAGTTCGGCTGCGTTTGTATCGAGGCGCGTCAGAGGGATTGACCCGCGTCGCTTTAGCCGTTTTAGCGGCGGTGAAGGATCAACTCCGTCACTACCCACCTCGCCCGCAAGCTGCTACTTCAAATCGGCGATGGGTGAAGCATAGCTGATTCGCTCGTGGTGGCAGAATTCCACCCCAGCACGTTGGCTGGGGGAACAAGTTGGAGCTAGTCTAAAACACTTCAACGTACCAAAGCTGGGCGCGTGAAGTCTGTTTTTTGATGCAGATGGGCGCAGATTTGACACAGATTGACGCAGATTTTTTGGAGTACCGCTTGGCTGTGCAGTCGGAAAAAGTCAGGTGGGATCTGTACCTTTCTGGTGACGACCGCGCATAGAAATCTGCGGCCATCCGCGTCAAATCCGCGCTAATCTGCGTCTAGAAAAAGACCTCCAGTGGCTGACTCCGGTCGTTTTACGGGTAAGGCGACCGACACCAACCTATCTTCTGAGCCTTGTTGCCAATCAAAAAATTAAAAGATGCAAAGAATCGTCATAATTGGTTCCACGGGTTCCGGCAAATCAACGCTCGCCCGCGCGATTTCTCAAAAGCTCGGCACTCCGCAGATCGAGCTCGATGATTTGCATTGGGCGCCGGGTTGGATTGAGATTCCCGATTCTGAGTTTCGAGTGCTCGCTGACGCTGCGACATCAAAGGGCGACTGGGTCGCTTCCGGAAACTATTCGCCCGTTCGTGACATCGTCTGGGGCCGAGCCACTACGATTGTGTGGCTCAACTACGCATTTCTGCCCACAGCGTATCGGCTGATTCGCCGAACCATTCGACGCTCTCGCACAGGTTAACCTTGTTGTAACGGCAATCAGGAAACTTGGGCGCGCCAACTCAGCCGCGATTCGATTTTGCTCTGGTTCGTCAAATCGTGGCCGAAGAATCGTCGCAATTTTCCCGACGCTTTGGCGCAGTATGCCGAGGGTCGAACGATAGTTGTCCACCGAACCGCCCACGAAACCGAGGCGTGGTTCTCGGCACTCACCGCTAAGCGTTCAGCTTAGCCAGAATCACACTAATTTTTTCCGGTTCATCCGTGCGTAGTACCTTCGCTGCCGCCGCTTCGCAATCGGCAATGCTCGACGTCAAAATCCGCTGTTTGATCGTAAGCAATTGTTTCGGATGCATCGAAAAATTGCGCAATCCAAATCCCAGGAGCAGCCGTGTCAGTCGCAATTCGCCGGCCATCTCGCCGCACACGGCGATAGGTGTATTGGCCTTGATCGAGCTACGAATCGCCATCGCAACGAGCTTCAACACCGCTGGATGCAGCGAATCGTACATATGCGCCACGGCATCGTCAGTTCGATCAATAGCCAAGGTGTACTGAATCAAATCATTGGTGCCAATCGACATGAAATCGAGCTGTTCGGCGAAATGCGGCAGCGAAATCACCGCGGCGGGAATCTCGATCATCGCACCAACGGGCACGCTCTGGTCGAACGCAATTTTCTGCGTTGACAATTCAACTTTCGCGCGCTCGATGAAGGCGAGCGCTTGCCGCACTTCATGCGAATTGGCGATCATCGGAATCAGAATTCGCACTTTGCCAAACGCACTCGCTCGCAGGATCGCACGCAGCTGCGTCATGAAAAGTTTCGGTTCCGCCAAGCACAAACGAATCGCCCGCAGACCCAACGCCGGATTTTCACTGGGACGATCGCCCAAGCCCGGCATGCGTTTATCAGCGCCCAAATCAAAGGTGCGAATCGTGACGGGTTGGCCTTTCATGCCCTCGGCCACGGTTTTGTAGGCTTCGAATTGTTCGTCTTCGGTCGGTAGATCTTCGCGGTGTAAAAACAAAAACTCGGAACGGAAAAGGCCGATGCCATCGGCTCCGAATTCAATGCAGCCCTTTAAGTCGTGTGGCAACTCGATGTTGGCGTTTAGATCAACCGTCACGCCGTCGAGGGTAATCGCGCGGGTCGACACCAATCGCTTGAGCTTTTGCTTTTCAAGAACTTGGGTTTGTTGCTTGAGCTCGTATTCGGCCAGCACATGCGCATCGGGATTAACGATCACCAAACCACTGTCGCCGTCAACGATCAATAACTCCGCTTCCCGCAACAGAGAGCGCGCGTTATGGAGCGCGACGACGGCCGGAATGCCTAGCGAACGAGCAACGATAGCGGTGTGTGATGTAGCACCGCCCGCATCGGTCACAAACGCGGCAAACGAGGTTTCCTTGAAGTGAATCACGTCAGCAGGCGACAGATCGTGCGCCACCAATGCGCTAGCGTGTGCCAAATTTGTAATCGGCAGCGCCGAGGGCTTGCCCATCAGCGCTTTGACGATGCGCTCTACCACCTGCACCACGTCGTGTGAACGTTCTCGTAGGTAAGCGTCTTCAAACTGTTCGAACTGCTCAACCAGCGTATTCATTTGCTGGGTGACCGCCCATTCGGCGTTGCAGCGCTGCTCAGCAATGATGCGCTTGGGCTCTTTGGCCAGCTGCGCATCGGTCAAAATCATCCAATGCACATCGAGAAACGCGGTAAAGTCCGCCGGCGCGTCATCGCCCTTCATTCGCTCATGCAGCGTCTCGAACTCGGTGCGCACGGCAAGAATCGCGTTGTCAAAACGAAGCTGCTCCGCAGCCACCTCGGATTCGGCAACGTCGTAGTGCGCCACTTCTAGCGTGGCGTTCGATACGAGCTGCGCCCGTGCGATGGCGATGCCGGGTGCGGCCGCAACACCGTGCAGCACAAACGATATTTTGTGCTCGGGCTGAAGAGGTTCGGTGATGGCGTTCACAGCGTAGATACTAACCTTTCTTCGTTATGCGCCGCGCGCACGGTCGCGATGAAACTGTTCGCGCCACGCTACGAATCGCTTGGCCTCAATGGCCTCGCGCATCTCTTTGGCCAAGTTCAAGTAGTAGTGCAAGTTGTGAATGGTGTTCAAAATCGCGCCGAGAATTTCGCCCGTCTTGTTTAGATGATGCAGGTACGCTCGCGAAAAATTCTTGCAGGTGTAGCAGCTGCACGATTCATCAAGCGGGCGATGGTCGTCTCGGTATTGCGCGTTCTTCAGTTTGACATCGCCAAAGCGCGTAAACAGCCAACCGTTGCGCGCATTTCGCGTTGGCATCACGCAGTCGAACATGTCTAGGCCGCGTTCGACGGCATAGACCAAATCCTCGGGTGTGCCCACGCCCATCAGGTAATGCGGTTTATCGGCGGGAAGCTTCGGCCCGATGAAATCAAGGATGCGATGCATGTCCTCTTTGCTTTCACCCACCGACAGTCCGCCCACCGCGATACCGTCAAAACCAATATCCACGAGACCTGCCAGTGATTCCGCTCGAAGTGATTCGAAGAGTGTTCCCTGCACAATGCCAAACAGAGCATTGCTGTTTTCCAATCGCTGATGTTCGTCTTTGCTGCGCTGAGCCCAGCGTAAGCTCATTTGCAGTGAGGCTTGCGCTTGTTCGATCGTTGCTTCAGCGGGCGTGCATTCATCAAGCTGCATCACGATGTCGGAATTGAGTGAGCGCTGAATCTGCATCGATACTTCAGGCGAGAGGAACAATTTGTCACCATTGATCGGTGACTGAAAATGCACACCCGCTTCAGTAATTTTTCGAAGTTGTCCGAGCGACCAGACTTGAAAGCCACCGGAATCGGTCAGGATCGGACCGCGCCAGCCCATGAAGTCGTGCAGTCCTTTGAAGCCATCAATGATCGTCGTACCCGGACGAAGCCAAAGGTGAAACGTGTTGCCCAAAATGATCTGCGAGCCGATGTCCGTCAAATGTTGCGGCGTCATCGCCTTGACGGTGCCGTAGGTGCCCACTGGCATGAAGATCGGTGTTTCGACCACACCGTGATTCAAGTGCAGGCGACCACGTCGGGCGTTGCCATCGGTCGATAAGAGTTCAAATTTCATAAGGGTGTCGCATAGTTAAGGTCGATCTGTAGGAGCGGTTCCACCGCGATTGTTCCCCAGAGAGTACTGTTTGGATTGACGCGCAGATCGCGGTGGAACCGCTCCTACAACTTGGAGCGTTCAAGAAGCATGGCATCGCCGTAGCTGAAAAAACGATACTGTTTGTCAATGGCGTGCGCATACACGCGCCGTATGTGATCGAAACCTGCAAACGCTGAGACGAGCATCATTAGCGTTGATTTCGGCAAATGAAAATTGGTGATGAGCGCATCGACGACCTTGAATTCGAAACCCGGTGTGATGAAAATCGCTGTCTCGCTTTCATGCGCGCGCAGTTCGCCCAATTGCTGGAAAACGCCTTCGAGCGTACGAATACTCGTGGTTCCAACGGCGATCACACGGCCGCCACGCGCCTTACACGCAGCGATTGCGTCCACGGTAGTTTGCGAAATGGCGTAGCGTTCGCTGTGCATCGTGTGCTCGGCGATATTGTCCGTCTTGACCGGCAAAAATGTACCCGCCCCAACGTGCAAGGTCACATAGGCCAACTCAACGCCCAGCGCTCGACATGCATCAAGCGTGGCGTTATCAAAGTGCAGCCCCGCCGTGGGAGCGGCCACTGCGCCTTCGTTCTTTGCGTAGACGGTTTGATAGCGCTCAGTGTCGCCAGTTTCGGCGGTGCGCTGCATGTAGGGCGGTAGCGGAAGCTCGCCGTTGTCGCGCATGAGCGTTTCGAAGTCACCCGCGGTTGGATCGAGCAGAGTGACTTGAAAGAAGCGGTCATCGCGCCCGTCCACCACAGCGCGGGCACGCTTTGCGATGATGATTTCGGCACCCGGCTTAGGGGCGTGACTGGCGCGAAGCTGCACCAGCGCCGTCATCGGTGTGATCAATCGCTCAATCAAAAGCTCGACCGCGCCGCCCGTGGCCTTCGTCGCAAACAGCCGCGCCTTGATGACACGTGTATCGTTGAACACCAGTAAATCACCGGTTCGAAGCAGACTCGGCAACTCTGAAAAAACTCGATCACTGAGCGTTTCGCTTCGGGCGTCGAGCAAGCGACTGGCGGAACGAGTAGCAAGCGGATGCTGGGCGATGAGCTCGGGTGGCAGCGCGTAATCGAAATCGCTGAGGGTGTAGGGCTGGGTGTGGGGCACTTGACCGGCGCTCCATAGTGAAAATGACCCCGAAGTTTATCGGGTTGGTGTCGTGCGGCGCAGCGGTCGAAATGTTTCTGTGTCGTCGTAGCAACGGGGATCTTCGTTTTCAACGAACCAGCCGGGAATTCCAAGAAGCGGCAGCGGGGTGCGCCGTTCATCAGCAGATAGCAAGGTGTTTTGCTCGATACGTGCGGTGAGATAGTCGTCGATGGCCGCGAGCGGTGTTGTCGTCGCCAATGGCAACCAGAGCGCTTTCACCGTCAAGCCACGATGCGGCGTCTTGACCAGTTGCTCCATCGCGCCGTGGCCAAAAATGATGGGTTTAGCGTCGCGTAAGAACTCAGCTCGATGTTCGATGAAGAGCGTTTTCCATTGATGCTGCTCGTTCATCATGCGCAGATCGTCTCGCTCGCACAGCACGATCAATCCCGCTTCGTCGAACAGTGTGAGCACGTCGCGACGACGCGGGCGCGTTTTTCCATCGAGCGTTTCGCCCAACGCAACGTGAGTGCGGCTAATCGCAAATTTTGTCCTGGGAAATGCTCGCCAGACCAGCGCGTTCATCGCGTCATGCAGATTGTCGGGGCGAACGATGATTTCACCGTACTCGACAACTCTGCGCTCAAATTCGACGGCGGAGAGCGCGCGCGCCGGCGGCTCGATGAAACGAAGGGTTTTGGTTTGCTCGCCGAACACGAAGCTCAACGGTGCAGTGCTTGCTTCCTGCGAACCGAAGCTTGCGAATGCGGGATGGGTCAGAAGCACGGTTTGAAAATGACGTGTGGAGTCAGGAATTTAAGACGCAGATTTCGCAGATTTAACGCAGATGCGCGCAGACTACTTTTTTGGTTGAGTATCCGATTCAATGCGGCCTTTGAGCTATCGCGATGCTGCGCGCCCGATTGCCTAATCTGCGTTCATCTGCGTTGAATCCGCGCAATCTGCGTCAAAGACTTCGTAGCGCTTGAGCACGAGCCCGACGATACTACCGCTTTCCACCCGCACTGAAAATGACTAGTGCAACGATGATGAACGCAAGTACCGCCAAGGAAATCTTGATCCAGCTCTTAGGATATTCACCATCGATTTTTCCAGTGACGGCATTGATGATGACTTGAAAATCCTTGGCGCCGTAGGTGTAGCTCATCAACCACACGGGGGCTAGGATGTGCTTAAACGTCTGTCGTGAAAAATTGGCTTCGACTTGCAAGTTGCGCTGCGTGTCGCCGGGCACTTGGTTCGAGCACAAAGTGCGTGTCTCACCCGTCATTCGTTCGCGTGATAGTTTGGCGGCACCAATCAAGTCAATTTGATAGCGCTCAACCGTCCAACCCGACACGTACGCTGGGTCATAGGCTTTGAGCGCCTTGCTTCCGGGGTCAGTCGTTGGAAACGGCTCGACCGATCGCAGCAGCGTGGGATGAATGCCTTTGGAGCCGCACACCAGCGTGTCGTCAAAGAAATGATTGATTGATCCGGATGCGTACTCCCAGCGAGTGCGTTGAACTTGTCGCGTTCGCGGTTCGCCGTTGTCGTAATACTGCTCCGTTACATAGTAGTGGTAGCCGGCTTCAGCTTGCCAGCGCGCATCAACCATTGCGTCAAACGTCCAGTACGGCAGGTAAACGCCTTTGGCGGTGTCGGTCAGCGCACGGCTTTTGAGCTTATTGGGTGCCCACCACAATTTACCGTACCAACTGCGAATCAAATCGCGCGCTTGCGGTTCGCTCACTTGAAACGGCAGCACACCTTCGGGGCGGATCACGTCATCGGTTTCGTCGTAATTGACGATGTTGGACGCACCACAAAACTCGCAGGATTTGGCTTGCTTGGTGGCATCAAACACACTAATCGCTTGGCAGTGCTGACACTTAATCATCCGAGCGGTCCGCGCCCAACCGCGCGACTCGCCCTTGATGTTTTGCAGTGCGCTGGCTAGATCGTGCTCGACCACGTCGCCGGATTGAATGCCGGCCGGTGTTTCCTTTTCAAGCGGTAGCGGCGATTCGGTGCCGCAAAACGCGCAGAGCAGCTTTTGTTTCGCTGGATTCCATACCGCTTCGCCACCACAGGCCACGCACGAATACTTGCTTCGTGCGGCCTTTTCAGGGGCTGTGGCGGCGCTGTGGGTGGCGGTAGGTGTGTTCATCAGTCGGCAAGGGACAAATGTCTGAAATGAGTCGCTGCTTTATTCTTTAACGCCTTATGAATACAGGCATACATTAAATAAAAGACGCTATTCAAAAAACAAAATAAGGCGGTTTCCAGCACGAAGTGCGACACCATCGTTGGGAGCTGCTTTATTGCCATATTGAAGGATGGTTCGCGAATTTGGGCGCGTCAAGGGCAAGCGTCACGCAATAAATCCGTGGGTTTGCTTGTCGCACTTCGTACTGGAAAGTGCGTAAATGCTCTATACGCCATATTTTATTTGGCGTGTAGAGATAAAGTTGGTTTCGGCTTACCCTTTTAAGAACGTATCGACCGCGTCGCGGGTTACGCGCCACTGCGTGCCGATCTTGCGGCCTTTCAAATTGCCCGCATCGAGCTCGGTGAGCACGTCAGCTTCGGTCACGCCGAGCGCCTGAGCGACTTGCGCCGGATTCATCAGCTCGATCATTGGTGCCGCGCTGGCGACGGGAGCGACCGCCGCAGCCGCCGCAGCCGCCGGTGCAGCCATTGCGCCAGGCACCATGCCCTTGGGGGCGTTCGGGTTGACGCCGACCGCGCCTTGATTGGCCATTTGCTGACCCACACCCATGGCGACAGCAAACTCCGCGCCGAATCCCATGGTGCCCGCCTTGCCCTCGGCCACGGCGTTAGCCATGTTGTACTTGATGTAGTCACCCATGTCGCCGATGGTCGTCATCGCGCCGCGCTTGTCGATCGCTTGCTCAACTTCCGGTGGCAAGGACACGTTTTCAATGTTGAACGAGGTGATCTCAATGCCGTACTTGCTTGTGGTGAGCGGATTGATGGCGGGCAGCAGCGCCTCGCCAATTTCGGTATAGCGCGATGCCACGTCGAGCGCGGGCACTTTAGCCGCGGCGATCGCTTCGGTGAACACCGTGACGATCTTCGAGCGCATCACGTCGGCAAATTCATCCAGACGGAAATGGTTGTCGGTGCCCGCGACTTCCTTGAGAAACAGCGAGGGATTCACAATTTTGAAATCGTATTGACCGAACGCGCGCATCCGCACCACGCCGAAATCTGCGTCACGCATCATGATCGGGTTCGCAGTGCCCCACTTATTGCCCGCAAACACGCGGGTCGTGACGTAGTAAACATCCGCCTTAAACGGCGATTCGAAACCGTATTTCCAACCAAGAATCGTTGACAACACCGGAATGTTTTCGGTCGTGAGCGTGTGCTTTCCGGGGCCGAGCGCATCGGCGTATTTGCCCAAATAAACGAACTGCGCAACCTGACTTTCGCGAACGATCAGCTGCGCGTTGTTCTTGATCTCTTTATCTTGATCGGGCCAACGATACGACAGCGTATCGCGCGAATCATCTTGCCATTCGATGATTTCGATCAGTTGCTTTTTGATGAAGTCCATGAGGGCCATGTTTGTTTCTCCCGGTGGTCGTTAAGGACGAAAGACGAAGGACGAGTGACGAAATTGTTACTTGACGGCGGCGACTTTGGCCTGCACAGCGTTAAGCGTTGCTTCTAAGCGATCTTTGGGCAGTGCGCCTGCGACCATGCGGCCGTCGGCCAAGAAAAACGAAGGCGTGGCTTTCACGCCAAGCTTTTGTCCGAGCGCTTTTGTGGCATCCACCGGATTGGCGCAGGTCGTGTTGCTATCAGCGACGAGCTTGCCGCTGAGCGCCATGTCCTGCCAAGCTTTTAGACGATCCTTGGCACACCAAATGAGCTTTTGTTTGCGCGTTGCATCCGGGTGCAACGAATCGATGGGGAACATGAAGTTATAGACCGTGACGTTATCCATGTCTTGAATCGTGCGCTCGAGGCGCGTACAAAACGGGCAATCCACGTCGGTAAACACATACATCACGCGCTCGCCTTTGCCGCGAACAAATTTAATCGCGTCGCCCAGCGGCAATTGCTTCACATCAATGGCCGTGAGCTCAGCGGTGCGCGCTTCGGTCAAATTGGTCATCGTGCCCGCTTCGATCAAATTACCCACCACAAAGTGGCTGATCTTGGCATCAAAGTAAATCATGTCGTCACCAATCATGGCTTCGAACATGTTCGGAAAAACGCTCGCACGCAAGCCCTTAATCGGCGCACCTTGAAAGCGAACTTCGAGTGCTTTGCGAACCTCGGCGAGTTGGGATTCCGTGGCGGGGGCACTCACGGCCACGGCAGGGGCGTTGGCCGCAGCAGCGGGCTGCACCTGCGCGTTACACGCAACGAGCAAACTGGCGGCAAACAGCGCGGCAACAATTTTTTTCATGAACTGGGTTTCCTTTGCGCGATGCGCGTGGCGATTAGAACGTGAGCTAGGCCGCAGCGGAAGACAGCAAGCGACGAAATGCGGGTAAACGACCCAAAACCTGCATTCCCGTGTCGGCAAATGGTTTCAGGGTGGGCCACTGCCCTAGATTGTAGAGTCGAGCGAGCAGGTCGGTGGTGAGCGCCAGACCGAGGGTCGGCGCGTAGCGTTGACGACGGTATTTACCCGTGAGGAGCGCGCTGCCGAGATCAATCTGCTGCTTGTGGCCCGCAGCCATAACGTCGTGCAGGGTCTGCGCATCGCCAAAGCCCAAATTCACGCCTTGACCGGCTAACGGATGCACTGCATGTGCGGCGTCGCCCACCACGATGACCCGATCCGCGACAGGGTCGGGCATTCGTTTCAAGGCGAGCGGAAAGGCGACCGCGCTCTGCAGTACGGCACTCATCTGAACGCTGCCGTCCGTCGCGGCGGACACCGCCTCGCACAACGCCTCTGCGCTCATTGCCAGCAATTCGGCGCCGCGCGATTCGCTCACCGACCACACCATCGAAACAGCGGGCGCGCCATTGACATCGGGCAGCGGCAGCAACGCGAGGATCGTGTCATCGGGCAAAAACCATTGCCTGGCGTCACCGCGATGCGGCGTGTCGATTTGAAAATGTGCGACCACCCCGCGCCGCTCGTAGCTGCGCTCAGTGAACGCAATCTCCAGCGAACTGGCGAGCGCCGATTCACGTCCATCCGCAACGACCAATAGCTTCGCTCTCAGCAACGACGAATCGGCAAGCTCGACCGTACGCGATTCGCCCGTGCAATCAGCGCCAATACACTCGCCGGGAATGCGCAGTACGCCTTGCGCTTGCGCCGCTTGAGCGATTCGCGCCGTCAGCGCTTCATGCTCGATGACCGCGCCAATGGCCTCTGTTCGGCGGTCAGCTGCGCCCAGCGTCAGCGCGGGTGTTGCACATGCGGCCGTGTGAACAACAATCTGTTCAATCGTCGCGGTGCGCGAGCGATCGAGCGAAACATTCCAGCCACCCAGCTGCGCGATTGATCGTTGCGAAACGGCGTAAACGCGGCGCGACAGGGGGGCGTCCACCGATACGGGACCAACAACACCGCCCTGCTCGCGATCAACGATGGCAACACGCGGCGCGCTGTTTTTAGATCCGAGCGCTCGCGCGCAAGCAAGCGCACACGCCCAACCCACCGGGCCGCCGCCCGCCACGAGCACGTCAAACTGCTTCATTGGGCACCGAGCGAACGACGGACGAACCTACCAGCTAAGCTCTTCGATGACATGATTCTGGTTGGTGTAGATACAAATTTCACCGGCGACCTTGAGCGATTCCGAAACAATGTCTCGGGCGCTCAGCGTCGAGTGCTGCGTCAGCGCGCGGGCCGCCGCTTGTGCAAAACCGCCGCCGGAACCAATGGCAACAATACCGTGCTCCGGTTCGAGCACATCGCCGTTGCCGGTCAAAATGAGCGAACAGGTTGAATCAGCCACGGCAAGCATCGCTTCGAGCCGGCGCAACATACGATCTTGACGCCAGTCCTTAGCAAGCTCCACCGCCGCTCGCGTTAAATTGCCTTGATGCTTTTCAAGCTTACCTTCGAACCGCTCGAACAGCGTAAACGCATCGGCCGTAGCCCCAGCAAAACCCGCCAGAATTCGGTCGTGATGCAGACGGCGAATTTTTCGCGCCGTAGACTTCACCACCATATTGCCCAGGGTGACCTGCCCATCCCCACCCAGCGCCACGCTATTGCCTCGGCGCACAGAAACAATCGTGGTGCCGTGGTATTCGAGTGGTGCGTTGGCGGATTGAGCAGTCATAGCGGACGGGCGTGGGGCGAAAAACACAAAAAAAGAGGCAAGCGTCGGCACGATGCGACGCCCATCAACGCTCGCGATTAGCGCGCTTTGGCAAACAGCGACAAGGGGGCGCCGGTGAGCATTAAAAGCGCTTGCACGATGGGGGATGCGCGAACGACTCGTACATCGATGGCTTGTGCCATTAAGCGGTTAAAGGCGTTGGCAATCGCACCGCCGCACACGAAATCCACCCGCTGCACGCCGCTCATATCAACCACCACGGGGTTGGTCGTGACTGCATCGATGGCGATCGATTTCAGGCACAAATCGGCGGGCCCTTTGAGTTCGCCCGCCCAACGAATCGCCTCGTTGCCTGCGCTTTCACCGGGTTGGGTGTCGGCTTTAGCTGCGTCGACGACGACGGAGCGTTGTTGGGCCGACAGCGGCTCCCACGATGGCGGTGACACCTCGAACGTGACCGCAAAATCCACCGCCCGATCCTCGAATTTTTCCATCGAGCCCGCCCATTGCAGCAGCTCCATGACTAAGTACCACTGGCCTTTGTGTGATCGCTCGCCGGGCTTCAGGACGCTGCCCAATCGATGAATCGCGCCGTCGAGTCCGCGAAAGGAAATAAAGACCCCCTTTCGACGAAACGCAGCGAGCGCACCGGCCAAAAGCAGTCCGCAAACATCCGACACCGTATCGAGATCGCTAATTTCAACGTCCAAGCGCTGAGTGGGCGGCGTTTTTTGCTTTGACGATTCGGTGAGCGCGGCTAGCACCGGCGTGTTGGGATCGGTCAGCGCTCCCCGCAGCAGCGAACGTGCTCGACCAGGGCTGGGCGCACCGGGCTTCGTGGGGGCCACACCGACATTGGCCAGCTCGTCCCAAGCAGGGGCCGAGCGCTCAAACTGAACCACAAACTTGAGCGCCAAATCATCAAACAGCGTGCGGTCCCCGCTGCGGGCCAGTAGATCAAACAAACACATCCAAACGAGCGGCTTACTGCGCTCCTCGGTGTCGAGGGCGTGCGAGAGCGCCGCAGTGGCCGCTGACGGGTTGCCGTGTGCAAACATGAGCGCGGCGTTTTCGAGTGACGGCCCAAGGCTGCCCGGTTCATCCAAAACGATCGATTGCGCTGAGGGCGGCAAGCCGTGTCCACCATGCAAATCGGTGAGCGTGTGCACATCCGCCGATCGCTGTTCACGATCACTGCGAGCGTCCGCGCTCTGCACCGCGGGCACTACTTGCGCCGGTGCTGATTTGCTCCGAGAAACCTTCGGAAAGATAGTAAATCCCATAGACAGACGTTACCCGGAATTCAGAAATGCCGCAAGCGGAAACTCACCGACTCGACTACTCAATTCGTACCGCGTCAACGAGCCGGTAGTAGAGCCCGGCCGGGTCGTCGCTCAGCACTTGTAGCGTGCCGCTCAATGAAACGGCCTCAAAGCCATAGCGAACATTGGTTTTGGCGCGAATTTCAATCATCGCGTCGGGCCCCGCGGGCAAACAAAACGAACAATGCGGCGGCGCGGCTACCAGCAGAAACCGCTTCTGTTTGTCGCCAATGTCGAGGGGAATCATGAAGCCTTCCACCTTGACCGGCTTGGTGTTGAGCGCGTTGACCTCGGCTGCAAAACTCGGTCGCAATTTGCCGCTTTGTTTGGTCAATTCAACGCGCGCCAAAACGCGCCACGGCGTAAATCCGGCTTTTTCCTTGAGAAACTGCGACGGAGCCAATAGCTGCCCCGGTGCCGCAATGGCGCCGCTGGGCGCAACAGGCGTGATGGCGCTTGCTCCGAGCGACAGACACAGCAGGGCGAGCAGTAACCCGAGACAGCCGCCGCTGGGGCGATGACGGACGTTGAGACACAGGCTGAGATTCATAGAATTTAACTTTTGGACAAGAGCGCTGCAATGTCGAGCCGCAGCGTTCGGACGATTACCGGAATAGTCGAGAGTATCGCTAAAGCCAATGCCGCGAGCGTGACCCACAGCGCCAGTTGCGCCAGATAGCCGCCATTGACCACAACACCTGGCAACGCGTAGCGCTCGAGCCACCACGCACCAGCAGCGATCAACAGCAACGCGACCAACGCCGCCAACAGCACGCTGGCCAGCGCCTGCCCGAGCAGTAGCCACCACAATTGAGCTCGTTTGACGCCCATCGCGCGCAAAAGTGCCAAATCCGTTTGACGATGCTCCAGAGCCTGCGACAGTGCGCCCAGGAGCGCCAATGCCGTGGCTACGGTGAGCGCGGCGGCAAAAGACTTGATGATGACGGCAATCCAGTCGAAGTTGGCCAGAAGCCGCGCTGATTCCGTAGCGGGCGAAGTAGCCTGCATCGGGGTTTCGGCGTTAATGAAGCGCGGCAGGCTCGCCATCGCCGCCAATCCACGAAGTCGCAGCAATGCAAAGGTCACCTCAGCGGGCGCGTTGGCATCAGTGTGCTCGGCATGCACGACCCAAACGCTTGCCAGCGGCGTCACCACGAGATTGTCGATCACGCGTCCGGTGGGCGCCAAGATTGCCGTGACGACAAACGCGTGATCGCCGTGCGCGTCTCCCGAATCCGCAAATCCGTGAGTACCAAAAAACTGATCACCAATTCGCAGCTTTAATTTGCGCGCGGCTGCGGCTCCGATGGCCGCTTCAAGCGGCGCATTGGGCAGAACGCCTTGCTCAGGCTTGGCGTTGTAGAGCGCGTAAAACGGATCGGGCGCACCAACGATTCTGGCGCCACCGACCGAATCTCCAAGCGAGATGGGAATGGCCTGTGCAACCATCGGATGTTTGGCGAGCGTTTCAACATCGGCCAAACGAATGTTGCCGTTCGGGACATCGAGGTGATAGACCGCCGCGAGCGTGTTTTGCAGAGCCGAGCCCTTCGCCCCAACGACCAAATCGATGCCCTCGGCCTGCCGTGCACCATGTGTCTCAAGCGTGTGCTGAAGTCCCAACACGGCCAGTATTGATGCCATGCCGAGCGCGCAAAGTAATACGGCGAGCAAAAATTGCAATGGCTGATCGCGAACGTTTGCCCAGATGAGTTTTGAAATCATGCGGTGCTCAGCTCGATGTCGGCGGGGGCCGTGGCGCAGTGGCTGCGTAGTTGTTGCTGAAACGGCTCATCGTGCGTGGCAACAATGAGCCCGCCGCCGGCCGAACAAAAATCGCAGAGCAACTGCGCAATAGCCTGCGCGCTTTGCGAATCCAGCGCGGCGGAGGGTTCGTCGGCAAGCAGCAATTTTGGTTGCGCGATGAGTGCACGAATCACGCAGCAGCGCGCCGCTTGCCCCACCGAAAGCTCAGTCGATTTGGCAGAGACCAGTGCGCTGAGGCCCGCTCGCTCTAGCAGCTCGAGTGCACGTTGGCGCAGCATCGCTTTGGAGCCAGCTGACAAGGCAATCGGAAGCACGATGTTGTCGATCACGTTTAGCGAATTGAGCAGATGAACGCGCTGCGGAATCCAGCCAATGGTGGTGGGGCGAAGCGCGTCACGCTGCGCTTGCGACAGTGCCAAGATGTTTTGGCCGCGCAGCGTAATTCGCGTGGAATCGAAGACATCCGCACTCGATGTGCGCGCCCCTGCGAGTCGCTGCAGGAGCGTTGATTTACCCGAGCCTGACGCGCCCCGCAGCAGCAGCATCGCGCCAGCATCGAGCGTGAAATCGGGAAACTCAATGCGTCGTCCGCGAGCACCGAGGCTGTCGTAGCAATGACTGAGCTTTGCAACCTCTAGCAAGTGCGGCGCGGGCATGGTGCTGAATGGTCCTGCATTAAAAGCGTTAAAAAAAGGCCGGCGAACCGACCTTTTGATGTGCCGTGCGGGGTGAAGCAATCATCCTCGTCAGCTCGATTGAAACTACGCGTTGAGATTGTTTTCCGCGAAGTCCCAGTTGAGCAATTTGTCGATCAATGTTTCGACGTATTTCGCACGCAGGTTTTGGTAGTCGATGTAGTAGGCATGCTCCCACACGTCGATGGTCAGCAACGGTTTTTGGCCTTTGGTGAATGGCACTTCAGCGTTCGATGTTTTGACGATTTTGAGTACGTCGCCGTCTTTGACGAGCCACGCCCAACCCGAACCAAACTGCGTCACAGCGGCGTTAGCGAGTTCTTTTTTAAACGTGTCGTGATCGCCGAAAGACTTATCGATCAGAGCGGCCATCGCGCCCGAGGGTTTGCCGCCGCCGTTGGGCTTCAGGCTGTTCCAGTAGAACGTGTGATTCCAAATTTGCGCGGCGTTGTTAAACACGCCCGCCATGTCGGCCTTGCCGGCTGAATGGTTGATGATTTGCTCGAGCGACATGCTCGCCAAGTCTTTACCTTCAACGAGTTTGTTGAGGTTGTCAACGTAGGCCTTGTGATGTTTGCCGTAGTGAAACGACAGCGTGTTGGCCGAAATCAGCGGCTCAAGGGCGGTATCGGCATAGGGCAGAGGAGGCAGGGAGAACGGGGCGCTCATTAATAGATCCTTTTTGTCGTCAATCGTTTCTTTGAAAATTTAGCGGTACGATAGTTCCGTTAGCGAATCAATCGCCAAAGAGTTTTTGCATACGTTCGCGCCGCTCTTGCGCTTCAATCGAGAGCGTTGCCGTCGGGCGCGCGATGAGTCGTGCCAAGCCAATGGGCTCGCCGGTTTCTTCACACCAGCCAAAACTGCCGTCTTCAATCATTCGAATGACTTTATCGACTTTGCGAAGCAATTTGCGCTCGCGATCACGCGTGCGAAGCTCAAGGGTGTACTCCTCTTCTTGCGTGGCGCGATCAGAGGGGTCGGTGGCGACCTCGGCGTCGCGCAAATGCTCGCCCGTGTCGGACGCGTTAAAAATAATCGTACCGCGAAGTTCGTTGAGCTTTTCATGAAAAAACGCGAGCTGCGCTTTGCTCATGTACTCCGATTCGGGCTGCTTCATAATTTCCGCTTCGGTCAACCCAGCGTACTTTTTATGTGCGTTGAGCGACAGCACCACCGGGCGCGACGCCGCAGTGGGCGCGGGCGGTAAGCGTTTAGCGACTGGCGCGGGGGCCGGCGCAGGTGCCACTTCTGCCGCGACGGGCTTCGCTATAGCCTTTACCGCGGCTTTAGCCGCGACTTTCGATTCGGGTTTTGCGGCCACAACTTTTGCTGCGGGCTTTTGCGCGCTCACTGCGCTCTTTGGCGCCGGTTTGGCCGACGCTTTTGTCTTTCCGGTGCTTGCCATACGAACCTGTTGCCTTCTCTGTGTAATTCTTTGTTTTCGCTCACCACACTCACCACTGTCAGCGGCAAGAAATCATCGCGAGGACGGGTCTCATCGGGCGCATCGCGCAAAACTGATGAGGCGGCGGATTATATCGATACTTCGGATGCCCATTGCCTGAACGCGGATTTGTGCACCAAACTCACTCGCAGCCTGATTGGACCCGTGGCGCCCACGCGCGATAGGTCAAAATCGTAAGATTCGTCAGCCAAGCTTCGTTACCGGCGCGTTTCGCATTCATTTACCGTGCAATTTTCATGATTCAAACTCTCGTTTTAACTCGTCCGGATGACTTTCACGTGCATTTGCGCGATGGCGTGGGGCTCAACGCCCTGGTGCCGATTACCGCGGCGCAGTTCGAACGCGCGCTTGTCATGCCGAATCTAAAGCCACCCGTGACAACAGTTGCCATGGCCGCGGCCTATCGCGACCGAATTTTGGCGGCGCGTGCGCCGGGCCAATCGTTTTCGCCACTGATGACGTTGTATTTGACGGATCGCACGCCGGTTGACGAAGTTGCGCGGGTGGCTGACGCTGACTTTGTGGTCGGTTTTAAGTACTACCCGGCTGGCGCAACTACGAATTCGGATTCGGGCGTGACAGCGCTAGCCAATATCTATAAGGTGTTGGAGGCAATGCAGAAGCACGGCGTTGTGCTCTGCATTCACGGTGAAGTGACACACGCCGAGGTTGATGTGTTTGACCGCGAGGCTCGCTTTGTTGACGACCAGCTCGCGCAAATCGTGCGCGATTTTCCGGCACTCAAAGTCGTTGTTGAACACATCACGACCACCGAAGCCGCTCAGTTTGTGAGCGCCGCCGGGCCCAATGTCGCCGCCACGATCACGCCACAGCATTTGCTTTACAACCGCAACGCCATTTTCACTGGTGGGATTCGTCCGCATTTCTACTGCCTGCCGATATTGAAGCGCGAATCGCATCGGCAGAGTTTGATGGACGTAGCCACATCTGGCTCAGCCAAATTTTTCCTGGGAACCGACAGCGCACCGCACGCTAAAGGCACCAAAGAAAACGCCTGTGGCTGCGCGGGTTGCTTCACGGCGCATGCGGCGATGGAGCTCTATGCGGGCGCCTTTGACGCCGTTGGCGCGCTCGACAAGTTGGACGATTTCGCCAGCCGATTTGGTGCGGCGTTTTACGGCTTGCCGCGCAACACCGGCACGGTGACGCTCAAGCGCGAATCGTGGACCCCGCCCAGCGAATTTGCCTTTGGCACGGATAGCGTGGTGGCGCTCACTGTGGGACAAACGCTCGATTGGAAGCTTGAAACTGCACAATGATTCAGCTTTATTGCTATAGGCCTTAATTAATAAGGCCTATAGCCTGTTTTATTGAGTTTTTGTTATATAAATTAACTGCCATACACCCCATATTTAATAGGGCATTAGCCAATATAGCTGGTTAATATGCAGCCAACGCGGGCGCAATGAATGACGCTCGGCCGCCCTGTCATCGCCGCGACAATGCCCTCACACCCACCAGCACGCCCAGCACCAGCAGCGCGATGCCTGCGACCTCAAACACCCCCGGCAAGCGCTGATACACCGCGTACGCATAGCCCAGTGCCGCAAGCGTTTCGAAGACGATGAGCTGTCCGGTGAGCGCCGTGGGCGTACTTTTGCTCGCCATGTTCCACAGCAGCGTGCCCAGCCATGACGCGCAAAATCCGATCACAAACATAAGCGCTACGAATTTGCCCGGCTCCGGGCCGAACACATGGCTGGCAAATCGCGAATCGCCACTGAACTGCAGCCAAACCAGCGTAGTCGCAAATCCGACGATCGCGATGGGCAAGGTCACCAAACCCTGTGCACTCGCCCACGTCATTGAGCTGTGCTGCGTGTGTTTCTGCAGCCAGCGCGCGTTATGAATCGGATACCAAGTCCAAGCCGCAACGGCGATGGCGGCCAGCAGCGCACCTGTGGCGTAGCGGGTGATGGAGCCATCGGCCACGACCCGGGCCACTTGGTCGGTATTCACACAAAGCAAGCCCGCCGCTATCAACAAGAGCGACGGTGCCAGCGCGCGCCATGAAAACTGCCGCTCGCCCAAGTTAGAGCACACCGCGATCACCACCGGCAAGGTGCCGATGATGAGCGTGGGCAAGGGCGCACCGGCCAATTGAATCGCCGCCGAAAGCGCAAGGTAATAGATCACATTGCCAATGAGCGAGAGCTTGGTCGCGATCCACCAATCGTTTTTGGTGAGCAATTTCAATTCACGCCGAAACCACCAGGCGATGGGCAAGGTGACCAAACCAAACGCCACATAGCGACCAAAGGTCAGCATCGTCGCTGGATACTGGGGTAACAACAGCGGCGCGACAAACACCAAGCCCCACATCAAACCGGCGGCCAGAGCGGCGAGTACGCCGATTGTCATTGAGTTGTTTTTCATTGAGTAGGTTACTGTTGCGCAGCGCAATTCGATGCGCTTTTTGACGCAGATTTCGCGGATTTGACGCAGATGGTCGCGGATTATTGAACGCAGCAGCGTGTCTATAAATTAGCTGAAATGCGTTTTCAAAATACCTAGCGGGTTGCTAATGTTTGTCATGACGGGTGGCGACTCCGCCGCGCTCCGTAAAATTGCATTCTTTCACACACAGCAGCGAGCAAACTCAACATGACACCCAAAAAAATCGGCATCATCGGCGCGGGCACGATGGGTAACGGCATTGCGCAAGCCTGCGCCGTGGTCGGCATTGATTCCTTGATCCTTGACATCAACCAAGCTGCGCTCGACAAAGGTGTAGCAACGATTGCCGCGAGCTTGGATCGACTGCTCAAAAAAGAAAAAATCACCACTGAGCAAAAGGCCGCTGCACTCGCCCGCGTAGGCACCACCACCGCAATGAGCGATCTGGCGGCGTGCGATTACGTCATCGAAGCCGCCACTGAAAACGAAGCGCTCAAAGTAAAAATCCTCAAAGAGCTCGACGCCCTTTTAAAACCCGAAACGATCATCGCGACCAACACCTCGTCGATCTCGATCACTCAGCTCGCCGCCGCCACCAAGCGCCCCGATCGCTTCGTCGGCATGCATTTTTTCAATCCGGTGCCGATGATGGCGCTGGTCGAATTGATCTGCGGCATCGCCACCAGCGACGACACGCTCGCCACCGCCCAAGCGCTCTCCGTCGCCCTCGGAAAAACGCCGATCACCGTCAAAAATTCGCCCGGCTTCGTCGTCAATCGAATTCTCTGCCCGATGATCAACGAAGCGATTTTTTGCCTGCAAGAAAAGCTCGCCACCGCCGAGGACATCGACCAAGGCATGAAGCTCGGCTGCAACCACCCGATCGGCCCGTTAGCACTCGCCGACATGATCGGCCTCGACGTGATGCTCGCCGTGATGAACGTGCTGTACGAAGGCTTCAATGATCCGAAGTATCGCCCGGCGCTTCTGCTGAAAGATATGGTTGCGGCTGGCTATTTGGGTCGTAAGACGGGGCGTGGGTTTTACGTTTACGGTTAAGTTCAGCGGGACCCACGCACTCCTCCCTTTGTGGCCACTACACGGGTAGTCGGGTGTTGGGTGCTCCAACGAACTGTTTCGCAACGTTCCTCTTTCTGTCGCATTGCATTCATTCGAACTTTGACGCTCTTTAATTCAGCCGTATAAAAATGCAGCACATTACCCGAGCAAGCGGTTCGTGGGTTTGGTGACGGACTAAGTGCAAATTGCAGTCTGCGTTTTTAGAAAGTTAGACTCGTGAGTGTTCGTTAAAACACGTTAGACCTCTCATGATCGAACTCGCACTACTGGAAGAAATGTTCGCAAGCATCGCCAAAGGTGCCAGATGGGACATGACTCAGCCGATGCTCTGGGGCTACTGATCCTGTCAACCTTCCATTGAGTGTTTAAGCCACGCGATTTCAGCGGCGTGGTGACACTGTTTGGGGTTCGTGTGCAACGTTGGTTTTAACAACG
>READ01000035.1 GCA_004293675.1 Betaproteobacteria bacterium
CATCATCTGCAGGATCAACTGCTCGGGCCGGTAGCCGCGATTGCTCCCCGGCTGCGGCAAACCCGCCGAGGCCAGCGCACGATCAAACCCAAAGTGATCAAGGAGGCGTTTCATCAACGCCATGCCACCCCAGGGCGTGATTTCTTTGTCGGTAAACCGAAGCTCGATGTCGCGCATTTGTGATCTCCGCTCAAGATCAAAAAACAGCCCAGAAACCGCTGAAAAAACAACTCAACTCACAGCACTGAAATCTTACAGCGCCCACAGCCTCGGCTTGAGCACCGAAGTTCAATTAAATCAATGAGTTGCGCTAATGGCGGACATTAGGAATTTGGGGCTAATGGAAAATCTGGGTTGAAGCGTGCGATTCGAAGCCAATCGAATCCCGTTCGTGGTGAGCTTGTCGAACCATAACGGCAAAAGAAGAGAAGACAACGCGAGATAAAGCCCGCGCCGTCTGGTCAGGCGAAGATGTTCGCTCATGTGCCGTTGTGGTTCGACAAGCTCACCACGAACGGGACATAGGATATTGGTTCGACAACCTCACCACGAACGGCAAATAGGACCTTGGTTCGACAAGCTCACCACGAACGGAAATGCGTCGTTGTGGTTTGACAAGCTCACCACGAACGGGACATAGGATGTGGGTTCGACAAGCTCACCACGAACGGCAAATAGGACCTTGGTTCGATAAGCTCACCACGAACGGCAAATAGGATCATCGTCCGAAAATCTGACCACCAACGGTGGGCGTTTGTTATCCAAAACGTGAAAACAACGCAATCCCAAAACCCATTCCAGGAACGCGATCAACGGGGGGGGGGGGGAATTGGTGCCGGTGAGATGAATCGAACACCCGACCTTCGCATTACGAATGCGCTGCTCTACCAACTGAGCTACACCGGCTAAAGTGCGCCACGCTTACCACACGGCGGGCATGCCGAGCGTGCTGTAAGGGGCTGATGGTCGGTTGACTGCGCGCAGCGAAAGATTCCCGCGTTCACTCAACCTAGCCCATAATTATGCCATGAAACTCGCTCGCATCATTGGCTTTCACGCCGTTAACGCCCGGCTTTCGCGCCGCCCTTCCTCCGTCGTGGAAATCTACGCCAACCAATCCCGCGACGATGCCCGGATGGCCGCATTGGTGGCGGCTGCGGAAAAAGCCGAGGTCGAGATCAAGTGGGTCGACAGCCCGCGCTTGAGGGCATTGGCTCAAGCCGACGATCATCAGGGAGTGGTCGCACTCGTTGAGGCCGGCAGCGACGTGGTGAGCTTCGAAGACGCGCTGGAGCAAAGTCTGATTCGCAAGGAAAAGCTCGGCATCGATCCTCTGTTTCTGCTTTTGGACCAAGTGCAAGATCCGCATAACCTGGGCGCGTGCATTCGCTCGGCAGACGCATTCGGCGCAGACGCGGTCATCTTGCCCAAACACGGCTCCGCACCCGTCTCCGCCGTGGCCATGAAATCGGCCAGCGGCGCGACTGAAACTACTCCGATTTGCACGGTGAACAACTTGGTGCAGTGCATCGAAGCGCTTCAAAAATCTGGCGTCTGGGTGCTAGGTGCCGAAATGGAAACCGACGCCACGCTGTTTAATACCAAGCTGACCGGCCCGCTTGCTTGGGTGCTGGGCAACGAGGGCAAAGGCTTACGGCGACTCACTCGCGAGCGCTGCGATGCGTTGGTGGCCATCCCGATGGTGGGTGCGGTGGAGAGCTTAAATGTGTCCAACGCCACGGCTGTTTGCTTGTTTGCTACGCAAGCCGCGCGAAACACGGCTCAAAAATAGCGCAGGGCAGCCTTGTGCTGCAGTCCATCGAAAACGAGCATGAAAACTGCTCACACATCGCGGTAACATCTATTTTTCTGCGTGTAAGACTATTGCCATGCTGGCTTTCATCATTCGACGACTTTTTCAGGCCGCACTCGTCATGCTGGCTGTGGCTTTTGTCTCTTTTTCATTGTTTAACTTCGTTGGCGATCCCGTCAACATGATGCTGGGCCAGGACGCAACGCCGGAGCAACGCGAAGAACTGCGCGCCGATTTGGGGCTCGACAAACCGTTTTACGTGCAGTTCACCCGATTTGTGGGCAACGCGGTGAAGGGTGAATTCGGCTTGTCGCTGCGGCAAATTCGGCCGGTCGCAACGCTCATCAAAGAGCGCCTGCCGGCCACGCTTGAATTGGCGTTCTGTGCGGGGGCGTTAGCGCTATTTTTTGGCATCGTAATGGGCGTTTTCACTGCGCTACGACGACGAGGGTTCATCTCACAGTTCCTACTTACGATATCGCTGATCGGCGTGAGTTTGCCAACGTTTTTGATCGGCATCCTGCTTATTCTTGTGTTTGCAGTCACGCTGCAGTGGTTGCCGTCCTACTCCCGCGGAGACGTTGTTCAGCTCGGTTGGTGGTCAACCGGATTTTTGACAACCAGCGGCATCAAATCCCTGATCCTGCCGTCGATCACCCTGTCGCTCGGCACCATGACGCTCATCATGCGTTTGGTGCGCTCGGAAATGCTCGAAGTGCTCCGAACCGATTACATCAAGTTTGCCCGCGCTCGCGGCTTGACCAATCGCGCCGTGCACTTCGGACATGCGCTCAAAAACACGCTCGTTCCCGTGATGACGATCACCGGCTTGCAGCTCGGCGCGATCATCGCGTTTGCCATCGTCACCGAGACCGTGTTTCAGTGGCCGGGCATGGGATTTTTGTTCATTCAATCGGTGCAGTTCGCCGACATTCCGGTGATGGCCGCTTACTTGGTGCTGATCGCTTTGGTGTTTGTGAGCATCAATTTGATTGTTGATTTGCTTTACTACCTCGTAGATCCTCGCCTTCGCATCGAGCGCAGCACCGCTGGTCATTAATTTTGTTTTAGGATTTTCAGCATGTACAACCCCAGCAAAATTTCCGAGAGCATCCGCGAATTCCACGCCGATTTGACGGCCATCCGGCGAGATATTCACACCAATCCCGAGCACGCTTACAAAGAGCACCGCACGGCCGCGTTGGTCGCTGAACGACTCAAGTTTTATGGCGTGGACGAAGTTCATACCGGCATCGGCGGCACCGGCGTGGTTGGGGTGATTCGCGGTTCGCGTCCAGGCGACCGAAACGTCGGCCTGCGCGCTGACATGGATTGCTTGGCGATGAGCGAGGAAACGAAGCTGCCGTGGGCTTCCATCAACAAAGGATTCATGCACGGGTGTGGCCACGACGGCCACACCACGATGCTCCTGGGTGCGGCGCGCTATCTAGCGAAAACGCGTAACTTTTCCGGCAACGTGTTTTGCGTATTCCAACCCGCCGAGGAGGGCCAAGCCGGTGCGAAAGCCATGCTCGATGATGGCTTGTTGACCCGCTTTCCGATTCACGCTTTTTATGGTTTGCACAACGCACCGTGGGTTGCGCTGGGCACCATGGCTGTTCGCAACGGCGCAATGATGGCCGCAGCCGATCAAATCGAAATCACGATTGAAGGCAAGGGCGGCCACGGCGGTATGCCACAGTTCTCCTACGACCCGATTTTGGCGAGCGCCCATGTGCTCACAGCTATTCAGTCAATCGCCTCGCGAAACGTTGATCCGGCTGACGCAGTGGTCGTGTCGATCTGCGGTATTGAAGGTGGCGTCATGGGCACCTATAACGTGATTCCGCGCGAGGTCAAAATGGTGGGCACCGTGCGCACCTATCGCACCGAAACGCAGCAACTCGTTGAGCAAAAACTGAAGTTGATCGTTGAAAACACTGCGGCCGCGTTTGGCGCGACCGGCAAAGTGAAGTTCACTAAAGGCTATCCGGCAACGATCAATCACAAGCGCGAAGCAGAGCTCGCGGCTGATGTAGGGCGCGGCATTTTTGGCGCCGAAAATGTCATCACGGAAATCTTCCCGAACACCGGCGGCGAAGACTTCGCATTCTTTTTGCAAGCGGTGCCCGGCGCCTACATTTGGGTGGGTCAAAAGACCGACACTAGCTTCCCGATTCATCATTCCTGCTACGACTTTGATGACCGCATCATCCCCAATGGCGCGGGTTTGCTGGCGGCCATTGCGGAAAAGGAACTGGCTTGAAGCTCAACGATCTTCCAGCCTCGTTTGTCGAGGAACTAACCGCGATTCGGCGAGATATTCACGCCAATCCCGAGCTCGGTTTTCAAGAGGTTCGCACCTCGGCGCTGGTCGCTGAAAAGCTCAAAGCGTTTGGGGTCGACGAAGTTCATACCGGTATCGCCACCACTGGCATCGTGGGTGTGATCAAAGGCAAGCGAAGCGGCGGCTCGATGGGGCTTCGGGCCGATATGGACGCGCTGCCGATGCCTGAAAACAACACGTTTTTCCATGCGTCGAAGCGCGCCAAGACCATGCACGCCTGTGGTCACGATGGCCACACAACAATGGTGCTGGGCGCCGCACGCTACTTGGCAGAGACACGAAATTTTGCGGGAGTCGTTCACGTCATTTTTCAGCCTGCGGAAGAGGGTGGCGGCGGCGGTGAGCGAATGTGCCAGGAAGGCTTGTTTAAACGATTCGATTGTGAGCGAATTTTTGCCGTGCACAACCGCCCTGACCTAGAGCTGGGCAAATGGGGCACCCGGGTTGGGCCGTTTATGGCCTCTGCCGACAGTTTTACGATTGAAGTGACGGGCCGTGGCGGCCATGCGGCGCGTCCGCATCTGGTGTGCGATCCAATGGTGGTTGCTGCCAACATCATCTTGGCGGCACAAACCATCGTTGCTCGCAGCGTGAGTCCGCTCGAGCCGGCGGTGGTCGGTATCAGCGCTGTTGAGGGCGGCAATCTACCCGCATCTAACGTAGTGCCGGATAAAGTCATCATGACCGGCACCGTTCGCACCTACGACAAAGCGACGCAAGATTTGATCGAGGCGCGTTTAGGTGAGTTGGTCAACGGTATTTGCGACGCGCACCGCGCCAAAGGCGTGTTGACCTATCGCCGCGGCTACCCGCCAGTCGTCAATAGCCAAGCCGAGGTCGAATTCGCGCACTCTGTGGCGAGCGAGGTTTGGGGTGCGGCCAATGCCGACATGAATTACACACCGTCGATGGGTGGCGAAGACTTTTCGTACATGCTGCACGAGCGGCCGGGTTGTTATTCGGTGATCGGGCAAACGCCGAAAGGCCAACCGATGGTGCCGTTGCACAACACCCGATACGATTTTTGCGACGCAATTATTCCTAGCGGCGTGCGATATTTTTCACGCTTGGTAGAGACCGGATTGCCGCTGTAGCGCGGCCACAAGACGCGAACTTCAAGACGCACAGAACACACAGAGATACAAGAGAGAGAAATTTTGGAAGCAATCAATCGTTTTTTTGACGGCGATGTTTGGTACAGCTTTAAGCAGTCGCCAATCACCATCGTGGCCGCGGTGTTTGCGCTGATTTGTATTTTGGCGGCGGTGCTCGCGCCTCTGATTGCGCCACACAACCCCTACGACTTAGCGCAGATTTCGCTGATTAACTCGAACCTGCCACCGGCGTGGTCTGTGGGCGGGAACGCAAGCTTTCTGCTTGGAACGGATCAGCAAGGCCGCGACATTTTGTCGACCATCATGTACGGCAGTCGAGTTTCACTTTTGGTCGCGCTCTGCGCCGTGGTGATCGCCATTTTGATGGGTGTTGGTTTGGGTCTGCTCGCCGGCTATGTGGGCGGTCGGGTAGACAGCATCATCATGCGTTTGGCCGACATTCAACTCACCTTTCCATCGATTTTGGTCGCTCTGTTGATTGCTGGCGTTGGCCGACAATTTGTGCCCCGTGATTTGCAAGATTCGTTGGCGATTTACGTGATTATTTTGTCCATAAGTTTGACCGGCTGGGTGCAATATGCGCGCACGGTACGTGGTTCCACGCTGGTGGAAAAGAGCAAAGAGTACGTGCAAGCTGCTCGCGTGATTGGCGTGCCACGTTGGACGATTATGTTTCGCCATGTGCTGCCCAACGTGCTCGGACCAGTGCTCGTTATTGCAACGCTCAACATCGCCACAGCGATCTTGACCGAAGCGACCTTGTCATTTTTGGGCGTGGGAATGCCCTCAACGCAACCGTCGCTCGGCACGCTCATTTCCGAGGGCAACAACTACCTTTTCTCAGGCGAGTGGTGGATCACCGTGTTTCCAGGGCTCGCGCTGATTGTGATGGTCGTATCGGTCAATTTGCTGGGTGATTGGCTGCGCGATGCGCTCAATCCTAAGCTTCGATGAGGGGATGGCGATGGCAACGCACTCAGTGTTTCTTCGTGTTGGCGCACTCGCGTTTTTGGCGTTGAGCGCGGGCTGTGCACAGCAATGGGAAAGCGTGCTCGACGGCACGCTCTACACGCGCACGCACATGAATCGCTTCCCCGTCGTGATCGTAGCGGTTGACGGCGTGCATAGCTTGCAAAACCCTCGCTATATCGATGCGGGTGTTCGTCGATTGACCATTGAAGCACCGCCGGTAGCGGGATTCGCGATGCCGGTGCGTCGCGAATTTACGTTCACCGTTGAGCGCTGTGTTCGCTATTGGTTGGCCGCGCAGCGCGCCAACGCGCTCACTCAAGACTTTGAGCTCGTCATCGATCACGCTGAGCCCGTTCCGGGTTGCCGCCCCAATGGCATAGTGATTGAGCCCTCGATCGTGGTGCCTGCCACCATTGATCCGCCGCGCTCCATTCCCGTTCCTAAACGTCCATAGCGCAGCGTAGTCTGCGCGCCCCCTTTTTGTTCTTGCTAGATTAATCAAGATGACCGCCAATACCGCTACCCCGCTGCTCGAAGTTCGAGATTTGCACATTGAATTTCCAACGCGTCGCGGCATTCTGAAAGCCGTTGACGGCGTTTCGTTTTCCATCGCCCCCGGCGAAGTGCTCGGCGTGGTCGGCGAGTCGGGCGCAGGAAAATCGCTCACGGGTGCGGCAATCATCGGACTGTTGGAGCCACCGGGCCGAATCGCCAGCGGGCAAATCATCCTAGAGGGCCAACGCATTGATAATTTGCCCTACGAGCAGATGCGAAAGATTCGCGGTCGTCGTATCGGCGCGATTTTCCAAGACCCGCTGACCTCACTCAATCCGCTCTACACGGTCGGTCGCCAGCTCACTGAAACCATTCAAACGCATCTGGATCATTCGGCGGATGCCGCGCGAAATCGTGCCATCGAGCTGCTGGAGGAGGTCGGAATTCCGGCCGCACGAGAGCGTATCGATCATTACCCACACCAGTTTTCAGGCGGTATGCGCCAGCGCGTGGTCATTGCACTCGCGCTCGCCGCTGAGCCCCGCGTCATCATCGCGGATGAACCCACAACCGCGCTTGACGTGTCAATTCAAGCGCAGATCATTACGCTGCTCAAGCGTCTCTGTCGCGATCATGGCACGGCTGTGATGCTGGTCACCCACGACATGGGCGTGATCGCCGAAACGGCAGACCGTGTCGCCGTCATGTACGCCGGTCGAGTCGCTGAAATTGGCCCCGTGTCAGAGGTGATTCACAAACCGCAGCACCCGTATACGATCGGGCTCATGGGCTCGATTCCAGAGATCGGTAGTCATCGCGAACGACTCATCCAGATCGATGGCGCCATGCCACGCCTTGATGCGATTCCGCAGGGCTGTGCGTTCAATCCGCGTTGTACGAAAGTGTTTGATCGCTGCAAACAAGAGCGTCCCGAATTGCTGCCCGCCGGTGTCACGCATGCGGCATGCTGGTTGCACGCAAAGTAACCCCAAAATTTATTTGACCGTCAAGAAACAAGACAAATAAGATGAGTGCTTTTGTACAACTCAATAACGTCAGCAAAACGTTTAACGTGTCCGCGCCGTGGCTCAATCGGGTGTTGGAGCGCAAGCCCGAAACGTTTCTGCATGCCGTGAGCGATGTTTCATTCGACATTCGTCGCGGTGAAACGCTTGCATTGGTGGGCGAATCGGGCTGCGGCAAATCGACCGTGGCTCGCTTGATCGTGGGGCTCTACACGCCGTCGCGCGGCTCCATCACCGTTGACGGCAAGCTCATGCGCAGCGCGGATGAGACCAATGACGAAGCGCGGCTGATGCGGCGCAAAGTGCAAATGATTTTTCAAGACCCCTACGCGAGCTTAAATCCGCGTTGGCGCGTGGCCGACATCGTGGCCGAGCCGATTCGCACGCACAAACTCATCACCGACAGCGCTGCGGTTGATAAGCGTGTCGCTGAGCTTTTGGGCTTCGTAAAGCTCACGGCGAAGGACGGCGAAAAGTATCCGCACCAATTCTCCGGCGGACAGCGTCAGCGAATCTCGATTGCCCGTGCTCTGGCAAGCAATCCTGAGTTTTTGATTTGTGATGAACCGACGTCAGCGCTGGACGTTTCGGTGCAGGCGCAGGTTTTGAACTTGATGAAAGACTTGCAGCGCGAGATGGGCTTGACCTATTTGTTTATCTCGCACAACTTGCAAGTCGTACATCACATCGCGGATCGAGTGGGCGTGATGTACTTAGGCCGCTTGGTTGAGATCGGCGACAAATCCGTTGTCTTTAATGACCCAAAGCATCCCTACACCCGCATGCTGCTCGATGCGATTCCTGATTTGCACATGACGGGCAAAGCGCGCACGCCAGTGGCGGGCGAGGTGCCCAACCCGCTCAACCCACCTACCGGTTGCGCGTTCAATCCGCGCTGCCCGAAAAAGTTTGGTCCTTGCGATCAAACTCGTCCCGAACTTCAAGGTCTGGCCGATCGCTCGGTCGCCTGTCACGCTGTTACTTTCTCCTAAGTTTTTGTCTATGGCTAACGCACAATTTAACTGGTCTGATCCGCTACTTCTCGATCAACAACTCAGCGAAGACGAGCGCATGGTTCGTGATGCTGCCTTTGCATATTCGCAAGAAAAATTGCTACCGCGCGTTCTCGAAGCGTTTCGAACCGAGACTACTGACGTAGGCATTTTTCGCGAAATGGGCGCGCTGGGATTGCTTGGACCAACCATTCCAGAACAGTACGGCGGCGCGGGCCTTAATTACGTTTGCTACGGCTTGATCGCCCGTGAAGTCGAGCGCGTGGATTCAGGCTATCGATCCATGATGAGCGTGCAAAGCTCGCTCGTGATGTTGCCGATCTATGAATTTGGTTCTGAGGCGCAGCGCAAAAAATACTTGCCGAAACTCGCGACCGGCGAATGGATCGGCTGCTTCGGTTTGACCGAGCCCAACGCGGGCTCTGATCCCGCGAGCATGGCCACACGCGCTAAATCCGTCCCCGGCGGCTACTCACTGAGCGGCAGCAAAATGTGGATTTCAAATTCGCCCTTTGCCGACGTGTTCGTGGTGTGGGCGAAAAATGACGAAGGCCGCATTCGTGGCTTCATTCTTGAAAAAGGAATGAAGGGCCTATCCGCCCCCGCCATCAAAGGCAAGGTGGGCTTGCGCGCATCGACCACAGGCGAAATCGTGATGGACGAAGTGTTCGTGCCGGCAGAAAACGAACTGCCCAACGTAGAAGGGCTCAAAGGCCCCTTTACGTGCCTGAATTCCGCCCGCTACGGGATCGCCTGGGGCGCGCTGGGTGCCGCCGAAGACTGCTGGCACCGCGCCCGCCAATACGTGCTCGATCGCAAACAATTCGGTAAACCGCTCGCGGCCAATCAGCTTGTGCAAAAGAAGCTCGCCGACATGCAAACCGAGATCACGATGGGCCTACAGGGCTGTCTGCGACTGGGTCGGATGAAAGACGAAGGCACCGCCGCCGTCGAAATCACCTCAATCATGAAGAGAAACAGCTGCGGTAAAGCCCTAGACATCGCCCGCGTTGCCCGAGACATGATGGGCGGCAACGGCATCAGCGACGAATACGGCGTGATTCGCCACATGGTGAACCTGGAAGTAGTCAACACCTACGAAGGAACGCACGATATTCATGCCCTCATTCTCGGCCGGGCGCAGACGGGGATTCAGGCGTTTTCGTAGGCTCGCGATGTGGGGCGTTCAATGATGAATTTGAAACACAGAAGCACTTTGCAACCGCAATTGCAGCGCCTCAAGCAACGCCTCACGCCCACGAGTTTTGTCGTCGCTGTGTAGTGCGTCAGCTTCAACGAGTGCGCTGAAATCAGAGCGCACGCGCTCAATCATCCACTCGGCTTTTCGCAACGTCATCGGGGTGCAGGTTTGGCCGCGAATGTCGTCGTCCAAATCAGCGTCGTGAGAGCGCCACGCTTCTTTTAGGTAGAGCGAGCTCATGTCGCCTTTGAGGGCGGTTTGCCAGCGCTCGCAGATGCGTTCGTAATGTGAAATTACGGTCTCAATCGCGCCACGTTTTCGGAGCGCGGCAATCAATCGCTGATAGGCGTCGAGCGCGATTTCCTTTTCGAGCTTGCACAGTGGCATCACGGCGGCAACGCCACTTTCGTGTTCGCGCTGCAACAGGTGGCCGAAGAAGTTTCGCGATTCGATTCGCTCGGCCAAATGAAAGTGGGGGTGTTCGGTGCCATCGCCTGCAGAATTGAATTGGCGTAGCGGATCGAATCGATACATGTAGCCGAAATCGAAAAGCCAGACGTTGGCGCCATCGTCCAAGATGTTTCCAGGCGAGAAATCCCATTCGAAAAATCCAGCGGCGATGAGCGCGATACCGGTGGAGAACACTTGCGCGAGTTGCCGCTCGTTCCACGATTGAACGTTGCTGCCGTTGATCCAAGGGCTGACGACGACTTGTTCTTCTAGGCTGGCGTAGAGCGTTGGAATTAGTCCAGCGATGGCGTGGTCGCGCTCGCGCAGTTGTTCGAGCTCTTGACGGCGCAGCAATTCGTTGATGAACGAGAGTTCGCCATCGCGATTTTTTACGAGGCATTCGGGACGGGCTTTTTTAATCGCCACCGAACCTGGCTCGGCGTCAAAGCGTCGAACGCGAGCCGTTAGTCCGCCGTCGTTCCATGTGGCGTGGGTTTCATCGTCAGAGGCTTGACGCAGCGCGGGCGTGAGTTGGCTCAGGCCGAGTTGGCCGAAGCGCAGCGAAACCTTGGAATGCTTGAGCGCGAACTGTTGGGTGTGGCGAATCGTGTCGAGGCTGGTCATGAAGGTCGTGAGAACGGCGGAGCGTAACGCGGTTTTGTTGTTGTGCAGCGATTATGTGCGCAGCGGTCGTTTCTCTCTCTCGCTGGCGCGTGCGCGTGCGCGTCCGAGTCCGACGGCGACTGGAATGCCACGATGGGTGCAATCAGCGAATGCCTTTGTTGGCTTAACGCTTAAATGCCTTACAAAATATAGGTTTAAACGACAAAATGCATAAATATGAATTAGTCAAAAAACAGCTTAAACGCCCCATTTAAATTGCCGTTAGGCGATAATGTTATTAAAAACGGATCGATGAATTCGAAGATCAACCGATTGGGCGGATTGCATCGAACTGGCGCATCGCGCGCCGCGCCCAACCGCCGCTACCGAGCGACCAATCGTGCGCGGATATCCTCGGGCAGTGCGATGGCCTTGTTTGCAGCCTGTGAAATCCAAACGATCTTGCAGTCGCCTACAGCACACAGCGTGTCATCGACCCAAATTTCATGCGGCGTTTGCACGACCTTTGGCCCCACATCCCCTACGGCAATGGTCACGCGCGCCACGGCTGGATGCTTGATGGCGCGAATGAATCGGCAATCCGCGCCCACCAGCATTGGCACGATATCGCTTTGCTCGATGTGCGCGCCAATTTTGAGAAACCACTCGATTCGGCATTGCTCCATGAAGCGGAAATAGACGGTGTTGTTGACGTGGGCAAACGCGTCCATGTCACCCCAGCGCACGGGCATGAGCACTTCGTGCATCACCGGTCCGGAGTTGGCGTAGTACGGCGCGGGTGTGGTTCCTCGTTGAGTGACAACTTGTTTGGAGCTTTCCATCGAGAGCCTATGCATTTTTGCGAACGAAGCGCTAACTATAATCGGGCCATGAATGCGCTTTTGGAAACTCGCGAAAGCTCGGCTAACTCAGTCGTTCAACGCGATTTAACGCCGCTCGATCAAACGCGTTTTGCGTTCATATCGAACGCGCACGATCCCGCGACGCTGGCATATTGTTTGTCGTTGGCCATGCAAAACATGGCGGTGTATCTACAAGCCCGTGGTCGTGATTTTGATGTTGTTCGATGGCGTGAAACGGCGCTCCGAGCGAATTTTTTTTTGATTCGTGATGCGATCGATCCGGCTCAATCGCGGATTGGATTTTTGTCGCTTCGCGAAGAACCCGATTGCCCCAACACCACCCACATCGGGGACATTCAGCTCGAACCGCGGGCGCAAAATCGTGGCGCGGGTTCGGCGGCGTTGCGTTTCAGCGAAGCGCGCGCGCGCGCAGAGGGCAAAAACGAACTCACGCTCAACGTGTTTCGCGACAATCCAGCGATCGGTTTATACGAACGCTTTGGTTTTTTGACGATTGATTACGGATTCGACAAATACAAAATGAGAAAGGTGCTCGCGTAAAGGTTTTCGATTGTTGACTGATCCCGAAGGAGGAACGATGCAGCGGAATTGCTTTGCGTCCTTCGTCCTTCGTCATTCGTCCTGAATTTAAAAGCATGAACACTAGAACAGACCGCGAAGCAATGGAATACGATGTCGTGATCGTCGGCGGTGGCCCGTCGGGCTTGTCCGCTGCGATTCGATTGAAGCAGTTGGCTGCGGAAAATAACAAAGAGATTTCGGTCTGCGTGCTGGAAAAGGGCGGCGAGATCGGCGCCCACATCTTGTCGGGCGCGGTGCTCGATCCTACTGCGCTCAATGAGCTCATTCCCGATTGGAAGAGCAAGTCGCCGCCGACCATGACGCCAGTGACCGAAGATCAGTTTTTGGTGCTCACCGAAACCGGCTCCACTCGGATTCCGAATTGGACGATGCCCAAGCTCATGAACAACCATGGCAACTACATCGTATCGCTCGGGCGGGTATCGAAATGGTTGGGCGAACAAGCCGAAGCGATGGGCGTTGAAATCTATCCAGGATTCGCGGCGGCCGAGGTGCTTTTTAACGAGGCTGGCGCAGTGATCGGCGTGGCCACCGGCGACGTCGGTATCGCCAAAGACGGCACGCAGAAAGGTGAATTCCAGCCCGGCATGGAATTGCACGCCAAGTACACGCTGTTTGCCGAAGGCGTGCGCGGTTCGCTGTCGCAGGAATTGATGAAAAAATTCAACCTTCGCGATGGTGTCGATCCGCAAAAATACGGCATTGGCATCAAAGAGCTTTGGCAAATTGATCCCGCGAAACATAAGCCGGGCTTGGTGATGCATTCACAAGGTTGGCCGCTTGATTCGAAAACGGGCGGCGGCTCGTTTTTGTATCACCTGACCAACGAAAACAACGACCCGCTGGTGGCCGTTGGCTTTGTGATTCATTTGAATTACGAGAATCCGTGGCTGTCACCGTTCGATGAATTTCAACGCTTCAAAACACACCCCACCATCAAGCCGATGTTCGAGGGCGGCAAGCGTTTGGTTTACGGCGCCCGAGCCATTAACGAAGGCGGCTTACAAAGCGTTCCCAAGCTCACCTTCCCCGGCGGCGCATTGATCGGTTGCAGCGCTGGCTTCGTCAATTTGCCGCGCATCAAAGGCACGCATAACGCCATGAAAACTGGCATGCTCGCTGCTGAATCCGCGTTCAACGCGCTCGCGGCGGATCGTCAACACGACACCTTGCACGACTACAACGATGGCTGGAAAAAGAGCTGGGTTTACAGTGATCTTTACAAAGTTCGTAACGTCAAACCCGGCCTGAAGTGGGGTATGACGCTGGGCACCATTCACGGCGGCGCACACATGTGGCTTAACGATTTGGGCCTCGGCGCGCTCGTGGGCTGGACGCTCAGGCACGGCAAAGCCGATCACGAAAGTTTGAAGCCCGCTGAGCAAATGCCACAGATCGCGTACCCAAAACCCGACGGTGTGATTTCGTTCGACAAACTCACCTCGGTGTTTCTGTCAAACACCAACCACGAAGAAAATCAGCCTTCACATTTGCGGCTTCGTGATGTGTCGATTCCGGTGAAACATAACCTGGCTCGATACGCGGGCCCCGAGTCGCGCTATTGCCCAGCGGGTGTTTACGAATACATCGATTCCGATGCCGGCAGCGGCACGAAAAAGCTGCAAATCAACGCGCAAAACTGCGTGCACTGCAAAACCTGCGACATCAAAGATCCACTGCAAAATATTCATTGGGTGACACCCGAAAGTGGCGGCGGTCCGGTCTATAGCGTGATGTAGCTGCTGTGACACTCGACAAACTCATCGACGTGTTCATGAACCTGGCACTAATGGTCATGATTGGTTGCGTGATTGCGTTTTTCGTGACGAAAAAGCCAAAGTTTGGCTATGTCGCCGCGGTGTTGCTCGCCGCCATTCCCACCGTGCAACTCATAGGCATGTACTTCGCACCGCCGATCAAAGCCGATACAGAAACGGCGCGCCTTTTGGCGGTGCCCTTGATTTTTTTGTTCGATGCGATGTGCTTCATCTGTGCGGGCGTGATGTATCGCGTAGCGAAGAAGCGCGAAGATTGGATGTAGTTTGCGCTTAACGCACCGCATCGTCGCGATGACTTGTGCATGAAGCTTGTTCTGCTAGACAGCATCAGCGCAGTTTCAAGTGATACCCGAGATCAGGTGGTCGTGAGTGGCTCGCACGGCGGTGTGAGCGCTGCGCACTTGGCGTTAGCCCACCCGCCTCGCTTGGTGTTTTTTAACGACGCGGGCATCGGATTGGATGAAGCGGGCGTGGCTGGCTTGGCGGTGCTGCAAGCTGCCGGGGTGGCAGCGTGCGCGGTGTCGCACTTGTCAGCGCGCATTGGCTGCGCAGAAAGCACGCTGCAATCGGGCTTAGTGACCCGCTGTAACGCCTTGGCCGACGCGATAGGGGTAAGGGCTGGGATGAGCGTTCAGCGCTGGCTGTTAGATGCCAACTTATCTCCCTAATGCCATACGAACGTTGGTTTATGATGAATTTAGCGCTCTATTTGAAGAATCATATTTTCCTGGCCAATGCCTGGTTTTATAAGGCATTGGCTGAAAAAGGTGAACGTGCAACTATCGCGACGTCATTCGCGAGCCGGTAGGTTCGCGTCAGCTCGCCTCGGTTGCCGCCAAAAGGCCACGCCCGCGCAGCATCGGCTCCACCGACGCTTCTCGACCGCGAAATGCGACGTAGCCGGTCTGCGGCTCGATCGAATTTCCTGCGGCGTAGACGAATTGCTTGAGTCGTGCGGCTGTCGCCGCATCAAACGGATTGCCTGCCTCAACAAACGCGTCGAACGCATCGGCATCCAGCACCTCAGCCCACAGGTAGACGTAGTAGCCCGCCGCGTAGCCCTCACCGGTGAACACATGTGAAAAGTGCGGCACGCGATGGCGCGGCGGGATTTCTTTGGGCGCCCCCAACCTTGCGAGCTCGGCTTGTTCAAAGGCAACCAAATCGAAGTTGTCGTAGCTGGGTTGCGAATGGAGCGCCATATCGACCAGCGCCGAGGATGTGTATTCCACCGTTTGAAAACCAGCGTTGAAGTGCTCGGCGCGAGCAATACGGTCCATCAGCGATTGCGGAATCGCTTCACCGGTTTGGTAGTGTCTTGCGAACTGTCGCAACACATCGGGATGAAACGCCCAGTGTTCAAACAGTTGTGACGGCAATTCAACGTAATCACTCAATACGTTGATGCCGGAAAGCCTTTTGAAATGGACGTTTGAGAGCAGCCCGTGCAGGCCGTGACCAAACTCGTGAAACAGCGTTCGCACATCATCGAGTCCGAGTAGCGTTTGCTGCCCCGCTGGCGCTTTTGCGAAGTTATTGTGATTGGCGATGATCGGGATGATGTTTTGATCGCCAGCACCGCGCGATTGCTCACGATAGGCGCTCATCCATGCGCCGCCACTCTTGCCTTGGCGTGCAAAATTGTCGGACAAAAAGATGCCGCTTAATTGGCCGGCTGCGTCGCGCACTTCAAACGTTCGAACGTCGGGGTGATACAGCGCCACGCCCTCGCGCTCCACAAAACTCAAACCGAATAGTTTGCCCGCGCAATCGAACGCCGCGCTCAACATTGCATTAAGCTCGAAGTACGGTTTGGTTTCCGAGTCGTCCAAATCGTATCGTGCTTTGCGGATTTTCTCAGCGTAAAAATGCCAATCGTGGCGAGCGACCGGCTCGCTTTGACCAAAGCTCAGGCGCATCGCATTGAGCGCGGCGAGCTCGTCGGCAGCACGCGCTTTTGCCGGTGTCCAAACCCGCTCCAACAGTTGCGCGACAGCCGCCGGTTTTTTGGCCATACGATCAACGAGCGCATAGTCGGCGTAGCTAGAAAAACCGTGCAGCGCGGCTTGCTCTTTACGCAGCGTCAGAATTTCAACGGCGATGCGGCGGTTGTCGCTCGGGCCGTCGTGCTCGCCCCTTGCGCTCCAAGCGTTGTAGACCTGCTTGCGCAGGTCACGACGCTCCGAATAGCTCAAAAACGGCATGGCCAAGGAACGCGACAGCGTGATGACGTGACCGCCTTTGATGCCACGAGCCTCAGCCGCTGCGGCCGCTGCATCGCGCAGCTGTGCGGGCAGCCCCGCCAAGTCCGCTTCACCGTTGAGTGCCAACATCCATTGGTTTTCGTCAGCCAATACGTTTTGCTGAAACTGTGTGGTGAGTTGCGCCAACTGCTGCATGATCTCTCGATAACGAGCCATAGCAGCGCCCTGAAGCCGTGCACCGGCGCGGACGAAATCAAGATGAATGCGCTCGAGCAATCGCATCTGTTCGACGTTGAGCGCTAGTGTTTCACGTCTTTGATACAGCGCTTCGATGCGAGCAAACAGTGCTGCATTCATGTACACAGCAGAATTGTGAGCCGCAAGCTTCGGCGCCACGTCGCGTTGAACCGTCTGCAACGCCTCGCTCGTAGCGGCAGAGGTTAAATTAAAGAAAGTGCTTGATACCTGATCTAGTAACTCACCGCTTCGATCAAAAGCAACGACCGTGTTGTCGAAACTTGGCGCTTCAGACTGGGTAGCAATCGCATCAAGCTCCCGCAAATGCGCTGCAAAACCGGCAGCGAATGCGTCCGCAAAATGCATCGGTTGAATGTCCGAAAACGGCGGTAATCCGTAAGGTGTCTCCCACGGTTTCAAGAATGGATTGGTCATAGTTCGTAATGTTTAGAGGTTATGAGGCCGCCGCTGCGCTGCGGCCTTTCTGCCAGAGCACGTCGGATTGTCCGGCCGCGCGATTGAGTACCCGAGCGAGCACGAAGCTCATGTCACTCAAGCGATTCAAATAAATTCGCGAGTGCTCAGATACGGTGTCGGTGTTGGCCAGTGTGATAAGCGCGCGTTCAGCGCGACGGCAAATCGTGCGCACCAAATGCGCGTAGCTCGACGCTTTGGAGCCGCCCGGCAAAATGAATTCCTTGAGCATCGGCAAATCCGCGTTCATCGATTCGGTGAGCGCTTCAAGCCGGGCAATGTGAGCCTCGGTGATAGCGAAGTAGCCGGGAATGGCCAGCTCCCCGCCTAAATCGAACAGATCATGTTGCACGTCGACCAGTGCGCTTGTGATCGCGTCGGGCAGCGGTTCTGTGAGTAGTAAACCTACAAAACTATTGAGCTCATCGACGTCGCCGAGCGCTGCAACGCGCGGATGATCTTTGGCGACACGAGTTCCATCGCCCAGGCCTGTCGTGCCAGCGTCGCCAGTTTTCGTAGTAATCTTTGAAAGTCGGTGACCCATGATCGATGTAATCGCCGCCAAATGGCGGCTGTGAAGAAAGCGGAAGCGATGAGTTTAGAGCAGTCGTTGGTATTGAGCCGAATCGATGATGCGGTAGCTACGCTCACCATGAATCGCCCAGCGCAATACAACGCCTTGTCGATGGCGATGTTGGTAGCGCTGCGAGAAGCGGTAGAGACAGCCGCTGCTGATTCTTCGGTGCGGGTCGTTGTGATCGGCGCGGCTGGCAAGGCGTTCTGCGCGGGACACGATTTGCGGGAAATGCGTGCCCATGATGATGTTGTTTGGCAAAGGGCGCTATTTGATCAATGCTCTGCCTTGATGCTCCGGCTGCACGCTATCCCCCAACCGGTGATCGCGCAGGTGCAAGGCCTTGCAACGGCGGCGGGCTGCCAATTGGTGGCTGCGTGCGACATGGCGGTGGCCTCTCGCGACGCGCGTTTCGCCACTAGTGGCATTGGGCTTGGACTATTTTGCTCAACCCCAGCTGTGGCGGTGCTTGACACGATTTCGACGAAGCACGCCGCCGAAATGCTCTTCAGCGGAGGCTTCATTGATGCTGATCGCGCCGAGCGTATTGGCTTGGTGAATCGTGTCGTTGATGCAGACGCTTTGACGATCGAGACTCAAGGATTGGCGCAACAGATTGCGGCACATTCGGGAGCGGCTCTGCAATCGGGAAAACAATTGTTGCGGGCGATGCGGGGGAACGCCGCTACGAAAAACTATGAATTGGCGGCAGCGAACATGGCCCGGGATATGCAATCCGATGATGCAAAATGCGGCATTGATGCATTCCTGCAAAAGCAGGCCACACCCGTTTGGAGGCACCGATGATTGCCAACACTCAACCCAGCGCACACCCGATTCCACATTTTTAGTTGCGAGACGTACCGTGAGCTTATTGAGCCCCAACATCCCTCCATCCATCGAGCATCACGACACGCTGCGCGAATGGCGATTGCAACCGTTTTCTAAGCGCTACTGGGTCGCCGTCAAGGTCATGGCGCGCGTGGTGAGTTTTGTCGTGCTACTCGCTGGCATTGCATTATTGATCGCTGAGCCCAGTGTTCGCAGCCTGATTCTGATCGCCCTCATGTGGCTCGTGGGCGTTCCGCTGACTGCCTTGGGTTACGTACGAAAAATGGATCGCTTGGCGGCGCAAGCACCCGCCCTATCGCCGAGGAGCAGCAGTCCAACGACGACCATCGATATCCGCCAGCGACGCGTCGATTAGCTCAGCGTCATCGTCACTGCGGCTCGTGAAGCACGCGCCGCGCCGCAAAGAAGTTGTAGACAAACCCCGCCGCTGCGCCCGCAATCACCGCGCCCGCTACATGCCAGCGTGTCCCATCACCAGCCAGCAGCAAGGCGCTCGAGACGAAATAGTTGATCGCCGCACCGATCGACTGTGCAAGCGCATATTTTGACCAGCCCACGACCGACGCGGGTGTCGTAGTTCGAAACGTATACCGGCGGTTAAAGAAGTAGGTGGTGGTGATGCCCGCCACCATGCCTACCGCCCTTGCCAACAAGCGCGGCAACGCAAAGTGCAAGGCCAGAAACACAACCAGCAAATCTACGCCGAGCGCGATGACAGCCCCGATGAGATAGCGCAGCGACTGCGCAGCGGTAGATCGCATGGCAACTAAAGCCTCAGTGCTGCTGTTCGGGCGAAGGGCGCGCCGGTAGGCGAATTCCACCGTGCGCCGCATCGGGAGTTTTGGCGACGTCACCCAGCGTGTCGCTGATGACGTAGAGGGGCCGTCGTTTCGTTTCGATGTACACGCGCCCTAAATACTCGCCAATCACACCCAAACCAATGAGTTGCACGCCGCTGAAAAATAGAATCATCGTGGCCAATGATGCGTAGCCCGGTGTATCGACGCCGTAGACCAAGGTGCGAACGACGATCCAAAGCGCGCAGAGTCCCGCTGGAACAGCGAGCGCCAAACCGATGTAGCTCCATATTCGAAGTGGCACCGAGGTGAACGATGCGATGCCGTCAATGGCGAGCCGCCAAAGTTTGCGGGGTCCAAATTGCGACCGGCCTGCTATGCGAGCGTTGGGCTGATAGTTGACCGTAACGAGCTTGAGTCCGACCAGCGCGTAGAGACCTTTCATGAATCGTGAACGCTCCGGCAGCGCCTGAATCGACGCTACCGCGCGGCGACTCAGCAACCTAAAGTCGCCCGCATCCATCGGGATGTGTTGCTCACTCATGGCGTTGAGCAATCGGTAGAACAGTCGCGTGCCAGCGCGGCGTAGCAGTCCATCGCCCGCCCGATCAGTGCGAATGGCCACCACCATATCAGCGCCGTTGCTCCACGCGTCGACCAAGGCGCTCAAGAGTTCGGGCGGATGTTGCAAATCGCCGTCCATCAGCACCACCGCGTCACCGCTGGCGTGATCCAAACCCGCGGTCAATGCGGCCTCCTTGCCGTAGTTACGCGCCAGTCGCAACACTTGAAGCCATGGCCTCGTGAGAGCGGCATTGGAGAGTTGTGTAAAGCTGGTGTCGGTGCTGCCGTCGTCCACCACAATCACTTCGAACGGTCGCTTCAGAGCCTGCAGCGAGGCTTCGAGTACGCGCAGAAGCTCCGGGAGGTTCAACGCTTCGTTGTGGCAAGGCGCCACGACGCTAAGGCGCGAATGGGATGCGACGTGGGTGAGCGAATCGGTCATTGAGAGAGCCGGGCGATGCCTTGCCGCAGAAGAGGGCGCTTAATTCGAGTCGGGGCGGGACGGCGTCCCAGATTTAGCGTCAAGCGTAGCAGACGTTGCGATCTTGTCGAGCCGGGCAATAGAGACAAACTCCGCTTTGGCGCCGTGCACTGTGAGCTGCCAAGCGCTCTTGCCGCCCTTCGAGCAACCGATGCAGCGAAAGATCGATGTGTTGGCAAACGTGAGTATTGGGGAAGCGGCGTTGCCACCAATTCGCGCTTCGATCCGAAACAGTGGCGACGTGAGCAACATATGACTGACCACGAGCAAGCTGTCTGAGGGGGTCTCGATGTGGGTCGTCCACGGCGCGGCTCGCGCACCGCTGACCATGTCGCCATAGCGCGGTGGATACGTTTGCCCCGTGACCGCTGACATCGCTGTCGCAGGGGCAATGACAGCTGAAGCGGCTGTGATGCCATAGCCACCGAAGCGATGTTGTGGCTCGATCGCGAGATCACGCCAAATTTTCACAGGAAGACCGATCCACGCGTTTGTGTCACCTCCCTGCGCAATAAGCGGGCTTCGCGCGGGGCAATGTCGCCGCTGTGCCAAGCCCACACTTAGGTCATACCATGCAACCATGTCTGAGTGTAGCGAGACGGTGCTACGTTGAGCGCATAACCAGCGCGCAAACTGATCTAGCGAACGTGCGTTGAAGAGCGTCTCGAAGCGCTCGGCACTGGCGGGCTCAGCCATGTTGGAATGCACCGGCAGCGATGAGATGAGCCAGCCCGCTCGCCCGCGCTCCATGAGCCCCATGGCCAGACTGGAATGAACCAACAGCGGCAGCGTCGCGATGACCGCAACGGTCGCTTTCACGCCGCGGTGCTGAATTTGACCGTGGACGTTTGAGAGACCGTACGCCGCCAAAAGCACCAGCGGTGGCAGCGCTGAATAACACATGTAAAACGGAATGTGGTTGCGCAACATTGCAAGCGCGACCATCAGCAGAAGGAGCCCGAAAGTCGCTAGCAAAACGAAGCGTCTTCCAGTCGGTGTTTTGAGCGAAACTAGCAATCCCAACGTAACGACCGCGAAGTAAGCGATCAGCATTGGAAGGGCAACGAAATGAGGCAGAGCGCGTGACGAAAACGTTCGGACGACCGCCTCAGTCTGGCCCCACAACACGTTGGCGAGCAGTATGAGACTCGCGCCGATGGAGCCGCCGATTCCCGACACGCCGGCAGCATTGATTTGGCTCGCTTCGGGCGCAGGCGGCGAAATTATCGCGACCATGCTCGGAAGAAACAGTAGCGCGAATCCGGCGACCCCCGCGATCAGCGCGCGTATTCGATGCGTTTTGTCCAGTTTGAGCCAAGGCATCGCCAGTAACGGCCAAAGCAGCGCCGTTGTTGGGTGCGCGTGAAACGCTATTGCCACGGCAAAGCCCAGCAGTGCGGACAGAAACGAAACGCGTCGACCCTCGGACACCAACACACTCAATGCGATACAGAGCCAAAGCGCAGTCTCTGCGCCCTGCGAATGGCTCGCGCTGATCCATTGGTAAGTTGACAGACCGGGTGCGGCACAAGCGCAAACCGTGAAAAATGCGCCTTTCGCGCCGCCAAATCGGTCCCCAATCCACAAAGCCAAGGGATACTTTATGGCCACTAGCAAGCCCACCAGCCCCAAGTAGCTGCTAATACTGCCAGTGACCGACCACACGCCCGCCAACAGGTAAAACCACGCGGGTCCTAACAAGTTGATCGAACCCACCGGGGGGCCTATCAATGGCAACGCTTCGCCGCGAGCGATTTGCGCCGCCCAGTAAAGATCGCGGCTTGAATCGATGGTCAGTGCGCCGTTGGCGCTGGCGGCAACATGAAACGCCACCGCCATTAGTGCGGCAAAGGTTGCCGCGCCGTACCAGTAGAAATCTGTGCTAGTTTTGAGTGGCTGCAACGTGGCTCCCTTGAGCATCGCGTGTGGTTTTCAAACGCCGAGATTTAGAGCCACCGCTCAATGGGCTTTGGCAACAATTTATCAGTTGTTGTGCGCGGTGGCGGCGAGTGATTCTCTTCATTTGGCGCGTTTTGAGCGATCAAAAGACGACGCATATACTTCTAGTTTACGTTCACGTCAATTTGCGACCACCTGAGAGGAAATTTCGATGGTGAGTCGCCCTTGCAGGAGTCTGTCTTGAAAGTTCTCGTTCCCGTCAAGCGCGTTGTGGATTACAACGTCAAAGTTCGCGTTAAATCCGATAACTCGGGCGTAGACATCGCCAACGTCAAGATGTCGATGAATCCATTTTGCGAGATTGCGGTCGAAGAAGCGGTGCGACTCAAGGAAAAGGGCGTCGTGACGGAGATCATCGCGGTCTCGGCGGGAATCACGCAATGCCAAGAAACACTTCGCAATGCGATGGCCATCGGTGCCGATCGCGCGATTTTGATTGAAACCGATGTTGATTTGCAGCCCTTGGCAGTCGCCAAGCTGCTCAAAGCGGTCGTAGATAAAGAGCAGCCTCGCTTGGTAATTCTTGGTAAGCAAGCGATCGATGATGACGCTAACCAGACGGGCCAAATGCTCGCTGCGCTCTTGGGTTGGGGTCAAGCGACCTTCGCCTCGAAAGTTGAAGTCGCTGGCGACGTGGCGACTGTCACCCGCGAAATGGACGGAGGTCTGGAAACAATTTCCCTGAAATTACCCGCGATCATCACCACCGATCTGCGCTTGAACGAGCCACGCTATGCCACGCTCCCCAACATCATGAAGGCGAAGAAAAAAGAGCTCGCCATCGTCAAGCCCGCGGATTTGGGCGTTGACGTGGCGCCTCGCTTAACCACGCTTCGAGTCGACGAACCGCCAAAGCGTCAGGGCGGCGTGAAGGTCGCTGATGTGGCCGCGCTCATTGACAAACTTAAAAACGAAGCAAAGGTGATTTGATCATGGCCAATTTAGTCATTGCAGAGCATGATCATGGCTCGCTTAAAGCCGCTACGTTGAACGTTATTTCGGCCGCGACCGCGATTGGTGGAGACGTGCACGTGTTGGTCGCTGGACATAACGCATCGGCCGCCGCCAGTGCGGCCGCGCAGGTTGCTGGCGTGTCGAAAGTGATCCTTGCCGACGGCGCAGCGCATGGCAATTTGCTGTCGGAAAATGCCGCCGCGCAAGTGGTTGCGAATGCCGCCAGCTACACGCACATCTTGGCGGCTGCAACAGCGTACGGCAAGAGCGTGGCTCCGCGCGTTGCGGCGCTCCTCGACAAAGCGCAAATCAGCGACATCATCAAAGTGATCGATGCTGACACCTTCGTTCGTCCAATCTACGCGGGCAACGCTTACGCCACGGTCAAGTCAAACGACAGCGTCAAGGTGCTGACCGTCCGCGGTACGGCCTTCGCCCCCGCCGCGACATCGGGCGGAACAGGCACGGTCGAATCGGTTGACTGTGTGGCCGATTCGGGTGTGTCGAGTTTTGTATCCGCCGAGGTCACAAAGAGCGAGCGCCCTGAACTGACCGCCGCAAAAATTATTGTCTCTGGCGGCCGTGGATTGGGCTCGGGTGACAAGTATCGTGAAGTGCTCACGCCGCTGGCCGACAAGCTGGGTGCGGCTTTGGGGGCGAGCCGTGCTGCTGTAGACGCCGGTTACGTGCCCAATGATTACCAAGTCGGGCAAACCGGAAAAATTGTTGCGCCGGATCTCTACATCGCCATCGGTATGAGTGGTGCGATTCAGCATCTGGCTGGCATGAAAGACAGTAAGGTCATCGTCGCGATTAACAAAGACCCCGACGCGCCGATTTTTGGCGTGGCGGACTACGGTTTGGTCGCCGATCTGTTTGAAGCCGTGCCCGAATTGGTGGCAAAAATTTAGCTTTGATGGACTGAGTGACACTGACTCGCATCGCCACTTAACCTCATTTCGCCCAACCGATATGTCAACCTATCAAGCCCCCCTTAAAGAGTTTCAATTTCTTTTGGAAACGGTAGCGCCGCTCGCCGAACTCTCAAAGCTTGAGCATTTCGCCGATGCCACGCCAGACACGGTGCGAGCGATCCTCGAAGAGTCGGCAAAGTTTGCGCGTGATGTGTTGGACCCACTCAATTGGAGCGGCGACCGCGAGGGCTCCAAGCGAAATGCGGACGATTCGGTAACAACACCTAAGGGCTTCAAAGCGGCGTACGACGGGTACCGTGCGATGGGTGGCGCGGCGCTGCCGATGCCCGAAGAATTTGGCGGCTTGGGTCTGCCGCGCTCGGTCGTTACGCTGACCGACGAAATGCTGCATTCGTCGAATATGGGTTTCGGTTTGATGCCGATGTTGACCCAGGGCGCCATCGAGGCAATTTTGCTCGCTGGCAGCGATACGCTCAAGGCGACCTATCTGGAAAAAATGGTGAGCGGGCGGTGGACTGGCACCATGAATTTGACGGAGCCGCAGGCCGGTTCGGATTTGGCGCTTGTAAAGACTCGTGCTGTCCCCCAAGCTGACGGCACTTATCGGGTCTTCGGCACCAAAATCTACATCACCTACGGTGAGCACGACTGGGCGGAAAACATCGTTCACTTGGTGCTAGCTCGACTGCCCGATGCGCCCGAAGGCGTGAAGGGGATTTCGCTGTTGGTCGTGCCGAAAATGTTGGTTAACGCCGACGGATCATTGGGCGCGCGAAACGACGTGAAGTGCGTGTCGCTCGAACACAAATTGGGTATTCATGCCTCGCCTACGGCAGTGATGCAATACGGTGACAACGGCGGCGCGGTCGGTTACATCGTCGGCCAAGAAAATCGCGGCCTTGAGTACATGTTCATCATGATGAACTTGGCTCGATTTGGTGTGGGGTTACAGGGCGTGGGCATCGCTGAGCGCTCGTATCAGCGGGCGGTGTCGTTTGCTCGCGAGCGGGTGCAATCACGGGATGTCGCCGCGCCGAAAGAGCCATCGGTGCCGATCATTCGCCACCCAGATGTTCGCCGAATGTTGCTGCGCATGCGCTCGCAAACCGAGGCAGCGCGCGCTCTGGCGATGGCCACGGCCTACGCCATTGACCTCTCGGATGCGCATCCTGACGAAGACACTCGCAAAGCCAACAAAGCCTTCGCTGATTTGATGATTCCCATCGTTAAAGGTTGGTCAACCGAGATGGCGCAAGACGTGACCTACAACGGTGTACAAGTCCACGGTGGCATGGGTTTCGTTGAAGAAACCGGCGCTGCGCAGTATTACCGCGACGCTCGAATCACCACGATTTATGAGGGCACCACCGCCATCCAAGCCAACGATTTGATTGGACGGAAAATGGCGCGCGAAGGTGGTGTCACGGCCAAGGCCTTGATTGGCACCATGCGCGCGTTTGCCGCATCGATGGGCGCGAGTCACAACGTCAACCTGAAATCATCACAGGCGAAATTGATCGCCGGAATCGACGCCGTGGAGCGCGCCGTTGAATTCAATCTTTCGAACTTCAATTCAAACGTTCGGGCCTGTTTCGCAGGCAGCGTGCCGATGGTGAAACTCTTTGGTATCGTCTGCGGCGCGTGGGTGCTCGCTCGAGTCGCGCTTGAGGCTGATCGTCGAATCGGCACCGGGCATCCAGACAAAGCCTTTTACGAGGCCAAAATCGCCACGCTTCGCTTCTACACCGACACCATGATGCCCGAAGCGCTTGCGGCTGCGGACACCATCGTCAACGGCGCGGACGGCACGCTGGCGCTCGCGGAAGCGTCGTTTTGATCGACTGAACGGTCGTGGCGCGTTACAAACTTCGTTTAGCTCCAACTTTTCGCCGTAGTGCCTTATGAAATATGACATGTAGGCGATTTATATCCGTTCTCATAAGAGTATTTTTTTACAGTCAATGCCAGTTTTCGTAGGGCATTGCGGGCTAAAGTTGATTCATCCCCTGTCCTGAGGATTGTTGCAATACTTTTTGCCGAACGAGCCATGATCACCCTGCATTATTTTCCGTCGAACGCATCGATCACACCGCATATCCTGCTCGAAGAGCTGGGCGTGCCGTTCAAGCTGGAGCTCGTCGATCGCGCCAGTGGCGCACATAAATCCCCGCAGTATTTGGCGCTGAACCCCAACGGCCTGATTCCGGTGCTGATCGACGGTGATCTCGTGCTGTACGAAACGGCCGCAATCGCGCTGCATCTCGTCGATACGCACCCAACATGCGGGCTCGCGCCACCCCTTGGAACCGCCCAACGAGCCCATTTCTATAAGTGGCTGATGTGGATGACCAACACGCTGCAAGCGGCGCTCATTATGTATTTCTACCCGGAGCGTTACGTCCCCGATGGGGACGTCGCCGCTGCAGATGCGCTTCGAATGCTCACGCAGCGAAAAATCGGCGGCTACCTGCGGCAACTCGATGACCAATTCGCTGCGCACGGCAAACCATGGCTGGTGGGCGATGCTTACTCAGCAGCGGATGTCTACGCGTTCATGTTGTGCCGCTGGACACGCGGTTTTTCGGGCGATGCGGCGAAACCGGCGCGTGACCATGCGCATGTTGGGCCGTTTTTGCAGCGCATGTTGCAGCGTCCTGCCGTGCAGCGGGTGATTGCCACGGAGCGCTTGAGCCCACCACTGGTCTAGTCGTATGACCAACGTCGCGCGCTGACCGGCTGTTGTGGCTATTGTGGATGTTGTCGCTGGCTCGGTGCACGATTCGAAGAATTTGATCCAAACGCTTGCAAAACGCGTCAAACACGTCAAAATATGACTCCGTCATAATTTGGTTCTCGCCCCAGCGCATGTCAAATCGATCCAACGCGTCAAAGTCTCGCAACAGCAATGATCCGCTGTGGGGGCGGGTGCTGCTCGCGGTATTTTTGGGCGGCATCGCTTTTCTGACGCTCAATTGGTCTACCGGTAATCAGTTCGCGCATTTGCCGTGGTGGCAGTCCATTGCTGGCATTGCTCAGTATGTCGTGCCATTGCTGTTCCTGTTGTGCGCTTTGCTGTGGCGCACGTCGGGCGATAGCGATGGGGTGGGCGCGGCAAGGCCGCGTCGGGCGTCGAAACAGCAAGCCGCTGTGCAGGGCGAAGCCACGTCGATGGGGCCGATCAGCAAAATGCAATGGGGGCAATTTGAAATGCTCGTCGTCGAAGCATTTCGTCGTCGCGGGTTTCGCGTGACCGAACGCGGTACGGCGGCAAGTGACGGCAGCATGAACCTTGAGCTTGCTAGCGGTGAGCACCGATTTGTCGCTCACTGCAAACAATGGCGGGCTCGCGAGGTCGGCATGTCGGCGCTCAGAGAGCTCAACAGCATCATGGTCGTCAGTCACGCGGCGGGCGGATTCGTTGTCACCTCGGGTGGTTTTTCGCGCGAAGCCGTGGCTTATGCAACGGGTCGAAACATTCAACTCATCGATGGCCCCACGCTTCGAGAAATGCTTCGCGATCCAGAAACGCAAGCCGGCTCAGGCGGCAGCTATAACGGCGTGCCTACCGTAATGCCCACGGGCGTTCCCACTGCCGTTGGTGTGGGTTCAAAGATTCAGCTAGCGTAAGGCTGCACGCCGGCTAAAGCCCTTAGCGCTTGCAGGCGCGCCCAGCGCCCCTAGAATGGGTATTCATTCTTCTCAAGTCGCCGCGTCTTAGCCGGGCAGCGAGCGATGCGCTCCTGATGCACGCTTTCGCGCTTCAATACACGTTGATTTGCTGGCTATGACAGCGCCCCCAAACCCCACCGAAGCGGCGAGTGCGGACGCCGCGATACTGTGGACACCGAGTGCCGAGCGAATTGCCGGCGCGCGACTGACTCAATTTACGAGCCGCTTGCGCGAAAAGTATCACCAAGCGTTTCCGGATTACTGGAGCCTGTGGCGCTGGTCGATCGCCAACAAAGAGATCTTTTGGCGTGAGCTGTGGGACGAATGCAGTGTTGTCGGTGAGCAGGGCGCACGCACGCTGATTGACGGCCACTTGATGCCCGGTGCGCAGTGGTTTCCAGACGCAAAACTCAATTTCGCCGAGAACTTTTTGCAATACCGGGGGCACTCCGATGCCATCGTGTTTTGGACCGAGGCGGGTGATCGAGGCCGCTTGTCGCGGGATGAACTTCGTGTTCAGGTAGCGCGAGTCCAGCGCGCGCTGCTCGAGCGGGGCATTGGCCCAGGCGACGTGGTAGCAAGCACGCTGCCCAACTGCCCCGAGGCTGCCATTGCGATGCTGGCCACCACGAGCATCGGTGCAACATGGTCTTCGACCTCCCCGGACTTTGGCGCGCAAGGCGTGCTCGATCGTTTCGCGCAGATTTCACCGAAAGTGTTGTTTGCCGTATCTGGCTGCTTTTACAACGGTAAATGGATCGATACGCTGCCGCGAGTGGAAGAGGTTGTTGCGCAGTTACCGTCGCTCAAGACGCTCGTTCTGATTGAGCCGAAGGCAAACCCACAGAACTTAGCGCCGTTCGGTGACAGCGCCCGCTACGAAAGTCAAACATGGACAAGGTTCGCTGCAAACGATGCCGCGGAGCCGACGTTTACCAAGTTCGCCTTTAACCATCCGCTGTACATCGTTTTTTCCAGCGGCACGACGGGCCTGCCTAAATGCATCATTCACGGCGCGGGCGGCACGCTGCTCCAACTCGTTAAAGAGCATGCGTTGCACGGTGATCATCGAGCGGGTGATCGGGTGTTTTACTTCTCAACCACGGGTTGGGTAATGTGGAATTGGTTGCTGGGCGGTTTGACGCAAGGTGCGACCTGTTTGCTCTACGATGGCTCGCCGTTTGCCAATGATGGACGCATTCTGTTCGACCTAGCTGAAACCGAACGCGCAACGCAGTTTGGCGTCGGTGCGAAGTACATCGATGCCATCAAAAAGCTCGGCGTGTCGCCAATGACTACCCACGATTTATCTGCGCTTCGAACGGTGTATTCCACGGGCTCGCCGCTCTCGCCTGAGAGCTTTGATTACGTCTATCAACACATCAAATCCGATGTGCACCTCGCGTCAATCTCGGGCGGTACCGACATCATGAGTTGCTTTGCGCTGGGTAACCCAACGCTCCCTGTTCGGCGCGGTGAAATGCAGTGTCGCGGACTAGGAATGGCGGTGGATGTGTGGGACGACGATGCTCGATCCGTGGCTGGCGAGATGGGTGAGTTGGTGTGTGCACAAACATTCCCGTCGATGCCCTTGGGCTTTGGCAACGATGCCGACGGCAATCGATATCGCGCGGCGTATTTCGAGCGTTTTCCGGGTGTGTGGACGCACGGGGACTGGTGCATGCTCACGCCAAACGATGGTGTGGTGATCACCGGGCGCAGCGATGCAACGCTCAACCCCGGCGGCGTTCGAATCGGTACAGCGGAAATCTACCGGCAAGTCGAAACCATTGATGAAGTGGTTGAATCAATTGCCATCGGGCAGGTGTTTAACCACGACACACGCGTTGTTCTTTTTGTGAAGCTGCGAGACGGCATCGAGCTCAATGTGGCTTTGACTGATCGAATCAAGCGTCGAATCAAAGAGCACACCACGCCGCGCCACGTCCCCGCCGTTGTGGTGCAGGTATTGGACATTCCGCGCACGAAGAGCAACAAAATCGTCGAGCTAGCCGTGCGTGACGTTGTGCACGGCCGTCCGGTGAAAAATATCGAAGCGTTGGCCAACCCGGAAGCGCTCGCGCACTTTAGGAATCGGCCAGAGTTGCTGCACTAGTTAACCGCTAGCGGGCTTGACCGGACGCCGCCAAAGATCAACTCTGTTGCGCTCGTTTCTCCGTACAATCAGAAATACCTCTCGATGAGCCCTTAAATCATGGCTAATAAAGTCTTTCCCTCCGCGCAAGCTGCGCTCAATGGCATTGTCAAGGACGGCCAACTCATTGCAGTTGGCGGATTCGGGCTTTGCGGCATTCCTGAGGCGCTGATTGATGCGCTTCGCGATGCTGGCGTCAAAAATCTGACCGCGATTTCCAACAACGCGGGCGTTGACGGTTTCGGACTTGGCAAGCTCCTAGCCACTCGTCAAATCAAGAAAATGATTTCGAGTTACGTGGGCGAAAACAAAGAATTTGAGCGGCAATATCTCGCCGGTGAACTAGCGCTTGACTTCACGCCGCAAGGCACGTTGGCAGAAAAACTTCGTGCCGGGGGCGCAGGTATTCCAGCGTTTTTCACCAAAACCGGGGTCGGCACCATCGTGGCCGACGGCAAAGAAATTCGCGAATTTGACGGCGTGAAGTACGTGATGGAGCGCTCGCTTGTTCCCGATGTGTCACTCGTCAAGGCCTACATCGCTGACAAGTCGGGCAATTTGGTGTTTCGAAAGACGGCTCGAAACTTCAACCCCAATGTAGCGCAGGCCGGAAAGATTACGGTCGTTGAAGTCGAAAAAATTGTCGAAACGGGCGCGCTCGATCCCGATCAAATTCACCTTCCCGGTATTTTTGTGCACCGAATCGTGCTCAACGCCACACCGGAAAAGCGGATCGAGCAACGAACAGTGACAGCAAAGGCGGGAGCGTAATCATGGCTTGGACTCGCGACGAAATGGCTGCGCGCGCAGCGAAAGAATTGCAAGATGGGTTCTATGTGAACCTCGGTATTGGTTTGCCAACCTTGGTAGCCAATCACGTGCCCGAAGGCATGGAAGTGTGGCTGCAGAGTGAAAATGGTCTGCTCGGCATTGGCCCGTTTCCAACCGAGGAAAACGTTGATCCCGACATGATTAATGCCGGTAAACAAACCGTAACCACGATCCCTGGGTCGTCGATTTTTTCGAGCGCCGACAGTTTCGGCATGATTCGCGGCGGCAAGATCAACCTAGCGATTCTGGGCGCGATGCAAGTCAGCGAGCACGGCGATCTTGCCAATTGGATGATTCCAGGCAAGATGGTCAAGGGCATGGGCGGGGCGATGGATTTGGTCGCAGGCGTGGGTCGCGTGGTTGTTTTAATGGAACACGTTGCCAAGAAAAAGGATGGCAGCGAAGACTTGAAGCTCTTGGCAAAGTGCAATTTGCCGCTGACGGGTGTCGGCGTGGTCAACCTCATCATCACCGATTTAGGCGTGATGGAAGTTACTACCAACGGCTTGAAATTACTCGAAACTGCGCCCGGAGTAACGCGCGAGGAAATCGCAATGAAAACGGGCTGTCCACTGCATTGATCGCAACCTTAGGCTGTCTGTGTTGACAATCCTTTTCGTCGCGCAACTGTTGATCGAGTCTTGATGCCTTTGCTGTTTGCCCGTGATCGCTGTCGAATTGCGTTTGCAATGACTCTCGCTCTGATGTTGGGTGCGCAAATGTCTGCGGCGCAAACAACGTCGCAATCGACCAGCGCACCGACCGCGCTCCCGCAACCGTCAGCGTCGGGTCAGAGGCTCTTTGATGCTGCGCGCGACAAGCTGGTTCAGGTTCGTATTCTGACCCAGCTCGGCGGCACGCAATCCACCGTCGGCTCCGGCTTTTTGATTGACGCCAAGGGGACGGCGCTCACCAACTATCACGTCATTTCCAATCTCGTGCTTGAACCCGAGCGCTACCGTGCCGAATATGTCGGTGTCGATGGCAAACGTGGCAGCGTGAAGTTACTCTCGTTTGACGTGATTCATGATTTAGCGACGGTGAAGCTTGAGGGCGTCGCTCAGCTCGCGCACTTTAATTTGCGTGCCGAGGCGGAACCGCTGAAGCAAGGCGAGAAAATTTACTCGCTGGGTAACCCGATGGATTTGGGCTTTGCGATATCTGAGGGCACTTACAACGGGCTGGTCGAACGACGGCTGTATGACACGATTCACTTCACGGGCGCGCTCAATCCGGGCATGAGCGGTGGTCCGGCGGTTGACGAGCAGGGGCGTGTGATTGGCGTTAACGTCGCTGGCACGGGCGGCGAGCTGGCGAACCTGTTAGTGCCGCTTCGCTACGTGCGTCCTTTGCTTGCGAAAACCACTGAAAGCGGTGGTGCTTCCGTGCCCGATAAAAAGTCGATCACACCGCAACTGTTGTCACACCAAGCCGCCATGATCGGCGCACTTTTGGCCAAACCCTTGATGCGTCAATCCCTTGGTCCGGCAACGGTCGCAGTGGGCGACGACAAGTTGCTTCGGTGCTGGGGGCAATCGAGTGAAAAGCCCGATAAGCCGTATCGCACCGAAACCACGCGCTGCTCGTTGCAGAGCAGTCTCTACATTGATCGACAGTTACAAACTGGAACGGTGAGCTGGGATCACACGTACCGGTCGGGAAAGAAACTCGGCGCGATGCGCTTTGCCGCGTGGCATGGCAAGTCGTTGCAGAGTTCGGTCTTTGGCGACGGGCTTTCGCTCAAACCCACTCGATATTTGACGCGGCCGCACTGTCGTGAAAATTATGTGGAAAACGCCGCCACGGCGATGCACGTTTCGGTGTGTACTCGCGCTCATCGCGAGTTCTCGGGCTTGTTCGACATGAAGATCAGCGCAACATCGGTTGATCGAAGCACCGAGGGCGTGTCGAGCAATCTCGATATCCGCGGTGTCAGTTTTGAAAACGGGCAGCGATTAATGCGCAGCTTTCTAGAGGCGACGACATGGACGAAGTGACTCGAGCCTCGCCTATTGAATCGCCTCCGCCAACAGAGGCTTCCGAGCTGCCTGTTGCGTCGCCCGATACCATCGTTTTTGTCGAACTACTGGATAAGCACGACGGGGTGCTGTCACGCCATCGCTTTACGCGCTTTCCAATCACGCTGGGCAGCGCTTACAGCAATGATTTGATTCTTGATGGCGATATGGGCGCTCAATCGTCATGGGCTGCGCTTCGAATTGAGTCTGACGAGCACGGCGCTCTTTCCGTTGCGACGTTCGAAAACGACGCAAATTTCTGGGCACCCGGCGGCTTGACTCGACGATGGATTGTTGACCCCGATGAAGCCATCATTGCCGCGGGCCAGCGCATTCGAATTCGAACCAATCGATACGTACCATCGAGCATGGCAAAACCTTCGAGCGCCTTGCCCCGCGCAGCCTCGTTGGCATGGTTGTGGGCGTTGCCGTTGGCCATTGCTACCTTTGTCGCGACGATTTGGCTGGGTGACATTGATGGCACCAAGTTTGTAACCTACGTCAGCTCAGGCTTGGGCGTGTTGATGTTGCTGGCGCTGTGGGCGGGTATCTGGGCGTTGGTGTCGCGGCTCACGGGGCGCTCGACGCATTTCTTGATTCACCTCGCGCTGGGCGCGCTGACCTTCGTTGCAGTCACGGCGGTCGATTATGTGATGGACACTGCGGCTTTTGCGTTCAACTGGCCGGTGATTCAGCGCTATGACTATTTATTGTTGGGCGTGATCATTGGGCTTGCGGTGTGGTGCCACGGGCGTTGGGTGTCGCGAATCGGTCGGGGCACTGCGCTGACTTCTGCGCTCGTTGTTGGGGCGGCAATGGTCGCTACACAGGCCGCTGGGTTTTACGCGCTTCGCGGCAACGTAGCCGCTGCGCAGACCATGGTGGAACTTCGTCCGCCGGCGTTTCGTTTGGCGCAGAGCGTGTCGATGGATGACTTTTTCTCGGATATTGCGGCGCTTAAGGGGTTGGCTGAACAGTCAAAGCCCGAAAAGCCCGACGGACTCGATTTCTCATCGTACGATTCTGAATAGTTCAACGTCGGATCACTGAAAGGCTTGCAACCATGAACCAAACCACGCCGGTCACACGCAAGGAAATTTGGTCATGGGCGATGTACGACTTCGCCAATTCGGGCTACACCACGGTCATCATCACGGCGATATTTAACGCCTATTTTGTGAGCGTGATTGCGGGTGGCGCAGAGTGGGCAACGCTGCTGTGGACGACTATCCTTGCGATTTCCTACGCCATCGTCATGGTGATTGGCCCCGTGTTGGGCGCGTGGGCGGATCGACGCGCTGCAAAAAAGCGGATGTTGCTTTACTCAACCGTCGGTTGTGTGCTCACCACGCTTGCGCTCGCGCCGCTGGCGGCCCAAGGCTCCAACTTACTTTTGCTCGTTTGCATCGTGTTTATCGCGAGCAATGTGTTCTACGCGCTGGGCGAAAACTTCACCGCCGCCTTTTTGCCAGAACTCGCTAAGAGCGAACACATCGCAAAGGTGTCGGCATGGGGTTGGAGTTTGGGCTACGTGGGCGGATTGGTGACGCTGGGCGCGTCCCTGGCGGTCGTGACCACACAGCAAGCGGCGGGTGCACCCGCCACGAGCTACGTGCCTTGGACCATCGTTGTTACGGCGGTGATTTACGCCGCGGCGAGCTTGCCAGTGTTTCTATTTTTGAACGAGCGTGCAACGCCGCAAGACGACGTTGCTCCCGCGCCGCTGCTCGTGAAGCTTCGTGCATCATTGGCGCAGCTCTCGAAGCATCCCGATTTACGCAGATTTTTTCTTGCTGGTATCGCCTATCAAGCGGGGCTTGCGGTGGTCATCACTTTGGCCTCGGTTTACGCCGCCGAGGCGCTGGGTTTCAAGATGGCTGACACCATCAAGCTGCTCTTGGTGGTCAACGTTTCGGCAGCCATTGGCGCGTTTGTGTTTGGCTATGTCCAAGATCGAATCGGACACAAACCCACGCTCATCGTGACGCTCGTGATGTGGATCACCACGGTAATTGTGGCCTATGTTTGGCATACGAAAACGGGATTTTGGATCGCCGCCAATATGGCCGGGTTGTGCTTGGGGGCATCGCAGTCGGGCGGACGAGCGCTGGTCGGCGTGTTGAGTCCGAAATCGAAAGTGGCGGAGTTCTATGGGCTCTGGGGGCTCGTTGTGCGGCTAGCGGGCATCGTTGGGCCAATGCTCTACGGCGTTGTGACCTGGGTGACCGGGGGCAATCACCGATTAGCGTTGCTTTTGACCGGCGGCATGTTCGTGGTTGGTCTGGCGTTGTTGCGCGCCGTCGATGTTGACCGGGGGGAACGTGACGCGAAAGCGGTTGATGCGCTGACCGTCGGTTAGTCGTGCGTTCAGCCTGTCGTTGTTTGGCGACGTAAGTGATTGATTTATTTGCGTTTATCGGAATTTCTAGTTACGCTCTCTGCTTATGACATTGTCATAAATTAAAAGGAGATTCTGATGAATACAACGATGATTCGATGGTCGGCGGGCGCGATGGCAGCGTTGACCTTCGGCGCGGCCATTGCTGCCGAAAATATTTTTCCCAAACGGTCGCGTACCTTGTTGGTGAAGCAACCTGTCGAGTGCACGCAATGGGCGGCTCCACTGCCGGCAACGCAGTCGCGAGCCGAGTACCCAGACGACGCCCGTGGATTACACGGCGACGCCGCGCTGCTGCTGCGAATCGGTGCGGACGGAAGCTACCAAGGCTTACTGGACTTTGTGGCCAGTGATGAGGCTTACGTTCGCGCCGCCGAAAAGGCTGTGAAGCAATGGACATTTGTTCCTGCGCAGTGCAACGGCGCCGCCATTGCATCCGATGCGCGCGTTGATTTCACATTTCGTCGCGAAGGGGCAATCACCTACAAGACAGGTGCCAGCTCGTTTTCCCGTTAGTGGGTCATGCACGAGGATGCAATCTCGGGCGGAAAAAATTTAGATCAGCTATAATCCAAAGCTTCGGGGCGTAGCGCAGCCTGGTAGCGCATCTGCTTTGGGAGCAGAGGGTCGCGAGTTCGAATCCCGCCGCCCCGACCACAGCACATTGTGAACGACAAGTGCTTGAACTTATGCTTCGTTCAATGTGTGAACAGCACTTTTTTTGTGCCCGTAGCTCATCTGGATAGAGCATCAGCCTTCTAAGCTGAGGGTAACAGGTTCGAGTCCTGTCGGGCACGCCAAGTTTTTCTGAAAAGAGAAACGTTCCGATGGCGGCCGTAGCTCAGCGGTAGAGTCCTGGATTGTGATTCCAGTTGTCGCGGGTTCGAACCCCGTCGGCCGCCCCAATATCCATGCGGGTTTCAGCGGTTTCGCTGAAGTATTTGGCGTTGAATTTTGCCGAATTGGCCGCGTGGAATGTTCACGCCATAGCCCTCCGCGAGAGGGCTTTTTTGTTTCTATCGATTGCGTGCGATGGCTTGTCTCGCAGGCGGCTCGTTTGCTACAACCGCGTTGCTCATCGTGGCACCGGGACGTTTTTTTTGTTCTTTGATCTCGTTGGGAGCCAGCAGTAGAAAGGCTTTGACTCAAACTGGCAGTGCGACTCCGCTGAATGATGAATCAGGCGAAATAGCTCAGTAACTTCTCGATGAAATGCCATTAAAAATAAGGCATTCGTGGCGGTCTAGTTTATTTTCGAAATCTATTGAAAATTTATTGAATCCCTAATTTTGTAGGGCTTCCTAGAAATAAGCTGGCTGGGTGATCGTGCTCAATCGTGTGCGGCACTAGTTTGTCGGCAACGCTTTCCATCGATCATTTGGAACGAGTGGGTACCAATCAGGGCGCGAAGGATCTCTGTCATACGCGTAGCCGCCCAGTTCCTTAAAAAGTTCGTGATACTGCCGTAACTTTTCGCGATTGAGCGCAACGCCGAGTCCGTGGCCTGTGGGTACTTTGATTGCTCCATTTTCGTAGCGCATTTTTCCACCCACGATGATGTCATCGACCAGATGATGGTAGTGGGCATCGGCGGCATAGCCCACGTTGGGAACAACGGCACCCAAGTGCAGCATCGTTGCGAGTTGAATGCCCAATTCGCCCGATGAATGCACGGCTACTCCCAGTCCAAAGGTGTCGCAAATCGCTGCCGCTTTGATGCAGGGCCGAATGCCGCCCCAAAAGGTGGTGTCAAGAAGCACGACATCCACCGCCCGCGGATTAGCGAGCACGTTCATCGCTAGCTGCTCAAAGTTCACCACGACCGTGTTGGTGGCGGTGGGAATCCGAACGAATTCACGCAGCCGCGACAGCTGCGGCATGCCAAAGACCGGGTCTTCAAAGTAGTCGTTGTTGAGCGATTCAATGCCTTTGCCAAAGGTGATTGCGTCGGCCAGCGAAAACGCTGCGTTAGGATCAAATCGCAGCCGGTCACCGGGTAGGGCAGCGGCGATGGCTTGGTAGCAGGCCAGCTCATGCGATGGAGCGTAGACGCCGCCTTTGAGCTTGTGCGAGGTGAAGCCGTGCGCTGACTTAAGCCGCTTGGCCTCGGCGACGAGTTGCTCGGCGGTTGCGATTTCGCCTTGCTGCGTTCGCTCGTTGGGCAAACGATAGAACAGGTAGCTCGCGAAACTCACGGCATCGCGCACTCGACCCCCCAAAAGCTCCGACACCGATACACCGAGCTTCTGTCCCATGATGTCGAGGCACGCAAATTCGATGGCTGCGTGAAGCTGCGTGCGATTGTTGTAGAGGCTTGCCGTGGGATTGCAGATTGCAAACCGCAGCGATTCGAGTGCGAACACATCGTGACCTTTTAGGTAGCTGATGAGCCCAACGATGGCCGCACTCGCGGCCTCACCACCGCCGCCCATTTCGCCCAACCCGACGTAGCCGTCGCTCGTTTCAACTTCAACGATGGTGCGCACGAAGCGGCCCCAATGCGCGCCGTTGCTGTGCAGAATCGGTGCTTCTAGAGGCACCGTGACCGGCGTGGCGCGGATGTGGGCGATACGGGTGGCGCTCATGGTTGTCTTTGCAAGGTGGCGGTGACGTTGGATCAATCAAACTGCAAAAAAGCACGCGGCGTTAAACCGCAGGTTGATGCTGACCAATGCTATGTCAGTGCGACGCCAATCGCATGTTGCGCTGCACACAAACGTTTCGGAATCTGAGTTTCTGTCAGCATCAGAAGTTCGCTTAACGTATGCTCAAAACTTGTTTTACGCGGCCCGACGCGGAGAAGCTAAACCAGCGTCGCAGCGTAGAACCGTTCACCAATCAAGGAGGCAACGATGACGAAACTGCACACACTGTTAGCGGCCTGTTTATTGACGGCTGGAATTGCGCTTCCAGCGGCCGCACAAACCAAGTTGAAATGGGCGCATGTTTACGAAACGAGTGAGCCGTATCACACTGAATCGGTGTGGGCTGCTGCCGAAATCAAGAAGCGCACCAATGGCAAATTTGATATTCAAGTGTTTCCGGCCTCATCACTTGGCAAAGAAACGGACATCAACCAAGGCATGGCGCTGGGCACCGTTGACATGATCATCAGTGGCGCTTCGTTTGCTGCACGTAGTTTTCCGCGCGTAGGCATCGCCTACTACCCGTTTATCTTTCGCGATGCGGCGCACCAAGCGGCCTATTCCAGAAGCGACGTGTTTAAGGAAATGGTCGACGGATTCCGCGCCAAAACCGGCATTCAGATGACCGCTTACACCTACTACGGCGCGCGCCACACCACGTCCAATCGACCGTTTAACGATTGCGCGGGCATGAAGAACCTAAAGATTCGCGTGCCAGATGTGCCTGTGTACATGGCCACGCCGAGATCGTGCGGCGCGAACCCTACGCCGATTGCTTTTGCCGAGGTCTACCTAGCACTGCAAAACGGCACGGTTGAAGCGCAAGAGAATCCGCTGACCACGATCGAAGCCAAGAAATTCTTCGAAGTGCAAAAGCACATCATGCTCACCGGCCACATCGTTGATGGCCTGATTACCCAGATCGCGCCGCACGTTTGGACCAAACTGACCGACGCAGAAAAGACCATCTTCACCGACGTCACTCGCGAGGCCGCGGCGCGGGCCACAGCGCAAATCATCAAGCGCGAAGGCGAACTGGTGGAAGAGTTCAAGAAGAAGGGAATCAACATCGTCAACGTAGATCGTGCGAGCTTCCAAACCGCTGTTTTGAAGACTGTAACGCTGGAATCGCTTGGTTTCGACAAGAAAGACTACGATCGGATTCAGGCGCTCAAGTAGTAGGTTGATACCGCTCACTGGATCGTTCCTGCGTGGACAGGAACGATCTCGGTGATTTTGAAAGCAGCGAGATCGGGCAGGCGACATGACAACCACGAATGAACCCAAAGTGCTCAGCGACGACGGCACCTTTCACGCTACTGACGCTCCGATTGACTTGTCGATCTACGGTTGGGAAGACTGGTTGTCGCTCGGATTCTTTTTGTTACTCGCCATTGATATTTTTTATCAATTCTTTACGCGCTACGTGCTCTCTGACTCGGCCGCTTGGACGGAGGAAATCGCGCGTTACTTGCTCATCATCGTCGTGTTTCTCGGCGGCTCGATGGCCGTACGAAAAAATTCTCACATCCACGTAGAGTTTCTTTATCGCTACTTGCCAGCGTGGATGGGGCGCTCGATCTCAACGTTTGTTGACGTGGTTCGAGTCGCATTTCTTGGTTACGCGACGGTGCTGACTTGCCAGTTGATCCCCAAAATGCACAATCTGTCGATGACGGTGATTGATGTGCCGATGAGCTACATCTACGGTTTCGTTGCGCTGGGATTTGCCCTGATGACGATGCGATCGGTCCAAGTCGCGATCAAACACTGGCGACAAGGTTGGAGCACGTTGGAGCGGCCGATGGAAGGCATCGAAGTATGAACGCGCTGTTCTTTGGTAGTTTTTTAGCGGCAATGGCTTCGGGCATTCCGATTGCCATTGCCATGTGCGTCGGCTCGCTCATCTACATCTGGGTGTCGGGGGTGATCCCGCCTGTGGCCGTGGTGCACCGAATGGTCGGCGGTATCGATAGTTTTCCGCTGCTGGCTGTGCCGTTTTTTATCTATGCCGGAAACCTCATGAATTCGGCGGGCATCACCAACCGGATTTACAACTTTGCACTTGCGTTGGTGGGCTGGCTCAAGGGCGGTTTAGGGCATGTCAATGTGGTGGGCTCGGTGGTGTTTGCGGGGATGTCCGGCACCGCTGTGGCGGATGCGGGTGGCTTGGGCACGATTGAAATCAAAGCCATGCAAGACCACGGCTATCCCACCGAATTTGCCGTTGGCATCACCGCGGCTTCGTCGACGCTCGGCCCCATTATTCCGCCATCGTTGCCGATGGTCATTTACGGGGTGCAGGCCAACACGTCGATTGGCAAACTCTTTGCCGCTGGATTCATTCCAGGCGCGATCATGGCAATGTTCATGATGGGTATGGTGGCCTACTACGCACACGTTCGAAAGTACGGCGCTGACATCAAGTTTTCTTGGCCACGGATGGGGCGCGCGTTTGTCGAATTGGCGGCGGTGCTCATCACGGGTGCATCGCTGTTTTTTCTGTGGGATAAGGACAATGAAGCCCTCGGCGGATTTGTTCGTTTTGGCATTCCGTTGATTGCGGTGTTGATCGCCGACAAGCTTTTCAAGTTCGAAGCGTTTATGGCGCTCTTGACGCCCGTCATTTTGATTGGCGGCATGGCCTCTGGGCTGTTCACACCGACCGAGGCGGCCGTTGCGGCATCGGCCTGGGCGCTGTTCTTAGGCTTCGTTTGGTATCGCACCCTGTCGTGGCGCATGTTTATCAAAATTTCGATGGAGACGGTGGAGACCACCGCTGTGGTGCTATTCATCGTTGCCAGTGCCTCGATTTTTGCTTGGGTGCTCACCACCACCCAGGTCACCGAACTGATAGGCGCGTGGGTGTTATCGATTAGCTCTAATCCTCTCGTGTTTCTGTTGCTAGCGAACATATTCCTGTTGTTCGTGGGTTGCTTTATGGAGACCATCGCTGCGATTACGATCTTGGTGCCGGTGTTTATGCCCATCATCGCCAAACTCGGTATCGATCCGGTTCATTTCGGTTTGGTGATGGCGCTCAACCTGATGATTGGGCTGCTCACGCCGCCGGTCGGAATGGTGCTCTTCGTTCTTCAAAAAGTCGCGCGAATATCGTTTGAGCGAACCGTGATGGCTGTCATGCCGTGGATGATTCCGCTGTTTGCAACGTTAATTTTGATCACCTACGTGCCGCAGCTGGTGTTGTGGCTGCCGGGTAAGCTGTACCCGTAGACATCCCAGCGTGTCGCCGGGGCGGGTTTTCAAGCATGAATTGACGCTTGATTCGTTATAGCCTTTGCCCTATCGAATCAATATTTCTCTGTCATCATGAGTTCATTGCTTACTTCTCGCGTCGTCGCGTCCTGCGTTACCACTTCCCTGTTCGCGCTGATGGGCGCTACCGCCGCAGCACAAAGCTGGCCGAGCAAGCCGGTTCGAATCGTAGTGCCTGCGCCTGCCGGATCGTCGTTGGATATTGTGGCGCGGTTGCTGGGTGACAAGCTCAAAGACAAGTGGGGGCAAGCGGTCGTTGTTGAACCCAAGCCGGGCGCGGGCGGCATGCTCGGCGTCGACGTTGCGGCGAAAGCCACCGATGGGCACACCTTGGTCATCGGCTTTCCGGGACCCACCGCGTTTGCGCCGTTTCTTTACAAGAAAATGCCGTACGACGCGATTAAGGACATCGTACCCATTGTCATCACCACCACGCAGCCTAACGTTCTCGCGGTCAACGCCAACTTGCCTGTGAAAAACGTACAGGAATTGATTGCCTACGGCAAAGCTAATCCGGGAAAACTTTCTTACGCGAGCGTGGGCAACGGTTCGTCGTCGCATTTGGCGATGGAGCTTTTGAAAGCAGAGGGCGGCTTTGATGCCCAGCATGTGCCCTTTAACGGCGCGCCTCCCGCTGCACTGTCAACCGCGAACGGCGACACGCAACTGCTCTTTGCTGTGGCTTCAGGCATTGCGCCGCATGTGCAAAGCGGACGCGTTCGTCAGATCGCCGTGACGAGTTTGGCGCGTTTCGATTCGCTCAAGGATTTGCCCAGCATCAACGAAAGTGGGGTCAAAAACTTTGAAGCGGTCGCTTGGAATGGTTTGTTTGGACCCGCGTCCATGCCCGCCGATGTGCTCAGCAAAATAAACGCCGATGTCAACGCCGTGCTCGCCGATCCCACCGTTCGGGAGCGTTTGGTGGCCTCGGGGATGGCCCCGGGCGGTGGCAGCGCGTCGTCGTTCAAAGCCATGCTCGATGGCGACATGAAGAAATGGGGTGCAACCATCAAACGGCTGGGCGTCCAGCTCGACTGAGAGATCGCGGGCATTGTGTTTTTCATGGCGTTGGCATAAACTAGCGTCAAGCATCAGACCGCACTCGACAAGACGCACAGCGCGCCGAGTGAACAAACCGCAGTTGCGGTTGCGTCGAATGCGCCCGGGGGGGAATAGAGGATCGCCATGCCATTTTCTTCCCGCTCACACACTTCATTTTTAGATGCGTCACCGCTGGCTGCGATGACGGGAACGGCCGCGGCCGCAAACCTGAGTGCAGAGCAGGTGAGCGCAATGCTCGAAGACGTTTCGCCGCGCGCTGCGAGCGACGCGGCACTGCGTCATCGCAATTTCTCGCGGCTGCTGCGGGTGCTGCTTCCAGCGATCGTGGTGATCGTTTGGCTGGCTGCATCGCTGGCTGCGCCAGCGTAAGCACGACAATATTTACCAACTTATCTTGCGGATGCCTCGCCAAATGCGGCTTTCAGGGCAAAAATTCGACTTTTCGTTACGAAAACTTTTTTGCCTTAACGCCCGTTTTTATAAGGCGTTTAGCGGTAGGGTTGGGACTGCTACGCACGTGATCGGAGATTTCGGTGAGGCTCGGCAGGAAGCGGGCTGCCCAGTGCCGTCAGGGAGCCGGTTCGAAGGGCAGGCCGATCAGCCCACCAAGCGCGTCAAACGCACGGGCTTGTGCACCGCGTAGCCCTGCGCGTAGTCCACCCCAAGCTCGATGAGGCACTCCAAAATTTCGGGCGTTTCGACCCATTCTGCAACGACCTTCATGCCCAGCGTATGAGCGATATCGGTCATCGATTTGACGATGGCCAAATCACTTGGGTTGTTCAAAATGTCTTTCACGTAGCTGCCGTCGATTTTGAGCGTGTCGGTGGACAGTCGCTTTAGGTGTGCATACGACGTGAATCCGCTTCCGAAATCGTCGAGTGAGAACTGACAGCCATAGCGACGAATGGAGCGAATGAACTGCTCCGCCGCGTCGAAGTTTCGAATGGCTGCCGTTTCCGTGATTTCAAAAATAATTTTGCTGGCCGGGAATCCACCGCGCGGCAGCTCATCGCGCAGAAACTGCATCACCGCAGGATGACTAAGCGATGGCACAGACAGATTGATGGCGAGCCCGGCAATTGAATCCATCAGCATGCCGTTTTCGCTGACCCACGCGAAGCATTGCCGCAGCACCCACAGATCAATTTCGTGCGATCGACCCAAGCGCTCCATCGCCACGATGAAATCAAGCGTTGAGGTAGGCGTTCCATCGAGTGGCTCAATGCCCAAAAGCAGCTCGTAGTAGGGCAAGGCGGCAATATCCTGGCCAATCGGCGTGACCATTTGTGCGCGCATGTACAGATCGTTGCCCGCGAGCAGCGTGTCAACGCGACCCGACCAGTTGATCAACGCCTCTTCGCTCTTAGTGGCTTGGCTATCGGAGTCGTAGCGCTGCAGGCGATTGCGCTCGAAGGCTTTCGACGCGAGGCAGGCCGCGTCGGCATGGCGAAGCACGTCGGCGGCGCTGCTGTGCTTCACGCCCAGCGTTGCCACACCCACGTTCACGCCGATGCTGTAGCTGTGCTGCTGGTGCTGAAAGTGGAAATCGGCAACGCTCGTAAGCGCGGTTTGCAGTGACTTTTCACCGGCCGCAGCCACGCAATCGGGCGACAAGACAGCAAGCGTGTCGTCTCGGAGCGTTGCCAGCACGGCGTCGGCGGGCAGTTTGCCCCGCAATTTTGTGGTGAGCGCCGTGACGAGTAAATCAATCGCATCGGCACCGTACGCCGCTGAGATCGTTCGGAATTGATCGAACTCAAACACGCCGACCACATGCTGCCGACCGCCGTCGACTCGCTCGTCGAGTGTGTTGAGACGCGCTTGAAACGCTTTACGCGTCAGCACGCCCACCGTCGGAGATTGCGCCGCGGCAAGTGTGGATTGGGCGTAGGCGTTGCCCAATAACGCGGTCTCGGCACGATCAAGTAGCGGTAAGTCGAGGCTTTCGCGCGGACGGAGCGCGCCGCTTGCGCATTGCTTTTCAAACTGCTCGGCGCTGAGCTCTATGCGCTGTGTGGCGGAGCGGTTTGCCAAACCGATGTGTTGGGTCAGCGCGCTCTTCCAAATCGTTTGCACTGGGGTGCTCCGCCCCGAGATGTCGATGTCCCACCATTGCCCGAGTTCGCACGATGCGAAGTCCACGATGATGGCTGCGTTCTCCGTTGCTGCCGTTTTCGCGGGCGATGCGATGCGGCTGTTGCCGCGCTTTTCGTCGCTCGTGAACACGGGCGAATTCACCGTATCGTTGATCGCTGTTTCGTCGCGGGTCATCAACAAGCGGCGCAGTTCATCGGTCAATCGGCCCGTCAGTGCCGAATCAGTGCTGTGCGCGGAAATGGTTTCAGCAAGCTCCACGTAGAGCTCGCTACTGAGCGTGTTGGTCGCAGCATCCACGTCCGTATTGGCGCACACTGCAAAGGCCCGCTCCAGGACATTGAGCGCGGCGTTAAAGCAGTCGTGCTGATCGCTAAAGCGCATGTAGAGCATGACCAAATGCTGCCGCCAAAATTCATCGATCAAGCCGACCAAAATTCGCGGCAGTTTTCGACCGGAAAGCCGCTCGCGCAGCAGTTGATCAACCCGTAGCCGAGCAGCACGAATTCGGTCTCGGCTTTCAAGCGCTTCGCAGACGCGCTCGACGCGCTCGCTTCGTTCGCGGCGCACGCGCCCTACCTCCTGCTCAATGTTCTCGTGAACGGCTGCAAACGCGTTGGGATCGGTGTTGGCGACATCGCAAATTCGCTCGACCATGCTCTCGAGGCTGCGACGCAGCTTTTCGTCTTCGAGGCGCCCGCCATCATTGGCACTGAGCGCGTACTGATCGATCAAGTTGACGACTCTGCGCGCCGGATGTGCCGCTAGCGACGGGAAATCGCCATCGAGCAATGAAAGCTTTAAGAGCGTCGATTCAAGTCGTTTGAGTAGCCGCTGCACATCACCGTTGGGCGCGATGTCTTGGGTGGCGCGTTGAAACAATTTGGCTGTTGTCTCGAGCATCCGATGGTGTGTGTTGCCCAGTGCTTTTGTTTGTGCGCCGCCAGCCGTCAGTTCACGCACCTTGCCGGCAATTCGGTGGACCGAGGCTGCTGCAAACGGTTGACCGTCGACGCTCGGCAGCGAATCGATGGCCTGCAGCACATCGCTGACATGGGCCTCGGAGCCCGTCAGCGTCGTGGCGCCGCCACCGTGCAACGAAGCGTGTGTCGATTCCGCAAATTGCTCGCCGTCAACGCTCACTGCCCGGCCCTGAGTCATCGCCTCAATGACTGCGAGCGCGCGTTGTGGGATGCCGCGTTGGCCCGTCCAGCGCGATTGCCGCAGCGCGTCGATGATCCGAATGGCGTCCTGGTCGGCCGCCATGCCGGCTTCTTCAAAAATCTCTTTCGCGCGCTCCCGTGAACGCGACACCGATTCGATGATCGGGCGATCAACAGGCGTCACGCCCGTCAACGCTTGACTGAGTTCGGTAAAGAGCGTTGGGGTGCGGGTGCTCGCGCTCTGCGCGACCGCGCCGTAGAGTACTCGCGACGCGGTCGCTGACAACTTCACAGCGCTTAACGATTCGGTCATTGAGCGCAGCGTTCGCTCAATGCCGAACGGATTGGTTTTGGCGTTGACGTCGCCCACCAATCGTTGGTAGCGCGCCAAAAAGTGGGTGTGCTGTTTGGCGAGCTGCTCGTTGAGCGCTTTGATGACGCTGGTGAGTGAAAGGTAGCTGTCGAGCTCTTCGGTATCCATCAAGCGCAGTGACCCCACTGCGGAGACGGCCTCAAAACCAGCCTCGGTACTGGGTCCGGCGATGGCGCGGCGCACGGCGTCGGCGGCGTAATGCTCGACCAAGCTGGCGTGTTGTTCGGTCAGCGTGACGCGTGCGTTTTCGTATTGAGCGCGGATCGGCTGAAACGGTTCTGCGCCCTCGAGCGCACCGAGCTCCTCGATGGCCCGCGCCAAGCTCTCGTTCATAAACGCTTTGGCAAACGTGCTGTAGAGCGTTACGCAACGATCAATTTTTGAGCGATTGGCCTCCGACGAAGGTGACTGCGCTGGCGCAACGGACGAGGGTAGGTCGATCAGGCTCGACGGCGAGTACCGCGCATCGCGCGGGTTCTCAAACGTTGGCAATGCTGTGCCGGGCTGCAAGCGCTCAAACCACGCGTCGGGCAGCTCGTTGACGTGTACGCCCAATCCATCGGCTAGGGCGTGCACGATGCGAACTTCGAGCGGATCGAGTCTGGCTTGATCGGGGCTTGGCAATAAATCAACACACGCGGAAAGCCCCACCATCGCGCTAAGCCGCGCTGAGTCGGGTGCGATACCGGTAAAGGATAGAAACAATCCAACCTTCGAAAAATCGACAACCGTGACTCGGTAGGATTGCGTCCCAACGATTAAATCAGCCTGCGCGTCGCTGGCTCGGCGCGAGCCGCGACGGCGTTCATCGTTTTGAACAGAGAGCTCAGCAGTTTTCACGTTGAATCAGGAACAGCGTTCGGTAAAGCACAGTCGCGGAGATGCAAATTCCATGGGAAAGCGAGCTAAAAAATGTTCGCGTTGGCGTGAGCTCAGAGGATAGCGCACTCTCAGGATACGCCGCTCATGACACCTGTTCATTTTGCGCGCGCGTCCGAACACCAGTGCTTCAATTTGATGTGGATTGGAACACGGCGCGTGGACTTAATTGCGTTGCTCTATCCTAACTTTATTGAATAAAGCCTTGTGAAATAAGGCTTATCATCAATAAAAGTAGGTTTTCATTAATCACACTTATACCGAATCACCCCTTATTTCAAAAGGCATAGGGGAAAAGAGCTGATCGAGCGGTTGCTAAGCTACAGCCGCAGCCAGCGCATTGGTTGGCACTGAGGTGCGCGGCAAATCGAGCGCCTCCCATTCGTTGGCCAATGCATGCACTAAATGTTCCACCATCTCTGGGCTGTGACACGGCCCGGGCGCGATTCGAATGCGCTCGGTGCCGCGAGCCACCGTGGGGAAATTGATCGGCTGCAAATAAATGGCATGGCGATCCAGTAGCCGATCGGTGAGGGTTTTGACTTTGACCGGATCACCCACAAACACCGGCACGATATGCGACACGCTGGGCATCACTGGCAGCCCAAGTGCGCCGAGCTTCGTTTTCACCGCCGCCACGCGCTCTCGTTGCAAGCGACGCTCGTCTTGAGAATTCATCAAATGCGACACGCTGGCAATTGCCCCGGCTGCCAACACGGGTGCGAGAGAGGTCGAAAAGATAAACGACGCACCAAAGCTTCGGATGCAATCGATCACGCTGGTCGGTCCGGTCACGTAGCCGCCCTGCATGCCAAACGCTTTGCCAAGCGTTCCTTGAATCACGTCGATTTGATCGGCCAAGCCCAGCTCTTGCGACACACCCCCGCCGCGCGAGCCGTACATTCCCACCGCATGCACTTCGTCCAGATACGTCATCGCGCCGTAGCGTTTGGCAATTTTTGCGAACGCTTCGATGGGTGCGATGTTGCCGCTCATCGAATACACGCTCTCAAAGACTACGAGCTTCGGGCGATCCGGTGAAATGCTCGCAAGCTTGGCTTCAAGATCGCGTGGATCGTTGTGCGCGAATACCATTTTGTCGGCACCCGAACGGCGGATGCCCTCAATCATCGAATTGTGGTTGTCACCGTCGGACAAAATGACCATGCCCGGCAGCGCAGAACCCAGCACTGATAACGCCGCCAAATTGGCGCTATAGCCCGACGTAAAACTAAGCGCCGCCGGTTTGCCATGGAGCGCGGCCAGTAAGCGCTCAAGCTCCACATGCATGGCGTTGGTGCCGCCGATGTTTCGCGTACCGCCCGCGCCGGTCGCGCCATTGTGGACGGCAGCGAGCATGGCTTCACGAACGGCGGGGTGGTGCCCCATGCCCAAATAGTCGTTGGAGCACCAGGTGATCACTGCGGTGGGCGCGGCGTTATGCTCGCTGTGCCACAGCACCCGTGGATATTGTCCAGCGGGTCGGGTCAATTCCGCAAAAATGCGGTATCGTCCCTCGGCCTTGAGCGTGCTAATTCTTGCGTCGAACAAGCCTGGATAGTCAGCGGATTGGATCAAAACACGGTGCCTTCAGATTTAGACAGTTATTTTACGAGTCAAACCAGTCGCGCGCCAGAAACGTTCTGGCAAGCGGGTCGGTTTCGCTTTGCCGCGGGCTTGGGCGCGCCGGTGGTCGTTATGGGCATTGTGAACGTCACGCCCGATTCTTTCTCCGACGGGGGGCAATACTTTGGCGATCCCTCAAACCCCCAAGCGGCCATTGCGCGAGCGCTAGCGGTGATTGAGCAGGGCGCGCAGATCGTGGACGTGGGCGGCGAATCGACGCGGCCGGGCGCGCCGCCGGTTGACGTTGACACCGAGCTCGCCCGCGTGCTCCCGGTGATCGAGGCGCTGGCCAAAGCCGGACACTGCGTATCCGTTGACACCAAAAAGCCCGAAGTCATGCGCCAAGCCATCGCGGCGGGCGCGGCTATAGTCAACGACGTGTTTGCGCTGCAAGCGCCCGGTGCGCTTGAAATCTGCACACAAAGCGATGTCGGCGTGGTGTTGATGCACATGCAGGGCGAACCGGGCACCATGCAAAAAGCACCCCACTACAACGATGTTGTCTCCGAGGTTGCGGCCTTCTTGAAAGCCCGAACTGCCGCCTGCCAAAGCGCTGGAATTGACCCGAGTCGGCTCGCTATCGATCCTGGATTTGGTTTTGGAAAGACGCTTGACCACAACAAAGAACTCACGCGACGACTGCGTGAATTGGTGGCCCTCGGCTTTCCGCTGGTGGCGGGCTGGTCTCGGAAAAGCTCGCTCGGTGCGATCACCGGACACGCCTCGGCCGAGGATCGCGTGAGCGCGAGTGTGGCGGCAGCGCTTGCCTGTGTGTCTCGCGGCGCGCGGATCGTGCGGGTGCACGATGTGCGAGAAACGGTGGATGTGCTCAAGGTGTGGAGCGCGTTTGAAGACGGCGACAACGGTTGATTTTCGCCACACATGTCGCTGATTTCGCAGTTTCACGCTCACTATTGCCCTGTATTCCCAAAGCGGCTTGGTCGTTCATAAATCGGCGTCTACCCACATCCGATTTGCGCAAATCCGTGTCAAAAAAAGCGCGAAACGATTTGTTTCAAGCGATCACTCTAGGGAGACGCTGATCAAATGGACGCCGCGCAGCGCGCCTTGTTTTGGGATGAAATACGAGCCGAAAAACGCAGTAATAGCGGGCTATTACGAGTATTTTCGGCGAAGTAGTTCG
>READ01000063.1 GCA_004293675.1 Betaproteobacteria bacterium
CATGAACGGCATGGGGAGAGTGATTTGCACTGTCGAAGTCTTGCAGATCTATTGCCGTCATGGTTCGACGAGCTCACCACGAACGGACGGAGGTGGCTCACCATGAACGGACAGAGGTGGCTCACCACAAACGGATGTAGCGTTTGAACCGATAAACGACGGCGCGCCTATGCACTCTCCCGTTCGTGGTGAGCTTGTCGAACCATGAACGGCATGGGGAGAGTGATCTGCACTTTCGAAGTCTTGCAGCTCAGTTGCCGTCGTGGTTCGACGAGCTCACCACGAACGGATAGAAGTGGCTCAGCACAAACGGATGTAGCGTTTGAACCGCTAAATCACGGCGCGCCTATGCGCTCTCCCGTTCGTGGTGAGCTTGTCGAACCATGAACGGCATGGGGAGAGTGATTTGCGCTGTCGAAGTATTGCAGCTCTATTGCCGTCATGGTTCGACGAGCTCACCACGAACGGACGGAGGTGGCTCACCATGAACGGACAGAGCTGGCTCACCACGAACGGATAGAAGTGGCTCACGACGAAGGAGGTTAGCGGCACACGAAGCTTCGCGTAGACCGCTAGCCAAACCGCAACACATGCCCGTCGCGAGCCTGAACTTCGCCATTAATTACGGCGCGAACCACCCGTTCCACGTCCACGGATCCAGTTGACTGCACGACGTTCATCCACCGCGGCGTTGACTGCGTCACCTGCTGCATGAAGTGCTCCCACGCCTCGGTCGCTGTGGCTTGAAAGCCGGCCGCGCCCCATTCAGCCACGCGCTTTTTGCCCTGCGCTGGCGCGAAAAATAGCGTCGGCCGAGGGCCCGGCAAATCTTTGCTGCCGCCCAAGTCTTCCCAATGCGTGCCCCCGATGCTGCAGCTGTATTTCAAGGCATCGCCGAAGTGCGTATGCAATGTCGCTCGTAGCGAAGCGTTGCCTGCAAAATCGCAGTAGACGGTCGCTACTTTAGGGTCAAGTGTTTTTAGTTCGTCGTAGGTTACGACCTTTGAATAGCAGCCCAACGATTTCACGAATTCGACGTTGCCGGGTGACGTCAATCCGATCACATCCACGCCGCCACGCCGTGCTAAACACGCAGCCGTGCCGTAGGCCGTTTTGCTTGATGCGCTCGACAAAAGCACTTGCGTCGCACCGAAATACGTTTCGTCGGCCAAGAAATCTTCGAGCAAAAAGCTCGTGATGAACAGCGGCCGCAGCAGTGCAATTTCAGCCTCGCGGTCCGCCCGATACATTGAATCGTTACTACAGCGAACGTATTGGTTATAAATCGCCGGCAGCTCGCGGCGATGCACGGCGCCGTCCGTGAAGCCGTGCGGCGTAGTTCGTTCCGGACGCACGACGAGGTGCGATGCCATCGGAAAGTAGCCGTAAAAGCGCTCCCCCACCGCGATACCTTCAACCGCGGATGACTCAACCGTCGCAAAGCCCCACACGGGAATGCAGCCCCGCGACGGATCGCTCGTTGGGAAGAACTCCCAATACTTCATCTTGTCGCCAAACACGGCGTAGGTGACGTTGTTCGCGGTGAACGAAAAGAGATCGATGCTCAGCAAGACCTCACCACCACTGATCGATGGCAAGGGCATCGTTTGCCATTGGTGCGACGAAGGATCGGCGCGCGACACGAGGTACTGGTTCATTGAATTCATTGAGCTTCCTCTGGGAACGCGCTTAGCGGTGTCGATTGAGTACGGAATTTTGCCGCAGATTACGCGGGTGTCACAGGCCAGTTAGATGGTACAGAGCCTCGATCGATGCACTTACACCGCCCCGTTCGTGGTGAGCTTACGCGTGTTCCCGCGCGTGGCGAGTTTACGGTTGTTCCCGTTCGTGGTGAGCTTGTCGAACCATAAACGGCTTGGGGAGAGGGATTTACATTGTCGAAGCATTGCTGCTCTGTTGCCGTTCATGGTTCGACAGGCTCACCAGGAACGGAGAAGGCGGCTCACGACGACCGGAGATGGAACCCCCGTGACTGTGGTCACGCCTTCATTTCGTTGCCGCATCGTGCTGAGCATAGCGCTTGACCCAAGCAAACAAATCGCTCCACATGCGTTTTGCTTCAACGTCGCTCACCACTTTAAGCGCATTGGGCAATTCAACGGTCAACACCGGAATGCCGTGCGTTCGACTTGAGTAGTGTCCCAGGCTGCCAGGATAAATGCCCACAGAATCGAGCCAAATCGAGCCGATACGCTCCGGTGGCATCCCTGCGCCGTCGTAGTCGAGCACGCCCAGCGGGGCATGAATTGCCACAATGACCGAGGGTTTGAAGCTTTTGATGAGCGAAATCACGTGCCGCGTTTCGATCTCGCTGGCGGCCACCTTGCCTGGCCAGCGGCGTTTGTCGCGCTTGGTGGTGTTGACCCACCATTTGTTGGCTTCAACCTGCCAATTGGGCGTCGGAAAATTTCGATTCAAATCAACGCCGCTGCCATTAGTACGCGATGGCTTGGCATGAAACAGTCCATCAGGATTCAACAGCGGAACATGCAGTACCGAGTAACTCACGCCCTCAACTTGCGGCGGTTTCATTGATTGCCACTGCAGCGCCAGCCAACCGGCGCTGAGCTCATCGCCGTGAATCGCGCCCAGCACGAGCACTCGGACATCGCGGATGGCAGCAGCGCCCGCCGTTGAACCAGCGACTTCACGGGGGGATTGCACAGAAAATATGTTTCGGCGCTGCATGGAAAAGCCAAGGCGCTGAGATGTACTCAAAGACGTGCAAAGCGGCTTGCTCGGCAGCTTCAGCGAGCGGGACAGCAACGCGCACTGGTCGGCAAGCGATTGCTGTTCGAAATTGATTTCAGGCGGCGCGCTCGGCTTGGAGGCAGCGGCTGCTGCAACGGGGGCGGATGAAGGTGCGACGGGATGATTAGTTCGCGGCGCAGAGGGGGAAGCGGCGGATGTGGCCTCACTCGCCGCCGGAGCAAGAGTGAGTCCCCCAACGGCCATCAATGCCCAGCCAAAGACAAAAACACGGTGCAAAACAGAGTAACCCACGAAAGCCAGCCTATATCGTCATTAACCTGAACAATAGCGTAATACCGTGCCCACAATAGGGACTCTAGATGCGCCGTAAAATTGATCTTCTTTGAAACACCGCGGTTCCGCATGATTCCCGAACTTGGTCACTTTGCTCTGATACTGGCTTTTTTAGTGTGCGTCATCGGCAGCGTCATTCCAGGGATCGCTAATTTGCGGCGCGGCGTGGCCATGGCGGAGTTTGCGCGCAGCGCAACGCTGGCCGCATTTTCACTGGTCATCATTGCGTTTGCTTGCCTGATGACCGCGTTTGCGCAGGGCGACTTTAGCGTGACCAACGTCGCACAAAACTCCAATTCCTTGCTGCCCATGCAGTACCGCATATCGGCCACATGGGGCTCGCACGAGGGCTCGATGGTGCTCTGGGTGCTGATGCTCACCGGCTGGAGCGCGGCTGTTGCGGTGTTCTCGAAGCAGCTGCCCGACGTATTGCTAACCCGAATCTTGGTAGTGCTTTCAGCGATCACCAGCGTGTTTCTCGCGTTCACTTTGTTTACCTCCAATCCCTTCGAGCGCATCGTGCCTGCGCCCGCCGAGGGGCGCGACCTGAACCCGCTCTTGCAAGACCCAGGGATGATTTTTCATCCGCCGCTGTTGTACATGGGCTATGTGGGGATGGCGGTGGTGTTTGCCTTTGCGATTGCTGCGCTGTGGGGTGGACGGCTTGATTCCACGTGGGCGCGCTGGTCGCGGCCGTGGACCATTGCCGCGTGGATTTTTTTGACACTGGGCATTGCGCTCGGTAGTTTTTGGGCGTATTACGAGCTCGGCTGGGGTGGTTGGTGGTTCTGGGATCCGGTGGAGAACGCATCGTTCATGCCGTGGCTCGTGGGCACCGCGCTCATCCATTCGCTCGCCGTTACTGAGAAGCGCGGCGCGTTCAAGGCGTGGACGGTGCTGTTGGCGATTTCTGCGTTTTCGCTCTCACTGTTGGGGACGTTCCTCGTTCGCTCCGGCGTGATCACTAGCGTGCACGCATTCGCGACCGACCCGAAACGCGGCGTATTCATTTTGGGATTTTTGGTGGTCATCATCGGCGGATCGCTCACGCTCTATGCCCTTCGCGCGCCGAAGGTCAACGACGGCGGACGCTTCGGTTTGCTCTCGCGCGAATCGTTTTTGCTCGGTAACAATTTGTTTTTGGTGGTGGCAGCGGGCGCGGTATTGCTGGGCACGCTCTACCCGCTATTCGCTGACGCATTTGGCATGGGCAAGGTCAGCGTTGGGCCGCCCTACTTTGAGCTCGTTTTCGTGCCCTTGATGCTGCCGCTCATTGCGATGATGGGCGTGGGGCCACTGGCCCGTTGGAAAGACGAAGACAAGAGCGTGATCGTGAAGCGCATGCTTTGGCCGGCAGTCGCTGCGGCGCTTGCGTTTTTGGCCTGTGCGCTGTTTACCGCGCGCTTTTCTCCGCTGGCATGTATGGGTGTGGCCTTTGCGGTGTGGCTCATTGCGGGGATCATTGATGGGTATCGAGATCGGGTGCGCCATGGTTGGGGCTTGGCGAGCACGGCGGCGAAGTGGCGACAGATTCCGATTGCCTATCACGGCATGCAGGTAGCGCATTTAGGCGTGGCGGCATTCATTTTGGGTGTGACCGCCGTGAAAGCGTTTGAGAAAGAGCACGACGTAGCGCTCAAAGCCGGCGAAGTTAAACCCATTGCTGGCTACGAGGTGAAATTTTTGGGAGTGACCGATGTGGTCGGCCCAAACTACAACGCCAAGCAAGGCCGCTTTGAGCTGAGCAAAAACGGCAAGCTCGATAAGGTGTTGCAACCGGAGCGCCGTTTCTACGCCTCCAACCGCGCCATGCCGATGACTGAGGCAGCGATTGATCGCGAGTTTGATCGGGATTTGTACGTATCACTCGGTGAGGAAATTCCCGCCGATCAAGGCGGCGGCTGGATCGTGCGCGTGCACTACAAACCGTTTGTCAATTGGATTTGGATCGGTTGCTTGATCATGGCGCTCGGCGGACTGCTGGGCGCGTTGGATCCGCGCTATCGAAAAGCGCGGCGCGAGGCGAAAATTAGCGCTGCGACGGAGCGGGCGTGAAGCGGCACGTTTCCAAAAGCTCCCTCTCCCTCTGGGAGAGGGTTGGGGTGAGGGCTGCTGCGCTCCTATCGAGCTTGATTCGGCCGGGAAGTCCCTCTCCCCTAACCCCTCCCCCCCGGGGGGAGGGGGATCGGAAAGAGGGCTCGTTGTGGGTGGGTGCGTTCGTAGCGACGAGCCTTGGTTTGATGAGCGCATGTGCGATCTTTGCGCAACCCGCCAACGACGCCGCGCTCGAGGCCCGCGTCAAAGCTCTTTCAAGCGAACTGCGCTGCTTGGTGTGTCAAAACCAAACCATCGCCGACAGTGATGCGGCGGTAGCGCGAGACATGCGAGATCAAGTGCGCACTCAGCTGCGGGCAGGTAAGACTGAGGCCGAGGTCAAGACCTACATGACTGAGCGATTTGGTGACTTCGTGCTCTACAAACCGGCGTTCAAATTGACCACCTTGCTGCTCTGGCTCGGACCATTTTTGGTGCTCACGCTTTCGATCTTTGGTTTCGTTCGCCATGTTCGAAATCGCAGTGCGGTGGCAGCGGAACCTGCGCTGACCGAACGCGATCGGCTTCGCGCGCAGTCGCTCTTGAACGCCAACCAAAACGGCGTAGCTTCCACTTCAACTACGGCGACAGAGCCCTCCTCTAGCGCAAAGAACTAATGAATCCTGTTTTCGTTTTCTTGGTGATCGCCGTCCTCGCGGCACTGGTAATTGCATTGTTTTTGGCGCGCTCATTGTGGCGCGACCGAAGGAGCGACGCTAACGCTGATTCGAGCTCACAGCGAAATATCGAAGCACTGCAAATCGAGCTCAAAGAGCTGCACCGAGACCGCAAGTTAGGCTTGTTGACTGACGAGGCCCTGGCCGAAGCCGAGCGTGAACTCGAAGTGAGGGTGCTTCGAGAATCAGCTTTGGCTCGCTCGCAAGACGCAGCGCCTGGCTATCGCAAAACCGCCGTGACCACCGCAATTCTGTTGCCGGTGTTTGCGCTGGGCGGCTATGTGGCGGTGGGCTCTCCCAATGCGCTGTTGCCCGAGCTGGTACGACCCGACGCGGGCAAGGCTCAATCACAGATGGACGAGCTGTTTCGCATGGCCGAAGAGCGACTCAAAGCCACGCCAGACGATGCCAAAGGCTGGGCGCTGCTCGCGCGAGCACAAGCGTCGGTCGGGCAATTCGACAACGCGATTCGCTCGTACGAAAAGCTGGTAGCGCTCACGCCGAACGACGCAGATGCTTGGTCAGATTTCGCAGACGCCGCTGCGGGCCAAGCCCAAGGAACGATGACCGGCCGCCCCATCGAGCTGATCAACAAAGCTCTGGCTATCGACCCCAAACAACCCAAGGCGCTGCTGCTTCGCGGCACCTACGAAATTCAGAAAAACGATTTAGTCGCCGCCGAGAAAACCTTCACACTCGCCAAATCGTTGGCCGACCCAACCACTGGTTTTGCTCAGATCGCAGAAAACGCGCTGAAGGATATTGCCCAACGCAGCGCGGGCGCATCAACGACCTCACCAGCGGTGGCCGCCACGCCGACCGCTTCTGCGCCGCAAAGCGCTTTGGCAACGGTTAGCGTGGAATTGACTGGCGCGGCGCGCACTGCTGCGGCATCCAATCCGTCGGCTAGCGTGTTTGTGATCGTTCGAAGCGCTGGCGCTACAGGCGGGCCGCCGCTAGCCGCACGTAAAGTAGCAGTCAGTGCGTTGAAAGAACCCATCGTCTTGACCGCAAGCGACGCGATGATCGGAGGCGGCGGGCTTGCGGTCGGCACCAAGGTCGATCTGCTAGCGAGGCTGTCGATCTCGGGGCAGCCCACGCCGCAAAACGGTGATTGGCAGAGCGCCGTTCAAAGCGCTACGTTGGGCAGCGCGCCCTCAGTGGCGCTGAAAGTGACTGAATTGATATCTGGAAAATAGCTTTATTCACGACAGCCTTATAAAACAAGGGATTGATAGAAGTTATAAAGACTTATGATTAACGAATTTTCCTTGACATAAACTATATTTTGCATGGCATTCCTATTGAATGCCTTAATTCAGTGCGCTTTTAACGCTCTCCAGTGACGCACATTTTTGGTGCGATAACGTGGCTCGCACAAAACCAGTGCGCCGGTCGTCATGGCGGCAGAGATGGCTTGCCAGACAAGACTCAAAAGCACATCCAACGTCCCCACGCTACGGCCGCTTTACGTCAATTTAACCCCCCGATTCGGCGAACCGTTAGCATTGTGAAACGCGCGCCGCACTGAATGGGTTGGATGGCATGTTTTCTGCATCTAGTGACCCAGTTTGCGCGATTTGCAGGTTTTGCGACCTGCGCCCGATTTCATCACTCACATAAACGCTCTAGGAGATATTTGCTATGGCCACTGGTGCCGACGTTCTCAAAAAAATTAAAGACGACGATGTCAAGTTTATTGACCTTCGCTTCACCGATTTCCGTGGCAAAGAGCAGCACGTTCAAGTGCCGGAAGATCATTTCGATGCCGCCAAATTCACCGAAGGCCACGCCTTTGACGGCTCATCGATCGCTGGTTGGAAGGGCATCGAAGCCTCCGACATGCTCCTGATGCCCGATCCATCGACAGCAGTGCTCGATCCGTTTATCGAAGAGACGACTTTGAACATCACCTGCGACGTGATCGAGCCGTCCACTGGCAAGGGCTACGATCGTGATCCACGCTCGCTCGCTCGCCGCGCTGAGGCCTACCTCAAAACATCCGGCATTGGCGACACCGCCTACTTCGGCCCTGAGCCTGAATTCTTCGTTTTCGACTCAGTTGAGTGGAAAGTGGACATGTCCGGTTCGTACTGCAAAATCTTCTCGGAAGAAGCAGCATGGGAAACCGACGCGAAGCACGAAGGCGGCAACAAAGGCCATCGTCCTACCGTCAAAGGCGGCTACTTCCCTGTGCCCCCCGTCGATCAACTGCAAGACCTGCGTAACGCCATGGTGCTCGCCGTTAAAGAGATGGGCGTTCCCGTCGAAGTGTTCCACCACGAAGTGGCCAACGCAGGTCAGTGCGAAATTGGCACCCGTTTTAGCTCGCTCGTGCAGCGCGCTGACTGGACGCAGGTTCTGAAATACGCAGTGTGGAATACCGCTGCGATGTACGGCAAAACGGCGACGTTTATGCCAAAGCCTATCGTTGGCGACAACGGTTCCGGCATGCACGTTCACCAATCGGTGTGGAAAGACGGCAAAAACCTGTTCGCTGGTAACGGCTACGCAGGTCTCTCCGAAACCGCCCTTTTCTACATCGGCGGCATCATCAAGCACGCCCGTGCATTGAACGCCATCACCAACCCCGGCACCAACAGCTACAAGCGCTTGGTTCCTGGCTTTGAAGCACCGGTCAAATTGGCTTACTCGGCTCGTAACCGTTCAGCATCGATTCGTATTCCTTACGTTCAATCCGACAAAGCGCGTCGTATCGAAGTACGCTTCCCGGATCCAATGGCCAACAGCTACTTGGCGTTCGCTGCGATGCTCATGGCCGGTCTTGACGGCATCCAGAACAAGATTCACCCCGGTGAGCCGTCTGACAAAAACCTCTACGACTTGTCGCCCGAGGAAGATGCCAAGATCCCAACCGTGTGCTCGTCGCTCGACCAAGCGCTTGAGTACTTGGACAAAGACCGCGAGTTCTTGACCCGTGGTGGCGTGTTCAGCAACGACATGATCGATGCCTACATCGCGCTCAAAATGGAAGAAGTCACGCGTTTCCGCATGACCACGCATCCGCTTGAGTACGACATGTACTACTCGATGTAATCGACGTCAGTTAATATGACCACGAAAAGGGGCGGCAACGCCCCTTTTTTATTTTCCTGCTGTAGGAGCGGCTTGCCGCGAATGGCCTTATGATGCGAACATTCGCGGCAAGCCGCTCCTACAGCGCGCGCACGGCAGCCGTTAAGAATTTCACAACAAGGGAACCACTTTCGCCGCCAACGCTCGAAGCATTGGCTGTTAGAGCCGTGTTTTGCGGCTTTAGGATTGCTCGCCATTGCCCTAACCCGCTGTTTTGTCTACACTTTCCCCCCGCTTGTTGAATCGCTTGAATCGAAAAAGCCCATGACCGCCGTGAAGTTCACCGTCTCTGCCGCCGTTTTTGCATCGGTCTTGGCCACCGCCTCAATCGCTCAAGCCGAAATTTACAAGTACGTCGACCCGGTCACCGGCGCCGTGGAATACACCAACCAACCCAAAAAGGGCGCAACACGGCTCTCAACGGGTGAAACGCTCTCGGAAATTCCCACCGGCAATCGCCCAGCGAGAGCCAAAGGTAGCGCGGCCGAGCCACGCGCCGTGAAAGTCAGCGCCAACAGCGGTACCAACGAAAACGCTGGCAAGACCGACGCCTCGGTCGACGCGTCCACCCAGCGCACCCGTGACGGTACCCGAAAGCAGGTTCTCTCCGATGAATTGAGCATCGAAGAGAAAGCGTTGGCCGACGCTCGACTGGGGCTGAATAACGGCAAACCGCTACCGATGGCCGATGAAAGCGTGGGCTCACCGAAATACATCGACCGCGTGAAGCAACTCGAAAAGAGCGTTCGCCATCACGAACGAAACATCGCCGCCCTAAAGCAAGAGCTAGCCAACCTGAGGCTGTAGGCAAGACGTCGGCGCTTCGCGCCTAAGACGACGCGGCTTCGCCGCTAGGACGGTGCAGCTTCGCTGCTAAGACGCAAAGCTCGGTTTGCATCGCTGCGCTTGCTCAACAGGCTGATGCGTCGTGCTGTTTTTTCGCCTCGAATGGTAGTTGCTGGGTAAGCCACAAATTCAGTTTGTCGTGCGCCCCTCCATTCGCAATAAGCCTCTGTCGTGGCGAGCCTCTCCGCTCGTGGTGAGCCCCTCCGTTCGTGGTGAGCCCCTCCGTTCGTGGTGAGCCCCTCCGTTCGTGGTGAGCCCCTCCGTTCGTGGTGAGCCCCTCCGTTCGTGGTGAGCTTGTCGAACCATGAACGGCAATAGAAGTGCAGCAGTTCGAAAGCAAAAAACACTCTCCCCGAGCCGTCCATGGTTCGACAAGCTCACCACGAACGGGGGGCGCAGCAAATCTTTCTCGCAAGAAAAATCTCCCACCGCATCACCCACCCGGCAAGCGCAGCGATGCAACCCGAGCTTTGCGTCCTAGCAGCAAAGCTGCGTCGTCCTAGCGGTAAAGCCGCGTCGTCATAGGTGCGAAGCACCGCCGTCCTGTCTCAAGCACGGTTCTTGCTAAAACTGGGGCATGACTGAAACGGCTGGGCTTGAACTCATTTCTACTGCGGTGCTGCTGCTTGGCGCAGCGCGCAAGATTTCGTACGCCAATCCCGCCGCTGAACACCTGCTTCAACTCTCAAAGCGGCAACTGGTTGGCGCACAACTCACCGCTATTTTTCGCGATGCCGATCGGCTTTATCCAGCACTTGATCTGGCGCTCACCCACCGCGCTAGCTACACCGAGCAGGAGTTGGAATTGCACCTGTCGGGCAAAGAAAACGGAGCGTCACGGCTACTGGTGAACTGCACCCTGAGTTTTCTCGAAAACGCCAAGGCCGATGGTGCCCAGTTGGTCGTCGAATTTCGCCACATCGATCAGCAATTGAAAATTGCGCGCGAAGAAAAAATCGCCGAACAAAATCAAGCCAATCGTGAGCTGGTGCGCAACTTGGCGCACGAGATCAAGAACCCATTGGGCGGCCTGCGCGGCGCGGCACAGCTCTTAGAAGCCGAGCTTGACTCACCGCAACTCGTGGAATACACCCAAGTCATCATCGGCGAAGCGGACCGACTGCAAAACTTGGTCAACCGATTGCTCACACCCCACAAGCTGCCGCGTTTTGTGGCGACCGACATTCATCGCTTGCTCGATCGCGTGCTGCAACTCATGCGCAACGAATTCGGCAGTACCCATCGGATCGACGCCGATTTCGACGTGAGTTTGCCCGAAGTGCAGTGTGATGCTGAACAGATGACGCAGGTGATCCTCAATATCGCCCGCAACGCTTGTCAGTCGTGCGCGGCGGCCAAGGCTCCACAGGTGAACCTTCGCACGCGAGTCGCTCGCCAGGTGGTGCTCGCCAAACGCAGTCACCGCATGGCGCTCGAAATCTCTATCGTCGACAACGGCACCGGCATTCCGTTTGAGATTCGCGATCGAATTTTTTATCCGCTATTTACCACGCGAACCGAGGGAACAGGTTCGGGTCTTGGCTTATCGATTGCACAAACCTTTGTCGCGCAGCACTTTGGTGCCATCGAGGTCGACAGCGAGCCAGGCCACACCCAATTTCGCGTACTACTTCCTTTCACACACCCCACCGACACGGACGCCCATTGATATGAAAAACGTTTGGATCATCGACGACGACCGCTCGATTCGCTGGGTGCTTGAAAAGGCACTGAGCCGCGAGGCCCTGCCGCACCGCAGTTTTGAAAACGCACTTGACGCGTTCAATGCACTCGAAGACGAACAGCCCTCTGTGATCGTGAGCGACGTGCGCATGCCCGGCGAATCTGGGCTCACATTGGTTAAAAAAGTAAAGGCCGCGTACCCACACATTCCAGTCATCATCATGACTGCGTATTCGGATTTGGATACGGCTGTGCAAGCCTTTCAAGGCGGTGCGTTTGAATACTTGCCCAAACCGTTTGATGTGGAGCAAGCGCTGGCGCTGATTCGTCGCGCTGCACAGGGCACCGAGCTCGTCGCTAAAGTCGATACTGTACCTAGCGCGGGTGAACGTGAAATGCTCGGTCAAGCCGCGCCGATGCAAGACGTGTTTCGCGCCATTGGTCGGTTAAGTCAGTCGCACGTTACGGTGCTGATCACTGGCGAATCGGGTACGGGCAAAGAGCTGGTCGCTCGGGCATTACATGAGCACAGCCCGCGCAAAGGCAAAGCGTTTATCGCCATCAACACCGCCGCCATTCCCAAGGATTTGCTCGAATCCGAGCTGTTCGGCCATGAGCGTGGATCGTTCACTGGCGCTGCCGCCACGCGCCAAGGCCGCTTCCAACAAGCCGAGGGCGGCACCCTGTTCCTCGATGAAATCGGCGACATGCCGATGGACTTGCAAGTGCGCTTGCTGCGGGTCTTGCAAGACGGCGAGTACTACCGCGTGGGCGGACAAGCGCCGATGCAATCAAACGTGAGAATCATCGCCGCGACCCACCAAAATTTGGACGACAGGGTCAAGGCAGGACTCTTTCGCGAAGACTTACTGCATCGACTCAACGTGGTTCGTTTGCGCTTACCCGCCCTTCGCGAACGCAGCGAAGATGTGCCACTGTTGATGCGCCATTTTTTAGCCAAGAGCGCCAAAACCCTCGGCGGAGAACCCAAGTCGCTTACTGCTACGGCCATGGCACAGCTCAAGGCATTTGGGTTTCCCGGTAACGTGCGTCAGCTCGAAAACATCTGCCACTGGATCACCGTGATGGCACCGGGCCAAAGTGTTGACGCAGCCGATTTACCGCCCGAAGTAAAGAGCGCGGCTGAGCTCGAGTCGACCAAGAAGACCGTGGCGGCGATCTTCACGCCTGCAACATCGGTCCCGCCGAAGACGAGCAATGACGAGGCGCCGGCCAACGATGCCATCGTTTACGCCGCCAGCGGCAACGGCGAGCCGTGGCAAGCGCAACTTGCAGCGTCGTTCACCCATGCAATGGCGAAAAACGAAGCCGCGCCGGGTGAGCGTCTCACCAAAGAGTTCGAAGAAACACTGATTCGAACGGCGCTGGCGCAAACCAAAGGACGCCGGATCGAGGCAAGTATTTGGCTCGGCTGGGGTCGCAACACCCTCACCCGAAAAATTCACGAGCTGGGGCTCGATAACGCGGTGTAACCCATCTCCAACGACACTGTCCGCGATCGAACAGAGCGTTGCCAGCGGTTAGCCGCCGGCGAGCGCAACGTTTACACTTTCATCGAGCGCAATCGGGGCCGGCAGAGCGCGACCGCCAACCAAGGACGCAACCATGGATAGCGATTCAGTGTTCGGAAAAACGGCGCGAGGGACAGCGGCGTTCGCCTCAGCGACCAGCATGCCATCGCCAGCACATCGGGCAGTGCTCATCATGCTCGACGGAAAACGCCCGCTGAGCGAGGTCTACAAACTCGGGGCGGTCTTCGGCGACTGCGATGTCATTGTCGAGCAACTATTGCGCGAAGATCTCATCGAGCTCGTCGCCATACAAACGGTGTCTCCGATGAAAAGTGCGCGCGTGGCCACTACCGCCCAACTGTCGGCCGCAAAGGCTGCCGCAGCAAAGTACATCTTTAATTCACTGGGCTCCGACGGCGATCGACTCAGCTTAAAAATCGAGCGCAGCAAGTCGCTCGACGAGCTGACCGCTAACATCAGCGTCGCCTCGGCGGTGCTCCGAGACGCCAAGGGCGACACCACCGCAGCGCAGCTAGAAGCGCTCATCGAAGAAAGCCTTAGCTAGTTCCAAGCCGATTGGATTCACAGCGGTTGGCTAGCGCCTGGTGGTTGGGCAGCTGGCGCAGCATCAAGACAAGGGCGGGAGCCGCCAACACGGCACGCCGACCCGCTACGGGGACGCTGATTAAATCCCGCGAGCAGCGCGCCTTGGATTGGGATCGAGTGCGAAATCGACAAATGCGAGGCATAGCGGGGCTACGGCGAGCATTTTCGATGCAGCGGCGACCCGCTGGTCGCAAGTTTACGACCGGGCCCAAGTCCAAGGATGCGATGCTCGATGGGCATTTGATCAGCGTCT
>READ01000036.1 GCA_004293675.1 Betaproteobacteria bacterium
AATTGAAATTCAAATCGTGGACACCCATGAAACCCTTGAAACCCCAGTCGTTATTGGCTCGCAGGCCTTTGACTATCAAATAAACCGGACACTACTGAGAAAAATTATGTTTTAAAAGGGCATGCAGCGTATTGTTAGGATTGGTGCTGATGCTGGAAGCTCAAACGACGTTGCGTCCCAGAATTGCCAGCAGCTCGACGTCGTCCGCTACAGATCACAAACGCAGCTGATCGGAAATACTTCGAATACTTGCTCAGGGCGCATTTATTGGCGGTGGTGGCGGCAAGCGTCGCCCAAATAGCGATGCCTGAGCGAGCGCCGCTGGCGATAGCACGATTTGGCTGCCGGCTACGCCTTGCATTCGGCTGAACGCTGAAAAGGGTATTACAGACGCAGCAAACGCCGTACGTGAATAACGGTGAGGTTGCCCAACGGCGGTGGCTGCGGGCACCGCCTGAATCTGCCCCACGTCGCTGACGCTCGCGGCATTCAGCGCTCGCACATAAGCCATCTGCGTGCTGTAGGCTGGCCAATAGATCTCACCGGGTGCCAGTGGATACCAACCCACCACGGGTTCCGACGCCACCGAAGCGCTCCAAACGGCACCGGTTTGATTGCCAAAGAACCCCACTAAAGCTGGCGCATACACAGGCCGAGATTGCGCGCTGGCGGCGCTTGGGTGGCTAGGCACCCAACCCCAACGCCCGCCAGCAAACAACCAGCGCCCGTAGTGGAACGGCGCAAAGCCCCAAGGCGCGTCGTCGATCCAAGTCCAGCCCCACGGCGCAAGCCAGCGCCAACGGCCAAAGCGATACGGTGCCCAATCCGGCGGTAGCTTGTTCGGAAACCACACAGCACCGTAGCCAGCCTCATCGCGCCAATTGCCATGGCCGTCCAAGTCCTCCGCGCCGGTCACTTCACGAGAAACATGCATCAGCGCGAGCGAGCTTTCTGTGCGCCGATCGCGCCCCTCGGCAAACGCAACAAAAGAGGCGTGGTGTTCGTCGGCGCTGGATGACAACTGAGTTGAGATGCCTCTGTCTACCTGAATCTGCTGGCCAGTATCGAGCGTGAGGTTTTGTTCGCGCAGCGCTACACGTGCCTGGCCCTCCAGTACCCAAACCCGCAGGTTCGCTCGATCAGTCACAAACCTGAAGAGATAAGCGCCGGGCTTCAACACCTGCACCGACACAGCCCCTGCCTTTAGCTGCACACTCTCGCCGGGCGCGAGCACACGCACCCTTAGCGAGAACAAGCCATTGATCATCTCAAGGTGCAATCTGGTGTCACTAATTTCGGTCCACACCACTTGCGATTCTTGCCCCAGGCGCAGGGCTGTACTGCCAATCCGCACTTCGGTGCGCCCCGGTATTTGCGTGGCCAGCGCACTGCCGGTGGTCATGGGCATGTTCAACACAGCTTGCTCCCAAGCCGACATACGTTCGACACGCATTCGGACGTTGCTCGACGTCAGTGAAAGTTGACCCACGCGTGCCGACGGTGCAGGCGCATCTACCTCCAGCGCTACCGCCTCGCGAAGAAAAAACACACCTAACACGCACGCAACCAACATCAGGCGAGCCAACACGCCACGCCCATGTTTGCACCACATACTGTTGCAACGAGCAGTCATGCTGTGTTCTGCCTTCGCGCCGCCGACTCAAAGGTCACTCGCACAAGTAAGCCCTTGCCGTCCGCACCTTCTTTCAGCAGCAACCGCGCACCGTGGGCTTTCACGACATCGCTAACGATGGCCAACCCCAGCCCGCTGCCCCGGCCAAGGTTTTGTGCACCGCGTTGAAAGCGCTGGAGCACACGTTCGCGGTCTTCAGGGGCGATGCCGGGACCGTTGTCTTCTACTTCCAATCTCGTCACGCCACGTGTACTGTTAGTACGAACCGTAACTTGTGCGCCGGCGCCAGCATAGGTGAGCGCGTTGTGCAGTAAGTTGTCCAACATCTCTTGCAGCAAGAAAGCGTTACCGTTCACTGCTGCCGATTGCAGCTCAAAGCCAAGATCAATCTGGGCGGCCAGGGCGCGTGGCACCCATTCGTTAGCCGCCAGACTGGTGAGGTGTTTCAGATCAACTGCTTCTGTGGGGGTTGCGCTGCGAGCGATGGCATCACTGCGCGCCAGGCTGAGCAACTGCGATCCCAACCGTGCGGCGCGAGTCGCCGCAGCACTGATGCGATGCAAGGTCGCCGACAGTTCGGGTGGGTGCGGCTGCATGACGGCCAGTTCAGCCTCGGTCTGTAAGGTGGCCAGCGGTGTGCGCAGCTGGTGCGCGGCATCGGCCAAGAAAGCCTGCTGAGCCGCCGATCCTGCATCCACACGCTCGAACAATCTGTTTACCGCTCCCACCACCGTTATTGCTTCACGCGGCACCTCACTGGCCGCCAAGGGCCGCAGGTCTGCCAAAGATCGTGAGCCAAGCTGTCGGCTTAGGCGGTGCATCGGAAGCAGCCCCCGCGAAGTGGCCACCAGCGCTGCCACCACGAGTGCGGCGGTTAGCAGCAGAAGGCTTAGCGCGGTCCCAGCGAGCATGTCGTTGCGTAACGCCTCTCGGGCGCCCGTTGTCTGCGCCACGCGCACTTGGCACACTGCGTCGCCGCAAACCACACCCAAGGCGGCCACGCGCACAGCTTGCTCAAAAACTCGGGCATCGTAGAAATGCCACTCCTGTGCCGCCAGGCTGATTGGGGGCTCTGCCAGCGGTGGGTCACCGGCCAGTAACTCTCGCTGCGGGCCCGTAACAACGTAAAAAACGGCATCGGTCTGGTTCGTGCGGATCGAACGTTCGGTCTGCGCGCTCATTTCAAACTGCAAACCCTGTGGGCTTGTACGTACGAAATTGCCAATTGAAATCACCGTCGCTCCGAGAGAGTGATCAAACGCCCGCAAGGCGGGTTTCAATGCCAACACGTATTGCAATCCCGCGGCGGCTGGTGCGATCAACAACAACGGCCACAGCAACCACAACAACAAGCTGCGGCGAAGACTGGGGCTGGCTCCTGAAGCCGCGCTCACGTGCCCCCTTCTACGGACTCCAGCAGGTAACCAAAACCGCGCACGGTGCGAATGCGCAAACCCGCTGGCTCCAACTTAGCGCGCAAGCGCGACACATACACCTCAATGGCGTTTTCCGACAAGGCATCGTCCCAGCCCGTGATGGATTGCAATATCTGTTCTTTGGCCACCACCTTGCCCACGCGACCTAACAAATACTCTAGCACCGACCATTCACGCGCCGACAACTCTAGCGCTTGTTCGCCCACAAACACGCGGCGCGCGGACAAATCCATGCGCAAGTTACCCAGGGTCAAAGCATCGTCAGTGCGGGCCTGCGCGCGTCGCGTGAGTACACGCGCACGCGCCACCAACTCGGCGACCGCAAAAGGCTTGATCATGTAATCGTCAGCCCCCCCTTCGAGCCCACGCACGCGGTCTTCAACTGCATCACGCGCCGTCAACATCAACACGGGTGTGTTGCTACCCTTTGCGCGCATACGGCGCAGGGTCTCGAAACCGTCGATGCCGGCCAAGCCGATGTCAAGGACGACTAAGTCGTAGTGATCTTGTGTGACGGATTGAGGTACGGGTTCTCCGCGCGTGGACCAGTCCACCGTCCAGCCGTGCGACTGCAACGCACGCATCGTGCTATTTGCCAGCGCTGGATCGTCTTCAACAAGTAGTAATCGCATGCTTTCAGTATACGGGCTGCCGAAAGACCCGCTCTCGACACAATTTCTCTACAAAATTAACGGCAGAGTGTCAGGCGAAATACTGTAAAGCCTCTTCTTATCGTTATTAGTCACAAGCCATCACCGTTCGCCCTGAGCTTGTGAAGGGCCGGTGGCGTGCCTCCAAGGCAACGACCGGCTCAGCCCGAACGGAGGATGGTGTCCCAAGTACTTAAACGAACTGTATTGAATCCTGACCCAACTCAGCATGCATAGTAATTTTCACGCTGAGTTGGGCCAGGGTCCTGAACGTCGCCTCAACTCTTCATGAAGCCCAGGTCGCGGTTGAAGTTCTTGAGGTTCGGGAACACACGGTCCACGTTATCGTCTGACACGCCGAACCATCGCCCCAGTGTGGCCCCCAGTTGATCAACGGAAGTGGTGGGTAACAACGCACCATTGCGCACCTGATCCGGACTGTCGAATTCGCCGCTCTGGTTTCTGGCCAACAATGTGGGAAAGCGGCCGTACAAGTCGCCGCCTTTCACCGCTCCGCCCATCACAAATTGGTGAGCGCCCCAACCGTGATCGGTTCCGTCTCCGTTACTGGTGAAGGTGCGGCCAAAGTCGCTGCCGGTAAATGTCGTCACATTGTCGTGTGCCTTGATATTGCCCAGCGCGCTGTCAAAATATTCCATGGCGTGCGCCACCCGCGCCATCAACTCGGTGTGCTGAGGGTTCTGGTTGCTGTGCGTGTCAAAGCCACCCAGACTCACGAAGAACACTTGGCGCCGCACGCCCGTTTTTTTTGCCATGCCTGCGTCAACGAGGCGTGCCACCATTTGCAATTGATGCGCGAGTGGGCTGAACACTCTTTGTCCATTGTCTGGGCTCAGGTACATAAGCTTGGGATCGGTGCTTGGGTTGTAGCCGCTGCCGGCGAGAGGTGGTGTACCAAAATCTGCTTCGCTAGCAAGACGCAGCCGATCACGCAAGATTCCCTCGGACGTGATCGAACGCTCGGTGATCTGAGCCAAGTATCTTTCGAGGTTGTGACCGCTCGGAGCGTTTTGGACGATGCTATCCAGTGCTTTGGCTACCTCGCTGGAACCATAGACTAGGCCGTTTTTGTCGGCACCGAGACGCAAAGCACCAGACGCACTGACTTGGTATTGGCGAACTTGCTCCCCGGACAACCACACCGCACCGCCAGCCGCAGAAATGGCCGTGAACACGGCTTGCTCATTACCGCCCGCGATCATGTCGGCCAGGCGTCCGCCCCAGCCCTGCGTGGCCCCTTCGGGCATCATGGTCTGCCACATGCTTTGCTGGTCGTTGTGCGAGAACAGGCGCGGTGGCAGCGGGTAAGAGGGCGTGTTGTATTGCGCCTTGTTGGTCGGGGCGACCAGCGGGCCGATGTTGGAGACGATAGCCAAGCGCTTGTCGATATCGAACATCGACTGCATGCGCGTCATCAGCGGGTGCAGTGCGTAGGTGCGGCCCGCGACTTGCGGATTGAGCGGCGAGATCGCACGTACTCCGCCCAGTTTCGCTGGCGAGCCTGGACTAGCGCCCCCGGTGGGCAGCGCGCCCGGCGGCATGAGCGCGAGTGACGAACGCATCTTGGCGTAGGCGGCCCACGATACGCTATCAGTGGGTAGCACCATGTTGAAGGCGTCGTTGCCCCCAAACATGAAGAGGCACACAATAGCGCGGTAATCGCTTGCCGTCTGTGCCGCGGCCGAACCAGCGGCAAGCAGGTTCAAAGCGAGCGGCGCGCCCGCGCCGGCCACTGCCGACAGCACGCTGGCCTGGCGCATAAAGAGACGTCGCGACGCATTGTGGTGGATCGCGGGGGCGCTGATGATAATTTTGGATTGTGACATGGTCCTGGACTCCTAATTATTTGATGACAATGAACTCAGGGGCGGCCACTGTCAGTAAGATGGCTGCGTTGACCCGCTGGCGCATGGCTGCGTTGACCGCTGATGAAGTGCTGCTGCCGCTGGGAATGGCAATGTTTTTGACGGCATCGCTGATGAGTTTGCGGCGCTCGGCACTCATCGCGCCGTAGGTCAGACGTGTTGTCACCCGTTCCACCAACGCCTCAGCATTGGTGGCCAGAGCAAGCTCGGTTTTGTAGTCGCTCTGTATATCGCGCCGTGTCAGGCCATCCCCCGCAGGAAAGCCGACGCCTTGGCTAACGCTATCGCGCATGAAATTGACGTAGCCGGCGACGCTGGTCTCGTTGACGATTTGCAATTCCGGTGCCACCAAATTGCTCGCGGCGCCACCTATGCCTGGGGCTACGTAGCCAGGCCGATAGAAATTGAATACCGAGGGCGAATGCAGCGGTGCCTGACCCAAGGCTGTGGCGGGGTTGCTGAAAATTTCTACTTCGAAATCGCCCGAGCGGCTGTCATGGCCAAAGGCTCGCATAAAGGCCGACAGGCGCAACACGGGCTCACGCACCTTGCCTGACGCGCTGCCTACCTCGCGAGCCTCCGGGTGTAAGAGTACCGCCTTGAGCACCGCTTTGAAGTCACCTCGCACGCCCGAACCGTTGTTGTTGAACGCACTGGCCACCGCGCCCACATAAGCTGGGCTGGGGTTACTCGTAGTGAAACGCTGGATCAACTGGCGACCAATGAAAGGTCCGGTATTGGGATGCGTAGCGAGTCGATCGAGTGCGATGCGCAGACTGTCGACCGCGCTCGTTCCCGCCGGGATCGTGACACCGAGAAAGGATTTGGCTTCGACGCTGTGGTAGCTCGGATAGGCGACCATCGACCGCAGATCACGGTCAGCATACTCCCGCAGGCTGCCTTTATTGGATTCGCCACGCAGGAAACAGCCCTTGTCGGACATGACCGGGCACGCCCAACTCCAGCCGGTGAACACCTTTGCAAGCCCCGACACATCGGCCGGGGTGTAGGTCTCGAGCACCGCGCCGTCACTGCCCACGATTGCACGGCCTTGTGGATCGAGCTGCACGAGCCCGATGCTGAACAGTTGCATCACCTCGCGCGCATAGTTTTCGTCAGGCACGCGACCCGACGCCTCATCAGCTTTCTGGTTGGCGATGAAGGTCAAGTACATGCCCATCATGGGGTTGAGCGACACGCTTTCTAGCAATTGGCGGTAGTTGCCGAAGCTGTGCGTGTTCAACATGTCGAGCCATGCGGCCACCGCGCGATCATAGTTGTCCACGTCGCCGTCTTCAAGCGAGATCACAAAGATCTGCGACAGTGCATAGGCCATGCGCAAACGCAGTTGATCGCGTCCTGTCAACGCGTTTTTCCAAAACGCTGATCCAACCTCTTTGTCGTTGCCGTCGCTCAGCGTGTTGAAGAAGCTCAGGTGCGTGCCGCTGCGTGGCGTCGCGAACTGTTCGTCAATCCAGGCGGAGTAGCCGATCGACATCAGTCGGTCGATGTCACTGTCCACAGGTCCGAAGGTGGCTTGCGCCAGGAAGCGCGCGGCCTCGTTACGACTGGCGGGTTTGTCGGTCGCCACAGGCGGCGGTGGCGGCGGTGGCGGTGGCGGCGACGTGCCCGCAACCGTCAAGGTCAGTGTTACGGCGGTTCCCGCCTTGCCCGAACCGCTTTTGCCTGAATACGGTTTGGCAGTGATGACGTAAGTACCGACGGCTGGCGACCACGGGGTGTAGCCCGTGCCACCAGTACTCTTGTAGGTGTAGGGCGCAGTATTTTCCGTTCGAGTGCTGCTGCCATCGCTGAACACGACACTATCAACGTTTTTAGCATTGGCACGGACGTTGATCCGCGGCGTGTTGGTGGCCGAGACGGTGCCGCTGGTGACGTTGCCGTTAGGTGCGAACGTGGCTATATCAGCGCCGGTGTCGGCGTTAAACACAGTGAAAGATGTTACCGTTTGCGCCGCGGCCCATATCGGTGACAGCCCCACTGCCACCGACAGCGCCGAGGCGCACCACGTTCTTTGGGTCGCTTTCCAACCTTGCATGAAAGAAATCCATTGTCTCGAGATGATTCGGCTTAGCGGTCGCACGAAATTCTGCTGCTCACTGCCCTCTGATTGCTCCGCTGGCTTGTAGGGCTTATCCAGCGCGCGCGCAGGTTCGATTTGACTAAGAACGCGTGAGCGATCTGCGGTTGTGACTGTCATGATGGCTGCTCCATTGGATTCATCGAAATTGTGTGGCGGCTAGAGGAAAGAGCTCTGCATGTAGATCCTCAGGCTCTGCCACCGCGATGAGTATCGTCAGCAGCTCTTGCAGCGGACTGAGAGGATGCTGACGATGAGCTGACAACGACGTGTACGCGCCAATTTCGCCGGTAATGCCAGCGGGTCGAAAGCCGTCATTCGTTCAGCGTAGGCCTCTTACGACAACGGGCTGGCGCAGACAACCTATCGGCGCATCAGCCAAAGCAGTGTGCAGCCCGCAATCAACTTTTCGCTTAGATTTCGTATCTCAAAGACATTGCGCAGAGCGAACGAATAGCATTGTGGGCATTCCCGTCAAACCATCGCGCAACGCCCACATCCCATGGAAAAATCATTCATCGCCACTTTGCTCACCGTCGCAGCCTCAGTGTTTGTCGCTGAGATCGGCGACAAAACACAGCTCGCCACCATGCTTTTTGCGTCAGATGGCAAAGCTAATCTGTGGGCGGTGTTTTTGGGCTCATCGATTGCGCTGATCGCAGCGGCCGGGATTGGCGTGGTCGCGGGGTCGTTTGTGAGTCAATATGTATCGCCCCAGCTACTGAAAATCATCGCCGGGGTGGGATTCATCGCCATCGGCATTTGGACGCTAGCGGCTCGCTGAGCAGCGCGCTGAGCGAAGCGCTCCTACAATCCAATGTATCGCCATCAACGAGCTCACCCCATGATTGATCCAGCCTACTGCAAACATTTCGCGCGCTACAACCGTTGGCAAAACCGCACGATTTATGATGCCTGTGCGAAGCTCGATGACGTTACCCGCAAGCGCAACATGGGTGCGTTTTTCAAGAGTATTCACGCCACACTGAATCACTTACTTGTTGGCGATCGGTTGTGGCTGTCTCGCTTTGATGGTGAGCCGAGCGGCGTCACTTCCCTCGATCAATATCTGTACGACAACTTTGATGAACTGCGTCAACAACGCGAATGGACAGACGACCGAACGGATCGATTCGTGGCCAAAGTCACGCCTGAGCAAATCGCTGGTACGTTGCAGTTTCGCAGAATGCGTGACCAAGTCGAGATGACGCTACCGATGAACGTAGCGATCATGCAATTTTTCAATCATCAAACCCATCATCGCGGACAGGTCACCACGCTACTGATGCAATGTGGCGCTGATCCCGGAGTGACGGATTTACCGTTTCTCCCTGCAGAGCTTTAGTCGTGCGTGTTTCGGGTTGAGTCATTGAGCAGGAACGCAATGAATTAATCGGATGAACTGCGTCGAGATTAGCTGCTTCTGCAGTTACAAATCAAGCAATTGCTGGTAGTTTTCACCGCTGCCCGGGCTCGACTTTGCGACTGAGCTCGCTGGCTTTTTTCGTAAGCTAGGCTTAGTACCCTCACGATTAGGATTTCTGGAGCCATGCTTTTCATAAACACGCTTCGATTCCTCTCTAGCTTCAGGAGATCGGCGATGTTCATGCACTCGCAATTTCGCCTCACGCGCCGAACTCATTAGTTCAACAATCGGCTTTGAGTAACCGAGTGATTCCACATCAACGCCATGCAGCCATGGCGCGTGAATGGTCGTGGCATCCAACCCAGCGAGCTCCGGCACCCAGCGCCGAATGAAGATGCCGTTGGCATCTTGGTCCATGCTTTGTTTGACTGGGTTGTAGATGCGTACGGTATTGATGCCTGTCACGCCACTTTGCATCTGAACTTGCGACCAGTGAATCCCCGGTTCGTAGTCAATGAATTGGCGCGCTAGGTGCAACCCCGTCAGTCGCCAATGCAGCCACAGGTTGTAGCTCGCGAAGCTCATCAACATCGCGCGCATTCTGAAATTGATCCAACCCGTAGCAAGCAAACGACGCATGCACGCGTCGATGAACGGGTAGCCCGTTTGGCCGGTACACCACGCTGTCAACCGTACTGATTCGAATTCACTGAGTTGCGAGACTGCTGTCGCCTCATTGCGCAGCCCATCAAAACCTCGATGCACGTTGCGAAATTCAATGGCCGGTTCATCTTCGAGTTTTTGAATGAAGTGGCAATGCCAATGCAATCGCCCTTCAAAACTTTTGAGCGATTGCAGGAATCCTTCGGGTCGAAGCGGCTGGGGAAGCGCCCTAATCTCGGCTTGTCGCCGCCCGAGAGCGGCTACACATTCGTGGATTGACAATGCACCCCACGCAAGGTGCGCGGAGATCCGCGAGCAAGCGCGCGATGCGGTTTCGGGCGAAGACATTTCGAAACGATAGCGTTGACCGCGACGCTGTAGAAATGAATCGAGCAATTGAAGCCCCGCAGTTCGACCGCAGGGTACTCGCGAGTTCTTGTCGTAATCTTGTACGCCTAGCGCTTCGGCTGTCATGACTGTATGCGAGCGCCATGGCAGCGGCGCGAAGCTGATTAGCTCAGGTGCAGGCAAAGGCGCACCGTCCATTCGTTGTTGCCAATGCGCAGACCAGCGATCACGAGAATCAAGCCGTCGAACCACTGCGTTATTGGGAAACTCTTTCCACGTGATCCCGTTCGCTCGACACCACCGCGCTACGCTAAGGTCGCGTTGGTACGACCAACCATTCCCTGTTTCTTCGTGGCTCACCAATTCGAAGGAACCCAGCTGTTCGAATAGGCGTTGTAAGCACACGATCACATCATCGTGAACGCGAAGAAGTTGTCCACCGCGCCCGGCTATCCAATCGTCAAGATCAGCAAGGCATTCGTTAGCAAACGCAAGGTGCTGCGCCGCCGCATCGGTCTGGGCCCACTGCTGCGGCTCGTAAATCCACAGCGGCAATACGCACCCGCGTCTCGCGGCATAGTTCAGCGGCGCATGATCAACCCAGCGCAAATCGCGCTTGAACCAAACGACAACTACTGGGCCTTCGGAAACCACTGCGGCTCGACCGTCTTCCAGTATTTGGTGAATCGCGTTACTCGCCCCGAGTAGCGGACGAATGGTGATTCATCCACATAGTCAATGAGCATGGGAGTGAGCCCAGCAAGCCAAGCAGAGATGCAATGATTTGGCGTGCGCTGCGTAACGATGTGGCTCACCGAAAGACTGCTACACACATCTGTCAACGCGCCTTTGTAGACGTGTATGTTGGGGATTTCCATCAACCCATCGGCGATGAATTGCACTCGCTTCATCGTCCAGCCCTCAGCGGCAATGAATGCGGGATCGAATACAAACACTCGTTGCAAGTCAGGATACTGCGCGAACACAGGCAACGACTCATTGATCATTTCGTCGTGCACGAGCAGGATTTTCATTGGGAAAACTCCGTCGAAAATAGCTTTTCGTGAAGTGACTCATAACTTTGATCAAACGGACAGCGTCGTTTGGCTGGACACTGTTCACAGTAGACGCCGTCGGAATATCGCTCGAGATTCTCTCGGTTGAACAAGTAAGGTTTGCTCGAAAACGTAGACGCAATCCACTGCCACGACAGGTGATTACTGGCACGATCTCCGTCAATGAGCTCGCCGTAGTACCACTGCGCGGCCGCGCGCCAATCAACCTTTCGATGATGCACCACGTAGCTGGCAAACCACATACGAGCGTGGTTATGAACGTAGCCTGTTTCCACCAGCTCGCGGGCGAAGGCATCCATGCACGCCAAACCGGTTGCCGCGTTGATGATGTCCTCGGGCAGTTCACGCTGTCCGATCGGGACCTTGGGTGGCTCGATGGACTGCTCGATCCTCGCTCCGTACGCCGCTTGAACTCGCCGCCAGAAATCTCGCCAAGCAAGCTCAAATACAAACTTATACGACGCGCCTTTAAAGTGGGTCAACGCGAAGTCAGCCGCCTCATGAAGCGTGAGCATGCCATGGCGAAAGTAGGGCGATAGCCGGCTAACGCGCCCGTCGAGAGAATTGCGTGTGCGTCCGTAGGCTGCGGCGTCGAGCTTTCGCAAACGTTGAAGCGCCGCGGCACGTCCACCTTCGAACACACTGTCCACCCCCGCCACCTCGGGAAAGAGCTGGCGAAGCTGCGCGTTTCGCTCAGCGCGGCTACTGCTCAATGAGATACGTTCAATCACAGCGCATCCAAATCGCTGAGCATTCGCTTAGCTTCGTCGCGAATCACAGCGCGCTCCTCATCGGTCATTCGTTGCAGGTTTTTAACCATCAACGCGGTGCGCGGATTGCTCGCGAAGCTCGCTTCGTGCGTATCTAAAAAATTCCAGTACAGTGTCGTCAGCGGGCAGGCGTTGGCACCGGTTTTCTGATCGGGCCTGTAGCGACACCCGTCGCAGTAATTGCTCATGCGCTTCACATACGCACCGCTAGCCACATACGGCTTACTGGTGAATCGTCCACCGTTGGCAAACAGCGCCATACCCGCCGTATTGGGCAGCTCCACCCATTCGATGGCATCCACATAAACCGACAGATACCAATCACAAAGCTGCTGCGGTTCGATCTGCGCTGTCACTCCGAACATGCCGGTAATCATGAGCCGCTGAATGTGATGTGCGTAGCCGTAATCGAGTGTTTGGTTGACGCAGTGCTTCAAGCAATTCATCTGCGTCTGGCCGTTCCAGTACCACTTAGGCAGCGCATTTTTATGGCCGAAATGGTTGGCCGCCTTCATCGCAGGCATATCGAGGAAGTAGACGCCGCGCATGAATTCTCGCCAGCCAAGAATTTGCCGAATGAAGCCCTCTGCGCTGGCCAAATCAACGCGTCGCGCTTTGAACGCAGCCTCGGCGGCGGCAATGACTTCGCGTGGGTTGAGAAGCTTCAGGTTGAGCGACGTTGAGAGCAACGAATGCCAGCCAAAGTGAAGTGTTGTCCACATCGCATCTTGATGTGGACCAAACTCAGCCAATCGATGTTCGATGAAATTTCGGAGCGCGATGAGCGCGTCGTCGCGCGTGACGGGCCAGTTGAAATGTGCGGTGGCTCCGGGATGATCCGAGAAACGCGACTCGACCATGGCGATCACATCGCGAGTGATGGCATCGGGCGCAAACATCGGTGGCATCGGCACGTCTTGCGGCCCAGATTTACCGAAGCTTTTACGGTTCTCAGCGTCGTAATTCCATTGCCCGCCAATCGGCTTTTCGTCCTCCATCAAAACGCCACTACGCTTTCGCATGTCGCGATAGAAAAACTCCATCCGAAGCGTTTTGCTGGTGCCAGCCCAACGTTTAAATTGGTCAATGGAGCAGATGAAATGCCGGTCTGCGCGGATCTCAGTCGTGCAACCTTTTTTGGTCACAAGATCAATCAACGAATCGCGAACACGCAGGTCTCCGGGCTCGACAAGAATCACGCCCTTGGCTTGATACGTGTCGATCAACACCGCCAACCCGCTGGCCAGAGATTCGTCGTTTTCAACGTCTAGCTTGCGGTAATCAATCGGCCAACCGCGCGATTCAATGACGAGCGAGAAATGTCGCATCGCGGAGAGAAACAGCGCAATGCGCGCCTTGTGCGTCCACACATGCGTTGATTCTTCAACCGCTTCGATCATCACAACGCGATCTTGCGCGGGATCAAAGCCATCAAACGCGGCAGACGCTTCATCCAACTGATCGCCAAGAATCAGCACTAAATTACGTACCGCGGCGAGCTTACTCATACGCACTACTTACTACCTTCGCCCGCAGGCTTCTTATTGGCTCGGCACTTATCCGAGCAATACTTCACCTGCTCCCAGTTTTTTGCCCACGATTTGCGCCACGTCATCGGACGTTGACACACTTCACAGATTTTCGATGGGAGGGTGGATTTGTTGCCCTTAAAACTCATCGCGCTTCGCGATCAGCGATCAGCGATCAGCGAACCAACGGACGAACAGCGGTAAAGCCACCATCCAGCGCCCACACTTGGCCTGTGACTCGGCTCGCAGCGTCCGAGAGCAGCCAGCTCATCAAGTCAGCAATTTCCTCAGCGCTACCGATGCTGCCCAGCGGATATTGTTTGGCGGACGCTTCACGCAGCGCGGGCGTTGACAGAAATTTGGCAGCAGCGGGCGTATCCATCAAGCCCGGCGCCACCGCGTTAACACGAATACCTTGCGGCGCGTAGGTGGCTGCGGCCGAGCGCACCATGGCGTCGAGCCCGCCCTTGGCCGCTGCGACCGCTTCATGATTAGCGATACCGATCTGCGCGGCGATGGTCGAGACAAAGCAAAGCGACGCGCCCTGCCCCGCGCTTCGCGCAGCAGCGACGACGTTTGACAGCGTGAAAAACGCACTGTCAAGGTTTGATCGCAACACATCACGATACTGCTGCTCAGTGGTTCGCGCCGCCGGGGCAATCAGGATGCTGCCCACGCAATGCGCCAATCGCGTCGGTGTACCTAAGCGCTCAACGCAGGTGGCAACGGCAAGCTTGGCACCCTCCGAGGTCGACACGTCAGCTTCGATCTGTAAATGCTCATCACCAAACGCGTCTTTGAGTCGCTCCGAATCGCGCCCCGTGACGGCGATCTTCGCGCCCGCGCTTCTGCCTTTTGCAACCACCGCGCGCCCCAAACCGCCCGCTGCGCCCGTAACCAACCAAATCTCTGACATGTACTGCCCCAACTTCAAAAAACTATCGTATCAGCGACTATTGTCGCAGCTTGCCGGCTTCACCCACCGTAGCTCAAGTCCGTCGCCTTGCCCCAGAAAATTCGATACACAAAAATTGTGTAACCGATGATCGCGGGCAGGGTAATTGCCGTGCCGATAGCGATGATGACGAGTGAGCTGGTGCTGCTGGCAGCCTCCCACACGTTCATGCGATCAATCACGATGAACGGGTAAATCGAATACGCAAGCCCGAGCGTTGCTAGGATCAACACAAGCACTGTTGCGGCAAACACAATCCAGCCGTAGCCCGCATCAACGATGCGCTTGCGCCCGGTCACATGCCACAGCGCCAACACGGCCGCAGCACTCAGCAAAGGAATCGGAAGCAGCGCGAAAAAATCAGGCAATCGAAACCACTTGTTAAAAATAATTTCGCTGACCAGCGGGGTGGCTACCGAAATTGCGGCGATGCCAACAGCAAATGGAATCGTCGCAAGCCTCGCCCAGCCAAGCGCGCGAGTCTGCAAATCGCCATCGGTTTTCATGATCAGCCACCCTGCACCGAGCAGCACGTATGTTGCGGGAACGGTCAGCGCGATGAGTGCGTTAAACGACAGAGTGAGCGCGTCAGTGCGAAAGCTGGTGATGTAGCTGCCGAGCATCCAACCTTGCGACGCTGCCGCCACAAACGATCCGAGCACAAACATTTGATTCCAAAACGGCTTTTTCGAGTCTCCCGCTTTCATTCGAAAATCGAACGCCACACCGCGCAGTGTGAGCCCAAAGAGCATCGCCAGCACTGGCAGGTAGAGCGCCGTCAAAATCAATCCATGCGCGTAGGGAAACGCAATGAGCAGTATCCCCACACCCAATACCAGCCACGTTTCATTGGCGTCCCAAAACGGCCCAATACTGGCCACCATCAGATCTTTTTCGGCGTCGTTGGCCGCTCGCGGTAACAACATGCCCACGCCCAAGTCGTAGCCATCCAAAATCACGTAAGCGAGCATCGCCAAACCCATGATGGCCATGAAAATCAGCGGTAGTGCGGTGTTCAAAAATTGCATGGTGCAGCTCCTAATTTTTAACTCCCTCTCCCGCAGGCGGGAGAGGGGTGGGGTGAGGGTGCTTCACAACGGGGAACTCATTGGCAAGGGTGGAACTGAGCGTGCATCAGTTCGCCAACGTTGTTGCCCACGCCACCGCACCCTCACCCCTGCCCCTCTCCCGCCTGCGGGAGAGGGGTTCTGGTTTGCCTGTTTAGGTCTGCACGCACTGGCAAATTCAACGCCTGACCGCGGGATGGTTTTTCAGCTAATCGCTTCACCACGGCGATATAGGCAATGAGCAATCCAACATACAGCAATAGGTAGGCCGCAAAGCTAAATCCGACGACACCAGTGGGATGCTTCGCGACGACTTCAGCGACCAAAATTTCTCCGTAAACGATGTAGGGCTGCCGACCAATTTCTGTGACATACCAACCTGCAACGGTTGCAGTCCACCCCGAAAAAACCATCAGAGAAAGCAAAATCAAATAGGGTTTGGGCATCGTTGCCGGGGTGCGTTTTCTCAGATATAAAACACCCAACCAACTCACCGCGAGCATCAACATTCCGGTGCCCACCATGATCCGGAATGCCCAGAAAACGGGGGCGACCGGCGGGTGTTTTCCTGCAAATTCGTTCAAACCTTTGAGCTCGCCATCGAGCTCGTGTGTCAGGATGAGGCTCGCGAGTTTGGGTACTTCGATGGCGTATCGGTTGGTCTGCGTGGTCTTGTCGGGGATACCGAAGAGCACCAACGGCGCGCCCTTTTCGGTGTGCCACAGCCCTTCCATCGCAGCAACCTTGGCCGGTTGGTGCTTGAGCGTATTGAGGCCATGCATGTCACCAACAAAAATCTGAATCGGAATCAAAATGGCAGCGGCGATCAAGCCCGTTTTCAGAGCGCTGTACGTCGCCGCCGAATCCACGCGCTTCAACACTTGCCAAGCACTCACACCCGCCACCAGAAACGATGCGGTGAGTCCACTGGCGATCAGCATGTGTGTGAACCGATACGGAAACGATGGATTGAACACAATAGCTAGCCAATCGGTCGCGTGAAATTTGCCGTTGATGATTTCAAAACCCACCGGCGTTTGCATCCAGGAGTTGAGTGCGATGATCCAAAACGCGCTCATCGTGGTGCCAAAGGCGACCAGAAAAGTAGCGATGAGATGCGTGCGCTCTGACACGCGCCCACGCCCAAAAAGCATCACACCCAAAAACGTGGCTTCGAGGAAAAACGCCGTCAACACCTCGTATCCCAGCAAAGGCCCAGCGATGTTGCCGACCTTCTCCATAAAGCCTGGCCAATTGGTGCCGAATTGAAAGCTCATCGTAATGCCGCTGACCACGCCCAGCGCGAACGTTAGCGCGAATACTTTGGTCCAAAAGTAGTAGGCCTCTTCCCATTTCGCGTCGCGCGTTGCCTTAAATCGCAAGCGGAAAAAAAGCAATATCCACCCCAGTGCGATGGTGATCGTAGGAAACAAAATGTGGAACGTGATGTTCGCTGCGAATTGCATTCGCGCGAGCAGGAGTGCGGTTTCGTTCATGGGGTTCCCTAAAAAAAACTAGGACGAATGACCAAAGACTTGTGACGACAGCGATGATCTGTCACGGAGAAATGACGCTACCTACTTGGCGCTGAGCGTTATCGGCGGAACAGTTCTCGCCAGGCTTTGCGTCATTCGTCTTATCGTCATTCGTCCTTGCTTTTGACACTTCGTCCTCTTCCGGTCACTATCTTTAGTTTGTCCGTCATATCCAACACAGTTTTCACGCTCGAGCCCATGCGCATCAGGCGCGCCAAGGTTTCGGGAGATAGTCGTTGCACGTCATCAAACCACGTCGATGAAAGTTCAATCAGCTCGTGCATTTGCCGCATACGATCTTGGGCGTAGGTATCCGCTTCGTTGGCGGGGGTTTCCAAGAGCGCGTCTCGGAGCATCGAGAGCGTGGGATCGACTTCACGACGGCGGCGCTCTTCGGCGAGACTTTTGAAAATCTCCCACACGTCTTGAGGCGCTTCGAAATACTCTTTTCGGTCACCCGTGTTGTGGCGCAGCTTGACCAAGCGCCAGCTTTGTAGCTCCTTCAAACCGATGCTCACATTGGAGCGCGAAAACTCGAGCGACTCGGCGATTTCATCCGCGTTGAGCAGTTTGGGCGAGACAAAAATCAGCGCGTAGATTTGGCCAACAGTGCGATTGATGCCCCAGCGCGATCCCATTTCACCGAAGTGTGAAACGAATTGTGCGGTCAATGGCGAGAGTGAATTCATACCGAGCTCCATGGTCGCTTAGCTCAGATCATGGGCGATCCGAGCTGATGGAGATCAGTATATATCGTATTTATTGAATTTTCAATAAATACTGAAAATTAGAAACACGCTGCTGCGCTATCGGGCCGAGCGAGCTCAGCCACGTCGCAATCAAAGACTATCGGGCGCGACCGCCGATGAGCCGCGCGGGCAAGTAGAGCAAGGCTTTCAGAAAGGCGAACACCGCGCCAATAATCACGCCAAGGAGCCGAAACGGCAGCGCAACCAGCCAAAAGATAGGCAGCAAGATCAGCGCGGCAATCGCCAACGGCCAACTCACCACAAAAAGCACCACGAATACGGCAAAGATCAGCAGAAATTTCACAGTAGCCCCTCTCAATTCAAGCCCCAATGTAGGAGCGGTTCCACCGCGATAAGCAGCCGCAAACAATTCACGACGACTCGGATCGAATCAAACGCTTCTGATAACGCGCGAGCGACGAAATGGTTGATTTATCGCACAGAAGCACAAAAACACGCGACAAAATGCAGCTATCTTCACCAACGCCTCATGAAAAAAGGGCTCCAACGAATAATTTCGAATGAGCCCTATTCTATAAAACCACGTTACACGCCTTATTTCATAAGGCACTGCCACGAAAAGCTGTTTCTACCAAAACTTCCACCACGCCGTGCGCTCAGTCTCGGCAGGTTTTTTGTAAGTCGACGTAAAAATCCGCGCAGTGTCGGCCGCTACCTGCGTGTTGCCCAGCGCGCGTTGACTTTGCACGATGATCAGGAGCGCCTCTTCGTTAGCCGGCGTATTGGGGAAATTGGTGAGCGAGGCCTGCGCGCGGTTTATCGCGGCTTGATAGGCACCGCGATTAAAGTAGTAGCGAGCAACGTGCATCTCGTTTCTAGAGAGCGCATTGACCAGGTAGCGCATGCGAAGCACGGCGTCTTGTGCGTACTTGCTGTTGGGAAACTTTTCTGTCAAAAGCTTAAACGTGGCGTAGGAATCGCGTGCTGATTTCTGATCGCGCTCCGACAGGTCTTGCGACGCGATGAATGAGAGCAGTCCCAAATCCTCAATGAAATTGGCTAGACCCTTGATGTAGTAGGCGTAATCTGCGCCGTCGTTGCTGGGGTACTGCTTGATGAATCGATCAGCAGCGGCCACGGCGAGCGTGCGCTCGCCCAAGCGGTACTGCGCGTAGGCGGTGTCGAGAATGGCTTGCTGCGCTTGCAGGCCATACGGAAAGCGCGATTCGAGCGTTTCGTAGAGCTTCACGGCTTCGGTGAAGTTCTGCCCGTTCATGGCATCCTTGGCGCGCCGATACAATTGCTCTACGGTCATGTTTTTGGGTTCGGTTTCGCGTGTAAACACGCTGCCCAATGTGCCGCATCCGGTGAGCAGCATGACAGCTGCAAGCATGGCGAAAAACGAGCGTGTCGAAATTGAATACATGGTTTAGTCGGTACGTTGCTGTAGCGGTTGGAAAACGGCACTACTGAGCGCCGTCGAATTAGCGTAGTTTATAGGACGCTCCCGCCCTGACCGTCGACCCTCTGTCCTCACTCAAAAAAGCGCATGCACATCACCGTCCCCTCAAAGCTCTCTGGCATGCGACTCGATGCCGCGCTCGCAGCGCTCTTTCCTGATCACTCACGAAATCGGCTCAAGGGCTGGCTCGACGAGGGAAAAATTCTGCTCGATGGCGCCGTCATGCCCGCCAAGACCAAGGTCTATGGCGGCGAGGACATCGTCACCGATCTACCCGAAGCGGAAATCGAGACCACCGCAGTCGCCGAAGACATTCCGATTGATGTGATTTTCGAAGACGAGCAGATCATCATCATTAACAAGCCACCGGGCTTAGTCGTGCACCCCGGTGCGGGCAATCGCGACGGCACGCTGCTCAACGCGCTGCTGCACCACGCCCCCGAGGTCGCCAACGTGGTTCGCGCCGGCATCGTGCACCGACTCGACAAAGACACCAGCGGCGTGATGATGGTCGCCAAAACTGCGAAAGCGCAAACCAACTTGGTTCGCCAGCTGCAATCGCGCTCCGCCTCGCGCGAGTATTTGGCGCTGGTTCACGGCACGTTGCGTCGTCCGGGCACGGTTGAAAACATGCTCGGCCGTCATCCAAAAGAGCGCACCAAAATGGCGGCCCTCGTGTTTGGCGGCAAACCTGCCATTACCCACTTCAAGCCACGCGAAGACTTCGGTGGCCCGGCGCTTTTGGGGCGACACTACACGCTCGTTGAATGCAAGCTGGAAACTGGACGCACGCATCAAATCCGCGTTCATATGAGCGGCCTGCGCCACCCCATCGTGGGCGATGCGACCTATGGCAAACGCGGCGACACCATGTTTGATCGGCAAGCGCTGCATGCGTGGCGGCTCACGGTCAAACATCCGTCAACTGGCAAACCCGTGCAATTCATCGCGCCCCTGCCCAACGACATGAAAATGATGCTCAAAACGCTTCGCGCCGAGCGCGACAACCGAAGCGTGGACGATGATTTCGATGACGACGATTTCGACGACAGCGGCAACGAATTTATTTATGTGCGTGACTAAGCGCTCGTTACTCCGTTTCGCCGAACTCCCTCTCCCGCAGGCGGGAGAGGGTTGGGGTGAGGGTGTGTTCGCCCGAAGAAGCCCGGTCAAAAGTTACTCATCTTCTCACCGCACCCTCACCCCTAGCCCCTCTCCCGCTTGCGGGCGAGGGGAACGACGCCGAACGGCGACATGCGTCAACACAATGACGCCAACAAAGCTCCCTCTCCCGCAGGCGGGAGAGGGTTGGGGTGAGGGTGCGTTCGACCGAAGAAACCCGGTCGAAAGCTACTCATCCTTCCACCGCACCCTCACCCCTAGCCCCTCCCCCGCTTGCGGGCGAGGGGAACAACGCCGAACGGCGACATGCGTCAACACAATGGCGCCAAAAATGCTCCCTCTCCCGCAGGCGGGAGAGGGTTGGGGTGAGGGTGCGTTCGTCCGAAGAAGCCCGGTTGAAATTCGCTCTTCATTCCACCGCTCGCTCACCCCTAGCCTCTCTCCCGCTCGCGGGCGAGGGGAACAAGCATGCTGATTACTCCGAACTGGTCTGCGCCAGCGACGATCCGCGCCGCCATGACAACCCGCGCTGGCGGCGTGAGCGCGCCACCTTACGACAGCATGAACTTGGGTTACTCGACAGCCGATGATCGCGCCAACGTTGCTGAGAACGAACGCCGGATCGCTACGGCGTTGGGTGTAGAAACGTCCAACATTCGCTGGGTGCATCAAGTTCACGGCAACGTCGTTCATCACGCTGAAAGTCTTGCCGCGAATGCTCCGTTGGGCAGCACCGCGATTCAAGGCGACGCCATCGTCTGTCGAACACCTGGCCTGGTCTGCGGCGTCAAGGTCGCCGATTGTTTGCCGGTGCTGTTTGCAGCGGACGACGGCAGCGTGGTGGCGGCGGCGCATGCAGGCTGGCGTGGGCTGGCGGGCGGCGTGCTTGAAAACACCACGGCCGCTTGCAATATTGCACCAGCGAGGCTCATCGCTTGGCTCGGTCCTTGCATTGGTCCGACCATGTTTGAAGTAGGCACCGATGTCAGAGACGCTTTTTGCGATCAAAACCGCGACGCGGAAAGTGCGTTTGTAGCCAAAGCGACAGCGGGAAAGTTTTGGTGTGATTTGCCCAAGCTTGCTGCACAGCGTTTGAATCGAATGGGCGTGACGCGAGTTCATCAAAGCGGTCTCTGCACCATGAGCGATTCAGCCCAATTTTTCTCACACCGACGCGATGCGATCACGGGTCGTATGGCGGCGTTTGTGTGGATTGATCGCAGTGAGTAAAAAGAAAACGACCGACGCGGTCAGCCCCGTCGTGGTCGCAAGCGCAAGCGGTGAGCCCAACGCCACACCCGACGCAGCGCTGGCATGGCTCACAACGCACTGCGATCCGAGCATCGTCAGTCGCGGCCGCGCCATCGCAGAGTTGGTCGAAAAAATGCGGCTCGACGGCGACAGCATCGTCGCCGCTTCGCTCGCCGCAGCGCCGCGCGAGCTGCTCCCCGAGTCAACGCTTCGTGAGCAGTTCGGCGAATCGATCACCCAACTTGTGCTCGGCGTCGATCGCATGGCGAGCATTCAAGTGCTCTCTCGAACCGCATCGCGCGTGCCGTCCGACAAAGAAAAATATGGCGCAGCTGCCACGACCACCGCTGAGCGCGCACAGCAAACCGAAGCACTCCGAAAAATGCTGCTGGCGATGGTTGATGATGTGCGCGTGGTGCTCATCAAGCTCGCTGAGCGTTTGGTTTCCCTGCGCAGCGTAGCGCTATCCAACGATGCCCGGCGCGGCGATGTGGCGCAAACAGAGGCCCGCGACGTGATGGACTTGTTCGCGCCGCTGGCCAATCGTTTAGGCGTGTGGCAGCTCAAATGGGAACTCGAAGATTTATCGCTGCGGCTTTTGGAGCCCGAACGCTACCACCATATTTCGCGCTACTTGGACGAAACGCGGATCGAGCGCGAAGCGTATATCGACACCGCGAAAGCGCGGCTCCGCGATGCGCTGTCGGAAGCGGGTATCGTCGCTGACATCGGTGGTCGCCCGAAACACATCTATTCCATCTTCGACAAACTCAATCGCAAACGCTGCACGATTGAGGAGCTCTACGACATTCGAGCGGTGCGAATTATCGTGCCCGAGCTTCGGGATTGCTACATGGCGCTGGGCATCGTGCACAGCATGTTCACGCCGATTCCGGGTGAATTTGACGACTACATCGCCAAGCCGAAATCCAACAACTATCGCTCGCTACACACCGCCGTACTCGGCCCGCAAAATCGTGCGCTCGAAGTGCAAATCCGCACGCAAGAAATGCATCAAGGTAGCGAATACGGTGTTGCCGCGCACTGGAATTACAAAGAAGGCGGCAACGCTGGAAAAGACGCGGCCTATGCCGCCAAAATTGCGAGCTTGCGACAGGTGTTGTCGTGGGGTGACGAGATCAGTTCGCCCGGCGAATTGCTCGCGGGATTTAAGTCGTCACTGTTTGAAGAAACCATATTTGTATTGACACCGCAGGGCAAGATCATCGATCTGCCCAAAAACGCAACGCCGATTGATTTCGCCTACGCGGTGCACACTGGTTTGGGGGATCGTTGCCGCGGCGCGAAGGTTGACGGTGCCATGGTGCCGCTCAACACACCACTTAAAAATGGACAGCGCGTTGAGATCACCACCGTCAAAGAAGGCGGCCCGTCACGCGATTGGTTGAATCCCGACAACGGCTACATTCGCTCGAGCCGTGCTCGCAGTAAAGTGCGTCAGCATTTCAACGCGCTCGATGTGCAGGAAACCTTGGCACACGGTCGTGCCGTCGTCGAAAAAGATTTGCAGCGTCACGGTCAGACATCCTTAGCGCTTGAAAAGTTAGCGCACGAAGCGGGCTTCAAAACCGTCGAGGAATTCTTCACCGCTGTCGGTCGAGCGGAAGTCAACACGCGAGAGCTAGACCTTGCCATTCGCAAAGCCGCGGGCATCGTAGAGGCCGAACCCGAAGACCCCAAAAGCGAAGTGCATACATCGCGAAGCCGCGCTAAATCAGGCGGTGGTGGGATTTTGGTCGTGGGCGTTGATAAGCTCATGACGGGGCTTGCCAAGTGCTGCAAACCGGTGCCGCCCGATCCGATTGTGGGCTTCGTCACGCGGCTCAAGGGCATCACCATTCATCGCCATGATTGCGCCAACGTGCGACGCATGGAAGCGACCGAGCCGCGCCGCATCATCACCGCGGATTGGGGCGAAGCCGCAGAAAAAGATGTGTTTAGCGTGCAGATCGAAGTGATCGCAAGCGATCGTCAAGGTTTGCTGCGAGACATTTCAGATGTCCTGGCCAAAGAGCGAATCAACGTAACGGCTGTGAACACGCTCAGCAAAGATTTCATGGCGAAAATGAAATTCACTGCTGAGGTGAAAAGCATGGATCAGCTGAGGGTGGCGTTGACGCAAGTCACCAACGTGAAGGGCGTACAGAGCGCTCGGCGGGCGTAAATCGCGTTCTAAACGAGCTTTTTCTTTGAACGCCTTACGAAATGGGGCGTTTAACGAATAAATTGCTGTTTTCAGTACCTTTTTAAAATCCGCTTAACGCCATGTTTCTATTGGCATCTAGCGATAAAGCTGGATCATGCAGCGCGCGTTTCCTGCGCGCTGCAAACAGAGCTCAAAAACCGCTTAAACGCCGAGCAATTCCACTTCAAATTTAAGCGTCGCATTGGGCGGAATCACGCCGCCCGCACCGCGTGCGCCGTAGCCCAATTGCGGCGGAATGATCAGCGTGCGCTTGCCGCCGATTTTCATGCCCTGCACGCCTTCGTCCCAGCCTTTGATAACGTGGCCGGCACCCAGCGGAAACGCAAACGGATCGTTGCGATCTTTGCTCGAGTCAAATTTGCCGCCCTGCACGCCACCATTGAACAGCCAGCCCGTGTAGTGCACGGAGACATGCGCCCCGGCTTTCGCTTCGGCGCCTGAGCCGATGACGTCGTCTGTGTATTGAAGTCCGGATGCGGTAGTTTGCATGTGAAGTGTTCTGAAGTTTGAATGAAAAATGAATTCTACGAGTTGGCCAAAAAGAGGTTCCGAGACTTGCCCGTTCGTGGTGCTCTCAAGGTGGTTTTCCGTTCGTGGTGAGCTCAAGTCTCCGTTCGTGGTGAGCTTGTCGAACCACAACGGCAAACCTATCACCCGTTGTGGTGAGCTTAAATCCCCGTTCGTGGTGAGCTTAAATCTCCGTTCGTGGTGAGCTTAAATCTCCGTTCGTGGTGAGCTTGTCGAACCACAACGGCAATAGAAGAGTTCACCATCCCGCTCCCGATGCCGTTCATGGTTCGACAAGCTCACCACGAACGGGAGTGGGTGGTGAGCGCGCCTTTAGCGCTGAGCTTGTCGAACCATAACGGCAAACCTATCACCCGTTCGTGGTGAGCTTGAATCTCCGTTCGTGGTGAGCTTGTCGAACCATAGCGGCAAACCTATCACCCGTTCGTGCTGAGCTTAAATCCCCGTTCGTGGTGAGCTTGTCGAACCACAACGGCAATAGAAGAGTTCACCATCCCGCTCCCCATGCCGCTCATGGTTCGACAAGCTCACCACGAACGGGAGTGAGTGGTGAGCGCGCCTTTAGTGCTGAGCTCGTCGAAGCGTCACCACTAACGGGGGGCTTCCCTCGGAAGAAGCACTCAAAAAACGGAACTGCGACGCTGTCACGCGCCCCTAAGCGCGCAAATCCTTGACCAAATTAGCGAGGGTTTCTGCGCCGATCTCGACATGCATCGGATAGTTTTTATGGTCGCAGCCGAGCTTGGCGCCCGCACCTGCCAACAACGCAGCGCGCATAGACGCATTAAATTCAAAGCGCATGAAATGCACGGCTGACGTTTTTTCTTCGGTCGAGCGCTCTAGGTCTTCGTCAGCAATCGCGTAGCTGCGGCCATGGCCTTCGACGTCAACAAACATGCGGTGCTCAACGCCGACCAACCGTGCTAACTCGCGCTGCCGCTCATTGACATCGGTGTACTCGATGAGCATTGTGGCTTTCCAATTCGTGCCATCGGGAATCAGCGGGTTGTATGCATCGAGCTCCGACTGAATGCCCTCTTCTTCATACACTTTTTCGATTCGCAGCATCTCTTGAATTTGATAACGAATCGTTTGCTCGTCTTCAAACTGCACCGTGAAATGATCGCCCACATGCACGGTGCGCAGTTTGCGATGCGCCACGATCTGCGGCTTCGCGGTTTTGATGTATTTGCTGTAGGCCTCAAGGGACATGAGGTCAGTTGCTTTGAGATGTGCCATAAAAAGAGTGGAAGTTTAATTTGCCGATGAATACGAAGGAGTTAGTCAACCGCGATGGAAATCTGCTGGAAATTTCGGAGACAGTACCGCAGTTCTTGAAAGAAATAAGAGTCAGCAGAAAGCACAGTGTCTTGGGGTTTGCCAATCGCAAAACCCTCCTCGACATCGTCGTAAAAGATGACTGCGCCTTTCAGCACCGCTACTACGAACACTGGTTCAGTAGCTGCGCTGTCTCCAAAGCGTTTAAATTCCAAAGTAAAAGGCTCGCACTTGCAATCGGACCAAACCACGAGGTCATCGTCAACGCAGTTGACCAGCTCGCACTCCAGCAGGGTCGCAAGTTCGGATAGAAGTATGGGGCGCCATTCTTGAGGCATTGATCGTTCTCTAGCTCAATCCATAAGCCTTACGAACTAACGTCAGCGGATGCGCCAACTCCGGAGCCTTTTCCCCAAGCAGACCTGCTTCGCGCATGCCCTGCTCGATGTGGTGCCCAGAGAGCTGGCAATCCGACGAAATGTAATTCGGCTTGTTCGTTGCCATCGCTTTGAACACGGGCTTGCCAATTTTCATTGCGGTTTTGTGGTGTTGCTCTTTCACGCCGTAGGTGCCAGCGTGACCCGAGCAACGCTCCACCGTGTTCACCGATGTACCGGGCACCAGCTTCAACATTTCTTCTGTCTTTTTGCCAACGTTTTGCACGCGGGAATGGCAAGGAATGTGATAACTCACCGCGCCCAATTCGCTCTTGAAATCTTTCTTGAGCAAACCGTCTTTGTCTCGCGCGATTAAATATTCAAACGGATCCCACATTGCGTCTTGCACTAATTTCGCATCTGCGTTTTCGGGCATCAAGAGCGGAATTTCTTGCTTGAACATCAAGGTGCAAGAGGGGATCGCCGAAAGGATCGCGTAGCCCTCGCGCGCGTAGCGCGCAAGCACCGGCAAATTGAATTCAGCATTTTTCGCAACGCCGTCCAAATCACCCAGTTCGAGTTTGGGCATGCCGCAGCACTTTTCCTTTTCAACGATTTCAAATTGGATGTCGTTGTGCGTGAGCACTTTCAACAAGTCCATGCCAATGCCGGGTTCGTTGTAGTTGATGTAACAGGTTGCAAAGATCGCAACTTTGCCAGGCGTGCGCTGACCGTTCACAATCGGCGCGGAAGTGTGCTCGGCACCCTTGGCTTGAGCGCGGAAACGCTTAGTTGCGAGCTCAGGAAGCCACGCGTCTTTGTGAACGCCCAGCATTGCATTCATGCCGCTTCGAGCGAGCTTGGTTTTGTTCACCGCGTTGGCTGTTTGAACCACGATCGGAATGCCGGAAAACTTCCCGTGAACATCGGTGGAGGCAAGGAATTTTTCACCCGCGCCGATCTCGCCCTTTTTGTATTTCACGGCCTTGGCCCGAAGCATCAAATGCGGGAAATCCACGTTCCACTCATGCGGTGGCGTGTAGGGGCATTTGGTCATGTAGCAGACGTCGCACAGATAGCACTGGTCGACGACTTTCATGTAATCTTTTTTGTCGACACCGTCGACTTCCATCGTCTTTGATTCGTCAATCAAATCAAAAAGCGTGGGAAACGAATTGCACAAGCTCACACAGCGACGACAGCCGTGGCAAATGTCGTAAACGCGCTCCAGCTCTTTGTTGAGCGAATCCTCATTCCAGAACTCAGGATTTTTCCAGTCAATAGCGTGTCTGGTCGGGGCTTGTAAATTACCTTCTCGCATGGTTTTCCTACGGAACAAGACGAAAGACGGAGGACGAATGACGCAAAGCTTTGCGCCAATCCCTTTGCGTTTCGAAGCGGGACTTCACCCCAATAATGGCTTCGGGACTGACCAATGACGTTTGCGCAGCTTTGCGTCATTCGTCATTGGTCATTCGTCCTGCTCTTAAAGCCTTAGTCTGCCAATGCTTCCAGCGCTTTAGCGAAACGGTTGGCGTGTGAGCGCTCTGCCTTGGCAAGCGTCTCAAACCAGTCGGCGATTTCGTCAAAGCCCTCTTCGCGAGCGGCTTTGGCCATGCCTGGGTACATGTCGGTGTACTCATGCGTTTCGCCGGCAACGGAGGCTTTCAAGTTGTCGCGGCTCGAACCGATTGGCATGCCGGTGGCTGGATCGCCGACCATTGCCAAGTAGTCGAGGTGGCCGTGCGCGTGGCCCGTCTCACCTTCGGCGGTGCTGCGGAACAATGCAGCAACGTCGTTTTGGCCTTCTACGTCGGCTTTGTTCGCGAAGTAGAGGTAGCGACGGTTGGCTTGGCTTTCGCCTGCGAAAGCGTCTTTCAGATTCTGGTGGGTTTTGGTGCCCTTGAGGTTCATAACAAACTCCTGTGTTTGATCAATCACTTGGAAAAACGATGCGTCGCAGCGCTGCTGCAATTTGTCGTTGGAGCGAAATATAGGCTCTGGTGTCGTTGCCTGTGCGGAGCAATTTTCATCAGCGTGAGTGGAAAAAGCGATGGTGGATCGGTAAGCCGTGCATCAAGACGGTTCACCATCATCGTCACTGGTTGTTTGTGATGGCCCGAAAAGCCCCATCAATTGGGCGCTTGAAACGAATTGCGCGTAAAATTTAGGCAATATGAATGAAGCTACGACCCCACAACATTTGACCGACGCCACTACGGCCTCGGCAGCGCCCGCAGCCCCTTCCGCCGAGGTCGTCGCTGTCGACGCAACCCCCGCACCCGTGACGTTTGCATCGCTCAATCTCGCCGAGCCTATTTTGCGTGCGGTGACTGAATCCGGCTACACCACGCCAACACCGATCCAAGCGCAAGCGATTCCGGTCGTTCTAGCCGGTCTTGACGTGATGGGCGGCGCGCAAACCGGCACCGGAAAAACTGCCGCGTTCACGCTGCCGATTTTGAATCGCATGTTGAAACATGCCAACAGCTCGCCCTCGCCCGCACGGCACCCAGTGCGCGCACTGATGCTCGCACCCACGCGTGAACTGGCCATTCAAATCGAAGAGAGCGTTGAAACCTACGCCAAACACACCGGGCTTCGCTCCACGGTCGTCTTTGGTGGTGTGGACATCAAAGAGCAGAAAGCCGCTGTTCGCGCAGGCGTAGAAATTCTGGTGGCAACACCGGGGCGCTTGCTTGATCACATCGAGCAAAAGAATCTGTCGCTGAATCACGTCGAAGTGCTGGTGCTGGATGAAGCTGACCGAATGCTCGACATGGGTTTCATCCCCGACATCGTTCGTATCATCGGCATGCTGCCGCAACAGCGCCAAAGCCTGCTCTTTTCGGCGACCTTTTCCGAGGAAATTAAAAGGCTCGCCGACCGGATGCTCAAGGCACCAGTCCTCATCGAAGTCGCTCGTCGAAACGAATCCGCTGCCAACGTCACGCAGCAAATTTATCGTGTCTCGGGCGACGACAAGCGTCGTTTGCTGGGACATTTGGTGACGTCGCAAGACTTGAAACAAGTGCTTGTGTTTTCGCGCTCCAAGCTTGACACGGCGCGGCTTGCGCGCGCGCTCGAGCGCGATGGTTTCACCACCGGCGCGATCCATGGCGACAAGTCACAAGACGAGCGCATGAAGGCGCTCGAAGCGTTCAAAAACGGTGAAATCCGAATCCTCGTTGCAACGGACGTTGCGGCGCGCGGCATCGATATCGATCAATTGCCCACCGTCGTGAACTACGAAATGCCGTTTGTGGCCGAAGATTACGTGCACCGTATCGGCCGCACAGGTCGCGCGGGCGCGAGCGGCACTGCGATTTCATTTGTGTCGTCGGATGACGGCCGCTTGTTGGCCGAAGTCGAAAAGCTCATCAAACGAAAAATTGATGAAATGCCGATGCCCAATTTGTCAGGCTATGGTGATCGATACGCGCCCCGAAGCGCGCCGCGCGATAGCGACCGAGACGGTGGCCGCGCGGGATCGCGCCGCAGCGGCGAAGGCTACGGCGAAGTTCGCCCACCGATGCACGAGCCACGCAAAACCAATTTCAACGGTGGTCGCGATAAGTCGCACTTCGATTTGAACCCAGATCAACCCGCGTCGCGCTCGGTTCGTCCCGCATTGCCAGGGCGCAAAGTCGTACGCGAGGTTTGCATTTTGCTGACCATGCCGGTCAAGGCGAAACCTCCGGCTGACGAGGCGACTGCGCAACCGCTGCAACGTCATGAGCCCGATCATTTGGCGCAGATTTCAGCGTAGTTTTTCGCGGATCGATCATTGTTCGCGTAGATTTTTAGCCGTATGCCGACTCTCTCGCCCACCGCGCAACGAGTTCAACAAGCGCTCATCGATCTGGGCAGTGCCGCGCCAATCCACGAGCACGCCGAGGCCTGCCGCACCTCGGCAGAAGCCGCGGTCGTGCTTGGCTGTAGCGTTGCGCAGATCGCAAAAAGCGTGATTTTCAAAGGCGCGTCGTCGGGCCAATCGATACTCGTCATCGCGAGCGGCGCCAACCGCGTCGACACTGAAAAAATTGCTGCAATTGCCGGTGAGACTCCGGGCAAAGCCAACCCCGATTTCGTGCGCGAGCACACCGGTTTCGTCATCGGTGGCGTGTCACCCATCGCGCATCTGAAGCCCGGCAAAGTGATCTTTGACCAAGATTTGTTGCAACACGATTTTGTGTTTCCAGCGGGCGGCACACCGCAAGCGATGTTTCGCATTGCACCTGATGAATTGTTGAGAATTTCTGGTGCGGTTTTAGCTGACGTGGCGCTTGTTGCGTAGGGCGAACGACTCTGGCGCAATCTCGTTCGAAAAACGTAGGGTATTTGCCCCACGCCATCGTGCAATCGCGGTGAAACCGCTCCTACAATGTGGTCATGAACTTCACCATCACACCCGCCACCCGAGCCGATTTACCAACGGTCGTTGATCTTATCCGCGCTCTTGCCGTCTACGAAAAGCTTGAACACATGATGATCAGCACGGTTGAGGATTTCGATCGTGAACTCTTCGGCGCGGGTGCAAAAATTGAATGCGTGATCGCTCGCGAGGGCGATTTGCCCGTAGGTTTCGCGCTGTTTTTCAATAATTTTTCGACGTTCTTGGGACGTAAAGGTTTGTACCTTGAGGACTTGTTCGTCGATCCGTCAGCACGTGGCAAGGGCTACGGCAAAGCGCTGCTGATTCATCTGGCAAAGCTTGCCGTGGAGCGTGGCTGCGGCCGATTCGAGTGGAGCGTGCTCGATTGGAATACGCCAGCCATCGAGTTTTACGAGGCGATGGGCGCGACCGTGATGCCCGAGTGGAAAATCGTGCGGGTGACTGGCGAAAAATTGCAACAACTGGCTCGGAAGTAGGGCTGCATACTAAGCTTCATAGACTTATCAGTGCATCGCCTTGTGAAATCTGGCCTACATGGTGATTTTAAATATATCTACAAGCCACTTAAAATCGCTGTAGCCCTTATTTCGTAAGGACACTACAGATTAAGCTGGGACAGCGCCGCTCAGCTAAAACGCCACCACGTGATCGAGCTCCACGCGAATGCCAATGGCCTCACCAATCCGGTGATTGTGATGACTGGGCACCAGTGCCAACACGCTGCGACCGCCCGGTAATTCGAGCGTGTAGAGAAACTCCGCACCGCGAAACGCGCGCGCCAAAACCTTAGCGGTCGTCGGGCTCGCATCGTCATGCACCACGTCGTCCGGTCGCAGCAGAAGTTCGATGTGATCGCCGCGCGCGCCTTGCGTCGGATCGGTCAAGGTGAGCACGCCAAGCTCACTGTCGAGATGATTGGCGTCGATGATCGTCGCTGGCAGAAACACGCCCTCGCCCACGAAATCCGCCACAAATCTTGATGCAGGCCGGTGATACAAGTTGTACGCCGTGTCCCACTGCACCAGCTCGCCCGCGCGCAGCACGCCGATTTCGTCGGCCAAAGCAAACGCTTCGTACTGATCGTGAGTGACCAACAGCGCAGTCGCCTTGGCTTCAAGTAAGGTCGCCCGAACTTCGGCCGATAGGCGCTGCCGCGTTTCAATATCCAAATTTGAAAATGGCTCGTCAAACAACACCAATTTCGGCTTTACGACGAGCGCACGGGCCAGCGCGACCCGCTGCTGCTGACCGCCGGAAAGCTCGTGGGGATACGCGTGCATTGCATCACGCAGATGCACCAAATCGAGCACTTCCTCGACCCTTCGTCGCCGCTCGCTACTCGACGCCTTGTGAAGACCAAAGCCCACGTTGTCAAACACATTGAGGTGAGGAAACAGCGCGTAGTCTTGAAACACCACACCGACCCCGCGATGCTCAGGCTCGACATGAACGCTTCGATCAGCCACCACATGTTGACCGATACGAATCTCGCCGCTGCCGAGTGGCTCAAGTCCGGCCACGCAGCGCAGCAACGTCGTTTTGCCACAGCCCGAGGGCCCCAGCAAACAGCCGACGCGACCGGCTGGAATTTGAAAGCTCACGTCGCTCAAAGTCTGTCGAGGTGCCTCGCGTCCGCGCGGCGGGTAGCGATGATTGAGCGCAGTGACGGTGAGCGAATTGGTCATGTGCTCATTGTAGAAGCGCGGTGGCGGCGTTTACTTGCACCGATACTCCACACGCTAAACCCATAGGTAAGAGGACTCTCTTTTGACGCAGATTTGCGCAGATTTAAGACGGATTGACACAGATTCGAGCTGAGTGCTTGTTTGTGGCTCCACGCCCGCGTTTTAGTAAAGAAATCTGCGGCAATCCACGTTAAATCCGCGCGAATCTGCGTCAAGAAAACCGCCTCACTTGTGCTCAGCAGTGCGGCGGCGGCATTGACTTGCACCGATACTCCACACGCTAAACCCATAGGTGCGAGGACTCTCTTTTGACGCAGATTTGCGCAGATTTAAGACGGATTGACGCAGATTCGAGCTGAGTGCTTGTTTGTGGTTACACGCAAGCGTTTTCGCAGAGAAATCTGCGGCAATCCACTTTAAATCCGCGCGAATCTGCGTGAAGAAAACCGCCTCACTTGTGCTCAGCAGTGCGGCGGCGGCATTGACTTGCACCGATACTCCACACGCTAAACCCATACGTAAGAGGACTTTCTTTTGACGCAGATTTGCGCCGATTTAAGACGGATTAACGCAGATTCGAGCTGAGTGCTTGTTTGTGGCTCCACGCCAGCGTTTTCGTAAAGAAATCTGCGGCAATCCACGTTAAATCCGCGCGAATCTGCGTCAAGAAAACTGCTGGCGTTGAACCCAAGAAGCGTGAGTGCCACGGGCGACGCCGATGCGAGTTCACTACGTCGCGCTGACCAGCAGAAACTGATTGCCAAACGAGCCCAGCGCCCGCGCCGTAAAATCAGCGGTTCACCTCACCAAACCGAGATTTCCTGTGCTCAAGACGCTTTTTGGGGGCGCGCCGAAATGGCAAAGCCCCGACGCCGATATCCGGCTGACCGCGGTGGCAGAACTTGCCGCTGATGCCGCTCAACGCTCGACCCTGATCACCCTCGCCACGAGCGACGCCGATCACCGCGTTCGCGCCGCTGCTGTCGCTCATGTGAACGACACCGAGACCTTATCTAAGGCGCTCGCCGACAGCGACGCAAGCGTGCGCGACGCAGCCGCGAAGGCTTGGGCCAACACGTTAGGTGGCGCTGTGACCGAAGGTTTGCCGCTGGCGGTGATCGCGGCGGCAGTGCGTGAAGATTCGAGTGACGCAGCCAAAGCGGTCGCGGCCAAACTCGCAGCCAGCGACTTAACCGCGTGGCTCGCTTCAAGCGCTCTCCCGGCACTCAAGCTCGGAGCTATTGCTTCGTGCAGCGACGTGCCGCTATTGGACAAGCTGCACCACTACTGGCGTGATCACGATAAGCGGCTGGGCAAAGCCTGCCACGACCGTGTTCTGGCGCTGCAAACGCAAGACAAAAGCGAGCAAGAGGCCGATGTGCTTCTAGCCCAAATGCAAGCGTGGTCCGATGCCGACGAAGTGCCACTGTCAAAGCTCATCGAAGCGCAACGCGCTTGGGGCAAACTATCGACCGATGCCACTCGCAAAACAAAATTCGAGCAACTCAACGCAAGCTTGCAGCAACGCATGCAAAGCGAATCGATGTCGCGTCGATTGCACGAAGCGTTGGCGATGCAAGTCGCTGGGCTCTCGCTCAAGAGCAAGCGCGTGGCTGACGCCACACCCGAAGCGCTTGAAGCGCTTGCGGCTGAGGCTACGGCAGCGCAAAGCTCACCCGCCATGGATGCGGGCTTAGCGCAACAACTGCAAGCCGTCCACGCCGCTGTGGCAAGCGAGCAGCAAAATCGCGAGAAACACGCAGCAGGTGAGGCGCTCCTCGCATCAATGCCACAACGCCCAGCGAAACCCGCAGCGCTCAGAAAACCAAAACCTGCGAAACCGGCAGCCGACGCTGCACCCATGGTTCAGATCGAGACAGCGAGCGCAGCCGCGCCCGGCGAAGCGGCCGGAGTTGTTGACCCCGTCGCGGCTGACGTAACTGCGGCTGAAGCGGCGCCAGAGACTGCTGCGGCGGAACCCGTTGAAGCAATCGCTGCGACCGATGCAGCCAGCCCTGAAGTATTAGCTGCACCGACCGAAGCACCGATTGAAGTACCAGTCGCAGAGACCGGCGATGAACCCGTTGTCGCATCAACACAAGCGCCTGTGAGCGAACCTGTAGTCGATGCCAACGTAGCTGAGGCGCAAGCCAACTATGCAGCTGCACTCGCAAGCTATGACGCCGCCAGCGTCGAATGGAAAAGCAAATGGGATGCGTGGACGGCAAGCGTTGATGCGGCTACCAAAGCGCGTTTCGAATCGCGTTTGGCCGCAGCAACAAAGCCCGAGCGCGAAGCCAAACCCGAGCGCGCTGTTACGCCGCGCGCAGAAGATGCCGACATCGCCAAAGCCACTGAGTCACTCACCAAGCTCGCAGAGCTCATTGCAGCGGGTGACGTGCGCGGATCACGCAGTGCTGCATCGAAGCTCTACCAAGCCTTCACTGCGAAGCGCTACCCAAAAATCGAAGAATCTCGTTTGCACGAGCTCGACGGCGAGGTAAAACGCCTCGAGAGTTGGCTCAAGTGGAGCGACGGCCAAGCCCGCGACGCACTGTTTGCGCGGATCGAAGCACTCAAAACGTCGCCCTTGCCACCCGAGCCACTGGCCAAAGAAATCCGCGACATTCAAGAAGAATGGAAAGCGCTCGACAAGAAAAACGGCGGCGCACCCAAACCCAAGTGGGACAAATTCAACGCCGAGTGCAAGGCCGCTTACGCGCCCGCCAAAGCGCACTTCGATGCGCTTCGCAAACAGCGCACGGAAAACGCATCGGGTCGTGAAAAGGTCATCGCTGACATGCATGCGTTGGCCGAAGAGGCCGCGGCGCCCGCCGCTGAAGGGCAAAACAGAGATTGGGCGAGCCTTGAGCGACGTAAATCCGCCCTGTTCGATCAGTGGAAAAAGGCCGGTAGTGTTGCCAACAGCGCATGGAAATCGCTCGATGAAAAGCTCGATGCCGCACTCGGTAAGCTCGATACTGCGCTTGATGGTGCGCGTGAGCCTGAGCTCTCGCGTCGCCGTAAATTGATCCTGCGTGCCGAGGAGTTGTCCAAAGCTACCCCGTCGCGCGAAGTGACCGAAGAGGCCATCGCCATCCAGCGCCGCTGGACGGCCGAGCGCATTCAAAACGCCCCGCACTTGCGTCGTAAAGACGAACAAAAAATGTGGGACGACTTCAAGAAGCACACCGACGCGGTCTTCAAAGCCCGCGACGCGCAGCGCGATTCGATGAAAGCGCAGTTCTCTGAGGCGACTAAAGCGCGCTTCGAAGTGATCGACGAAGTCAAAGCACTCGCTAACGGTGACGACGCGAAAGCGATCGACGCCGCAATGAACGCTGCGCGCACCAAATGGCGCAATCTGCCCTTCGTTGATCGCGATAAAGCGCGCGATCTTGATCGTAAGTTTGACGATGCGGTGATGGCTGCAAAGCGTCGCGCAACCGTGTTGTCTCGCGGATCGGTGATCGAAGCGATGAAGTCTTCGCTCGAGAAGATTGCTGCGACCGAAGGTGCCGACAAGACAGCCGCCGCCTTGGTCATCGATGCCGAGCTCATCGCTGGTGTCGACAGCCCGGCAGAGATCGCCACCGCACGCCGCGTACAGCAGCTCAAATGGCTCTCGGAGCGACGTCAGCTGCCCACAGCACCCGACGCAAAGATCCAAGCGATTCGCACGCTACTGGGCGCGTTTAACGCGACCGGTGCCAAGGTAACGCTCGGAGAGCGCGAGCGCTTGACGAGAGTGATTGAAGCGGTGGGGGCGGCTTAACCCAGCGCGGAGTTGTTCTTTGGGGATCAACTCCGCAACGATTGCCCGACTCGATTTCAGCCATAGCCCCTGCCGTTGCTTTGGCGGCGTGCCACCAGCCCTTCGACAGGCTCTCAAGAAACAGCTTTTTAGTTGCGCAAAATCAATGCCTTGCGTGATGCCTTTCGCACGATATACCCTAGGCGTAACTCGCCAAACAGCTCCCTCCCCCCGGGGGGGAGGGTTGGGGAGAGGGTCTTCGCGTTGCGCCGATCTACATCATTCCAAGTCCCTCACCCCAACCCTCTCCCCCGGGGAGAGGGAGCCAAACCGGTCACCGCCCTGTTTCTCTAAAACGCCTTTTGACCCACGGGCAAATATCCTACTCAGGGCGAACGGGTTGGATGACGCGGACCGACCAAACTAACCCGATCAGACGCCAACCCTACACCGGCCGCTTAACCCGATACCAAGCCGCATAGATGGCCGGCACCGCCAATATCGTGAGCACCGTTGCCACGATCAATCCCGCCATGATCGCTACGGCCATTGGGCCCCAGAGCACGCTTCGAGTGAGTGGAATCATGGCCAGCACTGCCGCAGCAGCGGTGAGCACGATCGGTCTAAATCGCTCGATAGCACTCTCACGAGCGGCGATCCACGGATGCTCGCCATTGGCCATGTGCTGCTTGATCTGATCGATCAAGATGATGGTGTTTCGCATGATGATGCCCATCAAAGCGATCACGCCCAGCAGAGCCACGAAACCAAACGGCATTTTGAACGCCAGCAAACCAATGGCCACACCCACGATGCCAAAGGGCGCGGTGAGCAGCACCATCGTGGCGAGCGAGAAGCTTTGCAGTTGCAGCATCAACAGCAGTAACCAAACGAAGAGCATCAACGGCGCGCCCGCGCCGATCGACTTCTGAGCGTTAGCGTTGTCTTCATACGGACCGCTGGCCTCAACTCGGTAACCCGCGGGTAGCGATTTTTGGATGGCCGCGAGCTGCGGAATGATTTGCGCAGCGATATCCGGTGCTTGCACACCATCGATCAAATCAGCGCGAACCGTCAGCGTCGGCTGGCGTGAAAACCGACGGATGATGGGCTCTTCCATCACGGGTTTGACGCTAGCCACCTGGGACAGCGGCACGTAGCGCCCACTCGTGGTTGCAATTTGTAAATCAGCGATTTGACCGATGGCCACCCTCTCTTGCGCGGGGCCACGAAGCACGACGTCGATCAAGCGATCTCGTTCACGAAACTGTCCAATCGAACCGCCGCTGACCGCTGCGCCCAGGGTGCGCGCAACCGCGGTTGAGGACACGCCCAACGCGCGAGCACGGTCCTGATCGACTTCAATTTGCATAGCGAGAGAACGGTCACCCCAATCGGTGCTGGTCTCGAGCGTTGCCGGATGTTTACGAACGACGGCAGCGACTTGGTCGCCAATGGCCTTGAGCGTTTGAATCTCTGGGCCACTGATACGGAATTGAATGGGATAGGCAATCGGCGGACCCAGTTGCGGACGAATCACCCGGCCACGAACACCGGGAAAGTCGTTAGCCAACAGGGTGCGCAGTCTGCCCATAACGCGATCACGTTCAGCAACGCTGTCGGTCAAAATCAGTGTGTGCGAAAAATTCGGACGGAACAATTCTTGTTGCAGCGATAGATAAAAACGCGGCAAAGAGTTACCCACGCTCGTCACAAACGTTTTCACTTCCTTGTCGGCTGCTAACGCCTTTTCAAGACGCGACACTTCGGCCTCGGTCGCCTTAAAACTGGCGCCCTCCGGTAACCAAAGTTCGACCATCACCTCCGCGCGATCCGACGTCGGAAAAAATTGCTTCTCGGTCAGGCCCATTCCCATCACGCCCAGCGCCAATCCCACGACCGTCAAAACAATCGTCTTCCAACGGTGCTCGATGCACCAATCAATCGCTGCGCGCAAACGGCGGTAGAACTTGCCATCAAAGTGCTCGTGATGAGCTGAGCCTTCTGTAAGGGCTTCCACCGACCCCATGCCCTCCATACCCTTCGCGGGTTTTCGGCCCTTCAATATCCAGTATCCAAATAGGGGCGTTGCGATGATGGCCGCAAACCAGCTCACGATCAACGCAAGCGTTGTCACGCTGAACAGATCAAACGTGTATTCGCCGGTCGCTGATTTCGCCATGGCAATCGGCAAAAAACCCGCAGCAGTCACGAGTGTTCCCGACAGCATGGGCCACGCGGTAGAGGTGTAGGCAAACGTCGCAGCGGCGAATTTGTCGAGCCCCTCTTCGATTTTTCGCACCATCATTTCAACGGCGATCATGGCGTCGTCAACCAGCAATCCAAGCGCGATGATGAGCGCGCCCGTCGAGATTCGGTGCAGGTCGATGCCAAAGACTTTCATCAAGAAGAAAACGCCCAACAGCACGAGCGGAATCGTCAGCGCAACCACAGCGCCAGCCCGCCACCCGAGCGCCAGAAAGCTCACGACCAACACGATGCCAACAGCCTCAAACAGCGCACGCATAAACGTACCCACCGCGGCCTTGACGATACGCGGTTGATCGCTCACCTGATGAAATTCCACGCCGATGGGCATATCGGCTTTGAGCCGGGCCATCTCTCGCGCCAAACTATCGCCTAATGCGATCACATCGCCGTCGCCCTTCATCGAGATAGCAAGGCCGATCGCCGGTTGTCCGCCAAAGCGCATCGTTGTAATCGGCGGGTCGATGTATCCGCGCGTCACGGTGGCGATGTCGCCAACGCGTACTGTTTTTCCACCCACCAGCAATTGCAAATCGCGCACCGCTGCGACTGAATCGAAATTACCCGATACACGAAGCGGCACGGTGATCTTGTCGGTTTGCACCACACCGGCGGGCACAATCGCGTTTTGCGCTTGCAGTTGCGCTGCAATTGCTGATCCGTCGATGCCGAGCGCCGCTATCTTGTTGTTGGCGATTTCGATAAAGATCTTGTCGTCTTGGACCCCGACCAATTCGATCTTTGACACATCGGGCAATCGGAGCAGCTCTTGCCGAACCGATTCGACACGATCGCGCAGCTCTGACAAATTAAATCCATCGCCAGTAAACGCATAGATCGACCCAAACACATCGCCGAATTCGTCATTGAAAAACGGACCGAGCGCTTCCGGCGGCAAGGTGTGCCGGATGTCACCGACTTTCTTTCGCGCTTGATACCAAAGTGCCTGCACTTCTTTTTTTGGCGCAGTGTCCAAGAGCTCAAGAATGATGAGCGATTCGCCCGGTTTGGCATAGCTCACCGTACGTTTGAAGTACGGCATTTCTTGAAGCTTTTTCTCGATTCGATCGGTGATTTGCTGATCGACTTGCGACGTTGTTGCACCGGGCCAGAGCGTGCGAACAGTGATCGCGCGGAACGTGAAGTTTGGGTCTTCGCGTTGACCCAATTGAAAGTACGCCGCCATTCCAGCGATGGCGATAGCGATGATGAAAAACAGCGTCAGCTGTTGATGCTTCAGCGCAGCGGCTGAAACATTGAATCCACTCGATTTCATTTCTTTGGCTCCGCTTTGGGCGGAGCCGCAACTGGCGCAGCCGCCGGCGCGGCCGCTGGCGCAACAGCAGGTGCCACAGCAGCCGGCAACACCACGCGCTGTCCGGCTTGCAACAAATTCGCGCCCGCAGTCACAACCAAATCCCCCGCTTTGAGCCCCGAAGCAATCACCACGCTGTCCTGCGTGCTCTCGCTCACCTTGACTTCAACCGCGTTGGCAGTGAGCGCAGTGGGATCAACCACCCAAACCCGCGTTTTGTCGTCGCGGGTGTAGAGCGCACTGTGTGGCACGACGATGGCTTGCGCCTCTTTCAATGCCAGCTGCACCGTGGCGCTCATGCCCAGTTTCACGCTGTCATCGGCACCGATTAGCGTGAACCGCGCTGGGTAAGTGCGGCTCGCTGCATCTGCCGCGGGCGACAATTCCCGCAGTTTCGCTTGAAACACTTTGCCCGGCAGAGCATCGATCACAACCGCGAAGCCTTTGGCTGAGCGAAGCATTCCAACCGCGCGCTCTGGCACATTGACTACGATTTCTCTCTCGCCCAACTCCGCCACTCGAACCACCGATTGACCGGCGGCGACCACGCTTCCGGCGTCCGCATCAATACCAACGACTACACCCGCTTTGTCGGCGCGTAGTGTCTGAAACGCTAAGCTGTTTTGCGCGCTAGCCAATTGCGATTGCGCTGCCGCGACCCGAGCCTGCGCAGCCTCGGCGCTTGCTGCCTGCCGCTCTAACGATGCGCCCGAAACAAAACCTTTGTCACGTAATTCCTGCTGCCGTTTCAGCTCGCTTTGCTGAAACTTCAAATCCGTTTTCACTACGTCTACCTGCGAGGCTTGTGCGTTGATCGCGGGCAACACATCTTGTGAATCCAGCACCGCGAGCACCTGGCCTACCTTGACCGTTTGCCCGACATCCACCACGCGTCGTGCGATTTTTCCGGGTACGCGAAAACCGTAGCGTTGCTCAAAGCGCGGCCGAACTTCGCCCGGTAGATACGAAATATCGCCAAACGCTGAAAGCCCAACTTGGATCGTGCGCACCGGTCTGGGTGGTTCGACTTTTTGCACTTCGGATTTGGCCGCATCGGGCTTGCCGCAAGCAGTAAGCGCCAACGTGACGATGGCCACGCTTGCAACGTTCAGTGCGGTTTGGGTTCGACGGTTTTGCATAAGGATTCCTTGAGGAGGAGGTGTGTTTCTTTTGAAGTGTTTTGTTGACTAACTAAATGGGGGGCGCAATTTCGCCCGTGACCTGCGCCCAGTAGCGATAGAGTGCGGTCATCGTTTCTTCTTCATAACTTCCCATGCTCGGCAAGTCAGGCCGCTGCGGTGGATTGCCCCGTTCACCGCGCTCGCCCAGCAAATGAAACAGGCCAATCATCATCGCGTAGCTGTGGTTCAGAAGCCGCACGCCCTCGCCCGCTTGCAGCTTCGGAAAGTGTCGTTCGAGCCCGGCTCCAGAGACCGCGAGCCACTGCGTTAGATTCAGCTGAAAACCGCTCGCGATGTCCGCCGACACCGCATTCGCACCGAAACCCATGCAAGTCGCGCACAGCGGCATGTAGGTTCGATCGGTCATCATGTGCTCGCGAGCCAGCGCCGCCATCTCGTGAAAGTTGAAGGGCTTGCTTTGCTCCAATCGCGCGATCAAGGTCGTGAAAAACGATTCGCAGTGGCGCATGTGCAGCGCCAAATAAATGTCTTCTTTGGTCGCGAAATACAGGTACACAGTGCCCTTGGCAAGCCCCGCCTCAGCGGCCACATCCGCCACATTGGTAAGCTCGTGACGCTCACTGAACAAACGCTCCGCAGCATCGAGAATGGCCGTACGGCGCGCCTCTTTGTCCACGCTATCTACGGCGCGCGCGCGCTTGCCGACTTGCAGCATCGCTTTGATCGGGCATTTCACATCGGCTTTGCGCTCAGTGTGTTGCTCGTTCGGGTCGCAGTGCGCGTTCCTGGCGTCCATGACGTCACGAATGATTGTTTTGATCGGCGGCATCGATTCAGTAGCAAAGCTTCGTTAATGACTCTCGGTCAATTAGATGGAAACTATAAATGACTCGCGGTCATTTGTAAAGCTTGATTCGAGATTTCCCCTCATCGGGGAACCGAGATGCGATCCGCAAACGGCTTGCCCCGCTGCTGACAACTTGAGTGCTTTCCTGGAGCAACTAACAGCAGCATCAAAACGATGTTATGATGCGTTTAGTCTTACTACTTGTGACCATCATGCGAACCACGCTCACCCTTTCCGAAGATGCTCTTCTGGTCGCCAAACACTTGGCCCAGCGCGAAAAACTATCGCTCGGTGATGCTGTATCGGCGCTCATCCGCGAGGGTGCTCGGCTACGACAAGGGGCGGAGCACGTGTCGGCGCAATCACCACTGCGGGGTCGTTTCGCGCTGCTACCGGCGCGCGACGAAGCGATCAGCGTTGAACATGTGCGCGAGCTGATGGATCGCGAAGGTATCTAGGATGAAACCCGCATCGCTGGGTACCAAGCGCAGTTCAACCAAGCAAGCCGCTGCGAGCACAACATATCGACAAAAAACTGCAGTGCCGAGCCAACACGCGGCGCACGAACCCAGCGCGCGCTATCTGAGCGCGCGCCGAAGCTTGCTCGATGTCAACGTCTGGGTCGCGTTGTTTGACGACGCGCATGTCGCTTCGGCTCGCGCCAACGCGTGGATCGAACAGCCCGGTGTTCGGATTGCTACCTGTCCGTTGGTTGAAAACGGCGTGATTCGAGTGCTCAATTTACCGAGCTACGGCCGCCGCGGTGCGCTTGGACTACAGGTGGTGCGCCAACAATTAGTCAGCGCATGTCTGAGCCTTGATCACGAATTTTGGAGCGACGACGTATCGCTGCGCGACGACTCGGCGGTCGATTTCAACCGCGTGCACGGTCACAACCAAATTACCGATTTGTACCTGCTCGCGCTAGCGGTGCGGCACGGCGGCACGCTGGTCACCTTCGATCAAAACATCCCGCTCGATGCAGTTCGCGGCGCATCTAGCGAGCATTTGCGAGTGCTTTGACAACCAATAAATCTGCGCGAATCTGCGTCAAAAATTGTTGGAGATTGCGCTGAGCGGTAATGGCAACAGGGCACGCTCACCCCAGCAGTCTTGATAGCTTCAATCAGGCTGCGGCTAACGAAAGCGTATTCACCACAGAGCTCGCTAGCTCACGTCGCAACCAAGCATCAATCGCGTCCGAATCATTGATCGTTCGAAGCGCGGCGTAGGCAAGCTCTGCCTCAGGGAAACGACGGCGGAGCATGTTGAGCCATTGCTTGAGGCGGCCTGCGCGATGCTTTCGGATGACACGCGCCGATACGAGTTTCCAGAATTCAGCGATTAGCGGCAACAAATCAGGCCACGCCACTTGCGCCGATGGCAGCGAGGCTACGCGGCACGCAGAGGATGAGTGTGTAGCTGCGCGCACCGCCCATCCAAGCCCCGGATTGGCGACGATGCCGCGACCGAGCATGATGTCGTTGCAACCGGAAATTTCGCGACAACGAAGTGCATCGGCCACCGTCCAGATTTCGCCGTTAGCCACCACGGGAACATTGACCGCTGCGCGCACGTCAGCAATGCGCTCCCAATACGCGGGCGGTCGGTAGCCGTGTGCTTTGGTGCGGCCGTGCACAACGATTTCGCTGGCGCCGGAATCAGCCATGGCTTGGGCGCATTCCTCGGCGCGGCTGTCATCGTTAAAGCCCAAACGCATCTTGGCAGTCACTGGCATTTCGGCGGGCACCGCGCGGCGCACGGCGCTGATAATTTTTGCGATGAGAGCGGGATCTTCCAAGAGCATGGCGCCGCCGCCGTGACGATTGACGATCTTTGCCGGGCAACCGAAATTCAGGTCAATGCCTGCGGGTTTTAGCGCCGCGACACGGGCTGCGTTTTCCGCTAAACAGTTTGGGTCGGAACCAAGTAATTGCGCAGCCACTGGCACCCCGGACAAGGTGCGTCCGGCATTCAATAGCTCCGGCATCACACGAATGAACGCGCGGTTGGGCAGCAGCGTTCCGCTCACTCGAATGAATTCCGACACACAGCGATCTACGCCGCCGGAGCGCACCGATTCGCCCGATCGTGCAGGATCAGCAACGCGGGTGAGGATGTCGCGGAGCACCCAATCCAGAAGCCCCTCCATCGGGGCCAGCAAGATTCGTGGTGCGGCGCCTTCGGTCGATGGCGTCACGCCAAGCGCCACTGCGCCTCGGTCACGTCACCCAGCGCAATCTCGCCGCGACGTGTGCGCATCACACTCGCTCGCAGCGCAAATGAGCTCAGCACTTCGCTGAGTTGCCCCTTGACGAGCGACGACGTATCGAGTGACACAGTGCGCGCTGCGGTCGTCGAAATGCGCGCTTCTTGACCGCTCAATTGCAGCGCGGCGACGATACGTGCCGCTGCGTAGTTGATGTCGTCGCTATCGTCAAGAAAAGTGATCGTCCAAGATTCCTCAACATCGCTGGCAGCCAATCGGCGAGCCAACGCCGTGTCAGTCGTGTAGACCACCAAGCCCGATTCCGAGACCGCCAAACGCCCCGCAACGCGCAACCCGTACGCGCTTAAATTCGGCGCTTGTCCTAAGCCGCAATAATTCTCGTGAACCAACAAACCGAGCGCCCGAGCGCCGTTGGTTTCATCGGGGCTCGAAACGAATCCGCGCGGCTTATTGAGCACCACAGTAAACGCGTCATCGATGCGCGATTGCGCTTCTTTCGACAACACAATCACCGCGTCGGGCAAGGCACGATCGCCCGATGCGGCCACACGACCATCCACGCTCACCCAACCGCGCTCGATCATGCGATCGGCTTCGGTGCGAGATGCGATACCACGCGAGGCCATGATTTTGGAAATGCGGATCGGCTCAATGGGCTGGCTCATAGCGTGGCTACTCGGTAAATAGGTCGTTAATTGAATTCACGAAAGGCGTCGGAGGGGCAAAAAAGTGATGGCGATGACGTCAGTTCGCTGCACTCAAACGAATCACAAAACGCGCTATCAACTTATCCCGCTATCGCCATATGAAATATGGGTTTTATTCGAATTTTTCTATTTTTTGAAAATTCTGAATTATTTCGGCAATGCCATAATTTATATGGCGTATAGGTATAAAGTTGGGTGACTGGTGCATAGCGGCGTTGCCGTCGCGCGAAAGCTGACCGCACGCGACATCGGGATTGTGTAGAGTGCGTATTGTCGCAGTCACGGAGCATGCTTATGTTGAATTCATTGGTCCAGACCGCACGCGGTGTTGCGCGTGCCGAGTTTCTTTGCGCCAATCGCGGTCGAGCGCGAGTGATTTTGGCGGTCGCAGCTGTTGCGATTTCCGCGATCTTGTCGGGCTGCGCCACCGCGCCGCTAAGCAACCAACCGGCGAGCCTGTTGCGAGACGAATTATTTGTCGACAGCAAACAAACCATTGACGTCGGCGCGGTATTTCGCATGAACGATGCGATGAGAAACTATCTGGACGGTGACGTCGCCCAAGAGATGCGAAAGAAGGGCGCGGTGCAAGGTCTCTACGACGCGCTCTATTCGAAACACGAACTGAAGCTTGATTACGACGCCGCAGAAACGCGCACAGCGTCCGAAGCGTTTGATGCACGAAGCGGCAATTGCTTGTCGCTGGTCATCATGACTGCGGCGATTGCCAAGGTGCTTGAGCTCAATGTGTATTTTCAGAGCGTCGCAGTGGATGAGAATTGGCTCCGTAAAGACGACTTGTATTTCTACAGCGGCCACGTCAACGTCACAATCGGTCGCAAGCGGCCCACTGTTCGTTTTGGCTACGAATCGGGCCATCTGTTAACCATCGATTTCACACCGCTGTCATCTGACGGTGATCTAAAAGTGCGCCCCATCACCGAGGCCACCGTACTTGCGATGTACATGAACAATCGCGCGGCCGAAATGCTCGCTGTGGGAAAAACGCGGCAAGCGTATTGGTGGGTCCGTGAAGCGATTTTGCAAGACGCAGCATTCCTGCCCTCGTACAACACGCTGGCCATCGTCTATCGCCGAAGTGGTTACGCGATGCACGCCGAAGCGCCGCTGCGACATGTTTTAGAGCGCGACAGCGCCAACGTACCCGCGCTATCAAACACGGTGTTGGTGCTCCGTGACTTGGGCAAACACAGCGAATCGGAAACAGCGTCTGCGAATTTGAAACGCATCGTGCCGTTTGAGCCGTATCATTTTTTTCGACAAGCACAGCTCGCCATGAAAGAGAAAAACTTTCGCACCGCGCGAGATTTATTTGCGCATGAAGTCAATCGGCAGCCCTTTAATCACGAATTTCACTTCGCGCTCGCCATGGCGCATTTCGCGCTCGGAGAAACGGAAAAAGCGATTCGGCATTTATCAATCGCGGGCGAAACGAGTGTCACGCGGCAACAACAAGGCATTTACGCCGCGAAATTGGAGCGCTTGCGAACGGTGAGTCGGACTCAATAGCCCCCGCCCCAGCTACATTTGATGGATGACGATTACTGACAATCATTTCGATGCCATCATCATTGGCGCTGGCGCCGCTGGGCTTTTTTGCGCGGCGCGCGCCGGGCAGCGCGGCAAGCGGGTTGCGCTGATCGACCACGCTGAAAAGCTCGGAGAAAAAATTCGTATTAGTGGTGGGGGTCGTTGCAACTTTACGAATTTGCACACAACGCCAGCGAATTTTCTATCGCAGAATCCGCACTTTTGCCGCTCTGCCCTCGCCCGCTACACACCGCAAGATTTCATTGCCTTGGTGCGAAGCCACGGCATTGCGTTTCACGAAAAGACCCTGGGTCAGCTCTTTTGCGATGAGTCGTCACAGCAGATCATCGACATGTTGATCGATGAATGCCGCAGCGGCAATGTCACGGTGATTCATCCTGCAACGATAGACGTCGTGACGCGCGGCGATCAGTATCAAGTGCTTACCAGCCAGGGGTTGTTTCGCGGGGATAGCCTCGTCGTTGCCACCGGCGGCTTATCGATTCCCGCCATCGGTGCAACGGGATTCGGCTACGAGATTGCAAAGCAATTTAATGTGCCGCTCACGCCGCTTCGAGCTGGCCTAGTGCCACTCGCGCTTGATGCTCCCGAGCTTGAGCGCTACGGCATGCTATCGGGGGTAGCGTTTGAAACCACTGCACGGACCGACGCTGCAAACGCCACGTTTAACGAAGCGGCACTGCTAACGCACAAAGGGTTATCCGGCCCGGCAGTGCTGCAAATTTCGAGCTACTGGAATGCGGGCGACGCTGTGCTGCTCGATCTGCTCCCCGGCATCGACGCTGCCGATTGGTTGAGCAATGCGCGGAGCAACAACATCGGTTTCGCCAAGGCGCTCGCTGCGCACGTACCTACCCGCTTGGCGGATGCGTGGGCGCATGCGCATGCGCCTAACCACGGTGAAAAAGCGATCACACAATGGACACGCGCCGAGCTCGATTCGGTCGCAGCGCTGCTCAATAGCTGGTCGCTTAAACCCAGCGGCACCCTGGGCTATAAAAAGGCCGAGGTCACGCTGGGCGGGGTTGATACCAAAGCGCTTTCACAGCAGACGATGATGGCGAAGGGCGTGCCCGGTCTTCACTTCATTGGAGAGGTGGTCGACGTCACCGGTTGGCTAGGTGGCTATAACTTTCAGTGGGCTTGGGCGAGTGCTGCGGCCTGCGGCGACGCGCTGTAGGCGCGGATTGAGCATATCGGTGCGCCTCCGTCCGTGGACTAACGAACACCCCGTTCGTGGTGAGCTTGTCGAACCATGAACGGCATGGGGAGAGTGATTTGCGCTGTCGAAGTATTGCAGCTCTATCGCCGTCATGGTTCGACGAGCTCACCACGAACGGACGGAGGTGGTTCATCACGAACGGACGGAGGTGGCTCACCACAAACGGATGTGGCGTTTGAGCCGCTAAGCGACGGCGCGCCTATGTACTCTCCCGTTCGTGGTGAGCTTGTCGAACCATGAACGGCATGGGGCGAGCGATTTGCGCTGTCGAGGTCTTGCAGATCTATTGCCGTCATGGTTCGACGAGCTCACCACGAACGGACAGGGGTGGTTCACCATGAACGGACAGAGCTGGTTCACCACAAACGGATGTGGCGCTTGAACCGCTAAACGACGGCGCGCCTATGTACTCTCCCGTTCGTGGTGAGC
>READ01000064.1 GCA_004293675.1 Betaproteobacteria bacterium
TGCTGTGACCGTGAACTGACGCGGTGCCGAACAGGCTGCGTTGGTGCCGGTGTTGGCTCCGTTACACGCCCAAGTGAATGTGCTCGCATTGGTCACAACCGGCAGCGCAGTCCCCGCTGCGCAGAACCCCGCCGCGGGTGCTAGTAGCGACGGCACGCTGTTGGCGGTGCCACAGGCACCGTTAACGATCGGCAAAAAGGTCGCGCTCACCGCGCAATCGGCGGTGATTGCACCCGTGGTGTAAGGCGAGCTGCTGCTCGCTGTGCCGCCGCAACCGCTAATCGTTTCGATGACGAAGTTGGCGCTCGGCGTCGCGGTGCAACTCGTCGTTGCGCCGCTGGTCACGGGGCTTGTGCAATTGAGCGTGCCGTTGGTCGGCGGGGTTGCCGTGACTGTGAATTGGCGCGGCGCTGAGCAGGTCGCATTGGTGCCAGTATTGGCTCCGTTACAAGCCCAGGTGAACGTGCTCGCATTGGTCACAACGGGCAGCGCAGTACCCGTGGTGCAGAAGTTCGCCGTCGGAGCCAGTAGCGAAGGCACGCTGTTGACAGTGCCACAGGCACCGTTAACGATCGGCAAAAAGGTCGCGCTCACCGCGCAGTCGGCGGTGACTGCACCCGTGGTGTAGGGTGAGCTGCTGCTCGGTGTGCCACCGCAACCACTGATCGTTCCGATGACGAAATTGGCGCTCGGTGTCGCAGTACAGCTCGAAGTTGCGCCGCTGGTGACAGGGCTCGTGCAATTGAGCGTGCCATTGGTCGGCGGTGTTGTTGTGACCGTAAATTGGCGCGGCGCAGCGCATGCCGCATTAGTGCTGCCAGCATTGATGCCATCGCAGGCCCAGGTAAAGTTGGCGGCGTTCGTGACGACCGGCGCGACAAACGTGCCCGCACTGCATTGACCGGTTGTTGGGGCGAGAAGTGATGGCACGCCGTTGGCTGTCCCGCAAACCCCGTTGATGAAAGGGGGCGGTTGCACGTCTACGCTGTAGGCACGCGCGCCAGTACAAACTGACGGCCCAGCGCGCGAGACGGTAACCGTGAAGTTGGAAACGCCCGTGCCCGTCGCCGGGCCGCTAAGCGTACCGTCGGCCGCCAATGTCATGCCTGTTGGCAAGGCCCCCGCGGTCACGGCGTACGTATATGTTCCGGTTGATGAGCCGGTAACACCAAGTGCTTGAGAATAGCTTTGGTTCTGCACGGGGTTCGTGAGCGACGTTGGCGTTACGGCCAGCACAGGGCAACTCACCGCGATGCTGAAATTTTGGTTAGCAGTGCCGCCGCCGTTTGAGGCTCGGGTAACGCCGCTGAAATTGCCAATCGTTGTGGGTGTCCCCGTGATTGCACCCGCTGCGCTTATCATCAGACCCGTCGGAAGCGAGCCGCTGAAGGTCGAAAAAGTGATGGGCGTGCCGCCGGAGGCGGCGTAGGTAAAGGCACCGTACGCCGCTCCGATGGTTGCGGTGTTGGGTGGCGGACCGTTAGTGAAGGCTGGTGGAATGACGTAGTTCACCGTTGGGCTCACCGAAGTGCCAACGTTAAATTGCGAAAACAGGTCTTGAACGGTGTTAGCGCCCAAGGTCACGATCACCGTGCCTGAGGTTGTCATGCCGGACACAGCAATGTTGTAGACCGATCCCGAACCGGTGACGTTGTGAGTCGTTGCTCCCGCAGTGCCGGAGAGCGTGATGTCGGAGTTAGTGAGTCCGGTGATCGTGGGCGGCGGGGTTGCGTTGTTGAAAAAAGAGAGTTGGAAATTGATCGTGGTTGCCGCTGTTGGCGAAGGCGTTATTCCCGTGATCGATCCAACCGGCGGCGTTGGTACCGCACCCGCCGGTGGGCTAACCCAAACTCGATCAATTCCCACGGTGCCGTCTTGTGTATTGCTGACGGAGAAGAAGCCCAGCACAACCGAGGTAACGGCGGTGAGATTTCCGCCGCCCGAGAAGCTCGTGAAGGGCAACGCCATGTTGCTTTGGCCGTCGGCCACGCCAAATGACGCTGTCCTAGTGCCAGAGGTCGTGTTAATGGTGATGAAGAGATTCGAGACTTGTGTGCCGTCGATATTGACCTGCGACACGACATCAGAAAACTCGATCAAAAACTGGTCGTTCGTTCCGCCGCCCGTCAGATCGACCGTTCCGGATGCAGGTGCGTAGGTAAGCGTGCCCGACACGATGGAATTTACGGGTGCCAAAGAAATCGTACCCACGCCGCCAGCCTCGGCAAAGGTTGGGGCACTTCCCATACCGCCGGACTGGTTGCCGGCAAAACTGCGCGCGCCAATACCAAGCGTGCCTGAAAAATTGTCGATGATGATCGCCGCCGCGAATGTTGCCCCCGAATGAATCGACGCAACTAACGCTACTGCGAACACTGATCGACGAAGCCATTGCTTCGAATGCTGCAAAAATTTGCCCATAAATCCCCCGTGATTGACCCTTGTGGCGAAAGCACCGACTGAAAACTGCGCAGATTGCGGAACCGCAACATTCGGGCTTACAGCGCCTGCCCCGTCAGATACCGAGGAGATATTACACCCGCAACAGAAGAATCCGAAACAACTTTTTGCGGCAAACATCGCCTAGCGGCGCTGAGCTTTTGCTGGCCAACGGCAGGGTTACTCCGCTGTCATACTCTCGGCCAAACTCCTCGGCTTGTCCACATCCGCGCCAGTGTATGGATTCACGGCTTTTAACGACCAACGGGAAACCACAGAGGTAAATTAAATGAAACGACGAAATCTACTAGCGGGCGGCTTGGCCGTAATTGGAGGAGCCACTTTGTTTAAGGATTTGTTTGCGCAACGCCCCGGCCCTGCCGCGCCTGACGCTGCGTCGGTCAAGACGGCGATCGAGCAGTCGAAGGGGGCTGCGCCAAAGGTGGAAAAGCTCACGCTGAAGCCCGAAGAGTGGAGAAAGCGCCTCACCCCTGCGCAGTTCGACGTTTTGCGCAACGATGGTACTGAACGCCCTTGGACGAGTCCGCTCAACGGCGAAAAGCGCAAGGGTATGTTTCATTGCGCCGGCTGTGATCACGTGCTGTTTAGTTCCGAGATGAAGTACGAGAGCGGCACAGGTTGGCCGAGCTTTTTCACCACCATGCCCGGCGCATTTGAGAAATCGACCGACTTCAAATTGATCTACCCGCGCACCGAGTATCACTGCGCAAAATGCGGCGGCCATCACGGCCATGTGTTCAATGATGGCCCGTCGCCAACCGGTCAGCGCTGGTGCAACAACGGCGTCGCGCTCGTGTTTAAGCCAACGGCCTAACAGGCCCGCAGGCTGGCGCGTTAGACCGACTTTGCCGCAGTGATCGTCACCAGCTCCAACACGATCGGCTGCGTCGTCGACACATCGGGTGTGGCCGACGCAAACATCGCCAGCACAGCACCCACTGTGATCACTGACAACAAGCTAGCACCCGCTGCAGTCACAGCCGATTCGGTGCGGGAGAGGGTTTGGAAAGTGCGGCTCATGGTGTGCTCCATTCAGTTCTAAAAAACATCGCGTCGTTGCGATGGAGTGAACTGTATTCGTCGGTGAACAGGCTGTGTAGGGGCACGCGACGAATCGCGGGAGAAGCGTGCGAATTGCAGATTCACGGTGCGAACTTCAAAGACTACGTCGCTCTAAATTCGAGTCTTTTTTACGCAATACGCTCTTCGCAGCCAATTTCCCCTTGGTTGAACCAGACCAAACGTTAAGCTACGGTGATTCCGGACGAATGAACACATGCACGAAATCATCTGCCCACACTGTGACACAGCCTTCAAGATCGACGAAACCGGTTACGCGGACATCCTCAAGCAGGTGCGGGATGGTGATTTTGAGCAGCAACTGCACGACCGCCTAGCGCTTGCCGAGAAAGACAAGCTCAATGCTGTCGAACTAGCGAAAGCCCGACTCGCGAGCGAACTGCAAAAAGCCGCCGCTGCTAAAGACACCGAGATTCAGGCCCTCAAAGCTCGGGTTGATGCGGGCGACACTGCCCGCAAGCTCGCGGTAGCCGAAGCCCTCAGTACCGTTGAAAAAGAGCGCGACGCCCTCGCCAATCAGCTGGCCCAGGCGCAGCGGGACAAAGAAGCCACCGCCCGCCTCGCCGATGCCAAGATGCTGGCTGAGCTACAAAAAAACGCGGCCGGTAAAGACGCCGAAATTCAGGCCCTCAAGGCGCAGCTCAACACCACCGCGCTCAGTCAGCGCCTCGCACTGGCCGACGCCCTCGGCTCGGTCGAAAAGGAACGCGACGAACTTAAGAGCAGCGTTGCGCGCGCCGCCCTTGAAAAGGAGCTCGCGGAAAAGTCAATCAAAGAGCGCTACGAAATTCAAATCAAGGATCGCGAAGGCGAAATCGAACGCCTGCGCGACATGAAGGCCCGCCTCTCGACCAAAATGGTGGGCGAAACGCTGGAGCAACACTGCGAGACCGAATTCAACCGCATTCGCGCCACCGCCTTCCCGCGCGCCTACTTCGAGAAAGACAACGACGCCAAGAGCGGCAGCAAGGGCGACTACATCTTCCGCGACAAGGACGAAGCCGACACCGAAATCGTCTCCATCATGTTCGAGATGAAAAACGAAAGCGACACCACCGCCACCAAGCAGCGCAACGAAGACTTCCTCAAAGAGCTCGACAAAGACCGCGTTGAGAAGGGCTGCGAATACGCCGTGCTCGTCTCACTGCTCGAACCCGAGAGCGAGCTCTACAACACCGGCATCGTCGACGTCTTCCACCGCTACCCAAAGATGTACGTCATCCGCCCGCAGTTCTTCATCCCGATCATCACGCTGCTGCGCAATGCCGCGATGAACTCGCTCAAGTACAAAGCAGAGCTCGCCCTGGTCCGCGCGCAGAACGTCGACATCACCAACTTCGAGAACGAGCTGGAAAGCTTCAAGAGCGGCTTTGCGAGGAACTTCGACCTCGCCTCACGCCGCTTTCAGACCGCCATCGAAGAGATCGACAAATCCATTGATCACCTGCAGAAAACCAAAGAAGCCCTGCTCGGCACCGACCGCAACCTGCGCCTCGCGAACGACAAGGCGCAGGACGTTACCATCAAGCGATTGACGCGGGGGAATCCGACTATGGCTTCGAAGTTTGCGGAAGTGAGCAAGGGAGAGGGGACGGAGGAGAGCTGAAGTATGTACAGCTGGTTTGCCGAGAGCCTTCGTTGATATTGGGGACATCACAATTTGGGGTAGCGCGATGATCGAAAGTATTTCTCTGTCGAAAACAGCAACCTATGCTGATCTGCCCGAGGTTCTGGGACCGCTCAAACGCGTTAATTTCATCTTCGGCAGCAATGGCACAGGAAAAACGACGATCAGTAGGGTAATCGCCAACGAAGCCGACTATGCCTCGTGCAGAGTCGTTTGGAAGGACGGACGGCCCATACTGGCGTTGGTATACAACCGGGACTTTGTAGAGCGCAATTTCAGTCGGTCAGCGGAACTCAAAGGTGTATTCACACTCGGCGAAAAGCAGGTCAAGGTCCAGGAAGAGATCAAGTCGAAGAAAGAAGAAGCCGACGGCTACAAAGAGAAGGTCGCCAATCTGAAACAGACTTTGGAAGGAGATGACGGAGCTTCAGGAAAACGGGGCGATTTGGCTCAGATTGAAACCTCCTTCCAAGAGCGTTGCTGGGAGGCCTATGGGAAGCACAAAGAACGGCTTTCCCTTGCATTTGAGGGTTTCAGAAACAGCAAGAAAGACTTCAAGGCTAAGGCGCTGCTCGAAGCCGAGTCCAACAAGTCCCCGACTGTGCTCCTGGATGAGCTGCACAAGCGCGCGGAGACGATTTTTGGAAAGGCCCTAAGCGATGCGCCGGGAGTGCCCGTTGTTCCCTTCGTTGCGCTGATTGGCCACGAATCCGATCCCATCATCAGAACAAGAGTCATCGGCAAGGAAGACGTGAATATCGCCGAGATGATCAAGAAGCTTGGAAACAGCGATTGGGTGAGGGAGGGGAGAAGCTACTACGAGGCAAACGAAGGCTTTTGCCCCTTCTGCCAGCAGAAGACCGACGAAGCGTTTGAAAAGAGCCTCAGCGAGTATTTCAATGAGTCGTTCGAACGGGACAGCAAGGCCATCACGTCATTGCTCTACAACTACAAAACCGAAACCGCTCGCGTCATACAAGAGCTAGCGCAAATATTGGCAGCCCCCTCCAAGTTTATGGATATCGGAAAGTTCAAGAGCGAACGGGATTTGCTGGAAGCGAAGCTGCAGCTAAATACGCAGCAGCTGATCAAGAAGAGCAAGGAGCCCAGCCAGATTTTCGAACTGGAATCGGTCGGGAACATCACCGCTGCGATTGAAGAACTGATTTCGGACGCGAACAAAAAGGTGTCCGAGCACAATACCTTGGTCAAAAATATCGGCAGGGAAAAGGCAAAGCTGATTTCCGAGACCTGGAAGCATCTGGTGCAGGTGGACCTTGGCGCAGCCTATGCCGATTACAAAACCAAGAAGGCTGAGTTGGAAGGAGCGATCAGGTCGATTGACGACAAGGTGAAGACGTTCAGCCAAAATACACGGACGCTGGACATCGCCATTCGGGAGCTGGAAAAGCAGACCACAAGCGTAAAGCCGACAATTGACGCAATCAATTCCCTGCTTGCCTCGTTCGGCTTTCACGGCTTTTCGCTGGCAATTACCGACAGCGGCACCGCATACAAGCTGGTCCGGGCGGACAAATCGAACGCCAAGGAGACGCTGAGCGAAGGCGAGAAGACCTTCGTGACGTTCTTGTATTTCTACCACCTACTTAAAGGCAGCGACACGGAAAGCGGTATCACTACGGATCGAGTTGTGGTGTTCGACGATCCTGTATCGAGCTTGGACAGCGAGATTCTGTTCATCGTCGGCAGCCTCATCAAAAAAGTGTTCGATGAGGCGCGCGGCAATTCGAGCCTGATAAAGCAAGTCTTCGTTATGACGCACAACGTCTACTTCCATAAGGAGGTCTCATTCAACAACTTACGAACAGATAAGGCTCTTAAAGACGAGACGTTTTGGGTCGTGCGCAAACCAGCTAAACACTCGAAACTTGAAAAGCATCAGGGGAATCCGATTCAGACTTCGTATGAGCTACTTTGGTCAGAGGTAAGGAACCCGAATCCGTCACTGCTGACCATTCAAAACGTCATGCGCAGAATCCTTGAAAACTACTTCAAGTTCTTCGGAGGGATTGAGCCGAGAGAGATTTGCGCGAAGCTGCCGGGCAAAGACCAAATCATCTGCAACAGTCTTCTGTCATGGATAAATGACGGGTCGCATTTTGCTCACGACGATATCTTCGTAAGTCTGGATCAAGGTGCAGTGAGCAGCTACTTAGATGTCTTCCATCGGATATTCAAGTTGGCGGACCATGAGGCTCACTACAAGATGATGATGGGAAATGCCTACACGGAGCTTGAAGACATACCCCGCGCAGAAACAGCGGCAATGGCTAGCGAGAACAGAGCCGAAGGCACGTAGAAGGGATTAGCTCGGATTTTCCCCACGACCGCCTTGCATGCAGCCACACGGCTGCAATCTTGATTGCCTGCGTGTTCAGTCTTCGCGGGTGGCGGCTTCGGGGTAAAGCTCGGGTAGCAGGAACTGCAGCGCATCGAGCGGGAAGGCGAAGCGCACCGGGGCGACGTGGCCGGTGCTGGTGACGAGGCCGGTTTCGATGAGGTTTGAGAGCAGCGTGCGGGCCGTGCGTTCGCCGAGCCCGGTCATCTGCTGGAACTCGCCGCGCGCGGTGGTGGAACAATGGGGTCAGACACGATTAAGGGACTACGGAACCGATTTGATCCATCAGAAACGGCGGACAGCGCGAGCTCCCCGCGCTCACCAAAGGCTGAATTTGCGAAACAGCTTTTCGTCAAGAGCCCCATTTGATGCTGGCAAAGAGCACGATTCATTAGAAACTCAATAAGCACAAAAAATGCCGCTCAGCTCTTTTATAGTGGGGCACAGAGGCTGAAGTCATAGTCTTGAGTCTATCGAGGCGCTAATAGGTATTTTTACTACCGCGCCGCCTCAATCAACTCAATATCTTTCTTGAGCAACTGATTGACGAGCGCATTGAGCGTGATGCCACGCGCCTCGGCACGAGAGGCCAAGAAATCGACTACTTCGGGATCGAGTCGCACCGGCGGTATCAAGCGCAGATTCGGTTTGTGAAACTTACCGCGCACGGCGTTGGCTAGGTCGTATTCGTCTTTCATCTCATCACCTTTGATCACTGTTTAGGTCACTCAATTGCTCGATCAATTCACGCCCTGCTCGTAGCATCGGCGCTCATGCGCCGTGGGCTCCCGCGCGGAAATGAGTCGAACGAAACTGTAGGGCGGTTCCCCGGCATGCACCACCTCAGAAAACGTATGCACGACAAGTAACAAGCGCCCACTGCCAGCGCGCCCGACGCTCACGAAGCGATCTTCCCCGTCGCTATGCTCCTCATCGAAATCAGTGACCGTGAGCGGGTCGGCAAAGAGACTCATCGCCTCCAAAAAATCCACACCATGCTTACGCAAATTAGCGGCTGCTTTGGCTTCACTCCAGTCAAACTCGATGTCGTTGGTCATAGGCGTAAGCTTAACAAGTGGCTAGACCGATTACAACGGGCTGACCACCACCGTCACCCGCAGCAACAACGATGGCAGCGCTAGCAATTGCACGTCCCGCTCCAGCAGTAAAACCGCCAACTGCAAAGGCTCGGTCGAAGGGTCGGAAGCGCGAGAAAAGCGAATGGTCAGAAGTGGGGTGGGGTTCGAATTTTCACCAGCCTCTTCAGAATCGTAACCGCGCAGGGTGTGTTCGCCAAGCAACCCGCCATCGTCGTGGCACCCGGCGTCTGTCGTTTGTCGCTGGATTCGTAACCCACTCGACGGCATCCCACCATTCGCGGGTTCAATCTTCTCGGCTAGCGGCTTCCGGGTAAAGCTCAGGCAGCAAGAACAGCAGGGCGTCGAGCGGGAAGACGAAGCGCACCGGGGCGACGTGGCCGGTGCTGGTGACTAGGCCGGTTTCGATGAGGTTGGATAGCAGCGTGCGGGCGGTGCGTTCTCCCAGCCCGGTCATCTGCTGGAACTCGCCGCGCGCGGTGGGGCCGGCGAGAAAGAGGTGGTAGAGCGGCAGCGCGGCCTCGGGGCGGATGCGTTTGTCGTGCGCGGCGCGAAAGCTGATCAGCGCCTGGATGCGGGTCTTCATGCCGTCGAGATGGAATAGGCGGGTCATGAAGCTGACCTGGTCTTCGCAGATGCCGACAAACCATTCGCACCAGCGGCGCAGCTCCTCCTCGCTGAGGTTGCCGCGCCCGTCGAGGTCGCCCTGGCGTGGCGCGTCGGCGGCGTCGAGGCGTTCGTAGTATTCGTCGCGGCGGCGGGCGAGGCCGCGGCTGACCGACCACAGGCCGCCACTCAACGGCCACAGGGCGCAGTGCGTCTGCAGGCGGCAGGCGCGGCCGTTGCCATCGATGAAGGGGTGAATCCAGGCCATGCGCTGGTGGGCGGCGGCGGCGACGATGAGTTGGTCTTCGAAGAGATGGGGGCGGGCGTAGACCTGATCGAAGCGGGCGAGGAATGCCGGCAGTGCTTCGGACGGGGGCGGTTCGTGGCGGCCCACGGCCACCTGTCGTGTGCGCCACTGACCGGGCTGGATGACTTCTCCCTCGGTGGTGAGGCGGTCTGCCTCAATCAAGCGGCTATAGAGCTCGCCATGCGCCTGCTGGATGAAGGTGCTGGAAAGGGCCGTGGCGCCGCTATCAACGGCGGATTCCAGCGCTCGCTCGGCATCGATATGGGCAAGCGCGACGCGCTGCAAGCGGGCGACATCCGGTTTGTCGGAGAAATCGCGTCGCAGGGCGCGGCCAATGTTGTGCGGATGCGTGCTCTGGCCCTCGATGCGGTTAGAGTAATGGGAGTTCATCTCCCGCACCAGCTCGCGCAGGCTTGCGAGGGTGTCGGGATGCACGGCGGCGGATAAGCGCAGCGATTGCTCAATGACCCCGCGCGAGCGCTCGCGCAGCGCGTCCAGCCCAGTTTGTGGCAGCAGGGGCTCAAACTGATGCGGCTGGGTGTATCGCGCGATCGGGGTGTTTCGCATGGAATTTTTGTGGGTAATATTGCCGGTTAAATTGCCGGACAATGCTACGGCCTAATACATCCGATTTCCTATGATTATAAAGGACTTGTGACGATATATGTCATCCATTTTGACGCAATTTATTGCGATTAAATGCCGGTTATTTTTCTGGTTTCCGGAAGGTCGCCGCACAACCGCCCCATTCGTTATTCCCGCCCCTCGACAAGCTCAGGGTAAACCTCGCTGCGCTCGGGCGGGAAGCCATGGTCGTCAAAGAGAAATGTTCCAAGTGGTTGATTCCGCTCAGTTCACGATGGATTCCCGCATGTGCGGGAATGGCGATTTGGGTGCTTGCTCGCTACCGAGCTGTAGATCCGGCAAGCTGAAGTATTAACGTTTCCGTTCGTGGTGAGCTTGTCGAACCATGAACTCACTTCATACTTTATGTTGCCGAAGCAATGGTTGTGCAAAGGTCTTTCCGTGAGGCTCTTGCATTGGAGGCGCTGAGTTTGCTCAGGGCGGTGTCTGAATGGGAGCCTTCATACCGTCGAGGTGGAACATGCGGGTCGTGGAGCCGAGGTGGGCTGCTACGCGTGCAGCCCCGTGCTCGCCTGAGACGCTGATAGCTTCGTTTCGGCCTAGCGCACCTTTTGAAACAATCCGACGGATGGGATCTTCTATCGCCGTTGTGGTTCGACAGGCTCACCACGAACGGAGAAAACTCAATCACCACGGACGGAGAGAACTCAATCACCACGAACGGAGAAAACTCGATCACCACGGACGGAGAGAACTCAATCACCACGAACGAGGGACACTGAATCCCACGAACGGACAACACTAAATCCACGAATGCAGAACACTGTATCGCCACGAACGGAGAACGCTAAAGCACCATGCACGGATAAGTTCGGCTCACCACACGCTGAACAAGCTAACGCCTAGCTATTCCACCGTCACACTCTTCGCCAAATTCCTCGGCTTATCCACATCCGTCCCGCGCGCCGTTGCCGTGTGATACGCCAATAGCTGCAAGGTGACGACGTGGAGAATCGGTGAGAGTACGCCGTAGTGTTCGGGCATGCGGATGACGTGAACGCCTTCGCTGTTGGTGATGGCGCTGTCGCCGTCGGCAAATACGAAGAGCTCGCCGCCGCGGGCGCGTACTTCCTCTAGGTTGCTTTTGAGCTTTTCGATCAGGCTATCTTTCGGGGCGACGACGACTACGGGCATGGCGTCGGTGACCAGTGCGAGCGGGCCGTGTTTGAGTTCGCCCGCGGGGTAGGCTTCGGCGTGGATGTAGCTGATTTCCTTGAGCTTCAACGCACCTTCAAGCGCGATCGGATAGTGCAATCCGCGCCCCAAAAACAGGGCGTTTTCTTTGCGTGAAAACTCTTGTGCCCAGGCGATGACTTGTGGTTCGAGCGCGAGCACCGCTTGCAGTGCGGTGGGTAAATGGCGGAGCGCTTTGAGGTGCTCAGCCTCGCTTTCGGCGCTAAGGTGCCCGCGCATCTTCGCGAGCGTGAGCGTGAGCAAAAACAATGCGGTGAGTTGAGTCGTGAACGCTTTGGTCGACGCCACACCAATTTCAATGCCCGCGCGAGTGATGTAGTGCAGCGCGCATTCGCGCACCATCGCACTTGTTGACACGTTGCAAATGGTCAAGGTGTGTTGCATGCCCAGCGATTTGGCGTGTTTAAGCGCTGCAATCGTGTCTGCGGTTTCGCCGGATTGAGAAATGGTGACGACGAGTGTTTTCGGATTGGGCACGCTGTCGCGGTAGCGATATTCGCTGGCTACCTCTACGTTGCACGAAATCTTTGCAATGCTCTCGAGCCAGTATTTCGCGGTGAGCCCCGAGTAGTAGCTGGTGCCGCACGCAAGAATGAGTACGTTGTCGATTTGTGCAAAGACCGATTTCGCTTTGTCGCCGAAGAGCTCGGGTACGATGCCCTCAACCCCTTGCAGTGTGTCGCCAATGGCGCGCGGCTGCTCGAAGATTTCCTTTTGCATGTAATGGCGATACGGGCCTAGCTCCACCGCGCCCGAGTGTGCGTGCACCGTTTTTACGGGGCGCTCGGTGCTCGATTGTTCACGGCCCGCAGCGTTGTAAATCCATACGCGCCCGAGCTGCACATCGATCACATCGCCTTCTTCAAGGTAGATGATTTGATCGGTCACACCGGCGAGGGCCATGGCGTCACTGGCTAGAAAATTTTCGCCCTTGCCTACGCCCACAATCAGTGGCGAGCCTGCGCGGGCGCCGACGACGCGGTGCGGTTCGTCGCGACAAATCGCTGCGATCGCATACGCGCCTTGCAGGCGTTTCACCGCGCTTTGTACGGCTGCGAATAAATCGCCTTCGTAGTAGTGATCAACGAGGTGCACAATCACCTCGGTATCGGTTTGGCTCTCAAACGTGTAGCCGTGCGCTTTGAGCTCACCGCGCAATTCATCGTGGTTTTCGATGATGCCGTTGTGCACTAATGCGATCCGCGCCGCTTCGGGATCACGACTGAAATGCGGATGCGCATTGCGAACCGCCGGTGCGCCGTGGGTGGCCCAGCGGGTGTGGGCGATGCCAGTTTGGCCTTCGAGCTTAGTGTCGGCCACTTCGCGATCGAGCTCTGACACGCGGCTCACACTTCGGGCGCGCTGCAATTGGCCGCCGCTATGCACGGCAACGCCGCACGAATCGTAGCCGCGGTATTCGAGCCGTTTTAGGCCTTCAACCAGGATCGGTGTGATGTTTCGGGAGGCGACTGCGCCAACTATTCCGCACATAAGCTACTTTCTACGACAAGCGTTGTTTTGAACTCAGCCGATAGCGTAAAGAATTTTCTGTGAATAATGTGATCTAAAAAGTGCCGTTTTCGAACTAAAATTTCACACACGATACGAGATGGCTTTTTATTTCATAAAGCGATACAAATTACGCAATGATTTCATTTGATGAGCTTGATCGTCGAATACTTGCAGCCCTGCAAGTCGATGCGACGGTGACCAACCAAGCCTTGGCTCTACGGGTTTTCGCCTCTCCGGCGACGACCTTGCGTCGAGTTCGTACGCTCACTGAGTCCGGGGCGATCCAAAAAACGGTGGCGATCCTCTCGCCAGAATCCGTCGGTGAGTTGCTGATTGCGATTTCTGAAATAACGCTTTCGGACCAGCACGCCGAGGCGTTCGACGCATTTGAGCGCGGTGTTGTCGCGGCTCCGGAGGTGACCCAGTGTTACCGAACCGCCCCCAGTGTTGACTTCACTCTGGTGCTCACGCTCACGGGCATGGCCCAGTACAACGCACTCGTACAGCGATTGTTCTCAGCCACGAATAACGTGCGAAACGTACGCACGCGGTTCGCGACGAAACGTAGCAAGTTCAGCACCGAGATACCGTTGCCGTCGCGGAACTGAGACCCTCGCGTAGCTAATGCCGCCTCGAGAAGCCGCTCCAATACCCAATGCGGTTCGTTTAATTGCAGAGGTCACTATCCGTTCGGGCTGAGTAGGATATTTGCCCGTGGGTCAAAGGCGTTTTCGAGAAACAGGGCGGTGACCGGCTTGGCTCCCTCTCCCTGGGGGAGAGCAACTGTGTCGAAAGTCAAGCGTTTTGACAGGCATTGAAATTGGGCGTCCAG
>READ01000065.1 GCA_004293675.1 Betaproteobacteria bacterium
CAAGTCCCTCACCCCAACCCTCTCCCCCAGGGAGAGGGAGCCAAACCGGTCACCGCCCTGTTTCTCAAAAACGCCTTTTGAACCACGGGCAAATATCCTACTTGGGGCGAACGGTACGAGGGTTCTCGTCTCCGTGTGTTGCAAAAAGACGACTGAAAAGATTCATGAAAATCTCCTCCGAACCCAAACTCACCACCGATTCGTACTACGAAGCGAGCGTTGTTCGTCCGCTGTCGCGTGGCGCGTTGATGAGCGAAATGACGGCTGACGTGTGCGTGGTTGGCGGCGGGTTGGCCGGGCTCTCGGCTGCGCTGGAGCTCAGGCAGCGCGGCTATTCTGTCGCCGTGCTTGAGGCCAAACACACTGGGTGGGGAGCGAGCGGCAGGAACGGTGGGCAGGTGATTGCTGGACTGGCTTGCGATATCGCCGTGATCGAAAAACAGCTTGGGTTTGAGGCGGCGAAACGCGTTTGGAACATGACGTTGGAAGCCATCGATCTGATTCACGAGCGCCGCGCCCAATTCAAAATCCACTGCGACTGGCAGGCCGGGTATCTAAACGGCGCGGTGAACGCGAAGAAGGGCAGGGCGCTCGCGGCGTGGGTTGACGACATGCAAAAGCGCTACGGTTACGAACAGCAATTCATCTCGCAAGCCGAGGTGCGGCAATGGATCGACAGCCCAAAGTTTGTGGCCATGTCACACGATCCTCGCTCCGGGCATTTGCATCCATTGAAATACACGCTCGGCATGGCGAAGGCAGCGGAGTCGTTGGGCGCAACCATTTGCGAAAACACCGCCGTGACGGGCATCTCGCCCGCCACTGCAACGTCAGACGCCATCGTTCACAGTCGCGAAGGCAGCGTGCGTGCCAAACACGTGCTGCTGGCTGGCAATGTGTATTTGGACAACGTTGCACCCGCGCTCAAACCGCGCATCATGCCCGTGGGAACCTACATCGTGGCTTCTGCCGCCATGGATCGCAATCGCGCACAAAGCTTGATCCCGTCGCGCGCTGCCATTTGCGACACCAATTTCGTGCTTGATTACTTTCGTTTGAGCGCCGATGACCGAATGATTTTTGGCGGTCGGGTGAGCTACAGCGCGGTCACGCCGATGAATCTAGCGCCAACGATGCGCGAGCGAATGTTGGCCGTATTTCCGCAGCTCGACGATGTGGCGATCGAGCATGCGTGGGGCGGATTCGTCGACATCACAATGAACCGAGCGCCGGATTTTGGGCGGGCAGAGTCGCTCGGTAAAAACGTGTATTACTTGCAGGGCTTCTCCGGCCACGGCCTAGCATTGACGGGGCTTGCAGGCAAATTGGTGGCCGAGGCCATCGCCGGAAACTCAGAGCGATTCGATACGTTTGCTTCGCTAAAACATCGCGCATTTCCGGGCGGCGGTTTGCTCAGAACACCTGCGCTCGTGGCGGCGATGGCTTGGTATCGATTACGGGATCGTATTTAAAAAAATTTCGCTAACTATTTTTATGAACGCCCTATAAAACAAGGCGTTTGTTAAATTTATTAGCGCTATTGAAAATAAATTTTTATTGCTTGTATCCCTTACTTTAATTGGCATACAGTAATAAAGTTTGATTCGACAACATCGTCATGTATGTCGAACACGCATAGATTGGACTACACTGCGCTTATGGAATTGAAATGGGTCGAAGACTTCCTGCAACTGGCTGAGACAGGAAGCTTTTCGCGCGCCGCCGAGCTGCGCTACGTCACTCAGCCTGCGTTTTCACGGCGCATTCGCGCGCTCGAGCAATGGCTCGGTGCTGAGCTGATTGATCGCACCAGTTATCCCACCAAGATGACCAAGGCGGGTGAGCAGTTTCGCGAACGCGCCATTGAAATTGTGCGGCAAACGATGGACGCTCGCGCGATTGCTCGTGGCCTACAGAGCGCGCCGACCGACACGATTTTGTTTGCCGCGCCGCACACCTTGTCGCTCACGTTCTTCCCGAATTGGATGACGGTGCTCGCGAAAAAATTGGGCCGTGTCAAAGCCAAGCTCAACGCGGTCAACGTGCACGACGCGGTGATGAGCTTGGTCGAGGGCAACTGCGATTTGCTGCTTTGCTACCACCATCCGAATCAGCCCGTTCAGCTCGATGAATCGCGCTATGAAATGATCGTGCTCGGCACCGAAACCATCGCGCCCTTTGCCAAGACCGACAACGAAGGCCGCGCACTGTTTACGCTGCCTGGCAGCGATCAACGAAAAATTCCGTACCTGTCGTACACGCCGCAAGCTTACCTAGGCCGCATGGTCGAGCTGATCTTGCAGCAATCGCCACTTCGCGCGCACCTCGATTGTGTTTATGAAAACGATATGTCCGAAGCGCTCAAAGTCATGGCGCTCGAAGGCCACGGCCTAGCGTGGCTACCCGAGAGTGCCGTCGCGCGCGAGGTCAAAGCCAAACGCATCGCCCGTTGTGGCGACGCCCACTGGACTGGCACGATGGAAATTCGCTTGTACCGCGAAAAGGGCGCACAACGCGAAGTGGTGGATGCAGTGTGGAAAGCAGCGCTCGCTCGCTGAAGTCAGGTTCCGCATTGCGAACCCTGCTTCCCCCTCTCCCGCAGGCGGGAGAGGGTAGGGGTGAGGGTGTTCGCATTCACCGCAATCCAGTTGGAATGAGACGCCACCGCACCCTCACCCCTAGCCCCTCTCCCGCCCGCGGGAGAGGGGAATGATGGCACTTGCCGCAATTGCCCTCGGCGCTGTTCTGGGCGCGTGGTCACGCTATGGTCTCTCAGTCCTATTGAACGGCAAATCATGGCTACCCTGGGGCACGTTTGCTGCCAACGCCATCGGGGGTTTGCTCGTGGGCATCGCGCTCGCTCATGTGGCCGCCAAGCCAGATTTGTCGCCGCTCTGGCGCATGTTCTTCGTCACCGGATTTCTCGGCGCACTCACCACGTTTTCGACGTTTAGCGCGGAAGTCACCACACTCATGATGGAGGGCGCGGTGGCTCGCGGCTTGGGGCTGGCGGCGATGCATCTACTCGTTTCACTGGTACTGACCGCAATTGGAATGCAAGCCTATCGGGCGCTTGCGTGAGCGCTAAAACAGCGTGTAACGAAAGTATTTTTCCGCTCGTGATGCGCTTGTTCCGCTCGTGGTGAGCTTGTCGAACCACAACCGTACCCCCGTTCGTGGTGAGCCCGTCGAACCACAACGGCCGCAACCTTATTCCCGTTCGTGGTGAGCTTGTCGAACCACAACGGCCGTAGCCAGCCAGTTCATGGTTCGACAAGCTCACCACGAACGGACACACCGATTCAACTCCGCACAATCAGTTAACCAAAACCACATTCGCATGACCCAACAAATCCGCTTCCACCAAACCGGCTCGCCCGACGTTCTACAACTCGACACCATTGAGCTGCCGCCCCCCGGCCCCGGCGAAGCGCGCGTTCGGCACAGCGCCATCGGTGTCAATTTCATCGACACCTATCACCGCACCGGCCTCTATCCGCTGCCGATGCCCTCCGCGCTCGGCAAAGAAGCGGCTGGCATGGTTGAGGCCGTAGGCGATGGCGTAACCGAAGTCGCACCCGGCGACCGAATCGTCTACTGTGACGGACCGCTTGGCGGCTACGCCAGCGAACGAAACATCGCTGCAAAATTCCTCGTGAAACTGCCGCAATACGTCAGCGAACAACACATCGCCGCGGGATTTCTGCGCGCTATGACCGTCGAATACCTGTTCAATCGCACCAAGAAACTGCAAAAGGGCGACACGATTTTGTTTCACGCCGCAGCGGGGGGCGTTGGCCTGATCGCCGCGCAATGGGCGCGCGCCATCGGTGTGAACATGATCGGCACGGTGAGCAGCGCCGACAAAGCGCAGCTCGCGCTCGATAGCGGTTGCAGCCACGTTATCAATTACAAAACCGAAAATTTCGCCGAACGAGTGAAAGAAATCACCGGCGGTAAAAAAGTGCCCGTGGTTTACGACGGCGTCGGCAAAGACACCTGGCTCGGCTCGCTCGACAGCTTGCAACCATTGGGCCTCATGGTCAGCTTCGGCAATGCCTCTGGCCCCGTCACCGGCGTCGACCTTGGCATCCTCGCCGCCAAAGGCTCGCTCTTCGTCACCCGCCAAACGCTCATGGCCTACACCGCCAGCCGCGCCACCATGCTTGAAATGGCTGACAACGTGTTCGCGTTGATGAAGGACGGGAAGTTGGATTTAGCGGCGCGGCAGACGTATTCGTTGGCTGATGCTGCGCAGGCGCATCGGGATTTGGAGGCGAGGAAGACTGTGGGTGGGGTTATTTTGGTGCCTTGATGGAGAGCAGCTTGAGAATTGAACCAAGGAGAACCGCGATGCGATTGAGTCAATTTGGCACCTTGTTTTGCGCGGTTTTTTTGGCGGCTTGCCAAACGGTCCCTCCGAAACCGATCCCCCCTAAACCGGTGCTTCGTGCAGCACCGGCGGATCAGGCGCTCCTCTACTTGTTCCGACCTGAACTCGACCAGGTCGATCGAGCAGATACACCGATGCTTCTGGTCAATGCAAAACCAGTGGTTCGCCTTTCGCATATGACCTACCTAGAGATAGAGCTTTCTCCTGGTCGTCATGTGATCGCACTTGAGCCAGGGCAGCGTGATTCAAGCCGATGGCGCACACAGTTTGCGCTAGAGGTCCAACCGGGCGTCAGCTACTTCGCGGCCGTGTGGAACCCGAAGCAACCCAGTGCACGTGGCAATGCGGTTCCACTGATGGTCGGGCCGGGCGTCTTCATCCCAATGTATCTGGATGGATTTGGACGGGATCGCGGGGGCGCCAAAATAGAGCCCGTCGATTCGGATGTTGGACTCGACGCTCTGCGAGGGCTCGAGCGAGCTTCACAATTGCCTTGACGCTCAGTTTCGTCTTTCGCCACGCTTCATTCGCGGCAAACCTCCGCTACAGCGTGGCGCGCTCGCCGATGATGTCGCTCGCGACAGCGCGAGCTGCTAGTCAGGTAGGGTGGGCAGCCTCTGCCCACCACAGCGCTTCAACAACGAGTTTGGTGGGCACGGGGTGCCCACCCTACGCTTCGGCTATTCACGGAAATTGATTATTGGGTGCGATGCCATCGCGGCTCGTTCCGCTGCACTCGAAGCACATTTCTTCAATCCGCCACGGTCTGGGTGCGTCAAAAACGCGCCCCACCTCCATCACGACATCGGTTGGGCGACAAGACGCACACCCAAAGCCGCACACACTCGCGCAATCGTGTCAAACCTCGGCTGAGCATTGGGGCGCAGCGCCTTGTAGAGCGCTTCGCGGGTCAGACCCGATGCGTTTGCGATATCACTCATGCCGCGCGCGCGGGCGATGTCGCCGAGTGCTGCGGCGAGTAGTGCGGGATCACCGGCCTCGATCATCGCCGTTAAGTACTCGGCAATCGCTTGTTCGCTGTCAAGATACTCCGCCGCGTCGAATTCGGGAAGCTCGTAGACTTTGGTTTTCTTTGGCATCGCTCAATCCTCTAATTTTGCAGCGAGTTTCACTGCGCGTTTGATGTCTGCGTTTTGCGTTGATTTGTCGCCGCCACCCAGCATCACAATCAAAACACGTCCTCGCCTCAGGTAGTACATCCTCCAGCCGGGGCCAAAGTGTTCGCGCATTTCACAAACGTTGGCCTCAATCGCCTTGACATCCCCAAGATTGCCGAGCTGAGCCTTTCGCAAACGTGCGACCAGCCTCGCTTTGGTCGTGACATCGCGGACGCCGGCAAACCAGAGATCAAATTCGGGCGTTCGCTTTATCGTGAACATGACGAATTGTAATCGATCGAATACAAATATAACGAGCAAAGCGTTTCACAGGGAGTCGGGCACGTAGGCTGCTCAAAGGCACGAAACCCAGCGCTTAGCTTCGTCATTCGTTACGCTTCGTTCGCGGCAAGCCGCTCCTACAGGTGGGCCAATTCTGCAATGAGGTCGCTGGCTACGGCGCGTGTTACGCCTCGTTCGGCCATGGCGTCGGCGGCTGCACCGTGGAAAGCCACGCCTACGCGCGCGGCGTTTTGGGCGGTGTAGCCTTGCGCTAGCAGCGCTCCGATCATGCCAGCGAGCACGTCGCCCGTACCGGCTGTGGCTAGGAGCGGATTGCCCGTTCGATTGATGGTGACTGTTGTGCCGTCGGCGATCACCGTTCCGGCGCCTTTGAGCACGGCAACGCAGCGATAGCCTTTGGCTAGATCCTTCGCTGCGCGGACTCGATCCGATTGCACGCTCGCGGTGCTTGCGCCGAGCAAGCGACCGGCCTCTGCAGGATGCGGCGTGATGATCGTTGGCGACTTGCGGGACTGAACGAGTTTCGCCAGCTCGGCAGATTCTGCGATCAAGTTCAGTGCATCGGCGTCGATGACGATGGGAATGTCGCGCTTCAGTTGCGTTTTCAATACGCGAACGGCTGCACCGCTCACGCCTAAACCGGGGCCGATGACCAGCGCGGTTGCTCCGTCGGCCGAGCTGTCGGACGCCGAGCGCATCATGACCTCGGGCATTTGCGGATCGACCTGCGGAAAGGGATCGGCGAGCCACGCTGCTTTCACCTTGCCAGCGCCCATTCGCATGGCGGCCCGCGACCCCAAGAGCACCGCGCCCAGCATGCCGTTAGCGCCGCCGTAGATCGCGCACGTGCCGTGGGTGCCTTTGTGGGCGTTGGCGCTCGCGCCGCGAGTGAAGTTGATCCCTGCAACGGTTGATCCAACGGCGTCTAACTCGCCCGACCACTCCAACGCTAGATCGGCCAACTGGAGCGAACCCACGAAATCAAGTGCAGGTCCGGTGAGTAAACCGACTTTGTAGGCGATAAACGTCATCGTGTGGTCCGCGCAAACGCACACATCTGGGTCGAACACGTTACCCGTATCGGCGTCAATGCCGCTTGGTGTGTCCAGCGCCAGCACTTTTGCACCTTGGGACCGCGCGTTGTTGATCGCCAACACAGCGTCTCTGAACGCTCCAGTTAACGGGCGCTTCAGGCCGATGCCGAACAGTCCGTCAACGATCCAATCCGCGTCAATCGGATGCCCCAACGGCGTAGCGTCTCTCGACACGGTGATGACGGCAAGCTCCTGCACGCGGGACCACGCTCGCTGCGCGTCTTGATCAAATTTGGCCGGATCACCGTGCATGACCACGTGCGGCGTGTAGCCGGCCTGCGCAAGCTCTGCGGCGCAGGCGAGGGCGTCGCCACCATTGTTTCCCGGCCCCGCAAACAACACAATTCGCTCGCTCAGCGCTGCGTTTTCAAATAGAAACTCTGCTGCAGCTCGCCCCGCGCGTCGCATCAGGTCAACGTTTGGAAATTGCGCTTCCACCGCGCGAACCTGCGCAACGCTCAAAACGGGCTCGCCGTCGATCAGAAAACTTGCATTCACGTCGCGCGGCCTAAAATTAGAAGTATTCATCGTTCGAAAGATAGCACTCATGTCCACCAAAGCCGAAGCCGCCGCAAAAGCCGCTGAAAAAGAAGCCAACAACTGGGGGCCGTCGCCAGACGAAACTCAGTCACCGATCCCCGTGCTGATTTTGACGGGCTTCTTGGGTGCGGGCAAAACGACGCTTCTCAATCGAATTTTGAAAGAAGAACACGGCGAAAAGATCGCGGTGATCGAAAACGAATTTGGCGAAGAGGGCGTGGATAACGCGATCCTCTCGGAAAGCTCCAAAGAGCAAATTGTTGAGATGAACAACGGCTGCATTTGCTGCACGGTGCGAGGCGATTTGATTCGGATTTTGAATAGCCTCTACAAGCGCCGCGCCAAGGGCGAATTTCATTTTGATCGCGTGGTGATTGAGACCACGGGTATGGCCGACCCTGCGCCGGTCGCACAAACCTTCTTTGCCGATGAAAAAGTCAACGAGCGCTATTTGCTGGATGCAGTGGTGACTGTGGTGGACGCAAAGCACGGTCTGACGCAGCTCAAGGAGTTTACCGAAGCGCAGCAACAGGTGGCGTTTGCCGATCGGTTGCTGGTGTCAAAAACGGATGTAGTCACCGAAGCCGAAACACAGGCTTTGATGGAGCGGTTGCGTGGATTAAATGTTCGCGCGCCCATCACTAAGGTCAATTTCGGCGTGACGCCCATCAAAGACCTGCTCGATATTCGCGGATTTAACCTGAACGCGATTTTGGAAATCCAACCCGATTTCTTGACCAACAGCGATCACGAGCACCACGACGAAGTGGCAAGCTTCTACATCAAAACTGATCGTGCGCTCGACGTGCGCAAGGTCGATCGCTACATCAGCTCACTCATCAATTTGTACGGCGAGCAAATGCTTCGCTACAAAGGCATTTTGAACATCAAAGGCGAGCCAAAAAAGGTGGTTTTCCAGGGCGTGCACATGATGGCGGGTTTCGACTTTGCTAGCGAATGGTCAGACGATCAAAAGCGCGAAAGCACTGTCGTGTTCATCGGTCGAAAACTGCCCGAGGCGCTATTTCGCGAGCTATTTGAAGATTGCTACGCCACCCAAGACACGCCGGACGATGTCAAGGCGTATGCGGCGGGGAATTTGGCGTAATCGGTCGGGCGAAGGCGTCTTTACTGTGTAGCGCCTCATTCGCTAGCATGGCGTGTGATGATTGATAGCGGCCGTTGATCTGCCAGCGATAAAGGGATTTTTTTGCAGTCTATGGTAGTGTCAGCCAGCCTTGCCGCGCAGTGTCGCGGGTTATCACGTAATGCACCTTGCCCCTGTGCAAGTGGTAGGCGCTTCAAGTTGTGTTGTGGCGCGCCCAATGTTGCCTCGCTGGTGTCGGGGCAGGTCGAAACAAGCAAGCTGGCTGGTTTGGCCGCTCAGCAACGATTCGAATTTGCTGAGGCGGTCGCGCATTACGAAATAGCGCTGCGCCACGATCCACTTGACTTTGATGCGGCGCACATGCGTGCGGTGGCGCTCTATCAAATGGGCTGCATGCGTGAATCGCTAGAAGCGTTTCTCGAAATGCTGGGGGCAGGGCTCCCAATGAGTGCAGTGGCGTGGCACAACCTTGGGCTCACTGTGGCCCAGGGTGTACAGCTCGCTGATGATCCAGCGCTGCTGGAAAAAACGGTCGCCTACCAGAGCTGGAGCGCCGAGCGAAGGGAGGCGTCGCCCGATTTTTCTCCCACCGTTGCGGTGGTCGTGGCGAGCTACAACCATATTCGCTACATCGGTGCGGCGCTTGAATCGGTGCTGGGTCAAACGCGCCTGCCCGATGAATTGATTGTGATTGATGACGGCTCAAGCGACGGGAGCGCCGATTACATCCGCGAGGTGCTTCGCAACGCGCCCTTTCCCACTCAGGTGATCGCTCGTGAGAATCGCGGAGCGGCTGCCACCTTCAACGAGGCCATTGCATTGGCCAAAAGCGACTGGATTGCGCCGCTTAATTCCGATGACCGATTTGCCCCCGAACGCATCGAGCGCCTGATTGCCGCCTGTTGCAGAACCGGGATCGATTGGGGCTTTGGTCGAGTCAACGTGGTGGACGCGACGGGCCAGCCCAGCGACACCGCCCCGGATACGCTGGCCCATTCGCTTCGTGGCGTTGCAAATACCGGCTACATGTCGCCGACAACCGGTATCGCTTTCCTGTTGGCCAATCCAGCGATTTCAACAGGTAATATTTTTTTTAGAAAAACGCTTTGGCAGCAGGTGGGCGGATTTCGCGACTGGCGCTACAACCACGATTGGCACTTCGCACTACAGGCCTGCTTGTGTTCAGAGCCGATTCGGGTGGCCGCCGCGCTCTACGACTATCGGATACACGAATCCAATACGATCTCAGAAAACAACGACGCTGTGAAAGCTGAATGTGCCGCGATGAGGGGCCAGGCACTCGCGCAGATCGCGGCGTTTGATGTTGCTGCAGGCGGCAATCCGTTTGCGCCTTGCCCAGCGGTTTGGCGTCGCGCTTTTTATTCGATCATTGGCGGGATTGGCTGTTTGGAGCTGCTACCCGAACTGGCGTTGCGTTCATTGGCCGCAGAGTTGAGCGAGGTGCCGCGTTTATGCTGATTAGTGTTTTGATTTTTTGTGACCCCGTACACGACAACTCAGGCGTTGAGCTGCTCAACGCCTACAAAAACCAAACCCTGCCGCATGCGCAGTTTGAACTTATCTTCGTCGACAATTGCGCGCGCACGGCCATAGCAAGCGCGGTAGCGCAATTCAACGATGTCGATCCAACGCTCAACGTCCGCTACGTGGCCCTCGATGTTCTCGGTCGCGCAGCGTGCGTCAATGCCGGAATCGCTCTTGCGCAAGCTCCGGTCATTGCGATCATGGCCGACGATGCGCTGCCATGTTCAACTGCACTGGCCAGCCACCTCGGTTTTCATCTGGAGAATCCCCATCCACTGGCCGCAGCCGTCGGCCCCACGCTGTTTCGCGAGGCGCTTCGTGCAGACCCGCTGCGCCGTTGGCTTGAGGATTCCGGCACGCTGTTTGGCCTGGGGATGCGAGCCAGCTATTCGATGTGGCCACAGAATTTTTTCTTTACCGGCAATGTGTCAATGAAAGCCGCGATGTTTGACACCGTGGGGCGATTCAACACAGCGTTTCCGTGGATTACGTGGGATGACTTTGAATTCGGCACGCGACTCATCCAAGCCGGTGGCTACACGCAATTGGTCACCGGCGCTATGGCGTGGCATGAGCACTTCCTGACGTTGGCCGAGCGCACAGGCGCCATGCGCAAGGGCGGCCACGCGGCCGTCATTCACGAGCGAATCGCTCCGATCAGCCGTTCGTGGCAGCCTATGCTTGATCGTGCACAACGGCGGCGGCATGAAGCGTTGATGCCCGATGATGCCAGCTTGCCCCTGTCGCAACGCGTACCCCGATTCGAGCGCATCTTTGATCGTGCGTTTCTTGAGGGGTATGAGGCCGAGCTCAAAGGTGAGCGCTGGGATTTGGACGGGTTGGTCGCCTCAACGTAGCGCGAGCGGTGTGAGGGCGAGCATGCCTTGCCGCCCGATCAGCCGCTACAGTTTCTCGTACGTTAGCGCGATATCGTCGAGCACTTCGAGCAGCCGTTCGCTAGAGCGGAACATGTTGGCGGCGAGGATTGACCGGTTTCGCACATCACCTGTGTTTTTTAACGCATTTTCCAGAAACGCCCACTGGGAGGTGGCAATAGTCAACTTCGGCTGCACTGCGGCGGGGGTGGTAGCGGCGGTTTTGAGAAACTGCAAATTGGTTAAGAATTCCTTGGATGCACGTTCAATCTCGCGGCGAGCTGCGGCGGTATTGATGCTGAGCAGCGAGGCGTAGTAATACATCGCCACACGCTGCGAGAGCATTGCATCGTTTTCAGCGATTTCGATGAGTTTGAGGTTAGCTTTCGTGCCCCGTGCCTGAATGGCCCTTGAACCGCGGGCGGCCAGATCAAGGAGCGCAATTTCGCCCGCCATAAATTGTGCCGCCGTGGTTGGATCAGGCGTTTTGCCGACCACAATGTCTTTGATCGGACGCCACCGGGCTTCAAGTTGGTCGTAGAGGGTTTTGATCTCCGGCGTTGGCGCAAACACCTTGAGCTCGACCAACAGCCGATCGAATTGGCTCACAGAATCGTTGAGCACTTTTCTGGCTTGCGCTTCATCGCCCTTCAGTGCGATGGCTAAATAGGCTTTACCAACACGCTGCGACAGCATGCCAAGCTTGGCCGCTTTGTATACGCCGTCGTCAATGTCTTTGACTTGGGCGAAGTTTGGGGACGCAAAAAGGCAGCTCGCCGCTGCGAGTATGCAAAAGAAACGTTTCACTGTTGCCTCGATAGAAAAAATTATGGGGGCCAATCTTTTCTACCAAACGCTCCTAGGCTCGGCGAAGACTTTTGCGGCTAATCACTCTCCGACACAGATGCTAGCGATGTCTGGGACAAATGGCAAATTTCCAACGAATCCAACGCGACTCAGGCGCACAAACGTCGCAAAATTGCACGGCCTGCCCGTGGTCCCAACGGAGAGGCGGGCGGATTCAACCTCGAAGTGCAAAAAGCCTACTACTTCCCGCGCTTATCCACCACTCGTTTCGCCTTACCCAAGCTTCGCTCAACGCCCCCCGGGGCAACGAGCTCGATTCGCGCTGACACGCCGATCAGTTCTTTGATTCGATTGGCTAGTTGCTCAGCCGCGACATTTCGAATCTCTGCGCCATGAGCGGCGTGTTCTGGACTGACTTCAACGCGAATGGTGAGCTCGTCGAGATGCTGAGGCCGTGTGATTTCGCACAGGTAGTGCGGCGCGAGTTCGGGTTGCTTGAGGATGATTTCCTCGATCTGCGTGGGGAACACGTTGACGCCGCGAATAATCATCATGTCGTCGCTGCGGCCGGTGATTTTGGTCATTCGGCGCATGCTGCGCGCTGTGGGTGGCAGCAGCCGCGTTAAGTCGCGCGTTCGGTAGCGAATCACGGGCATGGCCTCGCGGCTCAAGCTCGTAAAAACTAATTCGCCTTCGCTGCCATCGGGCAACACATCGCCCGTGATCGGATCGATGATCTCGGGGTAGAAATGATCTTCCCAAATCACCGGGCCGTCCTTGGCATCGATACATTCACACGCCACGCCAGGCCCCATGACCTCAGACAAGCCGTAGATGTCCACGGCATCAATGCCCATGCGCTTTTCGATGTCGGCGCGCATGGCGTTGGTCCACGGCTCTGCACCAAAAATCCCGATAGCGAGCGACGATGTGGCGGGATCAATGCCTTGACGAACGAATTCCTCGGCCAGCGCCAAACAGTAGCTCGGCGTCACCATAATCAAATCGGGCTTGAAATCGGTGATCAATTGCACCTGTTTTTCGCTTTGCCCACCGCTCATGGGAATGACAGTACAGCCCAATCGCTCAACGCCATAGTGTGCGCCTAGTCCACCGGTAAATAGACCGTAACCGTAAGCGACATGAATCAAGTCGCCGGCCAAGCCTCCTGAGGCGTTGATACTACGAGCCATTAAATCAGCCCACGTATCGATGTCGTTTTTCGTGTAACCCACGACCGTTGGCTTGCCAGTCGTTCCACTAGAGGCATGAATCCGCGCCACGTTCGCTCGAGGCACCGCAAACATGTCAAACGGGTAGTTGTCGCGCAAATCGCTTTTCACCAGAAACGGAAACTTCGACAAATCCTCAAGCCGCTTGAGATCGCTCGGATGCACGCCCTTGGTGTCAAATGATTTCTTGTAATGCGCGACGTTGTTGTAAGCGTGGGCGATGCTCCACTGCATGCGCTGGAGTTGTAGCGCCGCAAGCTCGTCGCGCGAGGCGCGCTCGATGGGATGAAGAGGGGTAGGGTTGCGGGTAGGCATGGACGGCGAAAAAGAGGTGGGCCAAGTTGCGTAGCCCGTAGCTTAGCGAAACGGGAACTATCCCGCATTTACAGGAAAAGCCCGCCGAAGTTCGTGCGGCGCTGCATTCGTTTCACCAGTCACTAGGGAGACGCTGGTCAAATGCCCATCGAGCATCGCATCCTTGGACTTGGGCCCGGTCGTAAACTTGCGACCAGCGGGTCGCCGCTGCATCCAAAATGCTCGCCATAGCCCCGCTATGCCTCGCATTTGTCGATTTCGCACTCGATCCCAATCCAAGGCGCGCTGCTCGCGGGATTTAATCAGCGTCTCCCCTCGCCCAACCCGTGCGGGTGTGAACGCATCAATTTCTGGCGCCGCGTGTCCCATCACTCGCCTAGCCATCGCTTGCCCGACGGCGGGCGCGTGCTGCATGCCGTGACCGGAGAATCCGCTGGCGACGAAGATGTTGTCGAAGCCGGGCAACGTGCCGACTAAACCGTTGTGATCAAACGCGTTCATTTCGTAATAACCCGCCCAGGCGGATCGCACTTTGAGTGCTTCGAATTGCGGCACGCGTGCGGCGAGCGCCGGCCAAATCACCTCGTCAAACAATCCGTAATCGATGTCGTCGAGCGGTGCATCGTCGGGATCGTAGGGCATGCCGTCGCGTTGGCGCGGCGGCGCGCCGCAGATGAAGTAGCGACCTTCCGGGCGAAACCAAACGCCGGAAGGATCGATGACGAGCGGACAATCCGCGAGCTGCGCGGGCGATTCAACTACGAACACATCGCGCTTTTTGGCGGAGACAGGTAGGGATACAGCCAAATCGCCCATCGCCTTATTGACGTGGGCTCCTGTGGCTAAAACGATGTTTTTCGAAATAAACTGATTATTGCTTGTACGCCCAATTACATAAGGCGATACAGCTTGAAGTTGGACACCCAGAACTTCATCGTTCACATAGCGCACGCCGAGCGAAATCGCTTTGCGCCGAAACGCCTGCAACAGCGCTGGCCCATCGAACCAGCCTTCGCCGCTCGCGCCCCATGTCCCGGCAACGATGTCGTCGCAGGCGAGCCATGGAAATTTCGCGCTCAGCGCTGGGCGATCAAGCCAGCGAATGTCAGCACCGTTGGCGATTTGTATGGCGTGGTTCTCGCGCAAGGTCGCCGCGCCGGGCTCGGTCGCAAGATACAAGTAACCACGTTCTTCGAGCGAAAGCAGCGGCGGCGCGTCACCGGGCACCGCGAGCGTTTCATGAGCACGCTGCAAAAACTCGAAACTCCAACGCGAGAGCGCGATGTTCGCTGGCGTTGAAAACTGTTGCCGAATCGAGCTGGCCGAAAGCGCGCTCGAAGCTTTTGCGTAGGTCAAATCGCGCTCGATCACGGTCGCCCGAACGCCGTGTTCCGCCGCAAGGAAATAGGCAATCGCGCTGCCGATCACGCCGCCGCCGACGATCACGACATCTTGCAACTCGCCTGAGAATAAACTTGTGCTCATGATTCAAGTTTATTCGGCAGAACAAATTCACGCGGCCCTGCCTTGGCCGAAACTCATGCAAGCGCTCGAAGCCGCATTTATCGAGGGCGCGACGGTACCGGTGCGCCATCCGCATGCGCTCTCATCAAGCGACACCTTGTTGCTGATGCCCGCATGGGATCGCGAATTGATTTTGACCAAGCTCGTCACCGTGATCCCAAACGCGCCGCATACCGTGCAAGCGACCGTTGTCGCACTCGATCGCGCCACCGGCGAGCCGCGCGCGGTGATGGATGGCGAGGCGATCACGCTGCGCAGAACGGCTGCAACCTCGGCGCTCGCCGCGATCAAGCTCGCGCAGTTGCCGGTGAAAACGCTGCTCGTGGTCGGCGGTGGGCGACTCGCTGCATGGATGGCGCGAGCGCATATCGCACTCGTGCCCGGCATCGAGCGCGTCGTCATCTGGGCACGAAAAATCGATGCAGCACAGGCGCTCGTCGATACGCTGACGCGCGAACCCGAACATGCACACGTCAAATTCAGCGTCGCCACATCGCTAGAAACCGCAACCCGCCAAGCCAATCTCATCACCTGCGCGACCACATCAACCGAACCGCTGATCCGCGGCGAATGGTTGCAATCGGGGACGCACCTCGATCTAGTCGGCGGCTTCAAACGCAACATGCGCGAAGTAGACGACGAAGCCGTGCGTCGAGCGCGCGTAGTCGCCGATACGTATGCAGGCGCGCTAGCAGAAGCGGGCGATCTAGTGCAACCGATCGAGCGCGGC
>READ01000073.1 GCA_004293675.1 Betaproteobacteria bacterium
CGGTTGAAGCGCGCTGACATATTTGTATTGGTAAAAGCGCGATATTTAATACATGCGACGGCTTTCGCTGTGGGAAACAGAATTAACCCACCGTGAATACCCAGCTTAGCGCCCATGAAAAAACCGCCCGAAGGCGGTTTGTTTGTTTGGGGCTGGGGGTTTTAGGTGCTGGGCTTGTTTTGCAGGGCTTGGGCTATATCGTTGATGCTGACCTCTGCGTTGCTGATTGCCGTGAGCTCTGCATCTGTCAAGTTGGTAATGAAGCGGGTCATGCGACTTTTCAGCTCCACAGCGGCGGCGGCCTGCCAATCTGGATAGGTGGCGAGGTGTGCCAGACCTTGAGGGTTATTACGGGCAAAGCCGGTGACGTAGTCGGTAATGAATTCTTTCTGGGTGGCTGTGGACTGGTTCATTTGGAGCTCTCGTTTGTGGTTTGGACACACCCAGTACCGCTCTGATACATCTTTAAAGCAAGCAGTATTTGGGTGCCAGACCAGGGTGGTCTGGTATCAAGCCAGCCAAGCCATCACTTGGGAAACTGGTAGTTGGCTATGAGGAGCTCGCTAACGCTTTTGTTTTGGCCTGCACACAGTGAGTACTTGGTCGGTACCCGTTTAATGTGAAAGTCCTTGAATAGCGCCCTGATCTCTGGCACGTCGTTGATGCTGACCAGCCACTTGCCTTTGACCTCAACCAGCTGGTCACGCAGTGCGGTGAAGTCTGCTTTGCTGAAAATTCCCTTGCCGTAGACGTCCTCGCAGTCCCAGTACGGTGGGTCGATGTAGAAGAAGGTCGATGCACGGTCGGCTTGTTTGATGACCTGCGCGTAAGGCCGGTTTTCAATGAAGACCTGCGCCAGACGCAGGTGGGCCTCGCTGAGCTCCTCCTCCAGGCGCAGCAAGTTGAGCCTTGGCTTGCCTGTGATGGCCACGCCGAAGCTGGGATGGGTGATTTTGGCTCCAAAGGCATTTCTGACCAGAAAATAGAACCGTGCCGACCTCTGGATGTCGGTCAAGGTATCGGCGGGCACGTTTTTCAGCCGGTCAAACTCACCCCGGCTAATCAACGCCCACCTGAAGTAGCGAACGAACTCGTCGAGGTGGTTTTGTACGCAGCGGTACAAGCACACCAGGTCACCGTTGATGTCGTTGATGATTTCGGTTTTGCTGGGCGGCTTGCGAAACAGCAGCCAGGCAGCGCCTGCGAATACCTCAACGTAGCACCTGTGCTCGGGAATGAGCGGGATGATCGTGCTGGTGAGCTGGCTTTTGCCGCCCACCCAGCCGAAGAAGGATTTTGCGTGGCTACTGGCTTGTTGAACCAGTGGGCCTGCTGACTCTGCTGAGTCCAGGCCGGTTTGCTGTTGAGTTACGCGCATGGTCATTACCTTGGTGGTTTTGACGCTCTGGGCGTTCAGGTGGGGGTGCTCTGTTGGCTGGCTCGAAAGCTTGACCAGGGCGCTCTGTGAAAGTATTCAGTGTGCTGCAGCGAGCGCACTTGATGATGAGAAGGCTGAATTGTCCCGTGCCTAACTTGCGGTTGCAAGCGGCACATCGAATATCTATCATTTCGCAAGTCTCTTTCCTGTAGGGAAATTCTGATAGGCTAGCCCCGCTGTGTACACAGTGGGCGGGTCTTGCCGACTTGCAGGTAACGTCTGCCAGGAGGGGCTTAGTTCGCTGTTGACGCAGCTTGCTAAGTCGCCCGTTCTTTTTTGAGGTCTAAACCTCTATCGTTAAGGCTGTCAGCGCTGGCGCTGCGTTCTCAATGATTCCGTTGCGCACGAATACCTGGCTTGCAACTGCCGCGCTGGTACCGCGCACGCGCTGTTGGTTACCGCCTGGGTATTGCACGGTGCTGGTGCCGTCGGTGGCCTGCACGCTGATTACGGTGGCCACAAGCAGCGGGGCCTCGGGCAGCAGCTCGCGCAAGGCTCTGTACAGGTTGGTGCCGTTCATAAATGGCGCTCCAGGGTGATGGTTTGGCGGGCGGTGGGCATGGTGGCGTTGACGCTGACGCTGCGCACGCGGCCACGCCATGGTGTTGATTCGTTGATCTGCACCAGCTTGCCCACGTCTATCACGCCGGGCTGGCCAGCACCGTTCAGCACTGGCAGCTCCAGGCTGATGGCGTACTGTGGCCCGGCTTTTCCTAATGTGGCCAGGCCGCGCTGTTGGGCTGCCTGGCTGGCTGTGATGAGGGCATCCGTCTGCAAAGACGCCAACTTGTCGCCTGCTGTGCCTGCGCGCTTGACGAGCGCCAGCACGCCCTGCGTGGTGCCGCTGGCGTAGACCGCATTGATGTCTGCGCCGTCGCGTCTCTCGATGGCGCTTGTGATGATGGCGTCAGGGGCCAGCTCGATGTCGGCAGCGCCCAGGCCCCAGTTCCACGGCCCGCCTGAATCCCCGCTTGGACGTGGTGGG
>READ01000066.1 GCA_004293675.1 Betaproteobacteria bacterium
GACGCTGATGAACACCTCGCGCGTGGCCTGGCCTTCTAACGCTGTGCCTTTGGTGGCGGCCATCAGGCTCAGGTAGGCTTTGCCTGTGCTTTGCAGCTCGAGGCCCAAATCGGCACTGGTTTTGCGAATAAACGCCATCTCAGTGGCTGCGGCTTGGCTGCTGCCTGCTACGGCCTGCATGCCGCGCTGCAGGGAGTCCGCTTCGGTGATGGTTTTGACCATCTGCGCACCTGCAAACGCACCTGCAATCAGCGGGCCAATTTGCGCAAAGGCTGTGCCTGTGCTGGTGGCGCTGGCTTGTACTTTGTCAAGCTGTGTTGCGGCGGCTGCTGCACCCTGCCCGGCTTGTGCCAGAGCTGTACCTGCAGCGCCTGATGAGGCTCCCAACTGCTGGGCTTGTGTACCGGTGGCCTTTAGCCCTTTCTCGACGGCACCCAGCTCAGTCACAGCCTGCGCCGTGTCCGCTGTAACCTTTATTTCAATCTTGTTGTCTGCCATACGCCACACTTTGCCGCGCGCGCGCAAGGCTGGGTAATTAAAGAGTTTTACTTTTTAGGGCGTAAAAAAGCCGCCTGGTGTGAGGCGGCTTTTGTGGTTTCGACGTGTGAGTCGTCAAGCCATCTTGACCCGGAAGTACTGGCTGATGCCTGCGCCCGTTTTGCTTGGGTCTTTGAGCAGCTCGATCTCCATGTCCAGGTCACTGAACTTGTCGCCCAGCAGGCTCAGCGCCTTAGTCGGGCTGAGCTGGCCCCGGTATGCGTCAAATATTACGGGCTTGCCGCTGTCAGCTTCGTTCAGACCTTCAAAGTGCAGCTCAAGAATGACTGCACCGGTGGTCATGGCCTCGACCTTGTGGTACGCCGCAAAGGTGTAGTCAACTTTCAGGCTTTGCGCCTCTGTAATGGTGCCGGTATCCAGTATCAACAGCCCGCCGCCTTTGACCTCATAGTCCACACCCGGCGCGTACGTGGTAGTTGCCGCGCTGTTGGTCACCACCACCGCCGTCGGGTCAATATGGGCCAAGGGCGACAAACCGCCCTTGTAGGCCACCACCACCTCGTCAACAACGGTAGCACCCGCCACGGCTGACTCAGAGCCAAACACGGCACGGGCCACATTGGTTTTATTCAGGTCGTGCAGCTTGAGCTTGACGGTCACCGTGTCAATGCGGCTGACGCTGGCGTAGGTGCCGCCGCCTGGCTTGGTGTAGTCCTTCAGGGTTTGTTTGTCTTCTTTGACCGACGGCTCCAGCATGGAGCAGTTGCCAATGGCCAGCAGCGCCACGGCAGCGCCTGCAATGCGGGCATAAACCTGGCCAGAGCCGAGGTAGGGTTTGTAAATGTTGTCGGCCATGGTGCGCTTTCAGTGTGGTGGTGTTGGGTGGTGGGTTGGCAGCTCAGGCAGGCTTGACAGCATCGCCCAGGCGCTTGGCCTGGCTGGCGGTGAGCTGCAGCTTCTCGCCTGGCGTGTAGTGCTGGCCGGCCACGTACACGTCGCCAGCGTGTACGGCGTATTCGCTGGTGTCGGGCGCTGCGGTGGCTGCTGCTGCGGCAATGATTTGTGCTTTTGAATCGTTTTGGGGAACCATGGTGTTTTCCTGTAGTGGGTAAAAAGTAGGTGCAGTAAATGTTCAGGCAGTGGTGACGGTCAGCTCAGCCACAAAGGCCAGCGGCAGGTACTGATAGCCCGCGCTGTAAGCCGCCTCGGGCGCATCAGCTAAGCGCAGTGGTTTGCTGGTGCCTACGAGCCGATGGCCCATCAGCGCCTGCAGCACGCGGCGCGTGATGATGCCCGCGTCGGTGCGGGCGGCTTCACCGGTGCGCAGGCTCTTGGCGTTGCGCGTGGCCACCACGGCCAGCCAGGTTTGCTCAATGCGCACCGAGTTGCTCGAATGGTTGCTCTCCACCACCCGATAGCCCCGGTACACAATTTGCACAGCGGGCGTTGTTTGCTGGTCTTCAGAGACACCTGCCAGGTCTGCGGCTGACATGATCTTGACCTTGGGCTGCAGGTCTGCCAGCTGGGCGCTCAGGCGTGCAATCAGCAGGGGCTCAAGCGCCAGAAAATTTTCGTCTGCGGCGCTCATGCAAAGCCTCGCAGGCTGTCATCGTTGATCTGGCGGGGCGCAAAGCTGTGGTAAGCCTGCTCGTCCACCAACGGGTCAGCGTTGATGGCTTCGCCGGGTGGCCCGCCCCAAGGGCAGGTCAGCTGGGTTTTGCCTTCAGCGATGTTCTTTAAATCTTGCGTCGCAGTGATGTGCCTGCGCACCACTTCGTGTTTTTCGTCGGCCAGCTGGTCATGCAAGTAGTAGCGCGCCAGGTCGCACACCATGCGGGTCAACACTGGTGGCACGGCGTACACCACCGCAGCGCCAGGCACCGTGGCGGGCTTGGCACAGCCCAGCAATGGCAGCTTGTACACGCGGCCAATATAGCTATCGACAAACGCTGTGGCGTCGTCAATGGCACGGGTCAGAACGGCAGGGTTGATCTCGCCCGTGTCGTCACGGTCGCTCAGCTGCGTAAGCTCGCGCTCACCGAAGCGTTCAACCATATCCAGCCACTGCGCGTAGATCATGGTCAAGCGTGGACGTGGCGGACGATCTGCATTTCAACCAGCTGCCCAGCCGCTGTGGTGGCACCCAGGGCACGCCCGCAGTGGTCAGCCAGCGTGCCCACAGCGGCGCGGCCTGTGCCATCTACTGCGGGCTTGATGTAGTCACCAAAGGCAATGGCCGCGCTGCATTCGACCAGGTAGCTGTAGTCGGTCACCACGCTCACAGCGTCGCCGCTGGCAGCGTCAAACTCAGACACGCCTTGCGCGTCTTTCGCCCCACCGGCTGCAGTGGCGTAGGTGCCGTCATAGGCGATGATGCGGTTCGCCACAATAGAAGCCATAGCCACCAGGGTGACGGCAAAGCGCTTTTGGTGCTGCAGGCCAGCGTTGTTTTGTGAAGGCATGGGGATAGGCTCCGTGGTTCCGTTAAGTTGTCAGTCAGTCAGTCAGTCAGGCGGGTAGGCTGTGGGCTTTAGGCGGCAGGCGCTTCAATCGCGGCCTGGCTGGCCTGCACTGCGCGCCTGGCATCAGCAAATTCTTTGGCGGCTTTTCGCTCAACCGCCTCTTGTTTCTTCTCAAGCCCAGCGGTCTCATCCTGGTCTTCAATCGCTCCGCAGGCTTTGAGGTCGGCAATATCCACCTTGTTTAAGCCAGTGACTTCTTCGCCTGGCTGAATGGTGATTCGTTCGCCTTTAACCATCATGGCTACGGCAACAAGGGCAATGAGTTTCATGGTGTGCTTTCGGGTGAGTTGGTTTGCTGCGTCTGCCCAAAGGCACCAGGCCCTGGGGTTTGTCGCTTAACGTTGCTGGTGGTTACTTCGGGTTCTGGAACAAAAACGCGGCAGTGTTGTAGGCCACGTTGGCGCGGCGCTCAAAAGTTGCGCCATACACCCAGCTTCTCAGGCCGTTGTCGTAGTAGGGCGTTTCGGCAAACGGGTGGCCTTCAAGCACACTGGTAAAGCCAAACGATGGCTCAGCCAGGCTGATGTCGCCGCCATTGGCCCCGCCAATGTTGGGCGCATAAGCGAGGATGGCGTTGTTGCCCCAAATGTCTGCGCCCACGTCGTTCGCGTCCACCCAGATGGCGTCGCCCATCACAATCTCAGTCACGTTCAAGATGGTTTTGAGCTGGTCCATGGTGGCTGGCCCCATCTGCGTGCTGGGCAGGTAGCCGCGCACTTCCGCGTTGGTGATCAACGCGGCCTGTGCGTCTGCACTCAAAATAAGTTTGTTGGGCCGCTTGCCAATCTTTTTGCGAATCACGTCGCTTGCAGCGCGAATGTCAGTCACGGGCAGGCCGGTGCTGGCGCTCCATTTACGCCCTGCAGTCAGAGCCTCCACATGGCCCGCTGCATAGCTGACTGGCAGGGTAGCAACACCGGCCACGTCCAGCTCGTAGTCTTGCGCCAAGATGCCGCTGGCAGTCACCATGGCAATGCGGCTGATGTCCAGGTAGTTGCCCACATTCAGGCGGCGCGACTGGTCAGACTCGCGAATCAACTCAATCGGAATGGGCACCTCCACCGCGTACTGGTCCAGGCTGTAGCTTTTGCCCTCGTACTTCACTTCAATGCGCTTGGTGGGGCTGCCGGGGGCGCGGCGCAAGTTGTAGCGCTTAAAACGCTCGTTGCCAATTTTGGCCAGCGTCATCGAGGCAAGCGCCTGCGGCAGGCGCGGGAACAGCGACTCGGCAATGTAGGTGCCTTGGCCCATGCCCAGCATGAGGCTGGTCAAAATGGGGCTTTGGTTTAGGCGGACTTGTGCGGCGTTCATCATGGTGCGTTTCCTTCAGGGTGTTTGCTGTGTGTGCGGTGTGTGCTGTGGGTGCGTGCTTTGGGTGTGGCTCAGGCGGTAAAGCTCACCACGGCGCTCAGGGCTTCTTTGTAGTCAACCTTGTGCTGGCGTGCATAGGCTTTGGCCTTGGTGTCAATTTCGGCCTCGGTCATGGTGGTGGTGCTGTGGTTTCCAAGGTTTCCAGCGTTGCCCGCTGCATGCTCACCAAAGCTGATGACCGGCACGCGGCTGGCGATAAAGTTCTTCAGCCACTCGGCTGGCGACACGGTTTTGGTGGCACCACCCTCGGCAAAGCTGACGGGCTGCGAGTCAGCCAGTGCATCCAGTACTGCAACAGCGGCGTCTTTGTCTTTGGGCAGCAGCACACCAGCCTTGATTTGCGCCTCGGCAAATGACGCAAACCCAGCGGTGCGGTCGCGTTTGGCGGATTCGGCAAACTGGGCGAGCTGGGCGTTGGCTGCAGCGGTGGCAGCGGTGGCGGTTGCCAGGGCGGCATCGGTTGCAAGCTGTTTGGCGTTGGCAGCGGCGAGTTGGTCTGTGAGTTGTTGCGTCATGCGAAGTTGCTCCTGGGTAGGCTCTGTGGTTACGGGTGTGGTGGCTGGGGTGACTGGGATGACAAGGTTGGCAGTCGCGGGCGATGCAGACTCAGCGCCTTCTGAAAAGCTCACAGCGCCCTCAGCGCCGGTGTCTGCAAAATCTGCCAGGCCTGCAATGGCCGGGGGCTGTGCGCCCAAAAAGGCAACGTGGCGCAAATACCAGTTGTCCGGCTTGGGGTTGCTGGCGTGGCCGGGTGGGTAAAAGCTGGCGCTGCGTTTTTTAAACGCCTTGCTGGCCACCATCTCGGCAAACTGGGGCGCTACCTGGTGGGTGTTCATTGCAAGATTGCCAGCGGCATTCATCTCAAGGCCCTTGACCCAGCCATACGCGGGCAGGTTGTGCTCGGGGTGGCCGATGGTCAGCGGGGCTTCGCGCAGCGCGGGGTCATACGCCGCGGCCATGCTAGAGACATCAGCGGCACTAAAGTTGTGGACGGTGCCTGAGTCGTCGGTGTGCCTGCCAGCCCGGAAGATTTCAATCTGTGCGGGCAGCGTCGCTACAACGGCGTTGGGTTTTGAGGGGGGTGCTTTTGAAGCCATGCCGCCACTGTCGCGCGATCAGGGCTGGGGCAATAAACAAAGCGTTTTAACTTTTATCGGGTATTTTTGCAGCGGGGCCAATGCCAGGCTGTCAAGCACGGGGCCGACTGAGTCCAAAACCCGGCCAGAAGCCTTCCAAAGGCCGTTCGTTTCATTCCAAAACCAATTTGCGGGGGCTTGCTGCCAAACCGCGCTGCAGCGCCTTAAACGCCCTGCACTGTCCCTGTGCTTTAAGAGTGGGCTCTACGTCAGGTCCAGATTGCCCTGCCTGCGGCTCGTCTCGCTGGCCCGCATCGCTCGCATGATCTGGCGCACGCGCATGGGGCTGATGTGGTGTTGCTTGCCCAGCTCGTCGTAGTTGCGTCCGGTAAAGCGCTCAAACATGTCCCGGTCGCGCAGTGAGGCGCGGTAGCTGATGCCTTTGTTCAGGTACAGCGCGTTGCCGCCCTCTTCTGTGCTCAGGCGTTCGGTCTGGCGTAGCGCAATCAATGCCAGCTTGGGCAGCGTCTGCGCATCAGGCTTGATGCCCAACATGTCCCAGTCTTCCACCAGCTGCACAAAATTCCACTCTGCAATCGTGCGCAAGTTCTCCGGGTAGGCCGCGTCCAGCAGCGCATGCAGCGCGGCCAAGTCTTCAGTACACACCACTGCGCCCGTTTGCCCGTTCATTTCAGCACAACCTTCTCACGAGAGCACCAGAGCTTCAGCGACTCAATCACCTTGGTGATCTGGTGGTGGTTTAAAAAGCGCCAGGCCTCAAGCCCGGTCTGGCGAAAGACGTAGCCAGTCAGCGCAGCGTCAGTATCTACCTTGACTGCACCTGATTTTGCCAGCAGCGCCCACAGCGCACGGGCCTTTCCCCAGCGTGCGTCATGGTCATCTGCTGCAGAGCGCTCCAGGCTGCGGCGCTGGCCCGTGTAGGCAGGCTTAGGCTTGCCGCCTGCAATGGCCTGCAGCGTACACAAGTGCGCCAACAGCATGCGCCGCTGGGGTACCGTCATGTCTGCCGCGCTGGCCTTGCCGGTGATGCCCAGCTTGAGGGCCTGCGCGTCTTCTTTGCTCAGGCCCAGCTTCTTTTGCGCCATGTGGATGGCGGCCAGGTCGCCGTTGCGGCTGGCGGGTTTGCGGACAGGTTGGCTCACACGCCACCTCCCGCCGGCGTTGCCGCTTGTGGCTCCAGCTTCCCATGACGGTCGCAGGCACCCATGGCGGTGACAAAAAAGCCGCCCAGCATGCACTGCAGGCCCACGTTACCGGCCTGATGCACCATGCGGTGCGCATGCTCGCAGCTGTGGCAGCTGGGGCGTTGCTGTGCGTGGATGTAGCCCTGGCGACGTTTGGCCAGCTCGAACGTGTTGCGGTTCATGCCGATACTCCTGCATGGGTGTCTTGCGTGGCGTCTTTGATGATGGCGTTGACGGCTTTTTCAACCTCGCCATCAACGGACTTGATCAGCGGCTCGTCGCTGTCTGCCGTCAAGGTCACGCCCAGGCGTTTGAGCAGCTTGCCGTCGAGCTTTTCGAGCGCCTTGGCTACGGGCTTTTTGACTGTGGTGATCAGCATGTCCTGCTGCTCTGGGGTGATCAATTCCTGCACCGTTAATCCTTCAATACGGCCCACCAGCTTGGCGTCGTCTTCCCACTGGAGCTTGCCGACTTTCTTTTGCATGCCGAACTTCAGGCCGTCCACCACATAGGTGCGGGGCTTTGCAAACAGCGCTGGGTTGGCGGCAATCAGCTCTTGCAGCTCTGTGTGCTGCCGGGCGATCTGGCGGGCCACGCGCTTGATCTCTGGCAGCGAGCCGTTTTTGACGGTGGTGATTTCTTGTTCAAGGGTGCGGAACAGGCCCGTCAGGCAGTCACGGGTTTTGCTCAGCGCTTCAGCGCGTTTTTGAATGTCAGATAGGTTCATGGGGGTCTTTCTGGGTCAATTAATCAACGGGTTTAAAAAGAGGATCGTCCGCCTCACGCAGGCCGTACACGTCGCTGGCTTGTAGTTCCACGGCCAGCGCAGCGCCTTTGCGCGTCAGGCCGTACACCCGGCGGTTAACGCCTGGCGCGCCGTGCTCTTTGCCGAGCGAGTCAATCAGGCCGCTTTTTAGCAAACAGCTCAGGGTCGTTGTGATCATGGGTGGGGTGTTGTCAACCAGACCGTAGATCTGCCGGTTGGTCAGCACGCCGTGCTCTAGCAGCTGCCACATGACGGCTTTTTGCATCCAGCCCGTCACAGCAGCCACCCCGCCAGAAAATAAGCCACTGCCACCAGCGCAAGTGCTCCGGCAAAGTCGCTGGCCCGCCAGGCGCGGGCCTGGTGCTTTGGGCCAGCGTCAATCACCCCTGGCGCAAACCACAGGGCTTTGCGAGTGTCGGCTTTGTAGGTTTGGCAGTGGCAGCCCTCGCAAGGGGGGGTGCGGCTTTGGCAGATGCCCAGCTCATAACAACTTCTTTTTTGGTTCATGGCAACTTCCGGGGGGTAATGCTTTTGGCGGTGGGGTAATCAGCCAGGCACTGGTCAATGGCGGCCCAGGCGCTGGCAAACAGGCCCCAGGCGGCGGTGCGCTTGCCGCCGGGCAGAGTGATGGTGATGCGGTATTTGTGCATGGTGTGTGGGGGCTTTTTTAGCAACCGGCAATCACTTGCGCATCCACCTGCGGGTAGGCTTCAAGGGCAGCGGCGTTCATGGCGCGGCACACCAGGTTGTTGACGACCAGCGGGTAGCAAATACTGCGGGCGTCCGCCGTGCGGCCACCCCTTGGGGTGTGGATCAGGCGGGCGCGAATGGCGTCTGCTGCGTCAGGGGCAAACACCTGCTCGTACTTCAGCTCAAAGCGGGCAAACTTGTGGCGCAGGTAGCCCTCCAGCTCACCATCGAGTGCGGGCATGTCCACCACCTCACAGCGCTGCATCACCTCTCTGACTTCGCTGTTCTGGCTGGCCAGGCGCTCGCGCAGTTCGGGCTGGGCAATCAGCGCAATGCCCAGCAGGCGCTGCAGGCCGTCTTTGAGTTCTAAAAACCGCTTGAGGTGTTTGAGTGTGGCCATGGGCAGGCAGTGCGCCTCTTCAATGACCAGCAGGTGCCTGCGGCCTGCCTTGCGGCTGGCTTTGAGCATGTCATGGACTTGCTGGTAACGCTTTTGTGGCCTGCTGGACAGGCCCGCATTGGGGTCCAGGGCATAGCCTATTGCCTCGGCAATTTGGGCGCTCTTTAAAGTTTTACCCTTAACGTCGCTGGCCTCCATCGCCACAACGTAGGGGCGAATGATGACGATATCTTGCCCGCTTTGCTTGATGCGCTCTTCCAGCTCTTCGACCAGGGTGGACTTGCCCGCCCCAGACTCGCCCACCAGGGCAATAAAGCCGTGGTTTTTGGCCGCATCGAGCAGCGCGGCGCGCACGTAGCGTATGCCGGGCGTGGTGTGTACGTCAGCCATGGACTGCACGTCATCTACAAACGGGCTGCGGGGCAGGCAGAAGTGTTTTTTGGCGGCGCTGCTCAGGGGTTCATTTCGCAGTAGCATTGTCAAGTCCTCGGGTGGTTGTGAAACAGTTGCCTCTAGGGCAGCCCCGGCAAGGTACGAACTTGTCGGGGCATCTTTTTGGGTGGATGTGGTGGGTGGGGTTTGCAGTACAGGCAGCACGGCAAGCTCTGCAGGTGTTGCGCCCGCCGCTTGCAAATAGCCCGCTACCCGCTGCTGCACCACGGCAGGCCTGCGCACAGGCCAGCGGTGGTGGGCCACCAGCCGATGCGCTGCCGTGGTGGACATGCCAGCGCCGCGGGCAAAGTCACTTTGCAGCACGCCCAGGCGGGCCAGTACGTTTTGCAGTGTGGGTTGTTGCATGGGGTGTTGCATGGTTTGGTCTCCTTTTTTGGGTTGATGGTTGTCAGTCATTGGCCACCATGCGCAGGCCGGCGCGCACGCTCAGGCGGTGCTGCAGCGCGTCCAGCTCGGACTCGGGCACGCCATCTGGGTACCAGCTGCGAATGAGCGCATTGCGCTCGGCGCTCATCTCTACGCCACGCTGGCGCATTTCACGGGCGGCTTCAAACAGGCTCAATACCCGCTCTGGCACAGGCGTTCGGCTGGTGGTGACTTTGGTTTGCAGGTCTTGCCCGCGCCGGGGCATGAAGGTGCGCTCTGGAGCCTGCTCAATGACCTTGAAGGGGTCAATGCGCGAGCCCAAAGGCACGGCCCCTGCCTTGCGTTTGGCTGCAGCCTCTTCGTCAGTGGCGGCATCAAAGGCAAAGCGCTCGACTTCTTTGCGGTGGGTCTCCAGCACGGTGTCTTTTGGTCGCGCAAAGTCTTCATTGATGGTGTTGGCGTCCAGCCTGAAGCCCGCCTCATCCCTTTCAACCAGCGGCGCGGTGTGCAGCAGCTCGTGGCCGTCTGCCCCTTTGAGCAGCACCAGAGCGGCATCGAGCTGGTAAGGGTTGCGGGTGATGTGCAGTTTTTCACCCACCATCACTTGCGGCACATCACGCACACAAAACTCGCGCCCTTTAAATGACACGGTGAGCGTGTCGCTGACCTGCCGCAGCTCAGGCGTGGCCGTCAGCAGCTCGTAGCACAGCTCTGCTGGCGGGGCGATGCGAAGCTGCTCTTGCCGTATGGTCAGCCACTGGTCATACCGGGTTTTGCCATGGCGGCTGTGGATTTTGTGGCCGTTGTACCAGCGTGCCCAGCGTTGGGCTTGAGCGTTCAGCTCTGCCAGGTCGCGCACGGGCATCAGGCGCAGGCCTGACTCAAAGCCGCGCTCAATCAGGTTGCGGGCGTTTTCCACCTGGCCGGTGGCGCGGGCGTTGCCAGGGCTGTGGGCAATGAGTTCAACTTGCAGGCGGCGCGCCAGGTTGGCAAACAGCCCGCTGGTGTTGGCGCTGCCCATGTCCATCATCAAAATGTTGGGCACACCGTGCATGGGGTCGCCCTCGCGTTTTTGGGTGGCTTTTATAAAGCTTTCAGCCAAGTTGGTGCTGCTCTCGGCACCCATCACGTAGTTGACGAAAATCGCACCGCTGTTGTGGTCAGTGACCTCGTAGGACCACACCCGGTCAGACTCAATGCGCTTTAAGTTGGCGGGCTTGTTTTTGTAAAACACCTTGTGATCCATCACCTGCAGGCCCGCATCTTTTGAGCTGGTGGGGTTAAGGTAATACAGCACGCACAGGCTGGCATCAATCTGCCAGACATGGTTGGGGTGCAGGCTTTTAAGCTCTACGGCGGGGGATGGCCGGTTGAGCTGGTCTGGGTGCATGCCGTAGTGGCGCAGGGCGCGTGCAATGGCGCTGTCGCTCAGGCGGGTGACTTCACCTGTAGAGGGGTCAATGCACTCAGCTTTTATCTCGCCGTTGGCGCGCAGCATGTCCACTGCCGGGCCAATGGCCAGCAGGCGCTTGCCGGTTTTGCGCTGGCTGGTCATGAGGGCAGCGCTCAGGGCAATGGCTTCGTCTCGGCTAAGCGACACATCACCTGCGTCGCTGCGTTGTTTGCGTTTTGGTTTCACAGAGACTTTCAAAAGGTGCCGGTGCAGCGTGGGCAGGCTGATGCCCAACTCAATGCAGGCGGCGCTGTAGATGGCCTTCTTGCCCCCGCTGGGCGCAGCGGCGGCAAGCATGGCTACTTGCACCAGGCGCGTGGTTGTGGCGGGGTTGATGGCCATGGGCTGGGTGCAGATTTGGGTTGGCTGGGTTGGGGGTTGGCTGGGGTACTGATTGGCGTGGAATCAGCTCAGTCTTTGGCCCACTGCGCTTGCTCGGCCAGCAGCTCCTGGTCACGTGCATTGCTCACATCGGCCAGGTCAAACTCTGTGCGCAGTGCCGTCACGTCTGCCTGCACCTGGCCCAGTAAACCGGCCATGAAGCTGCTGTGGTCAGCGCTGCCACCTTCATGGTTTGTCAAAGCAATAAACGCCTGGCGCAGCTGGCCACGAATGCAGCCCAGCGCGTCGTTCATGAGCGTGGTGGCTTCTTTTTGCAGCTCCAGCAGCACCTCGTCGGGTGCGGCTTTGGCAATGCGGCGGCTGAGCTTGTCAATCTCAGCGCTCTTTTTGGCCAGCAGCTTGTCGTCTGCCACCTTGTCTGCTCTTGCTTCGCGTAGATTGGCGCGCAGCTCACGCACACCCATGCGGTCCACGTCGTCAACCGTCAGGCCGCGCACTGTGCCGCCGTCTGAGAGTTCTGCCAGCTCGCTATCGTCTAAAACCAGCAGCTCCAAAAGCTTGCTTTGGCTGTTTGCAGCATTCAAAACGGGTAACGTCGCCCGTTTTGAAAACTTGACAGCAGCAGCCATAAAGCGCCGCGCCATGCGGTCTTCAATACCCAATAAATCCAAGCGTGACTTAAATTCGCCATGCTGAGTGGCCTCCTTCAATAGCACTAGCCGCTTGCCCAGCTCCATGCAAGCCTCAGCGGTGCGCTGCTGGTAAAAGCGTATGCCGTCTTCCAGTGCGCCCACGCTCAGCGCATCTTTGTAGCCAAACTGCTGCGCCAGCGCAATCAAGTTTTCTTGGCCTTCAAAGTCCACCACCGCCATGGCGGTACGGGCGGCTTGCAGCTCGGCCAGCTTTGCCTCGTCAAGGGTGTGTTCAGCCACGGCGGGCAGGGGGGTAGGTGTACGGGGCATGTGTGTGTCTTTCAGTTGTGAATAAAAAAGGGGGCTAGCGCAGGTTTAACGGGGGCTACTAGCTATTGAATTGATAGTGGTGTGTGTGCTCTACAGCGGTGTGGTCATGCGGCCAACGCGCTGGTCTTGCCTGTCTTTGGCCAAGGCATGGGCCGCAAACACCGTGTTGGCTATACGCAAGAAGGCCACGCCCAGCCGCCAGCGGTTGCCTACCTTTTCAACAAAGCCCAGCTCACACAGCGGGGGCAAGTTGTTGCTGACCCAGGGCGCACCAATGTCCAGCGCTTTGGCAATCTCGCCGGGGGCCAGCCCGTGGGTTTCATGCTGCGCCAGCAGCCTGAAAAGCTCGCAGGTGGTCACGACTGGGGCGGGCAGGGTTTTGGGTTTTTTCTCGGGGCAGGCGGGGTCGGTCATATGTCAAAGTGCCGTTATGGGGTTAAAAAAAATAGTGGTTTTGCGTGTGGCGAAAGCTTGTTTCGGCTGGCACAGTAGGGGCTTTAACAATCAGAGGACTGGCGATGACCATTGAAACAATCCACGCTGACGAAATGAATGACTTGGCCGGGCGCATTGAGGGGCTGAGTTGGGCAGTGCTGCACATCACCGCTGCCCTAGAGATCAAAGAACTCATTGACGGACCTCACCTATCAAAAATGTGGCGTCAAGCCCTGAGTAAGGGCAACGAGCAGTCGCTGATGCGGCAGTCTGCGCGTGACTACCTGGCGAAGCTGGCAGACCTGCTGGATGAGGCGCGTGAATACCGCCAATCACTGGCGAAGACAGATTAAAACCATGGCAGTCGGTGTCTGCTGTTCCACCAGCTTGTGCGCGAACCATTGCCTCGGCTCTTGCAGCGCCGACCAATGTTTTGCCGTTGCGTCGCGTGCCTGCGGCCAGGATTTCAGCAATCGGCACAGCGTCAGTAGCAAAGCCGTGATCATCACGACCGCCGCTCATACCTGCACCTCCAACTGCACAGTTACATCCGCAGGCACATCAACCATGATCACCTTGGTAGCGCGCCAGCGCTTGCCGCCCGTGGGCAGCTTGCCCGCCATGTCTGCCAGGGCATTGAGCTGCTGGCTAAGCGCCTTTAACTCAGCCGGGCGCAGTGCCAGGCCGTTAAAGGGCTGTGAGTCCAGCTCGACCAGCGCCTGGCCGTTCGCGCAGCGGGTGATGGTGGCTTGGAGCACTCTCATTTCACGCTCCACAGTTCGGCATTACCGGCCTCACCATGAGCGCGCTGCGCCTTGGCCGCTGCGTCTGCCCAGGTCACTGCGGCAGTCAATGCTGACGCGGCCACTGTCGAGCACCTTGTAGCGCTGGGTCATCACCGCATAGCACTGGCTTTGGCTAAAGCCAGTGTCGGCCACCAGGTCTTGCAGCAAGTAACCCTTGGCTGCCAGGTCATTGATGCGGCCTAAGTCTTCAACATACATCTTTTTGCGGCCATTGCCCATGCGGGCAGCGGGCTTGGCCGCTTCAAGCATTCTGGGCATGGCGCTAAACATTTGCCCGGCCAGCGTCAGCACGTCTTTGGTTTGTGCCGACAGCGCTGTAACCACAGCCACAAGCTGCACAATTTGCGGGCCGAGGTTACTGACCAGTACCAGGCACTGGTCAACCTTGGCGTTGAGCGCATCAGGGTGCGCGGCCATTGGCATGGCGTAACTGCCAGTGCGGCGCAGGGCGGGCAGCACTTCGGCTGTGACAAACTTGCGAAAGCGGTGCGTTCGGGTGCCTGGCGTGGTAGCGCCGTTGGAGCGCAGCATTAACGTGTAAACACCAGACTCGCTGATGATGGCCATCTCCTGTTGTCCGCCAAGGGTGTCCAAAGTCTGGACACCCTTCTCATCGGCATCCAATCTGGAAATCGCGTCGCGATAGTTCTTGATACCGAGGCAATCACAAACGTCTTTGACGACGAACCATTCATCAAGGGTGTCGGAAACTCCGACACCCTTTTGAACAGCGCGGAATAATTGGTCTTCAAAGGCAAACGCCTTTACAAGTGCAGTAGTGGCTTGGGGGGTAGTCATGGTTTTACTTTCAGGGTTAAAAAAACAGCTAACACGGGGGAATGTGTTGGCGCTTACGCGGCAGGGCGGGCATGCGCTGCGTCCACCGCTTTGACGCGCGGCTTGAACGTGCCGGGCTTGACGACGCGGCCCGCTTTAATGCCCAGCGCTACCGCCACCTCATGCGCCTGGCCATGCAGGCAGGCACTGCGGCCACACAGCACGCTGGCCACCACGTTGCGGCTGTAGCCGTTGTCACGGCTCCACTGGCTGACGGTGATGCCAGCGGTGCGCAGCTCTTGCAACGCCTTGGCGCACTGCGGGTTTAAGGGGTTGAATTGCTTGTTCATGGTGTGTAAAAATGTGTTGGTGTGTGTTGCATAACCGGGGGAAAGTAAATGACTGAAGACCAAACCAATGAAGTGGCTCTTAAGCTGAGCCTGGCGCTGATTGAGCACGGCCACTTTCGCGCAACCTCGCTGCCATCTCCAAAGCCAAAAGATGTCGGTCAGCCAGCTGCAGAACTTTTTCTTGCAATTCAGGCAGCTCTTCTGGCGAAGCCTTCATGAAAAACGGCATCAGATCTGCCAGCGCTGCGGTGTAGGCACCCTCAGATGCACAGTCAAGAAGGTCTGCAACTCGCTTGACGTCGTGCGCGTCAAGCGCCTGGCCGTTCGCGCAGCGGGTGATGGTGGCTTGCAAGGGGGCGGCGCTCATAGCACACCACCCGCTGCCCGCGCGCCTGGGCTGCGCAGGTCAAACACCACG
>READ01000015.1:0-354988 GCA_004293675.1 Betaproteobacteria bacterium
ATTGGCGAGCGGCATTCGCCGTTCGTGGTGAGCTTGTCGAACCATGACGGCAAAAGAAGTTCAATGTATCGGTCTGAGGTTCGAATGCGCGCGCTTGCTCTATTGCCGTTCATGGTTCGACGGGCTCACCACGAACGGGATGGGCGTAGCGCAAGAGGACGGGCAGCGCTCGCTTATGCCAACAGCTCCGCCACTGCGCAAGCCACCACCTGTGTGGCGCGGCGAAGATCCTCAAGCAACAGGTTTTCATCCGCGCGCTTAGCGTTCGATTCCGGCACAGTGCGCGGACCTGCGCCGTAGAGCACGACTGGGATTCCGGCTTCGCCGTACAAACGCGCATCGGTATAAAGCGGCACGCCACCGGCTGGAATCGGCTCGCCAAAAACTCGCTGGCCATGTTTTTGCAGTGCTGCGACCATACGCACGTTTCCGGGTAAAGGCTTGAGCGCGTTAGCAAGCAGCAGTCGCTTGATCTCAACACGAATGCCGCTGCGCCCGCTCACCGCGCCCTCGATCATGGCGCGAACCTGTGCTTCGACCTCAGCGGGATTTTCCTCGGGCACCATGCGCCGATCCATTTTCAGAATCACGCGACCGGGTACGACGTTGGTATTGGTGCCGCCCATGATTTGGCCAACCAGCATCGTAGGTGTGTTGATACCTTCGACCTTGGATTTGATCTTTCCGAGATCGGGCAGCTTGCCGTAGATCGCATTCAAAATTGCGTTGGCAGCTTGCAGCGCATCATGGCCAGTTTCTGGCATCGCGCCGTGCGTGGCGGTGCCATGAACGGTCACTTCGAATTGCAAACAGCCGTTGTGTGCGGTGACGATGTTGTAGCTAAAGCCAGCTGCTAGCACGTAGTCGGGCTTGGTTGCTTTCTGTTCGAGCAGGTAGCCGGGGCCAAGGATGCCGCCGAATTCTTCGTCGTAGGTCAGGTGCAGTTCAACGTTACCGTTGAGCTTTTCGCCGCTTGCCTCGGCCGCTTTAAGTGCTTCGATGGCGTAGGTGAAGCTTGCAATGTCGCTCTTGCTGACGGCAACGCCGCGTGCATACATCCGACCGTCTTTGATCTCGCCACCGTAGGGATCAAACGACCAACCGTCGCCCGGTGGCACCACATCACCGTGGGCATTGAGCGCGATCGTGGGGCCTGTGCCTGCGCCAAATTTCTGGCGAACAATCAAGTTGGTCACCGATTGCATGCCGTAATCGCGAACCCGAGCTTCGGGCACCGCAAAGCGCTCAACATTGAAGCCCATTTTCGTGAGCAATTCCGCGGCCTTTTCTGCGGCCGGTGCGTTGTTGCCGGGCGGTGTATCGGAGGGCACGCGAACGATGTGTCGAAGGAATTCGATTTGCTCGGCGTGATGAGTGTCGACGAATTGGGAGATTTTTTGTTCGATGGTCATTTTGATTTTTTGAGGCGTGACGCCTATTCGGCGCGGTTCGACAGGTTCAGAACAAACACCTTGTCGCTACTGAAAAACTCCCTCCCCTTCAAGGGGAGGGTTGGGGTGGGGATGGGGTTCCTCTCGAAGCCACTGACAACCCCCATCCCCCTCCTAACCTCCCCCTTGAAAGGGGAGGAACTTAGCTGCGATCCACTCGCTGCGCCTTATCAGGCACAAAAACGGGTGGTTGATACTGTTCGAAAAAGTGCAGCAGCGTGGCGGTAGCGATTTCGGCATCTTCGGCCGTCATCGTTTCGCTCGGATGATGCGAAATGCCCCCATTGCCGCAACGCACGAAGAGCATAGCAATCGGGCAGACGCTCGGAAATTCCATTGCGTCGTGCCCTGCGCCACTGGGCAGATAGCGGGGCTCAATGCCCTGCGCCTTGATGGCGGTTGCGAATTGCTGTTGCAGCGATTCGTCGCAGGGCGCGGCTTTGAGTTCGAAGAAGGGATTAGCGTCCACCTTTACATTGCGACGCGCTGCGATCGAAGTGAATTCCGCGCGGATTGCCGAGATCGCTTGGGTTCGAAGTGCATCATTTTCCGAGCGCACATCCACAGTGAAATCCACGTCCTGCGGAATCACGTTAACGGCTCCCGGCAACACGCTCATCTTGCCCACAGTTCCGACTAGACCCGCGTTTTCACAGCAGTAGCGCTCAACAGCAAGCACCATTTCGCTGGCGGCGGCCAGCGCATCTTGGCGCATGGTCATAGGGACTGTCCCCGCATGCCCCGCGAGCCCGGTCACTTTGACATTCATTCGAGTGGCACCGGCGATAGCGGTCACAACGCCCACCGCTAAGCCTTCATCGAGCAGTGTCGGGCCTTGCTCGATGTGCGACTCAACAAACGCAACGACCTCGCCGTGCTGTTCGCCACGCCGATCCAAATCGCGCCAGGCATCGGGATCGCCGCCAAAGTCGGTGATGGCTTGTCGCATCGAAACGCCATTGGCATCGCGCTTTTCAAGCCAGGCCGGATCAAAGTTTCCAGCCATCGCCTTGCTGCCGATGAGAGTCACCCCAAAGCGCACGCCCTCTTCGTCGCCAAAGGCCACGATTTCAAGCGTGTAGGGCAATCGCTTACCCTGCGCGTGAAGCGCTTTGACGCAAGCAATCGGCGAGAGAATGCCGAACAGTCCATCGTACTTACCAGCGTTTCTTACGGTATCTTGATGCGAGCCAGTCATCACGATCGGCGCAAACGGAACACCCGCCTCGTAGCGACCCACCACATTGCCCATCGCATCGTAGTTGGCGGTCATGCCAGCGTCTCGCATCAGCGAGAGGATGTAATCACCCGCCAAGCGATGCTCTTTCGAAAGATACGTTCGCGTCACGCGCGGCGCGTCTTCGGAAAAGTTTCCGAGCACATCGGCTTGTTTGAGGATTTCGGCTCCGAATTTCATAGCTGTCCCCCTCGCCCTGGGGGAGAGGGGTTAGGGGAGAGGGTGTTCGTCTGAGCAGAGAGTGGTGTCTGGCGAACTTCCTCTCCCTGACCCTCCCCCCCGGGGGGAGGGAAAAACCCACGCCAATGCCGTGCAATATCGATACGCCGCGTCACCCAAACCCGGTCATGTTTTTCAATATGATCAAGGAAGCGAATCAAGCCCGCCATGCGCCCTGGTCGACCCAGCAGACGGCAGTGCATGCCAATGCTCATCATTTTCGGTGCATCCTCACCTTCAGCGTAGAGCACGTCAAACGTGTCGCGCAAATAGTGAAAGAAGTGATCGGCGGTATTGAAACCCTGCGGTGAGGCAAAGCGCATATCGTTGCAATCGAGCGTGTAGGGAACGATGAGCTGTTGAATGGTTTCGCCGCTGGTCTTGGTAACCGGCATGTAAAACGGTAAGTCGTCGCCGTAATAATCACTGTCGTACTCATAGCCGCCGTGATCGGCCACTAGGCGGTGTGTGTTGGGGCTATCGCGTCCGGTGTACCAGCCGTAGGGCCATTGTCCGCCAGTCATGCTGCGAATGATTTCAGTGCCCTTGGCGATGTGCGCTCGTTCAGTAGCCTCATCCATGTGTTGATGATGGATCCAGCGATAGCCATGACACGCAATTTCGTGACCCAATTCGCAAAACGCGGCGGTTAACTCCGGATGCCGCTCGAGCGCCATCGACACGCCGAACACGGTGAACGGCAAATTGCGCTTAGCGAACTCGCGCAAGATCCGCCAAACGCCCGCCCTAGAACCGTATTCGTAAATTGATTCCATCGACATATGGCGTGCTTCGTACGACGCCGCGCCGATGATCTCCGATAGGAACTGTTCGCTACCTGGGTCGCCGTGGAGCACGCAATTCTCGCCGCCCTCTTCGTAGTTGAGTACGAACTGCACGGCAATCTTCGCGCGCTGCGGCCATTTGGCGTGCGGCGGATTGCGGCCGTAACCGGTGAGGTCGCGCGGATAGGTGAGAGTCGCTGGCATGTTGCTGCTAGTGTCGGCGTTGAATTGCCCTTGAGTTTATCGATTGCACCGTCGATCTGCGCTGTGAAAGCGTCATTTTTCGCAATCCGGGTCATAAGCGTTCGGGCGTTGTTCCGCCGGTAGCACTCACTTATCATCACAATCAATGAATTCACTATCTCTCAGTCAAATAAACGCTGCCAGCGCAGCCGAATTCTCTCGCACGTTTGGGGCGGTGTATGAGCACTCGTCGTGGATTGCGGAGCGCGCATTTTCGATGAAGCCCGCGAAGGGATTCGCTTCGCGCGCAGAGCTGCATGCCGCACTTGTGGCTACCGTGCAATCGGCCACTGAATCGCAGAAATTGACGCTGTTGAACGCGCACCCCGAGCTGGCCGGAAAAGAAGCAGCCGCCGGTGCGCTCACGGCTGAATCAACCGCCGAACAAGCGAGCGCTGGGCTCACGGCGATGAGTGCAGCTGACGTTTCGCAGCTTCGTGAACTTAACGCGCAGTATCGGCAGAAGTTTGGATTTCCGTTCATCATCGCGGTGCGAAACAACACGCAAAGTGCGATCTTTGGTGCCATTAAGTCGCGGCTCACCAATTCGCAGGCGATGGAGATGAACAACGCGTTAATGCAGGTGGGCGAAATTGCGCGCTTACGTTTACTGGATTTGGTGGGCGATGAACAACCATCCCCACCCCAACCCTCCCCTTGAAAGGGAGGGGGAAAGACAACCATGGGCAAACTATCGACACACGTCCTTGACACGATGCACGGCGTACCTGCCGGTGGTGTGGTCATTGAACTCTATTCGATGACCGACGCTACGCCGTCGCTCATCCTCACAGCGCTGACCAATTCTGACGGTCGCACCGATGCGCCGCTGCTCAAAGATGGTGACGTCAAACGCGGCAAATATCGATTGGTGTTTCACGCAGGCGATTACTTTCGAGCAAAAAAGGTTGCGCTACCTGATCCATCGTTTGTGGATGTGGTGACCATTGATTTTGGTATCGCCGAAGACGGCGGCAGCTATCACGTACCGCTGGTGTGTTCGCCGTGGACGTATTCGACGTATCGAGGAAGTTAGGGCTGTCGCCCAAGGACGAATGACCAATGACGAATGACGAAATCGTGTTTCCGTGTGCGCACACGCCGTGCAACGCTGGCACTTCTCCCAAACTCACGGAGCAGAATTTGGATGGCGCAGCTTTGCGTCATTCGTCCTCCGTCATTCGTCCTTGGGCTCCAGCCCTCCGCCCTTAGCGCAGCGATATGGAAACCTACATTTTTGACTGGATCAATTTACTCCTGCGATGGCTTCATGTCATCGTGGGTATCGCTTGGATTGGCGCATCGTTCTACTTCGTGTGGCTAGATAACTCGCTGCAAAAGCCAACCGATCCGGCGCTGAAAGAAAAGGGCGTTGACGGTGAGCTGTGGGCCGTTCATGGTGGCGGTTTCTACAACCCTCAAAAGTACATGGTCGCGCCCAAAGCGTTACCGGATCACTTGCATTGGTTTTACTGGGAGAGTTATTGGACGTGGATGAGCGGCTTTGCGCTCTTCGTCACGCTCTATCTATTCAACGCGCAAACGTTTTTGATCGACAAAAACGTATTTGCGTGGGGTTCGTCAGCGGCGGCCATCGTCGCGTCACTGGTGTATTTGGTGATGGGTTGGGTGGTGTACGACGCGATTTGTCGGCTGTTTGGTCAGCGCAAGAACGGTGACTTGATCGTTGGCGTTTTGGTGTTTTTGTACGTCATCGCGGCGACCTACATCGCTTGTCATTTGTTTGCTGGACGCGCTGCGTTTTTGCTCACTGGCGCGATGCTAGCCACCGCCATGAGCGCCAACGTATTGATGGTCATCATTCCCGGGCAAAAGAAAACGATTGCGGCGATGAAGTCGGGTCAGACGCCCGATCCACTGCATCCGATGCGTGCGAAACAGCGCAGCGTTCACAACACCTATTTCACGCTGCCGGTGCTGTTTGCGATGCTCTCCAATCACTACAGCTTCGCCTACAGCACACCTTACAACTGGTTGGTGTTGGTGCTGATCATGCTGGCTGGCGCGCTGATTCGTCAGTTTTTTGTACTCAAGCACAAAGGCCGCTGGGAGTACAAATATTGGGGCGTAGCCGGTGTGATTTTGCTGGGTGTCGCGGCGTGGTTGGCGCCTGCTGCAAAGCCCTCGGTTGCGATTGCAAAGGCCCCTCAAATTGCAGAGATTCAAGCCATCATCGAGGCGCGCTGCGCGATGTGTCACAACGCCAATGTGCAGATGAAAAACGTCGCGCTTCACACCCCTGAGTTGCTCGTAAAAAATGCGCAATTGATTTATCAGCAGGTCGTTGTTACGCGAGCCATGCCGATGAATAACAGCACGCAAATTACCGAGGAAGAACGCGCAAAGATCGGCGCATGGGTTCAGGCAGGCGGCAAATAAGCAATCGCGTCGAGGTTTAAACGAACTTTTTTGTCAAACGCATTGTGAAATAAGGCGTTTAGTTAGATATGTTGCATTTCTGAAACATGGTTCAATCGCCCTATAGGCCATATTTCATATGGCGATACATCGAAAAGCTGGGACCTCTGGTGCAACTCGATTACTGAGAGCGCCGCAGCGCGTTCGTCGATGATCTACGGTCCTTCGACAGCCTCAGGGCGAAGCGTGTCGTGCGCCGTTTCTAGTCTGCCTTACTCGCCATCAATCGAGCAGCAACCAAGGTGTTTTGCAGCAGCATCGTGATGGTCATCGGCCCCACACCACCGGGCACCGGCGTGATGTAGCTCGCGACCGCGCTGACTCCGTCATAGTCAACATCACCCACGAGCTTTCCGCCCTGTGACTCGGGCAAGCGATTGATCCCCACATCGAGCACCACCGCGCCGGGTTTCACCATATCGGCCGTGACAAATTTCGCGCGGCCGACGGCGGCAACGAGCACATCGGCCTGTCGCGTCATTGCGCCGAGATCTTTAGTGCCCGAATGGCAAATGGTGACGGTGGCGTTGGCGTGCAACAGCAACATCGCCATGGGCTTGCCCACCAAATTACTGCGGCCAATGACCACGGCATGTTTGCCGCGCAGGTCCTTCATGCCGATGTCTGCGAGCATTTCCATGCAGCCCGACGGTGTGCACGAGACAAATTTCGGCTCGCCAATCATCAACGCGCCCGCGCTATCGGGATGCAATCCATCCACGTCTTTGTCGGGCGAAATTGTCGCGATGACTGTTTCTTCGCTAATGTGTTTTGGCACAGGAAACTGCACCAAGATGCCATGAATCGAAGCGTCGGCATTGAGCGATTTCACCAGCGCTAACAAATCCGCTTCACTGGTTTCAGCGGGCAGTTTGTGCATCACGCTGTGCATGCCCACTTTGGCGCAGGCCGCTACTTTATTTCGCACGTAAACCTGGGACGCCGGATCTTCGCCAACCAACACCACCGCAAGCCCAGGGGTAATGCCGCCCGCTTTCATCGCCGAAACATCGACGGCGATACGTTCCCGAACTTTGGTGGAGAGGGCGTTGCCGTCGATTCGAATTGCGGTCATGAATAAGTGTCCGTGGTTGGTAATGCTTTGACGCAGATTGGCGCAGATTTAAGGCGGATTTGCGCTGATTTTTTAATGACCTAGCGGTTAGAAAATGTATGTCGCCATCACATCTTTTTCCAGCGCGGAGATGCATCGCTCAGACCTCAAAGATCTCAAAGCACCTCAGTTAAGTCTGTGGCTATCATCGGCATACCGGCAAAAACAATCTGTGCGAATCCGCCTTAAATCTGCGCCAATCTGCGTCAAAAAATCGGTAGTTCACGCTTTAGTCAGCGCTTGATCCATCAGTCGCATCGGTAGTCGCTGAATCCAAGGAAGCCGTAGTCACCGCAACGCTGTCTAAGGCCAGCGGCGCGCCAGCCGCTGCAACGACACCAATCAAAATCGGTGGCGGCGGCGGATCGGGCACATACGGATAGACGGTGGCTTCGGTTACGACCCAATGCACTTTGGCGTCGTGCTCTTCGTGTGGCAGTTCGTCACTCAATTGAGTTTCAAAGCAAACGCCAATTCGGGCGCAGTTATCCGCAATTTTTGCCGAGAGCCGATCGTAGTAGCCGCCGCCCTGCCCGAGTCGTGCCAAGCCTTTGGTAAACGACAAACCAGGATAGATAACGCAATCGAGCGAGAGCGGTTCGATCGGCGAGGAGCGCGTGACATCCGGTGCGCGAATGCCGTGTTTATGTGGAATCAGCGCGTCCAAGTTCTTGATCCGCCACAGCGTCATTAAGCCCGGCACGGTGGTCATCTTGGGATAAGCCACTGCCTTGCCGCGCTTGAGTAATTCCTTCGCCAAATCATCGGTGGCCACTTCGCTGCTGTAGTTTGCATAAAGCAAAATAGTTTTTGCGCGGTGCACGTCTGGGTGCTGCATCAAACGCTCAACAATACGGCGAACGCCAGCGTTGCGCTCTTTTTCTGACAACGCATCACGGCGCTCACGAAACGCCGCGCGCAGCCCGGGTTTAACGGGCGACGGCACTTCGGCAGCCGCCACAATATCGTCCTGCAGGGGCGGGGTTTCACCCATCTCAACGGGCGCTGCTTCGGGCTCGGGTTCTAGCACCGGTGCCAACCTATAATCGTTTTCCTGTTCCATCCCGCTATTTTGGCCTATGAACGCGCTTGTTGAAGTTTCCCCATACGTAAACCGCCGCGAACGCCTGTTTGCAGCCATCGGCGACGGTATCGCTATCCTGCCAACGGCACATGAGGTCAATCGCAATCGCGACACAGGCTACCTGTTCCGGCACGATAGTTATTTTTACTACCTCACCGGATTCAAAGAGCCGGAAGCGGTGTTGGTGATGCTCGGAGGCAACGAGCGAAAGGCCATCCTTTTTTGTCGCGAGAAAAATCTTGAGCGCGAAATTTGGGATGGCTACCGCTACGGTCCAGATTCCGCCCGCGAAATTTTTCAGTTCGACGAAGCACATCCCATTGAAAAATTCAAAGAGATGTTGCCCACGCTGATGAGCGACCGTGCCGCGGTGTACAGCCCCGTTGGTATGAGCGCGCAGTGGGACGCCACAGTTTCTGAGGGCATTAACGCAGTTCGCGCGTTGGCGCGTACCGGCGTCGGCGCACCGTCGTCGGTCATCGATGTGCACGCGATTGTTGATGACATGCGCTTAATCAAAGACGCGCACGAAATTGCGATCATGCGCCGCGCTGCTGAGATTTCTTCGCACGCTCATGCTCGTGCCATGAAAACCGCACGTCCCGGCCAATACGAGTATCAGGTCGAAGCGGAATTGATGCACGAATTCGTGCGGAACGGTTCGCGGGCGCCAGCCTACAACCATATCGTCGCTAGCGGGCCGAACGCTTGCGTGTTGCATTACAACGACTCGAATCGCTTGATGAAGGACGGTGACCTGTTGCTGATCGATGCAGGCTGCGAATACGAGGGCTATGCCAGCGACATCACACGTACCTTTCCCATAAACGGCAAATTCACGGGCCCACAAAAGGATGTTTACGAGGCTGTGCTCAAAGCGCAACTTGCCTGTATGGACGTGCTGAAGCCGGGCACGCCGTTTCACAAATACCACGACGTCGCGACCGAATCGCTGGCGCAATCAATGCTCGATTTGGGATTGCTTAAGGGCTCGCTAGCTCAGGTGCTCGAAGAGAAAACCTACATGAAGTTCTACATGCACCGCGCCGGTCATTGGATCGGAATGGATGTTCATGACGCTGGCGCGTACCGCGTGAAAGGCGAATCGCAAACGCTCCGAGCGGGCATGGTTGTGACCAACGAACCGGGGCTCTACATTCGCCCGGATGCCGATGTACCGGAGCACTTTTGGAACATTGGTGTGCGCATCGAAGACGATGTGCTCATCACCGCCACGGGTAACGACAACTTAACGATTAAAACGCCAAAGACGGTCGCTGAGGTTGAGGCGGCGTGTGCCGGCTAGATTACTTGTAGGAGCGGTTCCACCGCGATAGCGCTCCATGCACAGATTATCGCGGCAGAGCCGCTCCTACAAATAGCGAGCCGATGAAAACCATCATCATCGGCGGCGGCCCGGTGGGCCTCGCCACAGCCCTTGCACTCAAAGAACGCGGTGCAACGAACGACATTACCGTCGTCGAAGCCACGCCGCTCGGCGCTGAGAAATTCTCTGATCGAAACATCGCGCTATCGGCCGCCTCTTGGCGATTTTTGTCCCGGGTCGGTGTTGATGTCGCACGAGACCAGCGCGCTTCCATTGAAACCGTTGAAATCTCTCAACGCGGCGCATTCGGATTGCTTAGTCTTAATGCCAGCGACGTCGGCACGAACGAGCTGGGGGCTGCCACGCCCTACCCTGCGCTAAAAAACGCGCTCAATGACGCACTGGCTAAGACCGCGATCGCCGTTCATCACGGTGCTACAGTCACTGCGATTGAGCCGGTCGCACAGCACGCGCTCGTTTATCTCGCCTCTGGCGAGCAGTTGCGCGGCGATTGCATCGCGTTGGCCGACGGCGCTGGATCGGATACGAATCTGGTGCCCGCGTTCAAGCGAACCGAGCGCAATTCCGGTCAAACCGGAATCATCACTCGCGTACAGCCAACGCGTCCGAGACCGGGCGTCGCGTTTGAGCGCTTTACTCCCGGCGGTGCGCTGGCACTGATCCCGCGCGCCGACGGACAATGGACCGTAATTTGGGCGCGACCAAACGCGAGCGGCGAGCACATGCTCGCAATCGATGATGAGAGTTTTTCGCGCGAATTGAATGCCGCGTTCGGCAGCAGTATGGGCGCGCTCAATCTCACCGCTAAGCGAACCAGCTACCCGTTGTCGTGGCGCTTTGTAGAGCCGCGCGTCGCGGGCTGCATCGCTGCACTGGGGAACGCGGCGCAAGGTCTGCATCCCGTGGCGGCGCAGGGATTAAATCTGGGCCTGCGGGATGCAGATTCGTTCGCCATACATCTCGCTCATGCCAATGCACGGGGTTCAACTCAGAGCGTGAGCGCGGCGCTTGCCGCCTTCGCGAGAGGACGCGCCGTTGATCGCGTGACCAGCATCGGATTCACTGGCGTACTCACCTACGCGTTTGATCGTGGCGGATGGTTGGCTGACGTACCTCGCGGGCTCGGGCTCACTGCGCTACAACTTTTTCCGCCGTTGAAACGCGAGCTGATTGCGCGCTTGGCTTTGGCTTAGCGAGCGACTACCCGTGCCGCGCTATTGCGTGTTGCCAACGCTGAGTCTTTGACGCGGATTCACGCAGATTGACGGCTCGCATCGTCCCAATCTAGCGGCCCCAAATTGGAGCAACCTCCTTTATCCGTGTACACCTGCGTCAAAGATTTGTCTCCGCTCGCCCGTGGAAAAATTCCTGCACCACATTTCGCACAAAAAATCAACGCTGAAATTCCAGAATTTTGTGCCTAAATTTCGAGCACAAAGCTCGCTATAATTTCTCCTCCTCGCTCATTCCCCACCAAAGATTTTTTCGCACCCATCATGCTGCGCATAGGCCCTTATTCCCTCAAAAATCGGCTCGTGATCGCGCCGATGGCTGGGGTCACTGATCGGCCGTTTCGGAAACTGTGTCGGCAATTCGGTGCGGGCTATGCGGTGAGCGAAATGCTCGCATCGAAACCCGAGCTGTGGCAAACACCGAAATCAATGTGGCGGATGAATTTCGAGGGTGAGAGCGCGCCCATTGCCGTACAAATCGCTGGCGGTGATCCCGCGATGATGGCTGAAGCCGCACGATTCAATGTCTCGCGCGGCGCGCAGATCATTGACATCAACATGGGTTGTCCGAAGAAAAAGGTCTGCAAGGCCGACGCGGGCTCAGCGTTGCTTCGTGACGAGGCCCTGGTGCAGCGAATTCTCGAGGCTGTGGTCAACGCCGTTGACGTGCCGGTTACCTTGAAAACGCGTACAGGCTGGAGCCCCGATAACAACAACGCCATTCGCATCGCTCGAATTGCCGAAGCCGCTGGCATTCGTGCGCTTACGCTGCACGGTCGCTCGCGTGCGTGCGGTTTTATCGACGGCACTGTGGAATATGACAGCATTAAAGCCGTCAAAGCTGCGGTGTCAATTCCAGTGATCGCCAACGGCGACATCGACTCGCCACAAAAGGCAAAAGCGGTACTCGATTACACCGGCGCAGACGCCGTGATGATCGGTCGTGCGGCGCAGGGTCGCCCATGGATTTTTCGTGACGCCGATTTCTTTTTCGAAACGAATCGTTTGCCCGATGCGCCTAGCGTTTCCGAAGTCGCAACGCTGCTCTGTGCTCACTTGGACGATCACTACAGTCTTTACGGTGAATTCACGGGCGTGCGCAGCGCTCGCAAGCACATCGGTTGGTACACCGAAGGTTTGCCCGAGGGTGAACTGTTTCGCGATGCACTAAATCTTCTCGACAACACGGCGGCGCAGTTCGCTGCCGTTCAACACTATTTCTCACAACTCGCTGATCGCTATGAGCGTTTGCCGGTGGAGGCGTATCGCTTTGATGGCGGTCACGAGCTCTTCGGTTCGCCCACGACCTTGCACTAAATCAAGAAAAACACTGAATGAAACGCGCCAAACTTAATGGACACGCCGCGATTGCCGACGCGGTCAATCACTCGCTCAACGAATACATCGAACGCCTTGATGGCGAACCGGCTGACAACTTATACGACTTGGTTATTGGCAGCGTAGAAAAAACCTTAATTGCGGACGTGATGACGCGCGCCAAAAACAATCAATCCGAAGCCGCGAGCATGCTTGGCATCAATCGCAACACACTCCGCGCGAAGCTCGACAAATACAAAATCAAGACCAGCGTATGAATCGCAAAATCACCCGTGCACTGCTCTCCGTTTCCGACAAAACGGGATTGCTTGATTTCGCCAAAACACTGAGCGCACATGGTGTGGAGCTGCTCTCAACGGGCGGTACGGCGAAATTGATTCGTGATGCCGGACTGGCAGTGATTGATGTTGGCGATTACACCGGTTTCCCGGAAATGCTTGATGGTCGCGTCAAAACACTGCACCCAAAAGTGCATGGCGGAATTTTGGCTAATCGCTTGTTGCCAGAGCACATGAGCGCGGTGAACACCGCTCAGATTCCTTTGATTGATCTAGTGGTCGTCAATCTCTATCCGTTTCGCGAGACGGTCGCCAAGCCCGGCTGCTCGCTCGAAGACGCCATCGAAAACATCGACATCGGTGGACCAACAATGGTGCGCGCCGCAGCGAAAAATTGGGAAGGTGTGGCAATCGTCGTCGACAGCGGTGACTACGATTGCTTAACCCAAGAATTGAATGAGCATGCGGGCGCGCTGTCCCGCAAAACTCGCTTTGCATTGGCCAAAAAGGCGTTTACTCACACGGCCGCGTACGACGCGGCAATCGGCAACTATCTAACCTGCCGCGAACTCGAGGGCGAGCCGCGCGCTTATCCCGATGTGCTCACCTTGCAATGGACCAAGGCGCAAGACATGCGCTACGGTGAAAATCCGCACCAAAGCGCTGCGTTTTATCGCGATGAAACACCCGCATCCGGCACGCTGTCGCGCTATCAGCAATTGCAAGGCAAAGAACTTTCATACAACAACGTGGCAGACGCCGACGCGGCGTGGGAATGCGTTCGCTCGTTTGCCGACACCTGTTGCGTGATCGTGAAGCATGCCAATCCATGTGGCGTGGCGCTTGGCGAGTCAACGCTCTCGGCCTACAACCGTGCATTTGCAACCGATCCAACGTCTGCGTTTGGCGGCATCATTTCGTTTAATCGCACCGTTGATGCGACCACAGCCGAAGCGGTCAGCAAACAGTTTCTCGAGGTGCTGATCGCGCCCGATTACACGCCCGAGGCGCTGGAGCTTCTGACGAAAAAGACCAATGTTCGCGTACTCAAAGTGCCGATGAAAGCGCTACACGAAAGCGCGAATGTGTTGGAGCTAAAGCGCGTCGGTGGTGGCGTTTTGGTGCAAAGCGCGGACACGCATCAGCTTGACTCAAGTGCACTCAAGACGGTGACTGCGAAAGCGCCGACTGCTCAACAACTGCAAGACATGCAGTTCGTTTGGCAGGTCGCGAAGTTTGTGAAATCCAATGCGATTGTGTTCGCGAAAGATGGGCGGACACTTGGCATTGGTGCTGGGCAAATGTCTCGGTTGGATTCTGCGCGGATCGCGAAAATCAAAGCTGAGCATGCAGGTCTGACGCTTCAAGATTCAGTCGCGGCGAGTGACGCGTTCTTTCCATTCCGCGATGGCCTTGATGTGTTGGCCGACGCGGGTGCGATCGCAGTGATCCAACCCGGCGGAAGCATGCGTGATGACGAAGTCATCGCAGCGGCCAATGAGCGCGGCGTAGCGATGGTGACGACGGGTGTTCGGCACTTTCGCCACTAACGTGGCGAAGGACGAATGACCAATGACGAATGACGTGACAACAAGGACGAGAGACGAATGACGAAAGATTTAAAAACAAGGACGAATGACGAATGACGAATGACGCAAAGCTTCGCGAACATCGTCGGTCGAATCAAGATCGGTCATGCGCGAAGAAAACTGATCGCGCACCGTTTCGTCCTTCGTCCTTCGTCTTTCGTCCTGCGCAAAGCGCAACATGAAAGTATTAGTCATCGGCTCGGGCGGACGCGAACACGCTCTGGCTTGGAAACTCGCGCAAAGCCCTCGAATTCAAAAGATTATTGTTGCACCGGGCAACGCGGGCACAGCGCGTGAGCACAACTGCGAAAACGCGCTGGCGAGCAACGTCAACGAATGGCTTGCACTAGCGCGCAATGAGAAAGTGGGTTTCACTGTGGTCGGCCCCGAAGTGCCGCTGGCGGCCGGTGTGGTCGATGCGTTTCGCGCCGAGGGCCTAAAGATATTTGGCCCAACGCAGCAAGCCGCACAGCTCGAATCATCAAAGGACTTTGCCAAGGCGTTCATGAAGCGCCACGGCATTCCAACGTCAAGCTACGAAACATTTACCGATATCAACGCCGCGCACGCCCACATCGACAGGGTCGGTGCGCCTATCGTGATTAAGGCCGATGGTTTGGCCTCGGGCAAAGGCGTGGTCGTTGCGCAAACGAGCGACGAGGCGCATGCGGCCATCGACATGATGCTCGCCGATAACAAATACGGTGCGGCGGGTGCGCGCGTGGTGATCGAAGAATTCATGGTCGGTGAAGAGGCCAGTTTTATCGTGATGGTCGACGGCAAAAACATCGTTGCCATGGCCACTAGTCAAGACCACAAGCGGCTGCTCGACGGCGATATCGGCCCCAACACAGGCGGTATGGGGGCCTATTCGCCCGCACCTGTAGTGACTCCCGCGGTCAATGCGCGCATCATGCGAGAAATCATTGGGCCCACAGTCAGCGGCATGGCCAAAGACGGCATTACTTACAGCGGATTTTTATACGCCGGCGTGATGATCGATGAATCGGGTGCGCCGCGCGTTGTCGAATTCAATTGTCGCTTCGGCGACCCGGAAACACAGCCCATCATGATGCGGCTGAAGACTGATTTGGTTGATTTGATTGAGCATGGCATCAACGGCACGCTCGATCAAATTAACGCGGAATGGGATCGGCGTGTCGCGTTGGGCGTGGTGATGGCGGCGGGCGGTTATCCCGATGCACCCACGCAGGGCGACACCATTCATAACTTGCCGGCCGACGCTGAGGACGCCAAAGTATTTCACGCTGGAACGGCCATGTCGGGCGGTGATGTGGTGACCGCAGGCGGTCGAGTGCTCTGCGTCACTGCGCTGGGTGACAAAGTCTCCATCGCACAAAAGCGCGCCTATGAAGTCGCCGAGCAGATCAAGTTTGCTGGCGCACAGATGCGACGTGATATCGGCTGGAGAGCGATCAAGCGATGAACACGAATAACTCCCTCCCCCCGGGGGGGAGGGCTGGGGAGAGGGTATCGGATACGTCGCTCTCCTCGTCATCGCACCACCCTCTCCCCCACCCCTCCCCTCCAGGGGAAGGGGAAATACAGCGCGTCCGCGCCTATTTACGCAGCTTGCAAAGCTCAATGGTCAGCGCACTCGAAGTATCGGACGGCGGCACGTTTATTCAAGATGAATGGACGCGGCCGGAAGGCGGTGGTGGCATCTCTCGTTTGATCGAAGGCGGCGCGGTGATCGAGCGCGGCGGCGTCAATTTTTCGCACGTGATGGGCAGCAAAATGCCGCCGTCCGCCACTGCGCAGCGCCCTGAGCTCGCTGGCGCGAGTTGGCAAGCGATGGGCGTCTCGCTCGTGATGCATCCACGAAATCCGTATGCGCCGACCACGCATCTGAATGTGCGTTTTTTCATTGCAACGCCTGCGCACGGAGAACCCGTGTGGTGGTTCGGTGGCGGTATGGATTTAACGCCGTACTACGGCTTTGAAGACGATGCGATTCATTGGCACACACAAGCGCGCGCGGCGCTGGTGCCCTTTGGCGATGACTACTACCCAAAATTCAAAGCACATTGCGATCAGTATTTTTTCTTGAAGCATCGCAGTGAGCCGCGCGGCATCGGCGGCACATTTTTCGACGATTTCAACGCCCTCGGCTTTGAGCAAAGCTTTGCGTTGATGCAATCGGTGGGCAATCATTTTGTGCCGGGCTATTTGCCGATTCTTGAACGTCGCAAAGGCATGTCGTACGGCGACACCGAGCGCGATTGGCAGCTCTATCGCCGGGGACGATACGTCGAATTCAACCTGGTGTGGGATCGAGGCACGCTCTTTGGCTTGCAATCGAATGGTCGCACCGAGGCAATCTTGATGAGCATGCCGCCGGAGGTGCGTTGGCAGTACATGCGCGCGCCCGAGGCGGGTACGCCAGAGCATCGTTTGTTGACCAAATTTTTGGTGGCGCGGGATTGGGTTTAGTTTTGCCACAGATTTCACAGATGAACACAGATTGTGAGCGGCACAAAATCAGTGTTCATCTGTGAAATCTGTGGCAGAAATACTTCAGTTTCTACCGTACACAACCCTTTTTGACGCAGCAGAAGTAGCTCGTATGACCACATCCTCAACCGACAACCACCTCCGCGAAACGCTCATCAGTAGCGAAGAAATTTTCAAAGGCAAACTGCTGCATGTCGTTCGCGACACGGTGCGTTTGCCCAACGGCAAAGAGGCCACCCGCGAATACATCAAGCATCCCGGAGCAGCGTGCATCGTGGCTGAATTCGAAGACGGCAAGTTGCTGCTGGAGCGGCAATTTCGCTACCCACTGGGGCGCGTGATGATCGAATTTCCCGCTGGGAAGCTCGATCCAGGTGAAATCCCGCTGGTTTGTGCGCAGCGCGAACTTAAAGAGGAAACCGGCTATTGGGCGCGCTCTTGGCACACGCTGGGCACGCTCAATCCCGCCATAGCGTTTGCCGACGAAGTGATCCATATTTTTCACGCCAATGGCTTAGTGCAAGGCGAGGTACAGCGCGACGCTGACGAATTTTTAGAGCTCTTTGCGGCCTCGCCCGAAGAGATTGACGCCATGATTGCCGACGATCGAATCACCGATGCAAAAACGGTGACGGCGTTTCACCGCTGGCAGTTGTTGCGGCGTCCGAACGTGGTTTGATTATTGGCATTATTGATAGATGCCCATTGAAATGGGTTGTGCAAACGTTTTTTTACTTGGCTCATAAAGCTACTAATATTGCGTAACATCGCGTTTTCATAAGGCGTCTGCGAAATAAGCTAGTTTGTAGAGGTCTTTCAATGTGAATTGTTTCGCGCGCTTCACCCTCCGAGCGGCGTAATATCGCGCTGTTGTTCAATGCACATCAGGAGGGTGGCTCATGGCAGTTTGCGAAATAAACGGTCGGCGCGTGGATTTCACAGCGCTCGGTGTCGAAGGCGAAATGCCGCTCTTGTGGGCGCTCCGGGACGAACTCGATCTTAAGGGCACAAAGTACGGCTGCGGCATTGCGCAGTGCGGCGCTTGCACGGTGCATGTCGACGGTGAAGCGGTGCGATCGTGCGCGTTTCCTGTCGCAGCGTGCGGCGGTAAAAAGATCGTCACTATTGAAGGTTTGGCCACGTCAGTCAACGGCGCGGCGAGCAAGCTCACCAGGATTCAAGCTGCGTGGGTGAAACATCAAGTGCCCCAATGCGGCTATTGCCAAAGCGGAATGATCATGGCGGCTGAAAAATTGCTGCGCGACAAGCCCAAACCCACCGACGCAGACATCGATGCAGCAATGAGCAACATTTGTCGCTGCTCAACCTACGTTCGCGTGCGTGCTGCGATTCACGATGTCGCGAAGAGCGCGTAAGGAGATGATGATGATGAAACACCACACATTATCCCGTCGAGAGTTTTTGCAATCAGGTGCTGCGGCCACCGCCGGGCTGGCGGTGGGTTTTCATTTGCCCACATCGCAGGCGCAGGTCGCAAAATCGGCGTCCATGGCGGGGAGTGCCGAAATCAACGCATGGATTCACATCACGCCGGACAACCGCGTGATTCTCAAATTTGCGCGTAGCGAAATGGGTCAAGGCGCATCAACCGCGTTGCCCATGCTCATTGCCGAGGAATTGGAATGCGACTGGAGCAAAGTTGAATTGTCAGAGGCGATGTATTCCGAACACATCAAACGCAATCGCTTGTACGTCACCACCGCGACCGGCGGCAGCCGCGGCACGCGCGATTCACAGAGCTACTTGCGCACCGCTGGCGCCACCGCTCGGGTGATGTTGATTGAGGCAGCGGCGAAACAATGGGGCGTCGCAGCCGGCGAATGCTCGGCCGCCAACAGCATGATTACGCACGCCGCGAGCGGTCGTTCAGCCACGTTTGGTTCAGTCGCCGTCGCTGCCAGTCAACTCAAAGCGCCAGAGAAAGTAGCGCTCAAAGAGCCTAAGCAATGGAAACTCCTGGGTACAGCGCCGCCGCGTGTTGACATCCCCGACAAGGTGATTGGCAAACCCATGTACGGCATCGATGTCGTGCGGCCGAATATGGTTCACGCTGCCATTGCGCAATGTCCTGTGTTTCGCGGCAAGCTTAAATCCATCGACGCAACATCGCTCGCGGCAGTCAAGAAAATGAAGGGCGTGAGCGATGTACTCGAGATGGGCGAATACGTTGCAGTCATTGGTAACAACTGGTGGCGCTGCCATCAGGGTATTAAAGCGTTGAAGCTCGAATGGGATGTGGGCGCCAACGGCAATGTGTCATCGGCGTCGATCAAGAAGTATTTGCAAGACGGTGCTAGTAAGCCCGCAGGTGTTGCAAAGACGGTCGGCGATTTTGACACTGTCTACGCGGCCGCGCCGATCATACACGAAGCGGAATACTACGCGCCGTACTTGGATCACGCGCCCTTGGAGCCGATGAATTGCACCGCCGAGGTCAAAGACGGCATGGTGACCATTTGGGTGCCGACGCAAAGTGCTGAGGGCTCAGCCGCGGCGGCCGCGCGCGCGGCGGGCGTGGCACCCGACAAAGTGGAAGTGTTTCGCCAACAGCTTGGCGGGGGCTTTGGGCGGCGCGGCGGGTTTCAGGATTTCACCCGTCAGGCCGTTGAGCTCGCGATGAAAGTGGGCAAGCCAGTGAAGCTACTGTGGAGCCGCGAGGAAGACATTCAACACGGCCACTATCGCCCTGCGACGGTCGCGCGAGTGCAGGGCGCGCTCGATAAAGACGGCAAGCTCGTGGCGCTGATGGGGCGCGTTGCGGTGCAATCGATTTTGGAGCGCGTACGCCCCGAAGCGCTCAAGAAAACGCCGCAGGGCACGCTCGACCCGCAAGGCACGGTATCGTTTGACGATTCCGCTTACGCCATCGCCAATTTGCGTGCCGAACATTTTTACGCGACTACGCACGTGCCCGTTGGCTTTTGGCGTGCTGTCGCGCACGCACAAAATCCCGTATTCCGCGAGTGTTTTTTGGATGAAATCGCTGCGAAAGCCAAGCGCGACCCGTACGCGTTTCGACGCGAAATGCTCATGGGCACCGACGACACGTCGCGTCGTGAACGCGGCATTTTGGACGCCGTCGCCAAAGCCGCCGATTGGAGCAAGCCGCTGCCAATCAACCAATTTCGCGGCATCGCGCTGCAAGATTCCTACGGCTCACATGCCGCGAGCGTCGTTGAAATTGAAAAACGCGCCGATGGCAAATTAAAGATCAAGCGCGTCATCATCGCGGTCGATCCTGGGCATGTTGCTCACGCGGACGCGGCGAGGGCGCAAATCGAAGGCTGTGTGATCTATGGTTTGACCGCCGCGCTCTACGGCGAGATCACGATCAAAGACGGTCGCGTCGAACAAAGCAATTTCAACGATTATCGGATGATGAAAATCGGTGAAACGCCCGAAGTCGTCGCGGTGCTCGCACCCAGTGGCGGTTTTTGGGGCGGCATGGGCGAGCCGCCGATGGCACCACTCGCACCGGCGCTGCTCAATGCGATTTTTGCGGCGACTGGGGTGATGCATCGCTCGCTTCCGCTGTCGCGCGAAGGCGTGACGTTTGCCTAAGCACGCGCAGCGCCGGACGTTGCTTGGCGCGGTTGCGGCCGCGCCTTGGTGGTGGGCGGCGTTTGTGGGCACCGCTTCGGCACAATCGTCAACGGCGGGCAGTGACGCGCTGGATGAACGAGTCAGAGCCGCTGTGCTGGTTCGTGGTGGCTTGTCGCTCGATATCCCGGTGATCGTTGAAACGGGCACCTCGGTGCCCATTGTGTTGTTTGCCGACCCGAGTCAGCTTAGGCCCGGCGTGCGAGTGACGCGGCTGGGCATCATCGCGCCGAAAAATCCGCGCCCCGTGGCGCTCGATATGGAGCTCGGCGCGTTGATGTCGCAAGCCCGAATCGCCACCAATATTCGCTTGGGCGCGTCTCAGTCGGTGACCGGCGTTGCGCTACTCTCTGACGGAACTGTGTGGCAACAAAGCATCGCTGTCGTGCTCACGGGTAGCGCGTGCTATGACGGCACGTAGGAGCGGGAGAATTCATCATGGCTGACGCTGTCATCGCCGCGATTCCGCCGGGACGTCATGCGCGCTTGATCGTGCCGCGGCTGCTGCAACGGGGCGAAGATTTCACGGCGCGGCTGCTGATTCAACACCCGATGGAGACGGGCTTTCGGCGCGACGACACCGGAAAGGTGTTGCCTGCGAATGTGATTGAAAACGTGGTGCTGCTCTTTAACGACGAGCTGGTTTTTCGAGGGCGAGTGCTCAATGCGCTGAGCGCCAACCCGTCGCTCTCAGTGCAATTGACCGCGCAGAAAAGCGGCACGCTGAGCGCACATTGGCGCGATCAGATGGGCAACGTCGGCTCGATTTCTACCGAAGTGCGCGTGGCCGGTGCGTAGCGCTGCTGCAGCATGCGATTAGTGAGTTTGCCGACTAATTCTTCAGCACACAGAGCAACTGTCAAACGCAGATGGCGTGACGGGGTCACATTTTTCTGTCGCAGCGGCGTACTTTTGGCGGGGCTGGCGCTGTGCGTAAGTTTTGCGACCGCTGCCGACGCGCCAAAGCTTGGCATCACCGGGACGGCGACTGACGACGCTGTTTCGAAACCTTACCCAACCGCGCTCCTTCGATCTGGTGCGAGCTTCATGGCGACGCATTTGCAAGCGCAGCAAGCCGATGATGATTTAAATCCTGGCATGCTTTGGGTCGATCAGGGACGTGAGCGCTTTGCTGCCGATTGCGCTGGCTGCCATGACGGAGCGTCGCAACAACGATTGGCCAGTTCGCTACCGAGGGTGGATCGCAGCGGTGCTGTGCAGACGTTGGAGACGCAGATCAACGTGTGTCAAACGTCGCGGCTACAACGGCCCACCTACCCGATTGAGAGCGCGCCGCTTTTGGCCCTGTCATCGTATCTTGCGTTTTCGGCACGCGGCGAGATGCAGCGCCTGTCCTCGGACGTCGTTCGGAGTAACGCTTGGAAACGCGGGCGCGATGCGTTTACGCGGGTCCAAGGGCGGCTTGATTTCTCCTGCGCCGCTTGTCACGACAAGATGGCCGGAAAACGGGTACGCACGCAAGCGATCAGCCAAGGTCACGGTGTGGGCTTTCCTGCGTATCGCGTTGAGTGGCAGGGCGTCGGCTCGCTCAATCGGCGGTTGCGAGCGTGCTACTTCGGGATGGAGACAGGGGTGCCGGCGGCCAGCGATCCGGCGCTTCTGGATTTGGAGCTTTATCTAGCGTGGCGAAGCGAAGGTTTGCCGATTGAGGCGCCCGCAGTTCGACGGTAACGTGATCATTGGTATCTATTACAACTTATATAGTGGAAGCCCCGTTAAATATGGTTCTAATCGGTGCTTGTCGAGTTATTGAAAAACTAGTAAATTTGATTTCTCACCTCGTTTTATTTGGCTTAGGTAAGGAAAGCTGCTACCGTCAAGACCCGTTGTGCGCCACCGCGCTAAAGCTTTGCCGACAACGTCGTCATCACTTTCGAAGCGCGCCGCATCACCGAATGAGTGAGCGCTGACAACACGGGAGCACCCAGTTCACGCGCAGTTTCTGCGTGCTGTGCTTCATCGGCTTTCATAGTTTCGACTATTTTTCGACTGGCAGCGTCGTTAGCTGGCAGCTCGCCCAGATGCGATTGCAAGTGCGCTTCGACCTGCTCCTCAGTCGCCTGCAAGAAGCCGAGCGATGTCTTATCACCCAACGCAGCCGCCGCAGCGCCAATCGCAAACGATCCGGCGTACCAAAGCGGATCAAACACGCTCGTGCGTCCACCCAGCTCCACGATACGCTGTCTCGTCCAAGCAAGATGGTCGAGCTCCTCATCGGCCGCAGCACCGAGTTTTTCGCGCAGCACAGGATCGCGAGAAAAAACCGCTTGGCCCTGATATAGCGCCTGTGCAGCCACTTCACCGGCGTGGTTCACTCGCATCAGCGAAATTGATTGACGTCGCTCATCATCCGTTAAGGTAGACTGCGCGCCACCATCGCCGGCTGGATATGCACGACGCGAAATGGCGGCACCGGAAAGCGTCCGAGCCGCTCGATCAAAAGCAAGAATCAAAGCGTCCATCAATACTCCGTTTGCCCAATTCTTTGCGCAGCCAGCCCAAAATCCGACGCGTCGTGAATTGCATAAGGTATTGTGCCGCAAACGAGTGGGTGCAAACACAAACCTGATTGGCAGGATGTGTCGGGGAATAGGTTGGTGTCGCTCGCCTACCCGGTAAAACGGCCGGAGTCAGTCACTGCTGGTCTTTTCTTTGACGCAGAGGAGCGTAGATTTGACAGAGATGGCCGCTGATTTCTGTGAGCGGACCTCGCCGGAAAATCCCAAACTATTGCTTCGGCAACACAAAGTATGAAGTGAGTTCATGGTTCGACACGCTCACCACGAACGGAAACGTTAACACTTCAGGTTGCCGGATCTATAAGCTGGCTTTTTCCTGCGGTCAACTGAGGCGCACTCCAAAAAGAATCTGCGTCAATTGGCGTCAAATCTGCGTCCAATCCGCGCCAATCGGCGTCAAAAAACAGACGGTACGCGACGAGCTTTTGTAGCTTGAAGCGTTTGAGCGCGGCGCCAACTTGTTCGCTGAACAACGCCAATCAGGAACACAAACACGCACCCGAGTGACGGCATAGGTCCGCATCAAGCCGAATAAAAAAGGGCGCCGAAGCGCCCTTTTTATCCAATTCCCGAAGGAATTAGAAGCTATGCCACAGGCCCGAGGACAAGGCGGTGACTTTCGCACCGGTCTCGTTCTTCAGTTGTGCGTAGTAGCTGCGAATCATCGTACGACGTGACAATGGGTAGTCCAAGGTCACAGCCAGATGCTTACCGCCGCCGTTGTTCCAGTTAGCCAGCGTTGCAGCATTAACTGTCAATGCTTGGGTCAATGGGTTGTAACCCGCTGCCAAACCTTTGTCACGCTGGCTGTATTGAACGCCAGCCGTCGCAGCACCGATAGGTGCCAACGCGCCGAGATCCCAATACTTGTACTTGAGCGATCCTGACGCAGGGCTGTAGGTCGCGGCTTCGTAAGTGCCAGTAAAGCGAACTACTTTTGCGTCAAAGCCAGCAAATAGGCGCATCGCTTTTTGATCATGCAGAGCTACGACTGAACCGAGACCCGTGAAGTTTGAGTGCAGCGCGTACGTTGCGCCCAAGGCCAAAGGCCCTTGACGGTAGGTGATTGCCGTATCCCAAGCTTTGCAAGCATTCGACGAGGTTTCGCCGACGAAAGCGTACTGCGTGCGAACGACTACGCCAGACATGTTAGGCGTTGCATAGCTGATCGAGTTGCCATAGCGAGCGTCAAACGCGCTGCTGTTGCACTGATTGGCCGATGCGTAGTTGGTGAACAGGTCGCGTTTTGCGAAGCCTGCGCCGCCGCCTACGCCGTTGTTACGGTTTTCCCAGCTGTTGGCGCCTTGATGGTGAGCCATACCGAGTACGTCGTCAAACGGTGTCAAGCCGTAGCCCAAACGAAGCGTACCGAATCCGCCCTGAAGGCCAACCCATGCTTCGCGATTGAACAATTGAGTCGCACCATTAAGCGAGCCGGCGGCACCGTTATCGATGCCAAAGCCGCTTTCCAATTGGAAAATGGCGTTCAGTCCGCCGCCGAGCGACTCAGAACCACGCATACCCCAACGTGAAGAAATGTTCTCCATCGATGTGATGCGTGCTGAACCGGCTGGCCCTGCATACTTGGCAACTTCAAGCGCTGCGCGCAGACCGCCGTAAACCGTGACGTTAGCTGTCTGCGCTTGCGCTGCAACAGCAACAGAAGCCACGGCAACTGCTAGTGCTAGTTTTGTAAATTTCATACTGATGTCTCCGAATAGAAAATTGGTTTGTCACATTGAGGCGCACCTTCGTGCGCCTCAAACGCTTCGATTAGAAGCGGTGACGCAGACCAACGGCCAAGGAGCGACCCGTTTGACCGAGTCCGGCTGGCGTTGCGCCACCCGTTCCAACGGCAAGCCCGTCGTTCTTGATTTGAGCAACCGCGCCGTAAACGGTGGTGCGCTTCGAAAGATCATTTTCAGCAATGAAGGCTAAGCTGCGTGCTTTAGCCGAACCGCTCTTGGCTTGACCGAACTGGAGGCCGAGGCGCGATGCACCCATTGGAACGGTACCGCTCGCTGCAAGGGCTTTGACCTTACCGCCAGTGTCTGTCTTGTGCTGAGCGTACGTGCCGCCAACATAAACCACACCAGCGTTGTAGGTGGCGCCGATGAGGGTTTGTTTGTTAGATGCAGTGCCCGCTGGATTCTTCTGATCGCTGTAGCCAGCGCCCAAGTACAACGGGCCTGCTTTGTATTCAACGTTCATACCAAATGTGCGACCAGCGCTCGTGCCGACTGACGATTCACCAAACGCCCAAGCCACTTGCGATGTCAAACCGCCCATGTTGGGGGTTTTGTATGACAGTTGGTTGTCTTGACGAAGCGAGTTGGCGAAGCCAGTCATCGCGTTGCCGACGAACGACCAAGACGTCAAGCAACCGCCGAACGAGTCATCGCTATTGCACTGAACCCAGAAGTTAGGCGCGTAGTCGCGACCCAAAGTTACTTGACCGAAACCACCCGACAAACCAACGAATGCGCGACGACCAAACAAACGGCCGATGACGGGGCCATTGGCAGCATTGAAGTTTGACTGACCTAGCGCGCCAGTATCACTGCCAAAACCACCCTCAAGCGTGAAGATGGCGTTCATTCCGCCACCGAGCGACTCAGAGCCACGCAGGCCCCAACGCGAACCGGACAGACCGCCAGCGCTCATGCGCAGTGTGGAGCCACGAACCGCAGTAGCAGCGCCACCGCTTACGCGCGCGCTTTCAACATACGTGTCCAAAACGCCGTAAAGCGTAACGTTTGCGGTCTGTGCGGAGACCGCACTGGCAGCTGCCGCAGCAACGGCGAAGGCAACAAGTTTCAATTTCATAATTAATCTCTCCTCAGTATTTCAAACATCGGCGAACACGAGTGCCTCTGCCGACTCAATTTCTTCCTGCACAAATCTCGGAAGCTGGTCTAATTGTGCCAAAGAATGACACTCAGAGCAGTGAAAGCATCGATAAACTCACCGTTTCGGCCTATTGTCGTGTTGCCTATTTGCAACACGGGGCGGCAGCTCCGCTGCCAGTCTTGGAATGCCGATCTTGGCCGGCGTAAAAACAGTCATCCGGTAACAAATGGGTCACTTAACTTGTTGATTTACAAGATTTATGTTTGAGGTTGTCGCGCTTGCCGCGGCCAGCTTTTTGATCGCTTTCGGAGTCTGCTGGGCACTCGCCCAACGCTGGCTGCCGAGCCCGCGAAACGCACCAGAGGCACGGTCTTTGCACCATCGCCCGACGCCGCGCGGCGGCGGTTTGGGGATCGCCTGCGCTGTTTTCTTTGCAGGGGCCAACCAGGGTTTACCCGCATTGGTGTTGCTCGCACTACTCGCACTCTGGTGCGTTTCCGCTTGGGACGATTGGCATGGGGCCTCAGCACGACTTCGACTGACTGTGCAATTGGTCGCAGCATCAACGATTATTTTGGTTTGGCTTCCCCTCGCCACGCCAATATTCGTTGTTTTGTCGATAATTTCTCTGATTTGGTGCCTAAATCTCTTTAATTTCATGGACGGCGCTGACGGCATCGCGGGCTTGACCGCGCTGATGGGCGGCATCGGTTTGGCGATTCTGGCCAGCATGGCTCCGCCGAATTCATATTTCCTGGGTTACGGCGTGTTGTTATCGACACTTGCGCTCTGTGTGTCTGCGGCCGCTTTGGGATTCCTATGGTTCAATTGGCCGCCGGCAAAGATTTTTATGGGCGACGGGGGCTCCACGCTACTGGGCCTGGTACTGGCGGTCATCGCACTCAAAGGTGCGGACGGACAACTTTGGCCGCTCGCGGCCCCGGTCGCACTGTTCGCGCCGTTTTGGGCAGACGCGACCTATACGCTCGTGCGACGGCTGTGGGCGGGGCACAGTCCTTTAACTGCGCACCGCGATCATTTCTATCAGCGCTTGGTGCTTTCGGGCTTGGGGCATCAAGGTTTAGCGACTTGGATGTTTGGCTGGAACCTGCTGGCCATGATTGTCGCGATTTCGCTGGCACTTGCCAGCAACGTCAACGAAACGATTCGTCTGCTGATCGCGCTGGGCTTTGGTCTGGTGTATCTGCTGGCGGCACATCGTGCCACGAAGCTGCCGCCGTCGAATTTGCTCCTTAACCCGCGTACGGGATTGGCGCTCATTTACGATTTGCTTGCGGTGACCGCGGCGTGGTGTGCGCTGTTTTGGGCGCGATTTAATTTCAACTTTGACGCGGCAGATTACAGCGCGCGAGACTTAATGCGCAGCTTGGGATTTGCCTTGCCGGTTCACGCAGTGGTGTTGGTCTCGCTCGGGCTCTATCGCGGCATGTGGCGATTTGCGAGTGTGTCCGACCTCTGGCTGATAGTAAAAGCGGCCTTTGTTGCTGCCGCAGCCACCGCGTTATTGTTCACAATCGTGCGGCCCGACTCATTCATCTGGCCCCGATCGGTGTTGATCCTACAGCCGTTTATGTTGATCCTGCTGATGGGTGGCGCGCGTGTCGCCTATCGGAGCTGGAAAGAGCATCGCCTCTACGGTATTTCAGCGGTGCGTGGTGAGCCGGTCATCGTGCTCGGCGCAGGTGCTGCTGGCGCGCGATTGATCGACGAACTCCGTAAATCGGAATCGTGGCGTGCGGTTGCCCTACTCGACGACGATCAAAGCAAACGCGGTGCGCGGCTGCACGACACGCCGATTTTGGGCTCGCTCGAGCAAGTCAAAAGTGTTGCGCAGCGTTTCGGCGCGAAACACGCCATCATTGCGATGCCGCATTCGCCGCACGAGGCACGTCGTCGCGCCGCCAAGATCACGGCCGACGCTGGCCTCATCACGCTGACCGTACCGGCATACGACGAGATGCTTGCCGATTCCGATCCGCTGGGCAAGATTCGAGCGATTGAGCTCGAAGATCTGTTGGGCCGCGATCCAGTCTTGCTCGACAGCCAAGGTCTGGCAAATTGGTTGTCGGGGAAAACGGTGTTGGTGACAGGTGCTGGCGGCTCCATCGGCTTCGAACTTTGCGCGCAACTTGCGCGCTTCCGCCCAGCGCGGCTGGTGATGCTGGATCTGTCGGAATTTGCGGCGCACGGCGTCAACGAACACGTTACGACAAAGCTCGGCGTTGGACGATCCGAGGTCTATGTCGCCGACGTGCGTGACCGCCAACGAATGACCGAGATTTTCGAGTTAGAGCGACCCGCCATCGTGTTCCACGCTGCCGCTTACAAACATGTGCCGCTCACGGAGTCGGTTAACGCGTGGGAGGCCGTGCGCAACAACGTGCTGGGCACCATCACCGCTGCGCAGTGCGCGCAGCACAGTGGCTCTGAAAAGTTCGTGCTCGTTTCGACCGACAAAGCCGTACGGGCATCGAGCATCATGGGTGCATCAAAGCGTTTGGCAGAGCTCGCGTTGATGAGCTTTGCAGCAACACCGACGGAATTTGTTGGCGTGCGATTTGGCAACGTTTTGGGTAGCAACGGCAGCGTGATCCCGAAGTTCAAAAAGCAAATTGACGCGGGTGGTCCGGTAACAGTCACTCACCCCGAAATGACTCGTTTTTTTATGTCGATTCCCGAAGCGGCTCAGCTCGTGATTCAGGCGGCATTGATTGGAGAGGCGCGCTCACTGTACGTGCTGGATATGGGTGAGCCCGTTCGTATCATCGATTTGGCGCATGAGCTCATTCGTTTGGCCAAAGGCAGCGCGTCGGCTGTTCCAGTGACCTTTACGGGACTTCGCCCTGGCGAAAAGCTCTTTGAAGAATTGCTGGGCGACACCGAATCATTCGTCAAAACCCGGCACGAGAAAGTGCGTCGAGTGGTGCAAACACATCCGGCGGATGTCGATATCGACGAGCTCATCGACTGGCTCAACGGCAAACGCCCCGAGCCCATTCGTCCAGCACTTAAGCGATGGGTGGTTGACTTCAACCCGCCTGACGGCGAACTAGATCCGCATAGGTCTGATTCATCGCGATGAGCGTATCGTGCGTGCCACGCTCAACGATCCTGCCGTCGGCAAACACCAAAATCTGATCCGCGTCACGTACGGCACTTAGCCGATGCGCCACTTGAAAAACGGTGCGCGACGCGGCCAAGTGTTGCAAGCTCTCACGCACTAGCGCCTCGCTCTCGCTATCAAGGGCAGAGCTGGCCTCATCAAACAACACAATGCTGGCTCGTTTGTAAAACGCCCGGGCGATCGCAATCCGCTGCCGCTGCCCGCCCGATAGCAATCCACCGCCCTCGCCCACCAAGCTCTCGAAACCGTGCGGCAGCTGCTCAATGAAGGGTGTTGCTCCCGCAGCATCAGAGGCGAGCCGCACTCGGTTCATATCGAGGTCACTTAACTCGCCAAATGCGATGTTGCGAGCGACCGACGCGTTGACGAGCAACACGTCTTGTGACACCAAGCTAATTTCGTTTCGCAAGGCGAGCATGGTGCTTGCTGACTGCACCGTATCGTTGATGCGAATCTCGCCCGCCGTGGGTTGATAGAAGCTTGCTAACAACGACAACACGGTGGATTTGCCGCTGCCCGAGGCGCCTACCAACGCCACGTGCTCTCCCGGCTTCACCACGAAAGACACATCGTCAAGCGCTGCCCGATCCCGATCCGCGTATTGAAAGCAGACGTTTTTAAATTCGACTGATTTAGCCACGGCTTGTGACGAGTCAGCCTCAGCAAGCTGCGGCTCGGCGGGTTGGTCTAACACCGCAAACAAGCTCGACGCCGCAGCCAATCCGCGTTGAATCACGGCGTTGACCGACGACAAGCTTTTGATCGGCGGCAGCAATGACATCAGTGCCGTAAAAAATACAATGAAATCGCCGGTGCTCATTTGCCCGCGCTGGCCTTGTTCAATGGCCAGCGCAATGATGATGGCGATGGCTACCGACACCACCAAGTGTGTCAGGGGCGCGCTCGCTGCGTTGGCCGTTTCCTGCTTCATCAGTGAACGACGAACGCCGTTGGCGCGCTCGCTGAAAGCAATGGACATCGACTCGAACGCAGAAAACACCTTGACTGTCTTTTGGTTGGACAGCGCTTCATCGCCAAAGCGCGCCAATTCGCCCATCGCCGATTGCATCGCGTGGCTCGCGGCACGCAGCCGTTTTGTAAGTTGACGCACTACGAGCGCCACCAGCGGCGTCACGACAAACACACCCAAGGTCAGCTGCCAGCTCACCGAGAGCAGCAGGATCAGCGCCACCAGCAATTTGAGTGAATCCTGCACCAGTGTGGTGATGGCTTGCGAGCTCGCCGCGCCGACTTGCTGCGCGTCAAAGCTCAATTTCGAAGTAAGCTCCGCAGTTGCATTTCGATCAAAGAAAGGTACAGGCAATCGCAGCAAATGCGCGAACGTCTTTCGTCGTAAATCAAACACCACGCGGCTCGACACCCAATGCAGCGCTACATCGCCCGCAAAATTAGCGATACTTCGAATAGCAAACACCAGCACCAAGAGCGCTGGAAACATCAGCACGGGCAACGTATCCAGCCACGAAGTAATCGGCGAGAGAAACGACTGCGCTAGCTGACTTTGCGCCACCGGCATTGTGCCGCTAGCGAGCGCAGCGCCACCGCCCGGCGTAAAGGCGCGATCAATGATCCGCGCAAACACAATCATCACCAGAGGCTCAACCAACGACACCACAGCCAAACACAGCGCGCCGCCCACCAAGCGGGCGCGGTAAGGGCGCACAAAACTCAGCAATCGACGAAGTAGCGTCCGGTCATTGGTCATATTGAGATTGTTGCACGGCTGCTTTCCCGGTCGCTGATCGGCTGCGCCGCAGCGCTATCCTTACGCCTATGAGCAAAGCATTCACCAAGGAAGACAGCGACGCGGGCGACGACGACGAAGCCCCGCAGCTGCCCGCGCTACCGGCCGGCACAAAAAACTATATGACCCCTGGCGGTCACGCCAAGCTCAAAGCCGAACTCGAACACCTCATTACCACCGAGCGCCCCGAGGTGACGCGTATTGTTTCTTGGGCCGCGAGCAACGGTGATCGTAGCGAAAACGGTGATTATCTGTACGGCAAAAAACGGCTTCGTGAAATCGACCGACGGATGCGTTATCTGGTGGCGCGACTCGACAACGCCGAGGTGATTGATCCGGCAACGCGCGACGCTGAGCAAATTTTCTTTGGTGCTACGGTCGAAGTGACCAATCAGCGCGGTGAGACCAAGACCATTTCAATTGTCGGCTTGGACGAAGTCGATTCAACGCGCGGCTATGTGAGCTGGATTAGTCCGATCGCCCGCGTGCTCACCAAGCACCGTGAGGGTGATTCGGTGTTGCTCCCCACGCCGTCCGGTGTTGACGAGCTAGAGATTTTGAGCGTGCGGTACGTCGCTCTCGCCACCGGCGCTCAACCAAAAAGCAACGCTTAAATGCGGTGGTTGGCGATAGCCGCAACTACCAACGCCGTCCCTTGTTATAGTTAGGATGTGAACACGTCACTCGATCACCTTGAAAACTCTGTCGACCAGGCGGTTGCTCGCTTGGTTGCACTTACTGTCGAAAACGCTCGTCTGCGCGGCGAATTGGCTGATGCCAACGAGCGTATGGCGATGGCGAGCGCAAAGCTTCGCGCTTTGGCCGAGCAATTGCCGGAATCCGCGCTGTAATGGCCGAGTCTTCAAACGCGCTCGAAGTGGTAGTGCGCGGACGCACCTTTCGCGTCAACGCGCCGACCAATGAACGCGCCGCGCTCGCCGCGGCCATCGCCACGGTGCAAACACGCTGCGACGCCATCGCCGCAAAGCAATCGAGCGCCGATTCGGAACGTGTGTTGCTGCTGGCGGCGTTGGAGTTGGCCGCTTCCGCTCCGGCGACAGCTTTAACCAGTCCCGAAGCGACGTCGGACGTTTCATCGCGGTTGGATCACGCTGCGAACAAGCTCGACGCCGCGCTCCGTAGCGCCTAGGCCTGTCCAACAGACTCAACCTCTGCGATCTTTCGCAGACCAATCGGCGTGAATCTGCGAAATCTGCGTAATCTGCGTCAACAAATTCTGCGTGCCTCCACGTCGAAATTTTGTCGTACCGCATTCGCGCAGGAGTAAACTTCAGGGGCTCCTGCGATGTTCGATGTGACTGAAAATTTCTTTGAACCAATGCGCTTGTCGCAAGGATGCTTCGCTACTGCGTTCGTGCGCGCGGCTCCTGGTTTCGACCTTGCCAGCTGTACCTAGTAGACGCGGTGGAAGCAACCAATCTTGAACCTCGGTTCAAGATGACGGTCATGACGGCAAAGCGGGAGTCTTTCTATTTTTGGTGTTGGCCCTATCTGCGGCGAACACTGTCCAAACGGGGCGCGCTGCGCTCCGTTTTCACAAGAGGCGCGGCAAATGGCGTATTGGTTGATGAAATCCGAGCCCGATGAGTATTCCATCGACGATTTGTTGCGCGACAAGAAAAGCGCTTGGTTCGGGGTTCGCAATTACCAAGCGCGAAACTTCATGCGCGACGACATGAAAATTGGCGAAGGCGTGCTTTTCTACCACTCCAGCTGCCCGCAACCAGGCATCGCCGGGATTGCCAAGGTCGCATCAAAACCGATGCCCGACAAAACGCAGTTCGAGCCCGGGGATTACTTTGAACCCAAATCAACGCCTGAGAAACCCATTTGGATATGCGTTGAGGTCGCCGCAGTCAAGAAAATCCCGCTGCTATCGCTCGCCACGATCCGCGCCACACCTGAGCTCGAATCGATGCGCATTTTGCAGCGTGGCAATCGCCTCTCGATCACTCCGATCACTGATGCAGAGTGGAACTTCATCAACCAACATTTCGTGAAGTAGTTTCTACTCGAATCTAATCGGGGCCATCGTCGCCCAAAACTCCGCGCAGGCCAAGCTTTGCGTCCTCTCGTCCTAGCGCCGCCAGGCGCGTCGTCATCCCGTCCTACACCCCATGGAATTTCTAAATATTTGGCTGCTGGCCTATCTGGCGCTCGGCGCGTTCGTCGGCTTTCTGGCGGGGCTTTTGGGCATCGGCGGCGGTATGGTCATGGTGCCGTTTTTGTCGATGATTTTTCTGGCGCAGGGCTTTCCGTTTGAAACCAAGATGCAAGTGATATTGGCCACATCCATGGCCACCATCATTTTCACGGCGATTTCATCGGTTCGCACGCACCACGCCAAGGGCGCGGTCAAATGGCCGGTGGTGCTAGCGATGGCGCCGGGGATATTGCTCGGCGCGTTTATCGGCACACGTGTGGTGTCGACGCTGAGCACCCAGTTCCTGGCGATTTTCTTCACTTGCTTTTTGTTCTACACCGCCACGCAGATGCTCATGAATTTCAAGCCGAAGCCGTCGCGCACGTTGCCGGGCAAAGTCGGGCTCTTTGGTGCGGGCGGCGTGGTGGGCGTACTCTCATCGCTCGTCGGCGCGGGCGGCGGGTTTTTCTCAATTCCGTTTTTAAGCTGGTGCAACATGGCGCTGCATACGGTCGTTGGCACGTCAGCCGCGCTGGGCTTTCCCATCGCTGTATTCACGACGCTCGGCAACGTCGTCCAGGGTTGGGGCGCGGCCAATGTGCCGCAACCGTCGCTGGGCTACGTGTACCTGCCCGCATTGATCGGCATCGCCGTGACCAGCGTGCTTACCGCGCCATTTGGCGCACGGCTCGCGCATCGTTTGCCGGTGGCCACACTCAAGCGAATCATTGCGATTTTGTTGTATTTGCTCGCCCTCAAAATGCTGCATGGCGTGCTCACGCAATAGCGCACTGACCCGACAACTGTTTTCAGAAATTACCAGCTTATCGACGGTATGCCCCATTAAATAAGGCCAAAGAGTAATTTCGTTACCTTTTTAAAAACAACTAAAAAGTCGTCAAACGCCATAATTCATAGGGCGTTATGGCATTAAGTTGATTTTGCATCACTCTTCGGGCGCAACGAAATCAGCGCAACACCGCCAAGCACTAACGACGCGCCGGTGAGTTGCAGCAACGACACCGGCTCACTCAAAAACAAAGCGCCTAAAAAAATCGTGACCACCGGACCGATGCTGCCGATCATCGATGCGTCGTTGGCACCGATTCGTTTCAAGCCTTCGGCCATCATCCACACCGGTGCGGCGGTCGCAAACACCGCAAGGCCGACGCAGTAAGCGTAGACCTTCATCGGCAAATCAAGCGCCGACAGCGGGCGCATCAGCGCAAACTGAACCAAGACAAAAACGGTAGCCACGAGCATCATGTATGCCGTGAAACGCATCGAACCAATGCGCTTGGTGATATCGGCACCCAAGAGCAAATACACGGCGTAACTCAACGCACTGGCAAACACCAAAAACGATCCAAACACCAACTCACCCACGTTGTCGGTGATTCGTAAGTCGTGCCAATACGCCAATGCCAGACCGGCGTACGACAACAGCAGAGCCAGCGCTACCCGTCGCGTGATGGGTCGCGCAAAAAATAGCGCTGAGAGCAGCACCACGATCGTCGGATTGGTAAACAAAATCAAGCGCTCAAGCCCGGCGCTGATGTATTGCAAGCCCCAAAAATCCAAAAAACTCGCGAGGTAGTAACCGCAGAATCCGAGCAGCAACACGTAGCCCCAATCGCGCCGCGTCAAGGGCACAGGCTTCATATCAGCAGCCGCCGCCGCGCGCCGCGCCCACCAAGCCATTGCCAGAAAAAACGGCAGCGAGAAAATCATCCGCAAGGCGAGCAACGTGACCGCATCCAAGCCGGGATGCTCGGCGTAGGCGAGTTTGATAAAGATCGCTTTGGCAGCAAACCCAAGCTGCGCAGTGGCGGCGAACAGCGCGCCGATTTTGAAGGCATTCACGCGTTCATTGTAGAAGTCCGCTTTCGAGCGAAGCACAATAATTTTGCATCCAACCCCGCGAAAGCTTCGAGCTCGAAGCGGCTCTCTGCGTTGAGCAGCGCCGATAATTACGCATGACCCTTTCCAAACAAACCATTGGCGTGCTCTACGCGCTTGTCACCGTATCGATCTGGGTGAGTTTCATCATCTTGGCTCGTGTGATGGCCCACAAAACGCTCACGCCATTCGACATCGGCTTCGTTCGCTTCATCGCCGCCGCCCTCATCATGGTGCCGTGGGGCATTTGGTGGGTCCGTCGTGAGCGCGCGATCAATCCCAGCGCCCAGTCCTGGCTCGGTATGTCACCGCTCTCGTTCAAGCTCTCCGCGCTGGTCGGTATCGTCGGTGGCATCGGTTATTCGTGTTTCGCGTATTCAGGATTTTTCTTTGCGCCCGCATCGCACGCGTCGGTGTTGATGCCGGGCATGTTGCCGCTGTGGACGGCGATGCTGGCGTTTTTTGTTCTGAAAACGCCCGTACCGCCGCGTCGCGCCATTGGCTTGGCTTTGATCGCTTTGGGCGCAGTGTTTGTGGGTGGCGCTAGCGTCGTTCAGTCCTTGGGCGGCGGCGACGTTTGGCGCGGTGATGTGCTGTTCCTCTGTGCCAGTTTTTGTTGGGGTAGCTACACAGTCATCGCTCGAAAAAACGCATTAGCCGCAATTCCCGCTACGATGGCTATCAGCGTTTTCGCACTCGTCACCTACGTTCCGATCTACGGTGTGCTCGCCTTCACGCACAGCATTCACACGCAGCTCTTTGCCGCGCCGTGGAGCGAAATTTTGCTGCAAGGCTTTCTGCAAGGCGTGTTGTCGGTGGTGATTTCAGGCATCACGTTTGTGAAGATGGTCGAGATTTTTGGACCGGTTCGGTCGACGATGATTACGTCTGTGGTGCCGCCTATGTCGGCGCTCGGTGCGGTATTTTTGTTAGGTGAGCCGCTGCATTGGAATTTGTTGGTGGGGCTGCTGCTGGCCACCATCGGGATCGGCTTTGGTGTCAAAAGCGTGACGCCAACCACGCCAGCCGCTCGATAACGCACCAAGCTGTAGGAGCGGTTCCACCGCGAAAAGCGTGGCGCAGTGAAAATCGAATTTGAGCGAATCATTCGACGCGCTCAACCGTCCCATATTGCAACCATCTTTCGCGGCAAGCCGCTCCTACAGTTTGTCGTGTATGATTTGTTTTTGGGTTAATCGCAGAACCCATCAACGTGTCGGCAACGCCCGATTCGTTCTGACGGTGTCCCGTCCAATCTGCAAAACTTTCTCATGAAAGACTTCTATGGACACCGTTTCTAAATCCATTTCTCCCGCCACACTCGCACCCGCTGTGGGCTCGCGCGCTGCACCGCTGTTGATCGACGTGCGCAAAGCCGAAGCGTTTGCGGAGAGTGACTACTTTTTACCGGGCTCGGTTCGTTGGGATTACAACGCGGGTGCACCGATGCCCGCCGAACTCGCAGGTGCGAAGCGCGCGGTTGCGTATTGCGTGAAGGGCGCTGAGGTCGGCATCAACGGCGCAGCGCTGCTCGCGAAAGCGAATCTCGAATCTGCGTACCTCGAAGGCGGTCTACGCGATTGGCAAGCCGCCGGTTTGCTCGCCGTGAAAAAACGTCCCGATCTCGGCGTCGATGGCGAACGTGTCTCGCGCTGGGTCACGCGCGCACGACCGAAGATCGATCGCATCGCGTGCCCATGGTTGATTCGCCGCTTCATCGACCCGCGCGCGGAATTTTTCTATGTGCCGACCAATGAAGTGTTTGATTTCGCGAAGGCGAACAACGCGGTTGCTTACGACATTCCAGGTGCGCCGTTGGAACACAACGGCGCCGCGTGCTCATTCGATAGTTTTCTTCGAGTGTTTGAACTCGTGCCGAACGCGCAATCCGAAACGATGGCGTCAGCGCCGAACCCAGCGATTGCTACGTTCGGGCGCATTGCCGCGAACGTGATCGGGGACAAACTCGCGGCGAAACCAACGGCGCTAGAAATCGTCGCAAACATCGTGCGCGGCGCGGACACCGACGCGTTGCGACTCGCGCCCGAAGCAGCGGGCTTGCTCGCCATCTCGCTCGGTTTTTCGCGAATGATTGAGGACGATCACGCGATGCTCGACGCCATGATGCCCGTCTATGATGCGCTCTACGAGTGGGCAATAAGCGTGGAAAACAAAAGTGTCGAACACCACAATTGGACGCCCAAGGATTCTGGGCAATGAGTGAAATTTCGACTGGTATCGAAGCACAAGATAAATCGTCTGACACCCCGGTTACGTTGGGTGAAGCCACAAAGTTCTGGCTCAAGCTCGGACTGATTTCCTTCGGCGGCCCCGCAGGGCAAATCGCAATCATGCGACAAGAGTTGGTCGAGCGTCGTCGCTGGATTTCTGAGCGACGATTTCTGCATGCGCTGAATTACTGCATGCTCTTGCCAGGCCCCGAGGCGCAACAACTCGCGACCTACATCGGTTGGTTGATGCACAAAAAAATCGGCGGTTTCATCGCTGGCGGATTGTTTGTTTTGCCGGGCGCTCTGTTGATGATGGCGCTCGCCTGGGCGTATGTGACGTTCGGCAATTCATCATTCATGCAATCGATTTTGTGGGGCATCAAACCGGCGGTCGTCGCCATCGTTGCGTTCGCCGTGTATCGCATCGCGAGCAAATCGCTTAATCATCTCTGGTGGTGGGTGATTGCGGTTGCTGCGTTCATTGCAGTCGCCGTGTTGAAGATCGCGTTTCCGTGGGTCGTACTTGCCGCCGCGATTGCGGGTTGGATCGTCGGCAAGATGCATCCCGATTGGGTCGCGGGCGGTCACGGTTCTGCAAAGACGGACGAGCATGCGAAAGCAATGATCGACGACGATACGCCAACGCCTGCGCACGCGAGATTCTCGATGCCGCGCTCGCTCGCACTCGTGCTTTGCTTCGTCGCCGTGGCGGCGCTCGTCTACGTTGTTTTGCCGAATCAAGCGCTCAAAAACATGGCGCAATTTTTCACGCAAGCCGCGCTCGTTACCTTCGGCGGCGCGTACGCGGTGCTACCCTACGTCACGCAGGAATCGGTCGAAACCTATCGCTGGCTCACGACCGCGCAAATGATGGACGGACTCGCGCTCGGAGAAACGACGCCGGGGCCGCTCATTTTGATTCTGACCTTCGTTGGCTATCTCGGCGGCGTGAAAGAAGCGGTCGCGGGCTCCGCGCTCGCGAGCGGATTGCTCGCGGCAACGGTCGTTACGTTCTACACATTTTTGCCAAGCTTCATGATGATCTTCGCAGGCGCGCCGTTCATTGAAAGCACGCGGCAATCACTCAAGCTGCAAGCGCCGCTAACGGGCATCACAGCAGCAGTCGTGGGCGTGATCGCGTCACTCGCGGTGTTTTTCGCGCAGCACACGTTTTGGCCGAAAGGGTTGGGCGGCTACTTTGATTGGATGGAAGCGGTGATCGCCGTGGCCGCATTAATCGCGCTCGTGAAATTCAAGCGCGGTGTCATTGAAACGATTGCGGTGTGCGCGGTGATTGGCTTGGTCGCGAAGTTTGTGGGGGTTTGACGCGCGGATTTTTTTGACGCAGATTCGCGCAGATTCAAAACAAGGATTTACACAGATTTTCTGATCGAATTGAACCCGAAAGAATCTGCGCAAATCCGTTTGAAATCAGCGTTAATCTGCGTCAAATATGACTCGCTTTGTAGGCGCGGGCTTGACCGCGCTTAACCTACGCGAGCGCGGTCAAGCCCGCGCCTACCGCTGCGCTAAGCGGGCGACCAATTGATCCAGCCGAAGTAACCCGTTGCCAAGATAAATGCGCCAAACGCGATTCGATACCACGCGAATACGACGAGCGTATTGGTCGCTACAAATCGAATGAGCCAACGAATCACAACGAGCGCGACAACGAACGAAACAACGAGCCCAACGGCAAACGCGGGGATGTCCGCCGTGGACAAAAAGTCTCGATCTTTCCACAGCGAATAGAGACTAGCGACGCCCAATGTCGGCACGCCCAAGAAGAAAGAAAACTCGGTTGCAACGTTGCGCGAGAGGCCGAACAACATGCCACCGATCAGTGCTGAGCCCGAACGTGACATTCCGGGAATCAAACCGAAGCATTGCGCGAAGCCGACCTTCAAGGCGTCGAGCGTCGTCATGTTGTCGACGTCGCGCACTCGCGCTTCGACCGAGCGATCAACGCGTCGCGACGGTCGCTCAACCCAAAAGATCACCAGCGCACCGATGATCGAGGCCGCCGCGACGCCGTAGGGATTGAACAAATACAGCTTGATTTGTTTCGCGAACAAGAGACCGAGCACCGCGATCGGCAAAAACGCCACGAACAAATTGATGAATAAGCGCTGCGCATTTTCCACGCGCGTGACGCCCTTGATCGCGCCATTGAAGCGTACGCGGTACGCCCAAATCACGGCGAAGATCGCACCAATCTGAATCGCGATCTCGAAGGTTTTTACTTTCGGCTCGCCATGAATGCCGAGCATCGAAGCCGCAACGATCAGGTGCCCGGTGGAAGAAATCGGCAGAAATTCAGTGATGCCCTCTACGACCCCGAGAAGGGCTGCGTCAATTAAATTCAAGTGCGGTGCTCCGGCGTTTTGAGGACGAGTGATGACGCGAAAAAGGAAAGGGCGACCGAAGCCGCCCTTAGTATTTTAGTGACGGGTTCGACTTAGCCGAATAGGCCGCCGCCTTTGTTGCCACCGCCGAGCGCGCCTTTGAGTACGCTGCCCAACACGCCCGAGAGCATGTCGTTGGAGTGCGCTTGCGGCACTTGTCCGCCCGGCGTCATGCCGTCGAGCACACCTGGCAACACTTTGGCTAGCAGTCCGCCGAGTTGATCTTGTCCCACGCCGCTCTTAGCGAGCAAATCGCCGAGATTGCCGCCGCCTGCCGCACCGGGCGCGGCACCGCCGAGCACCTGCCCGAGCAGTCCGCCCAATCCGCCGCCCGCGTCGCCTTGGGCTTGACCACCCATACCGCCGAGCACTTTCATCAAATCACCGGCATCCACGGGCATGTTTTCACCCGTGCTCTGCCACGAATCGGCTTGTTGACCCAAGCCTCCCTTTTTGAGCATGTCCAGCAAGCCGCCCACACCGCCAGATTGCTGGAGCAATCCACCGATGACGCTGCTCATCAAGTCTTGCTGGCCGCCGCCTGCGTTGTTGTTTCCGCCGCCAAGCACCGCACCGAGTACGCCGTCAAGTAATCCCATTTTTGATCTCCTAAAAAAATGAACGCCACGCGGTCACTGCCGCCAAAACGGCAACGCTATCACAGCCGTTTACCGCGCGCGCATCGACGAAGACTTTTCTGAAAAAAATCAGGAATTCCTTACGCCTTGGACGCGAATTGCCGCGCCGCCAATAAGTCACATAAACGATCCAAATGCGGGTCGTCCAACCCGGCGGCACGAAGCGATGCCGCCGTTTGCGCCAAGTAATCCGCGCCCGAACCGTAGCGTCCACAGCACGTTGCCAGCCGATCCACGACGGCATCATCGCTGAGCTTGCCCGCGTAGCTTTTGGCATCATGATTGATCACAAATCCGATGGCGCTTACATCGCCGTCATCGGTCTTTGCTTTCAGCCAGCGCGCGACATAGCTGCCACCAAACATTTCGCGACGCCACAGCAATTCGAGCTCACGCTTGGCGACTTTGGCGTCTAAACGAAACAACATGCCGCGAACCGCGCCGCCCAAATCAAGGCCGAGCACTAAACCGGGGGACTCGGGCGTGCCGCGATAAACATTGCTCCACAGACAAAAACGACGGTGATAGCCGCGCACGGTGCCCGCAATTCGCCCGCTGTGCTCCATGCAGGGATTCCAAATCAACGAGCCGTAGCCAAACACGTAAATGTCATCCGTGCCGTTCCAATCGACGAGCATCGCGTCGAGCGAGGCGCGCATTTCGTCATCGGTGATGAGCTTTGACGCGTGAGGAGAATTTTTAAGCGCCTCGCGCGAGGCGTCGCGTTCGATGTCTTGGCGCGTGATGCCCGTCAAAGGCGAAGACGATTGTGGTTTCGCCAAGGACGAACTACCAATGACGAATGACGAAAGCGGTTTGTCTTTATCCACGATGGCTCACATCATAGCGAGCGCTAAGAGTCGCCGAACGATGCCGGAGCCACTGCGCTGGCAACTTGACCGAGTACCTGTAGGAGCGGTTCCACCGCGACTTTCACCCACGACGAACTGACTCCCATCACGCCAATCGCGGTGGAACCGCTCCTACAGAGCTGCGGCATTGCGTCACCGGTTTCGTCCTTCGTCCTAGCCCTCAGCGTGATACGAAGTCACCCGTTCAACTTCCTTCTTACTGCCCAAAATAACACTTACCCTCTCATGCAACTTGCTGGGTTTCACATCAAGGATTCGTTGGTGGCCGGTGGTGGCGGCTCCACCTGCTTGTTCAACGATCAAGCTCATAGGATTGGCTTCGTACATCAGGCGCAGCTTGCCAGGAATATCAGGTGTCCGGGCATCGCGCGGGTACATGAAAATGCCGCCGCGAGTGAGGATGCGGTGAACGTCGGCGACCATCGAGGCGACCCAGCGCATGTTGAAATTCTTGCCGCGTGGTCCGTCTTCGCCTTGCAGCAGTTCATCAATGTACTTGCGAACCGGTGGCTCCCAATGCCGCATGTTGCTCATGTTGATCGCGAATTCCTGCGTCTCTTCGGGAATGCGCATGTTCGATTGCGTGAGCACCCACGAGCCCATTTCCCGGTCGAGGGTAAAGCAGTGCACGCCCGTGCCGACAGTGAGCACCAGCAGCGTTGTAGGGCCGTACACCGCGTAACCGGCCGCTACTTGCGATGTGCCTGGCAACAAAAACGATTGCTCGTTCACTGGCCCCAATTCGTCGGACGATTTGAGCACCGAAAAAATCGTGCCGATCGATACGTTCACATCAATGTTTGATGAGCCATCGAGCGGATCAAACAAGAGCAGATATTCGCCCTTGGGATAGCGATTCGGAATTTCGTGAATCGTTTCCATTTCCTCGCTGGCCATCCCCGCGAGGTGACCGCCCCACTCGTTGGCCTCCATCAAAATTTCGTTGGAGATGACGTCGAGTTTCTTTTGCACTTCGCCTTGCACGTTTTCCGTACCAGCGCTGCCGAGCATGTTGGCCAGCGCGCCTTTGCCGACGTTGACGGCGATGGCTTTACAGGCGCGACCGACGACTTCGATCAGCAATCGCAGCTCCGGTTTGATCGCTCGCGCAGAGCGTTGTTGCTCAACGAGAAACTGAGTCAGCGTAGTGCGGCGCATGGAGAAGCCCTAGAGTCATATGTTGGGTACATTGTACAAACTGATTTATGAGCTTTTGGCTATTCGCCATATAAAATAAGGTGTTTGCTCAATTTGTAAAGCTTTTCGAAAAACATACTAATCTGGCTATAAAGCTTATTTTATATGGCGTATGCGAGAAGTGTTGGGAATGTGGAGGGGATAGAGGTTCAGTTGCGCCGCCCACCTATCGTTGCGGCTAAAACCGTATAGGCTGAAATGAAATTGACTGCGTACGATGACGCCAACTACCCCAACCCCTCTTCGCTTCGAGCTCTTGTTGCTGGGCGTACTCGCTTGTCTGTGGGGTTCGTCCTACCTGCTCATCAAAGTGGCGCTCGGCTCGATTCCGCCCACGACACTGATGGCGTTTCGTGTGACGTTGGCCGCCCTGTTCTTGCTCGCGGTGATGCGTCTTCGTGGAGAGCGCTTGCCCACCGATTCACTATCGTGGCGACGGCTGTTTGTGCAATCGTTGCTCAACAGTTCGCTGGCTTGGCTGGTGCTGGCGTGGGGTGCTCAGTACGTGCCGAGCGGCTTGGCAGGCGTGCTCAATTCGACGTCGCCGCTGTTTGTGTTTTTAATCACGGCACTGATGGGGGCGAACGGGAACCATTCGATCACCAAGAGCGTTGGCGTTGCGCTGGGATTCGTGGGGGTGGTGTTGGTTGTTGGCGTTGATGCATTGCGAGGCTTTGGGCAACAAGCGCTCGCGCAAGCCGCCGTATTGTTTGGCGCGTTTTTGTACGCCTGCGCGGCGCTTAACGGCAAACGCCTTGCTCACTTGTCGCCCTTGGTGACCGCAACGGGCACCATGCTCTGGGCGGCGTTGACCTTAGTCCCGCTGAGTATCGTGATCGATCAGCCGTGGACGATTCGCCCGTCACTCAATGCAATGCTCGCAGCGACTACGCTCTCGCTGCTCTGTACTGGCGTTGCGCTGATTGTGTATTTCCGTTTGATCAAAACGCTCGGTCCAATGGGCGTTGCCAGCCAAAGTTATTTGCGCGCCGGGATCAGCGTATTGCTTGGGCTCGTTGTGTTGGGCGAGCAGTTGTCGCCCACCGTTTTGATGGGGCTGGTCATCATCATCGTGGGCGTGGCGATGATCAATGTGCCGCAGAAAAAAACGCCCTCGACCCAGCTCAAACCATGATTGCTGAGAACCTTGTCGGCACGTTTAAAGCAGACCCGTTTCCAGTAACTAGCGACCTCGCTAAGCACTGTCCTCGGCGAACGGATTCACGATTTTCACGCCATTGATGATTTCGCCCGCATTCAAGTCTTCGCTGTAGAGCGTGTCGCAGCCGCTGGTGATGGCGGCCTGCAGGATTAATGCGTCCCAAAATGACAACTTTCGCAAGCGATGCAGGTCGGTGGCAGCGATGACGAGTTGTGGCGTTGCCGATACAACCTGAAAGTTTGCGAAAAACTGCAAGCGCTGGACAGCAATCGCAGGCTCGATTTTCAGCTTGTTCACCGCAGCGTTGTAGTACTCCTGCATCACTTGTGACGAGATCACCGCGTCGCCATCTGTGTAGCGCTGGGCGATCAGCGCGGCCGCAATCGCTTGTTTTCGCGGAAACGCAGCATCATCGGCGTACACCATGATGTTCGTATCGATAAACGCAGCCATCGACTAAACCTTGCGCTGCAATTCATCGCGATTGAATTTCCAGCCCCCGGAATCACCGTGCCCAGCACTCTTGAGATAAGCCTCAGCGTCGCGAGCACGCTGATCCGCACCCGCCAAGCGCTCAATCTGATCGCGCAGGAATTGATTCAGGCTGATACCCATTTTTTGCGCTGCAAGTCGAGCGCGTTCGGTGGACTGTTCGTCAACGGAGAGGGTGAGATTTGCCATGGCCAGCTCGGCAATGAGATTATACGTGTACACATTTTACGTGTACACGTATGCATGTCAAGCTAATTCACTGCAAATTCGCAACAAACCAGCGAAGCGTACCCAGGCATTTATTCATCGAACCGAGTTGGTTTCAGCGTTTCACGGGTTGGAAGGAACCCGGATGCGCTTCGCTTCTCCGGTAGTTGCTACAGTTACCAATGCCAACAAAGAAAGCGTTACGGAATGAAACGTTCGCAACTTACAAAAGGACTTGAACGCCGAGTCATGTACGTCGAGAACAAAGACGGCACTTTGAACGGTGCAAGCGCGTGGATCGGGTGGGTTCAATTTTCAAAAACGGGCCGCACTGTTTACTACAAGGGCCGCACGTTGAAGGCCATTGGTGGCAGAGGAGTCCGTGGCAACTTTCTAGACGAAGAAACGCTGGAGGAGTACTGGGTGTCTGGCGTCAGAGTTCGCGGCTCAAACGCACACACTACCTCGATCTCGACAACAGCAGTGATCGACGAAGATGCGAGGGACGAATACGAACGCATAAAGCGAGTCCGGCCAAGCGTGTAGCGGACGAGTCCGGAGAAGCCATGCGCCTCTAAGTCACGAACCCATCTTCGCGATACGGGCGGCGTGGACGCAAAAAGCGCTACCCCTTCAAAACCCCACGCCGAATCTGATCGAGTTCAATGGATTCAAACAGCGCTTTGAAATTGCCTTCGCCAAAGCCCTGATTGCCTTTGCGTTGAATGATTTCGAAGAAGATGGGGCCGATCAAGTTTTGGGTGAAGATTTGCAGGAGCATGCCGCTGTCTTCGGGGGCGCCGTCGACCAAAATGTTGAGCGCTTGTAAGCGCGCTACATCTTCCCCGTGATTGGGAATGCGTGTCGGAAGTTGTTCGTAGTAGGTCGCAGGTGTGGTTTGAAAAGGTACGTTTTTCTTGCCGAGCGACTCGACGACGCCGTAGATTTCGCCTGCACCGAATGCCACGTGTTGAATACCTTCGCCGTGATACGCGTGCAGGTATTCGGCGATTTGCGATTTGTCGTCGCTCGATTCATTGATCGGGATGCGAATTTTTCCGCAGGGGCTGGTCATGGCTTTTGATTTGAGGCCGGTGAGTTTGCCTTCGATGTCGAAGTAGCGCACTTCTTTGAAGTTGAACAAGCGCTCGTAGAAGCCCGCCCATTCGTCCATGCGGCCACGGTGAACGTTGTGCGTTAGGTGATCCAAGTAGGTCAAACCGGCCCCTTCGGGGATGCGCGGCGTGCCGGCGATCGGCAGGAAATCGATGTCGTAAATGGTGACGTTGTTGCCATTGCCTTCGTAGCGATCAACGAAATACAACAGCGAATCACCGATGCCTTTGATTGCTGGGATGTTTAGCTCCATCACGCCGGGTTGCGCGGTTACGCCCCATGCGCCAAGTTCGACGGCTCGCTTGTACGCAAACGCGGCGTCTTTCACGCGAAACGCGATCGCGCAAATCGACGGGCCGTGCACCCGCGCGAAACTTTGTGCGAACGATCCGGGCTCAGCATTCAAAATGAAGTTGATATCGCCCTGCTTGTAGAGCAACACGTTTTTCGAGCGATGTTTAGCGACGGCAACGAATCCCATTTGCTCGAACAACGCGCCCATCGCGGCGGGATCCGGCGCGGCAAACTCGATGAATTCGAAGCCATCGGTTTGCATCGGGTTGTCCCACGATTGAAATTGCGCTGCCATGTGTGTCGCCTTTTAAGCCAAGAAGTGTTGCAGTAAATTTTGCCAACAATAGCGCGCAATCGCGCCTTCATTAGCGGCACGATATTGCGCAAAGTTGGCGCATAATTGCTAAATCTGAAGTAAATAAAGCACGATAGCTATGGATCGCACAGATTTGCGCATTTTGGAAGTATTGCAAGCCGAGGGTCGTTTATCCAACATTGAGCTTGCCGAAAAAGTCAATTTGTCAGCCTCGCCCTGTTTGCGCCGAGTTCGCACGCTCGAAGAAGAAGGCTTCATTTCCGGTTACGCGGCGCTGCTCGATCCCGAAAAAATCGGGCTCGGTTTGACGGTGCATTTGGACGTGGCGCTCGATAAAAAAGACTCCAAAGCGCGTGATCGTTTAAAGGCGGCGGTGCTCACCTGGAGCGAGGTGACGTGGTGCCATTCACTCTCCGGCGAAATGGATTACACGATGCAAGTGGTGATGCCCAGCTTGAAGCACTACACATCGTTTTTGATGGATCGCGTGCTGACGCTGCCCGGCGTGGTGAACGTTAAGTCGGCGTTTGTTTTAGAAAAAGTAAAAGAAACAACGGTGTTGCCGCTGACTTACGCGCCACAGTAAACTGCGAAATATGACAACGTCCTACGATTCGATTTCGTCGCTGCAAGTCAAGCGCTCGGGTGCCACGCTCGGGCGGAGCGCCTTGGCTTTGGTGATACTGAGCACGCTTTTAGTGAGTTGCGCAACGCCGCCCAGCGCGCCGATGCCCGCACCTGTGGTGATGCCGCCGAGCACGGCGATCGTCGCGCCCGTGCCGCCGCCAGCGCCGCCCGGGCCACCGCCAGCGGAGTCACCACCCGCGCGGCCCATCGAAATGCCGCCGCCGAGCAAAGAGGAAGCACCGGTCGAGCTGCCGACGTACGCGCGCAGCGGCAAACGTTTGCCCGCCGATGGCGGCGAGCCGGGGCGCGTGGTGCTGGCTTACTGCAGGGGCTTTGAAATCGAGCGCGACGCGACGAGTTACTACAAGCGGCTGGAGCGGCTCAAGCAGTTGCCGACCGCCAGCGAAATCGCCGCGCGCAGCAAAGAGGCGGGGCAATCGTTAACCGTGCAGCAAATTGTGGAGCGCGATTGGGTGATACGTCGGGACAACGCCAAGTCGTCACCGACCCGCTGCAAAGTGCTTGGCGGCAGCGTGGACAAGGGCGTCGCAGTCATCGTGCTCGAAGCCGATTTGAACGGCAAACGACAACGTGGCACCGCCACCGTCGTGCCCACGAAAGGCAAATGGCGTGTACAAGACCACGGCGATTGGGCGGTGATTAAGTAGACGCCGCTGCCGCGCGGCACCGTGCGAGCGCCGTCGACACCGTCCGGCGTCACTTTGCGCAAGTCGGGGCAAGCTTAATTCCGGCTATATCGTTCAATGCATTATGAAATGTTGTGTTTAGTAAGTTTTTATTGCTTATCACTAGTAGTCTAATAATTTGCACAGCCCATACTTGATATGGCATTCAATGAAAAAGCTGATAGGTTTGTTGGTAGCAAGCTTGCTGTCATGCGCTCGTAACATCGGTGTCATAAAACTCACGTCATGCCTGCAAATATTTTGATTGTTGAAGACGAGCCCGCGATTGCGGAACTGGTGGCGCTGCACTGCAAACACTCGGGCTTCGTGCCTACCGTGGTTCATGCGGTGCTTGATGCGCGCGATGTGGTTGATGAATCGCTGCCCGACCTGATCATCCTCGATTGGATGCTGCCCGATAAACCGGGCGTTGATTTCGCACGCGAGCTGCGTCGCGACGAGCGCACCCGCGATCTGCCGATATTGATGCTGACCGCGCGCGCCGCTGAGGACGACAAGATTCAGGGCCTCGAAATTGGTGCGGATGATTACGTGACCAAGCCGTTTTCGCCTAAGGAATTGGTCGCGCGAATCAAAGCGCTGCTGCGCCGCTCAGCGCCTGAGCTCTCCGACGCTACCCTCGAAGTCAGCGGGCTCACGCTCGATCCGACCTCGCATCGAGTGACGGGGCTCGGCACCGAGCTCAAGGTCGGCCCCACGGAATTTCGATTGCTCCGCTTTCTGATGGCGCGTCCCGAGCGCGTGATGACACGGCAAGCACTGCTCGACGGCGTCTGGGGCGATCATGTATTCATCGAAGAGCGAACGGTGGATGTGCATGTGCGGCGGCTTCGTGTGGCGCTCGAGCCATCGCGCCATGATCGTTTGATCGAAACGGTACGTGGCGGCGGTTATCGGATGCGAAAGAGCGCGGTGAGCTCGCCGGGCTAGTTGCTACGCAGCTGCGCCTACACTGTCGTACTTATGAATCGAACCGTACAAATTTGTATTGCCGTTGCGGTCGTGTCGCTGCTGGCCGCTGTCGTCTGGACGCCTTGGATTGCGGTGCTTGTGCTCGCGCCGATGGCTTTGGCGTGGGCGATTTCAGCGCGGCGGCAACATCAGAACCTTACCGAATTGCTGCGCGACCCCGCAGCGATCGGCATGAGCTTTGAGCAAGCCATCACCACACTGCGATCCAAGCTCAAGGCGGGCGAGGCTGTCGTTCGCGACCGCGACGCAGAAATCGCGCAGCGACGGCAAATTACCAATGCCGTGCCCGATGGCTTGTTGCTACTCGATCCAGAAAATCGCATTGTGTGGTGCAATCAAGCCGCGCTCGTTCTGCATTCGCTCGATGCGTTTCGAGACATCGGAAAACCGATCACGCAGCTCGTTCGGCAGCCCGATTTTTTGGCCTATCTGAACGATTCAACGCGAACGCCGCCGGTGCTGGTTGTTGGCCCACGAACGCTGTCGTTCAAGCTGCAACCCGCCGTCGATGGCGCGCGATTGCTGCTGACACAAGACGTCACTGAGCGCGAGCGACTTGATCGAATGCGTCGCGACTTCGTGGCCAACGTGTCGCACGAAATGCGCACGCCGCTCACGGTCGTTGGCGGCTACGTTGAAACGCTCACCGATTTGCCGGTCGATGCGCAGCAATCGCGACGTTTTTTAAGCATGATCGGCGCGCAAACCGACAATATGAAGCGCTTGGTTGAAGACTTGTTAACCCTCGCGCGGCTCGAAAATGACCTGGTGCCCGCTGAAGACGTGGCGGTCGATCTAGCATCAATCGCCAGTGACGCGCTGGCTGACGCGAAAGGTTTGTCCAACGGTGCGCACCCCTTTCACAGCAGCCTGGTGCCGGCGATCCTGCGCGGCAGCCCGAGCGAGCTTCGTTCAGCGGTGAGCAATTTGCTATCAAACGCGGTTCGCTACACGCCCAAGGGCGGAAACATCACCATTGCGGTTCGTGTGGAAGACGAGCAATCTGTCGTGGTCGAAGTCACGGACAGCGGCGTGGGCATAGCGTCGGAGCACATCCCGCGTTTGACTGAGCGTTTCTACCGCGTTGATCGATCTCGCTCTCGCGAAACGGGCGGCACCGGTCTAGGATTAGCGATCGTCAAACATGTCGCTCAGCGCCACCGCGCGCAGCTCGAAATCGAGAGCACGGTGGGCCAAGGAAGTACATTTCGGCTACGTTTTCTGCGCGCCGTGCTGTAGCCCGGCGCAAATGGCTTAGCGCCCGCTAGCCGCCGCGCGTGGCACGCATGCGTAGCACCAAAGTGCGCTGCGCGATTCGCATACGCTCCAATGCGGCCGAAAGGCCAACAAACTCTTTGACTTCGGTCGTGCCGACGCTTTGTTCCAAGTCGCCCTTGCTGAGTTTGTCCACCGCGGCGGTCAGGTCAGCCACGGGCTTCGCAACGTTCCGTGGGAGGAGCCAAGCCAAGTACGCAGCGAGCAACAAGCCCAACGCCACAGTGACGCCGACCACTAACCAAACACGATTGAAGCTGGCGGAAACGGTGTCGCCCAGATCAAGTGTGGCCTTGGTCTTGGTGGCATACATCTCGGCAACGCCCTTAATTAGCACCGATGAAAGGCGATCTTTACCAGGGCCGATCATGCCATTGACTTCCACAGATGAGAACATCGCTGCCGGTGTCGGCACAGCGGCCGCCGCACCGCTTGCGATCGCGATGGGCGCCCCTTTCGCGGCAGGCGGCGGTGTAGCCTCAGCCGCACTGGTACGAGCTTGACGGTCATTGACGGCAAAAAATATCCGCTTCATTTCTGAATCGTAGAATTCGGCTGCGCTCGCCCAATTGCCAATCTTGCCCTGATCTTCAGCCGTAAAAGCGTTGTCTGAATTTTTTCGCATCGAAGCGAGCAGCGCGGCCATCTTGTTGCTGGTGTTGGTCCACTCCTTGATGTAGGCCTCGCGTCGCTCGACATTGCCAACGTAGACGAAATACCCCTTCTCGTAGCGACGAACCTGCTGCGAGAGCACAGCCAACTCGCTCAAACTCGACGATGCAATGGTGTTTCGATCGGCAACCGCGACCACGTCGGATTGAATGGTTCGCTGCCCCCAATACATAACGAGCGCCTGGGCGACAAACAGCAGGCCCATCAGCGCCAGGCCAATGTAGAGCGAACTACGCAGGGATTTCATAAATTACCTCTATTCTTTACTTGTTGAATGACGTTCCACCGACTCGATCACCTGCTGACGCAGCCGTGCGTACGGCACTTCCGGCGGAAGATGTCGGCCCAAAATATTTAAAAACTGGCCGTCGCGCAGCTTTGGAAATGCGGCCTTGCGTATGGCCGGCTTTGCGCAGTACGGCAATCGGGTAGCGTTCGTCTTGGGTGAGGTGTGTGTAGTTCATTCGGGCAACTTTGACTTGTCGGTCGGGTGGCCTTGATGCTTTCACATCTCGCCCACCCGCTCAGCCCGGTGTTGCACTTCGAGGTTGAATCCGCCGTCGTTCGGCAGAGTTTCGGCCAGCAATCGCTTTACCGTTTCAAGCACGTCGGTCTCGGCGAACGGTTTCATGCGAAACTCATTGACGCCGGCCTCTAGCGCCTGAGCGCGGTACTTCTCACCATTACGAGATGTCACCATAACAACTGGGATCGATGCCCATTGGGGCACGTCTCGCATCCGACGCGAAAGCTCTAGGCCGTTGACATTGGGCATTTCAAGATCGGTCAGCACGAGCGAAATAGTTGAACGGCGAAGCGCCTCAATCGCATCGGCGCCATCACTCGCACCGATCACCTCGTAGCCACGATCTTCGAGTACTTGCTGTAGCGCTCGGCGCGCCGAGATCGCGTCATCCACCACCAGTAAACGCCGACGGGTCGCCGCCAATCGTGTGCGCAACGCCAGCGACGCGCTGAGCGACACAGAGGATCGGGCTCGACGCTCCAACGCTGCTACATCGAGCAGGAACACTACGCGCCCCATCTCATCGAGCGAGGCCACTGACAAGCCCGAAATTCGACGAATCAGCGGCCCCACATCCTGGACCACGAGCTCTCGCACTTCGAGCACCGCATCAACCGCAAGCGCAACGACCACGCCATCGCTGGCACGAACGAGCACGCCCGCCGCAGCCGTGTCAATGGCAGTCGCGTCGGCAAAACCAAGCCACGCCGCCAACGATTGCAGCGGGTACACAACGCCACCCCACGAAACGGTTCGAGCCTTAGCGTCAATCTGCGAAGGCGCGAGTGCCGAGATAACCTGCTCTGATGAAATCGCCACGCGCTGCCCGCCGCTTTGCACCATGAGCGCCAGCACAATGCCGCCGCTGATTGGCACGCGCAGCGAAAACGTGGTGCCGCGCCCGGTCGTTGAATCAATACTCAGCGTGCCCTTCATGGCGTTGACGCGATCGTTGACGATGTCCATCCCAACGCCACGACCCGAAATTTCGGTCACTTCATCCTTGGTGCTGAATCCGCGCTGCAAGATCAACTGCTTGAGCTCAAATTCACTGAGATGGGCATCCGGTGCAACGACACCAAAGCGCACGGCGCGTTCACGAATTGCCGCCAAATCGAGCCCGCCGCCGTCATCGCTGCATTCGACGCGAACGTATTGTTCCTCGAGCTTGAAGTCGAGCGTGATCGTGCCCTCTGCGGGCTTGTCAGAAAAGGTTCGGAGTTCGGTCGGCTCGATGCCGTGATCCACCGCGTTTCGAAGCATATGAAGCAGCGGTTCGGTCAAGCGGGACAACACGTCGCTATCGACCGTGATGTTTTCTCCGGTAACCACCAATCGAACCTGTTTGCCCATCTCTCGGGCGGTCTGCGCCACATTGCGGCGCAGGCGAGATTCGATCGTTTTGACCGCGACTAGGCGGGTTGACAGCAAATCACGATGTTGCTCGCGAAGCGCACGCTGTTCATCACGCATTCCCGAGATTGCAGTTGATGAAAGCGCGAGCGCTTCTTTGGCCATTTCCGATTGATCGCGCACTGCCTCAGCGACAAAACGCGACAAAATGTGCAACGAATCGTAGCGATCCAGTTCAAGCGGGTCGAATTGGCCAGAGCTCTCGCGGCGCTCGTTGAGATCAACCACTTGGCGATCCACCGTTGCCTGCAGCTCACGCAAACGCGAGCTGAGCAGCCCTTGTCGATTCTGCGCCAAAAGCAATTGCGCCTCGATTGCGCGAAGCTGCTGTGTGAAACGTTGCGCCGCGATAATCGATTGCGTAGCGCGGCGCAACACTCGATTAAGGTGCGTTGAACCGACCCGAAGGTAGACCTCTTCGGTTGAGGCCGTCGGTGCGACCGATGTTGCTGATGTTGCCGCTTGACTGGGTTGAACTCGTAGCGCGTAGGTAACGGGTGCCGCGGAAAAATCGTCCGCGGTCACACTGTCCATCGCCTCGGACGCCGCAACGCCTTGCGCGGACATCGCTGGCACGAATGACATCGCGTCACCGTCGGCAATCGCTTGCGCCCACTGCGTCAGCCGTTCTAATACATCTCGAACGTTGGTCGGCTCGTCCTCGCCGCCGTTGAGGCAGCCAACCATTTGCTGTAACAAATCGACAGCGCTGAGCGCGTCGGTCACCGCATGACGCGGCGGCTCATCTTGCTCAGTTTGCAGCTCGACGAACCAATCCAACAAATCTTCAAGACGATGTGAAACGCGAGCGACGGCGGGAAGCCCAATGATGCTTGCTGAACCTTTGAGCGTGTGGGCAATACGCTGCGATTCGGCCAGTGCTGTGTCATTAGCCGATTGTGCAGCGAAGGCGGTCAAATTGGCGTAGATCTGATCGAGTTGACGCGGCGCATCAGCGAGCATCACATCGAGCAGCGCCTCGTCGGCGTCGTCGCGCTTGAGCACCAAATCCGCGTCGACCACGGGCGCAACGTTGCTCTCTAACTGCGAGGCTTCGGTGAGCGACGGCCGTTGGCGCAACATTTGCGACAAATCAGCGCGCGCCGGCGCATCGAGGGACACCAGCGAATGGTCAAAGTGCTGCATGATGGCGTCAACACACGCGTCGTCGCCCGGCGCCTCGAGGTAGCGCTCAGCCAGCCTCAGCGTGCTCGCAGACCATTGGAGTCGTTGAGCGTAGCTTGACGCATTTTGAACTGAGAGCACGTTGCGAACCACTGTGACAAGGCGCGCAAAACCCGCCATGCCGACGAGTTCAGCGGCCTCGCCCGAGCGATCCAAAAACTCCTCCACGGCATCAAGCGGCGAAGCGTCAGCGGGACGGGCGCCCGCCTCGGCTAAGCCTTGAAGCGCGTCGGGAAGTCCAAGCCCGTACTCGTCACGCAGCAACGCAACAAGGTCGTCGATATTCATCGCTACCGGCCGCTTGCGCTAGTTCGTGCGCTCAGGCAACTTGAACAAGCCAACCGAGGTCGTCAATCGCTCGGCGAACTCCACCAAGGTTTGAGTCGTTTGTGATTGCTCGGTAATAGCTCGACTGGTCTTGGTTGCCTCTTCGTTCAGATCCGACACGCCACGCTGAAGAATTTTTGCGAGCTGGTTCTGGCTTTGCGAAAAGAGCGCAATTTGGCGCACCAGTTCGACCAAATCCTGCGTGGCTCCCTGCGTTTGTTCCATCTGAACGCCGGCCTGTTGTGCCAATTCAGATTGCTTCACAACGTCGGAAATCAGTCGGTTCACGGTGAACACCGTTTCGCTCGTTTCGCCCTGAATATTGTTCACCAGCTGCGAAATTTGAGCGGTTGCTTGACGCGAGCTGTCCGAGAGCCGTTGCACCTCTTCGGCAACCACGGCGAAGCCGCGACCCGCCTCGCCGGCTGTCGCGGCTTGCATGGACGCGTTGAGCGCCAATACGTGGGTTCGCTCCGAAATGGCGTTGACCAGTCCGACAGCCGTTGAAATCTCTTGCGAGCGTTCGCCGAGCCGTTTGAATCGTTTTTCCATTTCGGAAATCGATTCGCGCAATTCGTTCATGCCCTTGACTGTTCCGTTCACCGCCGTCAACGCTTGCTTGGTCGAAGCCGTTGTGGATTCGGCGGCGGTGTTTGAACGCGCCGAGAGCGCCGCTACGCGGGTCAGCTGTTGTGTCGTTTGCTCAAGTGCCTTGGACATCGCGGCGAGCGAGCGCTGCTCCTCTTCGGACGTCTCGACCACCATCAGCGATTGAGCACGCACCGATTGTGACGCTTGACGCACCTGCTCAGCGATGTCTCGCACCTCGGAGAGCGTTTGCCCCGTCTCAACGGCTAGCTGATTAATAGATGACGACACGGTGCCCACCACGTCTTCGGTCACCGGCGCGCGGGCGGTCAAATCGCGATTGGACATTTGAAAAACGGTCTGCAGCAACGAGATCACCGAGTTGTTGAGGCCTTCGTTTTCAAGGCGCGCCTTTTCAAGTCCCGCAATTCGGTCATCGAGAAGCGTGTCGAAGGATCGACCCAAGTCCCCGATCTCATCCTTTTCAACGAGCTTGGAGCGTGCTGATAAGTCGCCCTTGGCGACCGACAACACCGTATCGGAAAGCTTGTTGATCGGCTCGAGGAAGCGACGCAAGAACCAAGCAACCAGAGCGCCAGCAAGCACAACCACAGCCAAACCGACCAACAGCGCACGCAACAGCGATGCTTGGTTGAGTGCGCCAATGGGCAAATTTGCTTCCGCTTTGTCAATTTTGGAAACAACAATCCAATTCAGGCCGTAGGCCTTGAGCGGTCCATAGGCTCCATACGACGGCACGCCCCGGTAGTCAATGAAATCAGCAAAACCATCTTGGCCCGAGAGTGCCGGGCGCGTTGCCTCTGAGTCAACCGTAACCAGGCCGATCGAGGTGTTTTTCTTTAGTAGTGCGGCACGCTCGGCCGGTGGCAGCTTTTCGCCCATCAGCTGAACAAACGCGTCTTTATTCTCGATCACGTAGCGCGCGTTCGAGCGCATTTTTTTGTCGCCACCCACCAAAAAGGCGTCGCCCGTATCGCCCAGACCGATGGCCTTCCAAGCCTTATTGGAGTTCATCTCCTCGGTCAACGCATCAATCGGGAACTGCATCAGCAGCACGCCAATTTGGCGCTCACCTTCGAACAGAGGGACGCCGGCAAATGCGGCTTGATCGTCGTACAAAGGCAAGTAAGGCGCGAAGTCGGAGAGATATGTTGTGTCGCGCTTTCCACTCGATTTGACCTTGAAATAGGCCTCTGCGAGCTTGGATTTAGCGGCGATGCCGGTATTAAGTGACGTTGCGAAATCGAGCTCTTTAAACACGGTATAGATGAGCGTATCTGTATCCGTATCTACAAAAAAGATGTCGTAAAAGCCTTGTAATTTTTGGGTACGTTCGAGTGCAGGGTGATACTGCGCGTGAGCTCTCCCGTAGGGAAAGTCAACCGCTGGAGTGACGAGCTTTTCCTTTTGGCCAAGGGGGTTGCTGTTGGCGACGATGAATTCGTTTTGCAACAGCACGCCATTGGCATCGCGCGAGGCGAGCGCGGACGAGACATCTGGGAAGGCCTGCGCGTTGCGCCGCGTGTATTCAGCGGTGACCTGGGCTTTGACGTAGTTGTTCATCTCAGCGGTCGCAGATGCTACGTCCACTTTGGCCAGGTCTTTGGCCGCCGAGTAGAAGGTTGCCTTGAATTGCTTATACGCATCCACCGTTGATCGCTGCGCCGCCAGCGTTTGCAGCGCTTTAATGCGGTCATCAATTTCCTTGCTAAGCGCTTGGCGCTTGGTGTCACGAATTGCACTCAATTGCAGCTGTGTTTGCGTGCTCACCGTTTCGGTGGCGAGCGACGTGGCACCCGTCCAAAGAAAAAGTGCCGTCAACGCGACGGGAATGATGGTGAGCGCACCGGCGCCCAGCAGCATCTTTTGCCGAATATTCATGATCTATCCCTCCTCAACTTCATTTCTTGGAATAATGTGCTCGCCTTAGTTTTGCCGAGCATAACTGTCAATACCTAGGCCGCTACAGCGTGGAGAGCTCGGACGCGAGCCGATCGGCAAGCTTTGCCATATCAAGCACGTAAAACACCTCGTCACGCGACGATCGAAGACCGTGTGAAATAAACGGAGCCAACGCACCAGACACGGTAGCCGCGTCGACAGCCGTGCTGTTCTCGCCCGTGTCCCTGAGCTGCTGCGGTGCGCCATCAAACAAAATAGCCAGCAGTGGGTTCTGCAAATCGCCGTCTTCGCTACCGCCAACGAGCAAATTCAAATCGCGACGCGACACACTGCGAACGTGGGTCGGATCCTTGAGCAGCGCGATATCGATGATGGGGTGAATTTGCCCATCAATTGCCGCAGCACCCGAGAGCCAAACGGGTGCCTTGGGAACGGGTAGCTCATCGAAGCGATCAACGATAGATCGAGCCCATCGGTAACTCACGGCAATTCGAAGGCTTCCGCAATGAATTCCCTGAAACAACGCATCGAAGCTCGCGGCGTTGGCAATGTCGACCGATTGAGCCGCTAATTGAGTAGAGAGTTCAGCCACTGAAAATCAAGTCTGCGCGAGCACCTGCTCATCGGTGTAGGGCTTGGTGATGTAGCCCTTGGCACCCAACATTTGCGCGAAAACACGATCAGCCTTTTGATCTTTTGCGGTCACAAAAACCACTGGGATGCCTTTGGTGATGGGGTTTTGCATGAGCTGCCGTGTGGCCGAAAACCCGTCGAGGCCGGGCATGTTCACATCCATCAAAATCAAGTCGGGCGGATCGACTTGTGCTTGCGCGACACCCGCTGCGCCGTGGGGAGCCACTTGAACAATCCAACCCGCATCGGAAAAAATTCGGCGCAAATTTTGCGCGTCTACGGGCGCGTCATCGACAATCAGAACTTTTTTCATAAGACAACTCTTTTGCTTCGAACGCTGTTTTTCAGCAGATTCACACTTTCACCAGTAGTTTTAAGGCTTTTGCAATCAAACGCACTCAACCAGCTAGCGGATGGCACTGGATATATCGAGGCGCGCCAAGAACTCCACTCGGGCCGCCTCTTCGTCAGCGGCCTGCTGACGATCGGAGTGCGCCAGCAGCACACTACTGCTGGCGCCCGGCAGGTCGCGCCCCTGGCTTTGCTGGGTACGCGTCTCGATTTGTCCTGAAAGCTCCGGGTCGTGCTTGAGCAGAATTCTCAGCATCTTGGTTTCGTCGAGCGGTTTGGTCAAGTAAGCATCGCAACCGGCAAAGGTGCCGCGAACTTTGTCGACGGTGCCGCCCCGGCTGGTGAGCATGACGACGACGGGGCTGTGACCATTTTGGAACTTGCGCTTTTTGATGGCTTTACAGGTCTGATAGCCATCGAGCCCGTCCATCATCACATCAAGAAAGACAAACGAATATTGGTTTTCGCTGACTTGAACGAGCGCTTCCTCGCCGCTTTTTGCCAGATCCACATTGAAGCCGAAGGCACTCAAACGGTTGCGGATGAATTTCAGAGCAACCTCGCTGTCGTCGACGACCAGAACGCTGGCGCCCGCTTTGGATTTAAGCGGGGCCGGTGCCGTAGCGATCGGGGCGGCAGGTGAGGACGCTGGCGCGGCCAGCGGTGAGAGCCGCGTAGGCTGACGCTCGATGGTCTGCCCGGATGCGCCAAGGTTGGTCGCGGTAGACGCGTCATCGAACGCCCCGAACGTCGGCTCAGTGTTTTGGCGAGTGTCGGTCTGGGGCGCTGACGTGGAGGTGATTGCGGGTGCGGTCGCACTGGGTAGCAAGTCAGCGGCGCTGCTCAAGCTGTCCGCCGGTGCTGGGCTGGGTGTCACAACCTGTGCTTTAACAGTGGCGGCCAGCTCGGCCACAGCAAAGGCGGCAAACGTACGATCAACCAGACTCAGCACCATGCTCAGATTGATCGGTCGCGGCACCACGGTCAAGCCGGTGCCATGATCTGAAAAGCCGATGATGATCGCGGTTTGATTGGGGCGCAGTCGTTCAACCAAGCGAGTTACCAACGACGCATTACCGCCATCAACAACGACCAATCGAGCTTGATCGCCAGTACGCACGGCACGGTACTGACGCGCACGTCGCCCTGAAACTAGTCGAAAAAAAGTCTCGAACGTGGCATATTCAAACGTTGAAAAGCCCACCAACGCGATAGCGTCGAAATCTGTCTGCACCGTCCCTGTCCTTCCGTGTAACTTAACTACTGCGTGTTACATCCCCACAGATGCTCATCATCGAAGACTTCGCTCCCGATGCCAAACGCGCTTGCACTGCGACTCTTTAATAATGAGAGACTTCAAAGCAATACTTCACGCTCAACGGTAACATGAAATTGGCAAACAAGGTCGCCAATGAGCAAAGAAATGAAATCGATTTCAATTGGGCCGTGGCGTAGTCGCAGCACGGCACATCAACTTGCGATTGTGCGCGGAAAACACGTGTTGCGGTGCGAAAATTCGTCAGCAGCGCACAATTTAAGATTATTCTGCGCTCGACGTTGACCCGACCAAAATCCGAAAGGTGCGCTAGGTCGGCTGTTTCGCAAAATACAAACTCACCTCGCTCCATGCGTGCCAGGCACCCGGCCTGGTGTCAATGCAGTGTTCGAGCGAATCCACGGCACATTTCAGCGCCGATCCTTCGCCAACGATGGGCAGCGCCGCGACGCGAAGCTCCGGAACTAAATTCGATCGATTCCACTGCCCGACAAACACAAACATCGGCACCTGGGCTCGCGCTGCGAGCTCCAGCAAACTGGGCGGAAAGTAGGCATCGCGGCCCAAAAATTTGACCCGCTCAACCCGATCCACCAGCGGCGGTGGCAAATCAATGAGCCCGATCACACTGGTGCCCTGTCTCCATGCTCGCAGCACTTGTCGCGCAGCGCCGCCATCGTCGGTGGCGATCAGCGGGGCATTGCACACCGCCTCAACGCGACGCATCCGAAATGAGCCCAGCGCGTAACTGAGCCATGCCAGCAAACCACCGGCGGCCGAGCCACGCCGCATGACGATCGACACCCGGGCACTCCGCTCGCGCAGCCAATGCGTCATCCACCAGCCGCCGCCGTAGTGAAAGGTCAGAAAAAGCGCTGGTGTTTGCAATGTGTCAGGTGCGTCCACCCGAACATTGCGAGCAAACCAATGCCGGGAACGCGTCAGCGAAATCCACAAATCCGCATGATCGGTCAAGCGCGTAAAGCGTAAATCCCGTTCGGCGGCTTCAACATCAACGTCGGGTAAGTAGCTTGGCAGCACCGCCCGCAAGCCCGCGCTTTCGAAACGATAAATGTGCGGTGATCGCTCAACCCAGTCCACCAATCGACGACGCAGCGGCATCGGTGAAAGTGCAAAGCAAAGCGGTAACAGCAGCGAATCGCGCAAGCGCTCCCACACCGTAACGCGATCCGCTGGCACGCCCTGGGCTGAAACCAACGCCGTACCGACCAACACGAGCAACATACCCAGCACCATGTTCACTGTGACGGGTTCATTCAAAAATAACCAGCCCCAAAACGCCGCGAACGCTGGAAACAAAAAAGCCACGCTCGATGCGCGCTGCGGACCAATCGTTTGAATCAAATTGAAAAACAACACGTAGGCCGCAGCGGTGCATCCAAGCGCCAAGGCCGCCACGGCGCTCCAAGCGCCCACCGACGGTACGGTGGCAGGTGCCGCCCACAACGCTGGCAGCGCAAGCCAGATCGTGGCGCCCCACACCATGCCGGTCGCGCCAACGATGCCCGGTACATCCGATAAAAACCGCTTGATGAGAAAGCTCGCGGTGGCATACATCGCCGCCGCCGCTAAGCAAGCCACCATGCCCGCAATCACCATCGGCGTGACACGCACTGGCTGAAGACCCACAAGCGCCACCACGCCGATGAACGCCAAGGCGATGCCTACCCACTTTGAAAAACCAAGCGACTGCTTAAACCAAAGCCACGCGATCAGCGCGCTCCAAATGGGCGTGGTCGAATTGGCAATGGCGCTGTAGCCCGAGGGAATGTAGAGCGCGGCGAAGCAGTAGGCGATGAAGGGGATAGCCGTGTTAACGCCGCCCACCGCTAAATACTGCTTCCAATGCGATCGAAAATGCATCGGATAGCGAAACACAGCAACCAGCGCAAGCATCACTACGCAAGCGATCACCACCCGCGCGCCGGCCAACGCCAACGCGCCGAATTCCGGCGCTGCGATGCGCATGAACATAAACGCCGCGCCCCACACCGCGCCGAGCACCATCAATTTGAGAAACGAAGACGCGCTCATTGCAAACTTACGAGGCAGATGCCCAGCGGGTGAGCACGTTTTCTGGCTTCTCTATTATACGCCTGATGAAACCAGGGGTACGTGTCAATTTTTACGTTTATCAAAATAGGAATATAACAATGAAAACGCCCCATTTCACGGGGCGTTGCCATGGTAAGTTGGGATTGGGTCGCTACTTTTTGGCCTTGGCGACTTCAGCGGCTAGCTCAGCGCCTGTTTTGTAATGCGCCACTTTCGCAACCGTCGTCCGCTTCGTGCGATGCAGCAGCGCATTGCTACCGCTGATTTCTTCCGACCAATATTTGTTCGCCAGCGCCACGTTCTTTTGTGGCTCCAACAGGAACGCATCACGCGAACCGCTGCCGCCAAACATGTAGAGCTTGCCGTCAATCATTCGAAATGAATCCGCATCGCCGCCCCACGGGATGCTGTAGACGATACCGTTGCTGCAGTAGCCGCCAAACTCGGGCAAATACTTCGCCGGCTCTTTGTCGAACAGCGCTTTGTTTTCGGCGGACGAAAAGTAGAACGTGATGTTCTCAAACGTGCTCTTGATGGCTGGATTGCCTTGTTTGAAGCCGCCGCCGGGCAGCCAGTAGGCGACCACGTCCGCGCCCTTGAGCATCACTCGGCTATTGCCGTCCATTTCATGCACATTGGCCGGCGAAATTTTTCCACCAGGATTTTGCGTAATCAGCGGCGCGCAGGCGGTGAGCGCCAGAGCGACGGTGGAAATGAGTGCAAGCGAGCGACGATTCATGAGTGTCTCCGTTAAGGGTGAGATTGTAGGTCGTGGGCGGGCGTAATTCCTTGCGCCTCAGGGTCGGGTGGTCACAACGCGGCAACTCGTGACACCTAACAACCAACGAAGCTCAACGGCTCAAGCCTTCCGCCACGCGCTCCATAAAGCCCGAAGCCTGCGCTGAATCAAGCCAGCGCACCACAATCACCGCATCATGTGCGGGCTCGATCCAGGTGTAGTGCCCGCCCGCGCCGATCATGAAGCTCGCCTGTTCCGATGCGCCGGGGAATTGTGTGCCATCGGGGTTGAGCCACGTGAGCCGCCCGTAAAACGGCGCAATCGTGCACGGCGATTGCATGCGTTTGACCCACGCTGCTGGAATGATTTGCGTGCCGTTATGAGCGCCGTCGTTCAGCACCAGCTGTCCAACGCGCGCCTGATCGCGTGCGCTGATCGACACGCCGCCGCCCCAATGCGTGCCGCCGGGAACGCTTTGCATATTTCGCTTCACCCCCGTGTTGTCGACGATCTCTGTCCACGCATCGTCATATCCGCGCCACGCGAAATTTTCACCGCCACCCAGCGGCTTCAAAATCGCCTCTAAAAACACCTCGGGCAATGGCGTGCGAAACAAATGCAGGAGCGCGAGCGAGAGCTGATTAATCCGCACATCGTTGTATTCCCAATAGGTGCCCGGCGTGTTCAGCGGCCGCGCGTCGCCCTTCTTGCCCTGCGGCGGCTTCGGATCATGCGACACCGAACGATTGCGATCCACCGTATCGGGCAACCCGAAACACGAACCTTCCCACTCGCTCGTTTGCTCCAGCAAATGCGCCCAAGTGATTTTGCGGTTGTGCGGCGAATCGAAACCGATGTTCGCGACGCGCTCAACGACGGGCTCGTCCGCATCCGGCAACAAGCCCCGCCCATGCGCCACGCCCGCCAGCAAGGCGAGATAGGTTTTCGCCACGCTAAACGTTAAATCCGCACGATCCGGCTCGCCCCACGCCGCGACCTCTTCGCCATGCCGCAAGATCACGCCCGACACCCCGCCCCGCACATGCACCGGCCCGCGGAGCACATTCCACGGTGCGGGATCGGTGTGATGCACGCCGAACGGGACTTGCCCAACAGTCGGCGCAGCGAACGGATCGCGCGGCCAAGGGACTTCGTGCGCGAGGGAAAATTGGATAGCGTCGTTGAATGGATTCATGGAGACATTGTCGTCGCAGGCGCGTCCCAAACAACGAGCCGATTTCAAACCAGGTAGGCTGGGTTGATAAACCCAGCGAGCATTTGAGAACGCTGGGTTTCGTGCCTCAACCCAGCCTACGAGCTAAGCCCACCCCATCCGCCGAGGGCGCAACCACATCGCCATTCGCATAAATCGGCGATCCAAAACGTTGATCATCGGACTGATTGGATAAAAACCGTGTTTCGCGTAAAAGGGCTGCGATCGCTCAGTGGCATTGACCTGCAGCACTTCGAGCGCCGGGTTCGCCTTTTCGACGACGTCAATTGCGTCACGAAGTAGCGACGAACCGATGCCTTGTCCATGATGCGCTGCGTCTACCGCCACGATCGACAATAAATGCGGCTTCGCGAAACTGATGTAACCGATGATTTGTTTATCGAGAACGGCAACGCTTTGGTACGACGCCTCTGAGAACGAACCCACAAGCGCTTCAACACTATTTGCATCGTGAATACTGCGCAACGATTCGATTGACCAACCGGGCACATGATTGCTCGTGAACGTGCGCTGCACGAGCGAAGCAACGTGAGCGGCGTCGTCTGTAGCGGCAGGTCGGAATGAAAGCACTGGTGCCTCGTTCATCGAATGGGTTTATCGTTTCGCAATCCGCCGGTCTCGCCCGTGTCACCGGTGCTGCCAGGTACGAGCGTCAGCCACTGGACAGCGCAGTTCGAAGCGCATCCGATAAGAACGGCCGTGTGTATTTTTGACAATGATCAATTCCAAGCGTGTCGCTCAAGTGATGGTGCTCGCCCGCGTCGAACGCTTCGAATACGTCCCGCGCAAATTGCGGAAGAACCTGAAAGCCCCCATAACGATCTCATCACGTTGTCACCAAGCTCAAAACCGCATTCGCCACTCAAGTCGGCTTGAGCATCGTACGTCGCTAGTTGGTTGTAGAGATCGAAGCGTTCGACTCGAGTTTCGTTGCAGAGCGTTTCGAATGCCGCTTCCGTCAGCGGGTCGCCCGCCATTTGTTCCGCTCAATTTATCCCCGCCGCGCCATAAACAAAAGCTTCTGAAACAACTCCGTATCCTGCTCGTTCTTAAGCACTGCACCATACAGCGGAGCAAGCACTTTCCGCTGATCTTTCTCCCGCAACACAGCCGGATCGACATCTTCGGCGAGCAACAACTTAATCCAATCAATCAACTCGCTCGTTGAAGGTTTTTTCTTGAGCCCTGGCATTTCGCGTAGGTCGAAAAACGCTTCGAGGGCGGCGCTGACGAGTTCTTGTTTGATGCCCGGATAATGGACATCGACGATTTTTTTCATCGTGTCTTTTTCGGGGAATTTGATGTAGTGGAAGAAGCAGCGGCGCAGAAAGGCGTCGGGCAAATCTTTTTCGTTGTTGCTGGTGATGATGAACAGCGGGCGATGTTTCGCGACGATGGTTTCGTGCGTTTCGTAAACATCGAAACTCATTTTGTCGAGTTCGCGCAGCAAATCATTCGGGAATTCGATATCGGCTTTGTCGATTTCATCGATCAACACCACTGTCGGCACGTCAGAGGCGAATGCTTCCCACAGCACACCGTGCTTGATGTAGTTTTTGATGTCTTTGACTTTTTCGTCACCCAATTGCGAATCGCGCAAACGGCTCACTGCGTCGTATTCGTACAAGCCCTGCTGTGCTTTGGTCGTGCTTTTGATGTGCCACTGCAACAGCGGCCAGCCGAGCGAGGCGGCGACCTCTTCCGCGAGCATCGTTTTGCCGGTGCCGGGTTCGCCTTTGATGAGCAGCGGGCGCTTCAACGTAATCGCCGCGTTCACCGCGAGCAGCAAATCGGGCGTGGCGATGTAGGAATTGGTGCCTTGGAATTTTTTCGTTGTCATGGGTAACTAGTAGCCTTGAAAGAGGAAATCGAGCGCACTCGTTAATGCAAATCGCTCAACGCCTACGGATATGACGGGCTTCTTGAGCAAATCAACGGGTAGCGCCTCAATGTGTTGTGTCATCACAAACATTTTCTCGCCATCGACGTCGATCGTTGGATTCAAGCGCGTTGCCGGGACGTGCGCTTTAGAAACGGGTGCGAGCGGAATGCAAGCGCGGGTAGGAATGTCTGTGACCAAGTCGGACTGCATATTAACCGCGTGAGTAAACGGCAAAAAATCACGCGGCAAGCGGTAAACGTCAAACTGCGCCATTTTTCTTTTTCCATGCGCGAACCTTGTCACCAAACGTACCGTTCTTTTTCACCCATTCATTGTGCGCAAGGAGCGCTTCGCGGTTTTCTTCCAACCACTGCGCCGCCATCGCCTCTTTCACTTTTTTGCGAACGCCCTCTTCGGCACACTGAGACACATTAATCCCAAGTGCTTTAGCATCGTCAATTAAGCGAGAAGAAACGGTGATGTTGACGCGTTTCTTTTCGTCTTGCGGCAAATCATTGAGTCGCATGAACACCTCATCGAAAGTGTGTGTGAAAATACACACGATCTTAGCACGCGAATTGACCGCAATTGACAATCAAGTGAACCTTATGACCACCATCGCCGATCTCCGCAAAGACTACAAACTCGCCTCGCTTGGCAAACGCGATTTGGCGGCCGATCCGTTTACGCAGTTCAAAAAGTGGCTCGATGAGGCGATTGCTGCCGAAGTACCCGAGCCGACCGCGATGAATTTGGCGACGGTTGGCGTGAACGCGCGGCCGTCGGCGCGCATCGTGCTGCTTAAGGGCATCGATGAAAAAGGTTTCGTGTTTTTTACGAACTACGAAAGCCGTAAAGGTCGTGAGTTGGCGGAATCACAGTGGGCTGCGCTCACGTTTCATTGGGTGGAGCTGGAGCGGCAAGTGCGTATCGAAGGTCACGTTGAAAAGGTCGATGCGAAAACTTCCGATGAGTATTTCAATTCGCGCCCAGTGAAGTCACGGCTGGGAGCCATTGCATCAGCGCAAAGCGAAAAAGTAGAAAGCCGCGAGGCCCTTGAGAAAGCGTTCGCAGACGCCGAAGCGCAGTACGGCGACAACCCACCGCGCCCAGCGAACTGGGGAGGCTATGTCATCGTGCCCGAGATGGTCGAATTCTGGCAAGGGCGACGCTCGCGGTTGCATGATCGCCTTGCGTTCCAGCGACAATTTGGCGGCTGGCATATCGAGCGGCTTGCGCCTTAATAGCCGCACCATACATCGAGCGGCGCTTGCTGAATCAGTTCCTCGCGCTTATGCTTCGTTTTGAACGGCATCGTGCCTAGTTGTTTCTGCAACCGATTCGTTTCGATGAAGTTGTGGGCGCGCGGGGATTCCCCGCGCGACGATCAATCGGTACTTTCCTTGTCGCAGCCTGCCCTGCGCCTTCAGCGCAGTCGGGGCAGCGATTCGACACGCGGTAGGCGCGATGTCCGTTCGCTTGTTTGCCGAGCGAAAACACATGCTGTCCGCATCCGATACCCCACCACCTCCGAAGGACGCCGCACCGCTTGCTGGTCTATCGCGAAGCATTGCGGATTTTCTGTTGTATTCGCTCGAACAAGGCTTTGCGCTGAACGCGAAAGCGCTTCGTGAACGGGCTCGCGCGCATTTTTTTGATGCGAGCGAAATACTCGAAGCCGTGTACGTCGAGTTGGAATCTGACGAATGGCCATGGCGCGGGCAAACGGCCGATGTACTCGCCCAACGCATTCTGGTTTCTGAGGCCTTGCTCGATCTGCAAGCACCAATCGATGAGGATGAGCTCTGGTATCTGGACGACGAAACTTTGGCATCCTACAAGACCCAGCACGAAAGCTATCTCTTCTCGCTTTCGACAATGCCAGTGTGGAAGCCGCCCAGCGTTAGGGGACACGCCTGGCTTCACAGTGCGCGCAGCTCGGTTCCCTCGCTTGAGAGCGTTTCCGACATCGCAACTTGGTTAAACGTCTCCCGCGACGAATGGGATGGTGCGACGAACGCTAGCAAGTACCGCTTGCGCGTCCATCGCAAACCCAGCGGAAAGTTGCGATTGCTTGAAATCCCGCCCGAGCCCAAGCGGGTATTGCAGCGACGGCTGTTGCACCGGCTACTCGATCACGTCGCGCCGCACGAGGCAGCGCATGGATTCGTCGCTGGGCGCTCCGTGCATACCCACGCGAGCCTTCACATTCAACAGCAGGTCGTGATTCGCCTAGATCTGGCTGACTTTTTTGCAAACACGTTGGCAGCACGGGTGTTTTTGCTCTTCCGAGCGCTGGGCTTTGTGGCGCACGTGGCCAATGCACTGACTGCTCTCTGCACGACATCGCAATCGCGTGTTTCGCTGCGCGGCGCGCTCGGTGCGGAGTATTTGAACGGCAATCGCTACGATATTTACAGCGTGAACCATCTCCCGCAGGGCGCACCCTCGTCGCCCGCACTCGCCAACCTCTGCGCACATTCCCTCGACGTCAGGCTCACAGCAATCGCTGGTCAGTTCGGCGCTATCTACACGCGCTATGCCGACGATATCGTTATCTCTGGAAGTGGCGAGATTGCAGCGCGGCCGAGAAAGTTCATCACGTTAGCTCGGGAGATCATTGCCGACGAGGGTTGGCGATTGAACCCAGACAAGACACGGATCATGCGAAACACCGGCAGGCAGTCTTTCACGGGCCTAGTGGTGAATGAACGCGTCAATGTCGCTCGCGACGAGTTTGATCGGATCAAGGCTGCAGTGCATCGCGCGACACGTGATGACGTGCCCCACGTGCTTGGCCTGCTCTCATGGCTCAAGCAGAGTTCACCGGAGCGCGCGGCGAAGCTGCGTCAAAAACTCTTAGCACGCAACGATTTGACCGATGTGCGGTCGGCGTCGAAGACTCGATGAGCAAGGTCTTTTGCCGCAGCGGCTGCGGTGCCTGCTGCATTGCGCCCTCGATTTCTTCGGCGATTCCCGGAATGCCCAACGGCAAACCGGCGGGCGTTCGCTGTGCGCAGTTGACCGATGACAATCGTTGCGCGATCTTTGGCGACCCTGCGCGGCCGTTGGTTTGTGTGAGCTTGCGGGCGAGTATTGAGATGTGCGGTGCCGATGAAAACGTGAGCGCGACGCAAGTTCACGCGATGCGGTTTTTGTCGCAGATGGAGATCGCGACCCGGGGGTAAGCCACGAAATCCGCTGCGCTCATGCTGCGCAAAGAACTAATCCGAACTTTTCTGTGCTTGGCCTTATTAAATAAGGCGATTTTGGCAGTTCGTTGTTTTTTCGACAAACCCACACAATTTCCGCTAAGCCTTATTTAATAAGGCGTTATCGCCTATGGTTAGGATTCAAGCCAACCTACGCCATACGAACTGCCCACGCTACGAAAAATCATACGGATCAACGTCAATCGCCCAACGAACCTTGGGTTTAGCCAGTTGCATGGCGTCTCTGAGTTTCGCTAATGCATCGGCCATGGGGCGCACTTTGGGTGCGATCGCGGTCATCGTCCAGCGGGTGAAATCGGCTTTGCGGGCTAGCGGGGCGGGTTGCGGGGCGAACACTTCGCCATCGCTTTCGGCGAGTGCGTTTCGCAAGATGCTGTGGGCGTAGGTGAAGAATTCGGCCACGGCTTGTGCGTCTTTCGATTCGCCGCGAATGAGCGCCATTCGGGTGAGCGGCGGTAAGCCCATGGCGTCGCGGCTAGCGAGTGTGGCATCGGCGAATCCATCGTAATCGCTTTTGAGTAGCGATTGAAAAATCGGATGGTCGGGGAATTCGGTTTGAATCATGACTTCGCCGGGCAGCGAATGACGACCGGCGCGACCGGCTACTTGGGTGAGCAGCGCGTACATGTCCTCTTGCGCGCGAAAATCGGTGGAGAACAGCGCGCGATCGGCATCGACCACGCCGACCAACGTGAGCGCTGGAAAATCGTGGCCTTTGGCGAGCATTTGTGTGCCCACGACGATATCAATTTCGCGTGCGAGGATCTTTTCGTAGAGCTGTTGCCAGGCGTATTTGCCGGTGAGCGCATCGGTGTCGGCGCGAGCGATTCGAGCGTCCGGAAAGGCTTCAATCAGTGCGGCTTCGAGCTTTTGCGTACCCACACCAACGCCCGCCAGCTCTGGATGCCCGCAGGCAGGGCAATTCGTGGGCACGCCGGTATGAAATCCGCAGTGATGACAGCGAAGCGAGCGGGTGATTTGGTGCAGCGTTAGCTTGGCATCACAGCGCTTGCACGGAGCGCTCCAGGCGCAATGCGGGCAGTAGAGCGCTGGCGAAAAGCCGCGGCGGTTGACCAGCACAAGGCTTTGCTCTTTTTTCGCCAAGCGATCGCTGATGCCGTCGGCGAGCAATTCCGAGAGCCCCGATTTCACGCGTCGCCCCTTAGCCGGGATCAAGCGCATGGCGGAGGGTTGCGATGCGGTGGCGCGTTGATGCAAACGAATGTGTTGATAGCGCCCAGCGCGAGCTTGCCGCCATGATTCCAGGCTGGGCGTGGCGCTGGCGAGCACCACCGGAATGCCCGCGTGTTGGGCGCGAACGATGGCGGCATCGCGGGCGTGATAGCGTGGCGATTCGCCTTGTTTGTAGGAGCTGTCGTGCTCTTCATCGATCACGATCAAACCCAATTCGGCGGCTGGGGCGAACACGGCTAGGCGTGTACCGATGATGAGCCGTGCGCTGCCAGAATACACATCGTGCCACGCGCGATTTCGCTCGGTGGGCGAGATTTTCGAATGCATGATGGCGGTGGGCACATCGGGCAGTGCGGCAATCACCCGATCCACGAGCTGTGGCGTCAAGTTGATTTCCGGCACCAAGAGCATCACTTGCTTGCCCGCGTTGAGCGTAGCGGCGACCAAGTCAAGGTAAACCTCGGTCTTGCCGCTGCCGGTGACGCCGTGCAACAGCGAGACGTGAAAGCCTGTGCGCTTGGCTCGAAGCGCAACTACGGCATCGCTTTGCTCAGCGGTGAACGCGGGCAAATTGGGGGAGAATGAGCCGCGCCGCTGGACTGCGAAAACAGCCTCTGCCCGCCCGGTTTGCAGCCAATCGTTGAGTGCTTTTTTGGCCGACGCGCTGAGTGTGCTGCGCACTTCGACGCTAAGCAAACCATCGTCACATGCGGCAAACGCGTCGGCGAGCGAGCGATGCGCGGTTTGCTTTGCGGTGATTTGCGCGATGGCGTCCTGCCCGATTGCGGTTAACCGCCAGCCGATGGGTTGCGCGGCAGGCGCAGCATCGTTGGGGGTGATGAGCCCGCAGGCCATGCCCAATCCCACTTGATAGTAATCGGCCACAAAGCGCGCCAGCTCAACAACTGCGGCGGGCAGCGGCGCGGAAATTACCCGCGAAATCGCTTTCAGCTTGAGCGCTGGATCGTCTTCAATCGTACTCACGGCGGTGACCAATCCGACGTGCGCGCGGCTGCCGACAGAGATTTCTACACAGGAAAACGGCCGAACGGCCAGTTCAACAGGCGCGGTGTAGTCGAGCGCTCGACCGATGCCCAGCGGCACTTCAACAGTTAGCTTAGTGAGCACTCGCATGCGCTTCAACATCAACAAAATCGGGCGTGACGCAAATTGTCACTGTTACCCCCAAGGGCTGTGGATAACAATGTGACTTGTTTGGCTGAATTGACACGCGAGCGCCATTTTTAGGGGCTTTCAAGGGCGTTGCCACAATCGCATGCAGTTGAAAATAGTGCTTAATATTCAATGAGTTAACACGGTTTCCGGCGCTTTGCTTCGATGCGTGTACTCACGCGTCAATTTCTTGTCATATTTGTGCATAACTGGCGCGGTGGAGCGGGTGATTTGATGCGTGTCAAGCGCTATTTGTCTAATTTTTCAAAAATATTTTGTGACCGATCTGACACAAATTAGCTGCGAATTGCGTTAACGAGCGCCGCAACCAGTTCAGGTTGGGCGTCTGGGGTGATGCCATGGCCCAGATTGGCGATGTAGCGGCGTTTGCCGTCGAAGCTCGCCAGAGTCTCACTCACTGCACGTTGGATCGTGGCGGCATCGGTGGTGAGCAGCAAGGGATCGAAGTTGCCCTGCAACGTCACCGATTCGCCCGCGTCGGCCCGCGCTCGCGACAGATCGCTTTGCCAATCGATGTGCACTGCGTCGGCACCCGCGGCGGCGATGGCAGCAACGCTGTGCCCGGCGCCTTTACTAAACACGATGATCGGCACATCGGGAACGCGCAATTTGAGTGCGGCGATGATGCGCCGCAGCGAGCTCAGCGAAAAGCGCTCGTACTGCAAGGGAGCCAAAACGCCGCCCCAGCTATCAAACAACATCAGTACATTGGCGCCAGCCCGCGCTTGTTGCTCAAGATAATCGGTCACGATCTGCTCGTTGGCGGCAAGCACCCGCTCCAACAGATCGGGGCGTTGCAGCATCATGCGGCGCGTCGTGGCGAAATCGTTCTGCGAGCCTGCGCCCTCGACCATGTAGCAGGCCAAGGTGAACGGCGAACCCGAAAAGCCGATCAGCGGAACACTTTGAACGCCATCTCGCGTGAGCGCTCTGCGACACTCAGCCACCGCATCGAAAACATATTGCAAGGTTGAAACATCAGGCACCCGAAGCGCATCAATCGCGCTCTCGCTCTGCAACGGTCGCGCGAGCCTTGGCCCTTCTCCCACGCCAAACGAGAGCCCCAACCCCATCGCATCTGGAATCGTCAAAATGTCTGAAAAGACAATCGCCGCATCGAGCTGATAGCGCGCCAGCGGCTGCAACAAAACTTCCGCGCAGAACGACGGTGAACGACACAAATCCATGAAGCCGCCCGCTTTGGCGCGGGTGGCGCGGTACTCTGGCAAATAGCGTCCAGCTTGGCGTAGCAGCCACACCGGCGGGTGCGGCAAACGCTCGTCAGTAAACGCGCGCAAAAACAAATCGTTTGCAAATTTCATGGCGCAATTGTCGCAGAGCCGACACCAACGCCGCGAGCTACCTTGAAGCGCATGTCGTATGCTTGCAGCGAGTTGTTGAAAGAGTTTTTATGTCGATTGAGAGCAATGGCGCTGAACAAATTTCACGTCCCGCTGATGGCGGAGCGCCATCGAGTTCGTCGCACAGCGCGCTGATCGAATCGCGCCACCCGTTTGCGTTTACCGGAAGCGGCTCGGAATATTTCGGTATTTGGATCGTCAATATCGTGCTCTCGATCCTCACGCTGGGTATCTATTCGGCGTGGGCGAAGGTTCGGCGCTTGCAATACTTTCATCGGCACACGCAAATCGCGGGCTCGAGCTTTGATTTTCACGGTAAGCCGATAGATATCTTGAAGGGCCGCGCCATTGCGTTTGCCGCGTATGCGGCGTACTTTGGGCTGTCGCAGGTCAGCATCACGGCATCGCTCGTGCTGGCGCTGGCGCTGTTTATTGTGATTCCGTTTTTTATTTACAAGTCGCTGCGTTTTCGGATGCACAACACGAGCTGGCGACGGGTTCGCTTTAAGTTCATGGGCAAGGTGCCCGGCGCGTATGGCGCGTTTGTAGGTTGGCCTATTTTGGCGATGTTTTCGGTGTATTTGCTCGCGCCCGTGGCGCACCATCAAATTAATTCCTACACCTTGGGAAATTCAGCGCTCGGCACAACGCTTGCGAAATTCAAGGCAAGTATCGGCGCGTTCTACAAGGTGTACTTAAAGACCTTTGGATTGTTTTTGCTCTTCACTTTCGCCACAGCGGCGATCGTTTGGGCGCTCGCGGCAAGCTCGCAGGGCAAATGGAAATCGATGCTTGGAAACGTAGCGGCGCAGATGTCAGAACAAGCCCAGGACGCCACCGGTGATGCCGATGCGGACGAGGATGAAGAGGCAAACAAAAACGATTCAACAACGACCGCCAAAAGCGCTGAGGTTGTTCAATCTGTCGAAATGATCAAGATGCTGACCATGGTGCTGCCGCTGTTGATCGTCGGCTTTTATCTGTTCGCATTTTTAGCCATCGGCCCTTACTTCAGCGCACGAATCGGCAACGTGATCTGGAACGGTTTGCAGTTGGGTCCGATGCGGTTTGAAAGCACGCTGTCGGCGCGAAAGTTGACGTGGATCAGTGTTAGCAATTTCATCGCGATACTGTTGACGCTCGGCTTCTACCGGCCGTTTGCAGCAGTTCGCATGGCCAAGTATCGGGTGAGTTGTTTGAGCTTGATCGCCGCGGGGCCACTAGCCGTTCACGCGCAAGCCATCGCCGGAAACGTCAATGCGCGCGGTGAGGAAATCGCTGAAATGTTTGACGTTGACGTGGGCATTTAGCATCGCCGCCATGGATCGAATCGCTTGCAATTACTTCAACGGAATTGACAGCACCGCGCATCGCTCGACGCTTCAATACGTTGGGCAATCGATTCAAATCAGCGGCGATTGGGGCAGTGAGCTCATAGCCATCACGGACATCACAATTAGCGATCGATTGGGCAACGCGCCGCGCACCATTTCGCTGCCCAATGGAGCGGCTTGTGAACTCGACGGCGGCGCGCAGACCAATGCGTTTTTGAGCCAATTTGCGGCGAAAGAGAGTCCGTGGTTTCGCGCGCAGTTTGATTGGCGCTGGGCGGCGGCCAGCATTGCCGCGCTTGCGGTGTTTGCGGTGGCGGGCTATCGTTGGGGCGTGCCGCTGGCGAGCGACTTTTTGGCTGCGCGAGTGCCCAAGATTGCGCTCGAGAAAATGTCGGATGTTGCTCTGTTAGAACTCGACCGCACTGTGTTGAATCCATCCAAGCTGCCCGAAGCTCGGCAGCGCGATTTGGCCGAACGTTTCGCCAAGATGAAGCCGCCGGGCGGCACTGCGATCGCGCACCGCGTTGAATTTCGCAACGCCGAAAAATATGTGGGGCCGAACGCGTTCGCGCTTCCCTCGGGCATCATCGTCATGACCGATCAGCTGGTCGAGCTGATGCAAAACGATGAACAGATTTTGGGCGTTTTGGCGCACGAACTCGGTCACGTTGAGCACCAGCACGGCATGCGAAACGTCATCCAGGCAAGCTTCATTGGTGCGGCGGTGGCGTATTGGCTGGGGGATGTGAGCAGCGTGCTCGCCGGTGGCACCACAGCGTTGCTGCACACCAAATACTCGCGCCAATACGAGACCGAAGCGGATGATTTTGGCGCGGCGATGATGCGCGCCAATGGCCTTTCGCCAACATCGCTAGCCACAGCGCTTGAGGCACTGGAGGGCCGTTCACGCCGCCAAAACGCCGACAACACGGGCACTGAGTCTGCGAAGAGCGAGGGGAAGCAGGCGGCTGAAACGCCCAAGCGAAGCGCGCGAAGCCGCGATTGGTCAGACTACATTTCCACGCATCCCAACACCGCCGAGCGGGCCGAGCGCCTGCGTCAGTGATCGCGCCTAGCGTCGCACCAGCGTCAACACGCCGTTGGCCCAACTCGGCGACGCGCGCGTGAGAAATTCCCGACCGATGACGGTTGTCGTCAACCCCGGTTTCTCGCTCACCACGGCGCGCAAGCCGTAAACATCAACCGAGCCGACCCGCAGCGAGGCGAGCTGGACCGAATACGTTTTGTACATCGCCGGTTTGCCGTCTTTGTCTTTGGGTTCGACGACAGTTTTGATCTCTTTGCCGTCCTTCTTTTCGATTTGCGTTTCTTTGGGCACACGAAAACTACGCGACGGTTTTTCTTTGTAAGGGATGCCGAGGCGATCAGCATCGGCCGATGGGATCACGATCAGATCGAGTGTTCGGTCAATCTCTGCCTGTACGTTGCCGCCGTTGATGAGCGCGGGCGTGAGAAATTGATTTTTTTGATTTGCCCGAACTTGATGGGTTGGAAAGCCTTGGGTTTGCGAATCAAAGATCGCGGTTTCACCCACGCGCATCCGCCGCACTTCGCCGTTGAGCAAAAACACAGCGTAGTCGCCCTCGATTCTTTGCAGCAACAAACCTTCGTTGGTAAATTGGCCGAGCCGCGCTTCGCGACGCTCGCCGTCGAGCACGAACTGCGCGCTAGATTTGGCACCGACCGCGGCCACCTGCACATACGTGCCGTGGGCGAGATTGGCGAGGGTCAACGCGAGCGAAGCAACGCACCACGACAGGCGAGATGCGCGAGTAAATTGCGAAACGTTTTTCATAGTTGAGATGCTAACCGCGGGGCGTGTAGCGCGCTTCGACCCGCGTGCGGCCATTTAATTGCAATTCACGCCAGTGAATTCCAACTTTATAGCGCATCGCCTTGATAAACAAGGGCTTCAATCGAATTAAAACGGATAATGATAACCATCTAAAAGTGATCAAAGCCCTTTTTTCATGGGGCCATCCGCGATATTGCTGGCCGCAAAAAACTATCGCGGCAACTCTGATGCGCCCATGAGAAATTGATCGACCGAGCGCGCTACTTGGCGGCCTTCTCGAATCGCCCAAACCACCAGCGATTGGCCGCGACGCATGTCGCCCGTGGCGAACACTTTGTCGACGTTCGTTTTGTAGCCGCCTTCGTCTGAGTTTCGGTGAGCTCCGCCACCACCGATGGTTACGCGGCCTTTAAAGCCCTGCGATCCGGGAAACGACGTAAGAGACCTCTGCGCGACTGGCTCGAGCCCAGGAAAACGCGCCGAGCCGCCGTTCCGGCGAAGGCGGGAAGATGGATTCACAGGTGAACTGAGCGAAATTGGTCACTTGGAACAGTTTTCTTGCACCATAACGGATTCCCGCCCGAGCGCGGTGAGTTTTATCTTGGGCGTGTCGAAGCCCTACGATGCCGTCCAGCGTTCAATGACTATCGGCACGAGGATGAGGCGAGCGGCTTAATCTTCGACGCAGGGTCGCAACCCCAAAGGCGGAACCAAGCTCACGTCGCTTCATGTAGCAGACGCTATCCGCTACGAGCTGAAAGATACAAGGGGGGGAGAGATGAAAAAGAAGGTTGTGCCGAGGCGCTCACAGTTTGATGGCCAGTAAATGTCCGCCGTACTGGGGGTTCTGCGTCTGTAGTGATGCGGAGGGCGGGATGCATGAATGTCGTTCATGAAGTTTTGCCAGCATTCGTACAGATCTGACACGAAAAAACACTCGAGGAACAGTAATGAAGAGATGGGTTACACTGGCCGTGGGCGCGGCAATCGCTGCTAGCCTCTCGGTGAACGCGCAAAATGCGCAGGAGCGCAAGGCGCTCCAAGCCGGAATGGATACCGCAGCGCTCGAGCGCATCACTGCTGAATTTCAAGCGAAATTCGAGCGCGACGAAGCGCGAGTAAAAAAATACTTGGCCGACAATCCGACCGTGCAGCGCACGCAGCAGGTTAACGGTCGTACGCAAAGGATCGTCCGAATCGACGATAACGGCGTACCTGTTTACCAGGTAGGACGTGACAACGCGCCACTCGATGAAGGCTCAAAAAAAAATAGAGCCTCTGGCCAACTCATCAAAGCCGATTCGCTTTACGCGGGCGGCTCGGTCGGGGTAAACATCACCGGCACCGGCATGGTCGCGGGCGTTTGGGAGCCTGGCATGCCGCGCGCGACTCATGAGCTGATTACGCCCCGCTCCACGGCGGCACCGAGCCAGATCGCCTTTACGATGGGCGGCGATGCGGATCACGCCACCCACGTCACCGGCACCATGATTGGCGGTGAAGTTCCCAGTCAACCGCAGGCACGAGGCATCGCCTACACGGCCACCGCCACCAACTACGATTCAGCCAACGATTTGACCGAAATGGCTACCTTCGCCCTTGGCGGCGGGCTGGTGTCGAACCACTCCTACGGCGACCCGAACACCCAAACCACCGACCTATGGCGATATGGTGCGTACGAGGAAGACACCAAAAACTGGGATGCTCTGCTCAAAAACAGCCCCTATCTGTTGCCCTTTGTGGCGGCGGGCAACGAGCAACAAGCCAACGGTAATTCCGGCAAGGGGGGGTTTGACATCTTTACCGGCGCTTCGGCGGCGAAAAATGTAATGACCGTGGGTGCCGTGGACGGCCTCAAGGCGATGACGAGCTACAGCAACTGGGGTCCGATGGATGACGGTCGTTTGAAACCCGATTTGGTAGCCAAAGGTACTGGCATCGATTCCGCTCAGTCCACCAGTGATACCGCCTACAGCGGCAGTGGCGCGAGTTCCAGCGGTACGTCTTACTCTACACCTGCTGCGGCAGCTTCGGGCTTGTTGTTGCAGCAGTACTACAACAGCCTCTATGGCACCTACATGCGCGCTTCAACGCTCAAGGCGCTGATGATCGGTACAGCGGAAGACTTGGGCAATCCGGGGCCGGACGTCAAATTCGGTTGGGGTTTGTTGAATGTCGAGGCAGCCGCCACCGCGATCAAAAAGCGCAGCACCAACGTCTCACCTGCGACCGACTTTTACACCTATCCCGCTACCCGCGGCGCAATCATCGAAGAAATCACGTTCAACCCGTCTCTTGGCAGCGAAATGGCACGATTCTTCACTGCCAAAGGCGGCGTGCCCATCGTCGCGACGCTGTGCTGGACCGACGACGAAGGCACCGAACAGGTTTCGACTGACGGGGTTGACCCAACGGCGACGCGCGCGAAATACTCGTTTGGAACCCTGCTTCGGAACACGTCCGCTTTCGCGCAAACGGGTTTCTGGCTCACGCCGACCATGGCCAATCCAACCGCCAACGCGACGAAAACGACCGCGACTGATGTTGCCCATCCCAACACCTGCGTGCAAATCGTTTCTAACGAGACGCCGACTGCGGGCCAGGCCTACATTTTCTACATACGGAAACTCGCCAGTTCGCCCGCCGCCGCTCGAACAGTGTCGTTGGTCGTTACCGGCGTGAACGACACGGCCCTCACGGTGACCGCCAGCGCTGGCGCCAACGGCACGCTCGTCTGTGGCACCCCCGCATCGACCGCCGCAACGGTTGCGCCCAATGAGACGCCCCCCTGCACGGCCACACCAAGCGTGGGTTTCCGAACCGCGACTATTTCCGGATGCGGCGGCACCGCGACGAGTGCAGGCGTGAATGGCTACACCACGGGCGCGGTGACGGGCAATTGCACGGTAACAGCGGCATTTGAACTGATTCCACCGCCCGTGAACGGCGTATGCGGCACGGCTAACACGGTGGCAACGCTCACCGCGCCCACTGCCAATCGTTGCGCGGATGCCAGCACCCCGACAGTGACCAGCGGTGTGAGCAGCTTCACGTGGACATGTGCAGGCAGCAACGGTGGCACGAATGCAAGCTGCGCCGCACCGCGTCAATACACGGTCACGGCAACCGCCGGAGCCAACGGCACATTGACCTGTACCAACACGGCGGTCACCTCAGGTGGCACGACGACCTGTACAGCGGTTCCGGCTACCGGATTCATGACGTCAAGCATCAGTGGGTGCAGCGGTTCGGCCACAGGTTCTGGCGTTAACGCTTACACCACGGGCGCGGTGACGGCGAATTGCACGGTGACAGCGGCCTTTGCTGCTGCGCCTACGACGAGCTTCACCGGCCCCACAGCTGTCGGTACGGGCAACGCTACGGCGAGTATCAGCGGCGGCGGCGCAACATGCAGCTTCGCAGCGGGCACGGCTCAGTTCACGACCATCGCACCGCCCGCTGGCTACACCCTGCCACAAGGCGTGTTTCAGTTCACAGCGAACAACTGCACCGTCGGCGCCACGGTCACGGTGACGTTGACTTACCCGCAGGCGTTGCCTGCCGGTACGACGTTGTGGAAGTTTGGCCCGCGTCCAAGTAACACGACGCCAAGCTGGTATCAACATCCCGCCACCATCTCGGGCAACACGGTGACCTATCAAGTGACCGACGGCGGCGCGGGCGATAGCGACGGCGTGGCAAACGGCACGATTGTTGACCCGGCAGGGCCTGTGCTTGCGGCGGTTGCGGGTGCGCCTATCCCTACACTCAACGAGTGGGCGCTGTTGTTGTTGGCGCTAACGCTTGCGGGCTTCGGCTGGAAACGGGCGCGACGTTCGATGTAGTCTGTCGAAATCACGTCAATAAAAACGGGCCGAAAGGCCCGTTTTTATTAGGCGGAAAGAGTTTTTTGTAGGGTGCCTACGCCAAAATCGTGCGTAACAAAATCTGCGCCTTCTGCCAGTCGCGGCGAGCGGACTTTTCGTTCATTCCGAGCGTGTCGCCAATTTCCTGCATGGTCATCTCGGCGAAAAAATGCATGTCAACGACTTGCGCTAATCGCGGATCAAGCGCCTCGAGCCGCAACAGCGCCTGTTCGAGCGCCAAAAAGCTCACGTCATCTGCACCGACCGAATCCGCGATGAGTGTGTCGAGCGCTGTGAGCTGCCCACTGCCACGTTTTTCCGCATGCGCACGCCGAACAGTGTCAAAGATCACCGAGCGAATAATGCTCGAAGCCAATGCGAAAAAAGAGGCGCGGTCTTGAAGTCGCAAGTCCCCAGTTTGGATGAAACGTAAATAGCCTTCGCTCAGAATTTCGGTGGCCTGCAGATGCGTCGTTCCACCATGCCGATACAGCCAGGTGTGAGCCAATTTCTTGAGCTCGGGATAGGCGTGCTGATAAAGAGCGGCTCGTGCATCGCAACCGCCACGGGTTACGTCGGCGATCAGCTCAGTAAGACTCGAGGAAGGTGGCGTTGTATCCATAGCGTTGCGCAGTTTAGCCGTAAACTGCGCTGTGGCGTCCGAATGACTGTCCGCCCGCGTCTGCGTTATCCGTCTGTAAAAACATGAGCGAGAAAACGAGCAGTGATAATCGAATCCGTAGCCAGCCCCATCCCTCCCCTTCACCGATGTATACAGACCTGAACGCTTGGCGTGAAATCTCGACGCTGTTAGACCAACTGCTGGATTTGCCGAAGGACAAACGAGAGGCTTGGCTTGCAACGCTTCCCGTTAACGTGGCCCAGCATGTCAGTCAGCTGCGCGAAATGGCGGCGTTGGCCGAGCGCGCCGAAGTCGAAGATCTCATTGAGGCTCGCCCGACGGCCCGCCGCAGCCCATTGGACAGCGCTGATGGCGCGACTGACGATGAACACCAAGTTGGCGACATCGTTGGCCCATACCGTCTTTTGAAGCCCCTCGGCCGGGGTGGAATGGGTGTAGTTTGGTTGGCCGAGCGCGCCGACGGGGTGTTGATGCGACCGGTGGCTCTGAAGATGCCCGATTCCGCTGGCAATGCGCGCAAGTTGATCGCGCGGTTTGCGCGCGAACGATCCATTCTTGCGGCGCTAAACCATCCCAATATTGCAAGACTCTACGATGCCGGCACGGCGGACAACGGGCAGCCGTATCTGGTGCTTGAGTACGTCGAAGGCGTGAGCTTGACCAACTATGCCGACGCGGCCAAGTTGACCGTCATCGAACGCTTAAAGCTGTTTATTGAGATGGCCTCGGCGGTGCAATACGCACACGGTTTGCTGGTGGTTCATCGCGACTTGAAACCATCAAACGTTTTGGTCACTGCCGGTGGCGAGGTTCGCCTGCTGGACTTTGGTATTGCCAAACTCATCGATGAGCACACCTTTGTCTCACCCGACCTGACGCAGCTCACCGGACGCGCATTGACGCAACACTATGCCTCGCCCGAACAGGTGCTGGAACAACCGGTTGGCATTGCCTCCGATGTCTATTCGCTGGGAGTATTGCTGTTTGAGCTGCTAACAGGGCGCTTGCCGTATGAGCCGCGTCAGGCCACACGTGCTGCGATGGAGGAAGCAATCGCCGTCAACGACCCTGTTCGCGCCACGGCGCTCTCTTTTGACCTGCCCATCACCGATGCGCGGCGCACATCAAGCAAAGGCTTACGGGCATCGCTCAGCGGAGATATTGAAGCGATTTTGCTCAAGGCGCTCAACAAAACACCCACCGATCGCTACAGCACTGTAGCGGCACTGGTCGACGATATCAACCGCCACCTAAACAACGAAGTCGTCGTGGCGCAACCGCATTCAAGGCTCTACACGTTTCGAAAATTCTTGGTGCGCTACCGATTGGCCGCTACGCTCGGCGCAGTGGCGGCGCTATCACTCGTGGTCGGCAGCGGCGTAGCACTGTGGCAAGCGCGCGAGGCGGCACTACAGGCCGCCGTGGCGCGCGAAGAGGCATCGACCGCTACCGCCTTGAAAGACTTCATGGTGGGCGTGCTCTCGGCCGGATCGCCCCATCAAGCCGAAGCCCACATCGCGCGCCAACGCACCACGCAGCAATTGCTCGATGCGGCGCGGGATCGGGTAGTGGCAGACAAACAGATGGCGCCCGAGGCGCGCATCGCTGTGCTCACAACGCTGCAATACATCTACGATTCGCTTTTTCTCTGGAGTGACGCCAAATCGCTATCCGACTTGGCGCTCAGCGCTATTCGCGCGCGCGGCGCCAAGCGCGCAGACGCTGAGTTTTTCGCACAAGCGGCCCACCGCCTTCTGGAGCGTTCGCCCGATGCAGCGCTGGTGCTGCTTGAGGAGGCTGATCGGCTCGCCACGCCCGATAAGCCGCACACCGCCACAACTCAGATTGCGATTCATCTTGCTAGGTCGCAGATTTACAGCGAAGGACAAGGATTGACCGACAAAGCGGTTTATGAATTGGAGCGGGCCATAGCGATTAAAAAGAGCGCCTCGACATCGTCCGAAATTTCCTTGCCCTCGCTGTTGGCGTATATGGCCTACACCCTAAACAGCGCTGGTCGCTATCGTGAGACGGAACAAGCGACGGCCGAGGGCGCACGGTTGGTACGTGAGGACCCGTCGGGCATCAAAATCGATGGCATTGGGCTGGAGACTATGCATGCCTCTGCGCTACAGGAGCAGTTTCGATTTGCAGAGGCGGAAGCGGCCTATGAACGCGCGCGGGTGTGGGGTGAGGAGGTCGGTGGACCGGCGTTTCCACAAGCACTATCCTCTCGTTGCGATCAAGCGATGATGATTGCTCGGACAATGGTCGAGCCACGCGCACTTGAGATAGCGCTCGTCGCCAAGAAAATAGCCGATGAGGCGCGCGGCGCCAATGACAGCTTCACGGCGTTTACGATCTGGCGCTGCATAGCAAACGTACAGTGGCGGCTTGGCGACACAGCCGCCGCAGCGCAGAGCCTCAAACAGTTGCTCATCATCGATCCTCAACCCTTTGGCCCATGGGCCAAGATGCGGCACAAGCTTGCCGCGCGCATTGCCGCCGATGCGGGCGACTCGCCGCGACTCAGCGCTGCGCTGGCGAGCTACGATGCGCTCGGCGCGAGAGAAAGCCCCGAAAGCGAAAACGACTTAGCGATATTGCGGGCACGCGACGCAGTGCTTCGAAACGATAGGTCAGGCGCAAAAAAGCTGCTTGACGCGCTTCAGCTCGATCAATCGACCCTCACCGGTCTGCTAGCTTGCATTGACGCGGCGAGCCTGTGGCACCAGCTGGGTGAAGCGCGTCGTGCGGACGAGATCGCAACCGCCGCGCTCGCCGTTATTGAAAAGAGCCCCGAGCCACGAAAAATGGCTGCGCTGCGCAGCAAACTCTTAAAGCTCACGCGCTAGGGAGACGCTGATTAAATCCCGCGAGCAGCGCGCCTTGGATTGGGATCGAGTGCGAAATCGACAAATGCGAGGCATAGCGGGGCTATGGCGAGCATCAGTTGTTGCGTCGATGCCACGACTGTCCGCCGATAGTGCTTGATTGCGTCTGTGCTGTTGTGTGCAGGAAATTACCATTCCAGCATCACACAATTTGAATACCGCCGAATACCTCACTAATAGGAGTTCATATGAACCGAACGTTGACCCGTCTTGCCACGAGCCTAATCGCCGCAGGCCTGCTCTCATCTGCCGCACTCACGCCAGCCTATGCCGCCAATCACGTCTTGAGCCTTGAGCGGCATGACGCCGCAACGGGGGTGACCACGGTCGACGTAACGTTTGGCCTAGACTACGATCCCGACAACGCTACGCCAGCAGAGCGTAATCGCCAATACGTGACTGACATCGCCAACGAGTTTGCGAAGAGTCTGTTCATCATGACCAACGGCAAAAAGCGTGTCGGCAATGTTTACGTCTATACCAAGGGGCGTTTTTTAGACAACGTCGATGCCCTGATTTTGAATAAAGATGGCCGCGCTAACGCGAGCATCAACGGCTGGACCAACCGTGGTCATACGTCAACCCAGTACGCCACCATGAACAAGGTGGTTGAAAGCCCCGTACAGCTGGGTAAAACGATCGCCCATGAGTGGGGACACTACGCGCTTGGACTCTACGATGAGTACAAAGAGCCCAGTAACAGCACAGATCCAACATCGCCTCAGACCAACGACACGCCGCGCAATACGATCATGAATAATCATGAGGAGTTCGCGGGGCTGTCCTCAAGCGCTGACTATGCCGATGCCGCGATGCGCGCCACCGCCCAATTTCGTGCCCATGGCAAGCCGGCTTGGGAAACCCTAGCGGCCAACCCAGCCAGTGACGGCGCTGTGGCGGTGCCAGATGGCGTGCCGAAACGCACCTGGTGGCAGGCATTCCGAAATTTGCCTGCGACATCATTTGGCACACTCACCTCCAACACGGGCTACAACGCGGCGCTCAATGTGATCTTTATGCCAGACAGCACCACCAAGCAGGTACTGGTGTTTGACCGAACCTTACCGGAAGCCCTATTTTCTGCCGCCAAACGCGCCGCCGAGCAGATGCTTCGGAAAGTGGAGCTTGGATCTCGAATTGCCATTGTTGCCTACCCGAACCAAGTGACTACACCCGTGGCACAGATCACCACAATCACTGAGGCAACACGCACGAGCTTGATTGGCAACATCGAGGCAATCACACGAACGAGCGATGCGGGTGACGCAAACGCTGCGCTGCTGGGCGCGCTGTCCCTTCTGCAGTCGGGCCGAGCCAATACCGACACGCTCAGCGTGGCGATATTCACCACCACAGCCACCGAAGTGAGCAACGAAACCCAGCTCGCTCTAAAAACCGCACAAGCCGCGGTGCAGCCCGTGACCGTAGACACAACCGCTGCTGCCACGAGTCAGTACAAGCGCGGCGAGGCGATGGGGACCTTTCTTCGAAAAGCAGCTAGCGGCAACGTGTTGATGCGTGATCTGGCCGAGCGAACCGGTGGCGTGTACCGTCACGCCAATACGCCCACCGAAATGCTCGCGCTGGCCAGCAAGTCGGCCATCACCTCGCAGGGCTTACAACAAGCCGTCGTCACCGAGGGCGAGTTCAGCAGTATCGCGATGGGCACCAGCAAAAGCATTGGCTTTCAACTATCGAGCGCACCGCTCGATGGCGACGCCGTGGTGAGCGTGTGGTCAGCGCCGTCAGACTATTCAAAGTTGACAGTGAGCCTGACCAGTCCGGCTGGGCAAACCGTGACCGCACCGTTTCCCACTGGTATTACTTTGAACGAAAACTCGACCGATGGCGCGCGCGCGATCAGCATCAGCCGTGATTTAGCGGGTCGAGCGGGGCAGTGGAAGCTCAACCTGACGGCCACTGGCGCGGTCACTCAGGCGGTCGAATACGACGTGCTGACCGATACGCGGCTGATCGCCGAGCCCGACAGCATCGGCGGCGCTGACGAGGACACACGTCCTTTAGTGCTGCAAGCTATTGTGAGAGGCCCGCAGCCCGTGGCCAACGCAGATGTGGTGGTCGACATCTTCGGCGACAGCGGTCGATTGCTGTTCGCCAATGTGCCCGCTCGGGACGACGGTGTAGCACCCGACTTAAAGGCCGACGATGGCATGTACACGCTGGCTGTAGGCGATGCGCTGCCGCAGGGTGAATACGTTGCTGTGTTCAAAGTGAGCAATGCGGCGGGCACTGCGCGATTCACCACATCGGGCAGTCTGCGTAAGGGCGTTGACTCCGCGTCCGAGGCGCTTGGAAACTTCACTCGCTCAGCAGAGCTCTACTTCGCTAAAGAGACGGCGAGCGTGGCACCCTTGCCACCCGTGCAAATGACCATGACCGAGTATCGGAACAAGCCCTTCGATTACTACTTCAGCACCGCAACCGCAGCCGACAAGGCCGCACTCGATGGGCTGGCGGATTGGGAGCGCACGGGGCAGAGCTTTAACGTATTGAGCCGCAGCACGTTTGGCGCAGGCTCGGTCGCTCGCTTCTACTTTGACAAAGTGGCCCGCAACAAGACACGAGGCAGCCATTTCTTTACCGTGCTCGATGGCGAGCGCAAGTCGCTGGTGAAACTCAACCCCAGCAATTCAACCGCACCCGGTTTGCCACAGCTTGAACGCTCGGAGGGCTACGTGTACTTCCCAGCGGTTGAAGGGGTGGATGGCAGTTGCGTGGCTGGGCTGAAACCCGTCTATCGTGTGTTTCGTGGAAATGCGCGCTTTCCGGACAACCCGAATCATCGCTTCACCGCAGACGTCAGCGTCTATAACGCGATGGTGGCGGCAGGTTGGGACGGCGAGGGAGTGAAATTCTGCGCGCCTTGATGGCGCTGCAATTGCGCCGCCACTAAACCCAAGCGCGCCCGCGCTTCGGACGAGAGTACGGCCCGTCGCCCGATGAATTCGGGGGCGGGCCGTTTTTTCTCAGAACGCCTATCGCGGCAAGTCCGACGCGCCCATCAGGAATTGATCCACTGAGCGCGCTACTTGGCGGCCCTCTCGAATCGCCCACACCACCAGAGATTGGCCACGGCGCATGTCGCCCGCGGCAAACACCTTGTCAACGTTGGTTTTATAGCCGCCCTCGTCGGTCGTTGCCCGAGCGTTACCACGCGCGTCACGCTCTACGCCAAACGCCTTCAAAATCGGCGCAACGGGATGCACAAACCCCATCGCCAGAAGCACCAGATCGGCTTTCATTTCCCATTCGCTGCCTGCGACTTCGTGCATCTTGCCGTCTTTCCACTCCACGCGAGCGGCTTTGAGTGCGGTGACTTGGCCGTCTTTGCCAACGAGGCCTTTGGTGGTGACCGACCAATCGCGATTGGCGCCTTCTTCGTGGCTTGACGAGGTGCGCATCTTGAGCGGCCAGTTCGGCCAAGTCATCGATTTATTTTCTTGCTCGGGTGGCTGCGGCATCAATTCGAATTGTGTAACGCTGGCTGCGCCGTGACGATTGCTCGTGCCCACGCAGTCCGAGCCCGTGTCGCCGCCACCGATCACGACAACGTGTTTTCCTTTGGCAGAAATCACTTCAACGTTATCACCCGCTACGCGTTTGTTTTGCAGCGGCAGGAATTCCATTGCGTAGTAAACGCCGTTCAATTCACGGCCCGGCACCGGCAAATCACGCGGATGCTCTGAGCCGCCCGCCAACACGACCGCATCAAATTCGGATTTCAACGTGTCGGGCGCAACGATTTCTTTGGCGTCATTGCCGACGCCCGCGACTAGCTCACCGTCTCCCACCATCACGCTCGTTTTGAACGTGACGCCCTCGGCCTCCATCTGCGCGATGCGGCGATCGATGTGCGATTTCTCCATTTTGAAATCAGGAATGCCGTAGCGAAGCAAGCCGCCGATACGATCCGATTTTTCGAACACAGTGACGGCGTGACCGGCACGTGCGAGCTGCTGCGCGGCGGCAAGGCCCGCGGGCCCAGAGCCCACCACGGCAACCTTTTTGCCCGTTTTGACGGCGTTGATCTGTGGTGTGACCCAGCCCTCTTCCCAGCCCTTATCGATGATGAAATGCTCAATCGACTTGATACCGACCGCGTCGTTGTTGATGTTCAACGTACACGCCGCTTCGCACGGTGCGGGGCACACCCGCCCGGTGAACTCGGGGAAGTTGTTCGTTGAATGCAGCGTGTCGAGAGCCTCTTGGTAGTTACCGCGGTAAACAAGATCGTTCCAATCGGGAATGATGTTGTTGACCGGGCAGCCCGTTTGGCAAAACGGAATGCCGCAGTCCATGCAGCGTGCACCTTGCGTTTTCGCCTCTTCAGGTTTCAACGTAACGACAAATTCGCGGTAGTGATTGACGCGTGTCTGCGGAGCCTCTGATGCCTCTTTAAGGCGTTGGTACTCCATGAATCCGGTGATTTTTCCCATGATGTCTTTGCTAGCTTTTACTTAGTACGTCCCTCCCCCTTCAAGGGGGAGGTTAGGCGGGGGATGGTTTTCGTGTCGAGGCGCTTTGAAAGGGTGAGGAAACCCATCCCCACCCCGACCCTCCCCTTGAAGGGGAGGGAGAGAACCTCTACTTCGCGACGACTTCTTTCGTCGCTTTTTTACTCTTCATCTCGTCGGCGTACATATCGGTCAACGCCCGTTTGTATTCAATCGGGAACACTTTCACGAAGTGCTTCCGATGCGTCGCCCAATCATCCATGATCGCCAACGCCACGGCGGAACCGGTGTAGCGCAAGTGTTTTTCAATGAGCGACTTGACAATCGATTCGTCGCTTGCGTCACGATGACGTTTGCGGCCTTTGCCCTGCGCGATCGCTTCTTGTTCAACGCCGGTTTGCTCAATGTCAGAGAGCAGCGCTTCAACACCCACCATGGACAAATTGCAATGCTTGGTAAAGGTGCCTTTCGGGTCATACACATAGGCGACGCCGCCCGACATGCCCGCCGCGAAGTTAGGCCCCGTGGCACCGAGCACGACGACCGTACCGCCGGTCATGTATTCGCAGCCGTGATTGCCCACGCCCTCAACGACCGCCGTTGCGCCCGAGTTGCGAACGGCGAATCGCTCACCCGCGATGCCACGGAAATAGGCCTCACCCTCGGTCGCGCCGTACATGACGGTGTTACCGATGACGATGTTTTCTTCGGCCTTCGCTGGGCATTTTGCGTTGGGATAAACCACGATACGACCGCCCGACAAACCTTTGCCGCAGTAGTCGTTCGTCGCGCCTTCGATCTCAAAGGTCACGCCGCGCGAGAGGAATGCGCCGAAGCTCTGTCCTGCGATGCCGGTGAAGCGCACGTGAATCGTGTCGCTCGGTAAGCCGGCGTGACCGTACTTCACCGCAACTGCGTTGGACAACATCGCGCCGACCGAGCGGTTGTGATTGCCAATCGTTGCCGCGATTTCGACTTTCTTTTTGTCGGCGATCGCAGGTTGCGCTTTCGCGATTAACTCGTGATCAAGCGCGCCTTCAAGGCCGTGATCTTGTGATTCAACGTGAAAGCGCGCGACTTCAACGGGCATCTTGGGTGAATAAAACACCTTCGAGAAGTCAAGGCCCTTGGCCTTCCAATGATCGATACCGGCTTGCATATCAAGCCAATCGCTGTGGCCCACTAATTCGTCGAATTTACGAACGCCGAGCTTGGCCATCAACTCGCGTACTTCTTCGGCGACAAAGAAGAAATAGTTGACCACATGCTCGGGCTCACCCGTGAATTTCTTGCGAAGCTCTGGGTCTTGCGTGGCCACGCCGACCGGGCACGTGTTGAGATGGCACTTGCGCATCATGATGCAGCCCTCAACCACGAGCGGTGCCGTCGCGAAGCCAAATTCATCGGCACCGAGTAGCGCACCGATCACCACATCGCGACCGGTCTTCATTTGACCATCAGCTTGCACGCGAATACGGCCGCGCAAGCGATTCAGAACAAGTGTTTGCTGCGTTTCAGCTAGCCCCAATTCCCACGGCGTGCCGCAATGCTTCACGCTCGAAATGGGTGACGCGCCTGTGCCGCCGTCATGACCTGCAACCACGACGTGATCCGCCTTACATTTGGTCACACCCGCGGCAACGGTGCCAATTCCAATTTCACTCACCAGCTTCACGCTGATGCTCGCCTTCGGATTCGAATTTTTCAAATCGTGAATAAGCTGCGCGAGATCTTCGATCGAATAGATATCGTGATGCGGTGGCGGTGAAATCAAACCCACGCCCGGCACGGAGAATCGCAATTGCGCGATGTATTCCGATACCTTGTGGCCGGGCAACTGACCGCCTTCGCCGGGCTTTGCACCCTGCGCCATTTTGATCTGAATTTGATCGGCGCTGGCAAGATACTCCGCCGTTACGCCAAAGCGACCCGACGCCACTTGTTTGATTTTTGAGCGCATTGAATCGCCCTCAATGGTGGCAATGTTTTTCACCATGCGATGCTCGCCCAAACGCGCTTGCATCGATTCGCCTTTTTTTAGCGGGATGTAGCGCATCGCGTCTTCACCGCCCTCGCCAGTATTGGACTTGCCGCCGATGCGGTTCATCGCGATGGCGAGTGTGGCGTGGGCCTCCGTCGAAATTGAGCCGAGTGACATCGCGCCGGTGGCGAAACGTTTGACGATTTCTTTGGCGGGCTCCACTTCCTCAAGCGGTACCGGCTGACGGTTTTCAAACTTGAACGCGAACATGCCGCGCAAGGTTTTCAACTTACCGGTTTGATCGTTAATTAACGCCGCGTACTCTTTGTAGGTGCTCGCGTTATTGGCGCGCGTAGCGTGTTGCAGTTTGGTGATGACCTCGGGCGTCCACATGTGCTCTTCGCCGCGTGTACGAACCGCATATTCGCCGCCTGCGTCCAGCGAATTGGCGAGCACGGGATCGTTGCCGAACGCTAAATTGTGCAAGCGCATTTGCTCTTCGGCGACTTCAAAGATGCCAATGCCTTCAACGCTACTCGACGTGCCGGTAAAGTATTTGTCGAGGAACGCTGAATTGAGTCCGACCGATTCAAAAATCTGCGCGCCGCAATAGCTCTGATACGTCGAAATACCCATCTTGGACATGACTTTGTTCAAGCCCTTGCAGATGGCTTTGACGAAGCGTTTTTGGCTCTCGTAACTCGAAACGCCTGGAACGATGCCTTCAAGCTGCGTGAGTGTTTCAAGCGCAAGATAGGGATGCACGGCCTCCGCGCCGTAACCACCCAGCAATGCGAAATGATGGACTTCGCGTGCCGAACCGGTTTCAACGACCAAGCCCGCCGAAGTGCGCAATCCCGTGTTCACCAAATGCTGATGAACTGCCGACGTTGCCAGCAGCGCAGGAATAGCCACGCGGCCTGCTTCAATGCCGCGATCACTCAAAATCAAGATGTTGTAGCCGAGCTTAATGTTGTCGACCGCTGCGGCTCGGAGCGATGCGATGGCCGCCTCAATCCCTTCCTTGCCCCACGTGGCGGGATACGTGATGTCAAGCTCTTTTGCCTTAAACGCGCCGCTTGAGAACAATTCGATGTGACGAATGCGCTCCATGTTTTCGCTGGTGAGCACCGGATGCTGCGCTTCTAAACGAGATTGCGGTTCGACGGTGTCATGCCCCAACAAATTGGGGCGTGGACCGACGAAGGTGACCAGCGACATAACCAGCTCTTCGCGAATCGGATCAATCGGTGGATTGGTGACCTGCGCAAACAACTGACGGAAGTAGTTGTAGAGCGGTTTGGCTTTGTTAGAAAGCACCGGCAGCGCAGCGTCGTTGCCCATTGAGCCGGTGGCCTCTTCGGCGTTAGCCACCATTGGCGCGAGGATGACTTTGATGTCCTCTTGTGTGTAGCCAAATGCTTGCTGGCGATCGAGCAAGCTCACCGTTGATTTTTCAGCCGGTGCGGGCTCAGGCAGGTCTTCGAGCGCCACGCGCGAGGTTTCGATCCATTCGCGATAAGGCTTGGCCGACGCCAGGTCGCGTTTCAATTCTTCGTCGTCAACGATACGGCCTTGCTCCAAATCAAGCAGCAACATCTTTCCCGGTTGCAAACGCCACTTCTTGACGATTTTTTCTTCGGGAATATCGAGCACACCTACTTCGGAGGCCATGATGATCATGTCGTCATCCGTCACCACATAACGAGCTGGACGCAAGCCATTGCGATCCAGGGTCGCACCAATCTGACGACCATCGGTGAACGCCATGGCGGCTGGGCCGTCCCACGGCTCCATTAAGGCGGCGTGGTATTCGTAAAACGCACGGCGATCCTCGTCCATCAACGCATTGCCCGCCCAAGCCTCAGGAATCATGAGCATCGCGGCGTGTGCAAGCGAATAGCCACTCATGGTGAGTAGCTCTAGGCAATTGTCGAACGACGCAGTGTCAGATTGACCGTCGTAAATCAGCGGCCAGAGTTTTTGCAGATCGTCGCCGAGTACCGTTGACGCAATAGCGCCTTCGCGAGCGCGAATCCAGTTGCAGTTGCCGCGTAGCGTATTGATCTCTCCGTTGTGGCACACTAAACGAAACGGATGCGCGAGATCCCAAGTGGGGAAGGTGTTGGTTGAGAAGCGCTGATGCACCATGGCCAGTGCGGAGACGAGCATCGGGTCACTTAAGTCGAGGTAGAACGTACCCACTTGATCGGCGAGCAGCATGCCTTTGTAGACGATGGTGCGCGTGGACATCGACGGCACATAAAACTCTTTGCCGTGGCGCAGTTGAAGCGCTTGAATCGCGTGACCCGAGCTTTTGCGAATCACGTAAAGCTTGCGCTCGAGCGCATCCTGATCCATATCCTTCGATCCGCGACCGATGAAGATCTGGCGGATGATTGGCTGGATTGCTTTAACGCCCTCGCCCAATCCGACCGGGTTCACTGGCACATCGCGCCACCCTAGCAGCACTTGACCTTCACTCGCGATGGCACGCTCGATTTCTTGCTCACAGGCCATGCGCGAAGCCGGCTCCTGTGGCAGAAACACCATCCCGACGCCATACTGGCCAACCGCTGGCAGCGTAATCTTTAACTTGCCGCACTCGCGTCGGAAAAATGTGTCTGGCACTTGAATCAAAATACCTGCGCCGTCGCCTTGCATTTTGTCGGCGCCCACCGCACCGCGGTGCGTGAGGTTTTCGAGCACCCGCAAACCTTTGGTCACGATGTCGTGGCTTTTACGGCCTTTGATGTTGGCAACAAACCCCATGCCACAAGCATCATGCTCGTTTTTTGGGTCGTAGAGTCCTTGCGCTGCGGGCTTCCGAGCGCTTGCGTAGTCGGTCATGGTCCTGGCTCCAGAGATGCACAATCATCGACTAAGCACAGTCAATCAATGCGCAAACGGTATAGTTTTATTCAGCGGACGCATAGTTTAGCGAATTTTGCTGTGTTGCACAACTCACAAACCTGTTGTTTTGCGGGATTGATCCGACGCATTCGGCAAAGCGTGCTTTCGTTCGACTTGCCTATGCCAATGTCTTAGGGTTAAATCGAAGAATTGCGTGTAACTCGTTGATTGCACATACTTTGCATTCGCACTGATGTCGTCAATATGAATTTGAAAGGGATCACCGTGCGGTCATTCAACACATTGTTTAAGTCGCTGACGCTTGCAGCACTATTTTCGGGAGCCGCATTGCTGGCTGGTTGTGGCGGCGGTGGCGCCGCCGATCCGTTCAAGCCCGGACCAGCTATACCGGCTCTCGTGATTAATCCCGGCACGCTCACCATCTATTCCGGCACTCCTGCAGTGGTCACGATCAGCAGCGGCGTTGGGCCGTTCCAGGCGTTTACGTCTGATGCTGTGGTGTTGCCCGTCACGCAGAGCGTATCTGGAGCAGCGCTGACGTTGGTCGCTAACGCCGTGGATGCAGATAAAGCCGTAACCATCACGATTCAGGATGCCGCCGGACAGCGAGTGCCGGCCTCTGTTACAGTCAAGGGATCGCCGCTTTTGGGCAGGCTCTCGGTCGAGGCTGTAAGCGGATCTACCTGCGGTTCGAGCGCTTCAGGGGGGGGCGCGGGCGCAGCGGCAGCTACGTCAGCCACCCTGTGCTCTGGCGAAGATGGAAAGGCCAAAATCACACTTCGTTCGGCCAACACGTCGCCGGCAGCCAACCGTCAGGTGCGCTTTGATGTGGTTCAGGGTGCATTCGAATTCTTAGTCGACCAAGCGGGAACGGTTCTGTCCAAGACCGTAACCGCCATTACCGACCAGAACGGCGACGCCATTGTGACGCTGCGCACAAATCCCGGCGTAGCAACGCAAATCGCGTTGATTCGAGCGACCGACCTAACCAGTGGAAATCGCGTTGACAGCTCATTCACCGTTGTGCAAGCCACTGCCGGAGTCGCTTCGTTTACGTCCAATCCGCGTTCTTATGCGTTTTTTGGCTTCTACGTGCAGAGCTGCGCTTCCGGTTCAGTTGACTTTTACATCTACGGTGGTTCCGCGCCTTACACTGCGGTGCTGTCGCGTCCCGACGCAGCGCGTTTGTCGTCGGCGACCTCCCCAACTGAGGGAGCCACGACGACGGTTGCCGCATCCGGCGGCTACGTGAGAGCGCGCGTTCTAGGCGGTAATTGCAGCGGTAAGACGGATATGTTTATCACCGTAACCGACGCCACCGGACGTGTCCTGACCATCGGCTTATCCAACGAAGCGGGTACGGAGCCGCTCCCTGTCGCTCCACCTCCCACCGAATTGGTGATTTCGCCGCCAGTGCGCAGCGTGCAATGCGCCCCTGACGTCGTGGTGCCCTTCAACGTGGTGGGTGGAACCCCCCCGTATCAGATGTCGACGAGCCGACCCAACACAGCCCCTCCGCCCGCACAGAACGGCACAACCGTGTCGGGAACAACCGTTACTATCCGCGAGACGATTCTTCCTCAACCTACTCCCGTGGAAATTGCCGTATCTGTGGTCGACGGTGCCAGCAAAGTGGTGTCTGCAAAGATAGTGTGTGACCGATAGCGTTCCCACTCGCGAGTATTTGACGCCAAAGTCGCACACCCCGCAAGTCGCTTCCTAAGTATTTGCGGGGTCAAAGTAACTGAGCTTCACTTGTGCCAGCTCCGATTGCTTAGTCCGCTGTCGCGGGTTTTCCAGCTTTTCGGTGGATCGCTGAAATCATAGTGTGATTGCCATCGGGAAGCTAGGCGCTGGCGGCGAAGACTAGCTTTATAGCTGATCGGCGCACTTGGCTCAGCGCAGGCTTCTTATCAGTGACGCGCTAACGTTTCGGAAGGCAGTGTGGTGAGAACCATCAGTGCTTGATCTACTGTCTGAAAAGTGTTCAGTTTCGTGAGGCGGGGATGCCTGTCAACAGCGGTTTCTTAGCTTGCACGTCTACTGACCGAGCGGCCAATGGCGCAGGCGGTTTGCGCCAAACTCAATCCTAACTCCAGAGGCAATAGTACCGACTGAGCTTGTCGAGGCGCCTCTGCGCTACGCGCACTGGCCACAAGCTCGCGCGCCCACATCAACTCATCCACTCCGCCAGCGGTTCTTGCCACGATGATCTCCATGTAAAACTGGACATCAATGGCAGTTTCTAAGGTAAATAGAGTAACTCCGAACCCGCTACTGGGCAGTTGTGTCCCGAAGCAACGTGAGAATATCCGCCACGACACTCTGCGGTCGATCTCGGTAGGATTCCACCTTGGCATGAGCGGTTTGCTCGTACAGCGGATGGCGGACTTCGTAGAGCGAGCGAAGCGTGGCGAGCGGATTGTCGACGCGAAGGAGCGGTCTCTCGCCCTTGCGGCGAATGCGTTCATACGCGGTCTCTGGAGTGGTGTGAAGATAGACCACGAACCCTCGCTCACGAAGCCGTTGACGGGTCAGCGGATTTCCAATCGCGCCGCCGCCAGTGCTAAGGACAATCGCTCGTTCGACGGATAACTCGTCAATGATCTGAACTTCCCGAGCACGAAACGCGGGCTCGCCCTCAATTTCAAAGATAGTGGAAATCGACACGCCGGTGCGGTCTTCGATCACCTGATCCGAGTCTAAAAACGTCAGGTTAAGCCGCTTGGCCAGCAGCTGACCGATGGTCGTCTTCCCTGCGCCCATCAAACCGATCAAAAAAACTTGATTGCTGTTTGCCACAAACGAGGTCTATACGTTGAGATCGCTCGACGGCTAAGGCCCCGAGCGAGCGTTGATCCCAAGGCGAGCGCTTGTGCAACAGCGCGAGCTCGCCTAAAAGTCAACGCTACGTTGCTTCGCTTAGCGCCATAGCGCGTTTAGTCGTTCTTGAACTGGCTGTGGTTAGCGCACCGTGCCCGTTGTGTCGGAAAGCACACGAGGTGTCAGGAAGATCAGCAGCTCTTGTTTGATCGTGCCCTTATTGGTCTTCTTAAACAGATGGCCGAGGAAAGGCGCGTCTCCGAGGAAAGGCACCTTGTCTGTGGTGTCGGTGATCTGCTCTTCGTAGACGCCGCCGAGCACCGCCGTGTCGCCGTTGTTCACGATCACTTTGGTCGATACACGTTTGGTGTTAACAATCGGGCTGCCGTCTTGGAAGCCGGCGATGGAGTCTTTTGATACTTCGACATCCAGCACTACTTTACCATCGGGCGTAACTTGCGGGGTCACATCAAGTCCGAGAACAGCGCGAATCGTGATCACCGATGATGATCCACCGACGCCGCCTGAAACGCGCAGTTTGTATTCCTGGCCCTGAGAAATCGAAGCCTTTTGATTGTCAGCTGTCACCACTCGTGGACTGGAAATGACTTTGCCCCGGTTGGCAGCCTCAGCGGCTGAGAGCTCTAGGTTCACCAAATTGCCATTCCCCAGATTAAGGAAGGTCATCGCCAAGGTGCCCGCGGGATTCGCAACAGGTAAGTTCACGTTATAAGGAATCGAATTGATGTATTCACCAATGATGCCGCCAGTTTCCTTGTCGGGTTTGGTTCGCCAGTAGTAGCTAGAAGGCGAGAACCCCGTGGTGATTCCAGTGGTAGGTACGTTGGCCTGGTTTGGATCGCCGATAGGCGTGCCGCTAATGCCTACGTTTCGACCGTTGTTGTTGATGCCGGCACCAATGCCGAAACGTGCGCCGAGTTGACGACTAAAATTGTCATCTGCAACCACAACGCGGGCTTCGATCAATACTTGTTTGATCGAAATATCGATGCGCTGAATAAGGCGCCGGACCTCTTCCAGTTTCGATGGCGTATCCTGCACAACAAGAACGTTGGTCCGAGTATCAACCGTTGCGGTACCGCGCTTAGACAACACTCCCCCCTGGGCGGCCCCGGCACCGCCGCCGCCGCCCGCATTGGTCGGAACCAACATCTTACGAACTTCTTCGGCTTTCTGATAGTTCAGCTGAAACAATTCAGTGCGAAGTGGCTCGATGTCGGCCACCTGCGCCTTAGCTTCGAGCTCTTGCTTTTCTTTGAGCGCTAATTCTTCCTTCGGCGCAATCCATACTACGTTGCCGTTTTTGCGCATATCCAGCGAGCGGGCTTGCATCACCAGGTCGAGCGCTTGATCCCACGGCACGTCCTTCAATCGCAGGGTGACGTTGCCTGTGACCGTGTCGGAGACAATGATGTTGAGTCCCGTGAAATCTCCGATCACCTGCAAGACCGAACGAACGGCGATGTCTTGGAAATTTAACGATAGCTTGTCGCCTTTGTAACCAGGACGGGATCCTTGCGTCAACTTGTTCGGGTCTTCGATGATCTGCTTGACTTCAATAATCAATCGGCTGTCTGTTTGGTACGCCGAATGCTCCCAAAGCCCTTTGGGCTCGATCACCATTCGCGTGTTGTTGCCCTGAACGAACGTATCAATAAGCTGAACCGGCGTGCCGAAATCGGTCACGTCAAGTTTTCGCTCAAGATTGCGTGGTACTTGTGTGCGCAGAAAATCAACGATCAACACTTTGCCCTGGGGCTTAATTTCGATGCCCGAATTGGCGTCTGACAGATCGATGATGACACGCCCCTCACCGCCAGTGCCGCGACGGAAATCAACGTCCCTGAGTGTGAAGTTCGCTCCATCACTCTTTGACGATGCTGCGAAACGACCGGTCTCCGGGCTTGATTCAGCCGCCGAAGTGCCCGGCGCGTCGAACAACGAGACAGACAACTTGTTGCCGTCCACCTTTAAATCGTAGGCCTGAGACTTGGTCAGGTTGAGCACGACGCGGGTGCGGCCCTGCGCCTGAATCACGTTGTAGCTACGGACCACAGCGTCAGAGAGCTCGGCCACTGCCTTGCCAGCGTTACTCGTATTTGCAAAGTCAAGCACCAAACGGGGTGGCGTGGCAATCGCAAACACGGTGGGCGGTGCGGACAAGGGGTCCTTGAGCGCAAAGGTCATCGTGGTGCGACCTGCGCCACCACGCGCTACCGCGACGTCCTCAATAACGTTTTGAGCCCATGTGAGTGGCGTGCTGACAACGAGCGAAAGCAGCATCGCCGTCGCGCACCCCAGTGCTCTACGCGACAATCGCAGTGATTGATAGACGTTCATTTCTTTTGCTCCCGCTCTTGCAGCATGATCTTGCTTTGACGCTCGGCCCAGTCACCTGCGCCATCTTGAAAAAGTTCTTTGAGTGATATTTCGGCATCCGAAATCGTCGTGATGACGCCGAAGTTTTGGCCGAGGTAGTTGCCTTGTCGCACTTGGAACACCCGGTTATCAGACGCTTTGACCAATCCAACGGTCGTTCGCCCTTTTTGCAGCGTACCCACCATCGTCAATGTTTCCAAAGGAAAGGCTTCCAACGCTTCTTTTCGCCGCGCCAAATCAGGGCCGCGCGTGCCTTTAGCGCTTTCAATTTTGCGTGGCTTGAACGGATCGGGCTGACCGAACGCGTTGTAGGTAAACGGTTCATACGGCCGAATCGGAGGAATGGCTTGGATTTTCCCGCGCGCCGAGGCGCCCTGCTCGTTCATCCATGCCTTGATATCTTGATCGTCGCCTCCGCCGCAACCGGCTAACAGAGTTGCGGCGATCAACGCCAACAGCGGGCTATAGAAGCGCTTCATCATTTTGGCGCCTTCTGCGCGTCTTTCGCGCGGCGCTGCTTGGCGACCTCTTCATCGTCGAGATAGCGGAAGGTTTTAGCGACCGCCTCCATCGTGAGCGTTAGATCTTTGGGATCTTTATTGGTTATCGCAACTTCATTCAGAGTCACAATACGTGAAAGCTGAGATACATCGCTCGCGAACGCGCCAATGTCGTGGTAGTTGCCCGTAACCTTGATATCAACCGGTAGTTCAGCATAGAAATCTTGTTGCCGCTCCACGCTCGGTTTAAACATCTCAAATTGCAGCCCGCGCCCTTGCCCGGCCTGATTAATGTCGGAGAGCAGCGAGTCCATTTCGCTCTTGCTGGGAAGCTGGCGTAGCAAGGCGCCGAACTGCTGCTCCACTTCTTTGAGTTGTTGCACGTAGAGATCCAGGTTGATCGCCTGCGCTGCCTTTTTCGAAAATTCGTCGCGCAACGTGATTTCTTGCTTTTGCTTCGTCTCGAGCTCGTCGTATTGCGGCATCCAACCGAAATACGCCGCAGCTCCGCAGAGCAGCAACAGCAAAATGAGCAGCGCACCGGCCTTGGCAGGCCAAGGCCACACACCCATATCGCGCGGGTTTAGTCGTTTAATTTCGTCCCAAGTCATCATGGCTCCGCTCTACTTCGTAATCGCCTGCATTACCTTTTCGCGCGACGAGGGCGCGACGGCGGCAGCGGCAGAGGCTGGTTGAGTGGTTTTTACGGCGTTCGGGTCCTCAAGACCTTTCAAGCTAATGTTCAGGCTGAACTCATTGAGTCGCTGATTGCGCTCAGTGACCGCTTTGATTTCCACCAGCTCCGCTGATTGCAAGTACGGTGACGATTCAAGATTACGCATCAAAGATGAAACGCGAGCGTTCGATTGCGCCAAGCCGACCAAGTTGATCTTATTACCCGTTTGCTTGATCGCCTTTAAGTACACACCGTCCGGGAGCTGGCGAACCAGCTGATCGAGCAGCTTGACGGACGCTGCGCGGTTGACCTGCAGCGTCTCGACCACTTGTTTTCTCGCCAACAGAGCGCTCGTTTGCTCTTGGAGCTTTTTAATTTCTTCAATTCGAGCGTCGAGCTTCTTGTTTTCGGCGATCAGCATGTCATTTCTTCGCTGCTGAGTAGCGATCCGCTCGTCGAGGATCAGTTTGCCAACGTACCAAATGGTCGCTGCGGCAACGACCGTGCCCAGCAACAACATATTGAATTCGCGCTTCCGGAGCGCGCGCTTGGCCGCTCGATGCGGCAGTAAGTTGATGCGAATCATGCGTCAAACCTCCGCATCGCAAGGCCACAAGCGACCAATAGTGACGGTGCGTCCGCCGCCAGCTGGCGCGATTTCACGCCAGGGCTTAACGACATACCGGAGAAAGGATTAGCCACCGCAGCTACTACGTTGGTCCTTCGAGAAGCTGCGTCAACCAAACCAGGCAGCGACGCGCAACCACCCGCAAGCAACATGTAATCGAGTTGCCCTTGTGCGCTCGACGTCAGGAAAAATTGCAGCGCCCGAGCGGCTTCGATCGCGAGCGTATCAACGTAGGGCCTGAGCACATCATTGTCGTAGTTCGACGGCAAGTTGCCTGCACGCTTGGCCGATTCCGCCTCTTCGTTGGTCATGTTGTAGGCGCGCTGAATTTCCTGAGTGAGCTGGTTGCCGCCAAACGGGCTCTCGCGCATGAAAATTTGCTCGTCGTTACGGAACACATAGAACCGAGTTGAGGTCGCACCCACGTCAAGTACGCCGATGTTTTGATCAACGCCTTTACCTGGCAGCGCCTCGGCCATCAATTCATACGAGCCCATCACGGCCATGGCCTCGACGTCCATCACTAGCGGCTTAAGACCCGCTGATTCGAGCGCGGCCACGCGATCCTCTACTTTTTCACGACGAGCCGCCGCAATCATGACTTCAAGCTGCGTCGGATCGTTAGCAACTTCGCCAACAACGGCGAAGTCGAGATTGACCTCATCGAGCGCGAACGGTATGTACTGATTGGCCTCGCCTTCAACGGCCAGCTCAAGATCTTCCTCGCGATCCGTTGCTGGCAACGTAATGCGTTTGGTGATAACCATGCTGGTGGGAAGTGCTGCGGCAGTGCTCTTGGTGCGCGAGCCGAGTTTTCTTAGCGCGCGCTCGATAGTTGCCCCAACCGCTTCCATGTTGGCGATATTGCCGTCCGTGACGGCGTCCCGCGGTAGCGGTTCAATGGTGTAGCGTGTCAACTCGGGTTTGTCTCGGCTGCCGCCCAGTTCCACCATTTTTACTGCGGTGCTACTGATATCGACACCAATCAAAGGGGTCGATTTCGACCCGAAGGCGCCCCTGAGTTGACCCAAAAAATCTTTTTGCATTGGGAGTTTAGGCGGCTTTTGTCGCCTGAAACTTTAAGTTGGGAGAGGAGTGTTGCACAAGCTCCCTTCCGTGGCAAGCCGTCAGCCGTTTCTGGCCACCTATAATCGGAAAAAATACAACATTGGCATAAAAACCGAGCCCAAAACACCGGCGCGGCGAGCCATTTGACGCGAAAAAGCGTCGACGGATCCTTTGTGAACGGCGTTTTGGGTCGAAAATACGTCGCACGGTGGTAACCCTGGGGGAAGAGAGTCAAACAATGTTGAAGCGCTGGATCGTCTACTCTGCCTCGGTCATCGGGGGTCTACTTATCGTCGGAAGCGTGCTGGGTGCGCTCGTCTGGACGCTACTTTCAGCGCGCTTGCCGTCGCTTGAAGTAATCACTGACTATCAGCCAAAGCTCCCACTTCGCGTGCTTTCCGAAGATGGCGTCAATTTAGCCGAATTCGGCGAAGAACGCCGCACCGTGGTCAAACTCGCCGACGTTCCGCAAACCGTCAAGCACGCGATCCTGGCCGCCGAGGATTCCAATTTCTACGACCATTCGGGTGTGGACTGGGTGGCGGTGTTGCGCGCCGCATACACCAATGCGACCACAGGTTCGCGGCAGGGCGCGGGCACGATTACCATGCAAGTGGCGCGAAATTTCTTTTTGACGCGCGAACAAACGCTGCTACGTAAGGCCAATGAGGTAGCGCTCACTTTCAAAATCGAGCGCGAGCTGACTAAAGATCAGATTCTTGAGCTCTATATAAATCAGATTTTTCTTGGGCAGCGAGCCTACGGTTTTGCGTCCGCATCGCAAGCCTATTACGGCAAACCGCTCGCTCAAGTCACCGCCGCCGAGGCCGCCATGCTTGCCGGACTCCCTAAAGCGCCTTCCGCGTTCAATCCGTTTATCAACCCAAAGCGGGCAGCGCTGCGCCAACAATACGTGTTGCGGCGCATGCACGACCTGGGTTACTTGAAGGACGACGAATACAAAGTCGCAACAGCCGCGCCCTCAACACTCAAATCAGACACGGGACCGGCCATTCACGCCGAGTTCGCCAACGAAATGGTGCGCCAGTTTGTGTTTGACCTGGTGGGCGAAACCGCCTACACGCGCGGTCTTACGGTCACCACAACGCTTCGTTCACGCGACCAAGAGGCGGCCTACCAAGCGCTGCGTCGCGGCGTACTGGATTACGAACGGCGTCAGGCGTTTCGCGGCGCGGAGGGCTACGTCGATCTTCCAGCGGCGGCGAAAGGCAAAGAAGCGCTGGCTGAATCAATCGAAGCGGCGCTGCAACAGTTCCCCGACAGCGATGATCTGTTGACGGCGGTGGTGCTCGATGCCAACAGCAAGAAAGTGACCGTCACTCGCGGTGAAGGCGAAAACTACGCGCTTGAGGGCGAAGCCATCCGCTTTGTGCGGCAAGCCATTGCTGACGCGGCTCCGGCGAGCGAAAAGCTTCGCCGTGGCGCCATTGTTCGCATTGTTGCCGATGAGAAAACGACGTGGCGTATTACACAACTGCCGCAAGTTGAAGCGGCATTGGTCGCGCTTGACCCCAGCAACGGCGCGGTTCGCAGCCTGGTCGGCGGATTTGATTTCTATCGCAATCAGTTCAACCACGTCACCCAAGCGAGCCGCCAACCGGGTTCGTCGTTCAAGCCGTTCATCTATTCCGCTGCGCTCGAAAAGGGCATCACTTCCGCCACAGTCATTAACGATGCGCCGCTGTTTTTCTCGGCGGCGCAAACCGGCGGCGACGAATGGGAGCCGAAAAACTACGACGGCAAATTTGACGGCCCAATGCGCGTTCGCACGGCGCTCATGAAATCGAAAAACATGGTGTCGATTCGCATCCTGCGCTCGATCGGCCCGAGCTACGCCCAAGATTACGTCACCAAATTTGGCTTCGATCCGAAATCAATGCCCGCGTATTTGACGCTCGCGCTCGGCGCGGGGCAAACCAATCCAATGCAAATGGCCGGCGCGTACGCGATTTTTGCCAACGGCGGCTACCGCGTAAAGCCGCATTTCATCAAGCGAATCGTTGACGCTAAAGGCAACGTGATTTTTGAAGAGACACCCGCCGTTGCGGGCAAAGACGCCGAGCAGGCCATCGATCCGCGAAACGCGTTCATCATGACGACCTTGATGCGCGACGTTGTTCGTGCGGGCACGGCAACCAAAGCTCTAGCGCTCGGTCGCGGCGACTTGGCTGGAAAAACGGGTACCACCAACGATAGCTATGACGCGTGGTTTGCGGGCTACAACGCGAGCTTAGTGGGCGTTGCTTGGGTCGGCTATGACCAACCGCGCTCGCTGGGTGAGCGCGAAACGGGTGGCATGGCGGCGCTACCGATTTGGGTCAATTACATGAAAACCGCGCTTAAGGGCGTTCCCGAAAAACCGCTCGTGCCACCCAAAGGCGTGGTCAGCGCCAACGTGGGCGACGGCGACGGCAGCGGTTTGACCGATCCGGTCAAAGCGGGCAGCGATTGGTTCTACGCCGAGTTCCCAGCGCGCGGATTCGTTGATCCATTAACCGGAAACGAAGGCGTTCGGAGCAAGCAAGACGAAGAAGTGCGCCAGCAGCTCTTTTAAAAAATAGGCGTTGTCATGTCGCACGAACGCGAAACGCTGGCCGCCGTCGCAGCTCGGATCATCGTTGAATCCGAGCTGACAGATTGGTCGCTAGCGCGCCGAAAAGCAATCGCTGAGTTGGGCGTGTCAGCCCATTCGTCACCGCTGCCAACGGATGACGAGATCATTGCTGAAATCAAAACATATCACGCGCTCTACGGCGGCGAAGAATTCGCAGAAAGACTGTTGGCGCAGCGGGAATGCGCGCTCGAAGCCATGATCGAGCTGGCGCGATTCAATCCGGTGCTGGTGGGCCCGGTGGCCGAGGGCTGGGCGCACGCTGGCAGCGAAATTCGAATCGAGCTCACACCGGAGAGCGGCAAAGACGTGGAATATGCGCTAATGAATTTGGGCGTTGAATTCACGCCCGAGATGAGCCGCGGCGGACAAGAGCACTACATCATCGAAGACGCCGATTGGCCGATGCGCTTATCGGTGCGCGCGAACGGACACGCGCCAAACACGAAATTCAAAGTGCGGATGACGAGCGATCAATTAAAGCAAACTATATCGTCCAATGCCTGATTAATATTGGCGTCAAAGACAATATTGTTTGATATTGAATAGTGTAAAAATAACTCGAAACGCCTTATTTCAATTGGCATTTCGGAATAAAGTTGGCTATCACATTCTCACAGGTAATGTCGACCGTCAATTCGCGCGCCACGCCTTCGCGTTGCCGCTGTTGGCGATGAGCGCCAATCCGTAAGCAATCGATTCCAGCTGATCGCCGGTTTCTATTTTTTGTGGATCAAATCGAGCGTCGAATATCGCGCGCACGGCGGGCACAAACGATGTGCCGCCGGTTAGGAAGACACGGTCAATGTCCTTAGCGTCGAGCGCCGCTTTGGTTAACGCTTCGTCCACAGCGCTTTCAATTTTTTTCAAATCGGCAGCGATCCATTGATCAAAATCTGTTCGATTGATCGTGGCATCGAGCGACAGATCGTAGTTGTAGCTTGCGGCGTGAAATGCGAGCTTGGCGCTCGATTGATTCGACAGCGCCGCCTTCACGTCGGCCACCGACTTGTACAGCGGATAACCCAAATCGTTTTCGATCAAGGCGATGAATTTCGCCAAGCCATCGCGATCAATGGCGTAGCGCAAAAATTCTCGCAGCTCACGAAGCACGTTGGGCGCTTTCATCAGCGCGAGCTGATTCCACTGCGCGAAACGATGGTGATAGTGCGTCGGCACTTCAAGAATTTTGTCGATCGATTTGTAGCGCGCACGATGTCCGAGCTGCGGCAGCACAGCGTGCTCAAGAATTCGGTAATCGAACACATCGCCCGCCACAGCAACGCCCGAATGAGAAAGCGGAATTGAGCGCATGTCGCCGCCATCGTCGCCCACGTTAGCGCCCGGCTCGAAACGAATGATCGAAAAGTCACTCGTGCCGCCGCCAAAATCAGCCACCAACACGGTCGCAGCTTTCGTCAGTCGTTGCGCAAAAAAGTAAGCGGCCGCAACGGGCTCGTAAACATAAGTGATGTCAGCAAAACCGACGCGCTTAAACGCACGCTCGTAGCGCTCCAGCGCCAGTTTCTCATCGGCGCTGATGCCAGCAAACGCCACCGGGCGACCGGCAACCAATTGCAGCGGCAATTCGGCGAGCGCAGGTCCGGCATGCGTTCGCAATCGTTCAATAAACGCGGTGAGCAAATCCTCGAACGTAAATTTTTTGCCGTGGATGTGTGTTTCGGAAAACGACGGACTGGCGGCGAAGGTTTTGAACGACTGCAAAAATCGGCAATCGGTGGGATCTTCAATGAAGTGCTCAATCGCCCACGGGCCTGCCTCGAAGCGCAGGTCATGCGTTGCGTCGCCCTCTTCCTCCCAAAAGCACATCGCGGACCGAAACGTGTTGTGCACCCGCTCATCGATGGTGGACGCCAATTGAAAAGGCAACACGCTCGCTACACCCGGCGCGCTTGATCGCGCGACCACGGTGTTTGTGGTGCCGAAATCAAGTCCAAGCGCGAGTGTGTGATTGGTTTTCATTGGAAAAGGGCCATGCGTCGTCGGCCAAATCGGCGAAACGAAAACACGAAGGCGCAGGGGAACAATCGCCAATTTTACGCGAGCACCGCGCGCTAGACTACGCGCCATTCATATTCAATTCCGAGGGAAAAACACTATGTCAGGTGGCGGCTTTCACGTACACGGTCCACACGATCACGAGCTCGAACACGCCGGAAAAGGTCATGGCGATCATGACACCGGACACAAATCACATGCAGGCGGCATCGCGGTCGTCACGGCCATCATCGCCACCATCGGCGCGCTGTTTGCGTATCAGGGTGGTGCCACACAAGCCAACGCCGGGCTCTATAAAAATAACGCCGCCATCAAAAAAACTGAAGCGTCGAATCAGTGGAATTACTACCAAGCCAAAAGTAGCAAACAGAATTTGAGTGAGCTCGCCATCGAGCTCGCGCCAGAGTCTAGAAAAGCGTTCTACACCGAGGAAATCAAGCGCTACAAAGGCGAAAAAGCCGACATCAAAAAAGACGCCGAAAAGCTAGAAGCCGAATCCAAAGCGTGGGACGTGAAAAGCGATGAGCAAATTCATCAACATCATCGTTGGGCGCAAGCCACCACGGCGCTGCAAATTGCCATCGCACTGGCCGCGATCGCACTGTTGACCAAGCTCCGGTGGCTTGAATACGGTATGTACGGCGTGGCCGGTTTGGGCATCATCGTGGGCGTGTTGGCGGCGATGCATATTTAGCGCTGACCCACAGCGCGCGCCGAAAAAGCCCATATCGCAACCTGCGGTATGGGCTTTTTCGTTTAATGCCAATTGAAATAAGGCGTTGACAGACATAGACCAACGTTTCAGTAAATTGGTCTAGAGCCTCAAAAGTGCCTTTTTATATGGCGTTCTACCAATAAGTTTGAATAAAGAAATCTCTAGGCCGCTGGATGCAAGTACCGATTGCTAATCGCATCGATCTCAGCAATCAATTCAGGCGGCATTTGCATCATGTACGCGTTGTAGATTTGTTGCAGTTGCTGCACGCTGGTCGCGCCGATGATCGCGCTCGCAACAAACCATTTGTTGACCACGAACGCGAGTGACAATTGCAGCGGCGTGATGCCATATTTCTTAGCGAGCGCCACGTATTCTTCGCTGGCGAGCATCGCAAGCGGTCGACGATAGCGGCCACCAAATTCTGAAAACGTTTGAAAGCGCGAACCTTTGGGCATCGCGCCTTTGGCGTATTTGCCGGTGAGCACGCCCATACCCAACGGTGAATACGACAGGAGCGGCACTTGCTCGCGGTAACTCACCTCCGCTAAATCGCCTTCGAACGAACGATTGACCAAGCTGTACGCGTTTTGAATCGACGCGGGTTTCGGTGCACCGAGTCGCTCGGCTTCACGGCAAAACATCGTCGTGCCCCACGACGTTTCATTCGACAAGCCGTAGCCGCGAATTTTTCCGGCTTTGATGAGCGTTTGCATCGCATCGATTTGCTCCGCGATCGGAATGTGATCGCGCTCCGCACCGGAATTAAATTGCCACGAACCAAACGCGTGCACATTGCGGTCGGGCCAGTGAATTTGATACAGATCGATGTAGTCCGTTTGCAGGCGCTTCAAGCTCGCGTCACAGGCCTCAAGAATCGTTTTCTTTTTAAGCTGCGTATCGAGCCGCAGCCAATCGTATCGTCCCGGCCCCGCGACCTTTGACGCGAGCACAATTTTTTGCCGATTCCCCGGAATGGCGAGCCACGTTCCCAAAATGGTTTCGGTGCGCGTGCCCGTTTGCGCCCGCGGCGGCACCGGATACATCTCGGCGGTGTCGACAAAATTGATGCCGTGCTGCATCGCGAAATCAAGCTGAGCGTGCGCTTGGGCTTCGGTGTTTTGCTCACCCCAAGTCATCGTGCCAAGACAAATGACCGACACATTTAAGTTCGCGTGGAAAAGTGGACGACGTTCCATAGGGCTTTTGAAAAATATTGAGTGTTTCTAGGATATTCGATTGCAGCGCCGCGCTCGGGAGAGAATTTCGATCAGCGTGCGTATCAAGCAGGCTGTCGTGAAAATCTTTCGCGCATTGCAGCGTGCGCCGTCACTTGAATTTCACGGGTTCGCCCTTAAACTCAACACATGGTTCCACATCTCACTACCGCCCTTTCGGGTCCGCTCGCTCAGCTTGAGCGAAATTTCATCGACGCGCAACCCGACTTGGAAGCGTACTTTCGACAACAGTGGCAAACGCACGCTGTGCCGTTTTACGCGAGCGTGGATTTGCGCTTCGCGGGCTACAAGCTCGCACCGGTCGATACCAATTTGTTTCCGGCGGGTTTCAACAATTTGAATCCGCAGTTTCATCCGCTCGTGGTGCAAGCGGTGATGAGCGCCGTGGAGCGATTCGGCTGCGGCACACGTAGCGTGATGCTCATCCCCGAAAATCACACGCGAAACACGTATTACCTCGAAAACGTCACAACGCTCATCGGCTTGATGCAACAAGCGGGCGTTCGCGTTCGTGTGGGCTCGCTGATTCCGGATTTAACCGAGGTCACACCAATCACGCTGCCGTCGGGTCGCGTGTTGACGCTTGAGCCCATCATTCGGGTGGGCGACCGACTCACGCTCAAAGATTTTGACCCCTGCGCGATTGTGCTCAACAATGATCTCTCGGGCGGTGTGCCCGATATTTTGAAGGGCGTGTCGCAGCCGATGGTGCCACCCACCCACGCGGGTTGGATGACGCGCCGAAAGTCGCAGCATTTCGCGGCCTACGATTCGGTGGCTAACGAAGTGGCCGCGCTCTTAAAGATCGATCCATGGCTCATCAATCCGTATTTTGAGCAGTGTGGTGAGGTGGATTTCAAAGCGCAAACAGGATTGGATTGTTTGCAAAAGAACGTCGCCAAAGTGCTCTCAAAGATTCAAGCGAAGTACGACGAATACGGCGTGACTGACAAACCGTTTGTCATCGTAAAGGCCGATGCCGGAACGTACGGCATGGGCATTATGACGGTTCGCTGCGCCGACGAAATCACCCAAATGAACCGCGATGCACGAAAGAAAATGGCGGTCGTTAAAGAGGGCTTGGAAGTTCACGAAGTCATCATTCAAGAGGGTGTGTACACCAACGAGCGAGTCAACGATGCGATTGCCGAGCCGGTGGTCTACATGGTGGATCGCTTTGTGGTTGGCGGCTTTTACCGCGTGCACGCCAATCGCGCCATTGACGAGAGCTTGAACGCGCCGGGCGCGCAGTTTGTGCCACTAGCGTTTGAAAAGCCGTGTACGCCGGAAATTCAAGCCGTGGGCGGCTGTGCACCGAATCGGTTTTATTCCTATGGCGTCGTTGCGCGGATGGCGCAAGTGGCAGCAGCCCGCGAAATTGAGGCCATGGCTATCGCACTGTAGGAGCGACTTGTCGCGAAAATGCGTTTCGTTTACGTCACGATGTTTTCGCGGTAACTGCTCTGCTGAGCCGGTAGAAGCACGCTCCTACAGCGAGCTCAATTAATCGCCACCACAAATCGGTAATACATCGGAATTCCAATCACCACGTTGAACGGGAAGGTCACTGCGATAACCGGCGCAATGGCTAAACCCAGGTTGGCATGCGGCAACGCCACGCGCATTGCCGAGGGCGCAGCGATGTAGCTCGCACTCGCAAAAAGCACAGCGGTCAGCGCTTGATCGCCCATCGAAAATCCGAGCATCTTGGCGAGCGCGCCGCCAAATAGCGCCGCGCCAATCGGAAAGACGACACCGAAAATGGCCAAAAACACACCACTTTTTCGAAGCTCCGGAAATTGTCGTGCCGTGGTCACGCCCAGCTCAAGAATCAGGAAACACACCACCCCACGGAAGAGATCGAAAAAGAGTGGCGCGAAAGGTTGCACGCCCTTTTCACCCGCAATGGCCCCAATGGCCATCCCGCCAATGAGCAACAACACACTCTTGCCAAAGATCAATTCACGAGTGAACTCCGCCCAATGCCCCGGATTAACTTCGTCGCGTCTGCCAAGAGCCGCTGCCAAAATTAGCGCGGGCACCTCGAGCACCGCCAAGTAAAACGCCATTTGCGCATTAAACGCAACCCCGATTTGCGACAAAAATGTTTGTGCCACTACAAACGTGATCACGCTCACCGAGCCATAGTGAGCGGCGGTAGCGGCTGCGTCAATCCGCGACAAACGACCCACGCGAAAGAGCAACACGAAGGCCACAGACGCCAACACCAATGCGCCAGCCACGAGCACCAGCGCTGGAATAATCAGCGACGTCGGATCGCTCTTTGAAATGGCCACACCACCCTTGAGCCCAAGCGCCAGAAGCAAAAAGATCGTCAGCGCTTCAAGGAAAGGCTTGGGTAGCTCCAAATCGCTTTTGAGCAATCCACCGATGACGCCAAGAATGAAAAATAGAACGACTGGATCGAGAGACATGCCTCGATTCTATGCGCGGAAATCATCGGTAGGAACGACCGGTTAGGTGATTTTTCACGCTCGGTCGGCCCGCCGCACCACGCACTGCGATTGTCTTCTCTACAACGACATCGCCCAACTAAGCTTGGCAAAAATCTCGGTCGTTGATCGCGTTGATTGCAGCGCAGCGCGTTCATTGCTTCGGGTGATGCCCACATCGAATTCTCGGCCCAAGCCACGTTTGTGCGAATAAACAAGCGATAGCGCATCGGTTTGCGCGCGCTCGGTGACGGGGAACGAATACGCCACAGGGTTTCGTTTGGAAAGCGTGTACTGTGCGATCAATCGCAGCGAATCTCGGGCCGTCAAATACGCTACACCCGTCAATTGCGACGTTCGTTCGATCAAGCGCCACTGTCCGCCGTTGATATTGAACAATCGGAAATCATTAACGTAGGGTTCGATTTCAATTCGCTCGAACGGTCGCAGTGTGCCGCCAAACGCAATGGAGGAAAGCTTCGCTAACGAATCGGTTGCTACATCGATACTTCGTCCGACTTCGATATCCGTCCAAACGCTACGCAGCGTTCCACCGGGGCTGCCCTCACCATGAAAAAACACGGCGGGTGTGTGATGCCATCGACCGCCCTCTTGTACGCGCCGGTAGTTCACAAAACGTGGCTGCAAATTCCATTCCGAATTTCGCAGCCCGTTGGCGAAGAGTCCCGGCGTGACGTATCGCTGCAGCGCTACGTTTTGCCAGCTGCGCGTTTCACGTGCGTTGATACTGGGGCAGATGTTGTTCAAAAACTGATCTTTCGGTTTGAAGCAACGCCACAACTCGGCGCTGGTGCTGCGAAATCCGTTTTGCGAGATCAGCGCATTGTCGAATCGATAGTTGGGCGAAAACTCGCTGTAATTTGCGTAGAGATGATCCGTCCCGTCGTCGTAGAGCGCATCGGTAAAAAAGTTGTGGCCGCCTCGGCGCGTGCCATCGCGGGTTTGACTGCCGGCGAGTTGCGCGCGAAGTCGCGTTGAGTCGTTTGGCTTGAAGTTGGCGTCAACGGCAACGACGCGATTGCTGCTGTCATCCTCATACGTCCGGTCTGACAGCAGCGCGCCAACACTACCCGTTCCCGATCCACCACCCAACGGAATTCGTACACGCGCGATCGTCGATTGCGAACGGCCTTGATTTCGAAAATCCGAAAAATAGGTGTTGGGCAATACCACAACACCGCCGCCACGATCAGCCACGGTGATCACGGTCGCATCCGCCGATTCACTGCGATAGGTCGCGCGTGCGCCCCACAACGGATCGGTGATGGAGCGCGTGTAAATTGAATCGCCAACCAACGAGAGAAGATCGCTTCCTTCGAGGAAAAACGGTCGCTTTTCCTGCTGATAGATCGCAAATCGAGTGTTGCTTTTGAGCTGCGGTTGATCGAGCTCCAATTGCGAAAAATCGGGACGAAATGTACCGTCGATCACCCATTGCGACGTGGGTCGCCACTTCACGTCCGCACCCGCATTGAACTTAGATTCGCTGGTCGTTTTGCCGTTGACTTTTTCTTGGGTAAACGTGCCCGAGGCAAAAGGCGTCACCGTAACGCCCGACGTTTTCGGGATACCGCTGATACCTGTTAGCTCATCAGCCACACATAAAAAACAGGTGGGCTCGCGTCCGAGCACTGCGGTGCTGGAGCGAATACGTGTCTCACGGGGCATGTTTCTAAACACAATAAACGTGAGTTTTTCGGGCAGTGGCTGCGGTACACGAAGCGAAGTCCACGGAATGCGCATCTCGGCGCTCCAGAAGTCTTTATCGATGTGCGTAGCTGCTTCGAAATCGTAATCGGGTGAGAAGTCTTCGTTGCTCGTGTCTTCGTTCCAGGAGCCGTCGGCGACGAAGCCGCGGGCGTTGACGCGAAAGAACTGCGCGAATTTGCGGGCACCCGTAGGATCAATCCACACCACGAAATTGTCTTGCGTGCCAAACACTTTGTCGCGACGAACAAACGGCGCATCAATTTTCGAAACGTCGGGATCAAACGCTTTCATGCCGACGTAGAGTGCGTTTTGATCGTATAAAAAACGCACTTCGGTTTTGAAGCGCGCGGGCGCTTTTTCGTTGGGCATGTTTTCAGTCCAACGATCGGCCAATGGCGCGCGCTGCCAATCGGCGTCGTCAAGCTTCCCATCAATGGAAATGGCGGCGCTAGCGCGCACCGCTTGCAATGCCTGCACGGCATTCGTTGTTAAGAGAGTCGACGTTGCGGCTAATAGCAACGCGCTAAGACGAATAAATTTGGTCATGATAAAGATTGATAGCGCGCCAAGCTTCACCGCTTGGCGCATTGAGTCATACAAGGCTAAGCCCGCTTAAGTTCCGTAGCGCACGCGGCGCGACGAATCGCTGATCGGTGCGGTGAATGGCGGGAGTGCGATGGGTAGGAATGCAACATGCGAAGACGCACATTGCCGCAACGACCCGGACAGATTAAGAGTAGTAAACCATGGGAATCCTCCCGTGAGCGATCAATCAAGCTCGCAGTTTAAACAGCACCAGCAGCGTTTGTCTAGGCGTTTTCACGCTTTCGCTCTTCAACTTTTTTATTCAACGCTTCCACCACAACAGGGCTCACGAAGCGGCTCACATCGCCCCCGAAAAAAGCGATCTCGCGAACGATGGTGGCCGATACGAACATGTATTTTTCAGAAGGCGTGAGAAACACCACTTCGATGCTCGGGTCCATGCCGCGATTCATGCCGGCCATTTGAAATTCGTATTCGAAATCGCTCACGGCTCGTAGGCCGCGCATGATGGTCGTGGCGTTTTGTTGACGCGCAAAATCGAGTAGCAAGCAAGAAAATCGCTCGATTCGCACATTGTGTAAATCTTTTACGGCGTCACGTGCCATCGCGACTCGCTCGTCGGCGCTGAACCATGGGCCTTTGCGTTTGCTATCGGCGACACCAACCACCACTTCGCTAAACAAGCGCGACGCGCGACGAATTAAATCCTCGTGGCCTTTGGTCAAGGGATCGAAAGTGCCGGGGTAGACGCAACGCAACATGATTCAGCTCTCGCCAGTGGAGTAATTTTCGTTCGCGAACAAATGATAGTGCACCATCCCGGCACGACCCTGTTTCAGTCGTGTAAAGGTCCCAAATTCAATGAGCTCACTCGCGTATTCGCAGTAAATCATCGCGCCCGGCTGCGCGATGCGTTCCACCAAAGGTGCAAGCCGCTTCCACCAATCCTGCGCGAAGGGTGGATCGAGAAAAATGACATCGAAGCGCTCCGTGGTTGCAGTCATAAATGCGAATGCATCGCCGTTGACCAGCTTCAAATTATTCAAAGCAAGCAAGCGCTGGTTTTGAGAAATAGCGTCAGCGACCTTGCGCGACGATTCGATCGCCATCACCTGCGATGCGTTTCGAGAGGCGGCTTCAAAGGCCATCGCGCCCGACCCTGAAAACGCATCGAGGCAGCGCTTCCCGGTCAAGTCCTGTCCCAACCAATTGAATAGCGTTTCACGCACCCGATCAGGCGTAGGTCGCAATCCCTCAGCATCGGCGAACTTAATGATGCGGCGTTTGTGGGTGCCGCCGATGATGCGCAGTTGGTTTTTGTGGGTGGGCATAGCGCTCTATGGTAGCCAACCGTTGGTCTGAGTCGGTCAGCACTGTAGGAGCGGCTTGCCGCGAACGTTTGTTTCGCAGCGATGCTGTGCGCGGCAAGGGCCTTTAGTCCTGAGCTTGACGAAGGGCGCTCCTACAAATACATTCACCGACGTTTCACGAGCTCTAAAATGGGAGCCGTCATCCGCCAATTTAGAAAGCGCTCCATGTGGGGCTGGTTTAAAAAAAAGAATTCCGACGCGCCCGTTGAACAACCCGCGCAGGCTATTGAATCGGTCGCTGTACCCGTCGCTCCCATCGCGCCTGAGCCGCCGATAGCGGCCGAGCCTACCAATGAAACTGTTGTCGTACCCGCTTCGACAAATGGTATTCATGCGCCCGTCATCGAAGAGAAAAAAGGCTGGCTCGACAAACTTAAAAGCGGCCTCACCGCAACGCGCAACAAACTCGGTCTCAATATCCTCTTCGCAGGCAAGCTCGATGAAGACACTTTGGAGCAACTTGAATCGCAGCTCTTGATGGCCGATTGCGGCATGCCCGCCACGCAACATTTGCTCGCTGATTTGCGCAAACGTTGGAAGCAAGCCGGCGGTGAGGGTGATCCGCGCGCAATGCTCGTTGATTCGCTCACTGAATTGCTGTTACCGCTGGAGCGCCCATTCGCTATTGCTGATGAGACGCCCTACGTCATCATGATCGCCGGTGTAAACGGCGCGGGAAAAACCACGAGCATCGGCAAGCTCGCGAAGTTTTTGCAGAAGGAAGGCGCCAGCGTGCTCCTCGCTGCGGGCGACACCTTCCGCGCGGCCGCACGCGAACAGCTCACGATCTGGGGCGAGCGCAATAACGTTACCGTGATTCAACAAGCGGGCGGCGATCCCGCTGCGGTGATGTTTGACGCCGTCAACGCGGGCAAGGCGCGCGGCATCGATGTGGTGATGTGCGACACCGCCGGTCGTTTACCCACGCAGCTCAACTTAATGGACGAGCTCAAAAAAGCCAAACGCGTAATCGGCAAAGCGATGCACGGCGCACCGCACGAAACACTGCTGGTGCTCGACGGTACGACCGGACAAAACGCCTTGATGCAAGTCAAAGCGTTTGATGAAGCGATTCAACTCACTGGGCTTGTAATGACTAAGCTCGACGGCAGCGCCAAAGGCGGCGTGATCTGCGCGATTGCCAAAGAGCGGCCCGTGCCGCTGCGGTTCATTGGTGTGGGCGAAGGCATCGATGATCTACGGCCCTTTTCGGCACGGGATTTTGCAGAGGCGATGGTTTAGATGGGTTGGCGTCGCGCACGACGCACAAGAATTTAGACAACGAGCTTTTTGTTTAGACGCCATATTAAATAAGGCGTTTCGATTAATTTTATGATTTTTCGAAAAGCGCTCTAAATTCGTTGTAGGCCATATTTCACTAGGCCTACACAGAAAAGCTATTAGCGCTTCGCTACGTTTGCATTCCCGCGAATCGTGATGGCAATTCGGTCACGTTCTTCGCCGTTTCTATCGAGCAATCGGATGTTGACGACATCAGTCGTCGCGCTGCGAAGCGGCCATGCAATGGGCGTCTCTGAGCAGCCGAGCGACTCGCCGCTAACTTCCCAGCAATTGGCGTGTTGAGTGTCGCCGCTTTTTAATGTGATGCGTTGGTGCGCATCGGGAATATCAGGATCAATCGCGATAATGGTCCCATCCGTAGGGCTGACGATGCGCGCGCCGCTGCTGCTGGCTTGGCGAGCGGCGATCAAGAGGCTCTGCGGTTCGGTACCGCGAATGAAATATTCGTCGCGGCTAGGTTCAATGAGCTCACTCAACGCGACGCGCTGCTCCCTCCCCCTGGGGGGGAGGGACTTGGTTGCGCAATCAATGCTGGCCGCATCGCACGCTCCCTCTCCCCTAACCCCTCCCCCCCGGGGGGAGGGGGAAGCGAATTCGATATGGCGCTTCACCACGTTTGCTGGCATCGCAGCGGGACGACCCGTGCCGTATTTGCGCGCCGCCGCTTCCATCACGTCCGACCAAATCGGTCCGGCACCGGACACGCCGGTGACGTTGTGCATTGGCGTACCGCTAGCATTACCGACCCACACGCCGACCGTCACACGGGTGTTGAAGCCGATGGTCCAGTTATCGCGCATGTCTTTACTGGTGCCGGTTTTGACAGCGGCCCAGTGCGACAGCGCGAGTGGGTTGTCAAAGCCGAACGTGACATAACGCGCACCACGATCAGCGAGGATATGGGTGATGAGCCATGCGCTGGATTCGGAGAAGAGGCGAGTGTCTCCCTCCCCCCGGGGGGGAGGGGTTAGGGGAGAGGGTGAATGCGGCTTATTCAAATTGGATTGGGGCGCAGGCTCCCTCTCCCTAACCCTCCCCCCCGGGGGGAGGGGACTAAACCGAATTGGTGATGCAACACCACCATTGGCAATCGCGCGATACGCATTGGTGAGTTCGGTGAGGGTCACATCCGCGCTGCCCAGCGCGAGCGAGAAACCGTAATGATCAGGATCGTTAACGAGTGTGGTGAGCCCGGCGCGCTTGAGCGTGGCGTGTGTCGGCGCGACGCCGACGATGGTGAGCGCGCGAATGGCGGGAACATTGAGCGAGCTGGCCAATGCGGTTCGCACGCTCACCGGGCCGATGTATTCGTTGGCGTAGTTTTGTGGCGTGTATGCGCCGCCGCCCACATCGACGCTAAAGGGCGAATCATCGAGCAAGGTGGCGGGCGTGAGCAAATTTTTCTCAAACCCGAGTGCGTAGATAAACGGCTTTAACGTAGAGCCCGCTTGCCGTGGTGCGCGGGCGGCATCGACCTCGCCCGCCTGCGACAAACGACCCGATGAGCCGACATAGGCGAGCACTTCGCCCGTGGCATTGTCGATGACTACGACGGCCGCGTCTTGCGCGTTGCGGCCGGCGAGTGCTTGCAGATGTTTGTTGATGGCGTCGCGTGCTGCGATTTGTAGATCGCGATCGAGAGTGGTCGTGGCTATTGGCGAGGGAGTATTACTTTCCGTTCGTGGTGAGCTTGTCGAACCATGAACGCTGGCTTGGTGCGCGCCGTTGTGGTTCGACAAGCTCACCACGAACGGGCTAGCGCCGCCGCTCGCCGCAGACAAATACTTCGCCACATGCGGTGCCAGATTATCGTGCTCGCCCCGCAATGCCGCCGCGCTGCCCCACTTATCAATTGCGTAGGCAATACGCGGGCAATCCTCACCACGAGACTGGCCTTGTAACAATTCACAGGCACGTCGTTCGACCAGCGCGCGCTGCGCTTGGGGGGCGCGAATGAGCGCGGCGAGAACGGCCGATTCGATGGCGTTGAGCCCGTGCGCTGATTTGCCAAACAGCTGTTCGCTTGCAGCGCCGATACCCTGCAATTCACCGCGAAAGAAAATGGTGTTCAGATACGTTTCAAGAATTTGTTGTTTTGACCATGCGCGCTCGAGCTCCCATGCCGCTTGCGCTTGATCGAACTTCTGCGTAACGCTGCGGCCGTCGCTGCCACGAGCTAGGGACTTATCAAAGGTCGCTGCGACTTGCATTGAAATGCTGCTGGCACCGCGCTGCGCTTTTCCAGCGGCGAAGTTGGAAATCGCAGCGGAAGCGGCGGCGCGTAAATCAACGCCGCCATGATCGAAGAAACGTTTGTCTTCGGATGCGAGCACCGCGTCGATCAATGCGGGCGAGACTTCATCGAGTGACACCCATGCGCTTCGGCGCACCGTTTTGTCGATACGAATGCGTTGCAGGGGTTGTTGGTTGCGATCAAGCAGGTAAGTGTCGCTCGGTGTGTTGTTCGATTTAATCGAATCGAACGTGGGTGGTGCGGCGAGCGCGAACGCAGAGATCACGCACGCAACAAAACCAACCGCTGTAGGAGCGGCTTGCCGCGAATGTTCCCGAACCGGGGATTCGCGGCGAGCCGCTCCTACAACACTACGACGGTCTACGCTGTGAATCAAGGCACAATCTCAAACACCGCATTGCCCAATTGTCCATTGACTTCGGGCGCGTACATGGCTTCCGCGTGAGTGGGTGGCAACGCGAACTTACCGGGCGTGGTGAGCCGCAGCTCGTAGCTAAAGCTGTGTTTGCCTTTGCTCACCCATTCAAACGACGAGCGAACGTTGGTGAAAGTGCGCTCGACATATCGATAGCCCTGCCAGGTGCGTGTCTCTTCGGCCACGCCGGCAAGTTTCGACAAACCGCCCAGTACTGTGGCGCCAGCGGGTACAGGATCGTCAATACCAAGCCAGCCCAAGCCCATCGCGTTTTCCGCCGTAACGGTTACTTGCAACACATCACCCACCGAATACCGTCCAGTGCTCTTTTGTTGCACGGCTTTGATGGTTTTGGTCAGCGTGATGCCGTTATTCTGCGCGCCCGAAAGCGGTACGGCAGCGCGAAGCTGCGAGCGTGCCCACGGCTCGCCTTTGCCCAAATGTTCGATGGCTACGTTGTTGCTCGCGCCGTTCCATGCAAAGCTGACCTCCTCATCAGTGCGACCGCCGTCCCAAACGACTTCCTTGGTTTCGCCGTTGTAAGTAATCCGAGTACGTCCGTCGGCCGCTGCTTGTTTGGCGTATCGCTCCATCGCGAACGCCGCCCAGATATTGGCCTGAGTGCTCCAAAAATGTCCGTCACGACGCATGCGATTGTTGAGGCCCTTGAGTAGCGGCAGCTTGTATTGCGCGAACTCGGGCGTGTCGATGCTCACACGAAACATTCTGGCCATCGTGTAATCGTCGCTGCGCATGAAATACCAACGATCATCGCTTCGAGCAATGCTGGCAACACCCGCGTTCGATTTCACGTTATCGCGAAGCTCTTGCAGCGCAGCACTCCGGAGCGCGTTGCGGTTGGGCAAGTCGTTGCTTCGATTGAGTACATTGACCCAGTCAACCAAAGATGCAGCCGTGAGCTTCACCGGATCGACGCGCACCGTGTCGAGAAGCCGCTTTGATGCTCGGCCATAGCGCGACAGCGCCTCAAGCGCGATCAATTTTTCTGAGAGCAAATACAGCGGATCGTTGGGCATCCAGCTCCGATTCACCTTGAGCTCGCCCGCTACGTATCGCTCAAGTCCCCCGAGCATTCGGTCCAGCGATGCCGCCGGAATCTGCCATCCCGCTTCATGCGCGCCCGACAGAACGAAAGCCGTGAGCACCGGGTAACCTTCGTTGGTGTCGCCTGGGTAGTAGTTAGCGAGACCATTTGAAGACAAATAATTCGGTAGCGAATCGGCGATCACCGCCCAAAGATTTTCCTCCTTCATCCCGAGCGTCTTGGTCATCCGCTGTTCGAGGCAGGCAAACGGATAGCGCGCAAAGTAGGCGCGAATCCCGCTCGTGTCGGCCCCGTAGGTTCGAGCCACTGAGACGTTCAACTCGCCTTTGGTAATCGTGCCGACCGCTGCATCAGGTTTAATCGCAAGGATTGCTTTTCCCTTGACCTCGGCGCTCGCATCCGCCACGGTTCGCATTGGAAGTGGCGTCAAAAGCGCTTGCTTGATGCGCAGCGAATCACCGCGCTCTTTGCCCTTTTCAGTCGCGGTGAAATTCCACACGGCTTCCTTGCCCTCAATCGCGGCTTTGGTGTCCCAGGTGACGACTACGGATTCACCCGAGCCCACGCGCTGCTCCTTCTTCGGTAGCGTGATGTCGTTCATCTTGGCCGTGACCTCCGCAACAATGGCGCGCGGCGTCGTGTTTCGAAGCGTCACACCGGCGCGGAAATCATCGCCGTGGCGAATCGCTGCGGGCAAGCCAGAGAACAACTGCAAATCGCGCGTGGTGCGGATGCTCGTTTCGCCCGTGCCGAATCGCTCGCCGTAGCCATCGGCAATGGCGACGATTCGGAACCGGGTGAGCGAATCGTTGAGCGGCACCTCAACAGTCGCCTCACCGTTGGCATCGGTGATGACATCGGCTTTCCAATACACCAATGTGTCAAACAATTCGCGCGTACCCGCGCCACGACCGCCCGATCCGCCCGGTGGCAGCGCTTTACGGCCAAAGTGACGTTTACCAATCACCTGCATTTGCGCCGTGGCTGTCGTAATGCCGTAGTCGCGCCGCTTCATCATTGCTTCGAGCAGTTTCCAGGTGTTGTTACCCTGCAGCTCGAGCAGCGCTTCGTCAATCGCAAAAACGGCGACTTCAGCTTGATCACCGGCACGCTGATTGTTGGCGCGACCCACTTTAATTTTGACCTGCGATTTTTCTCGCGTTTGGTATTCGGGCTTGTCTGTGGTCACCACTACGTTTAAGCCGTAGCGTTGCCAGTTCACGTCAATGTTGGCGATGCCCAGCTTAAAAGCGGGTTTGGCCAAATCGACCAGCGCCGTGGGTGCCGGTGCGCCGACACGGCCGCGCACCAAAAGCGCTGACACATAGGCGTTGGGGGCCCATTCCTCTTTCACCGGCACTTCAATCACCGCTGATTTGCCAGAGAGTTGTGTCACGAAACTCGACAACACCGTCCCGTCGCGCTCGACCGTGACCAGTACCGTCGCCTCACGGAACGGCATGCGAACTTGAAAGCGCGCTTTCTCGTTGGGCTCGTAGCGCTTTTTCTCGGGCAGCAGATCGATGCGATCCGAGCTTTCGCTGCGGAAAATCCAATCGTCACCGTTGGATGCCCACATCGATGTCCCGGCGCTGGTGATGCGCGATTTTTCATCAGCAACAGTAGCGATGAGCTGAACTTCACCCGACACTTTGACGCTGCTTGTGCAGGTGTATTTACCGCTACGATCAGAAACGCCCTCACAAAGGACGCCAAGATCATTTTTCTTTTCATTCGATTCGTAGCTGTAAAAGCCGCCGATGTTTCGTTTCCGATACGACGTCCAATCGCGATGCACGCCGTTGACTTTGAACTTCACGCCGGCAATTGCTTTGCCAGTCACGTCGGTGGTCACAATTTCATAGGACAGTCGCTCGCGCGCCATCGCCCAGTCGGTGGTTTTAATGCCAACCAACACGGCTGATGGCCACACCGTAGCACGCGATTGCGCCGTGTAGATTTCACCGTTGGGATCGGTGTATTCAACGTCGGCGATCAATGAATGGGGGCGCTCGACCTTGGGGGTAGCGAGCGATACGCGTGCTGCACCCGCGCTGGATAGCGCCACGGATTGATCTTCACCTTGCGGTTGCTTGTTTTCACGATTTCGACGGCTTCCCGATTCGTCGTCAATTGGATTGAAGCTGTGATCAGGCCAGGCCTCGAAGCCGGGCCAGGCGCGTGCATCGAAGCGCGAACGCGCCGTCACAATGTCGCCCGCAGCCGGTCCGCCCGAGAGGAACGACAAGCGAACATCGACATTGGCCGCATCGCCGCTCACCACATTGGCGTTAGCGATACTCACCTCGGCTTTGTAAACCGGAAGTCGGAAATCGGCGACGGTGAAACGTGCCGTGGTACGTCCACCAATTTCAAGGCGATATTGACCGCGTTTGGCATTTTGCGGTAGTCGCAGCTCGTTGACCGCGTTGCCGCGCGCGTTCCACGCTAGGTTCAGACTGCTTCGTTCATTGTTGCCTTCATTCACCACCGAAATCACTTTAGGCAGCTTCGCCGCATCGGGCGCGCTTGTGCCAAATCGCTTTTGTTCGCGAGCGTAGTGCTTCATGTGTACGGTTTCGCCGGGGCGCAACAAATTGCGCGCAAGAATGGTGTGCAGCACTTGCTTTGCGTTGGCACCGCCCTCGTCAGATTCGTAATCCCACGGCAAATTGAAACGCCACTGCTCGATACCGCGCGTCCAATCGCTGCGGGTGAAAGATAGGTCGTCTCCGCTCTGCGCGAAGATGAATTGCGGACAGTCGTAATCGCGTGCGCCCTTTTTGCCGACCTTCGGAGTCAAACGCGCCACTCCATCTTTGTCGGTCTTACCAACGGCGACTTCGACCCCTTTGCAATCGCGAATTCGCACCGCCGCATCGGCGACCACCGTGGCGTCGTTCAATCGCGTGACCCAAACAAACGTCTCCGTCGTACCCTGTTTTGCATGCACCGCCAGATTCGTCACCAGTGCAATCGAGCGCACGTACATCGAACCTTTCTTTTCAAGTAGCGACGCGCCCAAGGCCGTTGACTCGGCCTCAACAACATGTAAGCCCGGCTCTGGCAGTGGCAGGCCGACGACTTCGAATTCCTTGGCGCCTCCCATTTTTGGGATTGGCAATGATTGCGCCTGCGCGTTGCCTTTCAGCAGCGACTTGGCGCGGAAATCGCCCTCGCCTTTGACCTCTTCTCCGAAGCCGCCAGCGTATTCATCTTCGTCCATCGATTGATCGCGCGATTGATAGCCTACTGCGCGCGCGTACCAGCGGATCATGTCTTGTTCGCCCGTCACGCGAAGTTTTCGAATTGTTGCTGCTGTGCCCGCGCCAGCGGCGTTGGGCTCAAGATTGCGGACCGTGATCGGCAACGCCGGATCGGCGTTTCGCTCAATAATGCCGAAGCTGCGTGCGAATTTCACAAGCGGCGGATACGCGCTGGTAGAAAACGTGATGGTGCGCGTCAAAGTGAGCGGCGTGCCGGTGCCCACCTCTTTCATGTTGGGCGGTACGGTCAGCGTAAATCGCGTCTCAGGCGGAAGTTTGGTGAACGTGATGCTGTCGCCGCTTTCACCTTCGCCGCTGCTTGCGTCGGCGTTGCTGGGTTTGTAGAGCTTTCCCTTTTCATCCCGAAGTCGAAACCGCGCTGCATCTTTAAGGTCGAGCGCTCGATTGTTGACATTGAACGCGACTGTACCCAGTGGATTGCAGCCCGCTTCCTTGTTTTCACGACCACAGGTCATCTCCAACCACTCACCCGAGCGAACCTTAAAGCGCAAATAATCGGCCGCCTGAAAGCTGCCGGGCGACGCCGAATCCCAGCGCACGATCACATCCGCGCCGCTCGGGAAATTTTGAGTGCATCGAAAGGCAATCCAGTTTTCGGGATTGCTGATTCCGGCGGCTTGCAGCAATTCGGACTTTCGCTTGCCTCCGATCACCCGCACGGTGTCGACCGACCGAACACCTTCAACTTCGCAGAACACTCGCTCGATGAACGTTTTGCCGTCGACTGCGCCCTTCGCGCGAACCAGAAACACTTGTTGTTCGTCGATGTCTGTGGCCTCGTTGGCGGGACGCGCCTCGGCAAGCGCCGGCAGCGGCGTTCGGGGCGTTTGCGCGATGGCCGCAGCGCAAAGCGCTATCGCAGAGAAACAGGCGAGTCGTCGAAAAATTGAGTGCATGAGAATTACAAGCGATTGTGTTGAGTATTTTTCAGTTTTGCGGTCACGTATCGACCAAAGGTCCGGTCGTCCCAAGTGGGTTGGGGTCAGCATGTATTCTGTACGTAGTCCGGTCAAAGGGTCGGGTTTGTTTTACGTCCATCGAGACAAAGAGGCAACGCGCCATTTGTACAGTGGTAATCCAGTGCGTGCTGGGTGATGTGAGGAAATCTTCCGCACGCTAGACGATAAACTCATCGCCGTGAGCGAATCGACAGACACACAGACCTACCTACCCCCCGCGCTGCGGCCCGCGCTCGCGAAGCTGGGCATTCAACACTTACGGGACGTGGCGCTGCATTTACCGATGCGCTATGAGGATCAAACTCGCGTGGTTCCGATCGGCGAGCTCTTGGTCGGTGAATCGGTCGTGGTTGAGGGCGTGGTCGATCATTCCGAGACCCTTCAGCGTCCACGTCGGCAGTTCGTCGCGCTACTTCGATCAAGCACAGACGACGGAGTGAATCACCTCTCGCCGCGCCTGAGTTTGCGCTACTTCAATTTCTATCCGAGCACGGTGAGTGCGTTGAAGCCGGGCAACACGGTGCGGGTGTACGGTGAAATTCGCGAGGGCTACTATGGTCTTGAGATGGTGCATCCCATTTTCAAAAAGGCAAATGAGCCACAAGCCCCGTCAAACAAGGCGTTGACGCCCGTTTATCCAAGTAGCGCAGGCGTGCCGCAAGCCGCTCTGCGCACGCTCGCAACCAAAGCGCTCAAGCTGCGTGACGTGACCGCGGAGCTGGTCCCGCCATCGATTTTGCAGGCGCAGCGACTCACGGCGTGGGACACCGCGCTTGGCGTACTGCATTCACCCGCCGCGACCGAATCAGCGATAGCGCTTGAAGGACGAACACACCCCGCGTGGCGGCGAGTGAAGTTTGACGAGCTACTTGCACAGCAATTGTCGCTACGCGACGCCAAACTCCTCCGGGCCGCCGAAACCGCACCCACTATTGCCCCCACAGGCAGTCTGTCCACATTGCTGTTGCAGCGCTTGCCCTTTAAGTTAACCGCCGCACAAAATCGCGCCGTAGCGGAAACGCTATCCGACATGAACCGGGGCGCGCCGATGACCCGATTGCTCCAGGGCGATGTGGGTAGCGGAAAGACCATCGTCGCCGCACTCGCGGCGCTTGCCGCGGTTGAGGCGGGCTATCAAGTGGCGTTTATGGCACCCACCGAATTGCTCGCGGCACAGCACTTCAACAAGCTCTCGCATTGGCTGCATGATTTGCCCGTGACGTTAACTTGGTTAACGGGCTCACTGACCGCCGCTGAGCAAAAGGCAGCGCACGCGAGTTGCGCCAAGGGCGAGACGCACATCGCCATTGGCACCCACGCGTTGTTCCAGAAAAAAGTGTCCTTTGCGCGATTGGGCTTGGTAGTAGTTGACGAGCAGCATCGGTTTGGCGTTGAGCAGCGATTGCAGCTACGGCAGCGGGGTACTAGCCCCCCTCCCCCCCGGGGGGAGGGGTTGGGGGAGAGGGAGTTAGCACTTCAAACCAACTCGGATCAAGGCGGTACTCCCTCTCCCCAGCCCTCCCCCCCGGGGGGAGGGAGCCAGTCTCTCGCTCCGCACACTTTGATGATGAGCGCCACGCCAATTCCGCGTTCACTCGCCATGAGCTACTACGCCGATTTGGATGTGTCGGTGATTGACGAGCTTCCCGGAGGCCGACAACCCATCACCACCAAACTCGTCTCGGAAAATCGGCGCACAGAGATCGCCCGCCGTATTTACGAAATCGCGCAGACCGGGGCACAGGCCTACTGGGTCTGCCCGCTCATCGAAGAGAGCGACAAGATGGAAATCGAGCTGCAAAACGCCACAGCGCTCTACACCGATCTGGTCACGATGATGCCCAACGTTCGCGTCGCGCTGTTGCACGGAAGAATGAAGGCTGAGGAAAAGGCCGACATCATGGCCAATTTCATCGCGAACAGAGTGCAGGTTTTGGTTTCAACAACCGTGATCGAAGTGGGTGTCGATGTACCCAACGCGAGCTGGATGGTCATTGAACACGCTGAGCGTTTTGGCCTCGCTCAACTGCACCAATTACGTGGTCGCATCGGTCGCGGCGCAGCGGCGTCGACCTGCATTTTGCTGTTCGCTGACAAGCTTTCAGACACGGCAAAACAGCGCCTTAAAGTCATCTACGAAAACATCGACGGCTTCGTCATCGCCCGCGAAGACCTACGCATCCGAGGCCCCGGTGAACTCCTCGGCCCACGGCAATCCGGTTTGCCATCGCTGCGCTACGCCAACATCGAAGAAGATATCGATCTGGTCGAAGCCGTGCGCGATCTAGCGCCGAAACTAGAACATGATCCAAGCTTCAATAAGCTCGCCTTTCTAAATCGCTGGATCAAGAATCGGGTGGAGTTTGCGAAGGCTTAGCGCTCGATGCGCCCGCGAGCGAAATCGCGCCAGTAGTCGCTCACGCTCGCCTCGTCAGATATTCGCCGCCAGAACTCGTTTGCCATGGCCTTTGCTGTGCTTCTAACTTCGTGCGGTAACGCAGCGCTGAGTTCCGCTTCGAACGGCGTGTAGCCGAAATCACTATGCGCTTCCGGCTTGAAACGCATGGGCAGCATGTCGTAGCAAGGAGCGAGGTCGAAATGCCCTTTTGCGATTTTCTCGGGCGATTCCACGATCACGCCTAGGTTGCCGAAATGCATATCGGTGTTGCCGATGAGTTGGCCGAAGGCGTAGAGCGTTTGCGTGGTGGCAAGCGCGGTTTGGGCGATCCGCTTTTGTGAAGCCAGCTTGTAAATGGTGTCGGCCCAATGGCGTTGACTACCGTGCGTGAAGGCTGAATGCACGGCTTTGAGCGGCAAGAGATGGCGTCTGCCCGTTGCCCCTGTTCGGTCAATGCGCGCCGATTCAAGGTAAGTTCTCAGTGGGCTCGACAACACACGTGTTTCGGGCACATCAAAGCCGAAGTCTCGCAGCACGTTCGATGCAATCGCTTCGGCGAACAAGAGATCGTGCCACCGCTCGCCAAACGGCGTGTTGCGCTGTGGCGAAAACTTCACCAGCACCTCTCGCACCTGGCCATTCGCGTCAATGACTCGCGTGCTGAATTTCGGCTGTTCGCCGTCGGCGCTTGAACCAGCAATCGGGCCGATGGTGGCGCTCTTAGCCAGTTCATCGTAGATGTTCAGCAACGTCGTAGGATCGTCGCGATGCGGCGTTTGCTTGTTTGAGCTTTGCCAAGTACGCAGTGATTCGTCTCCCCACAAAATAGCACCCGCGTGCTCCAGCGCGCCCGATTGCGCGGCAAAAACTTGTTGTGCAATCGGCCACTGCTCGGGATGCGTATCCCACTGTTGCGCCACAGCGCCGAGGCGAAATCGCGCGGCGCGGCCCAAATAGCCGCGCAACGCGAGCGGCGTCAAAAACCATGGAAAGTCGCCATGGGTTTGCGTGTTGATTGCACTTCCGTAGACGTGCACGACGTTGGGCTGAGCGTAGGACGCTGTGGCAAATTCGTGAATGTCCCCATCTGCAGCGACCCAATACAAAGGCCATTGCGATTGACCGGTGAGCGCGGCATTCGGTAGTGCATAGCGCGTGTTTTTTCCGCGCCCAAGAATCAACATCCGCCCGCCAGCGGCCTTGGCGCGATTGTTGATCGTCATGGGTGTGACGTTGAGGCGCGCGGCCGCATTCGGCGCGGTTAAAGGGCCTTCGCGAGCTAGCAATGTTGAAAGAGCGTCATCCAATGTTTTGACTTTCTCGGCCCAAACTATGTTTAATTTTGGTTTATTTTCTTATATTTATCAATACTATAAGTAATTTTGTCATGACACAATTAGATTTATTATGCAGTGTAGTCAATGGCTGGCGAGACGCTGCGACTGTGCGCCGTCGTGGCGCTGCTCTAGCATTACGCCAAATGTTTCTTTAGCCACGCTTTCCTGCCTTCATCATCTGCGGCCTCATTTGACGCCGCGTGAGGCAGTGCAACGCGTGGCTTTTTTGTTTTCTAGGCGCCCATGAAAGACACTTTCCGAATCAAGCTTGAGCAATTGGAGCGACGTCTGGTCGAGGTGGAATCGTTGCTTTCCGATCCGTCGGTGACTAACGATATGAACCGCTACCGTGCGCTATCGAAAGAGCGCTCTGACATTGACCCGATCGCGGCGATGTTTAAGTCGTTCAAGGCGCGCGAGGACGACTTAGCGGGCGCACAGGAAATGCTTGCCGACCCCGAGATGAAGGACATGGCGCTCGAAGAAATTGAAAGCGCGAAGGCCGATATCGAGCGTATCGACAAAGAGCTCACGCTGTCGTTGTTGCCGAGGGACCCGTCGGACGAGCGAAACATCTTTCTTGAAATTCGTGCGGGTACGGGCGGCGACGAATCGGCGCTGTTCGCGGGCGATTTGCTACGGATGTATACGCGCTTTGCGGAGCGGCAGCGCTACCAAGTGGAAATCGTGTCGTCGAACGAGAGCGAAATTGGCGGCTACCGAGAAGTCATCGCGCGCATCAACGGCCAAGGCGCGTATTCGAAATTCAAATTTGAATCCGGCACGCACCGCGTGCAGCGCGTGCCCGCCACCGAGGCGCAGGGCCGCATTCACACCAGCGCTTGCACCGTGGCGATCCTGCCCGAGGCTGATCCCGTAAAGGACATCACAATCAGCCCAGCGGATTTGCGAATTGACACCTTTCGCGCCAGCGGTGCCGGCGGTCAACACATCAACAAAACTGATTCAGCGGTGCGCATCGTGCACATTCCCACGGGCGTGGTCGTGGAATGCCAAGACGGTCGTTCGCAGCATCAAAATAAGGCGCGAGCGATGGAAGTATTGGCATCGCGGTTGCTGGAGCGGGAGCGCGAAGCGGCGCATGCGAAGGAAGCCGGACTACGCAAGTCGCTCGTTGGCTCGGGTGACCGCAGCGAGCGCATCCGCACCTACAATTTTCCGCAAGGCCGCATGACCGATCACCGCATCAATTTGACGCTGTACAAACTCGACATGATTATGGATGGCGATATTGGCGAGATGACCGATGCGCTGCGAAGCGAACATCAGGCGGAGCAAATGTCGTCGATGGAATCGGCTTAGCCGATTCCATCAGGACGAATGACGAAGGACGACGCTCCCGCTGGTCGCTAGGACGCAAAGCTGCGTGCCCATCATTGCCCAAGATTGATGCAATAGGATGACGAAAATGAACAAGTTGAACAAACAGATTGAAACAACACAAAACAGTTGGCGTAGCTTTGCGTCATTCGTCATTGGTCTTTCGTCCTTTGCGGAGCCCCTATGAACTTCCAATCAAAACTCAATGCCGCGTGGCTCCGCACCCACTCCCTCGTGTGCGTCGGGCTCGACCCGGAAATGCCCAAGCTCCCTGCGCGATTTCAAAATCGCCCGGATGGCTTGTTCGCGTTTCACAAGGCTATCGTTGATGCCACGCACGATATCGTTTGCGCCTATAAGCCACAGTACGCGCACCATGCGGCGCTTGGCGCATACGATCAGCTCGCGGCGATCATTGATTACATTCACACGCGCTATCCGAATGTGCCCGTGATTCTGGATGCGAAGCGCGGCGACATGGGCAACACGGCGATGTACTTGGCCAAAGAAGCATTTGAAGGCTTCAAGGCCGATGCCGTCACCGTGAGTCCGTATCTCGGGACCGATGCGATTGAGCCGTTTACCAAATACGCTGATCGAGGTACGGTGCTCTTGTGCCGCACGTCGAACCCTGGCGCAGCGGATTTGCAGGAACTGTTGATCGATGGCGAGCCGATCTACATGAAGGTTGCGCGACTCGCTGCGACAAAATGGAATGGGAACAACAACGTGTCTCTCGTCGTTGGAGCGACCGCGCCAAAGGTCATTGCTGATGTTCGCGCCATGGTGGGCGACATGCCGTTGCTGGTTCCCGGCGTCGGCGCGCAGGGTGGCGACGTGGCAGACGCGGTCGCTGCGGGCCGGGATAGCAAAGGCGTAGGCTTGATGATTAGCGCATCGCGGTCGGTGCTTTATGCAAGCAACGGCGACGATTTTGCGCATGCCGCGCGCGGCGTGGTCGAGCAGATGATTGCTGACGGCGCGAATTGTTAAGTGTGAATTCGCAGCATCGACTTAGTCTGTGTAAGCCCAATGAAATATGGGTTACGAGCTAGTTTGTACACATTTTGGTAACTAGATTTTTTGCCTTGCATCCCTTATTTCGTCGGGCTATAGCAAGTAATGTTGGGATGGAGTTTCATACACGTGCTTAGCGAACGCAAAAGGACGGCCGCTTGAAAATTCGCGACGTCTTTTCACTCGCCACAGCACAGGCATTGCCGCGCAACGAGCTGCGCATGCTGCTGCAATTCGCGCTCGAAAGAGACGCGGCGTGGCTCATTGCGCATGACAACGACGAGCTCGCGGAACAGCAGCGCTCAGCCATCGAATCGCTGATTTCACGTCGAATTGCGGGCGAACCCATCGCGTACTTAATCGGTGAGCGAGAGTTTTATGGGCGCGCATTTCAATGCTCACCCGCCGCGTTAATCCCTCGGCCAGAGACTGAGCTACTTGTGGAAACCACCCTTGCGCTGGTTCCCTCCCCCTGGGGGGGAGGGTTAGGGAGAGGGTCTCCGCCCGCGCACTCTCTTCCCCAATCAAACTCCCTCTCCCCAGCCCTCCCCCCCGGGGGGAGGGAGCTTCGGTTACTCGACATCGGCACCGGAACCGGCTGCATCGCCGTCACCCTCGCGCTCGAATTGCCATCGCTCAATGTCACCGCCGTTGACGTATCACCTGCAGCGTTGAAGCTCGCGCAAATCAACGCCGCGCATCTGGGTGCCAACATCCAATTCATCGAATCCAATTGGTTCACAGCAATCGCCCCCGACGCCCGCTTCGACCTGATCGTCAGCAACCCGCCCTACATCGTGCCCGGTGACACGCATCTTTCCCAAGGTGATCTGCGTTTCGAGCCAGCCATCGCGCTGGCCGATTCCGTTGACGGATTGCAGAGCTATCGCGAACTCGCGAACGGCGCGATGAAGCACCTAAATCCCGGCGGCTGGCTCATCGTCGAACACGGCTACGACCAAGGCGAATCAGTGCCTGCGCTGTTTCGTGACGCGGGTTTTGTTGATGTTGAAATGAAACGGGATTTGGCTGATTTGCCGCGTGTGACGCAAGCCCGCAAGCTAACTTAAGAGCGGGTTTGGGCGCGACACGGTTAGTGATCGGAGGCGGTAGCGGCCTCTTACAGCCGTTCGCGGCAAGCCGCTCCTACAATTAAGGCAATTCACTTTACACAAGAAAAAATCATGGCAGTTCAATGCGGCATCGTCGGCCTTCCTAACGTTGGCAAATCCACCCTTTTCAACGCGCTGACTAAAGCGGGCATCGCAGCGGAAAACTATCCGTTTTGCACGATTGAGCCCAATACTGGCATCGTTGAGGTGCCGGATCATCGTTTGGCACAGCTTGCGGCGATCGTGAATCCGCAGAAGGTCGTGCCAGCGACGGTTGAGTTTGTTGATATCGCTGGCTTGGTGAAGGGCGCATCCACCGGCGAAGGTTTAGGCAATCAGTTTCTCGCCAACATTCGCGAATGTGACGCTACGGCCCATGTGGTGCGCTGCTTTGATGACGATAATGTGATTCACGTCTCGGGCAAAGTCTCACCGATTGATGACATCGAAGTGATCAACACCGAACTCGCGCTGGCTGATTTACAGAGTGTGGAAAAAGCCACACATCGCTTCACCAAGTTGTCGCGCTCGACCGGTGGCGACAAAGAGGCGCAGAAGATGTTGCCGCTTTTGGAGAAGTGCCAAAAAGTGTTGAACGAAGGCCGCGCTGTGCGCTCGTTATCGCTCGATGAAGAAGAAAAAGCGTTGGTCAAAACGCTCTTTCTCATCACCTCAAAACCCACGATGTACGTGGCCAATGTGGCCGATGCCAACGATCTGGCGCACAACGCACATTACCAAGCCGTGGTTGCCTACGCGGCAAAAGAAAAAGCGCCAGTGATCGCCGTGTGCGCCAACATGGAAGCCGAAATCGGCGACATGGATGATGCTGACAAGATGGAATTTTTGAAAGACTTGGGACTAGAAGAGCCCGGTCTGAATCGCGTGATTCGTGCAGGCTACGACTTGCTCGGTTTGCAAACCTACTTCACCGCTGGCGTGAAAGAAGTCCGCGCCTGGACGATTCACAAAGGCGACACCGCGCCACAAGCCGCAGGCGTGATCCATACCGATTTCGAAAAGGGCTTCATCCGCTCGCAAACCATTGGCTTCGATGACTACATCAAATTCAAGGGCGAATCAGGCGCGAAAGAAGCGGGCAAGATGCGCGCGGAAGGCAAAGAATACGTAGTGCATGACGGGGACGTTTTGAATTTCTTGTTTAACGTTTAGGTCAAGGTTGCGAGCGCCAGTCAATGGCGCTCGTTGAGCGCCGCGGCCACTTCGTTAAACACCGGCTCCCAACGCCGCGACGAATCTTGCCGAAACAGCTGCATCGTAGGCGACCACGCGCAAGTTTCTCCCGTGATGCCGTAGCGCCAGTCGCCCGCTTCGCGCAATAACACCCACGTTTCAGCGCCGAGAGCCGCCGCCAGATGCGCCGCTCCGGTGTCGATACAAATGACTAAGTCGAGCGCATCGATGAGCGCTGCCATTTGCGTAAATTCAACGGTTTCGTTGGTCCAGTCGATGATATTTTCGTTGGGCAGCGGTGATGCGCCGTGCTGCAGCGATATCCAATTAATTTCTGGATGCTGCGCGCTCATGTCAGCGATGAATTTCGACATCAAGCGCGGCGGGATGGAACGATCGGCCATTTGATTGTCAAGACCTGCGAACTGGCCTTGCCAGACGAGGCCGATGGCCCTTGGCCCCTCTCCCGCAGGCGGGAGAGGGGTTGGTGTGAGGGTGCCACGCGAGAGCAGACTTGGTTCGTCTGCCACCACACCCTCGCCCGGCCTGTCGGCCACCCTCCCCCGCGCGCGGGAGAGGGACTCGCTGGCGAGACGGCCTCCCCACTTGGCCACATCCGCTTCGCTCGTTTGCAAAAACCGCTTCGGAGCGGGCAAATTCTCAAGCGTGATGCCAAGTGCTGGCACCAGCGACCACAGCGCCGCCCAATAATCAAACTGCATTCCCTCGTGCTCGCCGATGGCGATCACTCGAACATCGGGAAACGACTGCTGCATCAACGCCACTTGCGACTTCTGAACGGCAAAAGTAGCGGTCAAACCACGCGCAACGACCATCGGTACGAAGCGAGCGAACATGAACGTGTCGCCCAGGCCCTGCTCACACATCAGCAAAATGGTTTTGCCAACGGCGGGTTCACCGCGCCAGATTGGGGTGTTTGCGGGAATCTTTCCGCTCGGCTGTGTTTGTGGAAATTGCAAGCGCAATTCGTAGTCCGCAAACCCTCGTTCGTAGTCAGCTTTAGCCAAAAGCGAAAAGGTGCGGTTCCAGCGGGCGTAGTTGAAATCGGGCACCATGGCGAGCGCGCGATCAAACGCCTCGATCGACGCATCAATTTGATTGAGCGAGCGCAGATTGAAGCCCAGATTATTGAGCGCGCCGGGGTGATTGGCGTCCAGCGATAGCGCGTGCTCTGCGGCCCATTGGCCTTCGGCGTAGCGTCCCGCGCTCCAGGCTGCAGCGCTGTAGTTGCTGAAAAATTCGGGCTCGGTTCGCGTGAGCGTGAGTGAGCGCCACATCGGTTCCAGCGCGGCCGACGGTTGTCCGCTTTGATATTGCGCTAAGCCAATGAAGTGAAGCGCGTTGGGGTTTTCGGGTTCCTGTGCGAGCACGCGGGTGTATCGATCTACGGCCGCTTCGATGTTGCCGCTTTGGTGCAATTGCAGCGCTTCGCCGATCATTGCATCGACATTGACTGCAGCGTCGGCGACATTGGCAGCGCCCACTTTGCCGTGACATTCTTTGTAGCGTTTGCCACTGCCGCAGGGGCAGGGATCGTTTCTTGAACTCGGAGCTTTGATCGCGATTTCGGCTACGGCTAATTCGCCTGAGCCTTTGTTTAACCGAGCTTTCAGATCAAGCGCTTGAACATCATGCGGCAACGACGCGAGTCGACGTGTAACAAATTCACGAGCCATCTCGGTGCGCCGCAAATCCACCAAATTTCGGGTGAGCGCGCCAAAACCCAGCCCTTCAGCAATGGCCTCGGGCGCGGTGCGGGCGAAGCTCACCAGCGCTTCGCCGTCCATCACTTGCCAGAAATTGAACACGCCATGAAAGCCAAGGGTGCGGCCGACGGGGCGCGACACATCGAACGCAAATCGATCGGCAACCCGCTCGCTCGCGAACACGATGCCGTGCTTTTGTTCGAGCAGCTCGCGGTAGCGAATGCAAATAGTTTCGTCTTCGTTTTCGTCCTCGCGAAATTCAATCGCATCGTCTTGCAATGCATGCAGCAACTTTTTCGAGCGCAGCGAAAAGCCGCCGTTGCCTACTTTGAATTCACCATCGACATGCGGCCAGCGCGCGCCGATGTAATCGTAGTTCCAAAACTCATCGGCGAACGCGTCATCGTGAATCACGAAACCGTCCCATTGCACCACGAGCGCGAACTCGGTTTTGATGTGCTGCGAGAGCTGCTTGAGCATGAACTGCGAGTAAGCGGCGCGGGATTTGATCGGCGCGATACGTATCGTTTCGACGCCGTCAAACGTTGTTTCAACGTCGGTGAGAAGCACAGTGCGCGCAGCGGGAAGCAGTTCGGCGGAGCGCTGCAATGCCTTTGCAGCGAGTGCGGGATAGGCGCAATCGACGGCGACGAGGGTGAGGTCGAACTTTGGATTCATTTGCTTATTTTCGACCATACGACGCGGTGTCTCCTCTCCAGGCTCAATTCGTCGACATCAATTGCCGCCAATCAAATTTGACCTTAGCGCCCACCGAATTTTTGACGCAGGTTTCGCAGGTTTTTCAGTTGATTTACACAGATTTTTTCACGAGGAAAATCACTGTCGAAAAGCTGAGAAGCGGTTCACGTCAATCAGCGAATCCACACGTCTCACCGAAGTCCCTCAAACAACAATCGACAACCCAACGCAAGCAACAACCAGAGCGCGATTTTTCGAAACATCGCATCGCTCATCCAACGGTTGAGCCGAACGCCGAGCCAAACGCCAATCGGTGCGAACGGCATCAGCACGAGTGAGGTCGCCAGATTGGTTAGGTTAAGTTGCCCCAGTAGAGCGAAGGGCGCGATTTTCACCGCGTTAACAAAGGTGAAAAACACGACTGTCGTTGCGACGAACTGCGCTCGATCCAGTTGCTTCGGCCACAGGTAGATCGTCACGGGCGGGCCGCCAGCGTGTGCAAGTGTTGAGGTAAAACCAGACAAACCACACCACAACCAAGGCCGCGCCCACTGGGCGATCCACGATTTAAGATCGCGCAACTGCGGCACCAATTGATAGACCGAAAACGAAACGGCAATGGCGCCCAATATCAGTTTGGTCGACGCCACCGACAACACGCCGAAGAGCAACGCACCAATCGCGATGCCGAGCACAGCGGGGGCGAGCATGGGTTTCAAAACGTTCCATGACCATTTGCCACGATACGCGCGAAGCCCCAGCAAATCCATCACGCACAAAATCGGCAGCATGATGCCCGCAGCCGCACTCGGTGCAATCACCTGAGACATCATGGGGACTGCAATACCGCCGGAACCCGCTCCAAGTCCTGTTTTCGAAATGCCGGTGATGAGCACGGCAGGAATCGCCAGCGCGTAAAACCACGGGTCGGTAATGAAATTCACGTACTGGATTGGCGCAGCAACCGACCGATGGTTTGATTGCTTTGTGTCACTGCATCGTGCGTGGCGCGGCTCACCTTTGTCATGCGTAAAAAGCCATGCGGGAGGGTTGCGAATTCTTCGTGGGTGACTTGAACGTTGGCCGCTTTGAGCGCGCTGCCGTGAGCGCGGCCGTCGTCTCGCAGTGGGTCGAGCCCGGCGGTCACCAGATAAGTGGGGGGTAGTCCAGCGAGCGAAGCCGCACGATTCGGGGCAATTCGGTAATCGTTCGCGCCCTGATCGTTGCCCGCAAATTGCTGCCAGTACCACTGCATGTCCGCTCGCGTGAGTCCGGGCCCCATGGCGAATTGCTCGTAACTTGGCGTGTCGAATTTTGGTTCGATGCACGGATAAATCAACGCTTGAAGCGCGATGTGAAACGCCGATTCATCGCGCGCTCGCAGCGCCACGATCTGCGCCAAATGCGCGCCTGCGCTATCGCCCATGATCGCGATGGGCGTTCCTGCGGGGCGATCATTAGCGATCGCGCAGGCGGCTTGCCAACAGGCTTCGGTTATGGCGCGCCAATCGTTTTCCGGCGCTAGCGGATAGTCAACCGACACCACCAAAGCGTTGGCGTCGTGAGCGAGTTTTGCGCAGGACGGCGTATGCGTGTCGGTGTTGCCGATCACCCAACCGCCGCCGTGAAAATAAATGATGGTGGGCACCGGCTCATCGCTGTCGTCATGACCGTAAAACAGTCGTGCGCTGACGGAGCCGCAGGGCAAATCCAAGGTAACGTCGTTGATCGTGACCGATGAGGGGAGCGACGCTTTCGACAAGCCCACCACCGAGAAATAGCGGCCACGACGCACTGGCAACGAAGCGTCTGCTGGCAGCGGTGCGAAATGCGCCGCTACATCTTGGAAGTACGCGACGAGTTCAGGATCGAGTGATGACATGCTTCCAACTTACTTTGCTAATGCCCTACGAAATAAGGCATTGATTGAATTTCAATGATTACTTGTAAAGTGTCGTTTAACTAATAAACGCCTTATTTCATATGGCATACATAAATAAAGTTAGGAATGTCCCGCCCGTTCGCGAGCTGATGCAAAGGTATCGGTCACCGCAGCTCGGCCAAGGTATCTAGGAACGACGGATTCGAGCGCGGTGCGAGCGCCCGCGAAGCTCGGCCAAGCGGCGTCCGACACGTTGTCAACCTGCATCGACTTCACATTGTCGGGCGTGAGCGGCTGCGTCGGTACGAACTGCAAAACGCCCGCCAACGCAGCGCTCGCAAAGCCTGGCAGGCCGACGATCAGGTGTCGATCCTCGGTGGTGGCCATCACATACGCAACGAGCGCTTTGAGCGAGTAACGCGTGGGGCCGGCTAGTTCATAGCGCTGGCCAGAGGTGTCGGGCTTTTGCAGCGCGCTGACAAAGGCGCGCGCCACGTCGTCGACCCACACCGGTTGAAATTGCGTGCTCGCGCCGGGCAACGCCATCGGCACCAACGGAGGCATCAGCTTGATCATCGCAGCAAACTTGTTCAGGAACGAATCCTCGTTCCCGAAAATCACCGAAGGCGCAAAGATCGTCGCGTTCAAACCGCTGGCCATAACCGCGGCTTCGGCGCGGGCTTTGGTTTTTTGGTAGTCGCTTGGGGCGTTTGTCGATGCGCCGAGCGCGCTCATGTGCAGATAACGCCCGACTTTCGCGAGCTTGCACGCTTCAAGCGCTCGCTCAGTGAGGGTCACATGCGCGCGCTCAAAATCGCCACGTCTTTTCTCGTTCAAGATGCCCACCAAATTGATAACGGCGTCCTTGCCTTTCGCCAAACGAGCGAGCGTGGCAACGTCGGTGATATCAGCCTCTTCCACAGTGAGCGTGGGCAGAGGAAACAACGCGCGAGCGTTGTCACGCTTGCGAGTGGGCACCGTGACCGAGTGGCCGTCAGCCACCAATTTATTGCAGATAGCACGGCCAACAAAACCAGAGCCGCCAAGGATAAGAATGTTCATAAATTCACGGAAAACTTGAGGACGAGAGGACGACGTTTGCTTCGCAAACTAGGACGACGCGGCTTCGCCGCTAGGACGCAAGGCTTGCGACCGTGGGTTTGATTTTCGCAGGTTTTTTGTTGGGGCTTTTTGAATTCTGCTTATCGTGTTGGTTTTGCTCACGCTTGAAACTCTACGTTTGGGGCGACGCCACTCTCCCGCTCGTGGTGAGCTCGTCGAACCATAACGGCTGGCCCTCCGTTCGTGGTGAGCTTGTCGAACCATAACGACTGTCCCTCCCGTTCGTGGTGAGCTTGTCGAACCATGACGGCAGTAGAAGAGTCAGCGCTGAATTTGGGATCACTGCTGACCAGCTGCTGCACATTCGGCGATCATTAATCTTCAATTGCCGTTGTGGTTCGACAAGCTCACCACGAACGGAGGAAGCTTGCCGCGAACGCAGATGTCTTGAGGCTAGGGGGCGGCAACTCAAACCAGGCAACGAAAAGCAGAATAGAAAAAACAAAACTCAACCAAGCGACTTAAAGCAAAAACACTCGGCCAAGCTTTGCGTCCTAGCGCCGAAGGCGCGTCGTCCTAGTTTGCGAAGCAAACGTCGTCATCTCGTCCTTACCTCACGGTTTAGGAGCAATAACCCCTAGGCGCTTCTTAATCGATGTCTCACCGTTGCCGTACAAGTGCGCATACCAAACGGCGTTGGCGAGCACTTTCTTTACGTAGTCGCGTGTTTCGTTAAACGGAATCGACTCGGTGTAGATCGCGCCCTCGAGAGCGCGTCGCTCATCGCGCCACTGCCTAGCACGTCCGCCACCTGCGTTGTAGGCAGCGCTTGCCAAAACTTCGCTGTTGCTTTGCGTATTGAGTGCGTTTTTCAAGTAAAACGCGCCAAACCCAGTGCTCACATTGATGTCAGTCAACTGGCTGGGGCGGTAGTCGCGAACGCCCAATTGCTGGGCGATCCATTTGCCGGTGGCGGGCATGACTTGCATCAAGCCCAAGGCACCCGCGCTCGACACCGCTTCCGCCCAGAATCGCGATTCTTGTCGAATCAAGCCGAAGGTGAGCGAGTGATCCAAGCCGACTGCGGTGGCGGCTTTGCGAATTTCTTCGGCGTAGGGCGTTTGAAAGCGCAGTGAAAAATCGTGCTGTAATTTAGTTCGCTCAGCGGTGTTGATTGATCGATCCCACAGGCCTTTGCCGCGCATCCATTCTGATGCGATCAACGAATCTGTGTCACCAAATTCTTTAACTACGCTAAACCATTCGCGTGCGGCATCCGCTCGGAGCCCCAGCTCCGAGAGCTTCAACACGCGGCGTGCAGAGGCCGATTGATCAAAGCGTTTCATCTGTTCGGGCGTCGGCTTGACCGCGCCCGATTTGAGCGTGTCTGGCGCAGGCAGGGGCGCGCGAATTTCCTCGGCGGCGAGCAATCCGTAAAACGAAAAGTCTCTCGAAAGCTCTGTCCAAATCGTCAGTGCGCCGGGTTTGTCGCCGAGCTCGTAGAGTGAGCGCGCCTTCCAGTAGCGCCAAGTTGGATCGTTTTGCCCGCCGTTGCTAGCAGTGCTCATGGCATTGATCAAGCGCAGCACTTCGCCCCACAAACCTTCGCGGAGTGCAGCGCGCGCGATCCATGCAGCTTGCCAATCCCCGAGTCGCGCCAAATCTTGCTCCGCTCCAGCGCGCTTGAGCCAAGTGATCGCTTCGTCGGTTTCGAGTCGTTTCGCGCTCGAATATGCAAGCTGCGCCGCCGCGTAGCGCTGTTCGTCGTCAGAGAATTTCGAGCGATGTGCGAGCCAAACGCCGCGAGCTTTCGCCACATCGGACCGGCCTAGTTTCGTCAACGCATAAAGCGCCGCTTCACGCTGCGCGCGCGATGGATTGCCGCCAGTTGCGACTTGTTTAATCAAGATATCGGGGTTGCTGTGGGCGCGCGATAAAAGCTCATCGCTGGGGCGGGCGCTATCGGGCAGTGCGCTGGCGGTGCGCTGCGCGGCCAGTAGCGTGGCTCCGTCGGCACTCGAGCGAAAGCGCCAAAACGTGTCGTCGGTGCTCACGCGATTTTTTGCAGCGAGTGCGGCAAAGGACTGCGCGCAGGCCTCGGTCAAGCGCTCGGCCCAAACGCCCACAGGCACTGCCGCCGTAAGACTTGGGTCACGCGACAAAATGGTTGCGCGGTAACAAGCCACCTCGGCGTCATCGGTTTCAAAGCCCGCGCCAAAGCGATTGAACTGATCCCATTGTTCGGTTTTGCCAAGCTGCTTGAGCCAATCCACACGCAGCCGATCGGCCACGGCGCTACCCTCGTTTTTCTTGATAAAGCGCTCAACATCAGTCGAGCTAGCGCCCGACAAATCAAAGCGTAGCGCCCAATATTCAACGTAGCTTTCCAGCACGTGACCGCGCACTTTCGGCAGCGCGGCCTGAACACGGCTGATTTCACCCAATCGGAAACCTTCGGAGGCGTCCTTAACAGCGGCGTCAGTAGCGACGGCGTTCAGCGGCGCGCATAGCGTGAGAAAAACGAGTGTGATCGTTGGAAATTGGACGTAAGGCACAAAAGAGTTGTTTAGTTGCATCGACGTATTTTCGGCCAATTGGTGTCGTTGCATTGATCTGTGTCGCGCCGAATTCGTTCAATGTGTGTGGGATGTGTCATTTCGGTCAACGCTTTGCAATCAGCGGCTGTCGTTTTATCCGGCGCGGTGTGGGCACGGCGCTCGTTAGAATGGCAATATGCAAAATGGGGTCAATGCCGTAGTCGGCGTCATCATGGGGTCATCTTCCGATTGGGAGGTGATGAAACACGCCACCGACATTCTGGCGCGATTCGGCGTTGAGTTCGAGGCCAAAGTGGTCTCGGCGCACCGCACGCCCGACGACATGTTTGAGTACGCCAGCGCCGCTGCGGATCGCGGCATTCGCATCATCATCGCTGGTGCAGGTGGTGCAGCGCACTTGCCGGGTATGGTTGCGGCGAAAACCATTCTGCCGGTGTTGGGTGTGCCCGTGCCGTCGAAATACCTACGCGGCGAAGATTCACTGCTCTCCATCGTTCAGATGCCCAAAGGCATTCCCGTGGCGACTTTTGCCATTGGCGAGGCGGGCGCGGCCAACGCGGCGCTGTTCGCGATTGCAATGCTCAGTACCACTAGCAAGTCGCTCGCCCAGCAATTGGTATCGTTCCGCGATGAGCAAACCGCGCTGGCGCGCGGCATGTTTGTGCCGCCTGTGATGACCGAAAAGCACTGATGGTGGCATCAGTGGCGCTCGCTCCCGGCGCTTGGCTGGGGTGTTTGGGGGGCGGCCAGCTCGGTCGTATGTTTGTGCACGCGGCTCAGGCGATGGGCTACAAGGTATTGGTGCTCGATCCCGATGGTAGCGGCCCCGCGGCCCAAGCGGCAGACGACATCATCGTGGCAGCGTACGACGACGAAGCGGCAATAGCGCAATTTGGCTCGCGCGTGAGCGCGGTGACCACGGAATTTGAAAATGTGCCGGCCGCCACCCTTGAGTTGTTGGCGAAACATATCCCGACGCGACCCAGCGCTCACGCGGTGCGAATCGCTCAAGATCGCCGCAAAGAAAAGCGCTTTTTTTCGGAGCACGGATTGCCGGTCGGCGCATTTGCAGTGATCGAATCCGACGCTGACATTGACCGCGCCGATTCGTCGCTGTTTCCGGCAATTTTGAAAACGGCAACGCTCGGTTACGACGGCAAAGGACAGGCGCGCGTCGCCAACAAAGTCGAAGCCGCAGAAGCGTTTGCGAGATTCGCAAAGACGCCGTGTGTGCTCGAAAAATTAGTCGCGTTTGATCGTGAGATTTCGGTGCTAGTAGCTCGCGGTGCCAATGGCGAAACGCGGGTATGGCCCGTTCAAGAAAATCAGCACGTTAACGGCATTCTTGACCTAACGATTGTGCCCGCTCGCATTGATCCAGCGCTGAGCGCTCGCGCGCAAGCGCTGGCCACTAAGCTGGTCCGAGCACTCGATTACGTGGGCGTTTTGTGTGTGGAAATATTCGTTGCAGGCGAGCAATTGCTACTCAACGAAATCGCGCCACGTCCGCACAACAGCGGGCATTACACGATCGAGGCCTGTGTGACATCACAGTTTGCGCAGCAGGTTCGCGCGCTCGCTGGTTTGCCGCTGGGGGATCCCTCGCTCGTGCAAGCTGCGGTCATGGTCAATGTGTTGGGCGACGTGTGGCTTGATGCGGCGCAGGTGATGCAGCCCGCATGGGCCGATGTGTTGGCCATTGACGGCTCGCATGTTCACTTGTACGGCAAAGCCGAGGCACGACGCGCGCGAAAGATGGGTCACGTCACATGCACCGCGACTTCGCTCGACGCAGCACTGGCCAAGGCCGAAGCGGTGAAGCGTCACCTACGAATTGCCTGAGTTAGCCCGCGGTCTTTAGCGCGCGAAGCATCAAATGATCGCGCACTGAGGCGCTCCTACAATGGCTAGGTGAACACACCGCTCGCCACTATTCAAATCCTTGATCTAACACGCTTGCTGCCCGGCCCAGCGTGTACACGCATGCTCTCTGAAATGGGCGCAAACGTCATCAAAATTGAGCCGCCCGAGGGCGATTACGCCAATCGCTTGGGGTTGCCGCTCGATGCGCCCGCTGAGCAAATCGCGCCGCTTTATTCAATAGTCAATCGCGGCAAAACGATTGAGCGAGTCGATTTGAAATCCGAGTCTGGAAAAGCGCGCTTGTTATCGCTCATCGACACGAGTGACGCCATCGTTGAAGGGTTTCGTCCGGGCGTGATGGAGCGACTAGGCTTGGGCTACGCGTCGCTCTCGGCCCGTAAACCGTCGCTTGTTTACTGCGCGATCAGCGGATACGGCAGTCGGGGGGTTTGGTCACAACGCGCGGGGCATGACATCAATTATTTGGCGATGAGCGGCGTGCTCGATCAAGTGGGTGAGCGCGGTCGCCCACCGGCCATTTCAAATTGGCAGATCGCCGATTTGGCGGGCGGCGCGATGGCCGCCGCAATGCGAATCTGCGCGGCGCTGGTTCAATCGAAAACGACCGGACGCGGCGCGTTCATTGATGTTTCGATGACGCATGAAGTCGCTCGGCTCAACATCATCGCGCAACACGGGTTAGCACTTGGACAATCAAAACCACGCGGCGAAGATTGGCTCACCGGCGGCTGGCCTTGTTATGGCGTTTACGCTACGAGCGATCAACGATTTCTTGCGGTTGGGGCGCTCGAGGAAAAGTTTTGGCATGTCCTTTGTGATGCGATTTCCAAGCCGTATCTAAAAGCGCTCGGGCAAAGCGAGGGCATTGCTGCGATGCGGGTTCGCAAGGAGCTCGCCGATCATTTTTCAACGCAGCCGCTGGCGCATTGGTCGGAATTCTTTGCGCCGCTTGATTGCTGTGTGACGCCCGTTCTCACACTGGCCGAAGCAAAATCTCATCCACTTTTCGAAAGTACAGAGTTATGAACAAAGTTGCCATCATCACTGGCGCCTCAGCGGGTATCGGCCGGGCGAGCGCCGTGGCGCTGTTAAAGGCGGGCTATCACGTCGTGTTGGCCGGGCGTCGACAAGCTGAACTCGACGCCGCACTGGCCTCGGCGGGTGCTGACGCCACGCGCGGCCTGGTGATCGTCGCGGATGTCTCACAACCCGAATCGGTCAACGCGCTGTTTGACAAAACGGTGGCGGTGTTCGGGCGCGTCGACGTGGTTTTCAATAATGCAGGCATTGGCGCACCAGCGATCAATCTGGAAGACATTGCCGTCGAACAGTGGATGGCTGTGGTCAACACCAATTTAACCGGGGCGTTTTTGTGCACGCAGGCCGCGTTTCGAGTGATGAAAGCGCAGTCGCCGCGCGGCGGTCGCATCATTAACAACGGCTCGATCTCCGCCTACGCGCCGCGACCCAACAGCGCGCCCTACACCTCGACCAAACACGCCATCACCGGGCTCACCAAATCCACATCACTCGACGGCCGCAAGTACGACATCGCGTGCAGTCAAATTGACATCGGCAACGCCGCCACCGAAATGACTGAGCGCATGGCCGCAGGTGTGATGCAGGCCAACGGAGCGATGGCCGTCGAGCCAAGAATGGACGTTCAACACGTGGCCAACGCCGTCGTTCATATCGCCAATTTACCGCTCGAAGCCAATGTGCAGTTCATGACCATCATGGCCACCAAGATGCCTTATGTGGGGCGGGGATAGCCATCGTTAATAACTGTCTAGTCAAAGGCCTTATGAAATAGGGGCTGTATTAGAGTTATACGCATTTTCGAAATATTGTTTATTTGACGTTTAGTCCACTATGTACATGGCATTACGTCGGTAAGTTACTTGGTAGATCGAGTTTAATAATTGTGCGAGTTATGCCGCTGCCGCATGGCTCAGAATCCATCCCCTAGGCAGTCCACTTTTTCCGAGCCGTTCGCCGCAATCCCTTGATTTTTGGGGTGCTTGGCGAAAGCCCTGATTGACAGGGGGCACACATCACCGCATAATTGTTGGGTTTTTCTCACGGAGGATCATCCCCAATGAAACGTTCGAACCAGTTCGCTCTCGCAGCGATTTCCGTCGCAGTAGCGGCAGGCCTCGCAGCTTGCGGCAAAAAAGAAGAGCCTAAGAAAGAAGCAGCCGCTCCTGCTCCTGCCGTAGCTCAAGAGATGGTTGTAAAGATCGGCCACGTCGGTCCTACATCCGGTCAAATTGCCCACCTCGGCAAAGACAACGAAAACGCAGCCCGCATGGCGATCGAAGAAGCCAATGCAAAAGGCATCACCATCGGCGGCAAGAAAGTCAAGTTCGAATTCTTGGCTGAAGACGACGCTGCTGATCCAAAGCAAGCAACCACCGTTGCTCAAAAACTGGTTGACGCAAAAGTTGTCGGCGTTGTGGGTCACCTCAATTCGGGTACCTCGATTCCTGCTTCGTCAATCTACAACGCAGCTGGCATTCCACAGATCACCCCATCGGCTACCAACCCAAAGTTGACGGCTCAGGGCTTCAAGGGCGTCTTCCGCACCGTGGCTAACGACGTTGCTCAAGGCGGCGCGATCGGCACCTTCGCTGTTAAAGGCATGGGCGGCAAGAAAATCGCCATCATCGATGACAAAACGGCTTACGGCGTTGGTCTGGCTGACGAAGCAGAAAAAGCGATCAAGGCCGCTGGCGGCACCATCGTGATTCGCGAAGCGCTTGCTAACGAAAAAGAGCAAGACTTCAAAGGCGTGTTGACCAAAGTTAAGGCAAAAGCACCTGACGTCATCATGTTCGGCGGTATGGATGCTCAAATGGGCCCAATGATGAAGCAGATGAAAGCGCTTGGCATTAAAGCTAAGGCCATCGGCGGCGACGGTGCACAGACCGGCGAATTCATCAAGCTCGCAGGCGACGCAGGTGAGGGCGCATTCGCCACACTCGCTGGTCTGCCGAAAGAGAAGATGCCTGCTGGCGCTGCTTTCTACGACAAGTACAAAGCTAAGTTCAACGTGGAAATTCAGGCTTACGCCCCTTTCACGTATGACGCGACCAACATCATCATCGCTGCCATGCAAAAAGCTGACAGCACCGATGGCGCCAAGATCATCGACGCTATCAAAGCTGGCTCGTTCACCGGTGTTGCTGGTACCTACGCGTACGACGACAAAGGCGACATGAAAAACGGCGCGATCACCGTGTTCGTAGTTAAAGGCGGTAAGTGGGAAGTTGCTGAGATCATCGGCGGCCCAGTGGCTGCGGCGCCTGCCGCTGCTGCACCCGCAGCGGCTGCTCCAGCGGCTGCCGCACCTGCAGCGCCCGCAGCTCCAAAGAAGCCTTAATCTAATTTAGATTACTTCTTTAGCGAAAACGGCACCTTCGGGTGCCGTTTTTTTATGTCAATCGTGACGGTCATAGTGAATGATTTTGCGCGGCAACCCGATTTGCTGCACATTTCGCACAACTCTCGCCACGCAACAAGGCAGAATTAGAGTGTTCGCGCAAATACGGTCGAGGAGGATCGCTACTTGCGTGCAGTGTCATAACGTATTTAAGGCGGGGGAATCCCAATAATGTCAATGGACGTCTTGCTTCAGCAGATCGCCAATGGGCTCGTTGTGGGTAGCGTGTACGCGCTAGTCGCACTGGGCTACACCATGGTGTACGGCATCTTGCAACTCATCAACTTCGCGCACGGTGAAATCGTGATGATCGGCGCGCTAACAGCCCTGGTCACCGCCAACGGTTTGCTCAGCGCTGGCCTTCCGTCGGTGCTAGCGCTCATCATTTCCATCTTTGTGGCCATGGTGGTGTGCGCCATCAGCGGCGTGCTCATTGAGCGCATCGCTTATCGACCGCTTCGAAACGCACCGCGATTGGCCCCGTTAATTACCGCCATTGGCGTATCGATTTTGCTGCAACAAATCGCCATTTTGGTATTTGGTCGCAATTACTTCTCGTTCCCCGAATTGATCGACAAAACGCCGATTCAAATCGGTGCGATCACGGTCACAATGAACGAAATCGTGATTGTGGTGACCTCGGTGGCGCTGATGGCTGGGCTCATTTGGCTCGTGCATCGCACCAAAATCGGCACCGCGATGCGCGCCACCGCAGAGAACCAAAAGGTCGCGGGCTTGATGGGAATCGACATCAACAAAATCATCGGCATCACCTTTGCCATCGGCTCGGCGCTGGGCGCGGTCGCTGGTGTGATGGTGGCATCAAACTACGGTCAAGCGCACTACTACATGGGTTTCATGCTCGGCTTGAAAGCGTTTACCGCAGCCGTGATGGGCGGCATCGGCAACTTGTGGGGCGCAATGATCGGTGGACTCATTCTCGGGCTGGTCGAAAACGTTGGCTTGATTTTCGTGCGCGGTGACTACAAAGACATCTTCGCCTTCATCGTGCTCGTCGCGGTGTTGATCTTCCGGCCGCAGGGCTTGGTTGGCGAAAAAGTTGCGGAAAGGGCTTAAATCATGAGCACCCTTTTGCAAGACAAAAAGAAGCAAATCGCCGCGATGGTGGCGCTGGGTATCTTCCTGCTGGTGCTGCCGTTTTTGGCGGGTATGCTCGGCCAGGCGTGGGTTCGAATTTTGAACATTACGCTGCTCTACGTGATGCTCGCGTTGGGGCTTAACGTTGTGGTGGGCGTGGCGGGCTTGTTGGATTTGGGCTACGTGGCGTTCTACGCCGTGGGCGCCTACACCTGGGCGCTGCTGGCGTCGAACCACTTCAATTTGCATTACCCGTTTTGGGTGCTGTTGCCGCTGGGCGCGTTCCTCGCCGCACTTGCGGGCTTGATGCTGGGCGCGCCGGTGCTCAAGCTGCGCGGCGACTATTTGGCTATCGTGACCTTGGGGTTCGGCGAAATCGTGCGAATCATGATGAACAATCTCGACAAGTTCACGCTACCCGGCAGCGATCATGTCTACAACCTAACAAACGGTCCGCGCGGTATCACGGGCATCGACGGGCTCACGTTCTTTGGCTTTAAGTTGCGAAGCGGGCTCGAGGTATTTGGGCTGCCGATAACGGGACTTCAGCTCTATTACTTCGTGTTTTTAGCGCTGACGTGTTTGTGCATTTGGGGCGTCTACAACATGCAGCATTCGCGCTTGGGTCGCGCTTGGCAAGCGCTGCGCGAAGACGAAATCGCCGCTAAAGCCATGGGCATCAACGTGCGAAACATCAAGCTCGCGGCGTTTTCCTTTGGCGCGTTGACGGGCGGTTTGGCGGGCGGTTTGTTTGCCGCCATGCAAGGTTTCGTGAGCCCAGAATCATTCGGCTTGCTCGAATCAGTGATGATTTTGGCGATGGTGGTGCTTGGCGGAATGGGCCACATCCCTGGCGTGATATTGGGTGCGGTACTGCTATCGGCCATGCCAGAAGTCATTCGCTACGCAGCCGACGAAAACATGCAAGAAAAGGTGTTCGGTTTCGTCTTGATCGCGCCCGAGGTGCTTCGAAACTTAATCTTTTCGCTGGCGATGATTTTGATCATGCTCTATAAACCGCGCGGCCTGTGGCCTTCGCCTGAAAGGAAGTAATCATGGCCAATCCCATTTTTATTGCCGAAGGCGTGACCAAGCGCTTCGGTGGCGTCACGGCGCTTGATAGTGTTTCCATGACGATTCCACGCAGCTCCATTTTTGGGCTGATCGGCCCCAACGGCGCGGGAAAGACTACGTTTTTCAACACGCTCACCGGGCTCTACCAAGTCGACGAAGGCAAATTTACTTTTGACAACAAACCGCTCAACGTAAAAGCGCCGCACGAAGTAGCGCAAGTTGGCATCGCGCGAACATTCCAAAACATTCGATTGTTTAGCGAAATGAGCGTGCTTGAAAACGTGATGGTCGGACGCCATGTGCGCACCAAGGCCGGCGCGTTTGGCGCGATATTCCGAACGCCCGCCGCTCGCCGCGAAGAGGCGGAAATCGAACAGCGCTCGCGCGAACTCTTGGCCTATATCGGTCTTGAAAAGAAAGCGGGCGAAAAGAGCCGCACCTTGGCCTACGGCGAGCAGCGTCGCTTGGAAATCGCCCGCGCTCTAGCCACCGACCCGAAGCTCATCGCGCTCGACGAGCCCGCCGCGGGAATGAACGCGACCGAAACGATTGAGCTGCGAAAACTGATCGAGCGAATCGCCAGCGACGGCACGACTGTAATGCTCATCGAACACGACATGCGTTTGGTGATGAACGTGTGCCAACATTTGGTGGTGCTCGATTACGGCAAAAAGATCGCCGACGGCACACCCGCCCAAGTACAAAAAGATCCTGCGGTCATCAAAGCCTATCTGGGCGGTGCACACGCAGAAGTTGGAGCCAAAAAATGACCGCCATGCTCGACATTAAAAAACTCGAGGTCGCTTACGGCGGCATTCGCGCGATCAAGGGCATTGATTTTCACGTCAAAGAAGGCGAACTCGTCACGCTGATCGGTGCCAACGGTGCGGGAAAATCTTCAACCCTTCGCGCGCTGTCGGGCTTAGTTAAGCCCGCCGGCGGCACCGTCACTTACAAAGGCAAAGACATCACCGGCGTGCCATCACATGCATTGGTGGGCTTGGGCATTGCGCTCTGCCCCGAAGGTCGCGGCGTGTTCGCACGGCTTTCAGTCCATGAAAATTTGTTGATGGGTGCCTACGCCCGCAACGACAAAGCGCAGATCGCTGTTGATGTGGACGAAATCTACACGATGATTCCGCGCTTGAAGGAGCGTAACTTTCAAATGGCCGGTACGCTTTCGGGCGGTGAGCAGCAAATGCTCGCCATTGGTCGCGCCATGCTCGCGCAGCCCAAGCTCTTAATGCTCGACGAGCCCTCAATGGGGCTCGCGCCGTTGATGGTTGAGAAGATCTTCGAAATCATTCGCCTCATCGCCAAACGAAACACCACGATTTTGTTGATTGAGCAAAACGCGCAGCTAGCGCTCGAACACGCTGATCGCGGCTACGTGCTGGAATCGGGCGAGATTACGCTGCAAGGTGACGCGAAAGTGTTGCTGGCTGATCCGCGTGTGAAGGCGGCGTATTTGGGCGGTTAAGGCATGGAGATCCGCCCTGCGCGATCCCATGAAGCCGAGTTACTCAGCAGCATTGCTTGGGACGCAAAAGCTGCATGGGGATATGCGCCGGCTCAGCTTGCGGCGTGGCGAGACGCGCTCACGATCAGAGCCGAGTCAATTGTGCGGCTGCCGACGTACGTGTCCTGCGAGCAGGACGAAGTCAGCGGCTTCTGTCAGTTCAATACATTGGTCGATCCGGTGGAGTTGGATCATCTTTGGATCAGGCCCGAATCAATGCGCCAAGGCGTTGGTCGGGCGCTTCTTTTGCATTCACTAGCAATTTTGCGCAATGCGGGGGTCAGCGAAGTCTTGATTGATTCCGAGCCGAACGCCGCCTCGTTCTATCTGGCACTTGGCGCACGACAAGTCGACGCTATACCCGCACCGCTCGATGACGATCCACAGCGGATGCGACCTCAGTTGATGCTTTCGACGCAGGCGCCTGAGTAAACAGATCGTAGCAATGTAGGGACAGCGCCCTACAATTCTCGTATGGCGCTAATGATCACCGACGAATGCATCAATTGTGATGTGTGCGAACCCGAATGCCCGAACGATGCGATCAGCATGGGCGACGAGTTCTATGTGATTGCGCCCTCGAAATGTACGGAATGCGTGGGGCACTTTGACACGCCGCAGTGTCGCGAAGTCTGCCCGGTTGATTGCATTCCAATTCACCCTGAACACATCGAAACCAAAGACCAACTGCTGCTCAAGTACGCAGCGCTCATGACCTTGAAAGAGAAAAAACCATGAAGACCCGCCCCATGTTGACCGCTGACGACGTCAAGCGCATCGCCACTGCCTGTGAAGCCGAAGCCGTGAAAAACAATTGGGCGGTCACCATCGCTATTTGTGACGACGGCGGGCATTTGCTTTGGCTGCAGCGGCTCGACGGTGCCGCGCCTGTGTCGGCCACCATCGGCCCCAGAAAAGCAATCACGGCAGCCATCGGCCGCCGCGAAAGCGGTGTGTACGAAAAGATGGTCAACGAAGGGCGCGTATCGTTTCTATCGGTTGATGTGGTCACGCCGCTCGAAGGCGGCGCACCGATCATCGTTGACGGTCATGTGATCGGCGCGGTTGGCGTGTCTGGCGTGAAATCTTCAGAGGATTTGCAAATTGCGAAGGCGGGCATCGCCGCGCTTTGAGTGGCCGCATCGGTTTTTGCGAAAGAGTGACTCGAGCGTCTAGCTTTACTGCGGAATGCCTTATGAAATATGGGCATCCGCACAAATTTTTTAGTTATTGAATATTTGTCTATTTCTATTAAAGCCCCTATTTCATAAGGCATTCCGCAATAAAGCTAGGATGAGAACCTTAAAATCATGACTATCGCACTCTTCTGCATTGTTTTGGCGGCCCTCATGCCCATAGCTTGCGCGGGCATTGCCAAATGGGGCACGTTTGGAACGCATCCGCGGGACGGCGGTTTCGACAACCGCAATCCCCGTGATTGGCTCGCCAAACAAGAGGGCTACCGAAAGTGGGCGAACTTCGCGCAAGCCAATTGCTGGGAAGCGCTACCGTTTTTCGCCGCAGCGGTTATCGTGAACCACATGCTCGGCGGCGCAGGCGTTGTGGCCAACGCGTTAGCGGTCGCCTTCATCGCGCTGCGAGCGCTGTTTGTGTATCTCTACGTGACCGGCAAACAAGGTGTTCGATCGATGGTGTGGACAGCCGCGCTGGCGGTCAACCTTACGATTTTCTTTTTGACAGTCGTTAAGTAACCGCCCACTGTAGGAGCGGCTCGCCGCGAATGCCGGCGCAACGTCCAACGCTCACCCCGAATTCACAGACCGCGCATCGCCCTCAGTTCTGCTTCCAAGGCAAGCCGCGAAACTTCCAACCGCCTCGCGTGGAGCGCTTCGCCTCTGCGTTCGGGTCGCCCTCAAATCCCTCAAGGATGTTGTAGGCCGTCACACCCAGCTCGGTGGCTCGCTTCGCCGAGGCAATCGATCGAATGCCTGAGCGACAAAGCATGACCAAAGGGCGTCCTTCGCCCGCTTTAAACAGCGCTTGAATCTGCGCGTCGAAGTTCGGATTCATCGTCATGCCCGGCCATTGCTTCCACGGAACTACCGCTGCGTTGGGCACCAAACCCACCCACTCGCGTTCGGCGTCGGTGCGAATATCGACCAGCACGACGTTGCCCGCTTGCCACGCGTCAAAGGCGTCTTGCGGCGTGACGTCGCCCGCGTAGCCGTCTCGAGCGATGGCCGGAATCGTAGCGCCATTTTCAGTTGCGGCCATGAGCTAGCTACCTTTCAAAGTGTGAGGCAATTATCTTCATAATGCGGGCTCTTTCGTTTTCGGAAACAACACAACGTGCATCCGTATCTTCAATCACTCATCGGCGGCGTTTTGATTGGTGTCGCGACCTGGTTACTGCTGGCCGCTATGGGCCGCGTGGCGGGCATCAGCGGCATCGTCACGAGTGCATTCACTGAGCGCGAAGGCCGCGATTGGCGTTGGGCGTTCATTGCGGGCTTGATCGTGGGCGGTGCACTCTTCGCTTGGCTCTTCAATGCAGTGAGCATCGCGCCACGCTCGCCGGGGCTGCTGATCGCTGCGGGCTTACTGGTGGGCGTGGGCACGGTGCTCGGCAGCGGCTGCACTAGCGGGCATGGGGTGTGCGGCCTGTCGCGCGCGTCGGTTCGATCGCTCGCGGCAACGCTGACATTTATGGGTGCGGGCATGGCCACTGTAGCCACACTTCGCGCGTTTGGAGCGCTCGCATGATGGCGCGCATCGTGGTGTTTTTGGCGGGCGTAGTGTTCGCGGCTGGGCTGGTCATTGGCGGCATGACCGATCCGAAAAAGGTGCAGGCGTTTTTAGATATTGGCGGCATTGCCAGCGGTCGTTGGGACCCGAGTTTGGCGTTTGTCATGGGCGGCGCTTTGATGGTCGCCGCCATCGCTTTCGCCCTACTGCCCAAACGGAAGAAGCCTTGGTTCGCCACTGGTTTTGACCTGCCAACGGTGCGACGCATCGACAAAGCCTTGCTCGCTGGCGCGGCGCTATTCGGGGTGGGCTGGGGATTGGCGGGCTATTGCCCCGGTCCGGCCGTGGCGAGCTTGACCACCGGCGGGATGGACATCGCGCTGTTTCTGCCCGCGATGCTCGTCGGGATGGTGTTGACCAAGCGATTTTTACAGGCGCGTGCAACGTGATTCAGATAAGTTGACGTTAACGTCAACTTGAGCCTAATTTCTGCGAAAATCTGCGTCTGCCCAATTCGCAGCCTGGAGCCTTCGCATGAGTAATCTCGACACCAAAAATCTCGTCTACAAGCCCAAGCACAAAGTGCGCTTTGTAACCGCCGCGAGCTTGTTTGACGGGCACGATGCGTCGATCAACATCATGCGTCGCATTCTGCAGGGCAGCGGTTGTGAAGTGATTCATCTCGGTCACAACCGCAGCGTGAAAGAAGTCGTCGACGCCGCGCTGCAAGAAGACGTACACGGCATTGCCATTAGCTCGTATCAGGGCGGTCACGTTGAGTACTTCAAGTACATGATCGATATGTTGCGCGAAGCAGGTGCGAGCCACATCAAGGTGTTCGGTGGCGGCGGCGGCGTGATCGTGCCGTCTGAAATTAAAGCGCTGCACGACTATGGCGTGACAAAGATATTCTCACCCGAAGACGGCGCGAAACTTGGCTTGCAAGGCATGATTAACGACATGGTGGCGCTGTGCGATCATGACTTGAGCTTGGTTCCCTCCCCCCGGGGGGGAGGGTTAGGGAGAGGGTCTTCGCCGGTAGCGCACACGACGAACTACACAACGCTAGCCCGCACCATCACCATGCTCGAAGCGGGCGCAATGCCTGAATCAGACCGCCAAGCCATTCACGACCAAGCCGCAAAAATCACAACGCCTGCACTAGGAATCACCGGCACCGGCGGCGCCGGAAAGTCTTCACTCACCGACGAACTCATTCGCCGTTTTCGCATCGATCAAAACGACGCGCTAAAGATCGCAATCATTTCAATCGATCCATCGCGACGCAAATCAGGCGGTGCGTTGCTGGGCGATCGTATTCGCATGAACGCGATCAATCACGAAAACATCTACATGCGCTCACTCGCGACGCGCGATTCAGGTGGTTCTGAAATTTCGAAAGCGCTGCCCGATGCAATCGCTGCGTGCAAAGTGCATGGCTTTGATGTGATCTTTGTTGAAACATCGGGCATTGGTCAAGGCGACGCCGCCATCGTGCCGCATGTGGACGTATCGCTTTATGTGATGACACCTGAATTCGGCGCTGCAAGTCAACTCGAAAAAATCGACATGCTCGATTTCGCGGATTTCATCGCGATCAACAAATTTGATCGGAAAGGCGCACAAGACGCGCAGCGCGACGTGCGCAAACAAGTGCAGCGAAACAAAGAAGCGTGGAGTGCGGCAACGGAAACGATGCCCGTGTTCGGCACGATGGCATCGCGATTCGCTGACGATGGTGTGACCGCGTTGTATCAAGCGATGCTGCCCGCGCTCGTTGCCAAAGGTTTGAAGGTCAAGACGAGTTTGTTGCCCAGCGTTGAAACGAGAGCCTCCTCGCAAACCCAGGCCATCGTTCCCGGCGCTCGCGCTCGCTATCTCGCGGAGATTGCGGATAGCGTGCGCGGCTATCACCGTTGGGCGGATACGCAAGCGCAAATTGCGCGGGAGCGGCAGCAGTTGTTGGCGACGAAGCGGATGCTTGGTCTTCTCCCCTCGCCCGCAGGCGGGAGAGGGGTTGGGGGTGAGGGTGGCCGCCCATCGGAGAGCTCTCTTCTTCTCCGCAGCACCCTCACCGCTACCCCTCTCCCGCCTGCGGGCGAGGGGTTTGGTGCGACTATCGATGCGCTCATTGCAGACCGCAACCAATCCCTCGATCCACGCGCCAAGAAACTCTTAGACATGTGGCCGCAAACCGTCGCCAGTTATTCCGGCGACGAATACATCGTCAAAATTCGCGATAAAGAAATTCGCACCGCATTAACAACGACATCATTGTCGGGAACGAAGATTAAGAAGGTGGCTTTGCCGCGCTATGAAGACGATGGCGAAATACTGAAGTGGCAGTTGAAGGAAAACGTGCCCGGCAGTTTCCCATTCACTGCGGGCGTGTTCGCATTCAAGCGCGAAAACGAAGATCCGACGCGCATGTTCGCTGGTGAGGGAGACGCGTTTCGTACCAACAAGCGATTCAAGAAAGTCAGCGAAGGCATGGACGCCAAGCGCTTGTCCACAGCGTTCGACAGCGTCACGCTCTACGGCAACGATCCTGCCGTGCGTCCAGACATCTACGGTAAGGTCGGCAACAGCGGCGTGAGCATCGCCACTCTCGACGACATGAAAGTACTCTACGACGGCTTTGATTTGTGTGCGCCGACGACATCGGTTTCGATGACCATCAACGGCCCCGCGCCGACGATTCTCGCGTTCTTTATGAACACGGCGATCACGCAGCAGCTCACGAAGTTCAAAGCGGATAACAAACGCGAACCGACCGATGATGAGGTGGCAAAGATCAAAGCGTGGACGCTTGAAAACGTGCGTGGTACGGTGCAGGCTGACATTCTGAAAGAAGATCAGGGGCAGAACACCTGCATCTTCTCGACCGAGTTTTCGCTAAAGGTCATGGGTGACATCGCGCAGTACTTCGTGCAAAACAAAGTGCGTAATTTCTATTCAGTTTCGATCAGCGGTTATCACATTGCTGAGGCCGGCGCGAATCCGATTTCGCAGCTTGCGTTCACGCTTTCAAACGGATTTACGTTCGTTGAGGCCTACCTCGCGCGCGGCATGCACATCGATGATTTCGCGCAGAACTTGTCGTTCTTTTTCAGCAATGGCATGGACCCGGAATACACCGTGCTCGGTCGCGTCGCGCGGCGTATCTGGGCCATAGCGATGCGCGAAAAATACGGCGCGAATGATCGCAGCCAAAAACTCAAATATCACATTCAAACCAGCGGCCGTAGCCTGCACGCGCAGGAAATTCAGTTCAACGACATCCGCACTACGCTGCAAGCACTGATCGCCGTATACGACAACTGCAACAGCCTGCACACCAACGCATTTGATGAAGCGATCACCACACCGACCGAAGAATCAGTGCGCCGCGCGATGGCGATTCAGCTCATCATCAATCGCGAATGGGGTCTTGCCAAAAACGAAAACCCGAACCAAGGTGCGTTCATCATCGACGAACTCACAGACTTGGTTGAAGAAGCCGTGCTCAAAGAATTCGAAGCGATTTCAGAACGCGGCGGCGTACTCGGCGCCATGGAAACCGGCTATCAACGCGGCAAGATTCAAGAAGAATCGATGCACTACGAATGGCTGAAGCACGACGGTACGTTGCCGATCATCGGCGTAAACACCTTCCGCAATCCGCACGGTGATGCCGTTCAGGAAACACTAGAACTGGCGCGCTCTACCGACGAAGAAAAGCAGAGTCAACTAAAACGACTCGATGATTTCCATCACCGCAACGCGAGCGCATCAAACGTAGTGATCAACAAACTCAAACAAACCGCGATGAGCGGCGGCAACGTGTTTGCTGAGTTGATGGAGACGGTAAAGGTTGCCTCGCTCGGGCAGATTACCGATGCGCTGTTTGAAGTGGGTGGGCAGTATCGACGGAGTATGTAGATTTCATCTCGCTAAACATAAAGAAATGTTAATTTCCTAATAACTGTTTATAATTTCCTAAACGGCGAATGTTAGGAAATATCGATGAGATCCGCAGGCCTAGATCCAGTTACTCGGGGTTGGATTACGCAGCGTGCAAGAGAGAGTCCGGAAGGGCTGAGCAGTTGGATTGCCGACAAATTTGGCATCACCAGACGCACGGCCAACCTATGGCTGGCGACAATTGTTGCTCAAGGCTTTCTAAAGGCAACTGGCACAACGCACAAGGTGTATTCGATAGGCCCGAACGTCGAATTCTCATTTTTTGTTCCTGTTGTTGGGCTCGACGAAAATCAGCTTTGGCTTGATCGAATACTTCCGTGGCTGGACGCAATTCCCGACAACGTGATTCGCATTTGCCATCATGGTTTCACGGAAATGGTTAACAACGCATGCGATCACTCCGAAGGAAAAGAGTTGTGGGTGAGGCTGCGTGTAGATGCTTCTGTCGTCGAGATGATTGTTGATGACGATGGCGTTGGCATCTTTAACAAAGTACAGCGAGCCCTTAACCTTCCTGATCCGAGGCTTTCGCTCCTTGAGCTTGCTAAAGGCCGTTTCACTACTGACCCAAAAAATCACTCCGGCGAAGGCATTTTCTTTTCTTCGCGGATGTTCGACGACTTCGCTATTCACGCCGACGGACTTATTTTTAGTCATCAAGACGGAACAAAGTTTGATTACCTATTCGAAGGAGAGCAAGCCGAAAAAGGCACTATGGTCGTAATGCGGATTGCACGAAACAGCACGAGAGTGCCGAATGACGTGTTCTTCCAATTCGCTGCGCCAGACGAATTCACTTTTGACCGCACCATCGTGCCAATGAAGCTAGCTCGACTTGGCAACGAAAATCTGGTGTCACGTTCGCAAGCGAAGCGAGTGATTCTGCGCTTCGACCGCTTCAGTTTTGTCGATCTTGATTTCAATGGCATACCCACCATTGGCCAAGCGTTCGCCGATGAGATATTTCGGGTGTATGCCAAGGCACATCCTGAAATCAAACTCAGCTATTCCAATTGTGTGCCAGAGGTGGAGCTGATGATTCGTCGAGCGCTAGCTCATGTTGAGTAGTGATTGAGCGCTACACCACCATCGGCGTAACCACTCCATCCATAGCCAACACCGCCCCCGTGATGTAACACGTTCGGTTCGATGCGGGGTAAACCACTGCGTCGGCGATTTCTCTGGACTCTGCGATGCGGCCTAGCGGGCGCGTGGCTTTGGCTCGCATGAGGGCTTCTTCCACGCTGATGCCTTGTTGCCTTGCCTCGGCTTGCATGCCTTCGTGCAGGCGTTCGGTGAGCGTGAGGCCGCGGTTGACGGCGTTCACGCGCACGCCTCTGCCTGCTTCTCACGCGGCGGTCACCCCTGCTTCACTCGAACCTGCCCCGCGCGATACTGATTGATCGATTTCAACAAATGCTTTGCGTTGGCAGGTTCAGCGAGCAAATGGCTCGTCTCGTTGAACCCGTCGGCAGCGTCAAGCATTGATGTGTTGCGGTCAGGACGAATACCGGGAAGCAATCCGCCCTTGCCGTTCATCACGGGGACATTCAGATTCGGTGGTTTTTTGACAAGTCGTCTGGTCATTTCATCCTCGCAATCATTCGCCGCCAGAATTCAAGCCCATGTCTGCATTGTGACTGTTCCCGCCCAGTAATTTATACGAGTATTGCCGCAACCAAGGCATCCGGCGCGAGCGGGGCACGCCTGAAACGACAGCCCCGCGCCAATGCGCAGCAAAGTGACGAATGCTGCGCTACTATCTCGCTCATGAGCACAATGCATGACAAGTTGCCTCTAGACCCACTGGCTGTGGGGGAGGAGCCTACCGACGAACAGCTCGCGGAAATCATGGACGACGTAGCGCGCGTTGCGCGCGAAAAGCGCGCGGCGGCTGAACTTAACTCCCGCGCTGTTCTCGCAGCGGATTTGCTCGCGGCGCAAGCGCGTACCGAGTACCAGCGTAAACAGTTCGATCTACCGCGTCTTTAGTCGCTGTGGACATGTCGCGCCCTCGCCTGATTGTCGTCGCCGGGCCGAATGGGGCAGGCAAGACGTCCATCACTGAAGCGGTATTGCGGCACCAATGGATGCACGGTTGCGAATACGTCAATCCCGACAACATCGCACGCGATGAGTTCGGAGACTGGAACTCACTTGACGCTGTATTGAAAGCCGCCAATCTGGCTGCTGAGCGTCGCGAAAACTGCCTGCAGCAGAGCAACGACCTCGCATCCGAGACAGTACTTTCGTCACCCGACAAAGTGGATTTTGTGTTGCGAGCTGCGCAGGCCGGATTTTTCGTGCGGCTGTTCTTCGTCGGCACACGGGACGCTACGATCAATGCGGCGCGCATTGCCCGCCGGGTGATGGAGGGCGGGCACGAGGTTCCCATCGGCAAGATCATTTCGCGCTGCGGCAAGTCCATCGCCAACTGTGCGCAACTCGAGTCGGTCGTGGATCGACTTTACGTTTACGACAACAGCGTGGATAACGCCTCACCGCAGTTGTGTTTTCGCGCATCCGAAGGCCAGCTCAACAAGCGCTATCTGCCTGTGCCCGATTGGGCGCAGTCCATTTTTGAGCGCGTGCCCGCTACACCACCATCGGCGTAACCGCCCCATCCATAGCCACCACCGCCCCCGTGATGTAGCTCGCGCGCTTTGATGCGAGGTAGACCATTGCGTCGGCGATTTCGCTGGGTTCTGCGATGCGATAGAGCGGGCGGGTGGCTTTGACTCGGGTCAGGGCTTCTTCCATGCTGATGCCTTGTTGCCGTGCCTCGGCTTGCATGCCTTCTTGCAGGCGCTCGGTGAGCGTGAGACCGGGGTTGACGGCGTTCACGCGCGCACCCTTTCCAGTGTTCGGATGCCATCGAGCGGAGCGCGCAACGAAACCGGATAATCACTGGATGAATCGAGAGAAATTGGCGCACCACTTACTGACGCTCGTTGGACTTGCGACGCTTTTGATTGCGCTCAGCGCCTGCGCCCGCACCGACCCAGAAAAAGCACTGCGCGCGACGATTGCTGAAATGGAGGCCGCGGTCAAAGCGCGTGAGCCTGCGAAACTCGTTGGCTACCTTGCGCCGGATTTCGCGCGCAGTGGCGAAGGCGGGATGAATCGCGATGACGCTCGGCGCACGGTGGCGGCGGTGTTGCTTACGAACCCGAACATTTACATGAACGTGTCGATCAGCGAATTGACGATTACGGGCAATACGGCAATGGCGAAATTGGTGGTCGTCGCGGGCGGCGGCTCGGGCATCATTCCGGAGCGTGCGCAGAGTTGGAATTTCACGACGCGCTGGCGATTTGACAACAACAAGTGGCTGGTGGAGCGCGCGGACTGGACTGAATTGCTGTAACCCGCCCGTGGTTGGATAAGCTGACCACCGACGCTACTGAACATCAACACTTGGATGAAAACTTTATGAGCCTTGACGCGAACCTTGCGATTTTTCACCACCTACTGGCGTTTGCATTGGTGGGGGTTTTGATGGCGGAATGGGCGGTGTTGCGTGGGCCGATTTCGGCGCAGTCGGTGCGCTTTTTACCGAAGCTCGATGCGGCGTACGGGATTGCGGCGCTGCTGCTTTTGATCGTTGGTTATCTGCGCGTTCGTTACGGCGTTAAGGGTTTCGCGTTCTACAGCGGGAATCCGGTGTTTTGGATGAAGATCGCGTTCTTTGCAGCGGTGGGTTTGTTGTCGATCATCCCGACCCTTTCGTTTTTTCGTTGGTCGCGCGCCTTCAAATCAACGAATGCGTTGCCGACGGATGCGCAGTGGATTCGCGCGCGCAGGCTGGTGTTGATTGAGGTGCATTTGCTCGCGCCGGTGATGATTTTTGCGGCGATCATGGCGCGTGGAATCGGGTTGTAGCGCTGTAGATAGCGAATTGATGAGTCAGGAAGTGTTCCGTTTCTTCGACACAAACTTTATTGAGCAATGCCTTACGAAATAAGGCATTACGGCGATTTATATCGATTATTGAAAAGTCATCTAATCTGCTTATAGTCCATATTTTACCGGGCAATATGCTGAAAAGTTTGATTGCGCTGCACTATGGCGACTCATGACCGTTCGCTACGGCGACTCATTCGCAATTCACACTCAAGTTCGCCCGATACACCGGCGAGCGAAAGTAATTTCAGCGCGGCGCCGCCACGAAAGGCGCGAATTTCTGCGCCGCAATTTCGTGGGTAATCGGGCCGACGTGCTTGGCGCGGATGATGCCTTCGGCGTCGATCAGAAACGTTTCTGGTGCGCCGTAAACGCCCCAATCCAAACCCACTTTGCCATCAGCGTCAAAAGCAGAGAGCACGAACGGATCGCCCGTTTTTTTGAGTACGTCTAGCCCCGCGGCTCGCTGATCTTTGTAGTTGAAGCCCACAATCGGCGCGAAGTTACTTTTCTGCAAATCCAACAGCACTGGGTGCTCTTCTTTGCAGCTGGCGCACCAACTCGCCCAAACATTCATGAGCCACACTTTGCCCTTCATGTCGGCGGGCGAAAAGTTGGCGTTTGGGTTGCCAAGCTGTGTGAGCGTGAAGGCGGGCGCGGGCTTGCCGATGAGCGGAGATGGCACTTCTTTCGGGTCGCGGAACAGCCCCCAATAGAGGATGCCGGCGAGGAGAAAAAAGGATAACGGGACTAGGAGGCGTTTGTTCATTGGGCGCGCTTGAGTGGTGAGCGAATTTGCGGCAAGGTGCGGTTTGTGCTGATTCCGGGAATGCGGCAACTGAGTCGGATCGTGAACTAGTTTGCGATGAAAACCATCCCCACCCTAGCCCTCCCCTTGAAGGGGAGGGAACACTGCGAATCGCACTCGGCCGTCAATACTTCAACGTCTTCTCAGCCGCAGCGCGCGCTTTGTTGGCTTGCTCGACAGCGCTCGCAGCCTCGGGCGGCATGTAATTTTCGTCATGTTTGGCGAGCACTTCTTTGGCGCGAAACACGCCGCCAGCGTCGAGTTTTCCCTGAGCGACGACGCCTTTACCTTCGCGGAATAAATCGGGCAGGATGCCGGTGTAGGCAACGCTCACCACTTGCGCGGTATCGGTGACCTTGAATGTGACATTGACACCGTCGCGCTTAACGCTACCTGTTTCGACCATGCCACCAATGCGAAAGGTGCGATTCATCGGCGCTTCGTTGGCTTTGATTTGCGTCGGCGTGAAAAAGAATGCGAGGTTATCTTTGAGCGCGGTGAGGACGAGCGCGGTCGCTGCGGCCAGGATAACCAGGCCGCCGAGGATTAGCGCGAGACGTTTTTGTTTAAGTGTCATGTTTGTTGTGGGATCAGTTTGGTTTTTGCCACAGATTTCACAGATTGCACAGATTGCACAGATTCGATTCGATCTGGAGTGGGCCGAAATCGGTGTTCATCTGTGAAATCTGTGGCAAAAACTAAGGCAATCGCTTGAGCTCAACAACCGATTCGAGCGCCTTCTTTCGAGCGCTGCGCAGCGCCATGAGTTCCGCAACGATAGCAATTAGCAGCGCGCCGTAGCTGCCCCACACGAAAAAACCGCGTCCGCCCATGTCCCAAAACGCGCTCCAGCTCTCCCAGATCATTTCACGAGCTCCTTGACCCACTTCGTTTCGGCTTCGCGCTCGATGATTTGGGTGCGCAGGCGATGCATTGCTGCGGCCACACAATACGCCCAGAAAGCAAAGGTCATGATGAGCATCGCAGTCAGCATGATTGAGGCCATCGAAGAGCTACCGGGGCGTACGGATGAGCCTTGGTGCAGGGTGTTCCACCAGTTCACGCTGAAGTAAATGATTGGCACATTGACCGCACCCACGAGCGCGATGAGCGCGGAGGCCCGATCGCCTTTTTTCTTGTCGTCAAACGCAGCAGCAAGTGCGATGTAGCCCACATAGAGAAAAAACAGAATCAAAGTGGACGTGAGCCGTGCGTCCCACACCCAATACGTGCCCCAAGTCGGACGGCCCCACAACGCGCCCGTCCACAGCGCAATGACCGCCATGATCGCGCCCGTAGGAGCAAGCGCATGGCTCATCATGAACGACAGGCGGGTGCCCAGTACCAAGCCAGTAGCCGCCCAAAACGCCATTGCTAAATAAATGATCATGGCCATCCACGCCGCCGGGACGTGGATGTAGATCACTCGATACACCTCCCCCTGCTGAGCGTCCGTCGGTGCGCGAAAAAAGCCAATATAGAGGCCAACAATGGCCAGAATCGCAGCCAACGCCCAAGACAGCTTCTCGATGCGTCCGGCAACGGGATAGAACGCGGCAGGCGAGGCGTAGCGCCAGAACCACCGGCCCTGAAAGCGATCATTGGATTGTTGTTCGGTTCGCGCCACGTGCGTTGGACTATTTAATCGGTGCTAATTTTGAGCGCTGCGGATGCAGCCAGCGGGCTTAATGCTAGAGCAAACAGCAGGTAGGCCGCCTGGAGAGAGAGCTCGGCCACGGGGGATTCGCCGAATAACACTTTAAGCGCTGCGCCCGCGCCAAAGATCAATGTGGGAATGGTGAGCGGCAGCACGAGTACCGCCGTCAAAATTGCGCCGCCTCGCGCTGACACTAAAAGCGCCGCTGCAATCGCACCCACGAGCAGCAGCGTCGGTACGGCGATGGCCACACCCAACGCCAGCATCAAAGCAACGTCGGCCGGTAACGCGTAAAGAAATGAAAACAAAGGTGCGGCCAGTATCAGCGGCGCACCGATGCCGAAGGAGAGCGCTGCGACCCGCGCCAGAATCAGCATCGCTAGCGGTTCGTTTGAGCTGAGCAATAAATCGAGCGAACCATCGCGGGCGTCCTCGTCGAACAGCCTTGGCAGCGTCAGCAGTGTGGCGAGCAGCGCCCCAACAAAAATCACGCCCACGCCAATCAATCGCAAGCGCTCGGATTCGCTGCCCACCGCGAAGGGGAACAACGAACACACGATCACGAAAAACATCAACGGGTTGGCCCAGTCACTTTTTCGTCGGGCGAACAGCTGAAATTCGCGCCGCGCCACGGCAGTCGATGCAAGGCGAAGACTCACAGCAACACCTCGGTCGTTTTGGCTGAATCAATCGCAAAGTCCTGATGCGATGTGAGCACCACGATTGCACCTGCTTTGAGTTCTTGAGCGATCAGCTGCTCGAGCATTTTTTGTGTATCTACATCCAGCGCAACGAAGGGCTCATCGAGCAGCCAAGCTCTGGCACCAGGCTGCTCGCGGAGTAATAAGCGAGCAAGAGAGGCGCGTTTTCGCTGACCTTGCGAGAGCGTTCCAACACGGCGCAGCGCTAGGTTAAACACGCCGAGTTGTTCAAGCGCAGCGCCGACGAGGACGGGTCGGTAAATTTGCCCCGCCAGCGAGGTGGCGTAGGACAAATTTTCAATCACTGATAGTGCGTCGTTCATCGCGTTTGCATGGCCGACGAACGTGGTGGCGGCTGCAGCGGTGGTGGGATTGCCGTCCTGCCGCCACGCAACCTCACCGGCGCTGGGTGACGCTAACCCAGCCAGCGCGCGAAGCAGCGTGGTTTTGCCCGCACCATTCGCGCCGCGAACGTAGAGCAGCGTACCCGCACCTGTAGAAACGGTTAGCGGCGGAAACAGGGAGCGCCCGCCGCGTTCGAGTTGCACACCATTGATGTGGAGTGAAAGCGCCATGATTTCGCTACGACACCGCGCGGATTCGGTAGGCAGCGGCTACCGCCATCAAGGTCAACAAACACGAGAGATAGCCGACCGCCTCATAGCCCAAAATCGCCCCGCTGGGCGACGTTGTGAGCATCGCGCCGCCAATGCTTGCAGCGATTCCGGTCGAGAAGTTTTGTACCGCCGAGCTAAACGACATCATCCGACCGCGGAGCTGTGGCGCACTGGCCGCCGCATTCATCGCCGTGAATGGAATGAAGCGACCGCTCACAAAAATGAAAAACAGCGCGGCAACCATGTTCTGCCAAAGCAGGCTGACACCAAGTCGATGCGTCACCAATAGGATCGGGATGATCGACAACAGCGCGGTCCAATAAAAGACATGCGGTCGATAGTATCGATCGGTGAGCCGACCAAAATACGGGCGCGTAACAATCGTCACCGCACCACCAATCAAATAGAAGTAGGCGAGCTGGCTCTCGCTCAAGCCTTCGTTAGTAACTCGTGTTGGCGCGATAAATGGAATCACCATCATGCCCGACAAAATGATCAGTGCCGAAGTTAAAAACGCCCACCAGTGATTGGGCACCCGCAGCAGTTCAGCGTAGCCCTGAATCAAACTGATGGGCTTCGCGCCCGCGATCAAGTGGCGGCGCATCACTGGAATGAGTCGATACGCGACGATGAACAAAACGGAGCACAGCGCTGACAGCGCAAAAAATGGTACGTGCCAACCGCCCAGCGACGCCACATAGATCGATAGCGGCACGCCCAACACGGCGGCCAGTGAAAATGACATCATGACCAATGCCATCGCGCGCCCACGGCGCTCATCGGGCACCAAATCGCCTACGATCGACAGGGCAATAGCCGACTGAATGCCGCCAAACGCGCCAGCCACGATTCGAGCGATCACGAGCGTTGCATAGGTGGGTGCCAAAGCACAGCCCAACGTGCCGACAATTAATCCGCCGTACGAGAGCAGCAATACGTGCTTTCGATCGAAGCGATCGGCGATTGATGCCATGATGAGCGACGCAATCGACGCAGCGAACGCATAGGCTGACACCAAAAACCCAAACTGCGCCGTGGTGATGCCGAATTCACGCGTGAGCAGCGGTGCCAGCGGCATCATGATCATGAAATCCACGATGTTCGTGAATCCCATGAGCATCAAAACGAGGAGCACCTGTCGCTCTCTGGCAGGGGACAGGGCGCTGGATGACGAAGAGGATGGGAGCATGTGAGCCAAAGAACGCAGCGCAAAGCTTCGCGCCGCTCGAAGCCCCATTGTAAAAGAGCGCGCTCGGCGCGCCCTTTGTCGCGGATTACTTCACCTTGCTGAAGTCTCCGGCCAAAAATGATGACATCGCACTCAGATCAACGTATTTCTTCATGACCGCATCAAAATCGGCCTTGGTCAACTTGCGGATGTTGTCTTCGAGCGCTTGCGTAAACGCAAACGTGCGGCCGGTGTCTTCGAAATTGACGAGCTGCTGGGCGAGCGTTGCGTCTTGTGCGCGACGCACGGCGCGCTGGTCGAGTAAGGATTGACGCTGCGCCACAAATTCTTGCTCTGTCAACGCGCCTTCACGTAGCTGTTTCAATTCATCGCGTAGTGAAGCTTCGGCCTTGGCGGCGTTTTGCGGATTGGCGATGAAGCCAAACGACCAGGTCGCGTTGTCAGAGAATGTTGGCACACTCAGGCTACTAAACACGTCGTAGCTCAGGCCCTCTTTTTCACGAACGCGATTGAAGAGCCGTGCGCCCGCGCTGCCACCGACGATGAAATCGGCGAGCACGATGGCTGCGTAATCTGGCACGCTGTCTCTCATTTGAAATCCAACGCGGGCGACAAACGTGGTGTTTTCCTTGTCAGGGGTGAGAATTTTTTCGCTCTTGGCGGCGATAGGCTTGTGTTCAGAAACGATGCGCTGAAATGGAGTCGAGAGCTTGGGGCCAGCAAAGTGCTTGTTGAGCGCGGCTTTTACGGCGGGCGCATCAAAGTCGCCCACGATGGCGATTTCCGAATCGCTGAATCCGCGCATCTGAGCCACCCAACGAACGATGTCATCGCGTTTCACCGCCTTTAGCGCTGCAACTCGCTCAGCCATCGACGCTACATAGCGAGGATCGCCTTTCGGATAGGTTGAGAAGTGTCGAGCCGCGGCGTTAAACGCAAGCGCTTCTGGATCTTTCAGCGATTCCTCGATGCCGGTGACGATTTCTTTGCGCACGATTTCGAGTTCGTCGGCGGGTAGTGCGGCCGTTGCGTAAATGTGCGCCATCAGTTCCAGCAACTCGGGCACATGCGCACGGCGTGTTTGAAATGCGCCGCCGCCCAAGCCTACGCCGCCCGAAGCGCGGAGCGCATCAATACGGTCGCGAATTTGTTGGCGGTTAAGCCCCTTAGCACCGCGCATTAAGAGCGCACTGGCCAGCTCGTCGATCTCGGCCTTGCCTTTGCGAGTGGCCAAATTGCCATAGCCATTTCGAAGCGCAATTTGCACAGTGTTGCCGCGTGTCTTCTTTGGCAACAGCACGACCTTCATGCCGTTGGCAAGTTTGAATCGCTCGACGCGTTGCTCGATGTTGGCAGGCGTGGGATCAAACACTTCGCCCGCTGCTTGACTTTGCGCGCTTTGATAGTTTTTCAGCAAATCGGCCACGGCTGGCGTGGTGGGCATCTCGGCGCGATCAGGCTTATCAACCGGGATAAATTTTCCAAGCGTGCGGTTTTGCGGCTTGAAGTAGGCTTTGGCCACGCGCTCAACATCTGCGAGAGTGACCTTGGCGACCCGGTCGCGCTGCAGGAAGAAGAAGCGCCAATCGCCCACGGCGATGGCCTCAGACAGCGCCACAGCAAAGCGCCCGCTGTCAGCAAACGTTTGGTCGTAGCTCTTTTCCATTTGAATTTTCACGCGGGCCAATTCTTCGGCCGAGAACGGCTTCTGAGATGCGTTTTCAATGGCCGACAACATCACATCGCGCGCTTTGTCGATCGATTGTGTTTTGTTCAGATTCGCCCAGAATCCCATGAGCGATGGCTCAAACATAACGTCGCTTTCGTTATCAACACTGACTGCCAATTTCGATTTCACGAGCGATTGATACAAGCGTCCGGCGGGATCGTTGGTCATGAGCTGTGCGAGCACTTGCAGCGCAGGCGAATCGGCGTGCGTTGCAGCCGGAACTCTGTACGCAGCGAACAAAAATTGTGAGTCGCCAACGCGACGGACTGTGACTTCGCGCTCGCCGTCTTGTGTGGGCTCTACGGTCCACAGCTTGGGCAATTGCCGTGTGGGTTTGGGGATCGCGCCGAAGTATTGCTCGATCCACGCGAGTGTTTTTGCGGTGTCGATCTTTCCCGTAACGAGCAGCACGGCGTTGTCGGGTTGGTAGTAGTTTCGGTAGAAGGCGCGCAGATTGTCGATACCCACATTTTCGATGTCGCTACGATTGCCGATGGTGTTGTTGCCGTAGTTGTGCCAAGCGAAGGCGCTCGAAAACACTTTGGCATAGAGCGTCCATTGCGGACGGTTTTCACCCGCCTCGAATTCGTTTCGGACGACCGTCATTTCGGTGTCGAGTTCGCTTCGCAAAATGTTTGAGTTGACCATCCGCTCGGCTTCCATTTCGAGCGCCCAGCGTAGGTTGTCATCGTTAGCGGCGAAGGTTTCGTAGTAATTCGTGCGATCAAGCCAGGTTGTGCCGTTGTTGATGAAGCCGCGATTGCTCATGTCTTGCCACAGGTTGGGAAACTTGGGCGTTGACTTAAAGAGCATGTGTTCGAGCAAATGCGCCATGCCCGTTTCGCCGTAGCCTTCGTGGCGCGAACCGACGAGATAGGTCACGTTGACGGTGATCTTTGGGTTCGACGGCTCAGCGAAGAGCAAGACGCGAAGCCCATTGGATTTGAGTCGGTATTCGGTGATGCCCTCGACCGAGGGTCCAATTTCAAAACCAGCGGGGGTGGATTGCGCCATGCTCGATGTGAGCGGCAGCACCAGCGCGCAAAGGCACAAGGCAGTCCATTGCAAAAAAGATCGAATTGCAACGACCGAAATAAAGCTCTTCATTGTGTGAGTTTCGCTTGAAGGATGGACGGGGAAGGCAGTGTAGCGCTCGTAGCAACGCTGCTGAACTGCGATGCGACGTACGGGAGATTGAATTAATAGCTTTTTCGCTAAATGCCCTTTAAACGTTGGGCTATAAGCAATTTCTATTTATTTTTGAAAACTGTGTAAATAGCACTACATGCGCCATTTATATTGGCATTGGCGTAAATAGTTGACTAGCTGAGTGCGTGAATTACACCGTGTCGGCTTGCAGCGCCCAAAGTCGGGCGTAAACGCCGCCCGCTGCAAGGAGTTGCGCGTGGGTGCCGCGCTCGACGATGCTGCCGTCCTCCATCACAACGATGCAATTTGCGTCGGTGATGGTAGACAGTCGGTGCGCGATGATGAGCGTGGTGCGGCTGCGGCTCACGGCGGCTATTTCGGCTTGGATGGCGCGCTCACTTTCGCTATCGAGTGCTGAGGTAGCTTCATCAAACACCAAGATTGACGGGTCTTTCAAGAGCGCGCGGGCAATGGCAACCCGCTGCTTTTCGCCCCCCGAAAGCTTCAATCCACGCTCACCCACAGAGGTTTGTAAACCCTGCGGCAGCGATTCAATGAATCGCTCTAAACGGGCGGCACGTATGGCCTCCAGCACATCAGCATCGCTCGCATCCGGGCGGCCATACCGCAGGTTGTAATCGAGCGTGTCATTGAACAAAACGGTGTCTTGCGGCACGATGCCGATCGCAGCGCGAACGCTAGCCTGCGTGTATTCACGAATATCGTGGCCGTCTATTTTTACGGCACCGCTCGTGGCGTCATAGAAGCGAAACAGCAGTCGCGCTAAGGTGCTTTTGCCGCCGCCGCTGGGGCCGACCACGGCGTAAGTTTCCCCCGCAGGAACGGTGAAATTCACATTACGCAAAATCTGTCGATCCGCTTCATAGGCGAAACTGACGTTCTCGAAACTCACTTCACCGCGCGCTCGTTGCCCGCCCTGCTCCGCGCCCAATTGCTTGGCGTTGGGATCATCGGCGATTTCTTGATGCTCGTTGAGCAGCCCGAACATTCGTGCCATATCCGTGACGGATTGCCGAATTTCACGGTAAATCACGCCCAAGAAATTGAGCGGTGCATAAAGCTGGATTAGGAACGCATTGACCATCACCAGATCGCCAATGGTCATGGTCCCATTGATGACGCCATCTATGGCGCGCCACATGACAAGACTCGCGCCAGCCGCGATAAAGAAACTCTGTCCGAGATTCAGCAGCGAGAGCGATGTTTGCGAGCGAACGGCGGCCTTTTCCCAGCGCTGCAAACTTTGGTCATAGCGATCCGCCTCGAATCGCTCGTTGCCGAAGTACTTGACCGTTTCGTAGTTGAGCAAGCTATCGACCGCCTTGGAGTTGGCCTTGGAATCCAGCTCATTCATTTCCTTGCGGAAGACGGTGCGCCATTCAGTCACGGAAATCGTGTAGCCGATGTAGAGCGTCAGCGTGACCATCGTGATGGTAACGAAGCTCCAGTCGTAATTCCACGCCAGCACACCGGCGACCAGCGCGATTTCCACCAGCGTCGGCAAAATCGAAAACAGCACGTAACTCAGCAGCGATGAAATGCCTCGGGTGCCGCGCTCAATGTCCCGCGTCAGACCGCCCGTTTGCCGCGACAAATGAAAGCGCAGAGAGAGACGATGTAGGTGCTCAAACGTTTCCAGCGCTACTCGACGCACCGCCCGCTGAGTCACTTTCGCGAAGAAAAACTCGCGCAATTCGGTGAATAACGTGACGGAGAGTCGCGCAAAGCCGAAGGCGAACAGCAGCGCGAACGGTACCGCCAGCAGCGCCTTTTCCACGCTCATTTGATCGACGATCCATTTGAGCGTGATGGGAATACACACGTTGGCGACTTTGGCCAACAGCAGGCACGAAAGCGCCAAGGCCATACGCGCTTTGTGGCGCGACAAATACGGCCACAGCAAACGAAACGGTGAAACGGTCACTGCCGGGTTAACTTGCCGGCGTTGGCAAACTGCGTCAGTAGCGCGATGAATTCGCTCATTTTGGTGGGCTTGGTCAGGTAGGCATCACAGCCCGCCACCCGAGCGCGAAGTCGATCGACCGCCCCGGTTCGCGAGGTGAGCATGATGAGCACCTGCGGCGCGAATCGGCCCAGGCCACGCATTTTTCGAATCACCTCAGGGCCGCGCATGCCAGGCATTTCAAAATCAATAACCCCGATGTCGTAGCGACTGAGCTGCGCCATGCGAAGTCCATCTTCGCCGTCAACCGCGGTGTCGACTTGGAAACCTACTTTTGCTAGCGCCTCGGCAATTGCGGCGCGTGAAAAATTCGAATCGTCAACGACAAGAATTCGCAGCCCGCGCTGCCATGGCAATGTGCCCAAGTTGGTCGTAGGGGACGCTTCAGTTTTGGCGGCGGCATCGGCGTCGGGCCCGGCGGCGAGCGTAACCTCCAAATGCGCGTGAGCCGGAACCGGCTCGTCTGCAGCACTGGGCACCTGGGCATCGAATTGCGCGCTCGATGCGCCCTGATCCGCAGCAGCAACGGGCTGTGAATCCGTCGCGGAGACAAGCTCCTTTGCGGGTGGCGCGTCCGGCGGTTCCCAACCCTCGCGAATCCGATTCAGTGCCTGCGCCAACGAATAAAGAAGTTGGCCGTCTTGAACAATTTGATAGTACGGCGCGTCGCTGGTGTAACGAGAGACGATACCAATGGTGGTGGAGGGATGATTCCGAGCCGCAACCAGCTCGGAGATTCCGGGCGTTTGCAGATTGGCAATCAAAATGTCGGATGGGTCGTCATCAACCACCAAAAGGCTGATGCCCGAGCCGGGCGGGCGGCGCAAAAAAAGCTTGAAGAGTTCGGCATCGCGCGAGCTAAAGCCCGCGAGTCGAACCCGCTCAAGGCGACGCGCTGCGCTGTCTTCTCCACCCGTGCCGACGTTTTGCATCATTGCATTATAGGAACGCCCCGCGGACGAGGCCGCAATTGCTGTTTTGCTACCAACGCGGGCCTCGCACGCCGGTTAAACCAATCAACGCACGCGCAATGCCGTAGGCCGCCCAGTCAAGGCTTCGGGCCAATGCGCCGCGCTGCGCCCACCGATTGGGATCGACCGCCCTGCCGCCCGTGCGCTCCAGTGTGGCGAGTTCGTCGGCCAACTGACGGCCAAACGCGGCGTTCCTAACCACGACGTTGGCTTCGCGCGCCAACAACAGGCTGAACGGATCAATGTTTGACGAGCCTACTGTGGCCCATCGGCCATCCACCACGCCCACTTTGGCGTGCAAAAAACTACGCTCAAACTCGACAATTCGAACGCCGCCCGCAAGCAGTTGCCCGTAGAGCGCCTTGGTGGCGTAATGCAGCAAACGATATTCAACACGGGCTTGCAAAATCAACGTCACTCGTACGCCGCGGGTGGCCGCTTCGATCAGCTCGCGACGAAAGCGAACACCGGGGAAAAAGTAAGCCGATGCGATGGTGATGTCTTCTTTGGCCACTCGAATCGCCGCTAAGTACGCCGTTTCGATGTGCCGTCGATACCGGAAATTGTCACGAACCAAAAATTTCGCCGTTGTGTCGCCGCAGGCTTCAGCAATGGCCACGGCTTGCAGCTCCGGAAGCTTCCTACGATCCAATGACACCACACGCATCACGCGCCACAACCGATGCGCCGCAGCGGTGATGGGCATTAAGATCGGCCCCGATACTTGCACCGCGAAATCAATGCGTGGCGGCGTATGGCCCGGCGTATTCATGTCGTCAATCACGTTGATGCCGCCAATAAACGCTGTGCGTCCGTCCACAATCACAATTTTTCGGTGTAGGCGACGCAATCGATCGCGCCGCAAGCGCATCGACCAGACGTCGGCGCGATACAACAGCAGCACAACGCCGGATCGAATCAAAAAATCACTGAGCTCGGGCGTCAAATACGGTTTGGTGCCAAAGCCATCGATCACCATGCGCGCATCAACACCGCGAAGTGCAGCGCGAACCAGAGCGTTGGCCACCGCCCTGCCCGACGCATCGTCGGCAAAAATGTAGGCTTCAAGATAGACCGTCGACACGGCGGTATCGATGGCGGCGATCAGCGCCGGAAAATATTCCGTACCGTTTCGCAGAAGCGCTATCGAATTGCCCGTGCTGTAAGTGTGCATGGTCGGAATTTATCCAACTGGCGGCTTTTGGTAAAGCCTTTGCACCGGATCGCGCTACACGTCGGCCTTGTTTCGCATCCAATCTGCCGTACCGGAGAGCTGCCCAAGAAGCCATGCCGCTTGCAGCGGCTCGGTGGAGCAATCGTCAAGCGCCATCTTCATGCACGCCATCCAAGCGTCGCGTTCCGGCGAACCGATGGGAAACGGCATGTGTCGCGCTCGTAAACGCGGGTGCCCAAAACGCTCAATGTAGTGATTGGGTCCGCCCATCCAGCCGCAAAAGAACCAAAACAGTTTGTCACGCGAACCGTCGAGCGTGGTCGGATGAAGCGCGCGAATCGCTTGAAATTCGGGTTCTAAATCCATGCGGTCATAAAACGCGTCAACGAGCGCTCTAACGCCCGGCTCGCCGCCAAATTGCTCAAAAGGTGTGCTCATTTCGTGTTTGCGATGGTGTCTTTAAAGGTGCGTAGCATCCCTGCAGTCGCGCCCCAAATGTAGCGCTCGCGGTACGGCACCGCCCAATACTCGCGCCGAGTTCCAGCCCGCATAAAACTATCGCGTCGCCATTGTTGATCGTCCAACAGGTGCGACAGGGGAACCGTGAACACGTCGGCCACTTCAAACGGATCGCAGCGAAACGACTGCGGTGGACTCACTGCCACGATGGGCGTGACCTCGTAGGCCGTGATCGTGACGTAGGTGGGAAGCGCGCCAATGACTTCGATCAACGACGCATCAGTGCAAATTTCCTCGTTGGCTTCTCGTAGCGCGGTTTCGATCAAGCTGCCGTCGGTGTCGTCTTTTCGCCCACCGGGGAAGCTAATTTGCCCCGCGTGATCGTGCAAGTGCGCGGTGCGTTGTGTGAGCACGACGTGAAGCCCGTCGCTGTGAACTTGCAGCAGCACGAGCACCGCAGCGGGCTTGACCACGCGACCCTGCGCGGTGTGCGCGAGCTTTCGCTCCTCGTGCGTGCCGTCACCCGACGGCGTTTGCGGCGCACGGGCGGCGTGTTGTACGCGCGCTCGGATATCGTCGATTTTCATAGGCAACAGCGTGGGTGCTTACGCGTTTTCGCGCAGCACTTGAATGGGCGGTGTGGAGAGCACGCTTCGTGTGCCGAGCCATCCCGCTGCAAGCGTGCACAGCGTCGCGGCGAGCAGCCCCAGTAGCCAAACGCCGGGCGACGGGATGAACTCGACTTTGATGATTCGTGTGGCGAGCGTCCACGTCAGCGCGACGGCACCAAGCACACCGAGCACGCCCGCAGCTAAGCCGAGCAAGCTAAATTCCGCAATCAGCGCACTTCGAACCTGCGAGCGGGTGCCGCCGAGCGTGCGAACGACGGCCGTGTCGTAGCGGCGCTCATCCTGTGTTGAGACCACAGCGGTGTAGAGCGTCAAAAGCCCAGCGACCAAGGTGAAGAGAAAGACAAATTCGAGTGCTTTCGCGACTTGCTCGACAATGCTTCGCACCCGCTCCATGATTTCTGACACATCGATGGCGAGCACATTGGGCGCGGCGTTAACGAGCATCGGTAGCGTTTTTCCATCGTTGGCGGGCAGGTGAAACGCGGTGATATAGCTCTTGGGCAAGGGCTCAATCGTTGATTTCGGAATCAGCGCGAAAAAATTCACTCGGAAGCTATCCCAATCCACTTTGCGAAGACTGGTGACTTTGAGCGCGACTTTTTCACCGGCCACGTCAAACGTCAATCGGTCACCCAAACTCACATTGAGCGTTTTGGCGATGCCGTCTTCGAGCGAAAGCGTGCCCGATTCGGTGTCCCCGCCATACTGTCCCGCGACGAGCGCGTTGCCGGGTGGCAGCGATTCGCTCGATGACAAATTGAACTCCCGATCCACCAAACGTTTCGCTCGATCCTCAACAAAGTCTTTCGATGACACTGCCTTTTCGTTCACCGCAACGAGCCGCCCACGAACCATCGGATAGAACTTTGCGGCCTGTCCGCGCTCTTTGAGCATACCGCTCAAGGTATCGATCTGCTCTGGTTGAATGTTGACAAGGAATCGATTGGGCGCATCGGGTGGCAGCGATTTTTGCCATGCTGAAAACAGATCGGCGCGCACAAATCCGACAGTGATGAGGGTCATGACACCCAACCCCAAACAAGCGATTTGAATGCTGGTGCTCAAACGACGGCGATCAAGATTGGCGAGCCCCAACTGCCACGGCTTTTTGCTGCGGGAGCGCGTGACTCGCCGCACGCCCCACAGCACGGCCGCCGCCAACAGCGTCGCCGAGCCAACGAGCGCCACGATACCGCCCACAAAGATCATGCCTGTACGCAGATCCTGCGCCTGTAACAACACCACGCCTAGCACCGCCGCAATGCCCAGCACACTGGCAATCACCCCGCCGCCCGTCGGTGCAGGCAGATCGCGCCGCAGCGCTCGCACGGGCGGTGTAGAGGCCAACGCCACCAGCGGCGGTAGCGCAAAGCCAAGCAGCAATACCAATCCCGTCAAAAACGACTTCACCAGCGGCGCATAACCCGCTGCCGGAAGCTCAGAGGCAAACAAGCCACGCACCGCGAACGCGAGCCCCGCTTGCGCCGCGTAGGCCAGCGCAACGCCCACCGCGCAGGCAATCAGCGATAACACAGCAAATTGGCCCACGAAGTGCAGCAGCGTTTGCCGACGACCCGCGCCGAGCGTACGAAATAGAGTCGCGGTATCGAGTTCGCGCTTCAAGTAGCGACGCAGCGCGAGCACAATAGCGACCACTGCGAGAAACACGGCAAACGATGCAGCGAGCCCCAAGAATTGTTCGCTGCGCTCCAAGGTTTGACGCACTTCGGGGCGCAGTTCGCGAACTGTTTCTAGCCGTTGTCCGGGGCCGAGTTTGGGTTTGATGGCGGCGGTGAACGCTTCGGCGCGCGGACCGGCCACTTGAATTCGGTAGCTCGCGCGCGAGCCCGGCCCGACCAATTCGCTCGATGCCAAATCGGCAATGGACATCAACACTTTCGGCGAAGCCGACAGAAAATTGCCCGCGATTTCCGGTTCTTCAACAAAAATTTGCGACACGCGTGGCGTGTTTTTTCCAAGGTTGATCGTGTCGCCCACTTTGATATCAAGGCGCGACGCGAGCCGTTCATCCACAAACACTTCGCCCGCCTTTGGCACATCACGCAGCGCCACTCTGGCACCGCGAGCCCCCGATGAAGCGCCATCCGCCGAGCGAACCTCGATCACACCGCGCAGCGGATACGGCGCGCTGATGGCTTTCACATCGGACAAGGCCGCATCGCCCGAACCCGACGATTTGCTCACCATACTGCCAAAGCGTGTCGATTGTGTCGTGCGCAAATCGAATGCAGCCGCTTGCGCCGCAAAGTCATCGCTCAACGGTCGATCCGCCGAAATCATGGCATCCGCGCCCAAGAGCACGTTGGCTTGATTGGCAAAGGCCGCTTTCACCCGATCCGCAAACATGCCCACCGCGCCCACGCTGCCCACCGCAACGGCCAGGGCCAGGACAAGAATGCGCGCCTCAGTAGAACGCAGTTCGCGTTTTACAAATCGAAAGACAAGCTGCCAGTTCACGCGGCACCACTTTCGGAAACGACCTTGCCGCGGGCCAATCGAATGAATCGATCGCAACGCGCAGCGAGCTCAAGATCGTGGGTGACCAAAATCAAGGTCGTACCTTGATCGCGATTGAGTTTGAACATCAGTTCAACGATTTCATTACCGGTATCAGTATCCAAGTTTCCCGTGGGTTCATCCGCAAACACGATGCTCGGGCTCGCCGCAAAAGCGCGCGCGATGGCAACGCGCTGCTGCTCACCGCCGGAGAGTTGGCGCGGCTGATGATCGATTCGCTCGCCCAGCCCCATGCGTTTAAGCCAATCGGTGGCGAGCGCTTCGGCGTCGGGGTTGCTGGCGAGCTCAAGCGGCAACATCACGTTTTCAAGCGCGGTGAGCGCTGGCAGCAATTGAAACGACTGAAACACGAAACCGACCGTGCCTTGGCGTTTTTTCGCTAGCGCGTCCTCAGACAGTGTGCTGATGGTTTCGCCGTGCCACGACACGCTGCCAGAGTTAGGTCGATCGAGTCCGGCGAGCAATCCAAGTAAGGTGGTTTTGCCAGAACCCGATGCTCCCACAATGGCTAGCGTCTGCCCATCGTTCACGCGGAGCGACACATCGTCAAGGATGGTCAAGGTTCGGTCGCCCAAAGGCACGGCGCGTACTAATTTGTCGGCGGCGATAGCCACATTGGCGTTGGTATTGGGTTCGCTGGTGGCGTTCATAGTGTCGTGAAACTTAGAATTGGGTAATGATGAAAAATGTTTTTTCGGTGTTCGCTGCGCTGTTGGCTGGACTGTTGACCGCGCTACTGCTCAATAGTGCCGCTTTCGCCAGTGCGCCAAATGCTTCCCCCAAGTCACACATTTTGATCCTTGGAGACAGCCTGTCAGCGGGTTATGGATTGTCCACGGGCCAAGGTTGGGTCGATTTGTTGGCAAAAAAGCTAGTTGCTGAAAAGATTTCAGCCAATGTCACCAATGGCAGTATCAGCGGCGACACCACGGCCGGCGGCGTTTCGCGGCTTCCGGCGCTTCTAGCAAAACACAAGCCAACGCATGTCGTGATCGAGCTCGGCGGCAATGACGGTTTGCGCGGTTCGCCCCTATCGGCGGCCAAGGCTAATTTGCAGAGGATGGCCGATTTGGCCAAAGCGGCGGGCGCCAAGGTGATCATCGTTGGGATGCGCATGCCACCAAACTTTGGTTTGACCTACACCACTCAATTTGAAGCCATGTACAGCGATGTGGCTAAGGCCAGCGGCGCAGCATTGGTGCCATTTTTTCTGGTTGCGCTCGGTACGGATTTGACCTACTTTCAGCCTGACCGCATTCATCCGACGGCGGCTGCGCAGCCCAAGCTGCTCGATACCGTCTGGCCCGTGTTGCTCAAAACGCTCAAGTGAGCGCAGCCGCCAAAATCTCCGTCGACGCTATCGATAGCTACCTGCGCTCGGGCGACATCATCGATGTGCGCTCGCCCGGTGAATTCGCGGAGGATTTCATTCCTGGCGCAGTGAACCATCCTGTGCTCGATAACGATGAGCGCGCAGCGGTGGGCACCGTCAACAAGCAACAATCGCCCTTCGAAGCCAAACGCATGGGCGCAGCCCTAGTTACCAAAAACATTTGCGAGATGATCGCTACCCATTTCGCTGAAAAGCCCAAAGATTGGTCACCGCTCATTTACTGTTGGCGAGGCGGTAAACGATCTGGCGTTACGGCGTATCTGCTTCGAGAAATTGGTTTTAACGCCGTGCAGCTCGACGGCGGCTACAAAGCGTTTCGCGCCCGCGTACACGACGATCTAGAAACGCTGCCAAGCAAATTTCGCTACGTCACGCTGTGCGGCTGCACCGGCACAGGCAAGACCGCGCTGCTTCACGCCCTCACGCGATCGGGCGCGCAAGTGATCGATCTCGAGGGCATCGCCAATCATCGCGGTTCACTGCTGGGCGCGACCGACACGCCACAGCCCTCGCAAAAACGCTTCGATACCGAGCTTTGGAACACGCTTCGAGCACTCGATCCCGCGCGCCCAGTGTTTGTGGAATCAGAGAGCAAAAAAATCGGTTTGGTGCAGATGCCCGAATCGATGCGCGTGGCGATGAAGCAAGGCGAGTGTGCGTGGATCGAAGTGCCGCTGGCGGCCCGCGTCGCCCACATTCACGGCGAGTATTCAAACTTTGTGGCCGACCCGCATGCGCTGGTCGACAAACTGGAACCGCTGAAGCCTCTGCGCGGCGCGAAGCTTTTGGCGCAGTGGCGCGCACAGGCCGAATCAAAGGACATCGACGCCCTCTTCGCCTCGCTCATGGTCGATCACTACGATCCGCTCTACACCGCCGCGATCAAAAATAACTATGCCAATTTGGCGAGCGCTGAGGCGGTTGCGCTGGACGACGTTTCAGTGGCGGCGCTTGATGTTGCGGCCAAAGCCTTGCGGCGCCGATTTGATGCGATATAGGTCTGGCGTCCGCCGACTTTGAGCGAACGCAGCCGCCCTTTCATCCCCGACACGCGGCAAACCGATTCACCGACAAGGTAAAACCATCATTTCCGTTGAACGCCATATAAAGTATGGCGTTCAACGAAATTTACTGTGTTGTCGATAATCTATCAAAGGCGGTTTCCAGCACGAAGTGCGACACCATCGTTGGGAGCTGCTTTATTGCCATATTGAAGGATGGTTCGCGAATTTGGGCGCGTCAAGGGCAAGCGGTCGCACTTCGTACTGGAAAGTGCGAAAATTGATCAAACGCCTTATTTTGTAAGGCATTACATCAAGAAGTTGGCAGCGCATCAAGATCAAGCCCAACAACGAAACGCGTCGCGTCGTTTTCTGCGATTTCAACCACCGGCCGCTTGATCACACTCGGATGAGCGAGCATCAGCGCCACCGCCGATTCATCATCAACGACGCTCGCCTTCTGCGCGTCATCTAAGGCGCGCCACGTCGTGCCCTTACGATTCAACACGACATCTCGCCCTTTCGCGCCCACCCATCGACGAAGCGCCAACTCAGGCACGCCCAGTTTCTTGTAATCGTGAAACGCGTAAGCGACGCCGCGTGAATCAAGCAGCGTTCGCGCTTTTTTCACGCTGTCGCAATTGGGGATGCCGTAGAGAGTGATTGTCATAAATCAAAGTGTAAGCACTGTAGTAACCAATTACCACCCACCTGCGGTCAAACACGCGCAGACTTCGCTTCCCAAAATTCCAATTCATAAGGAGCGAACCATGGCCAAGAAAATTTTGATGATCTGCGGCGACTATTGCGAAGACTACGAAACGATGGTGCCATTTCAGGCGTTGATCGCCGTCGGTCACGCAGTGCACGCGGTCTGTCCAAACAAAAAATCGGGCGATCACATCAAAACCGCGATCCACGATTTCGAAGGCGCACAAACGTATAGCGAAAAGCCCGGTCACAACTTCGTGTTGAACGCAACGTTTGCGGATGTGAACGTGGCGGACTACGATGCGCTCGTGATTCCCGGCGGTCGCGGCCCGGAATACCTGCGGCTTGACGCGAATGTCGTCGCGATGGTGAAACATTTCTTCACCGCGAACAAACCGGTCGCCGCGATCTGCCACGGCGCGCAACTGCTCGCGGGCGCGGGTGTGCTCAAAGGCCGCAAATGCTCGGCGTATCCGGCGTGTCAGCACGACGTTGAACTCGCGGGCGGCACCTACGCCAACATTCCCGTCGATCAAGCCGTGACTGACGGCAACCTGGTGACCGCGCCTGCGTGGCCTGCGCATCCGGCGTGGATCGCGCAGTTTCTCGTCGTGCTTGGGACGAAGATTACGCACTGACGAGGGGCCCCCTCTCCTTCAAGAGGAGCAAAGGTACGGCTCCCTCCCCCTTGAAGGGGAGGGCGGGCGTGGGGATGGTGTTCTTTGACAATCGCGACGAACCCCATCCCCCTCCCAACCTCCCCCTTGAAGGGGGAGGAGCCAAAATAGACCTAGCGCAAACACCAATCAAAACCTAAACGTAACGCGCGCATAATCCCGGCTCAAGGAGGCTTGAAACCATGTGCCAAATCTTCATCAGCGCCGACCCGGCGCTCTACGAACGTCGCGCGCGCAGCATTCGCCTGCACGGCGTCGCCACCAGCATCTCGCTCGAAAATCACTTCTGGCGCGTGCTCGAAGAAATCGGCGCACGCGACGGCTTGACTGTGCCGCAACTCTGCACCAAGCTCTACGACGAGCTCGTTGAAGAGCGCGGCCACGTCGAAAACTTCGCTTCGTTCCTGCGCGTCTGTTGCGGTCGCTACCTCGCCCTGCAAATCTCAGGCGGCATCCCAACCGATCAAACGATTGCCATTCGTTCGCTGAATGCCGAGCGCGTGTTGGCGACAGAGAACAAAAGACCGCAGCGACGGGCGCGCTTGGTGGCGTAGATCGTTAGGCTGGGTTGCAAACCCAGCGTTCAATACCTGGAGGGGGAGTGCTGGGTTTCGGGTCTCAACGCAACCTACGAGCTAATTGGCCGAGACTTAAAAAGGTTCGCTGCACTGAAGAAGAGAAGTCATTTTGGCAAGTTGATGAGACAGGTGTTGATACAGATCACGCTCAAAGTGATAGGTTGCTGGTCGAATAGAGCGTAGCGTTGATTCTGCCGGCGGTTGCAGTTCGTCTGTGAAGATAGTGTGCGCCAAGCTGAGACGCTTTTGATTCGCGCAAAAAAACAACGCTTGTTAACATCAAATACCAAACATCGACGCAAGCTTGCGATCGAGTCAAAGAAAACTCATGCTCAACGCTGTCCCCACGAAGTCACGCCAATGGGTAAAGCCCGCGATCATTGTTGTTGCGGTTGCTGTCGTGGCCGCGCTTTTGTGGACGTTCGTATTCGCGCGCGGACCGCGAGTTGAAGTGGTCACGCCGCAAGTCGGGCCGATCAAGCAAACGCTGGTGTTTTCTGCACGCGTGAGTTCGATCGCGCGGATCGATATGGCGAGCACCGTCACCGCGCGTGTCGAGCGCGTGATGGTGCGCGAAGGCGATCGTGTGAAAGCCGGTCAGCTTCTGATTCAGCTTGATGACGATGAATACAGTGCGCAGCTCAGTCAGGCGAGCGCGTCGCTTGCGACATCGCAAGCACGGCTGCGTTCGCAAAACGAGGTCGCAGCGCCGGTGTCATCACAAGCGCAGCAGCAAGCGCAAACTAATCTAGATTTCGCGCGACAAGAGCTATCACGCAATCGCGCGCTCATTGAAAAAGGCTTTATCAGCGAAGCGCGAATGAAAGAATTCGAGCGCGCAGTCGCCGTGGCGCAAAGCAGCTTCGAGCAATCGCGCAGCCAAGCAGCGAGCAATTCAAAATCCGGCGCGGAGACTCAGGCGGCATCGACGCGCATCAAGGAATCCGACGCAGCGCTCGCGCTCGCCCGCGCGCGGCTCGCGCAAACGCGCGTCGTTGCGTCGGCTGATGGGCGTGTGGTGTTTCGCGGTGTTGAAGTTGGCGATGTAGTGCAACCTGGCCGGAAGCTGTTAAGCGTTGCTGCGGATGGCGAGACGCGACTGATCGCACAAATTGACGAAAAGAATTTGTCTCTCATGCGCGAAGGACTCAAGGCCGCTGCCTCAGCCGACGCGTTTCCCAACCAACCGTTTCCAGCAGAGCTCACCTATTTGTCGCCCGCTGTTGACGCGACACGCGGCACGGTCGAAGCGCGCTTGCGTATTCCCGCACCGCCCGCGTTTCTGCGCGACGATATGACCGTGTCAGTGGAAGTCATCTCGTCGCAAAAAGATCGCGCGATGACATTGCCCGCGACGGCGCTCCGCGAAGCCGAAGGCAAAACTTTCGTGCTCACGTTGATCAACGGTAGCGCAAAGGCCACGCCCGTGCGCGTGGGCATTCGTTCGCCGCTACGTGTAGAAATTCTCGAAGGCCTCGCGGCCGATGCGAAAGTGATCCTTGACGCTGCGATCGTCGATGGAAAGCGGGTACGCGAGCGCGCTGCGCCGCGCAAGGCGGGCGCGCTTGAATCGCCGATGCCGGGCAGTTGATGAAGTTTGAGTTCACGCTGGCCTGGCGCTTTCTGCGCGAGGGTCGTTTTCAATCCGCGCTCATCATCATCGGTGTGGCGGTCGGCGTTGCCGTCGTGATCTATATCTCTGCGCTGATTTTGGGGCTACAGGCCAACACCATCAACCGCACACTGGGCGCACAAGCGCACATCGTGATCAAACCACTCGACGAGACGGTGCGCAATGTGCTGCCACCCGGCACAACGCTTGCCACGATTCAACCAAAAGCGCAGCGATTGCGCTCGGTCGACAACTGGCAAGTGCTGATGCCCGCCTTGGCTGCCGATCCTGACGTTGTTGCGGTATCGCCCATGGCCTCCGGCGCGGCGATTGCCATCCGCGGCGAGGCCAATCGCGCTATCGTGCTGTTCGGTGTAGAGCTGGATCGCTATGACCGCATTGTTGAATTATCGACCAAACTCACTCGCGGCAGTTTTCGTTTGAACGCGGGCGAGGTGATGATCGGCACCGAGCTGGCGAAAGATTTGGGCGTCGATGTGGGTGATCGATTACGTGTATTGACCACCACCGCCAACGATCAATTTCAGATCAGCGGCATCGTTGATTTAGGCAGCCGAGATTTGAATCGTCGCGCACTGTATCTCCCGATGCGCACCGCGCAAAACCTGCTCGGCATTCCCGGCGGCGCAACCAATATCGATATCCGAGTTCGTGATATTTTCTCTGCGGACGGTGTGGCAAAACGGCTGCAATCGGTGGGCTTGGTCAATGCTGAGAGCTGGATGCAAACCAACGGGCAATTGCTCAACGCATTGCAAGCGCAAGGCGTGAGTACCACCATAATTCGCGTGTTTGTATCGATCGTTGTGATGCTCGGCATTGCCAGCGTACTTGTTGTGAGCGTCGTGCAAAAGCGAAAAGAGATCGGCATCCTGCGCGCCATCGGCGCATCGCGCGGACAAATGACCCGCGTGTTTTTGTTGCAAGGCGCGCTGGTTGGGTTTGTCGGCTCCACACTCGGCGGTATGCTCGCTGCGCTGCTCGTCGCGGCATTTTCCGCGCTCGTCACGAATTCAGCGGGGCAGCCGCTGTTTCAAATTGAGATTGAACCGTCGCTGCTAATTTCATCGTGCCTGATCGCGACGGTGTGCGGCACGCTTGCCGCCGTCGCACCCGCGCTGCGCGCTTCGAAACTCGATCCCGCGCAGGCGATTCGTGTTTAAGCGCCGAATTTTCACTATAGATTTCACTGATGAACACAGATTGAGTATGCGTATTACCAGTAAGAATCTGTGTTCATCGGTGTGCATCTGTGGCAAAAAATTCTCTCGAATATTTGACGCTTGCGATTGGGGTTTTCAATGAGCGAGCTCCTGCGCCTCACGCAAATCCGAAAATCTTACGGAATCGGCACGCCTATTGAAACCGAGGTCTTACACGGCATTGATCTGGTCATGCAGCAACAAGAATTCGCCGCGTTGATTGGCCCGTCCGGTTCGGGCAAAAGCACGCTCTTGAACATCATCGGCCTGCTCGAACCCGCGACCCAAGGTGCGATTTCGATGCAAGGCAAAGCCATCAACTACACCGATGAAAAAACCTTAACGCAACAACGCGCGGCGAATTTGGGTTTCGTGTTCCAGTTTCATCACCTGCTGCCTGCGTTCAGCGCCATCGAAAACGTGATGATGCCGCGCTTGATTAACGGCATGTCGGTCACTGGCGCAGCACGCACGGAAGCCGAAGCGCTGCTCGATGCCGTCGGTTTGAAGAAAGCGATGAACAAAAAAACGTCCGAACTCTCCGGCGGTATGCAACAACGCGTCGCGATCGCTCGCGCGCTCTCGCTCAAACCCGCGCTCGTTCTTGCCGACGAACCCACCGGCAACCTTGATACGCAAACCTCCGACGAAATTTTCAAACTCCTGCGTCGATTCAACACTGAATTCAACACCGCGTTTTTAATCGTCACCCACGATCCACGACTCGCCGCCCGTTGCGACCGAATCGTGGAATTGGTAGATGGAAACATTGCAACGGATAGAGTCAACCCGGCACACTAACGACACTATCGCAGAGCGCCAATTGAAGGGTACTCAGATCACCCGTTTCCGAATTTGCGTCACCATGGCTTCAATCAAAATCACGACAATAAATATCGTGAACAACACAAGTGACACGCGATCCCATTGAATTAAATCAATCGCGGAATTGAGCACCATCCCGATGCCACCCGCACCGACGAGCCCGAGCACGGCGCTCTCTCGTACGTTGATGTCCCAACGAAACAGCGCGACCGACCAAAACGTGGGTAGCACCATCGGCCAATAGCCCATCACGATCTGCTGCATGCGAGTAGCGCCCGCGGCTTGCAGTGCTTCAATAGAGCCTTTGTTAGCCTCTTCGACGCCCTCTGAAAACATTTTTCCGATGAAACCGATCGAGTGAAACGCGATGGCTAGCGCCCCTGCAAGCGCGCCGGGCCCGAACATCGCCACAAAGAACAGCGCCCAAATCAGCGTGGAAATCGAGCGCGTTGCGACAAGGATGAAGCGAGCGATTGCGTTGATCCATGGAAACGGCGTGGCATTCCGGGCCGCCAAAAAACCCACCGGAATACCCATGATGAGCCCAAGAATTGTGGCCATCGCTGCGATGTGCATCGTCTCGATCAAGGCGGGCCAAACGGCCGGCCAAAAGTGCGACCAATCCATGGGCCACATGCGCTTGCCCATGTCGACGACTTGCTCGGGCGCGTCGTACAAAAACTCGGGGATGATTTCGATTGTTTTGATCGCCCACGCAATCGCTGCAGCCATCACAAAAAACACGGCAAAGCGCGCCATGCGCTGAGCGGGCGTAAAGCGAATCCAGCGCTGTAGTTCGGCGGTGGCGGTCATAGTTGTCCCTCCCCCTTCAAGGGGGAGGATAGGAGGGGGATGGGGTTCGCTTCACTTGCGAAATGCTCTTGGGAAGCGACCGAACACCATCCCCACCCTAGCCCTCCCCTTGAAGGGGAGGGAGCCGAAGGAGTGCGGTTCACCGAAACACCCGCTTCACATAGATCTGCAGCACTTCACCAATCATCACGAGGGCGATGATGCAGATGATGATGCCCGCGACAAACGAATAATCGAATCGCTGAAACGCAGAGAAAAGCGTGCCGCCAATGCCGCCTGCACCAACGACGCCCACCATCGTTGAGTTGCGCAAATTCGAGTCAGTTTCGTAAGCCACAAATCCAATGAAGCGGTTCATCACTTGCGGAATCACGCCGAACGCAATCACATTCATGAACGACGCGCCGGTAGCTCGAACGGCTTCGATTTGTTTGAGCGAAATCTCTTCGATGGCCTCAGACAGCAGCTTTCCGACGAAGCCCACACTTGCAAACGTGAGGGCAATAATGCCCGCCGCCGCGCCAAAACCCACCGCCTTTACAGCGATGATGGCGATGATGACAGGATGAAACGAGCGGCAAAAAATAATGATCAAACGCGCGATCCAGGTCACCCAAGTGGGCATCAAATTGCGCGCCGCGAGCACAGCGATCGGAACGGCCAACACCGTACCGAATAGCGAAGAGAGAAACGCAATTTGTAGAGACTCCAACAAACCCGGAAGGATGTCAGTTTCAGTAAAGCTGGGCGGGAAAAAACCGGCCAGAAAACGCGCGCCGTAACCGATGCCCTTTTCAACGCGTTCGAGCGACAAGCCCAGCGTTGCGGCCGCGTAGACAACGTAGACGAGCACGCCAATCATGGCGATACGCTTGCCCAGCGTCGGCGCGAAGAAGGTGTCGCGGGTGACCGACGCAGTATTCATCGTTCCGCCCTGTGTGGTCCCTCCCCCTTCAAGGGGGAGGTTAGGAGGGGGATGGGGTTGAATTTCGGACTTCGCATCAACTGCTGTTTAACGCTCGAACCCCATCCCCACCCTAGCCCTCCCCTTGAAGGGGAGGGGATTAACGCGCTCACGTCGCCAACCACGACTCACCACCGTAAATCTTTTTCAGAATCTCGTCGTCCATGCCGCTCGGCGCGCCGTCGTAGACCACAAGCCCGCCGCTCATGCCGATGACCCGCTGCGCGTAGCGTTTCCCGAGATCGACCTGATGGATATTGATCATCACAGGAATATCGTTTTCCGCCGCTAAATCGCGCATCACTTCCATGATTTCAACGGAGGTTTTCGGATCAAGCGAAGATGTAGGCTCGTCGGCCAGCAGCAAGCCGGGAGATTGCATCACGGCTCGCGCAATGCCGACGCGCTGGCGTTGTCCACCGGAGAGCTCATCAGCGCGGCGATTAGCGAAGTCCGCGAGGCCAACGCGCGTTAGCAACGCAAAGGCCTTTTGAATATCGGAATCCTTGAAATTGCGCCGCCACGCGTCCCACGCGCCCATGTAGCCGAGCCGACCGGAAAGCACGTTTTCCATCACCGTCAATCGCTCGACTAGGTTGTATTCCTGAAACACCATACCGATGCGACGACGGGCTTCACGGAGCGGTTGACCTGAGAGCTTGGCCAAATCTTGACCCTCAAAAATCATCTCGCCCGAAGTCGGATTGATGAGCCGATTGATACACCGAATCAGCGTTGATTTCCCGGTGCCCGACGGCCCAATGATCGCCGTGATACCGCGCCCTTCGATGTCGAGCGAAATGTCTTTGAGTACCGGTTTGCCAGGAACGTATTCTTTGACGAGATGCTTAATCGAGAGCGTGCTCATGTCGGCGACTCAGCGCTATTTCTTTTTCGCAGCAGCCGCTGCGGCCTCCCGCTCGGATTCCTTTTGGTAGGCCGCTTTGCCAAACGATTCGCCACCCGCCGCTGCCACTGCGCGAACGGGCTCCCACGTCGTTTTGTAATTGATCGGGAAGAAGCGATCCGCGCCATCAAACGCTTTTTGCATTTCGGGCGTAAAGCGATAGTCGTAGAAACACGAAAGAATTTTGTCGGCGAGCTCAGGCGCTAAATCGTGAGCGTGCGCGAAGCTTGATGTGGGAAATTTTTTACTGCGATAGATCACGCGAAAATCGCTTTCTTTGATTTGACCGCGTTTGGCCATGCGCTCGAACACGTCAGAAGCAACGGGCGCAGCATCGTAGTCGCCTTTCATCACGCCAAGGATCGATGAATCGTGTTTGCCGGAATAGACAACCGTGTAATCCTTTTCGGGCGTCACGCCCTCGGTGGGGAACAGTGCGCGAGGTGCCATGTTGCCGCTGTTGGACGACGGCGATGTATGCGCTACTTTTTTGCCCTTCAAATCGGTGAGCTTTTGAATGCCGCCGCTGGCTCGCGTCACCACGATGAGGTTGTAGCCCTGAAATTCTTTGGCGAAGCCCTTTACGGCAAATGGAATCGCACCGGCCACGTTGACCGCAAAGGCTGTCGGTCCCGTAGAAAAGCCCGCAACGTGCAAGCGCCCGGAGCGCATGGCTTCGATTTCGGCAGCATTGCTTTGCACCTGAAAAAAGACCACTTTTTTGGCGGTGCACGCCGACAGATGCGCAGTGAATGGGGCAAAGATTTTTTCGTACACGGCCGGATCTTCGACGGGGGTGTAGGCCCAAACGAGCGTTGATGGGTTTTTCCAGCGCTTTTTGTCCTTGGGCAGATCGGCCACCAAGTCGCCGTTTTCATCGCAGTAGTTAGCATCAAGCTCGCCACGATTTTTACATGCGTCCTGCGCGAAGCTCGTGCTGGTCCAACTAGCGATGCAAAGCGATGCTGCTAGCAGAATAGATCGTTTCATAGATTGCCCCAGATTGACTTGTAGCGCCCAGTATAGGCGCTGTGCCAAGCCATTGGACTCGTAGAATCCCTACACTTTCAATTACTGGCGCAGCCAGCGGCTGCGGATGTGTTTTATGAGCGCAAATCTCTCTGTTGTCGTTTTGGCCGCTGGCAAAGGCACTCGCATGAAATCGCGGCTGCCCAAGGTGTTGCAGCCGCTAGCGGGTCGGCCACTGCTGTCGCATGTCTTGACCAGCGTCGCGGCGCTCAAACCAAGAGAAACTGTGGTGGTGATCGGCCATGGCGCTGACGAGGTTCGTGCTGCGTTTTCTGGCACCTCGCCCCACACGGCGGGTTTGAGCTTTGCGCTGCAAATGCCGCAACACGGCACTGGGCACGCCACGGCGGTCGGCCTTGAAAACGTCAATGATTCAGAGGTTTGCTTGATTGTGACGGGCGACGCGCCGTTGGTGAAATCGGCCACGCTGGCCAAGCTCGTGGCTTTGGTCAACGATAAGACGTTTGCGCTGTTGACCTGCAATGTCGCCGATCCGACGGGCTACGGCCGGATCGTGCGAAACGCGGCGGGTGAGGTCATCAAAATTGTTGAGCACAAAGACGCACTTCAAGCCAACGATCAAGCAACGCTGGCCATCTGCGAAATGAACACCGCGATCATGGCCGCGCCCACGGCGTGGCTTCGCGGCGCGCTGTCCCGGCTAACGCCCAACAATGCGCAGGGCGAACTGCTTCTGACCGACGTAATCGCGATGGCCACCGTCGATGGGCTGCGGATTGCCACCACACAGCCCACGGGCGAAACGGAGATTGCGGGCGTCAACGACAAAGTTCAACTGGCCGCGCTGGAATGCGCGTTTCAGCATGAGCAGGCCGTCGCGCTGATGCTTGCCGGTGTGACTTTGGCCGATCCGCATCGAATCGATGTTCGCGGCGCCCTCACCTGCGGCAGCGATGTGTCGATCGATGTGAACTGCGTATTTGAAGGCACTGTAGCGCTAGGTGACAACGTTTCAATCGGTGCCAATTGCGTGATCAAAAACGCCACGATTGCGGCCAACGCCGTGATTCACCCGATGAGCCACATTGAAGGCGCGAGCGTCGGTGAAGGCGCGTTAATCGGTCCTTTTGCGCGCTTGCGTCCTGGCGCGGTGCTCGGTGCCGATGTGCATATCGGCAACTTTGTTGAAGTCAAAAATTCAACCTTCGGCATTGGATCGAAAGCCAATCACTTGGCGTATTTGGGCGACGCAACATTGGGCGAGCGCGTCAACATCGGCGCGGGCGCGATCACCGCCAATTACGACGGCGCGAACAAACACAAAACCGTGATCGAGGACGACGTTCACATCGGATCAAATTGCGTGCTCGTCGCGCCAATCACCATCGCAGCCGGCGGCACGGTGGGTGGCGGCAGTACCCTAACGAAAAACACCGAGCGCGGTGTGCTGACTGTTGCGCGTACTAAAGCCGCGTCAATTGCCAATTGGAAACGGCCGAAAAAAGCGCCGAAAGCGTGAACGAAACAGCTTTAGCGCTGTACGCCAATGAAAATATGGGCTTTCAGCAATATTTTCTTTGCTTTGACAACAGCATATAACGACCGAAACACCTTGTTTCTTAAGGCATTGCGCAACATAGTTCCTACGTAGGTTGTCTCGCGTTTGCTACCGCTCGCGCTAGAGCCTCGTATTTGCTGTCGTTCAGCACATATCGCGCTAGGCCAAACGCCCTCGAAACCGCCACCGCGCTCACTCGGCGCGGTTGCCCGGTGCGATCACGCTCTTGCCCGAAACCCGAGCGGGTATTTCCGGCGGTTTGAATAACGCCCGCAGAATTAGTGCGTGATTCGAGCCACGCCAGCGCGCGCTGGATCGGTGCTTCGATGGTGCGACGCGTTTCGCCGCTCGCCGCGTGATCGTAAAAGCGCAGCAAGTACACCAGCGCTTCGGCATGAAAGCTCACGTCAAATCCGCCGCGCTCTAAAAAATAACCCGAGGCGTGCTGCTTGCTAAGGCCCACACTCACCATGTCTTCGCCCGCTAGTGCCAGCGCTGGATCGCCCAGCACGCGGCCAGTAGCCGCAAGCGCGTAACCGGTCAAGGCATAGCGCGAGGTGTGAACATCGTGCCCGGCACGCGCTGAATCGATGTTGGCCTTGACCGCCAACCACTGCGCAGCGATCCTGAGTTTGGGTTTCATGAAACCAATGCGCCCCGAAAAATCGCGGGCGTAACCCGTAGTTTCCAAGAGCCAAATTGAGTGCGCCGCGGCAGCTACAAAGTAGCTCGCGCTCAGGTAATTTTCTCTGCACGGAAAGCTGCCGTCGGCCGCTTGTTGCTGGAAGCCCCATTCGAGCGCGCGCAGACCAGCGTCAATCATGTCGACGCGATTGCGATTCACGCCCGCGCCGATCACTGTGTCGGCAAAACGTTGCTCTTCGATAAACCAATCGCCGCCTTTGCGAGACGCCGCCTCCCAACCTCGGTTCACGCCCATCGCGCCGCTTTTTTCAACCTGTTGCGCGAGTGCGTCGGCGTTTCGGTAGAACGTGTCGGTCAGCAGTGCGCTGCGCTCAAACGAAGCATCTTGGCCCGCACCTGCGGCACGCCACTCGCGCGACGGCGCAGCACTCGGCGCGCTCGGTGAACCAGGCTCTACAACAGCGGGTGGCGCGCTACCGCGGTAGTCGACGCCGCGCGGCGGTGGAACCGTGGCGCAGCCGACGAGCGCCAAGCTTAAGGCAAGCGGAATGACGCGGTGACCGCGAAATGCGAATTTCATGACGAGGATTTTGGCGTTGAGACCACGCGATTGTCGCTCTTTTGTTTGTTTGCGGACTTCTTATTCGCCGACGGTGCTTTGGCCACCCGGGTTTTGCTGGATGGGGACTTCGCGGACTTCTTTGCGCCCTTCTTTCCGGCGGCGCTCTTTTCGGTCTTCGCGGCCTTTCGTTCGGCCGCGCGCGCTTTTGCCTCGTCGCTGGCGCGCTCGTCGATACGCTTATCGATCGCTGCATTGTCCTTTTGCAGCTTGTCATAAGCGCGGTCGGTTTGCGCTTTCTGAGCAGCAGATTCCTGCGTGCTAGTCACCGCTTTGGCATTGGCACACTGCGCTTCGCTGTACACCGTTTTGCCATCAATGTCGCAACGAAAGGCGGTTTGCGCACCCACGTTGAGGCTCAAAAAAGCCGCGCTCAAAGCTGCGACCAGCGCGCTGTTGGTTGCGATTCGTTTCACTACATTCCCCGGATCTGGTTTCGTTCAGAGCTCAAATTATCGGTCGTATGCGCCTGCGCAAAACACTGCGCCATCGGGCATCCAATCGGCGGTCATCACCATGCGGCTCAAAATGGGCTCAGGTACGTAGCGATGATTGATCAAATTTTGATTGAAATAGCGAAACACTTTCACCGTGTGTTCGGGACATTGCGGCGGCGGCGCAGGCACTGGCAAGGTTACGGTTTGCAATAGCGGCTGCGCTCGCATCACGCTACCTTCGTCGCGCGCCCAGCTCTGCGCTTTAAGGAGCGCACAATCGCTCGGAATCACGCTATAGAAATGGGTGTTAATCCGAGCACCGTCGTTAGCCCAAAATCGGCACATGTTTGAACCCACTGGCGCATCAAGCCGGTGGGTGGCGAATCGAAGTCCCGTGCGCTCGAATTCGCTCGGTAGCGAATCCAACGCTTTCACCTCGGCGGGCAAGCCGGTAATGAAAAACTTTCCGACTGATTTGATGTAGTACTCAACGACTTCCATCTCATCGCGAGAGCCCCACGGCAAAGTGGTTCGCAGCTGCACGCGATCATCAGCATTGCCGGCAAAGTTTGTAAGCTCGTTGAAGCCAACGCGCTCAGCTTGCGAGCGACCCAAATGGGCCTTGAGGAACGCAAAGGTCCAACCAAAAAGCTCGGGGGCGTCTTGCACCCGTAAGCCGTGCGGCATGTCTTGAATGGTGACGAAATACTTGGAGCCGCCCAGCGCTTCAATCATCTGACTGGTGCGCGAAATGGGCGCAACGATATCGGCAGTGCCGCCAATGCCCAGATAGGGCACGCGAACGCGTTTGACGCCTTGGTTGCTGTCGCCAAACGCGGGTTGAAATGAATAGCCCGAAAACGGCACGTAACCCACAATGGCTTTGTAGCGGTCGTCACGAACAATAGTTCGCTCAGCACCGCCGAGGCTCGTGGTCATTGTCGCGCCCTGCGCCAACATCATCGCCATGCCGCCCAGCGAAGCGCCAAAGCCTGCAATTTGATCGGCGTCGATGGTGTTTGCGTATTCCGGCTTCGAGAGGATGTAGTCCAAGCCCTGCTTCAAACCCAGCGGTCGAATGGCTTGCATTTCGGCGATTTCCGGATACTGCGATAGGACGTAGAAGTAGTCCGAAATGTTGTTGAGCTTGACTTTTGAGTAGCGCGCATCGGCGTGAAACGGCGCGAACACCACGTAGCCTTCAGCCGCTAGCCGAACGATCACCCGAGCGTACTCATCGCCCAGCGGGGAACCCGCCAGACCGTGACTCATCACGATCAACGGCCACTTGCCATCGCTGGCCTCGGTGTTGCTCGCAATCAAAGGCGCTTCGCTACCGCGCTGCATTTTGGGAATCACCGAGCCGTCGGGCAACACATAGTTGGCGCGCGAATTCGCCGCCGTCGTCGGGTAGCAAGCAACGGCTGCATATTGCAGCTGTTTGCCGCCCTGATTTTCAAAAACATCGAGCTGCGCCCGGGTCGGTACTGCAACCTTGTAGGTCAACGCGTTGGCCGGCGAGACCAATAAGTCGGTCACGTACCTTGAGCCAGCACTGGCTGGATTGCCCTCCCAGTAGTCGGCAGGTGCTTCGCCTGAGCGCAATCGAGTGAAGTCCTGCTCCACGTTGCTGCAGGCCACTGCGTATCGCCCGGAGGTGATCGACGGTGCGGGCAACACGAGGGCGTTCGCCACTGACGCCAGCGGCAAGAGCGCGAGCAGTGCAGCGCGGAAAATGGAGGAGAAAGGAGATTGGTTTTTCATAGGCGTATTGTCGTCAACGCCCGCCGCTAGCCACCCGTTGACCGTGCTAACGGCAGGTAAATTCAGACGATGCTGCGTCACACGCCCGCGCAGTCGCTAGGCTGCGACAAGCCGACGCTGCCGAATGAGTTGCGACGCAATGGCAGGTAGCGCCACCGCCCAGCCAATGAGCAGCGCCTGCAAGCCCGGCGCGATCATGATCAGCGCAGCGGCGACAAGCGCCCAGCGCTCCCAACGATTCGTTTCGACAAACAGGTAGCGGGACAGGGCTGCGGCCAACAGCAAAATGCTCGACAAGCACGCCACGAACACCACAGCGAAGGCTGACCAAGTGAAGCCCTTTGTCACCAACAGCAGCGCTGGCGAGAACACAAAGATAAACGGCACCAACGCCTTGCCCAAACCCAAACGGAACGCGGTGTTACCCGTTTTGAATGGATCAGAGTTGGCCATTCCCGCCGCTGCGTAGGCCGCCAGCGCCACAGGCGGCGTGATGTCGGCAAGCACTCCGTAATAGAAAACGAAGAAGTGCGCAACGATTGGCTCAACCCCCATCTGTACCAACGCGGGTGCGGCCACTGTCACCATGATGATGTAGTTGGCGGTCGTGGGAATGCCGCAGCCCATCAAGATGCAAACAAAGCCGGTCATAAACAACGCGCAAAGCAACATCAGCGCTTGCTTTGAAATCAGCCAGGCAGGCAAGATTGTCGTAAAGAAATCCGCCATCGAACCAGCGGCGGCGTTAACGATATAGCTCACCTTAAAGCCCACACCAGTGAGCGTCACCACGCCAATGACTAGCCCCACCGTTCCCGCCGCAGCACCCACAGCAAGCGCATATTTCGCACCCGTCGAAAAGGCTTCCATGAGTTCATCGCGAGTAAAGCGTGCGGGCAAATTGAGCGCCTTGATCGCCGCGATCAGCGCCAGCGCGCCAACAGCAAACAGCACGACGCCGTAGCTTTGAAGTTGCCCGGAAATTGAAACGGCGAGAACGAGGTGCAAGGCCACCATCACCGCAAGTCCCATGGCGGTATTGCCCTTCTCGCTCGTGGTCATACCGACGATGATGCAGCTCGTAATCCCGGCAAACGCAGCCACGTAAGGGGTGAACCCGCTCATCAGCGTGCCCACCAACAAAATCAGCGGAATCAAGGTGGGCCAGCGCTTTCTGAAGCTCTCGCGAACACTCGGTAACTCTTCTGCGGTTAGTCCGCGCAAACCGGTGCGCTTGGCTTCGAAATGCACCTGCCAAAACACGCCATAAAAATGCATGAACGCTGGAAAAATCGCCGCCATCACAATGGTGGCATAAGGCAATCCCAAAAATTCGATCATCAAAAACGCTGCAGCGCCCATGATCGGCGGGGTGATTTGTCCGCCCGTTGATGCCGCCGCTTCGACTGCGCCCGCGAAGTGGCGCGGATAGCCCACTTTAATCATCGCCGGAATGGTGAGCGAGCCCACCGTCACCGCGTTGGCCACGGATGAGCCCGACAACATGCCAAACATGGCCGAACCAAACACGCTGACCTTGGCTGGACCGCCTGCGTACTTGCCGGCGAATGCCGATGCCACATCCAGAAAGAGCTGGCCCAAGCCGATGCGGGTGGCGAGTACGCCGAACAAAACAAAATGAAACACGTAAGTCGCCACCACGCCCACGGCGATGCCGTACACGCCTTGGCTCGTTAAATACTGGTGGTTCACCACCTGCGACCACGATGCGCCAGCGTGCTTCAGCAAGCCTGGGAAATACGGACCGAACATCGCATAGGTCATGAACGTAATGGCGATGATCGGCAGCGGCCAACCCATCGATCGGCGGGTCGCTTCGAGCAACAGCACGATGAGCGTGGTGCCCATCACCACATCAATCGACTCTGGGTTGCCAACGCGAAACGCCAAATCGTCAAAGATGTAGGGAATGTAGAGCGATGAAACCACCGCCAAAATCGCCAGAATCCAGTCGTACAGCGGCAATCCAAACGGATGATGCCAGCTCGACGCTTGCTGCGCCGCTTTGCTTTTGTTGAACGCGAAGACCAGAAAAATCAACCCGACGACAAACGCCAGATGCACGCCGCGATGCGTAGCTTCGCGCAGCAATCCGAAGCCCGCCGTGTAGTAATGAAACGCTGAGAGCGCCAATAACAAAAACGTAACCGTTTTCAGCGCGATGTTTTGCATCGGCCGAAAGCGCATTTCGCTGTCGTACTTTGATTCGAGTTCTGCGATGGCTTTGTCGTCGATGGTTGTGCTCATGCGTATCCCCTGTTGATTGAAGCGGGCGCGCTTCGTTGGCGCGCTGTGATGTCCCACGAAAAAGGCCGCACGAGGGCGGCCTTTTCTAACTCAGTCTTTCGAAAACGCCGACTTACTTGATCATTCCAACTTCTTTGTAAAAGCGCTCGGCACCGGGGTGCAATGGAATGCCAGCGCCAGCAATGGCGTTTTGGCGAACGATTGATTTACCTTTAGCGTGGCCGCTGTCGAGCAGCTTCCTTGTGTTGTCGTTCCACATCGCTTTGGTGATGTTGTAGACAAGCGTTGCGTCTTGCTTAGCGCTTGTGACCCACTGTGCGCCAACAGCCAAAGTTTTAACTGCGCCCACGCCTTTGTAGATGTCGGCGGGGATCGTGTCGTTCGAGTAGAAACCAAATTGCTTGGTCAATTTATCGGCTTCGGGTCCGGTGATCGAAAGGATGTCGATGCCACCCGTGGCAGCCAATTCAGCGATGGCACCTGCGGGGTAGCCGCCCACAAAGAAGAACGCATCGAGCGAGTTGTCTTTAAGCTTTTCGCCCGCCGCGTTGGGTTTGAGGTTTTCAACTTTGATGTCTTTTTCGCTCACGCCGTACGCCGCCAAAATAGTGCGCGCATTGACCAGCGTGCCGGAGCCGGGCTCATCGAGCGAAACCCGCTTGCCCTTGAGATCAGCGATGGTTTTGATGTTGGCGGCTTTGCGCACGACCAAGTGAAAGCTCTCGGGGTACAGATTGGCAATCAAACGAAGATCGGCGACCTTGGGCTTGCCTTCAAAGGTGCCCGTGCCAGTAAACGCCCAAAACGCTACGTCAGCTTGCGAGAAACCGCTCTCTGCGCCGCCGCCTTGAATGGCGTTAACGTTGGCCACTGAGCCGTTGGACGCAACAGCGGTGGCGACCAAATTAGGCACGGCAGGCTGTGAAATGGCGTTAGCGATCAAGCCGCCGATTGGGTAGTACGTACCCGCAGTGCCGCCCGTGTTGATGCGAAAGAAAGTTTGCGCCGAACTGGCGGCGCTAAAGGCCAGGGCGGTGGTGCCGAGCAGTGCGGCGATCAAGGTGCGCTTCATCGATGTGTCCTTCGTTCAATAGGTTCGGGGCGCAAGCGAGACGTCGCCGCGCATCGAGCAAATTGTAGGCGCGCGCAGATCGCGCGCCTATGCGGGTTTCACATGAGAGCCGTCTTTGCGCGCAATCTGTCCGCTACACGTCGAGCGATTGGCAGGCAAAGGCAATCGAGAGTGCGCCCGCACCCACGTTGAGTCCTCCGGTCATGCTCATCGTCGACAAATGCAGCGTCACACCGCGGCGCATGCACACCGATTCGAGCGCCACAAAGGACGCGCTTTCGCGTACGTCATCAATGTTGCCCGCGTAGCTCACGGTGACGATCGGGGTAATGAGCCCTTCGCGCACTTTGGTGATGGCGATATCCATTACGCGTTTCACCGCGTCGTCGTAGCCGCGCACTTTCATGCAGGGCTCGGTTTTTCCGGCATAGGCGTGAACCACGGCTTTGATGTCGAGCATTTTGCCCACGTTGTAAGTGAGCCAACCCACCGAGTTGTCGCCTTTGATTTTGGCGCGGCTGTAGAGGTAGAACAAATCTTTCGGTACGACCAAGGTGTGAACATGATGGCGCAGCGTATCGAGATGTTGCGCAAGTTTGGCAGCGCTCATGCCGGCTTGCAGTTGGCGCACCGCTTCGGCGACCAACACGCCTTGGCCAGCAAACACCGTTTCTGAATCCACGACCCACATCTTGAATGGCTCATGAATGCCCATGTTTCGGCGCACCCGACCGTGCATGAGCATTAGGTTTTGTGCGGCTGCCAGCGAATTCATGTAGATCTTGCTGCGGCTCGATGCGATGGCCACTTCGATCACGGCGTTGATTTCTTTGCGCAAATTTGATTGCACAAAATCACGCGTTTCGAGCGGCGATAGCGGCTCACTTTGTGCGCGCATGCCTTTAGTAGCGATGTCTTTGCGGAAAAATTCGAGCGTGTCGTATTCGTCATGCAGATCGATCAAATGCCAATCGTCCACATGAATTTTGATCGGCAGCACGGCGACTTTATTAGCGGCGAGCCACTCGGCCGGCAAATCACAGGCCGCATCGGTGATCAAAAGCGTGTTGGCGACGGCGCTTCGATCGGCAGCGTTAACCGACGCGGATCGAAGCGCGCTCGGTAAGCGGTGCACGTTGTCCGCGCGCGGCGTCGAATCGGCAGTCTTAGCGAAGCCGCCGTGCGTGCTGTAGGCGTAAGCGTCGCTCGAATACTTAGGCGCGGCGCGCAGGGGCAAGCCCACGGCCGCAACGGGCTGAGCGTTCAACATAATGATCGTCCTTAGGTAGCAGCGCTGCGGCAAGTGCTCGCAACAATCTGGTTATCTGTAGAGACGATAAATTCCGCCGATTCGTGACAATTCATTGGCTTTTTATGGAAACGCCTTACGAAATAAGGCGTCAATCTATTTGGTAACTGCTTTTGAAATACTGCAAAACGGCTGCCAAGCCCTTATTACACATGGCACTTGGCGAGATAGCTGATCTGTCAAAACGCCGCAGCAATTAATTTGGTTCATTTAAATCAATCAGCTGCGCCAGCGCCAATCTGGTACCCACTCTCTACGTTGCCCCGAATGCTTTACGTCTACCCCGAATCACGCTCCCAGTTTTGACCAAATTCTCCGGCGCGTGTAAGAAATGAAGCACAGCGCCGACATACGAGGGTCGTGGGTTGAACTGCTGTTTGGTCAGCGCACTGAAGATCAATGTATCCAATCTACCTAGGGACCGTCTATCGTGAAAACACCCATTCTCTTTGCCTTAGCTTCATCGAGTCTGTTGTTGGCCAACGCTGTTTTGGCGCAAGTCAACCCAGCCGCAGCGCCGGTTGATCCGAATGCCTTCCTCAATCAATTTGAATCCACCTTTGGCAAATTTGAAGGCTATCGCCGATCGGGTGCCAAGGGTGTGTGTGCCACCGGAGAATTTGTGGGTACGTCCGATGCTCGCGCATTGTCTTCAGCGTCGGTATTCAGTGGCAAACCGATTCCAGTCGTGGTTCGCTTCTCAGTCGGCGGTGCAAACCCCAAAGCGCCAGACAACGCAAAGTCGCAGCGAAACCTTGCTTTGCAGTTCAATTTGCCTGATGGTGAGCTCTGGCAAATGGGCAACATTTCAGCGCCCGTCTTTGGCGCGTCTTCACCGCAGCAGTTTTTTGCGCTACTAGCGTCGCGCCAGCCGGATCCAGCCACCAAGATGGCCGATCCGGCCAAGGTCAAAGCCTTCAACGATAGCAATCCTGAGGTGCTGTTGTTGCCCAGATATTTGGCGTCGCAACCAGTCCCCGCAAGCTTTGCTAGCGTGAGCTACTGGGGCGTTCACGGCTTTGGCTTTGTCAATGCCAGCGGTGCCAAGCAGTTCGGCAAATGGGTTTTTGAGCCCGTCGGCGGTGTGCAAGGCCTCAGCGACGATGAAGCCAAGGCCAAGGGCCCGAGTTTCTTATTCGCAGATCTGAGCCAGCGCGTGAAGGACGGCAAAGTGTCGTTCAATTTCAATCTTGAGCTGGCCCAGCCCGGCGATAAGATCGACAACGCGACCGTGCCACTGCCCGAGGGTCGCAAAAAGGTCAACTTAGGCACACTCAAGGTCACCGCCGTCTCGGAAGACGCTGGCGGCCCTTGCTTGACCATCACCTTCAACCCAATGGTGATGCCCAAAGGAATCGAGGCCTCTGCAGATCCTCTACTGCCCGCCCGCGCCGCACCGTATGCGGTTGGCCTTGGCCGTCGTTTGGGCGAAGGCCCGAAACAGCAGTAGCGCAATCGATGCGCACCAGCCGAGCGAAGCTCCGCTGGTGCAAAAAACTCATTGAAGGACCCATCATGACTCACTCTTCACGCCGCAGCTTTATCATCCGTTCGGTCACGGGCACGGCAGCGCTCTGCGCCTTTTCGGCTAGCCGCCTCGCTGTTGCGCAAGCACCGGCGCTGGTGTTGGAGACTGACCCGCAAGCGGTCGCGCTTGGCTACACAGCAGACGGCAGCAAAACGGACACGAAGAAATATCCCAACTACGCGGCCAATCAAAGCTGCTCAGGGTGCGCGCTGTTTCAAGGCAAAGCAGCGGACGCCTCAGCGCCTTGCGCGATCTTTGGCAATAAGTCTGTTGCAGGCAAGGGCTGGTGCAGCGCTTGGAATAAACGAGCGTAAGTTCGGTTTCTCACACTCTAGGGTGCGACTATCCGACGCGTGGGCGACGACTTGACCGCCAACGCTCAGCATCAATCAATCTTGATCTGACCCGCCGTAATCACACGCCGCCATTTATCCGCCTCGGTTTTCATGAGCGCGGACAGCGCAGCCGACGTGCCGCCCACGGGCTCAGCGCCTTGGGATGCGAACCGCTCTTTCACCTCGGCACTCTGCACCGCCGCCGCCATTTCACGCTGCAAGCGATCGACGATGTCGCGCGGCGTTGCGGCGGGCGCGTAGAGCCCGAAATAGGTGTCAACCACGTAATCCGGCAAGCCCGATTCAGCGACGGTGGGAACGTTGGGCAACAGGCTCGATCGTTTGGCCGATGTGACCGCCAGCGCGCGCACCTTACCGCCCTTGATGTGCGGCAGCGCCGACACAATCGAATCGAACAGCATTTGCGTTTGGCCGCTGATTAAGTCGGGAATCGCCAACGCGGTGCCTTTGTAGGGCACGTGGGTAATTTGCGTGCCAGAGTTGAGCTTGAACAATTCCGATTGCAGGTGAACGACCGTGCCATTTCCACTTGATGCGAAATTCAATTTGTTGGGCTCTGCTTTAGCCAAGGCGATCAGCTCGCGAACGTCCTTCGCAGCCAGCCCGTTGGTCACGATCAACACATTGGTCGCAGTGGCCACCTCGCCAATTGGTGCGAAGTCTTTTTCGACGGTATAGGCAATCGATTTGTAGAGCGAAGGCGCGATGGAGTGCGTGGATGTCGTCGCCAACAACAGCGTATAGCCATCCGGCGCGGCCTTAGTGAGCTCCGTTGAGCCGAGCGTGCCGCCTGCGCCAGGTTTGTTATCCACCACCACGGCTTGCCCAAGCTGAGCGCTGAGCTTTTGCGCCAACGTACGACCGATGATGTCAGTCGCCCCGCCCGGCGGAAACGGCACGATCAAGCGAATCGACTTGTTCGGGTAAGGCTGTGCGATGGCGACACTTGTCATTGCGATGAGGCTTGCGATGCCCAACGCGGTAAAGATGGCGGAAAGCAGGAGTGATTTCATGGTGCGTCGGGTGGTTTGATTGTTGAGAGGTTCGGCATCGTATGTTGAGAGGTTCGGCATCGTATTCTGTAGTTTTGGAGCTTGCGCTACTTCGGCCATTGATGTGGGTGCAATTGGTGCAATGGGGCTCTTACAGTAAACACTGTCAATTCTCGCCCCAACACTGGTCGCGTAGAGGCCGTTCGCGCTGAGCTCGTCGAAGCGTTGATGGCAACTCAAGCGCGCCACCCTGAATCCCTATCCCTCATTTCCTACGAACATGAAAGAAAGGGCGAACGATTAAAAAGTAGGCACCCGTCGCGAGTATTGTTCCGGCCAAAAAAACGCAAGGCAATCCCGAAGCGAACCAGCAAGAGCCATTAAACAAAATGGCTAGGCCCGTGACGCATCCCGCAATCAGATTGAGCCAGAACGCGTTAGTTTTTAACTCCGTGCCGCAATGTGGGCAACGCATTTCCTCTCTAGCGAAGAGCGCGCTAATCCGATGGTCGCAATTCGGACAGTTACTCATGACATACCGATGGCTTGGAAGAAATTGGGATCGAGCTTGTCATTATGTGGCTCATTGTCAAAACTAGTGCCTTGCTAAACGAGCTTCTGAGCGGCACGAAAGCTACGTTGGCAGCTTCGCCAAAAGCGAGCTTAGTTGTCGGCGGGACGCGGAGGGAATCAGGACGAGTCTCGAATGGCGCTGTGTAAGGGTGAGGATGATGCTGCCGAGTGTGCCTTGCTGGTGACGTTGACCTCTTATTCGACGCATTCGGCGGCGGCGCAAGCGTGGCGCGCTAAGTGCCTTTATAGCTAAGTCGATGGATGCGGAGATATGCGCCCAACCCAAGGCACGAGCGTTCTTTCATTTCCCAGTTCGCAGAGTATTCCGAATACGTCGCCTCGTGAATCAGTAACGTGGCGGTAGTGATTTACCAGCAACTTCCAAAGATTCGTCAACCGCGCACCAGCGCTAGAAAGAACCGACTCGGCACTTTTTTCACGCTCTTCCCACGTGAGTCGATACAGGTTTTGATGATGCAATAGTGCATGCATTTCGTTAAACCACCGAAAACAATCATCTTCAGAGACCGGGCGTTCGAAAAAATCGAGCTTGGTTTGATCGGTCGCGTCAGCTTTCTTTTCAAATGGCCACGGAAAACTCTTGTCTAGCGCGCTACCGTACATCTCCCGTATCTCGCTGACACGCCAAGCACGATTCGCTTTTGTGCTGCCCTCGAAGTTCGCGGTACGCTGCGCCACCAGGCCCGAGACATAAACTAATTCGACAATGAGACGAAATTGCAGACAAAAAGCTTCTGCCTTGAACACTTGGAATGGGTAGTGAGTCTTGTCGTTGAGGATGTCTTCCGCTGCGAAGAATCTATGCTTCAAAATGATCATGCATTTCGAGTAGGTATCGAGTTCTTCTCTGTATGGCGCTTCGTCGATTCCACGCATGGGCTACCCAAAACTACTCTGACGCCTTAATCCCGCATGCGCGCGCTTAAAGATCGACGCGCGAAGGGTAACTGGTATCAGAATCGAACTGGTAAAGAGCATTGAATTAAATCACTTATCTGGCGAGCTGCCCGGACGGCCAGTTCAAGCGCCGACGTGAACTTTCTCGGCGGATTGGGTTTGTTGTCCAAGAGTTTACGGGTTGGAGTGTGTAAGGGTGCATCTTCTTCTGCCGTTGTGGTTCGACAAGCTCACCACGAACGGATAGTCTCAGTCCGCGTCGAGCCTATCGAACAAGAAACTGTGTGCCTACCGGCTACGCGTGTGAACCATGAGCCGGCGCAACGCTCGCGCCCTCAATCCCATGGCGCTGCAAGGCATCCAATACCCAGCCACTTGCTTTCTTTGATTCAACAAAATCGGTCAAGTAGCGATGCGCCAACTCCCCACGCGTTTTGGCAACGCCCATGGCTTGTTCGATGACCATGAAGCGACCTGGGAGCAATCGAATGCCGCCGACGCGAGCTGCGTCGGCTTCGAGCTGCTGCTTCACGCCCGCCGCGACGTCGAGATTCTGCGAGAGAAAGGTGGGCACGACGGCGGGAGAATTCGCCGCGCGAACCATCGTGGCGTGTTTTAACGATCGCGTGAGAAACAAATCGTACGCGCTGCTAGCGCCGACCACCACGCTGTTCCCCGCCGCATCTACTTGCGAATTCTCAGTGATCGCTGAGTCGTTTCGCACGGCGTATGCGCCTTCGATCAACACATAGGGTGCGCTGAAATTCACGTCCGCGCCGCGCACTGGATCGATCGCGAAAAAGCCAATATCAACCCCGCCGCTGCCCAGCGCTTCAACGCATTGCGCGGCGGTGTCAAAGACCAAAAATTGCGCTGCAACACCCAGTTGTTCCGCCAGCGCGGAAGCCAGGTCAACCGATACGCCCTTGGCGGGAATCGCGTGGCCGTCGTTTCGCGCAGCTAGGATTGGATTGCCGACGTTAATCGCTACTCGCATCGCGCCGTTCGGTGCAAACGCGCTCAGCACGGATTCGGACTCGCTCATCGTGTGTTGCAAACGTCGCTACGCCACTTCAAGCGCATCGATCCGCACGTTCATCGCTTGCTGAGTCACGCGACCGGCGATCACGGCGACGGCGGTATCGGGTGTGACCGATGTCCACGTGGGGCAGGCGGGCGAGGTTCGGTCTTGTAGCGGCTCTGAGGCAATGACGGTGCCGCTTTCGCAGCCGCTCAAGTAGAGCGTTGGTGGCTTGTCGTCGCTTGAATAGCGAAACGCATAGAGGGCCGACCCATCAGCCAGCGTTGCGGCAAAGCGCAGCGGGGCGATGACATCGCGCTTGGCCATCGCATTGGTAACGTCGGCGAGCATCATCGTTACAGCGTCAATCGGCGCAGCGCCTGCTTCGATATTGGCAATCGCCAACAAAAACATCAGCTCGGAATCGGTGGCGCCTTTGCGGTGCGCATACAAATGATCGGGCAGTTGCGATTCGAGTTGGCGACGCACTTTCGGGTAGTCACCAATTTGTCCGTTGTGCATGAACAAATACTTTCCGTAGCGAAACGGGTGGCAATTTTGTCGTGCGACTGCCGTGCCTGTGGTGGCGCGAACGTGGGCGAAAAACAGTGGCGAACGTACGGCGCTGCACAGTGCTAGCAAGTTTTCATCCGACCAAGCGGGCGTGACCTCGCGATAAATTCCGGGCTCAAGTCGCGTCGCGTCGCCGGTGTACCAGCCCAGTCCGAATCCATCGCCGTTGGTTGACACTTTGGCCTCGTCGGCTTGCATCGATTGCCGCACCAAAGAATGTTGTGGCTTAACCACCATGTCTTCAAGGAAAATAGCGTCGCCGGTATAGGCGAGTAAACGGCACATTTGGAAACCCTTCGGAATTCGCACTTCGCGCGATGAGCGCAGATCACTGGCCCCAATTATGACGACAAGTCCACACGCCGCGCAACATCAATCATCCTCAACGCCATGGCTGCATTGGGCTGTGGGCCAAATTGAGTCAGATTTTCAGCGCTCTGCCGACACTCACTTGATCGCGCTGCCGTTGAAGCGCTTCGCCGATCACGGCATCGATTTCTATTTCAAAGACGAGTCAACCCATCCGACAGGTTCGCTAAAACACCGATTAGCGCGTTCGCTGTTTCTCTACGCGCTGTGCAACGGTTGGATCGCTGAGGGGCAAACGATCATCGAAGCATCGAGCGGTTCAACGGCGGTGAGCGAGGCGTATTTCGCGCGTTTATTGAAGTTACCCTTCGTTGCCGTGATGCCCAAAAGCACGTCGCCGGAGAAGATTTCCTTGATCGAGTTTTACGGCGCTCGCTGCCATTTTGTTGAGCGTGCGGCCGATGTGTACGACGCAGCCAAGCAATTGGCGAGCGAGACACGCGGCCACTACATGGATCAATTCACCTACGCCGAGCGCGCGACCGATTGGCGCGGCAACAACAACATCGCAGAGAGCATGTTCACGCAAATGCAGCGCGAGCGGCACGCTATTCCACGCTGGATCGTCGTCGGTGCTGGCACGGGCGGCACGAGCGCGACTGTGGGGCGCTACGTTCGCTATCACCAACTCAAAACTGAGCTTTGCGTGGCCGATCCGGTAGGTTCGGTATTTACTGAGTACTGGAAAACCGGCGACGCGACGCTCACGTCTAACGGTTCTCGCATCGAAGGCATCGGTCGGCCCCAAGTGGAGCCCAGTTTCGTTCGAACACTGATTGATCGAATGATCGAAGTGAAAGATACTGAATCGATCGCTGCTATGCGCGCGCTGTCCAACGAATTGGCGCGCAAGGTGGGGCCCAGCACAGGCACCAATTTCTTTGCAATGATGGCGCTCGCGGACGAGATGAAATCACGCGGCGAAACGGGCTCGATTTTGAGTTTGATTTGTGACGCGGGCGAGCGCTATTTGCCGACGTATCACGACGAGACGTGGGTGCGCGAGCGAATTGGTGATTGCGCAGTGGCGGCGGTGCGGTTTAAATAGCTGCGCGTTGATCGACCGAGTTAGGGTTCGGTTCGCGCGGTTTTTCGGCGAAAAATACTCGGAATAAATCGCCCTAACCCGCTAGAGGGTGCGGTGGATTCGATGTCGGATTTGCTCTTGACCACAGGCTGCAGGATCGCTGGCCGAACAGGCAGTCGCGGCACCGTCCCTTGATCGCGAAGCAGCACCGCTGGTGCACTGGCCGCGGACGCGAACACCCGCTCACCCAGCCACGCCACAATCGGTCGCCATTGCTCACGATCAGCCTCAGTCACCGAGAGCGGCATGTCAAAGATGCTGAGTCCGTTTTCAACCGCACGAACGTAGAGCTGCGTGCTTCGAAGGCACGCGATGAATTCGAGCTGCACCGACGCCGCCCAATCTTGCGTGACCTCTTTGGCATGGGTGCGCGCATCGAGCCGCATGCCAATGGTGGCCACTGCGCAGCGGCCGCTTTTGACACGCGGGTGTTGCCGCAATTCGGCCCAACAATCCGACGCGGATTCGCGATCAAACAGCGAACCAGACACCGGAATCAAGATCGCGTCGGCGATCATCGCGACCTTTGCGAGCTCCAATCCGTGAAGCCCTCCGGGCGTATCAAGCACCAAGTTGGTGGTTCCAGGCGGTGGTCGCGCCGCGCCGCTGGCGTTGCCAACCCAGGCATTGATGACCGGCGCCGCGCTGGGTCTGCGTTTGAGCCAAGCGCGCATTGATTGCTGATGATCCAAGTCGCCCAGCGTGACCGAAATTCCCTGCAACGCAAAGTAGGCGGCAAGGTTAGTCGCCAGCGTACTTTTCCCGCTGCCGCCCTTTCGACTGACGATGGCGATCGTTGGCATGATCGCAGACGATACGGCAATTGCGCGGACGGCGCAAGCCTGAGCGGTTTACGATAAGAAGAGCAGCAACAGGCCCATCGCAGCGGGGATGGCTTGGATGTAGAGAATCTTTTTGCTGGCCGTCGCCGCTCCATACAAACCAGCCACCAACACACAGATCAGAAAAAAGACCTTGATCTGAAAGCCGGCAGCGCCCAGATACAAACCCCAAAACAGACCAGCCGCCAAAAACCCGTTGTACAAACCTTGATTGGCTGCGAGTGTTTTGGTTGCTGTCGCCATTTCTTGCGTTAATCCAAACGCTCTCCTGCCTTGCGGTTTATCCCACAGAAACATTTCGAGTACCAAAATGTAGACATGCAAAATCGCGATCAGTGCGATGACGATTGTGGCTGCGGTGGACATAGAGGCTCCTTCGCGATTGCGGTTGAGACCGCATTGTAGGAGCGGCTCGCCGCGATTGGTGCGAGTTCGCTTCATGTTCGCGGCAAGCCGCTCCTACAACGGGCGCGTTGCCGCAACCAATTCGCGCAACGTGTTGACCTGCGAGCGATGCACTTCATCAAACGACGACGGATCGTTCAACGCGTACGCTCCATAGTTGTAAACGGTGGCGTAGGCGGCGTAATCGGCGGCTTCGATGGCTTTGCCGGCAACGGCATTAGCGACGGCGTAGGTGGCGGAAACAAAAGCGTGCGCGGTGCCGTCGATCGATGTTGAGCCGCGATGGTGTTGGGCGATATGTGCGGCCGATTCGGCGGCGGCGGCGCGCTCGGGCTCGGTGGCGTGGTCGTCAACAAATCGCTGCAGCACGTCAAGCGCCGCTAGCGCGTCAGGACGTTCGACGAGGTGCCGAACGGAGTTGGCGCAGGCTAGCGCGAACGCAAAACGAAGTGTTTCATTCTGCGGCTCGTTCAACTGCAACGTTTTTGCGAGCGCAAGGAGTTCGGCGTTCATGGTTTGACGTGCCCATGGACGCGATTCAGGAGTGAAAGGCTATGTGTTGAGCCGCGCTTCAAGGGTCGCTTTGGTTGCGCTCAGTTGCGCGGGCAGACGATGGGCGAGCTGGGTAAAGAGCTCGCTGTGCAGCTTCATTTCGGCGCGCCATGCATCGCGGTCATTGCTGACGACGCTTTGGAATTGCATTTCGCTGAAATCGCTGCCGTTCCAGTTGATGTCGGCGTAGTTGGGCGAGGTGCCGAAAGCATGTTCGCTGCCGCCTTGTTTGCCTTCGATGCGCTCAAGCATCCACGCCATCACGCGCATGTTGTCGCCGAATCCGGGCCAGGTGAATTTGCCGTTGGCGTCTTTGCGGAACCAGTTCACGGTGTAAATCTTGGGCAAGGTCGCGCCCGATTTTGCGAGTTTGTCACCCAGCGCTAACCAATGCGCAAAGTAATCGCTCATGTTGTAGCCCATGAACGGGAGCATCGCGAATGGATCGCGACGCACGATGCCTTGTTGCCCAGCAGCGGCGGCTGTCGTCTCTGAGCCCATCGTTGCGGCCATGTAGACGCCCTCTTCCCAGCTGCGCGCTTCGGTCACCAGCGGCACAGTGGTGCTGCGGCGGCCGCCGAAAATGAAGGCATCGATTGCGACGCCTTTGGGGTCGTCCCATGCGCTATCGAGCGCGGGATTGTTGGTTGCGGCCACGGTGAAGCGGGCGTTCGGATGTGCGGCTTTGGCGCCGGTGTCTTTGGCGATTTGCGGCGTCCAGTCCTTGCCCTGCCAATCGATCAGATGCGCGGGCCGCTCCTTGGTCATGCCTTCCCACCACACATCGCCGTCATCGGTCAGCGCGACATTGGTGAAAATTACATCGCGGTTGAGCGAGGCCATGCAATTGGCGTTCGATTGATCGTTGGTACCGGGCGCAACGCCGAAGTAGCCGGCTTCTGGATTGATCGCGTACAAGCGACCATCAGCGCCAGGTTTGATCCACGCGATGTCATCGCCAATCGTCGTAACTTTCCAGCCCTCAAAGCCTTTGGGCGGAATGAGCATGGCGAAATTGGTTTTGCCACAAGCTGAGGGAAACGCGGCGGCGACGTGATACTTTTTGCCTTGCGGATCCGTGACGCCAAGGATCAGCATGTGTTCGGCGAGCCAACCGTCCTTTTGGCCCATGGTTGATGCGATACGGAGCGCGAAACACTTTTTGCCGAGCAGCGCGTTGCCGCCGTAGCCCGAACCGTAGCTCCAAATTTCGCGCGTTTCGGGATAGTGGACGATGTACTTCGTTTTGTTGCAGGGCCACGCGACATCAGCCGCGCCGTTGAGCAGCGGCGCACCGACGGTGTGAACACAGGGCACGAATTCACCGCGCTCGCCAAGCACATCAAGCGCGCCCTTACCCATGCGGGTCATGATTTTCATATTGACCGCGACGTAGGCCGAGTCAGAGAGCTCGACGCCAATGTGCGCGATCGGTGAGCCGAGCGGCCCCATCGAAAACGGCACCACATACATCGTTCGGCCACGCATGCTGCCCGTGAAAAGCGGCGTCAGCGTGGCGCGCATTTCGGTGGGCGCCCTCCAATTGTTGGTGGGGCCGGCATCGTCTTTGTGCTCGCAGCAAATGTAGGTGCGATCTTCAACGCGGGCGACGTCGGTCGGATCACTGCTGGCCAAATAGGAATTTGGACGCTTCACGTCGTTGAGCTTCTTAAACGTGCCCGCCTTTACCAAAGCGGCACAGAGCGCATCGTATTCGGCTTGCGAGCCATCACACCAGTGAATGGCAGCGGGTTGAGTGAGCGAGGCGATATCGCGCACCCAGGCCAGCAGGGCAACATGTTTAACGTAGGCGGGTGCATGCACTGAGGCTTGCAGCGTGACGAGCGATTCGGGTTGATTCATGTTTAAAGACGGAAGCGATCCATCGGGAAGTTAAAGGCGAAACGTCAAGACGCAACGTTGCCGCAAAACACGCGAGGATCAGTCGTGCGCGGAATCCGAAGTCGCGGCGCAACGGGTGATTGCGCTGGCGAGGTCAAATTCTAGGCCACGGCTACAAACGACTACAACGTATCAATATGCTGGTTGTGCATAGTCAAATGCGCGGAGCGGAATGTCCGCGATTTAGCTAGGAGAACTACCTGGCATTTGTTGTTCGCGTTCTAAGCAGCATTCTTCGCTACGGCCAAATAAAATATGGATTACATAAAGTTTTTCGCCGATTCCGACATGCTTCAAAAAATCCCTCAAGCTCCCGTTTTATTTGGCATTGAAGCCCGCTGTTGAACGTAGTTTGGTGCGCTTTCTCGCTGATTCTGTAGTCATCAGTAGGGACGTAAAAAAGCCCGCAATCGTTGCCGAATTGCGGGCTTTTCTGTTGCGAGCGTCACCAGGCATGTTGCCCCGCAACGCAAACAAAAGCGCTGAGTTATCCCTTGCGCTTGAATTCCTTCGGGCACTCCGTTGCCTTCACATCCTTCATCACCCAATCGATGATCTTGACGAGCTCAGCGTTCTTCGCGCCGTCCTTAAGTTGTGGGTGAGCAGGCATCGGAATCGGACCCCAAACACCAGCGCCGCCCTCGATCACGTGTTTCATCAGCGCAGCCTTATTAGCCGCCATTTTCTTGGCGTCTTTTTCAGCGTAGCAAGCGGAAACTTGACCGTACGCTGGACCAATGACTTTTTTGTCGAGTTGATGACACGCGGTACAGCCGTTGCTCGCGGCAAGGGCTGCATCGGCAAACGCGGCTGGGCTAGAAACTGCCAGCAGAGCGGCAGATGCGACGGCGGTGAAAGAGAAGCGATTCATTGAGTTATCCAAATATCCAGCAATAATAAAAAGTGACCGAAGTTTAGCGAAGTGAGCAGACGCACGACATTCGGGCGAACCTGAGGGTAACGCCGCCGAGAGGCTTTAGTTGACCTCGCAGTTTTTGAATCAGCGCTTCATCCGCCCAATCAGGCCATCGAGTTGATCCAAACTGGCGTATCGAATCACCAATTCGCCCTGGCCCGTAGCTTGGTGGCTGATTTCAACATACGTGCCCAGCGCGTCGGCGAGCTCGGTTTCCAGGCGATCAAGATCGGCATCACGAACCAACGGTAGAGCGAGCTTTTGTTGCTTGGTTTTGCCGGTGGGCACGCCGGGGCGCTTGCTGTCTTCAGCCGGGTGGTTTTGTGCCTTCACGAGCGCTTCGGTCGCGCGCACCGACAAACCGTTGATCGCGATGTTTTCGGCGAGCATGACTTGTTTGTCTTTGGGCAGACTGGCGAGCGCTCTAGCGTGACCCATTTCCAAGCTGCCCGCAACCACGCGATCTTGCACGGGTTTGGCCAACTCCAGCAGGCGCAACAAATTGCTCACTGCGCTGCGAGATTTCCCAACGGCGTCCGCCGCTTGCTCGTGGGTGAATTTGAATTCGGCGATCAGGCGCTGGATGCCTTCGGCCTCTTCGATGGCGTTTAAGTCTTGGCGCTGTAAGTTTTCAATCAGCGCGAGTGTGAGCGCTGTTTTGTCATCCACCTCTTTGATAACAACCGGCACTTCGGTGAGCCCAGCGAGCTGCGCCGCACGAAAGCGCCGTTCACCGGCGATGATTTCATGCGCGCCCGTTTCGGTCTTTCGCACGACGATCGGCTGCATGATGCCTTGCGCCTTGATCGACGCGGCAAGCTCGGCGAGCGCGGCGTCGTCAAAGCGGCGGCGCGGCTGATACTTACCCGCTTGCAGCTCACTGATTTTGAGCATCGGAATGCCCGACGCAGCGGCAGTCGCCATCTTGGTTGGCTCAGGCATCAAGAGTGCATCGAGTCCGCGGCCGAGGCCTTTTAATTTAGTTGCCATGATTTTTTATTCATCTTGTTTTGACTCCCTCCCCTTCAAGGGGAGGGTTGGGGTGGGGATGGGTTTCTGTCCGATGTCGGCGAAGGTGTGCTGCTGAACCCCATCCCCCTCCTAACCTCCCCCTTGAAGGGGGAGGGACTTATCCGTGCGTCACCGCCACTTCATGCTTCGCAATCAATTCCTCAGCCAGCGCCATATAAGCCTGCGCGCCCTTGCTCGCCTTATCCAACAACAACGCCGGCAGTCCGTGCGACGGCGCTTCGGCCAGCCGAACATTGCGTGGAATCACCGTCTTAAACAGCTTGTCGCCGAAGTGTTGTTCTAGCTGCGCAGCGACTTGTTGCGACAGGCTCATACGGTTGTCGTACATGGTGCGAAGCAGGCCTTCAATCACCAAATCGGGATTCAATTGCTGCTGCAATTTACGAAGCGTTTGCACTAAATCCGAAAGCCCTTCAAGTGCGTAGTATTCACACTGCATCGGGATCAACACGCTGTCAGCCGCACACAGCGCGTTGAGCGTGAGCAGATTGAGCGTGGGCGGACAGTCAATAAAGATGTAGTCGTATTGATCGGCCACCGCATCGATCGCGGCCTTTAAGGTGTGAATCGCATCCTTCAACTTCGTTTCGCGATCAGGCATGGAAACCATTTCGATTTCCGCGCCCGCCAGCTCACGATTGGCTGGAATCAAATCAAAACCGCCCTGCGCTTTCACCCGCGCATCGATCAGCCCCGCTTCACCGAGTAGCACCGTGTAGACGCTCTGCTCAATGCCGTTTTTATTGATGCCCGCACCCATCGTGGCGTTGCCCTGCGGGTCAACGTCGATCAACAACACGCGGCGTTGATGCGCCGCCATCGAAGCCGATAAGTTCACGGCCGTCGTAGTTTTTCCGACGCCGCCTTTTTGATTGGCGATTGCAATTGTTCTAATCATTATTTAATCAACGCACTGTAGGAGCGGCTTGCCGCGATCCCACGTTAATAAGTGGCCTGCGCCATTCGCGGCAAGCCGCTCCTACAAAAATCATCGCTGCACCGCAAACTTCAAGCTAAACCCAATAAGCGCCGCCCCAGCGCCGCGCTTCAACCAAACGCCTGCTTCGGGATGCTTTTTGAACACACGTTTGGCCACCTGTGCGACGGCGATCAACCACATGCAATAGAGAAAGCAAATTGCCAGCACGATGCCAATCATCCAGGCGTAGGTTGTCCAACCTGCGAAATTTTTCGTATCGATAAACAGCGGGAAAAACGCGACATAAAACCCAATGACTTTCGGGTTGGACAGTGACACCAAACACGATTCAGTGAACCACTGGCGCGCGCCGCGATTTTCCGCGTCGTTCACCGTGCCCTCGCCCAATGCCGCGCGCGAATGCCGAATCAAACTAAATCCCACCCACGCCAAATACACTGCGCCCGCATAGCGAAGCACATCAAACGCTTTCGGATACGCCGCCGCCAGCGCCGCCACGCCAGACAACGCGAGCGCCATCCATACGGTGTCGCCCGCCATCAGACCGAGCGTGCTCCACACCCCAGCGCGCGCGCCGCCATTTTTTTCAGCCATGGAGGTCAGCAGTTTGATCGTTCCGGGGCCGGGGATGGCGAGGAAGATGAGGGTTGCTAGGGCGAGCGCCCAGAGATCAGTAATGCCTAGCATCGGGCTGCTCCCGATGCAGGACGAAGGACGAAGGACGAAGGACGTGAAATGCAAGGACGAATGACGAAGGACGAAGGACGCAAAGCTCTGCGTTGTTTAACTCTCCCTCCAGAACCACACCGTTCGCGATGCGCTGGTCGTTGCATTGGTTGATCATCGCAGGCGTTGGCAGAGCGCAACCAAGCCTTCGACACGCTCAGGCCGAACGGGTTGATTGGCGGGATCATCACTTGTTCACCCGCCCGCGCTTGAAGCGCAGAAACATCAACACACCAAAAAACGCGAACACTCCACCCAACAAAAACTTGCCATAAGCCGAGACGACGGCCGCTGCACTAAAAAAACCAACCGCGGCCAACCCTTCAAAAATCAGACCGAAGAACTCCCCAACGCCCCGCTTTGCGTCATTCGTCCTTCGTCTTTCGTCCTTGTGGCGGCTCGCAAACATGGTCGCTTACTCGGACCTCTCGAGCCACAATAGCCGTGTAGGGTGGGCACCCCTGTGCCCACCACAACTTTGCAGTACAGCGCGAGTTGAAGCGCCATTGCTCGGTGGGCACGGGGTGCCCACCCTACTTGATTCGACGAACGTAGTGGCGAGCGTGAGCGACAGCCGTTCGCCCTGCTTTGCGTCATTCGTCTTTCGTCTTTCGTCCTTGTTGTGGCGGCCACCGATTCCAAACATTACTGATCCCGTTCCAGCCACAACAAACAGCGTTCAGCCTCAAGAAACGGAACAGTGAGCGCCCGCTTACGGTCTACCACCCAACCGGTTCCGGCGAGCTCGGAGATTTCGTCGTCTGGGCTTTTGCCTTTCATGGCGAGCATCAGGCCGTCTTCTTCTGGCACGACGCAATCACCGGCGCTCACCACGAAATCCTTGAGCGAGGCGTAGGCGCGGCTGATCACGACGTCGTAGGTTGGCAGGTGATCTTCGACCCGAGTGTGTACGGCGGTTAAGTTGCCGAGCTTCAAATGCTCGGCCGCTTTGTTGACGTAATCGGTCTTCTTGCGGACGGAATCGACGGACACGACCTCTAAATCCGGGCGCATGACGGCAATCGGAAGCGCGGGAAAACCGCCGCCAGAGCCGACGTCCAAAAGCGTCGTCGATTCGGGCGGGATGCAGTAGAGGACCGACAGCGAATCGAGAATGTGTTGCACCAGCATGTCGTGCGGATCGCGAATGGCGGTCAAATTGATGACGGCGTTCCATTCCGAGAGAAACGCGAGCGATTCGATGAGCTGATCTTTTTGCTTGCCCGATGCGGTAAGGCGTAGTTGCTTCAAACCTTCGGTGAGCTTTTCATAGAGCTCAGCTCGGAGCTCGGGGGTGAATTCAATTTGTTCGCGCTTCAGTGGGCGATCAATGACGGGGCGGAGCCCTGCGGAGGTGGTCATGCCTTGGCCTTGGGGGTTAATGTTGTGTTGCACGGTGGGACGCGTGCCGGTTTTCTTAGATTCGGTCATAGCGGGCGCTTACTTTGAAGCAATGTCTTGTAAAGCGGGGAGCGCTCCCGCATAAAAAACGGGGTGAAGCCAGGTTTTCGCCACAGATTTCACGGATGAACACCGATTTTTAGCGCCGTAGGGTGGGCACCCCGTGCCCACCAAGCTTCTGCCAAATGAGCCAATTTGCGGAACGACGAAGTGGTGGGCACGGGGTACCCACCCTACGGTCTGGCTTAATGCAGTTTCGCCTGATGAAATTGGGCGTATAGATAAAATTCTGCGCTTTTCAAATACTGCGCAGACATGCATGAAACCCTTGTTCAATAAGGCGTTGGCGAAAAAAGCTCGTTTAGGTATCACGCCATCACCTCGGGCGAGGCTTCAAGCGCGAAATTCGCTAACCGTCCCTTTTTCAAATGCACCATCAAGAGCGAAATCGCGGCTGGCGTTACGCCAGAAATGCGCCCCGCTTGACCCAAGGTTTCGGGGCGCTGGGCGTTGAGCTTTTGCGCGACTTCTTTGGATAAACCGCGCACGGCGTCGTAATCTAAATCGCTCGGCATGCGCAGATTTTCGTTGGCCAACTGACGACTGACTTCTTCGTTCTGACGGTCGATGTAGCCCGCGTATTTGGCGGCCACCTCTACCTGTTCCGCGACCTGTTCGGCGATTTGTTCGAATTCCCCTCCCCCCGGGGGGGAGGGGTTAGGGGAGAGGGTGTTAGACATCGCAAGCACGGTTGCAGCACGAACACCCTCTCCCCAACCCTCCCCCCCAGGGGGAGGGAGTAGATCGCTCTTCGCTTTGAGATTCAACTCATCGCGCAACGCATCCAACGCAGCAAACGTCACCCCCGGCCGGCGCAGCAACTCAAACAGGTTGTACTCCCGCTCGATCTCAACGCCGAGCAATTCTTTGGCGCGCTGGGGCGGCAGCAACGATGGATTCACCCAGGTTGATTTGAGTCGCTCTGTTTCACGTGAAACAGCATCACGCTTTCGGTTGAACGCATCCCAACGGGCATCGTCGACCAAGCCAAGCGCCCTGCCCTGTTCGGTCAGGCGCATGTCGGCGTTGTCTTCCCGCAGTTGCAGGCGATATTCGGCGCGGCTGGTGAACATGCGATACGGCTCGGACACGCCTTGCGTGGTCAAGTCGTCGACCAACACACCTAAATAAGCTTCGTCCCGACGCGGACACCAGCCGTCTTTGCCCCTGGATTTCAGCGCGGCATTAACGCCTGCGAGCAAGCCTTGAGCCGCCGCCTCTTCATAACCGGTGGTGCCGTTGATCTGTCCGGCCATGAATAAGCCATCGAGATACTTGGTCTCCAGCGTTTGTTTGAGTTGGCGTGGATCGAAATAATCGTACTCAATGGCGTAACCAGGGCGCAAAATGTGGGCGTTTTCCAAACCCAACATCGAGTGAATCAACGCAAGCTGAATGTCAAACGGCAAGCTGGTCGACACACCCGCCGGGTAGTACTCGTGGGTGGTCAAGCCTTCGGGCTCTAAGAAAATCTGGTGGCTGGTTTTGTCGGCAAAGCGATGAATCTTGTCTTCGATGCTCGGGCAATAGCGCGGTCCAACGCCTTCGATCACGCCGGTGAACATCGGCGAACGGTCCAAACCGGAGCGAATAATGTCGTGGGTTCGCTCGTTGGTGTGGGTGATGTAGCACGGCATTTGTCGCGGATGCATCGCCCGATTGCCCATAAAACTAAATACCGGCGCTGGATCGTCGCCTGGTTGAATGCCAAGTTTGGCGAAATCAATGGTTTTGCCGTCAAGGCGCGGCGGCGTGCCGGTCTTTAAGCGACCTTGCGGCAGCTTCATTTCTTTGAGCCGCGCGCCCAAGGTCGTTGCCGCGGGATCACCGGCGCGTCCGGCCGTGTAGTTTTCTAGACCAATATGAATCAAACCGGAGAGGAAAGTGCCGGCCGTGAGCACGACGTTTTCGCTCTCAAACACGACGCCCATTTGGGTTTTCACGCCCGTAACCCGAGCGCCCGAGACGATAACATCGTCCACCGGCTGCTGAAAAATCGTCAAATTCGGTTGGTTTTCGAGGCGTGAGCGGATGGCGGCGCGATACAACACACGGTCGTTTTGCGCACGGGTCGCGCGAACTGCTGGACCCTTGGATGAATTCAGGATGCGAAACTGAATGCCAGCCTCATCGGTAGCGATGGCCATTGCGCCACCCAACGCATCCACTTCTTTAACCAAGTGCCCTTTTCCGATACCGCCGATCGAAGGGTTGCAGCTCATCTGCCCAAGCGTTTCGATTGAATGCGTAAGCAGCAAAGTGCGCGCACCCGCACGGGCAGCAGCGAGCGCGGCCTCGCTACCAGCATGGCCGCCACCAACAACAATGACATCAAAACGAACGGGGTAAATCATTGATTGATTTTAGCGGGCGGAGGAGTGAATGGGTTGTTGCGAATGTTTCACGTGGAACATTGCTTGGGGGCGAGGCGCTTCCGATGGGCTTGAGAGTCGCCATTTGTTCCACGTGGAACATTGAATGCAAAGCCGCCAAAGGGAGATTTCGGCAATTTAGCGAATGTGATGCAAAACCTTTCAACACAGATTTCGCTGATTTCACACAGATTTACACAGATTTCTTTAACTGATCAAGCTGCGAAACGGGCCTTGCTCTCCGACGCAGTTGGTAGCCGCCGAATCAAGGCGAACCCAAAAAATCTGTGTCAATCTGCCTTAATCTGCGAAATCTGTGTCAAAGAGAAACTTCACACACCCCAACGACTGCTGCCATGGGCCAGCAAGCCCGCTCCGAACCAAAACCTTTCAACACAGATTTCGCTGATTTCACACAGATTGACACAGATTTTTTTCATTGATCAAGCTGCGAAACGGGCCTTGCTGTTCGAAGCAGTTGGTAGCCGCCGATTCAAGACGAACCCAAAAAATCTGTGTCAATCCGCCTTAATCTGCGAAATCTGTGTCAAAGAGAAATGTCACACAAGCAATCAACACTGCCATGGGCTACCAAGCTTGCCAAGCCGCCGACGAACCAAAACCTTTCAACACAGATTTCGCTGATTTCACACAGATTGACACAGATTTTTCTAATTTATCAAGCTGCGAAACGGGCCTTGCTCTCCGACGCAGTTGGTAGCCGCAGATTCAGGACGAACCCAAAAAATCTGTGTTAATCCGCCTTAATCTGCGAAATCTGTGTCAAAAACTACAGCCGACGAACGAGCAACATCGCAATCGAAGCTTAAAAACCCCAGCCATGCGTCTTCACCAAACGCGTCCCTGACTGCACTTCCTTGGTGACCTCAACGAACTGACCGTCGCGCCAATCGAAAAAGCGAGCCGTGGGCAGTGACTGGACGTCCTTCGGTGCGAGTCGGTACCGATAGCGGATCGTGCCCCAGGTCGAGTCCGCCTTGGCGCCGCCAACATTTGGCACGGTGGGCAAACCTAGGTCCGCCGGAGCAACGCCTGCGGGAAAGGCAAAAATCCACGGTGTGCTCTCAGTCAATATGTGGCATGAGCCCGTCGCCGAGAGATTCGCTGTTCGCGCTTTCACGGTCACATCCGAGAACATCCTGAACCAGGGGTGATTGCTTTGCGTGCCCAGAAAGACAAATACACAGCGTGAACCGCCTTGAACGGGGGTGTTTTTATCAACGACCGCGGTTGCAGCAAGCGCTACTGGGCGAATCTCTGTCTGCGTCCAGCGGGCAAAGGCGTCGGCTGTCGTTCGCTGCTGCGCGCCAAGCACCACCGCACTGAGCACCACCACAACACTCAACACGGCGCTCAACCGAGCCCGCGTCAAAACCATCCCCGCGACGACCGCCAACGCCACCATGGATGCGTAGTAGAACCGACCAAACGTAATCGTGCCGAGCGCGCCGCCGTCGAGCATTCGCGAAAACGCGCCGGCTAGCGGCATCTGCACGATCGAAATCGCTACCCATACAGCCATCGCACCCAGCACCATTCCGACCGATGGGCCCGTCACCGACTCGACCGCAAATCGAAGCTGCAATCGACGCACCGGAAGCAGCACCGCCAAAAGCCCCGCACCAACAATCAACCACGCCGCAATCGACAAGTTCGATTCATTCAGCGCCAACGCAGCGAACTCAGGCGCGACGCTAATCCAAGCGCGACCACCTTCCAAAAACCGAGTCAAAGGATCGGCGCCCGTCACGGCATAGGGCTGAGCGATGAGGGCGTGTCGCCAAAAAAAGGCTGCGCTGATCGTCACGCCCAACACGGCAAACGCACTCGCCCGAACACGAACGGTTGCGCCCGAATAAAACAAAGCGACAAACGCCATCGTCGTGGCCGCTGGAAACGCGAGCTCTTTGCTCCAGCACGCTGCTAGCGCAGACAATCCCAGCGCCGCCCACCAACGACCGCCTGCGCCACGCAACACCTTGATCAGGGAAAGGGCGGTACAGAGCAAGAACAACACGGCCAACAGATCAAATCGATTGCTCGGCCAAAGCGTTGCCGTAAGCGAAAACGGCGACAGCGCAAACAACGTAACCGCCGCCAAAGTCGCCCATTTCTTGACGCCAATATCGCGAAGCAGCACGGCCAATAGACAAACCGATGCGCCGTGAATCACCAAATTGACAAGGCTATGTCCTTGATAATCCAAGGAAAAAGCCTGTGTGGCCGCCCACCAGCTCAGAATCCCCAGCGGGCGAAAATAATACGGCTCGTAAAAGTGACTCTGCCAAAACGCCGGTAGCGGGTTCTCCACCATCCGCGCTGTCGCGATGAACACATAGTCATCGATCACAAAATCAGCACCTGTCGCTGGCCAATACACCCACGCCAGAAGCGCCAACAGCAGCAGCATCGCAAAACGCATCATCTACTTCTAGATCCTTTTAGCCGTTTACGTCATAGCCAATAAAAATAAGGCGTTTAATCGCTTTTTACTAGTTATCAGAAATACTATCAATTAGCATGAAACCTATATTTAACGTGGCATTATGCTGAAAAGTTGTTAAAAAGCCATCTTGGCAGCATCAAACTGATCGCGCCACGTACACTTGTTCAGCCGTGCAGAACAACCCCAACCCGAACGCCTCGACCGATAGCGCTACCGAACCCAACGAGGCTAACACGCTTCCGGCGACCATCAAACCGTCCGCCAACGCCACGCCACCCCGCGGTTTTGTCATGTGGCTCTCGGTCGCTCAGCTCATCAGCTGGGGCACCCTGTTCTACACATTTTCGCTGCTGCTCGAGCATTTCGAGCGTGACCTCAACCTATCGCGAGTCGATGCATCGATCGCCTTCAGCCTTGCGCTCTTAACCGAGGGCGTCCTCGCCTTTTACATCGGCCGAATGATTGACGCCGGACGCGCCCGCGCCGTGATGTGCGCCGGCTCGCTGCTCGCCGCCGTGGGCTTTGTTGCCATGGCCTTTGTGCAAGCGCAGTGGCAGCTCTATGCGACTTGGTTGCTCCTCGGGGTCGCCATGGCGGGCACGCTCTATCAGCCCGCCTTTTCGATCTTGATTCGTCGCTATCCCACCGACTTTCGTAGGGCGATTATCACGCTCACCTTTCTCGGTGGGCTGGCGAGCACCGTCTTTATTCCGCTGATGGCGTGGCTAATTTCAGCCTTCACTTGGCGCGGCGCAGTGATTGCACTCGCGGTATTGCACGTAGCGATTTGTTTGCCGATTCATGCGTATTGGTTGCGCGGCGAACCCGTCGCCAGCGCTCACGAACAGGCCGCGAAACAGTCGCTCAGCAGCTTCACAACACGCTTCCCGTTTTGGGGGCTCGCAGTTTTCTTCGTGTTGTTTTCGGGCATCACCACCAGTATCGGCGCGCACCTTGTCTCGATCCTTCGCGAGCGCGACCTTCCCGCCACCTGGGTGATCGTGATTCCCGCTTCGATTGGCGTGCTGCAGGTCGCCGGGCGACTGGTGCTCTTCTTCACCGAAAAACATATCGATGTGCACAAAGCCAATCGCTGGATTCCGGTGCTATTGCCAGCAGCCCTCTTCGTGCTCGCGCTCGGCCTAAAGTCACCGTGGGTAGCGATTTTCTATGCCCTGCTCTACGGCATGGCCAACGGCATGATCACCATTGTCAAAGCCACGGCGATGGCGCAATACGTCTCGCGTGAACGCGCCGCATCACTCAACGGGTTGCTCGGATTTCCCACGGCCGTTGCGCGAGCGGCCGCACCGTCGCTACTCGCCGCGCTGTGGACAATCAGCGGAAACTACGTGCTCGGGCTGTCAGTCATGGCCGCCAGCGGCGCGCTCGCGGTGGTTGCGTTTTGGGTGGCGCAGCGGCGAGCGTTGCGACTTCACCAGTAGGAGCGGCTTGCCGCGAATGATTGTCCGAGGAACCATTCGCGGCAAGCCGCTCCTACAGTTGGGTCTACTTCTTAAACCCCGCCAACCCCGCAAACGCATTAGCCATCGCCCCTTGCGGCTTCGCCTGCTCTGGCGCACGCGGCGTGAAATTCCGAGGCGCTTGTCCGCCGCGCGGTTGGTTGCGATCATTGGGGTCGCGCTTCACAACCTCGGCATCCATGCGCATGGTGAGCGCGATGCGTTTGCGAATGACATCGACCTCGACCACCTTCACTTTCACGATTTGGCCGGCTTTCACGACCTCTTTCGGGTCTTTCACGAACTTGTTGGCCAGCTGCGATACGTGCACCAATCCATCTTGATGCGCGCCGACATCGACGAACGCACCGAACGCCGCAACGTTGGTCACCGTGCCTTCTAAGATCATGCCCTCTACCAGGTCCTTGATGTCGTTCACGCCATCATTGAACTTCGCGACCTTAAACTCTGGCCGTGGATCGCGGCCTGGCTTTTCAAGCTCCGAGATCACGTCTTTCACCGTGATTTCACCAAAACCCTCAGCAACGAACGCAGCGCTCGAAACGGTTTTCAACGCTGCAGGGTTGCCCAGCAACTCGGGAAGTGTTTTCTTCGCACGTTCAAGAATTTTCTCCACCAGAGCGTAGCTCTCCGGATGCACCGAGCTCGCATCGAGCGGATTTTCACCCCCACGAATGCGCAAGAAACCCGCGCATTGCTCAAACGTTTTCGGACCGATACCGGATACTTTCTTAATCGCATCACGGCTCGTAAATGCGCCCTGCGCTTCGCGGTGCGTGACGATACTTTTCGCGTTATTCGCCGACAAGCCGGCGACGCGTGTCAATAGCGGCGCGCTCGCCAAATTCACATCCACCCCGACTGAGTTAACACAGTCTTCAACAATGGCATCGAGCTTCTTAGCAAGCAACGATTGGTTCACATCATGCTGATACTGCCCCACGCCAATCGACTTCGGATCGATCTTTACGAGCTCCGCCAGCGGGTCTTGCAAGCGCCGCGCGATGCTCACCGCGCCACGAATACTTACGTCTAAATCGGGCAATTCTTGCGATGCGTATTCACTCGCCGAATACACCGATGCACCAGCCTCTGACACAATCACCTTGACCATATCCGTTCGTGGTGAGCCCGTCGAACCATGAACCAGCTTAATCAAATCCGCCGCCAACTGATCAGTTTCGCGGCTCGCCGTGCCGTTGCCAATCGCAATCAATTGCACGCCATGTTTCTCAGCCAGCTTTCGCAGCGTATTGAGCGATCCATCCCAATCCTTCCGAGGTTCGTGCGGGTACACCGTTGTGAAGTCAACAACCTTGCCGGTTGCATCGACGACCGCCACCTTCACGCCGGTGCGAATGCCAGGATCGAGCCCCATGGTGACCTTGTTGCCGGCGGGCGCAGCGAGCATCAGATCTCGCACGTTGTCGCCAAACACCTTGATCGCGACCTCTTCCGCGCTCTCACGCAGCTTCGCGAACAGATCCCGCTCAAGTGACGGCGCGAGCTTCACTTTCCACGTCCAACCCACCACGCGCTTGAGCCAATCATCTGCTGCGCGACCTTGATGTGACCATTTCACTTGAAGCGCGACCGCGCTCTCAGCGGGCGTGAACACGCTACCCGGTGTCTGCCCCCTCCCCTTCAAGGGGAGGGCTGGGGTGGGGATGGTTTTCTCATCGATCACACCGACAACCATCCCCCTCCCGACCTCCCCCTTGAAGGGGGAGGAGATGACTTCCGGCTCTGGCTGCGCCAACTTCACCGTCAAAATCTCAGCCAGCCAACCGCGAAACACCGCGAGCGCGCGATGCGACGGCACCCGACCAATCGGCTCGGAATAATCGAAGTAATCGAGAAACTTCTCGCCCTCTTTGTCTTTGCCTTCGACCAGTTTGCTTTCAAACAGCCCGTTCGTCCATAGCCACTCGCGCAACCTGCCCACGAGCGTCGCGTCCTCGGCCCACGACTCACTCAAGATGTCACGCGCGCCATCCAAACACGCCTGCGCATCGGTAAAGATGGGCGCGGCACCCTCGGCGGGCGGTGCCGTCAAAACATACTTCGCGGCTTCAACGAGCGGCGTTAAGGTCGGATCAGCGTAGAGCGCATCAGCCAGGGGCTGCAAACCCGCCTCACGGGCGATTTGCGCCTTGGTGCGGCGCTTTTGTTTGTACGGCGCGTAAATATCCTCCAGCTCTTGCTTAGACACGGCACGATCAATAGCCACAGCCAAATCATCGGTCCACTTGTTTTGCTCTTTGATCGACGAAATCACCGCTTCGCGACGATCATCCAATTCGCGCAAATATTCCACCCGCTCGGCCAAGTAGCGCAATTGCACATCATCGAGATTCTGCGTCACCTCTTTACGATAACGAGCGATAAACGGCACCGTTGCGCCACCGTCCAACAAATCAACCGCTGCTTGCGCTTGCGGAACCGTAATCGCGACATCGCGCGCTAACCGAACAATCAGTGACTCAGGCATCGAAAAACTTATACCGAAAAATGGAGAGAGCGGGCGAATGTACCAGTCTTAGAATGGCTTATTCGTCTCAGAAAATGTGCTATGACAATTCAACCGTTTCACCTTGCCTTTCCCACCCACGATCTAGATGCATCGCGCCGCTTCTATCTTGACCTGCTCGGATGCAAAGAAGGTCGCTCTAGCCCGCATTGGGTTGACTTCGATTTCTACGGGCATCAGATCGTCGCGCACCTTGCCCCTAACGAATGCACGATGGCAAAGACGAGCGAAGTCGACGGCGACAATGTGCCCTGCCGCCACTTCGGCGTCGTACTCACGATGAAGCAGTGGCACGAGCTCGCCGACAAACTCAAAGCCGCAAACACCGAATTCATCATCGAACCGCACATTCGCTTTAAGGGCGAACCGGGCGAACAAGCCACCATGTTCTTCCTCGATCCCTCGGGAAACGCGGTTGAATTTAAGGCGTTTGAAAACATGGATTCGCTGTTCGCGACGTAGAGCATCCACCCGTTCGTAGTGAGCCTGTCGAACCATGAGCCGCGCAACAATCCGTTCTTGGTGAGCCCGTCGAACCATGAACCCCACAACGCCCCGTTCGTGGTGAGCTTGTCGAACCATGAAGCACCAAACCCGTTCGTGGTGAGCCTGTCGAACCATGAACCGCTGGAGCAATAAACCGTGCTGACCTTTTCTGAAATCACCGCCGCCGCCGAACGCCTGCGTGGCGTCGCCCATCGCACACCCATCCTGACCAGCCGCGCCGTCAATGCGATGTTCGGCTGCGAAGTATTGATGAAAGCCGAAAACTTGCAACGCATGGGCGCATTCAAGTTTCGTGGCGGCTACAACGCGATAGCCGCGCTTTCTGCCGCTCAGCGCGCCGCGGGTGTCGTCGCATTCTCATCCGGGAATCACGCGCAAGCGGTGGCGCTGTCGGCACAGCTCTTGGGCTGCAAAGCGGTGATCGTGATGCCGCAAGACGCGCCGAAGCTCAAGATCGACGCCACCAAAGGCTACGGTGCCGAAGTGGTGCTCTACGATCGATACACCCAAGATCGCGCAGCCATCGCACAGCAAATCCAAACGGAGCGTGGTGGCACCCTGATCCCACCCTACGATTACTTACCTGTAATGGCGGGGCAAGGCACCTGCGGGCTTGAAATTGCGCTCGACGCGGGCCGTGTTGATTCCGTCATCATCTGCACCAGCGGCGGCGGCTTGCTCTCGGGGTGCGCCATCGCAATCAAGCAATTACTGCCGCAATGTGAAATTTTTGGCGCCGAACCCGAAGCGGGCAACGACATGCAGCAATCGCTGCGCATCGGCGAAATACAAACTATCGCGGTGCCCGATACGATTTGCGATGGCCTGCAAACTCAAGCTGTGGGCTTCGAGCCATTCAAGGTGATCAAGCAACACGTCAAAGACATTTTGACGGCAAAAGACGAAACAGTCATCGCGATGATGCGGCTCGTCTTTGAGCGTATGAAGATGGTCGTTGAACCGTCTGGCGCAGCAGCGCTGGCGGCACTTTACGAGAACCGCGAACGATTCCAAGGGCAGCGCGTAGCAATAACGTTCTCCGGTGGGAACATTGATTTCGCTCGCTTCGCCAAATTGTTGAATTCTTGAATTTCCCCTGCGTAGGCGGTGGATTTCCCATATGAACCCCGCTAACATCGTTGGAACGGCGCACGAGGTCAATCCCTAAAAAATCCTCCACTGCGCACCGAAATTCGACGCCCATGCAAGCCACCTCTGTTTACGATGAAGGTTATGACGCACTCGACTTGGCCACCAATGTCGCAGCGGAATACGTTCGCAAATTCCAGACGGGCGACCTCTCCAAACTCATTAGCCCGAACGCCCCTGAGTCGGCGCAGGTCGCACGCACGCTAATGACGGTCGACACCGCTTGCGAGTTGCCACAAGCATGGCTTGATGCCAACAGCATCGGCGTGATACCGCGAATCATCAAGCTTCGCTCAGGTGATGTACTAGAAACCCGCGACAACGATAGCACGCTGAAATTCATCGAAGAAATTAAAGCCGGCGGGCACGCCGATGCGCTAAGCGCCCCGCTTTCACCGTTGGAGATGCGCGACCAACTGCAAAAGCTCATGAGCTCTGGTACCGACGCCGTCCTGCAAGTCAGCAGCGCCGCGAGCCGGAGCAAGTTTTTTGTCAATGCACTCTCAGCGACCCAGTCGCTCGTACTCATTCACAATAAAGTTCGCCGCTCGATGGGCAACAAAACGCCGCTCACCGCGTGGGTCGTCGATTCGCTCAACGCCTTTGGTGGTGTGGGCGTGCAGTTAGCGCATGCGGTTTCGCTTCGCGAAAGCGGTGCGACCAGCGCACAGATCGCGGTGGCGCTCAACGCCTTTCGCCGCAACGTACACACGCTGATCGTGCCGCACGATTTAAGTTTCATCGAGCGCACTGCCCGCTCGGTCGAGCGCGTAAAAGTGCCGCGCTGGAAAATCTATCTGGCTGGAATATTGGGTATCCGACCCATTTTTCACCTTAACGCCGATACCGCTCGTACAATGGGTCGCGCCAGTAACTACGCGCTGGCAATCGACCAAGTGTTTCGAGCCACCGAAAGTCAAATTAAGCTCGGGCTAGCCTCACCATTTATCTGCGTTAGCTACGCGGGCCGGCTCGAAGACATTGAAAGCTCTGCGGAATTCGTCGCGTTACGAGCGCTGTGCCATCGAAATAGCATTGCGCTGTCGCTCTCGGTGATGAGCATGACCGGTGTTTTGATGCTCGGTCCACGTGCGCTGTCGGTGAGCTTTGCCAGTCAGCACTTAAAGACTTAGTCACGGACAGCGGTGACGAGTTGGTCGCGACCCGTGGTTTGATTGTCTGATGCTGCGCGCCACGAAATGATCGATTAGCATCCGAGCATGAAAAATCATCCTCCTATTCGCCTCATTGGCGCGCCCACTGACATCGGCGCAGGCTCGCGCGGCGCATCGATGGGCCCCGAAGCCATGCGGGTTGCTGGGCTCGCAACAGCGCTCCAAGCACACGGACTGCATGTGATTGACGACGGTAACTTGAGCGGCCCGCCCAATCCCTGGCAAGGCCCGGTCGAGGGCTACCGTCATTTGCCCGAAGTGCTCGCGTGGAACACCGCCGTTCGCGACGCGGTGTCAATGAGCCTGTCTGCCGGTGAGTTTCCAATGCTTTTGGGCGGCGATCATTGCTTAGCCATCGGCTCGATCACCGCGGTGGCGGCACACTGCAAAAACAAAGGCAAACGGCTGCGTATAGTTTGGCTCGATGCCCATGCTGATTTCAACACCAGCAACATCACGCCCTCGGGCAATATTCACGGCATGCCAGTGGCAACACTCTGCGGTTTCGGCGCGGCGTCGTTAGTTAACTTAGCTGATCCAGCCCCTGCGATCAAGGCCAACGAGATCGTTCAGATTGGCATTCGAAGCGTCGACATCGACGAAAAACAATTCGTGCATCAACAAGGCATCGAAGTCTTTGACATGCGCGCCATCGATGAAATGGGCATGCGCTCGGTCATGGATCAAGCGCTCATCGGCGTCGATGAAAACACCCATTTGCATTTGTCATTCGACGTGGATTTTCTCGATCCCGATATTGCACCGGGTGTGGGCACCACCGTGCGCGGCGGACCGTCGTATCGTGAAGCGCAGCTGTGCATGGAGATGATTGCCGACAGCGGACGGCTCGCCTCGCTCGACTTGATGGAGCTCAATCCCGCGCTTGATCACCGCAACAAAACCGCTGAATTGGCCGTCGATTTGATCGAAAGTCTGTTTGGTAAATCTACATTGATGCGGGTGCGAACTTAGCGCGGCATTGCCCAATGAAATAAAGGCGATAAGCATTTTTTTGGTCTTATCGAAAACTAGCTAAAAGCTAGTAAACCCCTTATTTCGTAGGGCGTACCGTGAATATGTCAGGGTGGCGATGCACTGACGTCGCCACAGTCGAAGCGCCAGCCGCAACGCGCGCTCGTCGCCAATGAACCGATGCGTTACAGCTTGCACAATCGCCACCGAAGACTCGGCCGCGCTCATTTCGAAATCTCGCTGAGCCACACCTTGCGCGTCGTCAAAAACACGGGCAGCGTCAGCGCGCCCACGATCGAAGCGTAGAGCGCCAACACATCCAACTCGGGACGCATCCGTCCGAAATTACACACCGTCGCCGTAATGGTCGCGCTGCCCAGCACCGCAACGATCATCGCGGGCCACGCCATAAATGGCCAACGCACTGACGCCACGCCGCTGGCCACGCCCATCGGAAACGCCAAGAAAACCGCCAACACCAAAATCATCACCGCGAACACCATCGCACTCAAGCCCGGCGCGCGGGCGGGCGCACCGATCACACCCGCGCGCCACAATGCGCCAAACACCAAGAGCAGCGCCAACGCAATCCAATACCAAGCGCCCAGGCGGATTCGATCAATGAATGGCCGTGGTGACTCGCACCAACCCCATCGCGCGACAACAGATCCGGAATCACGGTCATCACCGAATGAAAACGAGCGACTACGCATGATCGCTCTCCGACGATTTGCTCGGCGCACTTTCAAGCAACGAACCCCAACGAATGTTCCGTGTCGAAATCATCACCGCCGCGAGCACCACAAAGATCAACAACGATCCGGCGAGCAAGGCATGCTGCTCCGATTGCAACACCAAATACAGCACCGCATAAAGACACGCGCAGCCCAACACCAAAGGCAGCGCCGCGCGCCAACCCCCGAGCACACTTTTGGCGTATACCGCGATCAATGCCGTACAACCCAGCGCCGCCAGCGCATACGCCACTACAAACGACACATGCTCCGACACCGACAACAGCAACAAGAAAAACACCGCCAACGCCGCACCGATCAATAGGTACTGAACCGGATGCACCTTCACTCGGCGCAGCAACTCAAACAAACCCAAACCCACAAATGTCAGCGCAATGAAAAGCTCACCATACTTCACCGCGCGCTCGGATAATGCGCTGGGGTTTACGGGATCGACCAGGTTGACGGCCATCGCTTGCACGCAGTTATTCACGAGCGCGAGCGATCCACATGGAAAACGCTTCTGCGCCTCGGTCGCCAACGAAGACACTCGCCACGACGCCGAAAAACCTTCATCGGTCACGCTGGTTTCCCGCGGTAAATACGATCCGATGAACGACGGATGCGGCCAAGTCGAGGCAAGCTTCATCTGAGTGTCGCCCGCCGTCGGCACGACACCAAGCGATTCGAAACCCAGTAGGTCAACGCTCAACTTCACAGCGATCGTTTCCGGTAAGTCATGAACATTGGCCAGAGCGCTCATCGACACCGAAAAACCCGACGGCGATCCATCCACCCCCGAACCCGACTGCAGCGGCAGCTTCACCGAATCAAACAAAACTTCCGCTGATTGAATGCCGCGCTGATCGGATAACAACACATGCAATATCGGCGCTGCGCACACCCAACGTCGACCCGTCGCCACCGCTGGGAGCTTAAACGCGCTGTCCGCGCCACTCCAGCGCGCGTCGGCAACCAGCGCAGCACGATAGGTTTGTACCGTGTAGAGCGAACGTCGCCGAGGCTCCACGTTGAGCGCGCCGCTCCACTGTGTGGTCAGGGGAAATGCGCGTTGCTGAAGCTCCGTGCCGCGGGAATAGGTGACTGCCTCCCCTTTTTTCGGCTCTGAAGGGACCTCGAGGTAGCAGGATCGCGAAATCACCGGACCCGACACCACCTGCGGTCCCGCCGAACTCTGTTGCACACTTTGTGCTGCAAATGCGCGCTGCGCCAATCGATCACGACTTATGCCGGAAATCATGCCGAGCCCGATCACGAGCATTAGCAAAACCAACGCTAACGCCACACCCTTTTTCAACAACTCACCACGCAGCACACTCATCACGAAACACCTCAACATCAAAATCGATGATGTCAGTGTGCAAGGCGTGTGTGAAAGCAAATTGAAGTTTGTGAAGCCAGCGTGAAGTCCATCACCACCCGTCTCCCAGATACGGGAGAAAGCACGCCCTACCCAGCTACGCTATGCGCAGGCGAAGCACCGCACGCGCTCCGAGCGCAGCATTCACAATAGAAAACTCACCCTGATGCAGCGCCATGACTTGCTTCACAATCGCCAATCCAAGACCACTGCTTTTAGGTGCGCCGCTCGGTCGCCGCGTAGATACAAAACGTTCACCAATTCTGGGAAGCAACATGGGATCAACGCCTGGTCCTGAATCCGACACAACAAGGTCAACGTGAGACGCGTTTGATTCAACATTCACAAGCACCCGCCCGCCTACGTTCGAAAACGCAATCGCGTTTTCCAACACATTGGATAGCGCAAGCTTCATCAACTCACGCTCCATCACAGCGCCAACGGGGCGCGACGGCAAACTCAGCTCAATGTGTACTTGCGCTCCATCGGCTCGCGGTTTCAGCGAATCGACCACCTCACTCATGAGCGTACCCACATCGTGGTTTTTCGCATCGTCCAAACGCTGAGTTTGCTCCAAACGCGTCAACTCCAGCAATCGATCAACGCTGCGTTGCATGCGCGCGCTTTGATCGACCACATGCCCGGCAAATCGCGCTCGATCGGCGTCATTCATCGGCTCGGTCAACAATTCACCCGACGCGCGAATCGCCGCCAAAGGTGACTTCAATTCATGGGTGAGCGCCGTCACGTAGCGCTCCACATATTGCTGCCCCTCCAAGCGCGTTCGCATCGACGCCATCGCTCGCGCGAGCTTGCCCAGCTCGCCTCGAACCTCGGGCACCGGCACTCGCTTACCTGCGTCCACATCCTCAGCGTAGCGGGCCAATCGGCGAACTTCATACACCGTCCAGATCGTGATGCCCGCACCGATCAACACCGACCACAGTAGCAACCACGCCGCGCTCTTGATGACACGCCATTCCGCTCGATCAATGAAAGGTTCAATGGTGTCCATGGGCTTGGCCACCGTGAGCACGCCAATCAATCGCCCCGCAGATTTCACAGGTGCCGCAACGTAGTAAATCGTTGGCCCATAGTCGCTTGATTTTTCTCGCGTGGCTCGCGCGCCGTATTCACCGCGAAGCGTCAACGCCACATCGCGCCACCGGCTGAAATCCTCGCCCACGGCTTTGTCCTCGGAATCAAACTGCACAATGCCGCGCGCATCGGTCACATAGACCTGAAAATCGAGCGTCTCTTTGGCGATTCCCCAGATCGCCACATTGACCGCTCGCTGTCGATACGCTCGGACATGATTGGCAAATCGCCCCGAGGCGATGGCTCCGCTCGCCAAATCGTCGCTCGCGACCTCGGCCAACAAATGCGCCGCGTCGACCATCACCTCTTCGGTCACTTCGCGCACACTCGGTCGAATTTCCGCAACGAAGGTATTCATCACGAAAAACATCGCAATGCCCAGCATCACGAAGCCCGCAAACATCATACGGATGCCTAGATACATAAAGCAACACGCACTGCAGGTCCCCTCCCCTTCAAGGGGCGAGATAGGGTGGGGATGGGGTTCGGATCAATGCCATGTACCCAGCTCACAACGAAGCTCACCTTCGACTGTGGCAGAGGCGTGTGTGGTGCAGAAAGAACATTCGCATTACAAAACAACCGAATACCCCAGCCCGCGATGCGTCACCACCACATCGATTGACGGATCAGCGTTTCGTAACTTCGCGCGAAGCGTTTTGATGTGCGTGTCCACGGTGCGCTCCATGCTCTCAGCATCGCGTCCCCACACCCGATCTAAAAGCGTCTCGCGCGAATAGATTCGTCCAGGACTTTGCAACAACAACTGCAAAAGATGCAATTCGCGACGCGTTAAATCAAGCCACTGATTGGCGTAGCGAAAGCGCTGTCCCGCAGCATCAAATTCGAAGCGCTGCGTCGGTTCTGCGAGCGGCGTGGCACCATTGGGCACACTCTGCGCACGGCGCAAAATCGTCTTTACACGAAGCACCACTTCACGCGGGCTAAATGGTTTGGTCACGTAATCGTCCGCCCCCAATTCCAGCCCGACGATGCGATCGACCTCATCACTCATCGCCGTCAACATCAAAATCGGAAGCTCGCTCGCTGAGAAATCCCCGCGTCGAATCTCACGACACAGATCAAGCCCTGAACCATCGGGCAATCCTAAATCAAGAATGACCAACTGCGGCAGGTTCAACAGCACAGCGCGCGCCGCGGTCAATGTTGTTGCATGCTGCGCAGCAATGCCCGCCGTTGCGAGCGCGTAGAGCAAGGTCTCGGCGATAGCAATCTCGTCCTCAACGATCAATACGGACACAGCATCAGCGTTTGGTGAATTCATGACCGGATTGTGACACTGGCGCGGCGTGAGTCGATCCAAATCCCCTTTTGTCACGCGAACCGCGAATCAGCGAATCGATATGCCAACCATTTCAATCAATGCCATATGAAATAAGGGATACGTTCTATTTTTATATTTTGTTGAAAACATATTGCATTCGAACAAAACCCATGTTTCATAGGGCATTTGTGAATATAGCTGTTATTCACATATAACTGTGCATAATCACAGCATGTCCGGCGATATTCCCTCTCAACAGCCCAACAAAAGCGTCACCCGCGGTCGCGGCGCAACGCTCAATATGGCTGGCCGATTCGAGTCACGCGACACCGCCTGGTTTGACGACGGCTGGGGCGAAGATGAGCTCATTGAACGCCTCGGTAAAAAACCCAAAACCGTCATTCACATCGAAACCGCGAAATCGATCATTTCGCGAAACAACTCACCCGATATTCGTTTCGATCAATCGGTCAATCCCTATCGCGGCTGTGAACACGGCTGCATTTATTGCTACGCGCGGGCCTCACATTCGTACTTGAATCTCTCGCCCGGCATCGACTTCGAAACGCAGCTATTCGCAAAGACTAACGCCGCGGAATTGCTGCGAAAGGAAATCAGCAAACGTGGCTACGTGGTGAGCGCTATCAATCTGGGCGCCAACACCGACCCTTATCAACCGATCGAACGAACTCATCGCATCACCCGCGAAGTGATCGAGGTGCTCGCCGAAGCCAAGCATCCACTCACCATCGTCACCAAAAACGCGCTCATCTGTCGCGACATCGATCTGCTCGCGCCGCTGGCGGCAAAAAAATTGGTGCAGGTTTACGTGTCGATCTCGCAGCTCGATAATGAACTCACGCGAATTCTCGAACCTCGCGCCAGCAGCCCCGCCAATCGCTTGCGTGCCGTGCGTGAACTCAGCAGCGCGGGCATTCCAACCTGTGTGCTTGTCGCGCCGATCATCCCCTTCATCAACGACGAATTTCTTGAACGGGTCCTTGAAGCCGCCAAAGACCACGGCGCCATCGCCGCGAGCTACACCGTCATTCGTCTGCCCTACGAAATCAAAGCGCTCTTTAAAGACTGGCTCGCCACGCACTTTCCTGATCGCGCCGCGCATGTAATGAATCGAATTCGCGATATGAAACAGGGCAAAGAAAACAACAGCGACTTTGGCGAGCGCATGCGCGGTTCGGGTATTTACGCCGACCTAATTCGTCAACGTTTCCGAAAAAACTGCGTGCGGCTCGGGCTCACATCGACCAACATTCCCGCGCTCGATCTCACGCAATTTGCACCCGCAACGCCACAAACGGGCCAGATTTCGCTTTTCTAGCACCTGAGCGTTGCGATTCAGACTCCTCCCATGGCGCGATCAGACCTTCCACTTCTACACTCGCGGCGCGCATCAAACGATGCATGTCACTAGATGGCACCATAACAATGAGGATTTCCGCATGACCCGTCCTGGATTTATCACCAATGCCCTTCGGCTCGCGCTGTTTGGCGGCGGCTTCGTACTGGCCGCGCCCGTACTCGCCGTCATGACCACCGACAGCCAAGGCAACGTCGGCTACAGCACTGCCGCCGAATGTGACGCAGCCGTTGCAGCTGGCACCGCAAAGTTCTACGAACCCTTCACCTCGCACCCGCCGCTCAAGCGCGACGGCGAAGCCAACGTCAAACAGGGCAAACTCTCTGACGTGGGCGGCGAATACAACCGCGGCGCCTGTGATCTAGGCGTCGGTCGCTCCAACGAGCGCGATGGCGTGAGCAAAGCGCTCATTGGTAAATACGTACCCTTCAGCGCGAGCCTACCGGTCAACATCTACACCGACGCCAAGGGCGCGATTGTTCGCACCACCATGCAAAAGTGCGACAACCTGCCACGCCCCGTCGGCATCACCGCCGTCTCTGGCACCGAGTGTTTCGCCAACGTCGCCATCGGCCCACGTTTCGAAACCAAAACAGAACAGATCGTAAAAGTACCCGCAACGAAGCGCTTTGAAGTGGTGCCCGCCACCACCAAAACCGTGACCGAGCAAGTGCTCGTGCAACCCGAATTGAAACGCCAGGTGCCCGTGCCTGCAACGCTCAAAACCGTGACCGAACAAGTCATGGTCACCCCAGAAACCAAGCGCTTCATTCCGATTCCGGCCACGTTCAAAACGGTCACCGAGCAAGTGTTGGTTCAGCCCGAAACCAAGCGCTTCATTCCCGTTCCAGCCACGATGAAAACGGTGACTGAACAGGTATTGGTTAGCCCCGAATTCAAGCGTCAGATCCCAGTGCCCGGCACCACAAAAACCGTGACCGAAACGGTAGTCGTGCGCCCTGAATCTGTTCGCGAAGAGCCGATTCCAGCCACGTTCAAAACGGTCACTGAGACCGTGATGACCAAAGCTGAAAGCAAGCGCATCGAAGTCATTCCCGGCACATTCAAAACCGTCACCGAACAAGTCGTTGCCACCCCTGAGCGCAAAGAGCTCAAAGTCGTGCCCGCTGTGTTCGAAGACCGTCAAGAATCCGTGCTCGACCGCCCCGCCACCACGCGTGTTGAAACCATCGCACCCACGTTCCGCGCTGTCACCGAGCAAGTGCTCGTGACCCCGGAAACCATTCGCTATGAGCCCATCGAAATTCCAACGCGCGTTGTCTCTGAGCAAGTATTGGCCACGCCTGCCAGCTCACGCTTAGAAACCATTGCCAGCTCGGTGAAAACCGTGACTGAGCGTGTTGTTGTTCGCGAGGCCAGCAAGCGCCTTGAAACGGTGCCCGCCGTGTTCGAAACAGTGACTGAGCGCGTTCGTGTCGCTGACAAAGCGCTCGAATGGAAAAAAGGTCGCGCATGGATCAGCCAAGCACTGACCGTTCGCCCCGCCAAAGGCTTCGCCGTAGGTAGCGACGGTCGTGTTGACGGCGCCAAAGTTGACGCTGTGAGCACCGCCCCAGTCGCAACGACCACGGGCACACCCGCTAGCGCCGCCGCTGCTGCCGCCGCCGGCATCAATCTCGCTCCGGGCGCCATCATCGGCAAGGATGACGACGTGTGGTGCTTGGTTGAGATTCCTGAGCGCTTCGAAACGATTACGCGCCAAGTATTGAAAACACCAGCGAGCGTTCGTGAAGTTGAAGTTGCCGCTGAATACGCAAACGTTGAGCGCCAGGTAGCCGATCGTGCCGCTGCAACGCGCACGGTTGAAATCCCAGCCACGTACCAAACAGTGACCCGCACCGTTATTGATGTTGAGCGCCTGAAAACACTCGGCTACAAATTCGACGACAAGGGCGACATCGTGACCACACCGAACGGTGAGCGTGTTCTGCGCGCTGCATCGATCGCGGGTTGGACCGGTAGTGTTTCGGGTGGCCGCGCGGGTGCCCCTGGCGTTACTGCAACCGGTGCTGCTGGCGCGAACGCTGCCAACACCGCCGCTGCCGTAGGTCAATCCAACGCTATTTCACAGCGCAGCGCTGGTGCCGCTTCCGGCATCGAAGGCTACGTTCGTGAAGTAAAAGTGGCTGCGGTATTTAAGAACGAAACACGCCAAGTCGTCGACAAAGCTGCGAGCGTTCGCACCATTGAAGTGCCAGCCACGTTCAAAACGGTCAAGAGCCGTGTGATGGTGAAACCCGCCACCACCGAAGAGATCGTGATACCAGCGACCTTCAAAACGGTGACACGTCAAGTGGTGGACAAACCCGCCAGCTCGCGCGAAATCGTGATCCCGGCTGAATTCCGCACGGTCGAGCGCCGCGTGGTTGACACCCCAGCAACGACCAAAAAAATCAGCGTACCTGCTGAGACACAACAAGTGTCGCGCCAAGTGATCGACAAACCTGCGTCGTTCCGCGAAGAAACGATTCCGGCTGTGTTCAAAACAGAAACCCGTCAAATCGTTGATAAGCCTGCATCGTTCCGCGAGGAAACCATCGCAGCGGTCTACAAGACTGAATCGCGTCAAGTGATCGACAAGCCTGCATCGTTCCGCGAGGAAACGGTTCCTGCTGTGTTCAAAACAGAAACCCGTCAGATCGTTGATAAGCCAGCGTCATTCCGCGAAGAAACCGTGCCCGCTGTCTTTAAGACCGAAGCTCGCCAGATCGTTGATCGCGCCGCAGCGACTCGTGAAATCGACGTGCCCGCCGTGTTCGAAACTATTTCTACGCAAGTAAAAGTAGCCGACGCAACGGTTGAGCGCCGCTCGGTGCTGTGCGAATCCAACGCTACCGCGCAAAAGATTCGTGAGATTCAAGTTGCGCTTAAAGAAGCTGGATTTGATCCCGGTCGCGTTGATGGTGTGATTCGTCCATCGATGATGCAAGCTGTGACGCGATTCCAGCAAGCCAAAAACTTGCCAATCGATGACGGTCGCGCCATCAATATCGCCACCGTTAAAGCGCTGAAAGTGTCACCTCAGTAAGCTCGCAGCGATCAACGCATCAGCTTGATGCGTCGTCACTAAAAGCCCGCCTCGCGCGGGCTTTTTTTATGCTGGGTAGACAACAAAATGAATTTGTATATTCCAAAATAGAAAAATAGACATCCATCGAGTGACCCAACAATGTCGTCATGTACCAATACACCGACATTGACCAAAGAATCGTTGACGAACGAGTTGCGCAGTTTCGCGACCAAACCGAACGGCATCTGCGTGGCGAATTGTCAGAGGATGAATTCCGTCCACTGCGTTTGCAAAACGGTCTCTACATCCAAAAGCACGCACCTATGCTGCGCGTGGCGATTCCGTATGGCTTGCTAAATTCCGAGCAAGTCCGAATGTTTGCGCACATCGCGCGTGAATACGATCGCGATTACGCGCACTTCACCACGCGGCAAAACATTCAATACAACTGGCCGGAACTCGCGCGCGTGCCCGACATCCTTCGCGACTTGGCATCGGTGCAAATGCATGCCATTCAAACCAGCGGCAACTGCATTCGAAACACCACGACCGATCAATTCGCAGGCATCGCGCCCGATGAAGTGGTCAATCCGCTCGTATGGGCTGAAATTATTCGGCAGTGGAGCACCATTCATCCTGAATTCGCGTACTTGCCACGGAAGTTCAAAATCGCCATCAGCGGCTCAACCAAAGATCGCGCCGCCACACTCGTCCATGATATTGGTTTGATCGCGCTCACCAATGATGCGGGTGATGTGGGCTTTCGTGTCATCGTGGGCGGTGGTCTTGGGCGCACACCGATTGTGGGCGTTGTCATCAAAGAATTTTTGCCGTGGCAACATCTCATCACCTACCTTGAAGCGATTTTGCGCGTCTACAACCGCCTTGGTCGTCGCGACAACAAATACAAGGCGCGCATCAAAATCACGGTGAAAGAGAACACCCCCGCACAGTTTTCAGCGTGGGTGGAAGAGGAATTTAGCGCCACTAAAAACGGCCCGACGTTGCTCACCGCCGATCATGTCGCCGCGATTGCCAATCGTTTCACACAAGCGCTACATCTCGATTTGCCCACCGACGATGCCGCCGAGGTCATGCAGGCCGCCGCCAACAACGACTACGCGCGCTGGAGAAAGCGCAACACGCATGCGCACAACGCTCAAGGCTACGCCGCCATCACGCTTTCACTCAAACGCAAAGGCGTTCCACCCGGCGACATCACAGCCGATGAGCTCGACGCTGTTGCCCTGCTAGCGGATCAGTATTCACAAGGCGAACTGCGCGTCACACACGAACAAAATCTCGTCTTTGCCGACGTCGAGGTACGCGCGCTACCAGCACTGTGGAGTGAGCTCAAAGCGCTGGGTTTCGCCACACCCAACATCGGCCTAATCGGCAACATGATCGCCTGCCCTGGTGGCGATTTCTGCTCACTGGCCAATGCCGCGAGTCTGCCCGTGGCTGCCGCCATCACTGAGCGCTTCGAGTCGCTTGATTATCAATTCAATATCGGTGAACTCGACCTCAACATCTCTGGTTGCATCAACGCCTGTGGCCATCATCACGTCGGTCATATCGGCATCTTGGGTGTCGATAAAAACGGTGAAGAGTGGTACCAAGTCACCTTAGGTGGCACCCAAGGCAATGACGCCAAGATCGGCAAGATCATTGGCCCGTCGTTCGCTCGCGCCGAAGTCACCGACGTGGTCGAACAACTCATTGAAACCTATCTCACCCTACGCGAACGCGACGACGAACGTTTTGTTGATGTCGTCGCCCGAACCGGAATCGAACCCTTTAAGGAGCGTGTCTATGCCCAAGCTAATTGATCGTTACGGAGAGCGGGTAGATCATTGGACCCAATACACCGGCGACGCAGCCAATGTACCCACCGGTAGCTCGGTCATCCTGCCGCTCACCGAATTCCGCGAATTCTCGGGCACATGGAAAGCGCACGCCAAGGCCATCGGTGTACGCCTGTCGCCCACCGATGATCCAGCGCTGCTAGTCAACGACCTAGATAAGCTGAGCCTTATCGCGATCGAATTTCCGGCGTTCACCGACGGCCGTGGCTACAGCAGCGCTCGCTTACTGCGCGAGCGCTACGGCTGGAAGGGCGAGCTCAGAGCTGTAGGCGACGTGCTGCGCGATCAAATATTCTTGCTATCGCGCTCTGGCTTCGACACCTTCGCACTGCGCGATGATCAAAACGTTCAAGGCGCACTCGCAGCGTTTAACGATTTCTCGGCGTACTACCAACAGGCTGCGGATCGATTGGTGGGAAGTGGTTCGCCGTTGGCGTTAGCGGCGTAACGAGCTAGGGAGACACTGATTAAATCCCGCGAGCAGCGCGCCTTGGATTGGGATCGAGTGCGAAATCGACAAATGCGAGGCATAGCGGGGCTATGGCGAGCATTTTCGATGCAGCCCTAGAGCAATAAATCTCTCTTGGCGATGCGTTGCAACGTCGCACAGAGCAGCACTTTTTCTAGCGCTTGAACGCGACTTTCAAGCGCTTCGGCTGTTTCACCAGGAAAAACATCGATCGATTGCTGCGCAATCACACGGCCGCTGTCATAGCCACCGTCTACCAAATGCACCGATACCCCCGTACTTGTATCGCCGGCGGCAATCACCGCTTCATGCACACGCCGCCCAAACATCCCTTGACCGCCATGCTTGGGCAAGAGCGCTGGATGCGTATTTAAAACGCGCCCCGAGTACTCGTGAAGTGTCTTGGGTCCAACCATCTTCATATAGCCTGCCAGCACAACCACATCGACTCGCGCTTCGAGCAGCACATCGCGAATAGCTGTGTCAAGCGCTCCAGCTTGCGGATGTGTCACACCACTCAAATACGCAACGGGTATGCCACTCAGCCTGGCACGCTGCAATGCACCGGACTCTCGATTGTTCGAAATCACCAGACACACGACTCCTGCGATGTGATGTTCCAGGCAAGCGTCCACAATCGCCTGTAGTGTTGTACCGCTGCCCGACGCCAATATCGCGATTCTCATCTACCAACGTTGCCCACAGATGTCACGAAGCATCAAACGGCGAAACACATGTCACGCCCAAAGGTTTTGTCAAACCTGGTGCATCTTCGGTATAGAGCCGCGTCACACCATGCTCGGCGCACGTAGCAATGATGAGCGCGTCCCAGTATTGCAGTTGGTGATCAGCCGCTAGTTTGCGCGCCTCCAAGTGGCCTTCCCACGACGAGACCAGCGGCGGCATCATCGAAGACCAAGTCTCAAGGACATCATTGGCGAGCAATCGCGTTGCAATCTTCTTTCGCACCGTAGCGGTAAAAAATTCACCGTAGACCTGTGCCGCAATAGGCGATCCATCGCGTATCGCTCGTTTCAAGAGTTTCGACGCTATCGTGTGTTTTTTGTAGTCGCTCGGATCAAAAGCGTAGATCAGTACGTTGGTATCGAGCGAGATCATTCGTCGTACGCGTCGGAACGCTCAAACTTCTTTCCATACGGCTTTAGCGCTCGAAATGACAACGCCTTTTTAATCAGCGCTTCGCGCTCCTCAGCAGTCATCACCGGTTTGGGTTCAGCCGACACCAACTTCACCGCGGTTTGCCCGCGGCGTTTAATCACGATTTCTTTCCCGCTCGCGGCGAGCGCCGAATAATGAGCGAAATTGTGTACCGCTTCACGAGAGGTGATGGTGAGTGTCGTGTCCATCGCAAGATCCTATCAGGACGGACACTTAATGTATCACAATAGGTGTAACAAAAACCGTTACCACCTATCCCAAGCGGCTTTTACCGCCAACTGCTCATCCTGTCGAGCGTCGCCTGAAACACCGCCGGTGTCAAAGCATCGCTCTACACATCCAAATTCCGAACCCCCAACGCATTGCCTTCGATAAATGCCCGACGCGGCTCAACCTCTTCACCCATCAGCGTGGTGAAAATTTCATCGGCTGCGATGGCATCTTCGATTTGCACTTTGAGCAGACGTCGCACTTTCGGATCCATCGTGGTGTCCCACAATTGCTCGGCGTTCATCTCGCCCAGGCCTTTGTAGCGCTGAATCGTTAAGTTAGCACGCGCTTTATCGAGCAGCCAATCGAGTGCTTGTTTGAAGCCCTTCATAGCGACTTCTTCGCGATTACCTTTGGCGTCGGTTCGTGCGACGAGTGCACCATCGCCGACCATCGATTGCAAATCGGCGGTCTTTTGAATTTGTTTGTAGTCACCGCTGTTGAGGAAATGACTTTCCAACACGGTTTGCGTGGTGCGACGATTGTGCGTGCGCTTCAGCAGCAACACGTACTCTTCGTTTTTCTCATCGTAAAACGGCTCAACAACAAGCTCGGGATCAGTGATCAGCGCTTGCATCGATTGGGCGCTAGCCGCGGCAGCTTCAGCGTTCTCCAATGACACTTTCGCGCCCAGCAGCAACACATCAAGCGCTCGACGATCAATGGTGCGAGCGTTGCGCTCGATCACTGCGTCAGCGAGCAAATACTGCCGCGCTAAATCGTCCAGCGCTTTCTCTGAGAACGGCTCAGCACTTGCTGACGGCTTGAACTCCGCGCCTTTGAGCGAAATACGCAACAAGAATTGCTTGAGCTCCAAATCGTCTTTTAGATACTGCTCTTCTTTACCAATTTTGGCTTTGTAGAGCGGTGGTTGCGCGATGTAAATGTGACCGCGCTCAACCAACTCGGTCATCTGACGATAGAAGAAAGTGAGCAACAGCGTGCGGATGTGTGCGCCGTCAACGTCAGCATCGGTCATGATGATGATGCGGTGGTAGCGAAGCTTTTCGATGTTGTAGTCGTCTTTGCCGAAACCCGTGCCCATCGCAGTGATGAGTGTGACAATTTGTTCGCTCGAAATCACTTTATCGAAGCGGGCCTTTTCAACGTTCAACACTTTACCCCGAAGCGGCAAGATCGCTTGGAATTTGCGGTCACGGCCCTGCTTTGCGGTTCCACCGGCGGAGTCACCCTCGACCAGATAGAGCTCTGACAGCGCGGGATCTTTCTCTTGGCAATCAGCGAGCTTGCCTGGCAAGCCCATCGAATCGAGCACGCCTTTGCGACGGGTCATTTCACGGGCTTTGCGCGCCGCCTCTCGAGCGCGCGCGGCGTCAACAATCTTGCCGCAGATGATCTTGGCGTCACTTGGATATTCGAGCAAGAAATCAGCGAGTTTCTCTGCGGTGATTTCTTCGACCACCGGACGAACTTCACTGGAAACGAGTTTGTCTTTGGTCTGCGAGCTGAACTTTGGATCGGGCACTTTGACCGATAGTACGCAGGTCAAACCTTCGCGCAGATCGTCGCCGGTGACTTCCACTTTCGCTTTTTTATCGAGCTCGTTGGAGGTGATGTACTTGGTGATCGTGCGCGTCATTGCGGCACGAAGGCCGGTCATGTGCGTGCCACCGTCGCGTTGCGGAATGTTGTTGGTGAAACACTGCACGTTTTCGCCGTAGCTGTCGTTCCACTGCATTGCGACTTCAACCGTGATGCCCGCCTTTTCACCCGTGCTGTAGAACACGTTTTTGTGAATCGTGGATTTCGCTTTGTTGATGTATTCAACGAAGCCTTTGATACCGCCAGTGTAGGCGAAGTTTTCGCTTTTTCCCGTGCGTTGATCGACGAGCTCGATCTTTACGCCGTGATTCAAAAACGAGAGCTCACGAATTCGCTTGGCAAGAATTTCGAAGTGATATTCGACATTGACGAACGTTTCCGTAGACGCCAAAAAATGAACTTCGGTGCCGCGACGATTACGCTTTTCTCCGGTTACCCGCAGTGGTGCCACGGGTACGCCGTCACGAAACTCCATTTCATGCACTTTGCCTTCGCGCCAGATTTTGAGTTTCAACCAAGTCGAAAGCGCGTTGACCACCGACACGCCTACGCCGTGCAAACCACCGGACACCTTGTACGAGTTCTGATCAAATTTTCCGCCCGCATGCAGCTCCGTCATCACAATCTCGGCGGTCGAGCGCTTCATCTCGTCGTCTTGCTTGACGCCTGTGGGAATGCCGCGGCCGTTGTCGGACAACGAAATTGAATTATCGGTGTGGATCGTGATTTTGATGTCATCACAGTGACCCGCAAGGGATTCATCGATGGCGTTATCAAGTACCTCGAACACCATGTGATGCAAACCACTGCCGTCACTCGTGTCTCCGATGTACATGCCGGGGCGCTTGCGGACTGCCTCTAAACCTTTGAGGATTCGGATCGAATCTTCGTTGTACTCAGCTGCTTTTTTGTCGTTCTCTGCCATAGGTCACTAACTTTGTTGCTGTAGGCCCAATGAAACAAGGGCTACATACGATTTATAAATTAAATTGATAATTCAATAATTACCATAAAAAGCCTTATTTCATAAGGCTTTCACAGATAAAGTTCGATTAAATACGCATCGGCATCACGACGTACTTGAAGTCGGAGCGGCCGGGCACGGTAAACAGCACGCTGGCTGCAGAATCTTGTAGCGCCATCGTCACCTCAGTGGAGCTCACCGTAGCGAGCGCATCGAGCAAATAATTGATGTTGAAGCCAATTTCCATGCTGCCGCCGTCGTAGGCAATTTCGATTTCCTCTTCGGCCTCTTCTTGCTCGTTATTCGTACAGGCAATTTTGAGTGTGCTCGGTGCAAGACCGATGCGCACTCCCCGGAAACGCTCATTCGACAAGATCGCTGCGCGCTGCAATGTCTGCAACAACAACGCCCGCTCAATCGTAATGATTTTTGTGTGTGCCGAAGGAATCACCCGGTTGTAGTCGGGGAACTTTCCGTCAATCACTTTGCTCGTCAATTCGATATTGCCAAAACTGAAGCGCACTTGATTGGAGAGGATGTCGACCTTGAGCGGCTCATCGGTATCAGCCAATAGCTTTGATAACTCCATCACCGTTTTGCGTGGCACGATGATTTCTTGCTTTGCGAAATCGCCTTCGATGGGCATCGATGCGTAGCTCAAGCGATGGCCATCGGTCGCCACACAAATCAATTGATTTTTTTCGAGCACAAAGAGCATGCCGTTCAAATAAAAACGGATGTCTTGTTGCGCCATCGCGAATTCGACCAAACGCAGCGTCGATTTCAATAGTTTTTGCGGCAGCGAAAAGCTTTGCAACTGCTCTTGGCTCATGGTGAGCCGCGGATAGTCACTAGCCGGTAGCGTCTGCAGGCTAAAACGGCTCTTGGCGGCCTTCACCGTCATCTTGCCATCCTTCGCATCCAACGACACGCTGCTCGCGTCAGGAAGCGCCCGCAAAAGGTCTTGCAGCTTTCGCGCTGCCACTGTGATGGATTGATCCCCGCTCGCTTCGACCTCGACGCTCGCAGAAATCTGCAATTCAAGATCAGTCGCCACCGTCGTGAGCCGCGTGCCGCGGTGCTCGAGCAACACGTTGGCCAGAATGGGCAACGTTTGCCGTCGCTCAACGATGCCAGAGACGGCTTGCAGTGGTTTCAAGACTAGATCACGAGATATGTTCTTAAGTTGCATATATACGTAACACTATTTAATAAGAGAAAGTGGAATTTGTGGGTAACTGCTTTTTTGTTTGAAAGTTCAAAGACTTAGCAAATAAAAAAGTCGCTGAATGAGTGCGTATTCGGTGTGGCTGGAATGTGTGCCGTTTGAAAATTTGACGATTAGCGTGAGTTATCCACAAATCCTACAGGGCGTTAGCGGAGTTGTTAGAAGTCATTAAATGAGTGATCGCAACAAATACCGTCGTTAAAAATATGGCTAAAGTCCATTCATTTATGGGTGCAATGGGCATCTTAGCTCCGCAACAATTGCAGCAAAAAGGCGTAGTCATGTTGAATTTGTGCCGTGCTTTCTCTGAGCGTTGCGATTTGTCGACACGCGTGCAACACCGTGGTGTGATCGCGTCCGCCGAAGTTTTGGCCAATTTCAGGAAGTGACAGTGATGTGAGCTCTTTCGATAACGCCATGGCCATTTGGCGGGGCCGCGCGACAATCCGTGAGCGCTTTTTAGAATGCATATCGCTGACTTTGATTTTGTAGTAGTCAGCGACCGTTTTTTGAATGTTTTCAATCGAGATTTGCCGTGATTGCACCGCTAGTAAATCTCGCAGCGCGTCTTTGGCCACCTGAGGCGTAATCTCAAGGTTGTGAAACCCAGCGTACGCTACAACACGCTTCAGGCCACCTTCGAGCTCGCGCACATTGGAGCGGATGTGTTTTGCGATAAAAAACGCCACACTTTCATCAAGTTTTGCGCCAATTTGCTGCGCCTTGGCAAGCAAAATCGCCACACGCATTTCTGTCTCTGGCGGTTCAACCTGAACGGTGAGTCCCCAGCTAAATCGACTTTTGAGCCGATCCTCGATGCCTTCAATCTCTTTTGGATACGTGTCACAGGTAATGATGACCTGTTTTTTTGCTTCGATCAGTGAATTGAACAGATAGAAAAATTGCTCTTGCGTGCTGCTTTTATTATTGAAAAACTGAATGTCATCAATCAACAGCAAATCGAGTGTGGAATAGCTCTGCTTAAAGGCGTCCCAAGCTTTGTGCTGGTAGGCTTTCACCACGTCAGAGACGTAGCGTTCAGCATGGATGTAGCGAACACGAGCTTCGGGACGATGCGCGATGAGCTCATTGCCAATGGCTTGCAGTAGATGCGTTTTACCGAGCCCAACACCGCCGTAGATGAACATGGGGTTGTAAGCGTCGCCCGGATTGGTGGCCACTTGCAGCGCCGCAGCGCGGGCCAATTGATTAGCTTTGCCCGTAACGAAAGAATTAAATGTGAATGTTGAATTGAGCGCCGTTTCGCGTTGCGCGGTGGATCCATCGCGCGTTGTTGGCTGGCTCTGTGGCGTAGCGTCAAAGCGCTGTGGCGCTCGTGTTTCGCGCACTGCGATCGGACGGGAATCAGCGCTCGTGACTTCGTGAGTTGCGCGAAACGAAGAGTTGGACGATTGCGGTGGCGTGGTCGCTGGACTGCCTGAGCCGCCTGAACCCCCTGAACCGTCGATTCGCAAATCGATCGATAGCGTGTTTTCGGAGGGGTATTCGGTTGCCAGACGTTCGATCGACGGCATGAAACGATCACGAACCCACTTACCCACAAACTGATTGGGCGCAACGACCACTAATCGATCGTTCTCCTCGATCGCGTGCAGTGGACGAAACCAGGTCGCGAATTGCTGAGCCGACAATTCGCGCTCAAAATGGGAGAGGCAGTGGGACCAAAACGTCGACATATCAGCTAGTGGAAAGGTCCCGCAGTAAAGTCAAACTTGAGAATTCAAGTCGGACGCCATTGTACCGCGTCGAGACCGCAAAAAAGAAAGTTATCCACAGGATATTTAGCTATCAATGCCCATACCGTTTGTGCCGCGTGTTAGCGCTTGCTTTCAGCAAAAACCAATATTTATCGGGGGAAAAGACCGCTACTCGGACGGCGCCGCAGCGCGGCGTGGAAAGCGAATATTGAGCTGCTTGAGTTTTCGGTACAGATGCGTTCTCTCTAACCCAGCACGATCCGCAACCCGGCTCATATTGCTCGATTCGCGACCCAAGAGATTTTCAAAATACACCCGCTCAAACGCTTCGCGCGCTTCGCGCAGTGGCAGGTCGAAAAAATCGGGGGGCAATTGCGGTTGATCGCTGACGCTGCTTTGATGCAGGTCCCCCAAAATCGCCTGCAAGTGCTCGACGGTAATGTCCTCGGTGCTCGAGAGCAGCAAGCTCGACAACACACTTTGTAGCTGAATAAGATTGCCCGGCCACGGCGCTGATTCCAAGAGCGCGCGAATTTCCGGCGATAAACGCGCCGGTGAATCCACAGAAAACGCCTGGGCGCAGCGCTCGATCAATCCGGGTAAGTCAGCGCGACGAGCCCGAAGCGGCGCAATTACCACGGTGCTCGCTGACAAAGAGGCGTACAAATTCGGATCGAAACGACCCTCGCCTGAGAGTTGCCCGAGTGGCTCGGAGCTCGCACAAACCACGCGAACGCCGTAACTGGCCATCTTACCGAGCATGAATGCAAGCGAGCGCTGCTCGCTTCGTGACAGCTGCGACACTTCGGAGCAAAAGAGCGTGCCACCGCGAGCGCTCTCCAAAATCTCCAACGGATTGTTGATGAGTCGTTGACCACTCTCCAAGGTGATCCACGGCGTATTGGCTTCGTGCACAGCACGGGCACATTCCGTGAAACCAACACCAACCTCGCCCGTCAACAAAATCGGGCGCTGCTCGGCGAGTAGTAATTCCATCCGCCCACGCAGCTCGTTGACGACTGGGCTCGCGCCCAATTCCGACAAATTGAGCGCCGTTCGCGGCTTTGCACGACCGGTTTTCAATGCGCGTTGCACTGACGCCAGAAGCTTTTGCAGTCCGATAGGTTTTTCTAGAAAGTCAAACGCGCCAATGCGCGTTGCATCGACCGCCGTTTCGATGGTGGCGTGACCTGAGAGCATGATCACGGGCATCGTCAATCGACCCGCAGCCTTCCACTCTTTGAGCAGCGACACACCGTCCGAATCGGGCATCCAAATATCGAGAAGCACCAGCGCGGGATCATGTTTATCGCGAAGTGCACGAGCCGTGGTTGCGTTTTCCGCCAAGTGCACGACATAGCCTTCATCCTCGAGAATCTCGTGGAGTAGTTCGCGAATGCCGACTTCATCATCGACGACCAGAATTTCAATAGGAGCAATCAATCGCTAACTTTCTCATTGTCCAAAGTGGGCAGTATGAGGGTGACGATCGCGCCACCGCTGCTGCTGTTGTCGAGAGTGATTCGACCCTTATGTTCATCGATAATTTTCTTAACGATGGCTAAACCCAGTCCAGTGCCCTTGGATTTAGTGGTCACATAGGGCTCAAACGCTTTTGCACGAACGCTGTCATCGAAACCCGCGCCATTGTCGCAGAATCGCACCACCAGCTCTTGCGTCCCAGCGGCGTCCGGGCCTTGCACCGCGTTGGGGTCGCGGCCAAATACTTCAATCTTGACCTCCGCATTGGGGCGATCTGAGCAAGCATCGACTGCGTTCTGGAGTAGGTTGTGAAGCACCTGTCGCAGCCGTGTCGACTCGCCGCGCACCCAACGTAGCTCAGTGTTCCAATGCAAGCTGAGCGCGACCGGATATGAGCTGTACAGATCAAGGGTTTCACGCAGCAACGCTTCAAAATCAATCGCAAGCAAACTACCAGGCCGCGGCCGACGGGCATAAATGGCGAAGTCATTGACCATGTTTTTCATGGCGGTGACTTGGTTGACAATAGTTTGCGTGCCCTTTTTGAGCATCAGTGCTTCGGCCTCATCGAGCCGCGGTGTGAGCTTCATTTCGAGTCGCTCAGCCGAGAGCTGAATCGGTGTCAATGGATTTTTGATTTCGTGGGCAAGACGTCTCGCGACCTCAGCCCACGCTGTGTCACGCTGCGCTTGCAGCACTTCGGTGATGTCATCAAATACCACGATGTGCGCCGCCACATCCGCCACCACTCGTCGCGACCCGCGCAAAATGAGCGTTCGCGCATTGCCGCCGATCATGATTTCTTGCTCGCGTTGCCAATCGGTGTCACTGGTTTGCGAAAAATTTCTCGCAACAATGTCGGCAAATTGCGAGAGCGAGGGCTCGGTCTTTGCCCAATCACTGATGAGCTCTCCCACCCGCTCATCGACCCGCGACTGCAAAATAACCGCTGCCGCCGCGTTGGCTACTCGCAGCACAAAACGATCGTTAAAAACCAACACCCCAGCGTTGAGATTTCGCAATACGTTTTCTAAGTACAGGTTGCTCGTCTCGATCGCGCGGCGGTTCTTGCCATCTTGCTCGCGCGCATCGGCAAGCTGCTGTGTCATGGCATTAAACGAATGCGTGAGCACCGCCAATTCATCGTTGCCGCGTGCGGCTTGCTGCTTCGAGAAGTCACCCGCCGCCACCGCGCGCGTGCCCTCGGCAAGCCGCGCCAAGGGAGCCGCCAAGCGCTCGGAAAAAACCGCTGCCAACGACAGCGCAGTGAGCAGCGCCAACAATAAGAGCAGCGTCAGCGTAAAAGCGAAGAGTCGTTTGAGCGCGTTACGTTGAAACGATAATTCTTGGTAATCGCGCACGCCCCCTTCTACGCGTTCAGCCTGTTCTCGCAGCGCTGTTGGCACCGCCTGTGTGACCGACAAAATTCGAAGCGGTGCGCCCACTGTTGATACCACTGGCACGAAAGCCCGTAGCTGCATGCCCGCCTCGCCTAACGATTCAACAACGGCCACCGGTTGCAGTGATCGCAGTTGCCGCAATTCCATCGCGCTGGGCGCGGGCGGTGCGGCACTGTCTCGCCGCTCGCTGGCCACTGCGATCAATGCGCCGGACGTCGTCAGCAACGCCGCGCTACTCACGCCCGTGCTCTCTCTGCTTGCGCTCAGAGCCACCCTTGCCTCGGAGGGTTCGTTGGCCGCAACAGCCGCGGACATTTGCTCCGCTTTTCTGGTGAGTTCCTTGAGTGGTTGATTGAGCGCGGTTTTGCCAAGCTGCAAACCCGCGTCAAGCGCTTTTTCGATTCGCGTATCGAAAAAGCTCTCAATCGAGGATGATAAAAATTGCACCGATACGGCGTACACCACCACGCCCGGTAACACCGCCACCACCGCGAAAAACATCATCATTCGTGTGGTGAGTTTTGCGCCGAACACCGCGCTTCGACGCGCTCGCAATAAGAGCGTGATTTGAAACACTACAAAGCCCGCCAAACCCACCACGATTACGGCGTTGATTACCAAGAGGGCGGTGTAGTAGCGCGTCAATAGCTCCGAGTTCGCCGAAGCGGTGGCTAAAACGGTGATCAAAACCGCTCCGGCGAGAGCTAGCGCCCAGCGCGCGATACGCGCCCAACGCGGTGGGCTCAGCCCCAGACCCAGGTCAGTCGCGCGGCTTGCAGTCATGGCGTGACCACTACCCGGTACCAATCCGAAATGAGTGACCATTCCCGAGATACCAAGGTGTTGACTTGCAACGGTTTGGGCAGCTGCGTGGTGTCGAGCCGAAGGCGAATAGACACCTCGTAAATCGCGCCATTTCGCAATTCCTTTTTGTCGACGAGCGAACGACCGCGAATCAAACGGATTTGGCGAAGCGCTTCTTCGAGTGTGGGGTAATTGGCAGAGCCACTTAATGTGCGCCCGGTGTCAACTCGGTACGAACTGGTCAACGGCGAATAGGTTAAACGCCGCACTGATTGAGCACTGGGCAGCGAGTCATCAAACCAGTAGGCGCGACGCCGGGTGATTTCGGTATCGAGCGCGAAGTAGAGCGGCGTGCCGCGAAGCAAAGCGGCTTCAAGCGGTGCTGTGAGTGTGATGTCAAATTCCGCATCGATCACCAATGCGTCCTCAGTTGGGCGCACCAATGCGCTTCTCACCGCGATTGTTTCAGCGGCTACGGACGCGATCGTTAGCCACACCAACAGCAACGCCAATGCCCACGTGATAGCGCTGCGGCAGGCCAGCGCTTGCGTGGTAGCGGGGTCAATGCGTGCGCGATAGCTCACGAGACGATTTTCTCTAACAAGGCGTAGAAATAGCCGTCGTGATTGTGTGTTTTTTTGTTGCCGCCCGGCAAGAGCTGTCCGCCACTTGATGCAGGATCACCCGGCAAATTGATCCGTATGCGTCGCATGTTGGCGTGACGCAGCAATGCGGCATCAATTTGCGCGGCGTTCTCTTGTTTGAAGACAGAGCAGGTGCAGTAGAGCATGCGTCCGCCCACCGCTAACGTCTGCCATAGGCGATCAATCAATAGCGCCTGTAGGTTCGCCAATTGCGCCATGTCGGTTTCGCGTTTGAGCCACTTGCCGTCAGGATGTCGACGCACAACGCCCGAGCCGGTGCACGGCGCATCCAGCAAAATTCGGTCAAATGGCTTCCCGTCCCACCACTCTTTAATCTGCGAGGCGTCCGCTGCTCGAATCTCAGCCGTCAAACCTAAGCGCGAAAAATTCTCACTGACTCGTTGGTTGCGTAGCGCATCAATATCAAGTGCGACCAACGAACAGTCACTAAGCTCCAAAATGTGCGCGGCCTTTCCGCCCGGCGCGGCGCAAGCATCGAGTACGCGCATGCCGGTTTTCGCGCCCAAGAGCGGGGCTGCCAATTGAGCGCCCGCATCTTGCACTGAAAACCAACCCTCGGCAAAGCCGGGCAAACGCTGCACCGAACGCGCTCGTTTCATCACGACCGTAGCGTCGGAGAGCACATCGAGCTCGATCTCTTTTCGCTCGAACGCGGCAACCAGTTTCTCTTGTGTGGTCTTTCGTGGATTGATGCGTAGCGTCAGTGGGCCCTGCGCATTCCCGCCGCGCAAAATCAATTCCCACCATTCTGGGTGATCAGCCCGCACCCGTTTCACCCACCAGGCGGGATGATTCCATTCGCCTTCGTCGGTGTCGCGGGCTTTGGCGAGCGCTGCCTCGGGCGCGCGCTGGTAATTTCGAAGCACTGCGTTAGCAAAGCCCTTGGCGCCGCGATTGACCGCTTCCACAGCGGCCACCGCCTGCGACACAACGACGTGTGACGCCGTTTTACTGTGCGCGAGCTGATACACCGCCACCCACAAAATCGCTTCGATCAAAGGTTCCGGTTTAGCGCGAACGAATTGACGAACGATGCCGCGCGTCTCTCCAAAGAAGCGCAGCGTGCCCAACACTAAATCGGCCAATGCAGAGCGAGATGCACCATCGAACTGGCTGGTGTCAACGCGGGCGATGGCGGTGTCGGCATTGTTACCCGCGAGCACGGCCAGCAAAGCTTCGGCCGCGCGACGCTGCACCAGCGCGAGCGGCGCGCTGTCGGTGAGCACACCGGTCGACAACGGCGACTTCTTCGCGCGCTTGCTGAGCTGATTTGGCGAAGCGGTGTCTGAGGGATTGAGCGCCACGTTGGAAGTCATCGCGGAAGGTGTGTTGCGAGGCGCGGCAAAACCACGCCGACGCACGGAGGCAAACGGAGCTCGCAGTTTAACTCAGAGTAGCAGCACAATTCGCTAATGCCATACAAACCGTGGGCTTCAGGCGATTACTACGTATTTTCAACTTAACTAAAATACTCTATATACCCCTTATTTCACAAGGCATACACCGACAATGTTGAGACGTCTACAATTTGCTTGTTGCGTGGCGTGGGTCTCTGCCTTGCACGATGTGAATGACGTATTCGCTAATGTTTTTAGTGTGATCCGCTGCCCGCTCGATCGCCTTGGCCAAAAAAGCCACATCGATACCGGCCGAAATGGCGCGCGGATCTTCCATCATGTAAGTCACCAGCAATCGCATGATGCGCTCAAATTCCTCGTCGATTGCGCTATCGCGACCGATGACTTCGCCAGCGGCAATTACATCGAGCCGCGCAAAAGCGTTGAGCGCCTCTTTAAGCATCGATGTGACCAACGTACCGATGTGCTTGACTTCATTGAGCCGTAGCGATTGAAAACGCTCGTTAGTTTGAAACTGCTGCGCTCGCTCGGCAATTTTCTTGATCTCATCGCCGATGCGCTCCAGATCATTGGCCGCTTGCATGGTGCACAAAATCTGGCGCAGATCAACGGCAGCGGGTTGACGCTTAGCGATCGTCTCCATCCCCATGCGGTCAATATCCATTTGCATGACGTTGACCCGTTTATCTTCGCGAACGACTGCGTCAACGAGCGCCCGATCGCCCGAGGCAATGGCCTCAAGTGCCCGCTCTAGTTGGGTTTCAACGATGCCGCCCATCGCCAAAAGCGTGCTGCGGATGGCTTCGAGTTCTTGTTCAAACTGCTTTGAGGTGTGTTCCATATGCGTATCCCGTTGGGTGATGCTGGCGGCCAATGATTAACCAAATCGTCCGGTGATGTAATCCTCGGTGCGTCGGTCTTTGGGTTTAACAAAAATTTGTGCGGTAGGGGTGAATTCAATCAACTCACCCAAGTACATGTAAGCCGTGTGCTGCGAAACGCGCGCCGCTTGTTGCATGTTGTGAGTCACCATCACAATGGTGTAATCGTTTCGAAGCTCGCTCACCAATTCTTCGATGCGCGCGGTAGAAATCGGATCAAGCGCCGATGTGGGCTCATCCAGCAACAACACCTCGGGCTTCACTGCAATGCCGCGAGCGATACATAAGCGCTGTTGCTGACCGCCGGAGAGCGACAAACCACTTTGCGTCAATTTATCCTTCGCTTCGTTCCACAGAGCAGCCTTATTGAGCGCCCATTCCACTCGGTCATCCATATCACTCTTCGATAAGTTCTCGTAGAGTTTCACGCCAAAGGCGATGTTGTCGTAAATAGACATCGGAAACGGCGTAGGCTTTTGAAACACCATACCGATCGCGCCCCGGAGCGCGTTGAGGTCTTGCTTCGCATCAAGAATATTTTTGCCGTTAAACAAAATTTCGCCCTCGGCCCGCTGGCCGGGATAGAGCGAATACATCCGGTTTAGCGTGCGCAGCAATGTTGATTTGCCGCAACCCGAAGGGCCGATGAATGCCGTGACTTGTTTCTCTGGAATCGTGAGCGAAATATCCCGCAATCCTTGGAACCCGCCGTAGAAAAAATTAACGTGTTTCAGCTCAATTTTTGTTGGGCTATCAACTGCCGCTGCGTCATCACCCAAACTCACTTGGAAAGCCATGATTAATCTCTCTCTCTTCTAATTTGTCTTTTGGCGGAACACTACGCGCGCCAGAATATTGAGTACTAAGACCGCTAAGGTAATCAGCAACGCTCCGCCCCAAGCCAGCTGCTGCCACTCTTCATACGGGCTCATTGCGAATTGGAAAATAACCACGGGCAAATTAGCCATCGGGCCACTCATGTCCGCGCTCCAAAACTGATTGTTGAGCGCAGTAAACAGCAGCGGTGCCGTCTCTCCCGAGATCCGTGCCAATGCCAACAAAACACCCGTGACCACGCCGCCCTTCACGGCGCGCAGCGTGACCATGGTCACTACCCGCCATTGCGGCGCACCCAGCGCCACGGCCGCTTCGCGCATGCTGTTGGGCACCAAAAGGAGCATCGTTTCTGTGGTGCGAACCACAACCGGCACCGCGATGATCGCCAGCGCGACTGCACCGGCCCAGCCCGAGTAGTGTTTCACCTGCGCCACGATCACTGCGTATACAAATAGCCCAATTACGATCGAAGGCGCTGAGAGCAAAATATCGTTGATGAATCGCGTGAGCTTGGCGACGGTGCTGTTTTGGCCTACTTCAGCCAGATAAATACCGGTCATGATTCCAATGGGTGTGGCGATAAAAATCGCCGCGCCCACGATCATCATGCTGCCGAAAATAGCGTTGGCCAGACCACCGGCAGCGCCTGGCGGCGGCGTCATTTGTGTAAAGAGCGCCGTGCCAAAGGCCGCAAAACCTTTGCCAAACAAGGTGATCAAAATCCAAGTCAAAAATGCCATGCCAATGGCCATCGTCACGAACGACATCGCCATATTGATGCGGTTGACCCATAACCGACGTTTGTAGATCGGATTGCTGGCTAAGTCCTTTGCGCTCATGTGCGTTTTCCTTCCTTCGACTTGAGCGAAGACAACATCCATCGCGACAGCGACAGCACAACAAAGGACAGCGCGAACAGTGTCAGCCCCAAAGTGATGAGTGCGGACATGTGGGCTGGATCCGACGCTTCGTTAAATTCGTTGGCTAGCGAGGATGCAATTGAATTGCCAGGCTCAAACAACTGCATTGAGATGTTGTACGCATTGCCGATGACAAACGTTACCGCCATGGTTTCGCCCAATGCGCGGCCGAGCCCCAGCATGATGCCGCCGATCACACCCGCTTTGGTGTAGGGCAGCACCACATTCCAAACGACCTCCCACGTCGTTGCGCCTAAGCCATAGGCCGATTCCTTGAGAATCGCTGGTGTGGTTTCAAACACATCGCGCATGACCGATGCGATAAACGGAATGACCATCACCGACAAAATCAAACCCGCAGTGAGCACACCTATGCCCATCGGCGGCCCTTGAAAAATCACGCCAACGACTGGAATTTGTCCAAGGGTTGCGGTTAGTGTGGGTTGAATAGACGCGATGAGCGGCGTCAGAATGAACAATCCCCACATGCCGTAAATGATTGACGGCACCGCAGCGAGCAGCTCCACCGCAGTGCCCAGCGGCCGCTTTAGCGCCGGCGGACACATTTCTGTCAAAAAGATCGCGATGCCGAAACTCAGCGGAACACCCACCAGCAATGCAATTGTCGCGGTAACTACCGTGCCCCACAGCGGCGCCATACCACCGTATAAGTTCTGTACCGGGTCCCACACGTCGGAGACGAAAAACTTTGGACCTGTTTGAGTGAGCGTTTGCCAAGAACCGATGACCAGCGTGGCAATGATGCCCGCCAATGTCGCCAGGACTAAGAGCGCAAAAAATTGAGTGGTTCGCGCAAAGATGGCATCTTGTCGCCTAAAACTGTTGGAGTGAGACATACGACCCCTGTATTTTTGTGTAAACAGAAACGAATCAGCCCAGCACCATCTTCGTGATCCGAAGACAGTTGCCGGGCGGAATCGAGCGCTGATCGATCGCAACCGATCAACACTCAACGACTAAGCTAGTAAATCCCTTTGCCTGTCGCGTCCGTGATTTTCTTCCACTCGGCTTGGATCAGCGAAACGGTGGCGGGTGGCAACGGAACGTAATCGAGCTCAGTGGCCGATTTTTGGCCATTCTTTAGCGCCCAGTCAAAGAATTTGAGCACTGCCTTACCGGTCTCGGGTTTAGCTTGTTGCTTGTGCATCAAAATGAACGATGCACCAGTCATCGGCCAGCTTTTAGCACCCGCTTGGTCGGTCAAAATGACACCCATACCGGGCGTGCCTTTCCAATCAGCGCCAGCGGAAGCCGCTGCAAACGTTGTGTCGTCCGGCGCTACAAACTGACCATCACGATTCTTGAGTTGGATGTAGTCCAGTTTGTTTTTCTTGGCATAAGCGTATTCAACATAACCAATCGAGCCTTTGATGCGCTGCACGTACTGAGCAACACCCTCGTTGCCCTTGCCGCCTACGCCTTCTGGCCAGCTTACAGCGGTACCCACGCCGACTTTACTCTTCCACTCTGGAGAGACCTTCGAGAGGTAATCTACAAACAAGAATGTCGTGCCCGAACCGTCGGAGCGGCGGACTACCGTGATCGGCCCGTCAAGCTTCAAGCCTGGGTTTAAATCCGTGATCGCCTTGTCGTTCCAGTTCTTGATCTTGCCCAAGTAGATGTCAGCGAGCACCGGACCGGTGAGCTTCATCTCGCCAGGCTTGACGCTGTCCATGTTGGTCACGGGAACCACGCCACCGATGATTGCAGGGAACTGAACCAACCCGTCTTTCGCCAAATCTTCGGCTTTGAGCGGCATATCCGTCGCGCCGAAATCTACGGTTTTCGATTGAATCTGTTTGATGCCGCCACCCGAGCCGATCGACTGATAGTTCATCGACACGTTGGTCGCTTTTTTGTATTCATCAGCCCACTTCGCGTAAATGGGGAAGGGGAACGTTGCGCCCGCGCCAGTGATGTTCTGCGCGGAGACGGAAAATGTAATGGTCGCTGCCGCAGTGGCCGCGAATCCGCTAAGTAGCTTTTTGGTGAAACGCATGTGTTGAATCCTTAAGGGTTCAGTGGTGAGAGGAGAAGGTCACCCCTTCTTTTTTGTCCGACGAATTATTGCTGCTAATTGTTACGGGGATATTTCAGCCCTTCTCAGTCGACGCTTTGTCCTACACACCTGATGCACCTGCGAAAAAAAATGCGATTGGGTGAGCAAAAGCAACGCCGTCTGGGCGACCGGCTCGTCCGCCAGTGTCGCAAATTAGAAATGATTTCGTCACAGCGGTGAAATTTAATCGGTCGATATTGCGGGTTTACCTAATCACCAACTAACTGGGAGTAGCTGTGGCTCAATCAATTCGTGACGACGATGGCGTGTCCAATCCTTCAAACCAATTGACTTTCGCCGAAATGGTGGAGCAAGTAGATCCGCGTCGCCGCACGATGTTAAAGGTCGGCGTTGGCGTGGCGACCATCCCGTTTTTGGGCGGCATTGCAGCTTGCGGCAGTGATAGCGATGCGTCGACGCCGCCAGTGTCGGCCGAAAAGATGCTTGGCTTTACGGGCGTTGCAATTTCAACAGCAGATACTGTCGTAGTTCCGGCCGGCTATGTCGCCACCACCATTCTCCCCTGGGGCACGCCGATTCGCGCTGGCGCTCCCGCTTGGAAAGCGGACGCAACAAATACGGCCGCCGAACAAGAGCAGCAAGTGGGCGACAACCATGATGGCATGACCTACTTCGGCTTCAACACGGCCGCCAATGGCGTTGGCGATCGCAGCGACGAAGGTCTGCTGGTGATGAATCATGAGTACATCAATCCCGAATACTTCTACTCACCCGACACCGACGCGACGAACTGGCTGCTGCCCTTCACGCTTGAGAAGGCGCGCAAAGGCCAAGCCGGTCATGGCGTGTCGGTGAACCATGTGCGCCGTGCTGCTGACGGCAGCATCAGTCAAGTCGCTGAATCTCGTTTCAATCGACGCTTCACGACAAACACTGCGATGAAGTTGAGCGGTCCAGCCGCTGGTAGCGATCTGCTCAAAACGGCGGCCGACGCCACGGGCACCAACGTGCTCGGTACGGTAAACAATTGCGCTAACGGCTTCACGCCGTGGGGCACCTACCTCACCTGTGAAGAAAACTTCAACGGCTACTTCGGTTGGAACGGCACGCGCACTGCTACCGCGCTCGAATCGCGCTACGGAATCACACAGAACGGTTTCGGTTACTTGTGGCACACGGTCGATCCGCGATTTGACGTGAACGCAAACCCGAACGAAGCGAATCGCTTCGGCTGGATCGTGGAAATCGATCCCTTCGATCCAAGCTCAACGCCCGTGAAGCGCACGGCGCTTGGTCGCTTCAAACATGAAAACGTCGAAGTCGTTGTTGCAGCCAATGGCAAGGTCGTCGCCTACTCGGGCGACGACGAGCGCAATGAGTACATCTACAAATTCGTATCGAGTGGCACTTTTGATCGCACCAATCCGACCTCGGCCGCTAATCGCGCACTGCTCGATTCCGGCACCCTCTACGTTGCGAAGTTCGAAGCGGGCGCAACCGCAGGCGACCGTGCCGGCGTCGGCAGTTGGGTTCCGCTCGTGTTCGGTCAAAACGGATTGACGACGGAGAACGGCTTCACAAGCCAAGCCGACGTCTTGATTCGCACGCGCCAAGCCGCTGATCGCGTGGGTGCCACGATGATGGATCGCCCCGAGTGGATCGCCGCGAACCCAAAGAAAGCAGGCGAAGCCTTGATCGCGCTCACCAACAACAATCGTCGTGGCACTACGACCGCTTCGTCGAACAACCCGAACGGAACGACCGCGGGCGGCTCAGCTCGCCCACCCGTGGATGAAGCCAATCCGCGCGAGAGCAACGTTTGGGGTCACATCGTGCGTTGGAACGAGGCCGCAGGCGACGTGACTGCCTTGACGTTCACGTGGGACGTGTTCCTGATGGCGGGTCAGCCGTCGGTCACTGGCGCGCGCGCGCCGTCGTCCAACATCAATGCAGACAACCTCTTCAACAGCCCAGACGGTTTAGCGTTTGATAGCTCGGGTCGACTGTGGATTCAAAGCGATGGCAGCTTTTCGAACACGGGCGATTTTGCCAACATGGGCAACAACCAAATGCTCGCTAGCGATCCCGTAACCAAGGAAGTGCGTCGGTTTTTGGTCGGCCCATCGGGCTGTGAGGTCACGGGTCTCGCATTCACGCCCGATCGCAAAACGATGTTTGTCAACATTCAACATCCCGGTGAAGTCGGTAGCCATCCCCGCGCCCCGAAAAACGCGGCGGGCACCACGATCAGCGATAACGAACTCGCGCGCAACGCAACTCAGTTTTCGCAATGGCCAACGGCGGGTGCGCGACCACGCTCGGCAACGGTTGTTGTGCGTCGCACGGACGGTGGTGTGATCGGCGGCTAGCCAGTCGGCACGCCACGAAAAGCCCGCGTGATGCGGGCTTTTCGTTTTCCGACTGAGGGTGCCTACATTGAGACGACGTGTGTTCTAGTGTCAAACTATAGGGTGTATTCGCGTAGGTCGATAAAGCGGCATCGCTATGACGCGACATCAATGGCCAGCTCATAAGGTGAGCTTTGTCACAAAAAATTCATGTTCACATCGCCATTCTTTGTCAGACTTGAAGGCTGCGTTTCCGGAATAAAAATGTGTTGATCCCACTCATTAGTCGCGAACTGTCGATGCTCGCCTTCAACGAGCGCGTGCTGGCGCAGTGTGAAATGCCGTGGGTCCCTGCGCTTGAGCGGCTGCGCTATTTGACGATCGTGAGCTCCAACCTTGATGAGTTTTTCGAGGTTCGCATCGCTGAGCTCAATGGCAAACTCGATGCGCTAGAGGCAGCGCAATCTCCTGATGCCAAAAAACTGCGGCTTGAGCTCGAGCGTGTCGCCGTGCACGCGCACGCGTTGATCGACAAAAAGTATCGCTTGCTCAATGCCCACATACTGCCCACGCTGGCGCAGCACGGCATTGAATTGATTCGCGGCGAAACCGTCTCAACTGCGCAGAAACATTGGATTGAAGATACGTTTAAGCGGGAGGTTGCGCCGGTACTGACCCCCATTGGGCTAGATCCTGCGCATCCTTTTCCAACGGTTGCTAACAAAGGCTTGCACTACATCGTCGAGCTCAAGTCTAAGCGCGGCGCGGATAAGCATTCGGTGGCGATTGTAAAAGTGCCGCGAAGTTTGCCTCGGGTGATGGAAGTTCCGCTGGATCGGAGCTCCGCGGCGCGCGCCAGAAAGAGCACGGTAAGCGCATCGCGGCACTTTGTGTTGCTGTCATCGATTATTCAGTCTGAATTGCAGCGATTGTTTCCTGGCCGCGAGGTTGTGAGCATTTCGCAGTTCCGTTTGACGCGCGACAGCGATCTTTGGGTCGATGAAGACGAAATGACCGACTTGCGGCAAGCGCTCGCCGGGCAGTTAAAACGTCGGCCATTCGGCAAGGAGGTTCGGCTTGAGATCAATGCCGATGCGAGCGAACAGGTGCTGCAGTTACTCAGAACGCACTTTAAGCTCGAAGCCCATGAGGTGTATCGCGCCGATGGCCCTGTGAACTTGGCGCGCCTGCAATCTCTCGCAGAAGCTGCCGACACGCCAAGCTTACGCTTTCCGCCGTTTGTGCCGGGCGTATCGCAAGCACCGCTTACGACAGAAAACTACGCCTCTGAGCTCAAGCGCGGTGACGTGTTGTTGCATCACCCGTATCAGTCGTTTGACACAGTTGTGCAGTTTATTCGTGCGGCAGTCAACGATCCCAAGGTCATCGCGATCAAGCAGACGATTTACCGAACTGGCAGCAAATCAGAGCTCATGGATTTGTTGCTTGAAGCGGTGCGTCGCGGCAAGGAAGTTACAGTTGTACTGGAGCTCAAGGCAAGGTTCGACGAAGAAACAAACATCAATTGGGCCGACAAATTCGAGCATGCTGGCGCACATGTTGTCTATGGTGTGGTCGGCTTGAAAACACACGCGAAAATGGCGCTGATATTGCGTCGCGAAGGCAATGCGATCAAGGGCTATGCGCACGTGGGCACCGGCAATTACAACCCTAGCACGGCCAGGTTCTACACAGATTTCGGGGTATTAACCGCAAACATCGCGGTGACCAAGGACGTTGCGGCGATTTTTCATCACTTAACAAGTTTGTCGCAACCGCCCGTGCTCAAGCACTTGTGGTGGGCGCCCCATTCGATGCGCAGAAACATTATTGCTGCGATCGATAAGGAGCGAAGCAATGTGCTGTCGGGCAAGCCGGCTCGAGTCATGGCTAAGGTCAATGCCCTGACCGACGAAGGCGTGATCGCAAGCTTGTACGAAGCAGCGCAAGCGGGCGTGAAGATCGATCTGATCGTGCGAGGTGCCTGCTGCCTGGCGCCGCAACTTCGAGGCTGGTCCGAAAACATTACTGTGCGCTCGTTGGTCGGTCGTTTCCTTGAGCACAGTCGAATCTACTATTTCGAAAACGACGGCAATCCAGATGTGTTGATTTCCAGTGCCGATTGGATGAGTCGCAATTTGGACCGCCGCATTGAAGTGGCGTTACCCATTCTCGATCCAATACTCAAGCAGCGCGTTGTGCAGGAAGGTTTACTCGATTGTTTACAAGACAACTCGCAGGCCTGGCAGCTTGAAAAATCGGGCGCTTATCGTTTGCTGCGCCCGCTTCAAAATGAAGTTGTGTTGTCTGCACAGTCGAGTCTGGCGGAGAAGTGGGGACAAGTCATTCCCAAGGAGAGCGGCGAATGAACGATATTGTCTTTTGGCGTCACGCGGAGGCCCATGACGCAGAGTTTGACCAAGTCGATTTGGATCGAAAGCTCACGGTAAAGGGTCAACGCAACGCCGAGCGCGTCGCGCATTGGTTAGATCGCAACTTACCGCAGCAATGTCGCGTCTTTGCGAGCGAAGCCAAGCGCGCACAACAAACGGCGCGTTGCCTGCCGCGCAAATTTAAGACGCTGGCGCAAATCAATCCCGACGCAGGAGCCGCCGATGTATTGTCAGCCGTGGGCTGGGGGGAGCATGCCGAGCTGACGTTAGTGGTGGGTCATCAACCATGGATGGGTCATTGTGTTGCGCAGTTGTTGGGGCTGGGTCCGCGCGATTGGTCCATCAAAAAAGGCGCAGTGTGGTGGTTGCAGCGGCACGGCAAAGGCGATGGTGATGCCGTGATTGTGCGAGCCGTGATTTCGCCGGACTTGACCTAGCGTAGACCGTCTCAGTTCTCAATAGACCTTACAGCAAAACTGCCAATCGCCTCATAAAATATGGCGTACAAGGCAGTCTATGTTGTTTTCGATAATTCATGAAATAGTCACCAACGTCAGTTTCTGTGTGGCGTGTCACGAAATGGCCAGGATTTCAAACGTTTCCAACCGTACTGTCTGCTACAGCGTCGTTGCGCCGCCCAAAAAATGCTTCGCGTAGCGGGGCGCCATTCTCTGAACAGGCAGCAGCACGAAAAAATCGGCGACGTCAAACTGCGTGTCCCAAGCCGGCTCGCCGCACACCCATGCCCCCATTCTCAGGTAGGCGCGCAACAGGGCAGGCATGCTGGGCTTGCCGCCGTCGGGCGAAACCAGATCGGGAATGCCTCGGATGGGTTCGATGCGATATTCAATGGGCGCAAGATGGCGCGTCATCAGCTCCGCACGCAGCGCACTCAAGTCGCTGGTGCCTGCGTCGAGCGGCACGCTGGCGCACCCGCCTAGATACTTCACGTTGTTTTGGCTCGCATAGCGACCCAAACCGGACCACAAATGCGAGAGCACCGCGCCATGTTGACCGCTGCGATACGCGGGATGAATGCACGCTCGACCGGCTTCGAATAGGTCGTTCAAGAGCGGACGCAGCGCATCGATACGAAATTCAGTTTCGCAGTAACGTTGCCCCAATTTTCTTGCGCCCCACGGCGGCAAAATTCGGTACGTGCCAACTACTTTGTCACGCTGCTCGTCGATGACCACTAAGTGATCACAGAGTGCATCAAACTGATCGACGTCGCGTCCGTCGTGTCGATCAATGCTGGCCCCGAGCTCGTCAACAAATACGCGGTAGCGCAAGCGTTGTGCCGCCTCGACCAGCGCGCGAGTGTCAGCGAGCTTGACGCTTAGTTGGGAGCGCTGCGGGCTGAGATCCGAGCCGCTGAACCGGTCGACGCGAAGTGCGGTGTGGGTCGAAGAGAGCTGCATCGAATCTGTCCCCATTCGTTTTGATGGCAGAACGATAGGCAGGCACCATGACCAAACGGTGACGCAGCGAAGTCAATACGATGACAAGTCAGCGTGTAACAATAGTTAAACAAATCTCGTACACAATACACGTGTGATTTGCGAAGCAATGCGATTCCCTCCGGCGCACAGTATGGTTGAGCTCTGGGATTGCGCTAGCTAATTGCTCTCAACCGAGCAGATATCGGATTGAGCGCAATGCTCTCAACGCGTTGATCGTATCGCGCAGAGGGCTCGCAGAATCACGTCCAACTTAGGCGCGCAGTCCAATGATTGCAGTCGCCCCCCGCAAAGCGTCAGTGCATCTCAACGATCAGCGGAACACCAAACTTTTCCCACCGCTCTGCGTCCTCTTCGAGCAGTGCCAAGGTCAGTGGCCGGGCGTCGAGTTCTTTGGCATCACATCGCAAACGAAACGCTGTCCACGAATCATCTGGCGCTGACAGTTGTGCGCTGAGCGCGACGGGTGAGCGTCCGTGCGAATAAATTGCCGCCACACGCAAACAGGCGAGTCGCTCGAGCAGAGCGTTGTTAAAAGATTCACGTGTGAGTTTTTTTAATGATCCGGTGTGTCCGAGCACCAGATTCACCAAATCCGCTCGTTCCTGTTCTGAAAAACCATAGAGATCTGCGTGTGCGAGAACATAGGCCGAATGCTTGTGGTAGTCCGGGTGCGCAATGGCCATGCCCACCTCATGCAGACCGGACGCCCATTCAAGCAGTGGATCAATCTCTGTATGCCCCAGACTCCGCCAGAGCGTTTGTGCGGCGGAGGCAACGCGAGCCGCCTGAGCGACGTCCACGTCGTATCGCTTCTGCAGGCGTGCGACGGTGAGCGTGCGTGGATCGCGTTGACTACGCTTCGGTGGTTCCGCACCCTGCCCGCCCTTCGCCGCCTCAGCGCCTTCACGATCAAGCATGTCGTAGAGTGCACCGAGACGAAGGGCGCCCTCAGCGGGGTCCACTCGTTCGATGCGAAGCTCGCGCATCAAGCCCAGCAAGATCGCGAGTCCACCCGGCAATACCGGAGCCCGTGATGACTTGAGCGCGCTTAATGTGACAGCAGTTACGTCACCCGCGTCAATCAACGTACGCTGAAGCTTGAGTAAGCCCTCGAACGTCAGACCTGAATCGAAGCCATTCTCAGACACGATTTCGTGCAATGCGCGCACGGTACCGGAGGACCCGTAAGCAGTGGCCCAGCCCTGCTTATAGCGAGCGTGTAACACTTCGAGCCGTGATCGAACGTAAATGTCGGCTTTGCGAAACGCCGCGCTGGTTACCGTGCCGTTTGGAAAAAAGTGCTGAGACAAAGTCACTGCGCCCAGCGCAAAACTCTCCATGAGTTCGGGTGTGTATTGCGTTCCAACGATGAACTCTGTGGAGCCTCCGCCAATGTCGACGATCAAACGTTCGTCGTTGCTCCATGGCAATGTATGAGCGCAACCCAAATAGATCAGTCGCGCCTCTTCAGGACCCGACACGATGTCAATTGGCAAACCAAGAGCACGCTGTGATTGTGAGAGCAGTGTTTGGCTGTTGGTTGCAGTTCGATAGGTGCTGGTGGCCACCGCGCGTACGCGCTTCGGTGCTACCGAGGTCAGACGTTCGCGAAACCGACCCAGTGCCGCAACGGCTTCGTCGATTTTCGAGCGGCTTAGCTCGTTGTTGCGATCCAGCCCTGCCGCTAAGCGCACGCCCTCACGATGTGTGCTGATGGGCACAATTTGGCCGCCCTCTTGCTTGGCGATGAGCAAGCGAAAGCTGTTGGATCCTAAATCCACTGCAGCCATGAGTCCGTCTCTACTAAGCCTTTCGTCGCTCACCGCTACATCCCATCCTGCAAAACAAGGATCATATTGCAAAGCGATGACAATGATATTACGAAATACAGGGTTTACAGTCGATCAAGAAGAAGTGTCATTTTGAAATATGTTCCCGCTAACACGAAGCGTATTTTTGATTCGAACAAACAGTAAACCTCTGAATACCGCTACTGCGTGCGACACCACGACGAGTGCTTCTGTGTTGAGAAGGAATGGGAAAGTGAGCGACCTTGGAATTTAAGTTCACTCATTCGCTCCCCACCAAAGCCAGTAGATTCACTTCGCTTTCCGTGGACGCCCCGTCTTGACTGCAGTGAGTTTCGAATAGGCTAGCAGCTGCTGCTCCAGAGGTAAAGTTGCAAATGCCGCTACCGCGGCACGGACCACCTCGCTCTTGCGAGTTTCGCGCCCCTTGGCAACAGCGCTCTTTTTGCAGTGCTTAATGAGTTCGTGGTCGGCTTCGGTCATGGTGAAGCTGTCGCGAATGATCTTTACTTTGATCGGCGTTAGCTGGGTCTTGAGCGCCGTTGTCTTCGTTGCGGTCTTCAGCTTTGCCTTTTCTGTTTTGCTGCTTGTGGGCGATGGTACGACAGGCAATCGGGTCTTGGTTGTACTTGCTTTCGTTTTCGTCGTCGAGGTTTCGGAGCGGCCTGCAGGTTTTGGCGGCGATTTTGCTGGTAGCTTAGTGGCCATTGTGCTCTCCTTAAAAATAATACCGTTTTATCGTAACAGAGAAAGTAACTTCTATCTACCTTGCTTAGCGCCTAGCGCCGTAAACAATCTGCAGTGAAGGCGCGATGACAAATCAACAATTACGACACAGCTGTATCCTCCGCTCATGAACAAGTCTTTGAAGCGTAAGGATCTCGTGTGACGTGTTTGTGACGACCTCACAACCGTTGTTTCAGCGAACCCGCGATTGACGTTACAGAAATTCCGACAATACACGTCCAGTATGTGAATACGTCTTCGCTTTAAGCAGCGTTGGCAGGTCGCCTTGCACCACAATCTCTCCGCCGCCCGTGCCTCCTTCGGGACCCATATCAATAATCCAATCCGCTTCGGCGATCAGATCCAGATTGTGTTCGATCAGAATCACCGTGTTGCCGCCATCGACCAAGCGATGCAAGACGTGAATAAGCTTTTCAACGTCGGCCATGTGAAGGCCGACGGTGGGCTCATCGAGTACGTAGAGCGTGTGTGGATTGAGTGAGCGGCGACCTGAGCCCACGGCTTTAACAGCGACAGAAGGCAATGGACTTTTCGCGAGTTTCTGCGCTTTTTTAGGTAGCTTCGGCGCGTCTTTCGGATCAGTGCTTTCGGTGAGCACAATCGGAGCTCGCACTTTCGCGAGTTCGGTGACGAGTTTGATTCGCTGGGCTTCGCCGCCCGATAGCGTTGGGCTTTGTTGACCGAGCGTGAGATAGCCCAAGCCTACGTCTTGCATCAACTTCAACGGATGATGGATTGACGGCATCGTTGCGAAAAATTCGACCGCGTCGTCGACGTCCATTTTCAACACATCACCAATCGATTTCTCTCGCCACAACACGCTCAGCGTCTCGCTGTTGAAACGCGCTCCATTGCAGACGTCGCAGGGTAACTTCACATCGGGCAAGAAATTCATCTCGATGGTTTTCACACCTGCACCGTCACACGCGTCGCATCGCCCACCTTTCGCGTTAAACGAAAAACGACCAGGGCCGTAGCCGCGCATTTTCGATTCGGTCGTTTCGGCGTAGAGCTTTCGAATGTTGTCCCAAAAACCAATGTAGGTTGCGGGGCAGGAGCGCGGTGTTTTGCCGATCGGCGTTTGATCGACCTCGAGCACGCGATCAATCGTTTCCCAACCTTCAATCGATTTGCAACCCAAAATCGCCGGCTCTTTCTTGCGATTGTTCTTAGCAAACACGAGCGCTTCGAGATTCGTATGCAGCACTTCTCGCGCGAGCGTTGATTTACCGGAACCGGACACACCTGTGATGACATTCAATCGAGCGAGTGGCAGCTTCGCGTCTACGTTCCGAAGGTTGTTGAGTGATGCGCCGTTGATTTCGATCCACAGCTGCTCCCCTCCCCCCGGGGGGGAGGGGTTGGGGGAGAGGGTGTTCAGTGACGCAGCAGGCTTCGCTTTGGCAGAGACTGCAACGGTGCGAACACCCTCTCCCGCCTTCGGCACCCTCCCCCCCGGGGGGAGGGACAGGGCAGCACGCTGATGCAACGGATGCTTGAGCGGATTCTTCAGGAACCGCCCCGTGATCGAATTCGGATTCGCTTTCAGCTCAGCCGCCGTACCCTCCGCAACGATTTCACCGCCACGCACGCCAGCACCAGGGCCGAGATCGATGATGTGATGCGCCCGTTTGATCGTGTCCTCGTCATGTTCGACAACGATCAGCGTGTTACCTTTTGCTTGCAATTTTTCGAGGACATCAAGCAAGATTCGATTGTCGCGCGGATGCAGACCAATGGTGGGCTCGTCAAGAATGTAGGCCACGCCTTGCAGGTTCGAACCGAGCTGCGCAGCCAATCGAATGCGTTGCGCTTCACCGCCGGAAAGCGTCGGTGCGCTGCGATTGAGCGTCAGATAACCCAAGCCCACTTCCTGCAAGAAGCTCAATCGCGACTTCACTTCGGCGACGATGTCGCGCGCGATTTCCTCTTCACGTTGATTGAGCTTCAATTTATTGACAAACGATTCAACATCGATCACCGACTGCGCAACGATGTCGTGAATGCCTTGCTCGCGGAACCGTACGTTGCGAGCGATTGGATTCAACCGCGCGCCATTGCAAGAAATGCAGGCTTCAAATTCTTCTTTCGCATCCAGAAAAGCATCAAGCTCGCGATCAGCAAACTCTTCGCTAGTGCGCTCATCAAGTTTGAAGCCCTTGACGCTCTCGCCCGTGCCCTGACAACTCGCGCACCAACCATGTTTGCTATTGAACGAAAATAATCGCGGATCAAGTTCTGCGAAGCTCGTGCCGCAGCTTGGGCAAGCGCGCTTCGTTGAGAACACGACAAGCTCCGCGTCGGTCGTTCCTTTCTTCCAAGCGAGCACATGCACAACGCCTTTGCCGTATTCCAAACCTTGCGTGAGTGCAGCGCGAATTGTTTTTTCATTCTTAACGCTCACTTCATTGGTGCCAATCGGCAATTCAATGTTGTGTTCAATGAAGCGATCCAAGCGCGGCCACGGCGCAACGGGAATCAATTCACCATCAACACGCAAATGCGAAAAGCCTTTGCCTTTCGCCCATTTCGCCAGATCGGTGTAGAGCCCTTTGCGATTGATGATGAGCGGCGCGAGCACAGTCACTTGCTTGCCTTTGAATTCGCGAATCACGCGCGCCGCAATCGCATCGAGTGACTGCGGCTCAATCGGAACGTCGCAGGTCGGGCAATACTGCGTGCCGACTTTCATCCACATCAAACGCAGAAAGTGATAAATCTCGGTGAGCGTCGCGACCGTTGATTTGCGACCGCCGCGCGACACACGTTGCTCGATCGCAACCGTCGGAGGAATGCCGTGAATCGCGTCTACATCGGGACGCGCGGAAGGCTGCACGAACTGACGTGCGTACGCATTGAGTGATTCAAGATAGCGCCGCTGCCCTTCGTTAAAGATGATGTCAAACGCAAGCGTTGACTTACCAGACCCCGACGGCCCGGTGATCACCGTGAATCCCTTGGGTGGAATTTCGAGGCTGATGTTTTTCAGATTGTGTTCGCGGGCATGGAGCACTTTAATGGAGCGGGGTGCTGAACGTGCGAGGTAGGTGCCGCGCGCCTCTTCTACTTTGTGCATTGTGCTTTGCGCAAGCGTCGCGAGATCGTGCTCGTAGTCGTTCAGCGCTTTGCCGGTGTGCGAAGCTTTGTGCTTTCGAATGTCCGCGGGTGTACCTTCGAATATCACTTGACCGCCCGCATCGCCGCCTTCTGGGCCGAGATCGATCAACCAGTCGCTCGTTGCGATCACGTCGAGGTTGTGTTCAATCACGATGAGCGAATGACCCGCATCGAGCAATTTGTCGAACGCACGAAGCAACTTTGCGATGTCTTCAAAGTGCAAACCGGTTGTGGGTTCGTCGAATACAAACAGCTTGCCACGCGGTGTTTCTGCATCACCTTTGACGCGCTTGGGCAGCATCGCAATTGACTTACCATCCACGCTTTCCGCAAGATGCCCAGCGAGCTTTAAGCGTTGCGCTTCACCGCCGGAGAGCGTTGGCACGGGTTGCCCCAGCCGTACGTATTCGAGTCCGACATCAGCGAGCGGCTGCAAGGTACGCAATACTTCCGCGCCGCCCTTTTGATCCGCGAAAAACAAAATCGCTTCGCTAACCGTCATGTCCAAAACATCGCTAATGCTTTTCTCTTTAACGACGACTTCGCGAATCTCGGAGCGGAATCGCGTGCCGTCGCAGTCGGGGCAGCGCAAATACACGTCCGACAGGAACTGCATTTCAACGTGTTCAAAGCCAGAGCCCGAGCAACTCGCACATCGCCCGTTACCCGCATTAAAGCTAAACGTGCCCGCCGTGTAGCCCCGCTCGACTGACATGGCAGCTTTAGCAAAAATCGCGCGAATCGCATCGAACGCGCCGACAAAACTCGCAGGATTCGAGCGCGACGATTTGCCAATCGGCGATTGATCGACGAACACCACGTCATCCACATTCTGGTGGCCGAATAAGGTGTCGTACAACCCCGGCGTGTCGGTCGTTTTGCCTTTCGCTTTGTACATCGCGGGAACGAGCACGTCTTGAATCAGTGAAGACTTGCCGGAGCCGGAGACGCCGGTGACGGTGACCAATGCGCGTAAAGGGAAACTGACGCTGATGTTCTTGAGGTTGTTTTCTCGTGCGCCGGTGAGGGTGATGCGGTGTTCCCCTCCCCCCGGGGGGGAGGGGTTAGGGGAGAGGGTGCTCGCATCAGCAGAAGCCCTTGTTTTGCTTACACCCTCTCCCCAGCCCTCCCCCCCGGGGGGAGGGAGCATTCTCCGAGCTCTCGAAATCCGCTCCCGCCCCAACAAATACGCCGCCGTCCGAGAATCTTTCGTCGTCGCTAAATCCCTCGGCGAACCATCAAAAATAATATTCCCACCACGCTCACCGGGCCCCGGCCCAATGTCGAGCAAACGATCCGCAGCAAACATGATTTGCGGATCATGTTCAACAACGACCAGCGTGTTGCCCGCGCTCTTGAGCCGCTGCATTACGCCGATAATTCGGCTCATATCACGCGGATGCAAACCAATCGATGGTTCATCTAAAACGAACAAGGTGTTGGTGAGCGATGTACCGAGTGCAGTCGTTAAATTGATTCGCTGCACTTCACCACCCGACAGCGTGCGTGATTGACGATCCAGCGTTAGATAGCCAAGCCCCACGTCACATAGATAACCCAAACGCGAACGCACTTCACCGAGCACCAATTCGCCCGCTTCATCAATCACCGCGCCCTGTGCCGACAAATCAAGCGTGTTGAAAAACGTGCGCAGCTTATCGATGCTGGTCAACATCAAATCGTGAATCGTTAAACCGGGTAGCGATTCCAACACGCCGCGCGATTTCGCAGCGAACGCAAAATGTCGTGGTGAGAAACGCTTCGTCGGTGCGAGTACTGCATCTGCATTTGCCTTCGATCCCAATCGAAAGTTAAGCGACGTTGGTTTCAGTCGCGCGCCCTCGCAGGCCGTACACGCGGTGTACGCGCGATACTTTGAGAGCAGCACTCGAATGTGCATCTTGTAGGCTTTTGTCTCCAGCCAATCAAAGAACCGCAGCACACCGTACCAACGTTTGTTCGCGTCCTTCTCCCATGAACGCCAGGTGTCGTCGCCCTCGATCACATAGCGACGATCATTCGGCCCTAGCTCGCGAAACGGCACATCCATTGGGATGTGGCGAGCTTTCATGTACTTCGTTAGATCGTCTTGGCATTCTTTGAAGCTTGGGGTTTGCCACGGCTTCACAGCGCCTTCGCCGAGTGTTTTGTTTTCGTCAGGAATCACCAATCCGAGATCAACACCGATCACACGACCAAAACCACGGCAGGTGTCGCACGCGCCAAGTGGGTTGTTGAATGAAAACGAGGAAGGATGTGGATCGGTGTAGGTGATGTTGCAGGCGGCGCAGTGCAGCGTGGATGAGTAGCGCCAGACTAATTTCCCTCCCCCCGGGGGGGAGGGATCAAGGGAGAGGGTGTTCGCCTGAACGACATTGCTCGCCGCACGAACACCCTCTCCCCCGCCCTCCCCCCCAGGGGGAGGGAGTACAAACACATTGACCTTGCCCGCCCCACGCAGCAGCGCCGCCTCCAGCGCCTCCATCACCCGCGCCTTCTCTGCCGTACCAACGCGCATCCGATCTTGCACCACGTGCAGCGTTGCGCCATCGCGCTCATGCACGCGCGTGTAACCCTGTGCCGAAAGAAATTGCTCAACTTCTTGCTCTGAAAAATTCTCAGGCACGTTGACCGGAAAGGTAATCGCCAAGCGCGGATCATCATGCTTCGCGGCGCGCAACTTCAAATCTACGTAAATCGAATCCGACGTATCGCGATTGACCGCTTGTCCACAGCCTTGGCAATGCAACACCGCCAATCGCGCGAACATCAATTTCAAATGATCGTTGACCTCGGTCATCGTGCCAACGGTCGAGCGCGATGTGCGCACTGGATTGGTTTGATCGATTGCAATCGCCGGCGGAATGCCTTCGATCCGATCCACTTGCGGCTTGTCCATGCGATCAAGAAATTGCCGCGCGTAGGGCGAAAACGTTTCAACGTAGCGCCGCTGGCCTTCGGCATAGAGTGTGTCGAACACCAACGACGATTTGCCTGAGCCAGAAACGCCCGTGACCACCGTTAACTCGCCAGTGTGAATATCAAGATCGATGTTCTTGAGATTGTTCTGTCGTGCGCCGCGAATGCGGATGTCAGTGTTTGCGCTGGCTTTCGGCAGCGGCGGTGCGACCGACTTCGCACGAGGTTTAGTGGGCGTTGCGGCGGCTTTTTTGGCGGGCATGGGGCTGAGCTAGGTGCACTCGTAGCTACTGAAACATATCAACTGCGAGAGGATGATTAGTGTATATGTAAACAGTTGTTGAAAAACTTCGGCAAGCTCACTTTCTTTGACGCAGATTTCGCGGATTTCACGCAGATCATCGCGGATTAGTTTTACTCCGATTGAATTTTGGATGGTTGGCTTCCGTGCGGAATCGGTTTTCCGATGCATCGAGAAATCAGTCGGTATTCCGCCTAAACTCTAACCAAAAAAATCTGCGATGATCTGCGTGAAATCCGCGAAATCTGCGTCAAAAGAAACTACGTTCTGAATAATGAAAAACCTACTGCTACTCTCAAATTCCCGCATGCCGACCACCGGCTATCTTGAGCATGCGATTGACGCGATCCGCGAAACGTTGGGTGATGCGAAGAACGTGGTGCTCATTCCCTATGCGAGCGTAACGATAGCCTGGGATTCAACAGCCAAAAACGTTCGTAACGCGCTCGAGTCGCTCGGCATTCAGATCACTGCGATTCATCACTTCAAAGACCCAGCCGCGGCGCTTCGTGAATGCGATGCGGTGATGGTCAGCGGCGGCAATACGTTCAACCTGTTGCATCACCTGCGGCGTAAGGAATTGATTGTTCCGCTTCGAAACGAAATCCTAAAAGGCAAGCCCTACATCGGTTGGAGCGCGGGCAGCGGCATTTGCGCACCCACGATTCGTACTACCAACGACATGCCGATCATCGATCCTTCAGGCATGGATGCCTTGGGTGTGATTGATTTCCAATTGAACGCACACTATTCCAACGCCGTGCCCGAGGGTTGGATGGGCGAAACCCGCGACCAGCGCTTAGCGGAGTTTTGTGCGCTCAACCCAACGGTGCCGGTGTTTGGCTTACCCGAAGGCGATTGGCTCCGTGTGCGCGGCGATGAGATTACGCTTCACGGGCCTTTCGACGGTAAGTGGTTTCGTGGCGGCGTTGAACCGGAGGTTGTGCACGCGGAGTGGTTGCTTAATCTCTGATGGCAAACTCAATCATTTGGAAGTGATGCGCTCGCTGGCCGTCAATTCAGATACGACCAATGGCTAAAAGAAAACTGTGTCGGCTTTTATTTGTAAACCGCCTTTAGCCAATTATCAAAAAGCAGGATTTTTATCGGCAACGCCCGTTTTATATGGCGATCCCGCATAAAGTTATAGAAGCGGTGTGGCCGGGTTGTGTAGCGCTTCTCTGCACTATTGGACACGTTCTAACGCAGCGATTAAGTGCTCGATACAGTACTTCACCGCGCGCCGGTCACGATAGACGTCGCTGGCGCGCGCGACCATTTGACGGCGAAATGATTCGCGTGTTTCACTGAGCGTCGCTAGGGACACGGCAATATCGGCGTAGTGCTTGGCATCTGTGGCAATCGTGTGGGTTAGCTCTAGTTCTCGAAGCGCAGAGCTTGCGAACCGACTGCGCATCAAATCTGATGGCAAGGTGACGATAGGTGTACCGGCAGCCAGTGCGTCCCAGGTTGTAATGCCGCCCCCTACGGGAAACGGATCGAGCAACACGTCACACGCGGCAATGAGTTCGACAAATTCACTGCGCCTTCTGCGGGAAAAAAACTGCACTTGATTGGCACACGTGCCCAAGTTTTTCGCGAAACGACGCTGCAACGCCGCTGTTTGCCCTGTCATTTTTGACGCCGGTAGCAGCAGCGTTCCATCGGGCAGCTGCTCCAGTATTTCTTTGAGCGTTGCGTCAAACTGCGGCATCAATTTGAATAATGATTGCGGACAGATCAGTAGGGCACCGCTGCGCGGTAAGCCGAGCGCCACGCGATCACGCTCTGGAGCGCGTCGCGCCACCGCAGGGAAATCTGGATAGATCGAACCTTCAGGAATTCGGATGAGTGATTCGCTGTAAAAGCGTTCACTGCCCGTCGGCTCCAGCGACGCGAAGCTCAAGTACGAATCAATGGTGTCGAGCCCGCTGGTGCAGGGATGTCCCAGCGTTGTCCACTGCACACGCGCTAATCGCGAATGTGCCAAGTAGTAGGTCAGTGCATCCATCCCAATTTCGGGAAACACCAGTGCATCAAGCTCAAGCGCCGCGATCTGATTTCGTGCTTCAAACAGGTCTACCGGTAAACGCAGCACTGTTGATCGGTCATCAATCTTGCGTGACAGTGCATCGTCGAACACTGGCGGAACACGCAGTACGTGAACATCAAACACACTACGGGGTAGCGCGCTAATGAGGGCATGAATCGATTGCCCGACACTCTGATCGAACAAAAAATGTGAACAAAATCCAACTCGCCACTTACCCGCTTTTCGCGCGTTGTTGAGGTGCGGCGCTTCAAATTTCAGAAGGGGTGAGGCGTGCCGTAAACTCTTGGCTAGCGAGCCGAGTAGAACTTGATCGTCGCTACGACCATGGTACGAAAGATAAAACGGCGTGTCGCCAAACTCACTGAGCGGATCGGTGAGCTGCACCGATTCCGCACGCAGCATTTCAAGCGAATGGAGCATGCCAGCGCGCGCCGTATCGATCGCCGCCTCAGTCTCAGCAATTGAGGGTAGCAACGTCGCAAGACGAAACTGTGCGCCCGCGCTGTTGTTTAACTTTGCCGCGGTCGAATAGAGCGTCTTTGCGTCTTCAGTGTCGGCGTTTTCAGCCGCCATCAGTGCCGCATTCATCACTAAAACTAGATTTTGAGGTTGGCGCGCTATGCCCTGCGCATAGGCCGCACGTGCCGCTTCGATGTTGCCTACAGCTTCTTCGGCTTGCGCCAAGGCATTACAAATGTCACCTGACGCTGGTATTCGTTTGCTACTGGCTCTTGCTAGCGAAAGTGCCTCGCTTTGTGCGGCGAGATCAATCAGCAGTGTGACTAAACTGGCTCGAGCCAACGCGTTGTCGGGATCGCGGCGAACGCATTCTTTGAGCTCGCGGTGGGCTAATTCGAGCGCGCCACTTTGAATGGCGTTGAGCGAACGATTAAGTCGCGCTTCGTGCAGCTGAGGGTTTTCAGCCAATGCAGCAGCATAGTTGCGCTCAGCGGCGTCGTGATCACGGGCGGCGCGAAAAATATTACCAAGGTTGTTCAGCGCGGGCGCATAGCGTGGATTGATCGCAAGTGCACGATCGTAATCAGCGCGCGCTAAGTCGAGCTTCTGCATATTCTGATGAACCAGGGCTCGGTGATAGTGTGCCTCAGCCGTCACTTTGGGTGCAATGTCTATGAGTGTGTTGAGGCGATTGAGCGCGAGCTCATTACGTGATTCCTTCCACGCCGCCACACCTCCATAGAAAAGCGCCGCTAGGTCGCCCGCATTGCTCTTAAGCGCTGCTTCGTAGAGCGGTAGCGCATCAAAAATGTTGCCAGCCTTGTGAAGCGCGAGCGCCTTTTGCAGCGCCTCGCTCATGGCGTTAAAGCGTCTCTTTGCAGCGACTTCATCTCGCGCGTTCGATCAATCTCGACAACGTTGCCGCTGAATGCGAGCTTCGGGTTGACAGCGCCGAGTGAGTTGGCGAGGGGTAGCAGCGTGGCGCGCGCGCTGGCTTCGACCTCGGGGCGTAGCTGTTCGATCAATTGGTGCGCGTGGCTTTGTGCGTGGGCACAGGCGCCTTCGAGCAATCGATTTTTGTCTTCTTCCGTAAAGCCCGGTCCGAATGCGCCGTTGAGCAAATCGGGTAGCAACCAGGGCATGAATTTCGAGCGCTGCTCGTCATAGAAACGGAGTGAGCGCACAGAGATTTCCGCCCGTACTGGCGGTAACTGCAAAAGTGTGTGGGGGCCGCCCGCTTCATCGATCGCTCGCTCAATCATGAATTGTGGGCTTCGCAGGTCGTAGCGAAAATCAATCTGAAATTCGAAAATCATCGCGAGCTTTTTTTGCGAAAACGCCCAGCGCAAATACTTGCGACCGAATTCGCCAAAACTGTAATCAGTTTCGGTGACGATTTCTTTGGTGATAGCTTTAAAAACCGATAGCTCACCGACTGCGCGCATGCCTTCAAGCGATACGTGAGCGTGTGTCGCGTTAGCGGTCGCAGCCGACCGGCCGCGAGAAAACCACCATCCAGCTCCGGCGCCGACAGCCAGCGCAACGAGGAGCGCAACCAAAGAAAGCAAGGAATCCATAGATGAATAAGGTGGACTTAAAACCAAACAACAATCGAAGTGAAACGCTAGCAAAGCTTTGCGTCCTAGCGCAGCGTCGTCCTAGTTCGCGAAGCGAACGTCGTCATCTCGTCCTAACGGCTAGAGAAGCACGATGTCGTACTGCTCTTGTGAATATCCTGTTTCTACTTGCAACGACACTGGTTTCGCAATTTCATCAGACACCTGGGCTAGTGTGGCTGATTCATCGTCGAGTAGCAAATCAATCACGCTCTTTGACGCCAAAATTCGGAATTCACGGGGATTGAATTGCTTCGATTCGCGCATGATTTCGCGCAAAATTTCGTAGCAAACGGTTTGCGCTGTTTTGATTTCGCCGCGGCCGTTGCAGGTTGGGCAGACTTCGCACAGGATATGCGCTAGTGACTCGCGCGTTCGTTTGCGCGTCATCTCAACTAAACCGAGATGCGTAAAACCATTGACGGTCAAACGGGTGCGATCGTTGGCGATAGCTTGGTTGAGCGCTGCGAGCACGGCTTCGCGATGCTCCACTAAATCCATATCGATGAAATCGATGATGATGATGCCGCCCAAGTTTCGGAGTCGCAATTGCCGAGCGATGGTTTGCGCAGCCTCCAAATTGGTCTTGAAAATCGTGTCGTCAAATGATCGCACGCCCACGAAACCACCGGTGTTGACATCAATCGTGGTGAGCGCTTCGGTTTGATCGATGATGACGTAGCCGCCGCTCTTTAAATTGACACGTCGCAACAGCGCGTTTTCAATTTCTTGTTCGACGCCGTACATGTCGTAGAGTGGCCGCGCGCCTTGATGTAGCTGCACACGATCAGTCAATGCGGGCGCATAGCGGGCGGCAAATTCAAGCATTGCTTGTTGCGCACTGACGGAGTCAACCAGAACACGCTGCGTTTCCTCGTTCGCAAAATCACGAAGTACGCGCTCAGCGAGCGTCAAATCTTGATGCAGTAACGATCCCGATTTCACCGTTTTGCTGCGTGCGAGCACGTCGCCCCAAAGCTTCGTTAAGTAATCCACATCGCGCGCTAGTTCGCGTTCCGTTGACTTTTCGGCCATCGTGCGGATGATGAATCCACCGTGTGGCGCATCCGGTGGTAGCAATTTTGTTAGCGTGTCTTTGAGCAGCGCACGTTCAGTCTCGTCTTCGATGCGCTGCGAAATGCCGATGTGTGAATCTTGCGGTAGATGCACCAACAAACGACCTGCGAGTGAAATTTGTGTCGAGAGCCTAGCGCCCTTGGTGCCAATCGGGTCCTTGATGACCTGCACCATCAAGGGCTGGCCTTCCGAGAGAATCGTTTCGATGGGTTTGGGCGTGGTTTCGGGCGAGTGCTGCGCGTTTCGGTATTCCCAAATGTCCGCTACGTGCAAAAACGCGGCGCGATCTAGGCCGATCTCAACAAACGCGCTTTGCATGCCGGGCAACACGCGTGCTACGCGTCCCAGATAAATGTTGCCCACCAAGCCGCGATGGCTCGCTCGCTCAATGTGCAATTCCTCGATCACGCCATGATCGAGCACAGCCACCCGCGTCTCTTGCGGGGTGACATTAATCAGTATTTCTTCGGTCATTGCTGACCCCAATTCTCAAATGTTTATTGCGTTCGCTGCGATCAACGTGCCGCAGCGAAACCAGCAAACACTTTGGACGGGTGGCCGTTAAACCGTTTTTATCCCAAATCGCGACAACAAAATCGCCGTTTCATAAATCGGTAAACCCATCACGCCGGAATACGAGCCCTCAATGCGCTCGACGAATATTGCGCCCAGACCTTGGATGGCGTACGAGCCCGCTTTGCCCATGGGCTCACCGCTGGCGATGTACTTTTTGATTTCATCGTCGTTTAAATCGCGAAATCGAACGCGCGTCACACAGGTGTCGTGCAACATTTGCGAACCATTGGTCACCGCTACCGAGGTGAGCACTTCGTGTGTTGTACCGGAAAGTTTTCGCAGCATGCGCGCGGCGTCGGCGGCGCTGGTGGGTTTGCCCAGAATCGTGCCGTTGTGGACGACCGTGGTGTCGGCGCCCAATAGCGGCATCGGCGTCATCGCGCGCTGCTTCACGCGCAACAGCCCGATTTGCGTTTTCATTTTGGCCATGCGCTCGACGTAAATGAACGGGTTTTCACTCGGCAGCGGCGATTCATCGACATCACGCATGCGAGCGCCGTCTTCGCGAAGCATCAACATTTTGCACGCGACGCCCATTTGCTGGAGTAGTTCGAGCCGACGCGGGCTCTTTGAGGCTAGATAGATCTCATTCATACATTGATAGTTTTACAGCGTCTAGAGCATGGTTGGAAGAGCATCGGTGTCGCCACGGCAATATTTTCCTAGTCGCGATGGTAGGGATGACCTGCCAGCAGACTGACGGCACGGTATAGCTGCTCGATCAGCAGCACCCGTGCCATACCGTGTGGCAGGGTGAGCTTCGAGAGCCCGATTTGGTGATGGGCTTGCTGCTTTAGCGTCGCGTCAAGCCCGTCAGCGCTCCCGATCAGGAACGTTGCGGCCGGTCCTTCGCGAGACCAACGCTGTAAATGTTCAGCGAGTGCGCGGGTAGTGAGCTGTTCGCCGCGCTCATCAAGCGCTATGACGATCGTTTGCTTGGGCAATTGCGCCCGAATTCGCTCGGCTTCGGTGGCCAAAATCGATTCGGTGGAACGATTGGCCGCGCGCTTTTCGGGTTTCAGCTCGGTCAGCTCAAACGGCCACTCGGGCGGAAATCGTTTTGTGTATTCATCCGTGCCGTCGGCCACCCAACGCGGTTGGTTGTGGCCGAGCGCAATCAGTTTTAAACGCATGAGGCTCGGCGAATCGGTTAGCTAGGGAGACGCTGATTAAATGGACGCCGAGCAGCGCGCCTTGTTTTGGGATGAAACACGAGCCGAAAAACGCAGTAATAGCGGGCTATTACGAGTAGTTTCGACGAAGTAGTTCGCCCAAAACAAGGATGCGATGCCGGTGGCGATTTAATCAGCGTCTCCCTAGCGACGCTATTTGCGTTTGGCGACCAGTTTTTTGGCTGCGACTTTTGTGCTGGATGCCTTCTTCGCCGCGGGTTTCTTGGTTGCGATGACTTTCGCCACGGGCTTTTTCACGGCAGGCTTCTTTACCACTACTTTTTTAACGACCGCAGTTTTGGCGCTGGGTTTCTTCGCGGCTGGCTTTTTTGCAGCCGCTTTTTTCGCAACGACCTTTTTCAAAGCGGGCTTTTTGACTGCAACTTTCTTTACCGCAGCTACTTTTTTCGCGACCGGCTTTTTAACTGCTGGCTTCTTTGTCGCGACCGCTTTTTTCACCGCAATTTTTTTGGCGGCTGGTTTCTTAGCGGCAGTGGTTTTGGCTACCACTTTCTTGGCTGCAACTTTTTTTGCTGCTGGCTTTGGCGCTGCTTTCGTTGCAGGTTTTTTAACGGCCGCGGGTTTCACGACCACCTTTTTCGCCGCAACTTTTTTTGCCGCTGGCTTTGCTGGGACGGATTTTTTTGTGGCCGCCTTCTTGGTCGCCGCGGTCTTAGCCGCAGGTTTTGCGATCGGTTTTACGGTTGGTTTTGCGGCTGGTTTTGCGGCTGGTTTCGCTACTGGTTTCGCGGCCTTCGATTTCACGGTCGCAGCGGGCTTGACGGCTTTTGGCGCTTTCACTGCGGCGGGTTTGACCGCCTTGGGCGCAACGACTTGGGTTGCCTTGGCGGCGGGCGCCTTAATGGCTGGTTTCGCGGCTCCCTTTGTGGCTGCCTTTGCGGCTGCCTTTGCAACGACTTTGGCCGCAGTTTTTGCCACAGGCTTCGCGATCTCCTTTGCGATCGGTTTCGCTGCAACGGGCTTCGCTGCAACGGGCTTCGCGGCAACCACTGAAGCAACTTTCTTGGTTTCGGCAACCGTGGTGGGCTCGGGTGCAGACGCCTTGACTAACCCTTTATCGGGTTTCGCGGCAATCCGAATGGCGCCTGCCGCGGGCGTCCACAGCTCTTCGAGGTTATAGAGCGCGCGGGTTGTGGGCTGCATGATGTGCACCACCGTGTCACCGCAATCTACGATCACCCATTCACCGGTATCCAATCCCTCAGTGGCGTAAACGCCGCCGCCCGCTGCTTTCACATCGTCGCTCACGTTTTTCGCGAGCGCTTTGGCTTGGCGCGGACTGTCGGCGGTGGCGATCACCAGCGTGTCATACATCGCGGTCAACGAGCGCGTATTGAGCACCGTGATGTCACGTGCTTTGATGTCTTCGAGTGCGGTGACGACGAGTTGAGGGATTTTTTCGAGTTGCAAGCGATTCCTTTTGGAGTGCGGTGGCGCGCCGCTGAAAGAGCGCAGCGCGTTAATTGGGGCGGGCGTAGAGCCGATTCCCACGAATATAGGCCAGCACCGAGGCCGGTAGCAATGGCAGCAGCGCATTATCCGACGCGCCAGCGGTCAGCATGTTGCGAATTTCGGTGGCGGAAATGGCCTGCGGAGCTACAGTGTGCAGCAATAAACGACCGTGGGCCGAGCTTCGCAGCGCGTGCGGATCGTTCGTGAGTCGGCCGTTCCATACCTCAGCCAGCTGCGCCGACAATGCGCTGGCCACCGCGAAACCGGGGCGATTGAGCACCACAAAGTGCGCCAGGTCGAACAAATGCTGCCACTGATACCAACGTGTGATGCCCAAAAACGCGTCGATGCCGACGATCCAAAGTAGTGGTCGCTCGGGAAATTCGCGGCGAAAATGCTCCAGTGTCAATGCGGTGTAGCTCGGCGCGTCGCGGGTCAATTCGCAGTCGTCTACGCTGAGCCCCGGAAACGCAGAAACACCTAAGCGAAGCATCGCCAAGCGCTGATCTGCGCTGGCGCTGGTGGCATCGCGATGCACCGGTTTTTTCGAGGGAATGAGCCGAATTTCGGGTAATTTCAGCGCGATGGCTGTGTCAGTCGCCACACGCAAATGACCGAAGTGAACCGGGTCAAAGGTGCCGCCGAACAGCGCAAGCGGCGCAGCGGGCGATTCGGATGCGGGATCAAACGTGTTCACCGCGACAGTCTAGAGCACAGCTCGTCGTGTCACGGTCTACGCTCGACTTTGATGCAATGAAAATGAGCTTTATGCTTGTAAGCCCAATGAAATTTGGGCTACGCTCAGTTTAACAAATTGATCGAATACTGCCAAAAAACGCTTAATGCCCTTATTTCATTGGGCGAAAAGCAATAAAGCTAGGATCGACCCGTCAAGTGCGGGTCGAATGTTCCGTTGAGCGACGATTTCGTCGCTCAACGGAACGTGTAGCTCGGCCGACTTACTGCGCGCCGCCGACGTAGTGCGAATCGCCACCGCGCTGGTTGCGCGTGGCAACCCACTTGAGCGTTTCGGCGCGAACTTCAGCGCGGGTGCGCGTATCGGGCGCGAAGCACATCGTTGCCGTGGCCGCCTCGCTGTAGCCGATGGCGCAGTTGCTAAGTGTTGCTACGCCAGACGTTCCCATGATGCGATTGAGCACGGGCGAATTGTTGGCCTGTGCGACCTGCACCGACGCTGTGTTGCTCGCGCTTGTGGCCGACGCATCCATGTCCGAGGCAAACGCGCCAACGCTCGTGGCAGCAAAAATAGTTGCGATCAAAATTTGTTTCGTATTCATGATGATTTCCTAGAGGAGAGGTTGTGTAGATTTTTTCCTGCAACGGTTCGTCCGTCGCGGATCGATCGCGCCTTCGTCATCTGTCGTTAAGCAAAACACATCGCTCACATCGCTGGTATTCGGCTTAAAGACAAATGACAAAGGTCTTCGTCGATGCAATGAATGTTAGGTAGCGCGACTGCGTAAATAAATAGCGTGCGCGTCAATTCATCATTTGCAAATCAGCAACAATCCAAGCATTGAAATTTCGACTTGCTCCCCCAACTGCGAGCGATGGATCAACTCAGAGCAATGCGCGCGTTCGCCAAGGTTGTTGAGCTCGGCAGCTTCAGCAAAACCGCCGATGCACTCGATCTAGCCCCCGCGGTCATCACGCGTTTGGTGGCTGATCTGGAAGCGCATCTGCGGGTGCGGTTACTCAATCGAACCACCCGCAGCGTCACCCTCACGCAAGCCGGTGAGCGCTACCTTGAACACGTCCAACAAATTCTCGTTGATGTGGCCGCCGCTGAAACCGTTGCCACACTCGAAACCGCCGAACCCCAAGGCACGATTCGTGTGGTCAGCGCTCCCGGTTTTGCCACGCATCAGCTCGCGCGCCACCTGCCGCAGTTTCGCCAGCGCTATCCGAAATTACTGATCGAATTGACCGTGCAAGCCATCGTGGCCACGGCCGACGACAATCACGACGTATCGATTTTGACGCTCACCAAACCGCTTAGTAGCGGCGGCTTCGTGGCGCGCATGTTGGCGCAAAGTGAAATTACGCTGTGCGCCAGCAAAGCGTATTTAGATCGCGTCGGTCGACCTACGCACCCGATGGATTTGGTCGGTCACGAAATGCTCTTGCCCTACACCTCGGATGGGCGAACCGAAACCCAATTTACGCCCCGCGATCCGAAAAGCCGTAGCAAAGCGGTGAACGTTCCGCCGCCGCAAATGGCGCTCTCAACGAGCCACTTCGACACGCTGCATCACGCCGCGATGCACGGCATGGGCATTGGCGCGCTCGCCACGTTTATGACCTACGACGCCATAAGACGCGGCGAAGTAGAAATTGTGTTGCCCGATTGGCGAATCATCACCTTGCATCTGTACGCCGCGATGCCATCGCGAAAGTATGTGCCCGCGCGCACCCGAGTTTTTATCGACTTCCTCGTTGAAACCTTCGGCGGAAAAGCCGTCGATCCGTGGTTCGAAGACCTTGCCCGCGCTAAATCGCCCGTGGCGGCTCCGAAGCGAGCGTCGCGTAAAAAGGTGTGAAATCCGGCGCAGTATCGTCACGAAGTTGTTGCAAGGAATCGAGCACGAAATACGTGGATTGCACATCGTCGATCAAGTAAGGCGTACGCATCGACGTCATCACATCAAACGGCACTCGTTTCGGAATTGCGCTCTCCACGGCGTAAACCAATTCCTTGGGTGACGACATCACCCCCGCGCCGTAAGCCAACACTTTTTCCCCTTCTCGAATGAGCCCAAACTCAATCGTGAACCAGTACAAACGCCCTAACCAATCAAGCCCACCCAGCCGCTTCGCTTTGAGCGCGCCGTGGCCGTAGGCCTCAAGATGATCGGCGTAGATCGGCGTGAACAGCATCGGCACATGCCCGAAAAAATCGTGAAATAAATCGGGCTCCACGATGTAATCGAATTCACTTTCTTCGCGCAACCACACCGTCACCGGAAACCGTCGATTCGCTAAGTGTGTGAAAAACACATCGTCGGGCAACAGTCCCGGTACCGCGACCAATTGCCAATTCGTAGCGGCCTTGAGCGCCCCATTCACCGAATCGAAATCGGGAATTCCATGGCGCATATCGAGCGCCGGATTGCCAGTCACTGCATCCAAAAATTCCCGACACGCCCGACCTGGCAACAGCGCCAACTGTCGTTCGACGAGTCGCAACCACCGCGCCTGCTGCTCGCTCGTGTAGTCGTTCATCACCTGCGGCACTGTGAAATCAGCACGCATCGCCGAGTAGTCGCCCCGAAGTCCAGCGTTTGGATTGCCGGTTTTGGCGGAGATATCAAAAGCGCCGTTGCTTGTGGCGGGCGCGGAAGAATTTGCGGTAGTCATGCCGCTATTTTGCTGGGTTTGGGTGGTGTTTTGTTGCGTGGAATGGGTTGGGGGCGCAATCGAGCGCGTGATTCGCGAACCCTACCTCCGTTCGTGGTGAGCTTGTCGAACCATGACGGCGTTGTCCCCTCCCCTTCAAGGGGAGGGTTAGGGTGGGGACGGGTTTCGGTGGAAAATCAGCGCCGTTTGACGAAAGCGCGTTCCCGTTCGTGGTGAGCCTGTCGAACCATGACGGCACTCCTATCCAAAGTTTTTGATTGCGAGAGGTTTGGTTTCGCTCTCTGAGCGAGTTACTTTTGCTCCGACTAACGCGCTATTCGCGCATAAGTCTACGCGCTGCTTCGCCGTGGTATTGCCCAAAAGTAACCAAAAGGCTAGCCCCTGGCACCCGCCTGATCCTGCAGTGCTCGCGCTTTTACGTAAATGAGTGCGGGATGCGTCCAACGGCACACGAATGCTTCGCTAGCGCTTCGCACAGTGTGTGCCGGAGACGCATCTACGACCGCACAACGCTGCGCGCTTCGGGGCGGGTGCAAGGGGCGTCTTGCTGCCACATCAACCTTCATTGCCTTGACTTCCGATTAAGGCTAATCTCCCCTACACGATTCAACTGAGGTGAAGTAGTTATGCCCGTTTCCAAAAAGGTCGCTGATCGACTTGTTGCAGGGTTGAAGAAATATCAACCGATTGTTGCGGCGGCAAGGGCGAGAGACGCCAACGAAACAGACACTGTCACTATTGTCAAAGACATGCTCAATGATGTCTTTGGATACGATAAGTACACAGAGGTGACTTCAGAATACGCAATAAAGGGCAACTATTGCGATCTAGCAATTAAGCTAGATGGCAGTCTGGCCACTCTTATTGAGGTTAAAGCCGTCGGTCTAGACCTGAAAGACAATCATGTGATGCAGGCTGTCAATTACGCGGCTAACCAGGGAACAAATTGGGTGCTCCTTACCAATTGCGAAAACTGGCGTGTATACCGCATCAAGTTTGCGCAACCGATCGAGCACGAGCTCGTTGTCGATATAAACATTAGCTCGATGAATGGGCGCCTTGAGAAAGACTTGGACCTGTTGCATCTTTGGTGCAAAGAGGGCTGGACGAAATCGGCGCTGGGCGAATATCACGCGCAAAAGCAAGCGCTCTCTCGGTACGTAATTGCGGCGTTAATCATGAGCGACACGGTCTTAGACACGATAAGGCGCGAAGTGAAAAAAATGTCGCCCGACGTTCGTGTCGACTCTGAGGAAATTCTGCGCGTCATCGAGGCGGAAGTGCTCAAGCGGGAAGTACTAGACGGGGAAAAAGCAACAGATGCTAAGAAGCGGGTTGTTAAGGCCGCGGCGGCGGTGGCGAAGGCTGTCGCAAAAGCGAAAGAGCAACGCGTTGTGGCTGCACAATTGGCTAATGGGGAAGCCGCGCCGTAAAGATATGCCCCCTTGCGCCCGCCCCGAAGCGCGCAGCGTTGTGCGGTCGTAGATGCGTCTTCGGCACACACTGTGCGAAGCGACAGCGAAGCATTCGTGTGCCGTTGGACGCATCCCGCACGACGCGAGCACTGGAGGATTAGGCGGGTGCCAGGGGCTAGCCTTTTGGTTACTTTTGGGCAATGCCAAAAGTAACTCGGCCTTTGGCCGAAAACACAACCTCACGGAATTAGAAACTTTGGATTGGGGGTGCCGTCATGGTTCGACAAGCTCACCACGAACGGGGGACAGGGTTCGTCCTCTGACGTTCTCTGCGGTTGAGCGGAAAACCATCCCCCTCCTAACCTCCCCCTTGAAAGGGGAGGAACCAGCAGTTTCGGGTGTTCTTCCCTACTCCAACCGCCACATCTGATACTTAAGCGCCAATCGACATCCCACGATAATCGCCGCAACCGTCACAAATGAACCGAGCGCTAGGGTGCTCATGCCCGACAAGCCCTGCCCTACGGTGCAGCCGAGTGCGGTGACTCCGCCGAATCCCATGAGCGCTGCGCCGACTAGATGATTGCTTAGGTCTTCGGTGGAGGCGAAGCCCTCCCAGCGGAAGGTTTTGGTGGCCAGTGCCATCGCTGCGGCGCCGGCGATCACGCCTAGCACGCTGGCTACGCCGAAGGTGACGAATTTACTTTTGTCGCTCCAAAAGCCCAAGAGCTCCAACAGGTAGGCCGGAGGTGCGGTGAAGGTGAGCGATTCGGGGCGGCCGGAGTTGGTGGCGACCCAGGCGGCTTCTAAGCTTTCGGGGTGTTCGGCGATGAAACCCACGCGGCCGGTGGCGTACCACCCGGCGATGACCGTGAAGCCGACGATGATGCCGCCGAGCCAATTCCATTTGTCGGCGCGGAACTCTTTGCCGATGAACGCGAACACCAGCAGCGCAACGCCGATCAAACTGGCGACGATCGCAGCGCTTTGTCCAGTGAGTCCGAGTAGGCTCGGAAGATCTTGCGTAGCGGGCAGCGTGACGAACACTTGATCGACGGTGGCAACTCGGAGCACACCCAAAATCCCGCGCAACGTGAGCCACGCAACGACCGCCATCACCAACAGCGTGACCAACGCGCGAAGGCTGCCGGTGCCCACGCGAATGAGCGTTTTGCTGCCGCAACCCGAGGCGAGCGTCATGCCAAAGCCGAACGCGAGCCCGCCGACAATGTGCGACAGCCAGATGAATTTGGGCGTGACGTAGAACGATTTGCCTATGTCAACGGTGCCAGTGAATTTCAACAGCGCAACGCCGATGATCGCCACACCGACCGAGGCGAGCGCCATCCGTGCTCGCGTCCAATCGCCAAAGTTTGCGATGTCTGAAATCGCGCCCATCGTGCAGTAGTTGCTGCGCTGCGTAACCGCTCCGAAAACAAAGGAAAGGACAAATGCCCACCATGCGGCGGCGTGTTGAAGAGAGACGATTTCAGCGGGCATAAAGCAGGATCAAAATGGCGAAGTGCCGCAATTATCGGTGCGCAGGGCGATCACCGTATCGTTGGGTTTTGCGATATGGATATTCAGCAACTATCCCCGCTTAACCGCCAAATGCCTTATAAAACTTGGCCTATATCAAAATTGACATAGTATTTGAAAATAAATTCAAATCAGATCAATGCCTTATTTCATGGGGCTTATAAGCAGAAAGCTGATTTCAGAATGCCACTAATCTAGCAATCGTCGCAAAATCGTAGAAATGGGTTTGGGTAGCGCGGCGTTGGCGATATCAGCGAGCGGGAGCCACATCGCACCCGGCTCGGCGGCGCGCGAATCGAGCGCTATCGCCGTCATGCGAATCGGCTGCAGCGTTAGTTTGAAATGAGTGAAGGCATGTTCGAGTTCCGCAGCGGGCTCGATGGAGCCGTGTTTCTTGATCGCGAATTGAACACTCACAAGCGCAGACACTTCGCTGTCGCCCATCTCGGCATGGAGCTCCGGTAAGCACCACAAACCGCCCCAAATGCCGGTTGGCGGTCGTTTCACTAGAAGCACGGTTTCTCCGTGGGTTACGAGCAGATAGCGCTGGCTGCGGTGCGGAATTTTTTTGCTGGGCTTGGCTGCTGGAATCTCGTCAATTCGCGCGCTGAGTCGAGCCACGCAGTCGGCGGCAATGGGGCATTGATCGCACCGCGGATTGCTTTTTGCGCAAAGGCTCGCGCCCAAATCCATGATGCCTTGGGTGTAGGCGACCATGTCGGTGCTGCGTAACGGAAGCCTTGATTCGGCGGCGCTCCACAACTGTTTTTCAACGGCGCTCGCGCCAGGAAAGCCTTCGATGCCTGCGTGCCGTGCGACGACACGCTTTACGTTGCCATCGAGAATCGGCGCGATCACGTCGAATGCGAACGCGGCAATTGCGGCGGCCGTACTGCGCCCAATGCCCGGTAAATCGGCCAACGCTTCGACGCTTTGTGGAAACTCGCCGCCGTGCATTTCAACAATTTGCTTGGCGGCCTTGTGCAAATTGCGGGCGCGCGAGTAGTAGCCCAAACCCGCCCAATGCGCCATGACTGCATCATCACTCGCGGCGGCGAGCGATTGCACCGTCGGAAACGAGGCTAGAAAGCGATCGTAGTAGCCCAGCACCGTGGCAACTTGCGTCTGTTGCAGCATGATCTCCGAGAGCCAAATACGATACGGATCGCGGGTGTTTTGCCACGGCAGGGCATGGCGACCGTGGGCGCGTTGCCACGCTACGAGCCGCGCAGCAAAAGCGTCCTGTTCCCTCCCCCCGGGGGGGAGGGTTGGGGAGAGGGTGTTCGCATCTCTGCGCCTAACGATTCGAGCGCTCACTCACTCACCCACTTTACGATCACTAGTGGACAGAGACTTGCGTGCCTATCGCACAGCCCAGCCTAGCGAATCCCCAAGCGCTGACGCGCCTTCGCAGCGGCTTCTGACGACGGATACCTAGCGTTGACCTCTTGCAGCGTGGCGCGAGCGCCCTGCAGATCACCGAGCTCGGCTTGAGAGGTCGCAATGTTTAGGAGCGCGTCGGGCGCTTTGTTGCTGTCGGGGTATTGGCTCAGCAACTGGCGTTGCGCGGCAATCGCGCCGCGAAAATCGCGGGTTGCGTAGAGCGAATTTCCGATCCAATATTGCGCTGACGAAACCTGATTGCTGCGCGGGAAATTACGAATAAAAAGTTGAAACTGCGTGACCGCTTCCCCGAAGCGTCCGCTGCGGAAATGCTCCAATCCTTGGTCGTAGGCGCGCTGCTCTTGTGCGGGATCGATGATGGGTGGCGTTGGCGCGGCTACCGTTGGTAGAGCAATAGACGGCGTCGATTGATTGATAACAGCGGGCGGTGCGCTGCGAGATGCGTCGCCAGCCAGGTTGACTGCCGGTGCCGGTGTTGCCGCTGCTGTAGCTGAAACGGCTTGCGCCGCAGTGCGTGCCTGCTCGACGGCTGCGGCTTCGAGTTTTCGCATCCGACCATCCAGATCGACGTACAAATCACGCTGCCGCTTTTGTGCGACTTCGAGCTCGTTTTGTAGCAGCTCAAGCGCACCGCGCAGTCTTGCAAACTCAGCCCGCAGTGTTTCAACTTGATTGAACAAATCGATGATGCTGCGGTTTCTGGCCTGGGCTTCAAGCTCAGACAGGCGCGCGTCGAGCGCACGCTGAACTTCGCCCAATTGGCCGCGCAGCACAATGATTTGCTGACGCGCCTCTTCGTCGTCAAACAATCCGGCGTGCGCTGGCAGAGCCAGTGACGCTGCACCGACGAGGGCTAAAACCGCAGCGGTTAGTGCGCTGCGACTGCGCTTTGTAGATGTGGGCGCATCGAGCGAAACACGGAACAACATTTATTCTCCTGCGTAGCGAAGATCGCAGCGTCGGTTTTCTGAATAGGCGCCTTCGGTGGCGGCGGGATTGCGGGGTTTCTCTTCGCCAAAGCTCACGGTTTGCACCTGCGATTCATTCACACCCAGCAGCGCAAAAACACGTTTCACGCCCTCGGCGCGCTTTTGTCCAAGCGCGAGGTTGTATTCACGGCTGCCACGTTCGTCGGTGTTGCCCTCGATCACCAAACGCGCGCCGGGGTTTCGCTTCAAATAGGCGGCGTGTGCGTCAACCATCGTTTTAAATTCGTCCTTGACCACAAAGCTGTCGTAGTCATAAAAAATGCTGCGTTGAGATAACGGGCTGCGCGGATCGGTGAGCGCCGGATCGATGCGCGAAGTGGCTGTGGAATTGTTACTTTCGGTGGCGGGTTGAACGGTTGCTGGCATGCGGTTAGTCCCGGCCGGCAACCCGGACGTATCCGCGCCTCGGGTCCCCGTGGCCCCTGTGGTGGCACCCGTGCGAGAGCCTTCCGTAACGGCCGCTGGAGTGTCTGGCGTGGACGAGCAACCGCTGAGCGCGAGCACGCCGAGCACGGTCGCGGCGAGTAAGGCCAACGTGGATTTTTGTGCTGATTTCATAGCGAACATCCTTTCTGGGGCGGGAACAAATCGAATTCAAACAATGGTGACTTCTACGTCAATCGCTGTCAAGCGGTGCGGCAACAAATCTATCGCGGGATCGGCCCCCAAGCGGGTTCCCGAACGTCCGAACCGGAAGCGGCCAAACGTTGCTTCACGCGACCATCGGCTGACACCGCGGCCAACACGCCGCGCCCGTTGTATATCGAAGCGTAGACGATAAGTTTGCCGTTGGGGGCAAAACTTGGTGATTCGTCCACCGGACCGCTTGTGAGCACCTGCACTTGGCGCGACGCAAAGTCTTGCACGGCAAGCGCTTCGCGCCCCCCTTCACGGCGAACAAAGACCATGCTTTTGCCATCCGGCGAGATACGTGGATTAGCGTTGTAGCTGCCCTCAAAGGTGACGCGCTCGGCGTTGCCGCCTTCGGGCGCGATGCGATAAATTTGTGGCGAACCGCCGCGATCGCTCATAAAGTAGATACGACCATCAGGCGACCAATTGGGTGCGGTGTCGATGGCGCCACTGTTGGTGAGCCGCCGCACATTGCTGCCATTGGCATCGGCCACATAGAGTTGTGTGCCACCGGCTTGCGATGACGCAAACACGATCCGAGCACCGTTGGGCGACCAAGCGGGCGCCGATTGATTGCCCGGCGCATTGATGAGCAATCGGCGCTCTCCGGTCAACGTGTTTTGCACGTAAACACTGGGCTTGCGGCCTTCGAAAGAAACGTAGGCGAGCCGCGCGCCATCGGGTGACCAAGCGGGCGAAATGATCGGCTCGACCGAGCTGACAATCGTGGTGGCATTGGCGCCGTCACTGTCGGCTACGACGAGCTGGAAGCGGCCGGGCGACTTGGCAACGTAGGCAATTCGCGTGCTGAACACACCCTTGTCGCCCGTTAGTTTTTCGTAGATGGCGTCTGCGATAAGGTGCGCCGTCGCCCGCAAATCGTTGCTGGTCACGGTGTAGACAAAGCCGGTGAGCTGAGCGCGCTTGGGCACATCGAGTAGCCGAAACGACACAGAAAACTGTCCGTTGGCGATGGCTTGCACGCCGCCAACAACGGCTGCATCCGCACCACGCCCGCTCCACTGTGAATAGCTATCCGCATTGGGCTCGGTCAGTCTGGCGAGCCCAGCGCTGGCGAGCGTTTTGATGACGCCACTACGATTTAAGTCAGCTTCGATGACGCTCGCCACAAGCTGGGATTCTTTATCTGCGCCAGCAAATGGCGCAACGACGACCGGAATCTGCTGCGAACCCACGCCGATGATGTCAATGCTGAGCTGCGCATGACTCACGACGGACACGGATACCGTTGCGGCGACAAGGCATCGAACGAAAAGAGAGCGGAGCGAGTCAATGCAATATTTTTTCATCGAACACTTTCTGAAATCAGGGGCAGCGTAGCGCCTAAACGAGTCTGTAATTCGGCCCGAAGCGACTGTGCCTGAGCCGCGCTAGCTAGCGGCCCGATTTGCACTCGGAATAAGCCGTCTCGTTGTCGAACGGCGATGGGCGGTGCGCTGCGTAAATCGGATAGGTTGGATTCCATTCGCTGTTGGAACTGTTGAGCGTTCGCAAAGTTTCCAAATGCGCCCAATTGAATGAAAAACTGCTGGCCAGACGCTGTGGTGTCGGCGCTGCTAGCAGAGGTCGCAACCGCAATGTCCGGCAGCGGGTTGCGAATCTCAGCGGGTGCTGCGGTAATTGTTCCGTGCGAACGCTCAAAGTACGGCGGCAGCAGCAGTTCGACCCGAACTTCAGCGCTACCCGCTTGCGCAATGCCAATGCGGTGAGCCGCAGCGTACGATAAATCAATGATTCGATTGGCGTGAAACGGTCCCCGGTCGTTGATTCGCACCACAACGGCTTGGCCCGAGCGTGTGTTGGTAACCCGAGCAAAGCTGGGCAACGGCGCTGTGGGGTGTGCAGCGGTCATGGCAAGCATGTCGTAGGTCTCACCAATGGCAGTTTTTTGTCCATGGAATTTGCGACCGTACCAAGACGCCATGCCGGTTTGAGTGAGCGCGGATCGCGTGGTCATGGGCGTGTAGTTCACGCCAAACACGGTGTAGGGCCGATTGGCAAATCGATGCAGCGGTTCGTCTCGGGGCTGGGCGTCCGGGATATTTGAAAGATCGCTTGGGATGGAGATTGGCGGACCGTCGACTCTGTCTTGAGCGGTCGATGATGTGGTGCTCGTGCCACGTCCCGATTTTGACGAACTCGCGCAGCCGCTGAGCAGCAAAATCGCGGCGAAAGCCGCAGCAAGGAGAGAAACGCTGCGGCTTTGGGTCATCACGAACCCACCAGCTTCCGATGCGTCGCAACGCTCATCAATATCCCCACACCGATGAATAGCGTCATCAGCGCCGTGCCTCCGAAACTAACAAACGGCAACGGTACGCCCACCACGGGAAGCATTCCGGTGACCATGCCGATGTTGACAAACACGTAGGTGAAGAACATGAGCGTGAGCGTACCCGCCATCAATCGACCAAACACGCTGGTGGCGCGCACTGAAATCAAAGCGCAGCGCGCAATGAGCAGCACGTAGAGCAGCATGAGCACCAGACAGCCGATGAGGCCGAATTCTTCACCGTACACCGCAAAGATAAAGTCGGTGTGTTTTTCGGGCAAGAATTCGAGGTGGGTCTGTGAGCCGTTGAGCCAGCCCTTTCCGAGCACGCCACCCGAGCCGATCGCGATGGCCGCCTGAATAGTGTGCCACCCAGCATCTTGGGCATCCAGACTAGGATTAAACACGGTGGTGATTCGCTCTTTTTGGTAGTCATGGAGCCAGTCGAATTGCCACGCCGCAGCGAACACACCGACCGAAAGCACCCCACCAAACACGATGATGCGCCAGTCGAGGCCAGCTAAAAACAGTAGATAGAACCCACACGCGCCCACCAAAAGTGCCGTACCCAAATCCGGTTGCCGCACGATTAGCGCAAAGGGGATCGCGATCAAAATTGCCGCGACGATGAAGTTTCGCCAAGTGATAGCGCCCTCGTGGCGATCAAAATACCAAGCGAGTATCAATGGCAAGGCGATTTTCATAATCTCTGATGGCTGAATGTTGCCAATGCCAGGAATTTTTAGCCAGCGCCGCGCGCCTTTCACCACTTCCCCGCCGATTGCTACACCGAGAAGCAAAATGATGCCCATTACGTAGAGCGGCACACCAAAACGGGCAATAAATTGCGGCGACAAATTTGCGATAAACATCATCACGATCAACGCCACGACAACCTTTTGTGACTGCGATGTCACTCGGCTCATGGTTTCGTTGGCGGCGCTATAGAGCACCAACAAGCCAAGCGCAGTAATCGTTGCAACCGCAGCGAACAAGAACGGATCCATATGATCGGTGAGCTTCGCCCAAATTTTGCCAATCATCGCGGCGCACCCAACGCTGCTTGAGGCGACACGGGTGCTCCGCCCGCCGCTGACGCTACCTTTTGGCCTTGCGCTTTTGCGTCTGCACTTTGAAGCTCAAAAAAGGCGTCTAGAACCTTTCTCGCAATGGGCGCGGCCGACTTAGAGCCGAACCCACCGTTCTCGACAAACACAGCCATTGCGATCTTCGGCGATTCGAGCGGCGCGAAAACGATGTACCAAGCATGGTCGCGCAGCCGCTCCGAGACCTGGCTTTCAACATATTCGCCGCCGCGAAGACCGAAGACTTGAGACGTTCCCGTTTTGCCGCCGCTTGTGTAACTTGCACCGCGAAACACACTGGCAGCCGTGCCCTCCGTGACCACACCCGCCATGCCTTTTTTTACTTCGTTTATGTGTAAGTCCTTCAGGGCGATGGTGTAGGCCGGTGCCGGCTGCGTGAGTCGTGATTGCCTTGTACTTGAGTCTTCGATTCGCTTGACTAGGTGCGGCTTAAAGGCCACACCGCGATTTGCCAGAATCGCGGTGGCATTGGCTACCTGCATCGGTGTAAACGTGTTGAAACCTTGCCCGATACCCAACGAAACCTGATCGCCTACGTGCAATTTTGGATCCTTGGGGAAACGCTTAGCCTTCCATTCTCGGGTGGGAAGAATGCCCGGTAGCTCACCTTGGATATCGAGCCCAGTTTTTTGGCCGAAACTGAATTGCTTCATAAATGCCGACCAATCGTCAACGTCTAGCTCGGTCGCAAGTTGGTAGTAATAGGTGTCGCAAGAAACAGCAATGGACTTGGGCAAATCCACTAAGCCGTGGCCGCCGGCTTTGTCGTCGCGCCAATAGCCGCCACCCAGTCGAAAAAATCCAGGATCGCTAAAGGTCTGCGCTGAAGTGCGCAAGCCCATTTCCTGTGCCATCAGCGCCATGAAGGGCTTGTAGGTGGACCCCGGCGGATAGCCGCCTTGAATGGGGCGATTGAGCATGGGCTTATCGGGGGAGTTGTTCAGAAGCTCCCAGCTCTGCGGATCGATTCCATCCACAAACAAATTTGGATCGTAGCCCGGTCGGCTCACATAGGCCAATACGTCGCCAGTCGACGGTTCGATGGCGACCATAGCGCCCCGCTTCGTGCCAAAGGCTTCCTCAGCAATTTTCTGCAAGCGAATGTCGAGGGAGAGCTGAAGATTGTTGCCCGCAATCGATGGTTTCCGAGATAGCGTTCGAATCACCCGACGCGAAGCATCGACTTCGACGTCGGTCGCTCCAGCGACGCCATGCAGCTCACGCTCGTAGGATAGCTCGATACCGGCCTTGCCGATGTAGTCCGATCCCTTGTACTCCAAGGCTTGCCCTTGTTGTTCGATGCGCACTTTTTCGGCGGGATTGATCCGCCCAATATAGCCAATGACGTGCGAAGCAACTTCTCCGAAAGGGTACTGACGGAATGGGCGCGCCTTGATTTCAACGCCAGGAAGGCGATAGCGGTTCGCAGCAAGACGCGCCACTTCCTCGTCTGATAGGCGCGATTTCAGCGGCAAACTTTCGGCCGCCCGAAACTCTTCTAGTAGTTTTTTGAATCTACGGCGGTCCCGTGCACTCACATCGACAATCTTGGCGATTTCTTCGATCGTGGCCTCAACATTGGGCACTTGCTGCGGATTGATCTCAACAGTGTAGGCCGAGTAGTTTGACGCTAGAACGACACCGTTTCGATCAGTGATGATGCCGCGATTGGGCGCTTCGGGTTGCACGTCGATCCGGTTGTTTTCTGACAACGTCGCAAAGTGGGCGTGACGAACGACTTGCAAATAAAAAAATCGACCGATCAATAGCGCAAAACACAGGAGAACCAGCATCCCTGCTACGAACAATCGCCGCTGGAAAAAAAATAGCTCCTGATCGTGATTTCGAAGTTGTGCGCGCATCATTTCGACCCGCTAGTCCGTGAGCGAGCGTACGCGCTGCGGCCACTGGAGTAGCGCAGACAGCGGCGGCCAAAGCAGAACGCTGGTCACACTTGAGAGCAACAGCGTCGCGCTGGGCAGCGCTGCGCCACTCATCAAGCGAAGTACGATGACAACACCTTGGGCTGCAATCAATAAGCCCAGCACATGAAGTGATTGTTGCCAGAGCGGAAAGCGCAATACACGTCGGTGAAAGTACTCGGCCGAAAACCCCAAAATGGCATAGGCCAGCGCATGTTGGCCAAACAAATTGGCTTCGACCACATCGGTGAGCAATCCACACAACCAAGCCACACCGATGCCAATCCATCGCGGCTGATGAATGGCCCAATAGAGCAGCACAACCGCGAAAAAATCCGGTCGCAAAGCTAACGCCCAGCCCGACAGCGGCATCAAGTTCGCAATAAAAGCCACCACCAAGGTGAGCACCACAAACCAGGGGCTCGGCGGCAGGATGATGTCTTCAGCTCGGGCGACCTTAAAGAGCGGTGAATCAGGGAATCTGAACATGTTTAACGCCGCCTCTTTGCGTCACCAGCCGCAGCGGCCTCTGCGGCTGGGCGCGGCGTTAAAGCGGTCGGCCGATCTAGCACCAGCACTGATTCGGCGCTGTTAACGCCGGCAAGGGGCGCGCATTCAATTTTCGAAAAAACAGTGTCTGCGCCACGCGCTACACGAACGATTTTGGCGACGCGCAAATTGCCCGGATACACGCCGTCAATGTTGGAGGTGAGCAACACGTCGCCCTCTAATACATCAGCGTTATTGGTCACAAATCGAAGCTCGGGAAATTGACCCGGCCCGCGACCAAACAGCACCATTCGAGCGCCTGTGCGCTCGATTTTTACCGGCACTGCAAAGTCCTTTTCGGTGATCAAGGTTACCTCGGCAAGCAACGGATGAACCCGAGTGAGTTGGCCAATGAGGCCGCTGCCATCGATCACCGCAGAACCAGCGTCGAAATTTTGTTCGGTGCCGCGCTGGATGAATATCTTCTGCGAAAACGGGTCGCGTCCTAGATAAAGCACCTTTGAAATTTGAGCTTTGGTTTGCGCGGCTTGACTCGCGCCTAGCAGCGCTGTCAATCGAGCACTTTCGTTGGTGGCACCCACCGCAGATTGCGCTGCCTGGCCGGCGATGAGTAGTTGGCTCTTCAACTGCTCATTTTCTGAACGCAGCTTATCCCGTGAATCAAAAAATTCACTGGCACCATCGAGTAGCTCGCCTGGAACGAGCGCGACTTGTTGCAATGGATGAACCACGGTCGCAATGCCCATGCGAATGGTTTCGAGCGTGCGAAAGCGCGCGTCAATGAACATCAGCGCAATTGAGATCAAGCCAAAGAAGGTCAGCCGCGCGACAGCGCTCGGTCCGCGTCGAAAAAACCGAGGCGGCTCCTTGGGCAGCGAGGTGACGCTAATGCTCACGACCGCAATGATTCCAGCTACGCGAAACTAGGCACTCGCAAACCAAAGTGAAGCGCACCATCGTACGGGCCACCGAGGCAATCTCAATCGGTCGTAAAAATCGACGACAGGCGATCAATATTTTCCAGTGCCTTGCCGCAGCCGCGCACCACGCAGGTCAGCGGATCGTCGGCAACGACCACCGGCAAGCCGGTCTCTTCCATCAACAAGCGGTCGAGATCGCGAAGCAGTGCGCCGCCACCGGTCAATACCATGCCTTTTTCGGCGATGTCAGAACCCAGCTCCGGTGGTGTGCGCTCCAGTCCTTGTTTCACCGCGCTCACGATAGCGTTGAGCGGATCGGTGAGTGCTTCAAGGATCTCGTTGGATGACACGGTAAACGCACGTGGAATGCCTTCGGCCAAATTGCGGCCCTTGATTTCCATTTCGCGAACTTCGCTGCCGGGAAACGCTGAACCAATCTTTTTCTTGATGAGCTCGGCGGTTGTTTCGCCAATCAACATGCCGTAGTTGCGGCGAATGTAGTTGATGATGGCTTCGTCAAATTTGTCGCCACCGACCCGAACCGAGCCCGCGTACACCATGCCACCGAGCGAGATCACGCCCACTTCGGTTGTGCCGCCGCCGATGTCGACGACCATCGAACCCGTCGCATCCGAAATCGGTAGATCGGCACCGATCGCAGCGGCCATCGGCTCTTCAATCAAAAATACTTTGGATGCGCCGGCACCGAGTGCTGATTCGCGAATCGCGCGGCGCTCCACCTGTGTTGACCCACAAGGCACGCAAATGATGATGCGTGGGCTGGGCGAAAACATTTTCGAATCGAGCACCTTGCGGATGAATTGCTTCAGCATTTGCTCGGTGACGTTGAAATCAGCGATCACGCCGTCTTTCATCGGGCGAATGGCGGTGATGTTGCCCGGCGTGCGACCGAGCATTTGCTTGGCCGACAGACCAACGTCTTGAATGACGCGCTTGCCGTTGGGGCCGCCTTCTTGGCGGATGGCCACGACCGAAGGCTCGTCGAGCACGATGCCCTTGCCGCGCACGTAAATCAGCGTGTTGGCGGTGCCCAGATCGATGGCGATGTCAGTGGATAGGTAGCTACTCAGGAACTTAAACATAGGTCTTTCATGTGCGGCAGGGTGGAGTGCCGCATCCGGTTTCTCTTTTCTCGTTACCGTTGATCAACATCTATCGGATATCGCTTGGCAGTAGCGAGAAGACGAAAGTCCCCCGGACACAACGCGTGCAAGGCATTCAATGTCAGCAATTGACGCTAAGTCACGCAAAGATTGACGCAAAGCAAGCATTTAAGCCATTCTCAGACGGCATCGAATTAACCTGATATGTTACCCTACCGCCCTTGTTAAACGCCCTGTGGCCCCGCTCAAAACCTGAGCATTTGCGCCACGGGCACTCTGATCCCACCATGAGTCTCACCGCTACCGATATCGAGCGGATCGCGCATCTTGCCCGCATCCGCGTCACTCCCGACGAAGTCGTTCAGGTTCAAGCCAAGCTTGACGGCATTTTTAAGCTCATCGACGAGATGCAAGCCGTCAACACCCAAGGCGTTCAACCGATGTCGCATGGTCTCGACATGGTGCTGCGGTTGCGCGACGACGTCGCCACCGCCGCCAATGAGCGTGACAAATTTCAGAAAAATGCACCGCAGTCAGCGGAGGGCTATTTCCTCGTACCCAAGGTGATCGAATGAGCGCCCGCCGAATTGTAGGAGCGGCTCCGCCGCGATTAACGCTCGTTCGCGCAGTGTTTTGTGTAGCAGCAACCCATCGCGGCGGAGCCGTTCCCACAAGGAGCCTGCTATGAGCTGGAACACCTTCGCCACTGTCGCTGAGACGAAAAAAGCGCTTGACGCCAAGCAGGTGAGCGCGACCGAGCTCGCCACGCACTACCTCGACCGAGCGCACGCATTGCAGCCCGCGCTCAACGCCTACATCACGCTCGATCGTGAAAAAACGCTCGCCGAAGCGAAAATTGCCGACAACAAACTCGCCAAAGGCGACGCCGCGCCGCTCTTGGGCGTGCCCATTGCCCACAAAGACATCTACCTGATCGACGGCTGGAAAACCACCTGCGGCTCGAAGATGCTGGAAAACTTCATCGCGCCCTACACCTCGACCGTTGTTAAAAACATGGCCGACGCCGGGATGGTCACGCTCGGAAAATTGAACATGGACGAGTTCGCGATGGGTTCGTCGAACGAAACCTCGCATTTCGGCTCGGTGAAGAACCCGTGGGACTTGACCCGCGTACCGGGTGGCTCCAGCGGCGGCTCAGCGGCAAGCGTGGCAGCCGGGCTCGCGCCCGCCTCCACTGGCACCGACACCGGCGGTTCGATTCGTCAGCCAGCGATGTTTTGCAATCTCACGGGCCTCAAACCAACCTACGGCGTGTGTTCGCGCTACGGCATCATCGCCTTTGCCTCGTCGTTGGATCAGGCGGGGCCCTTCGCTCGAACCGCCGAGGATTGCGCGCTGCTGCTCACCGCAATGGCCGGTTTCGATCCAAACGACTCGACCTCGCTCGATCGTCCGAAAGAGAATTACTCACGCGACTTGGCCAAGCCGCTGGGCGGTTTGCGCATCGGCTTGCCAAAGGAATTTTTCGGCGAGGGCGTCGCCCCCGGCATCGCCAAAGCAGTCGATGAGGCGCTAGCCGTCTATCGCAAGCTCGGCGCAACGACCGTCGAAGTGTCGCTGCCCAACGTGAAGTATTCCGTGCCCGCCTACTACGTGGTCGCCCCAGCGGAGGCGTCAAGCAACTTGTCGCGTTTTGACGGCGTGCGCTACGGCCACCGCGCTGCCGAGTACACCGATTTGATGGACATGTACAAACGCTCGCGCGCCGAAGGCTTCGGCGCAGAGGTTAAACGCCGTATTTTGATTGGCACCTACGTGCTCTCACACGGCTATTACGATGCCTATTATTTGCAAGCGCAAAAGCTGCGTCGCCTGATCGCGCACGACTTCAAAAAAGCCTACGAAGTGTGTGATGTTGTGATGGGCCCCACTGCCCCCGAAGGCGCATTCCAGTTCGGCTCCAAGAGTGATGACCCAGTGAAAATGTACCTAAACGACATCTTCACGATTTGCGCAAATTTGACCGGGCAACCCGCGATGAGCCATCCGTGCGGCATCGATAAAGACACGGGGCAATTCGTTGGAATGCACGTGATTGGAAATTATCTGGATGAAGCGCGCATGTTGAATGTCGCGCATCAATATCAGTTGGCGACGGATTGGCATACTAGGCACCCAGTTCTTTAGCGGCGTGTAGAGATTACCGCGCGCCAGGACGAAAGACCCATGACGAATGACGCAAAGCTCTGCGATCATTTCTCTTCACACAGATTTGTAAACGCTATGTCAAAACTTAGGCTGATTCATTTGGACGGAGCACGAACGCTTTCGTCATTCGTCCTTGGTCATTCGTCTTCTTTTGCGCGGAGTGCAAAATGACTTGGGAAGTTGTTATTGGTCTTGAAACGCATGTGCAGCTGACCACTGCATCAAAGATTTTCTCCGGCGCGAGTACGGCGTTCGGCGCTGCGCCGAATACGCAAGCGACGATGGTTGATCTGGCGCTACCGGGCTCCTTGCCGGTGATGAACAAGGGCGCCGCTGAGCGTGCGGTGAAATTTGGTTTGGCGATTGGCGCTAAGGTCAACCAGCGCAGCATTTTTGCGCGCAAAAACTATTTCTATCCGGATCTGCCGAAGGGCTATCAGATTTCACAGTTCGAGACGCCGATTGTTGAGGGCGGTTCGCTCACAATTACGCTTGATGATGGCACTGAAAAAATCGTTGAACTCACGCGTGCGCACCTTGAAGAAGACGCCGGAAAAAGCGTTCACGAACAGTTCGATCACGAAACCGGCGTCGATCTAAATCGCGCGGGTACGCCGCTGCTGGAAATCGTGACCGAGCCGGTAATGCGCAGTTCGAAAGAGGCCGTCGCTTACGCCAAAGCGTTGCACGGACTCGTGCGCTACCTCGATATTTGCGATGGCAACATGCAAGAAGGATCGTTTCGCTGCGATGCCAACGTATCGGTGCGTCCTGTCGGACAAAAAGAATTCGGCACGCGTCGCGAAATCAAAAATTTGAACAGTTTTAAGTTCATGCAGCAGGCGATTGATTTCGAGGTTCGCTGGCAGATCGAGCAGATCGAAGACGGCAAGAAAATTGTGCAGGCGACTGTGCTCTTCAATCCCGAAACTGGCGAAACCAAGGCCATGCGCAGCAAGGAAGACGCGATGGACTATCGCTACTTCCCAGATCCGGATTTGCCGCCGCTGGTCATCACGGATGAGATGTTTGCGCGGATCAAGGCGAGCATGCCCGAGCTGCCCGAAGCCAAATGTGCGCGCTTTATGTCGCAGTACGGATTGCCGAAATACGATGCTCGTTTGCTCACTCAAGACGGCGCAACGTCGGCGTATTTTGAAACCGCCACCCAAGCGGGCGCGGATGCAAAACTCGCCGCCAACTGGACGATTGGTGAAGTCAACGCCACACTAAATCGCGATGAAAAAACGATTGAGCAATCCCCCGTTGCCGCCAGCCAGCTCGCCGATCTAATCAAACGAATCAGCGATGGCACGATCAGCAACAAGATCGCCAAAACGGTGTTCGAGACGTTGTGGAGTGGCGACGGCGCGAGCGTTGACGCCGTGATTGAAGCCAAGGGCCTCAAGCAAATCAGCGACGTCGGCGCCATCGAAAAAATCGTCGACGAAGTGCTCGCCAAAAGCCCCGCACAAATCGCCGACTACAAATCGGGCAAAGAAAAAGCGCTGATGAGTATCGTCGGTATGGTGATGAAGGCCTCGGCGGGCAAGGCCAATCCGGCACAGGTCAATGAAATCGTGAAACGCAAGATTTCCTGACTACAGTTTCCAGCTTTCTGGTGCTAGGCCATACGAAATAAGGGTTACAAGCCATTTCAATTAGCCTTTGAAATAGCAGAATAACCGCCGAAACCCCTTATTTCTCTTGGCAAACAGGCCGTAGGCTGGGTTGCGAAACCCAGCAATCCATAAATCGTAGCCTCAAAGCCGCACCCTGCTGGGTTTCGTTCCTCAACCGCAGCCTACGAATGTCGGATCAGGCCGCCAACGCTAGTTCGGCGAAGCGTTCGCTTTGGCGCTTGTCGTTGTGATCAAACCGCGCTCGCGCAGCAGCGCATCAATCTGCACCTTCGCTGCCTCACGCGCCACGGGGTCTGGCCCGACGGTCACGCCCTGTTGAGGCTTGACGCCGTTGGGCACCTCTTTGCGAATTCTGAGTTTGCCAGCTGGATTGTCGAAGCTGTGAAATGCGCCGGGCACAAGGGTGATGGTGGCTGCTGGTTTCTTAGCGCTGATTTGAGCAATCCAATCTTTGCACGGCGCGGCCGGCGTCCAATCGTCAGCCTCGCCAATGAGAAGCGCCAAGGGTGAGGAAATTAGCTTAGGGCCGGTTGGGGCCGCATAGAGCGAACAGCCCGGATAAAAGGCAATCGCTTGCGCGAACTTCAGCTCGTCGCTGAATCCACCCGTGGCCGCGCCGCGAGTGATCGTTGCCAGCGTGGTGCTGCCGCCATGCGACCAACCCCAGATCACCAGCTTGCTCTTGTTCACGTCGTCTCGAGCGGTGAGCCATGTGCGTGCGGCCAACACATCATCGACGCGATCACGCTGATTAATGGTTCGGCTTTGAAATTTCTGGGTGCACACTTCATCGTAGCCCCTCGAAGAGAAGCTCTCAGGAAACACGACGATAAAGCCGCGCTCAACCAGCCAGTCTTTCCACATGGTGTGACGCGCGTTGAGCTTACCCCGCTCTCCCACACCACCACAGCCATGCAGCATAATCGCCGCTGAGCGTGGGTTTGCGGCTTTACCTTCGGGCATGAATAGCTGCGCGCGCAGCGTTTTACCCTCACCTAAATGAGGCGCGGGAATCGCGATGACCTCGGCGTGGGGTGCAGCGACAAGCCCACCCAGCACGAGTGCACTGATCGTTGATTTAGAGAGCGTGGAGAAGCCGCCCATAGTCATACAAGTACCGTTTCGGAATCAGACGGCAATTCTCTGGGCTTGCCATCCGGACCGATCGACACATAGGTGAGCTCCGCTTCCGTCACTTTGACCACCGTGGTGCCACGATTGCGTTCGGAATACACCTCAACATCGACCGTGATTGAGGTGCGCCCGACGCGCTTAATCGTGGCGTAAAAACTCACCACGTCACCAATCTGAACCGGCTGCTTAAACACAAACGAATTCACCGCCACCGTTGCGATTCGCCCACGCGCACGATGAGCGGCCGGGATACTGCCCGCCAGGTCAACCTGCGACATGATCCAGCCACCAAAGATGTCGCCGTTGGCGTTGCTATCGGCGGGCATCGGAATCACTCTGAGCGCAAGCTCTTTATCCGTCGGGAGTGAAATGGGGTTATCGGTCGCGGTTGGCGTGTTCATCGTTTGGATGGCTTCGAAGGATTGCCACCATTATCGACGACAGCGCGGTGCATTTAAGCAACCCGAAGTCACCTGATCGCTTCGGACCACGGAATAATCGCGTCAACTAAGGCGCGTCGAACCCCAACTTTGCGAAATCATTGCTCTGAATGGCGGCGATTGTTTCGCGCACCAGTGCTTGTAATCGTTGGCGGTCTTCGACTGTGTCGAGACGCTGCAAATAGCGTTCAGGAAGCGCGCCTTCGCACTGGGCGTTGTTCGTGCAAAGCTGCAACGCGGTGAGACTGTCTGCGCTGCAATCGAGCCCGTATTCGCAGGCCGCAATCGCGAGCGCCAGCGCACGAAGATCGCTGCGTTCAGTTTTCGCAAAACTTCCTTCGTCGATTCGCCGTTCTAGCGAACGATGCACGTACTCTTGCAGCGACGCAATCGAATAGCCGTCGCGCGAAATGATGCTTGCGCGCGCCAGATCACGGGCGCGCGCCTCGTCGCCTTCGCGCCAGAATTTGAACGCCAATTCGCCGACTGAGGCCGCATCACCTCGCCGTGCCATATCGTCGAGCCGCTGCGTCGTTTGAACGAGCTCGTCGCTTGAAAGGTGAAAAAACCCCGCGCAGCGTTGGCGTAGCTTTTGATAGGCCTCGGTGCGCAGGGCGTTGCTGCTGGCACCGCGCGGCATTGCGTCGATCAGATTTTGAACGCTTCCGACTTGGCCAGCCGCGCTCAGAAAGGTCGGGAAGCACGCGCTCCAGGCGCGGTACGCCAAATCGCGTTCGAACGGCGTTAGCGCGCTCTCGAGCCGACGATAGTCTGCGTTCAAATCAGCGCTTCGCTCTAGCGCATTGGCGTGGCGCGCGGTGAGTCCGGCAAATCCGCTGATCGCGCTTGCCGGAGAGACGATGTCTTTGGCGTTGGCGCGTGCTCCGACTGATGTCGCGGATTTGATGAGAGCGTCGCCAGTCGTACCGGGCACGTTCGCCGTGCGGTGCAATGCCACGACAAACAGAGTCGCAACAATTGACGCGATCAGTGCCATCCAAAGTGGGCGGTGTTGTTTCATAAATAAAAAACCCAAGCACTACGCTTGGGTTGTAGGTTGGCGTCACGGCGCATCACGGTGAGGGCGATGCGCCGGTGGATCAACGAGCTACTGGCAACCGTTGATCTTGAACGAAGCGATTCGGGTGCTCCAGTTGAAGGTTCCGTCGGTTTTCAGATACTCGGTCGTGTACCAGAACGTGCAATCATCGACTGGGTCGACACTCATGTGGCTGTAGTCTCCCCAGCGGCTCAGCGAACGACCCTGCGCGCCACCGCCTTGAATGATGGTCGTTTCGTTGCTCAACGTGTTGAGTGGATCGCTGGCAAGCCGTGTAGCGTAGCGGATCGCCGGTTTCATGCCACTGCCTGAAACACTGTAGCCCAACGCAATATTGCCTTGTTTGTCCATGGCGATGCTACCCATCCAGCGATGATTGGTGTCCGGCGCATAGCTTGATTGCTGATAGATCGTTGGGGTCGTGTTGGCGTTGCGGATTTCGTACCAGCGCGTGCCGCTGTAACCGCTACTGGGTTTGTTGGTCGCACCGATTTTGACGGCGTGGTTGACCACCAACGCGTCGTGGCCGTCGGCAAAGCGTCGATACGCCAATCGATACATCGCGCGATCAGCCAGCGAATCGAGCGTTTGATTGGTGCCCGCTTGGGGCACACAGGTGCCGCCGCCACACGCCGCCGCAAACGACGAAACAGCGATCGCTGTGGGTCCCGTAAACGTGGTGTTAGCCGTGTTGGCCCAATCGACTTTGAATTTCCACAAATTCAATTTGTTCGTCGCGATATTCACAAAAAAGTTTGGCGTCCCAGCGGGTGGCAAAATTTGCCCATCAAGATCCGACGGCAGCAATCCGCCGAAGGCCGTGCTCAGTTGGAAGCATTGCTGCGTCGCCGCAGCGCCCGCCAACATTGCTGCGCGGTCAAGCGCGCAAACCTTAGCGCCGCCGAAGGTGTTGCCGTTAAAGATGTTGTAGCTGACGTAGTAGGCGTCTGGCCACACACCAGCCTTCGGGTAGTCGTTAAATCCCGTGTACTGGAACGCGTAGCGATCATAGGCACCGGTTGCGTCGGATGTTTGCGAAACCGCAACGCACTGGTAGTAAGGGCCGCCCGTTGGTACGGCAAACTGCATCAATACCCAGCGATTAGCCTGCTTGTCGTACAAAACCACTGGATCGCCATCGTTAGAGGTTGCGCAAGCGTTTGGCATACCCGCAAACAAGGTGTTGCCAGCCACTGGGCCGTACACCGCCGCGCCAGTCGATTTGTTGAACACTGCCAGTGACGTGTTCACCCATTGCACATACTGCGTTGCACCCACGGCGCCGGTGGTGTCTGGCGGCGCTGAGCGAACTGAAAAGGTGCCATTGGGTCCCGTAAAGCCGGTGCCTACGCCATCGAATCCCAAGCCCGTTGTGGTTGGCGCGGCCGGAGCCGATGTGGCGCCGCCCGCGCGACTGGCCGAGATATGCCCGGTTTGGGCAACGGCATCGTCAAGGTGATCAGGCGAATCTTGGTACGGAACGCGGCGCTTGTCTTTGGCTTCTTTCCACACCGAAAGATCAATCGGCGCACTGGGCGCATTGCGCAGCACAAAGCCGCGATCCTAGTGCGCTGCTTGAACGACTTCGGCGCGACCTGGTGCGTTCTGAGAGTTTCCTTGCGCAGAAGCGACAGAGGCGAGTGAGGCAACTAGCAGGGCTGTGGTGAGCCCCCAGGCAGACGCCTTCCGTTGCTTTGTATCCATGACTTTTGAACTCCTAAATTTTGGATAGAGTCCCGGTCGACATGTCGTATTCAAACACCGCAATCTGGGTAGCGGCAGCATGATCCTACATGCAACGAACAGAACCTTGCGTCCAACGAAATGAAACGATGGTTGCGTCTGCCGTCAGCTCGATGCAACTTCACGCTCCCCCTTTTCGCGGGATGTAGCCGAATGTAGCGATTGAAGCTGTCGCCGGGTCGCTTCCACTGAGTTACTGCATCCCTGCGCGCCAGCGCCAACAAAAAAGCCCGGCGAACCGGGCTGCTTTTTGCCGAGCGCGAAGCGCCTAACCCAACTGCGCCAGCATATTCTCAGCAAACGAACAATTGGCCGGACCGACGCCTTCAACGTTGACTTGCTTCACAACGCCATTGTCGACTAACAGCGAGAAGCGCTGGCAGCGAACGCCCATGCCTTTGGCGGTCAAATCGAACTCCAAGCCCATCGCCTTGGTGAACGCGCCCGAACCGTCACCGAGCATGCGAATTTTGCCGTCGGTTTTTTGCGATTGCGCCCATGCGCCCATCACGAAACCGTCGTTAACGGACATGCAAACGACTTCTGCAACGCCCTTGGCTTTGAGCGCATCGAGGTGCTTCAAGTAACCAGGCACGTGCTGTGCGGAGCAGGTAGGCGTGAACGCACCGGGCAAGCCGAAGATCACAATCTTTTTGCCAGCAGCGAGTGCTGCGATGTCTACCGGCATAGGCGGCATTGGGCAGTTTTTTGCGTCGTCGTTGCCGACGGATTCAGTGAGCGTTGCGCCGGGGAGTTGGTCGCCGATTTTGATGGTCATGGGATATTCCTAAGTGTGTTTCGAAATGATTGAAAACCGTTGGCGACGAGGGAGGTGGCGTAACGCCCGATGCAAACTTGGCGCGCCAGATGCGGCAAGCTTTGCGTCCTTCGTCCTTCGTCTTTCGTCCTTGGCTTGCCGCAAGGCAAGCCAAATCAGCGAAAATTATCGTCGATATGAATAACCTTGCCGAATTTAGGGCGTTTGCCGAAACGCTTGCCGAGCTTGCCCGACCCATTGCGCGGCGCTACTTCCGTTCGGATTTGACGGTCATTGATAAGCCTGATGCCACGCCAGTCACGCTGGCCGACATGGAAATTGAATCGGCTATTCGCGCCGAAATCGCCCGCGTTTACCCGTCGCACGGCGTTCTTGGGGAGGAGCACGAATCGACGAATCTCGGCGCGGATTGGGTCTGGGTGATCGACCCGATTGATGGCACCAAGGCTTTTACCTGCGGCAAACCGCAATTCGGCACGTTGATCGCGCTTACCCACCACGGTGAGCCCGTTGTCGGCGTGGTCGATCAAGCGATCATCGGCGAGCGCTGGATCGGCGCGCGTGGCTTGGGCGCCACGTTTAACGGCGCACCGATTCGAACTAAAGCGCGGGCAAAGACCCTGACAGATGCGATCGTACTAACCACATCGCCCGATATTTTTGTCGGCGACAACAGGACTTCGTTTGAACGATTGAAGCGCGCTTGCAAAGGCGTTTACTACGGCGGCGATTGCTACAACTTCGCCTTGCTCGCAGCGGGGCACGTTGATTTGGTCGTCGAGGCAGGGCTTAAAACAGTCGATTTCGCCGCCCTCGTCAATCCGATCATTGAAGCCGGTGGCGTTTGCTGCGATTGGCGTGGCGAGCCACTGACCCTCACGAGCGACGGCACGATCATCGCGGCGGCCAACCAAGCGCTCGCTGACGAGGTGCTTGCCGCGCTTGCCCCCTCTCCCGCGGGCGGGAGAGAGTTCGGGTGAGGGTGTTGATGCAGCAAAACCGACACTGTTTGGCGCGGTCATTCAATACCCACCGAAGCTCAAGCGCTCATCCACACTTGGGCGGCGAGCGTGTCACAGCTTCCGCTTCGGGCGCGTCAAGATGATTGATCCCCTCTTTCGCGCCCTCGTTGACCGAGAAATCAAAAACCGATTTCTGGGCGGTGCGCTCTCGCCCATTTGGTGGCTCGCTCAACCGCTTCTCACACTGGGCGTTTACGCGATTGTGTTTGGCTTGTTCATGCGCGCGCCGGTGCCGCCGTCCTATGGCGACAGTTTTGTGGCGTTTCTCGCGGTGGGTTTGTGGCCGTGGATTGCTTTTGCCGAGGCAGTGACTCGGAGCGCGTCGAGCTTGATTGCACAGGCCGCGTTGATTACGCGCACCGCCTTGCCGCGAATCTATGTGCCGTTGTCCGTGGTGGTCGTGAGCCTCGCGCTCAATTGGTTGGCGCTCACGGTGATTGTTGTGGGCTTCAAAGTGCTGGGCATGCAGGTTTATTTGAGCGGGATTGTGTTTTCGCTACCGGCGTGGATTGCCTTGTTGTTGATCGCCATCGGGTTGGCGTGGATGGTTTCGGCAGCACAGGTGTTGGTTCGAGACATTGACGGCATGCTCGCACCGGTCTTTATGTTGCTCTCGTTCATTTGCGGTATCCAGTACGGAATTGATTCAATTCCCGCGCAGTGGCGCGATGTGATTTTGACCAATCCGTTCACGCACTTGATCGCGCGGATGCGCGACACGTATCTCGCGGGCGCCGGATTCGTGTGGCTTGATGCTGCGTTTTTGTTGGGCGGTGCGATCATCGCAGCGGCGGGGTACGGCTTCTTTAAACGGGTCGCGCCGCACGTGGACGATTACCTATGAGCGACGTGCTTTTAAGCGTTCAACACGTCAGCAAAGTATTCCCCAAAATAGGGCGACACGGCGCGGGTTTTGCCGCACTAGCGCGATTGCTGGCTGCGCGGCCATCCAACGATGGTTTCCAAGCGCTCTCTGACATCGATTTCACTGTGCGACGTGGCGAATCCTTTGCGCTCGTGGGTGAAAACGGCGCGGGCAAATCAACGCTCTTGAAGATCATTGCGGGCGTGTTGCAACCCTCGCACGGCCAGGTCGCGCGCGTCGGCAGTGTTGGCGCGCTCTTGGAATTGGGCGCAGGATTTCATCCCGAATACACCGGTCGCGAAAATTTGAAATTAGCCGCCGCGCTGCAAGGGCTCACCGGCAAATCGTTTGACGCGAAGCTCGATGAAATCATCGCCTTTGCCGACATCGGCGAGCACATCGATGCGCCCATCAAAACCTATTCGTCGGGTATGGTGGTGCGATTAGGTTTTGCCTTGGTCACGGCGCTAAAACCCGATCTGCTCATCACGGACGAAGTGCTTGCGGTAGGCGACGAATCATTTCAAAACAAGTGCATCGCTTGGATGGAAGCGTACTTGGCGGACGGCGGCACGTTGCTTTTGGTGTCGCATTCGCTGTATCACGTGAAAAAACTGGCGCAGCGCGCGGTGTGGCTCGATCACGGCCGCGCTCGAATGAACGGCTCGGCGAACGACGTTGCTGTCGCTTATCAAGCGTTTCACGAAGAAAAGCAAGCCGCAGCGAAACAAATTGCTGTGGCAAAAGATGTAACTGCGCTCGGGCAATATGCAGTAGTAACGCTACAGATTGACACGCTGAGTGTGGACGGAATGACCGCGCGGGGAGTCTTGAAAAGCCGCGACGGTCGCCGCCCGCGGGTCGCCGTCGGCGTGGTTCGGATCGACGGAACGCCGGTGTATGGCACCACGTGCGAGCTCGATGCGTTTGGCTTGCGTGAATCGGGTTCAGGTCAGTTTGAGTTTGCGCTTACTTTCTCCGATTGGCGCTTGCTTCCGGGCGTATACAAATTCAAAGCCCACGCTATGGACCCTGAAGGCATGCGGCTTTATGACACCGTGGAGCGTGAGTTTACGGTGCTTGGCGACTCGCGCGAACTCGGTTTGGTGCGGCTGCCGCATTCGTGGTCGTAGCCAATCGCCGTCGACGGCACGCCGCAAGTCTGGTTCGTTGTTGGTTACGGTAGTTTCATTAAACTTTACCCGTTGAGGCCTTATTCTAAATGGGGTATCTACCTATTTGATCGGTTATTGAAAACCTTACTAAATACGCCTAAAGCCTTATTTCACAAGGCATTACGGAGATAAGTTTAGCTGTCTGTCTACTCGCCAATTCATTGGAATGCGCGCTCCAATACTTCAATGCCGCATTGCAACAATTTCATTTCGCTGTCTATAATCATGGGCTTTGTTGGATTGACAACGCTTCGTTGAAGCGGCGCAAACACTTCATAGATTTGGCGTACGCCTCGTGTTGTTTTCACGAAACCGAGACCGAAATTTCTGAATATGTTGAGCGACGTCAGCCTACAAAGTCCCACCATCCGACGCATGCTTTTCGTGCAGTTGGGTATTACAGTGGGGTTCGCGATCATCGCGGGGATCGTATCGGGGGAGCACGGCGCAGTGTCAGCCATTTTGGGCGGACTCACCAACGTGTTTGCTTCGGTGATCTATGTGTTTGTCGCAAATCTTGGATTACGGCAGGGTAGAGGTGACGGGCTTTGGCCTTTGCTTCGGGCGGAACTCGTAAAACTCATGTTCATGGCCATTCAACTTGGCATCGTACTGAAGTTTTATGCGTCGCTGGTGGTGCCAGCGCTGTTCATTACATTTTTCGTTACCTTGTTGGCATGGCGAATGACGCTACTGACCAAGAAGTAATGGCACAACAAGACATAGACGGATTAACGAGTTAACTTATGGCAAGCGAATCAGGCGCGACCAAGACAGCCACCGAGTACATCCAAGGCCATTTGACCAATTACACGGTCAATTACAGCGGCTCGACCATCCATATGGACACCGTCATCACCTCGTGGCTGCTCGGCGCTGTTGCGTTTGGCTTGCTCTGGCTGGCCTCGCGCGCTGTACAAAAAGAAGGCGTGCCCGGTAAGGTGCAAGCGTTTGTGGAGCTGGTGTACGACTTCGTAGACGGCCAAGTCAAAGACATGTTCTCAGGCGATCGCCGCTTCATCACGGGCGTATGTTTCACCGTGTTTGTGTGGATTCTGGTCATGAACATGGTCAAGTTTGTGCCCGTGGATTTTCTCGGATTGTTCACGCATCTATTCGCGCCACACTGGAAACCCGTAGCCACCGCTGATCTCAACACCACGCTCGCACTGTCGCTGTCGGTGATTTTGTTGGTGATCGTTTTAAGCATCAAGGCCAAGTCGTTCGGCGGCTACATGCACGAGCTGTTTTGCACACCGTTTCACGGCCCCAACATCGTCGCCATCATCATCCTTGCGCCGTTTAACTTCGTGTTTCAGATGATCGAGCTTATTTCTAAGCCGCTATCGCTCGCACTTCGACTCTACGGCAATATGTACGCTGGTGAAATCATTTTCTTGCTGATTTCGCTGCTCTCAGCAGCGGGCATCGGCGGCGTCTTCTTCGGCGGGCTTCTGCACGCTGGATGGGCCATCTTCCACATTTTGGTGGTGCCGCTGCAAGCCTTCATCTTCATGATGTTGACCGCGGTTTACTTAGCGATGGCGCACGAAGCACATTAATCGCCGACCCACAATTTTCGACCTTAACTTTTACTTAATCACTTAGCTAACAAAGGAAAAACCATGGAAGCCCTCCAAAAAATCGCAATTCTCGCGTCTGTTCAGAGCTACACCGCCATCGCCATCGGGATCATCATTGGTCTGGGCGCGCTGGGTGCTTGTATCGGCGTGGCCATGATGTGCTCGAAGTTTCTCGAGTCGGCTGCTCGTCAGCCTGAGTTGATCCCACAGCTCCAAGGCAAAGTGTTCCTGTTGCTCGGCCTGATCGACGCAGCGTTCATTATTTCGGTGGGTGTTGCATTGTTCCTCGCGACAAACAACCCGCTGCTCAACGCCCTTAAGTAAGCGATCGTTGTCCATTAACGTAATCAGAAAGAGGTCAATGTCATGAATATCGGCATGACTCTGGTCCTTCAAGCGATCGGCTTTTTCATCTTTTTGTACGTCACGGTGAAATTCGTGCTTCCGCCCCTGGCTGAAGCGATCGAATCCCGTCGCCGTACGATTTCAGACGGCCTGGCCGAAGCTGAAAAAGGAAAAGCCTCGCTCGCCATTGCGCAGAAGGAAGTTGACAAAATGATCGGCGAGGCGAAAGCCAAGGCTGCTGACATCATCGCTCAGGGCGAGAAACAGCGCAGCGCGACGATTGAAGCCTCAAAGGGCGAAGCAAAGACAGCCGGCGAACGCGAAAAAGCGTCTGCCGCCGCTGAAATTGCCCAGCTATCGGTGAAGGCAAAAGAAGAATTGCGTGACCGCGTTGCCGAATTGGCGGTCGCGGGCGCGCAGAAAATCCTTAAGCGCGAAATCAACCCACAAGTCCACAGTGATTTGTTGGGCCAATTGAAAGCTGAGCTGTAATCATGGCCGAACTCGCGACCATCGCTCGTCCGTACGCTGAAGCCGCATTCGCTTTGGCGCGCGACAACAAAGCGCTGCCGCAGTGGGCGGAAACGCTCGCCCTGCTCTCTGGCATTGCCTCGGATGCGAAAGTGTCCGCAGCCGTCGATAACCCGAAGCTCACGATCGCCCAAAAGCAATCGATGTTCACCACGGTATGTGGCGACAAGCTGAGCGGCGATACCGCGAGTTTCGTCAAGGTACTGCTCGACGCTGATCGAGTGAAGCTGTTGCCGCAGATCAATGAGCACTTCCAAGCGCTCAAGCGAAATGCCGAAAACGTCGCTCGCGCGACCATCGTTTCTGCCTTTCCGTTGACGGATGCACAGCGCGCGGACCTTAAAGCGGGTCTTGCGAAACGCTACGGACGCGACATTGAAATCGTCGAGCAAACTGACAACAGCCTGCTCGGCGGTGCCAAGATCATCGTGGGCGATCAAGTGATTGATCGCACCGTGATCGGGCAATTGAACAAGATGGAACGAAGCATCAAGGCCTAGCCTTGATGATGACGAAATAACGAATGACGAGTGACGAAAGCGCTTAGACGAAGCTAGATTATTGGTGAAGGTTTCCGTCCTTCGTCGTTGGTCCTTCGTCCTGCTTTTAACCAAACCTTAACGAACCTCCGGCTCTGGAGAAATTGCAATGAATTTGAATCCCTCTGAAATCAGCGAACTGATTAAAGCCAAGATCGCGAATCTGGACGTTGGCAGCGAAGTGCGGACCCAGGGCACGGTGGTCTCGGTGACCGACGGTATTTGCCGCGTGCACGGTCTGGCCGATGTGATGCAAGGCGAGATGTTGGAATTCCCCGGCAACACGTTCGGCCTCGCGTTGAACTTGGAGCGTGACTCTGTTGGCGCCGTAATTTTGGGCTCGTACGAGCACATCACCGAAGGCGACACCGTAAAAAGTACCGGCCGCATTCTGTCGGTGCCCGTCGGTCGTGAATTGATTGGTCGTGTGGTTAACGCCCTCGGCGAACCCGTTGACGGCAAGGGCCCGATCAACGCCAAAGAATCCGACGTGATCGAAAAGGTCGCACCGGGCGTGATCGCTCGTAAATCGGTGTCGCAGCCTGTGCAAACGGGTATCAAAGCGATTGACGCGATGGTGCCAGTGGGCCGCGGTCAGCGCGAGCTGATCATTGGTGATCGTCAAACCGGCAAAACAGCCGTGGCGATTGACACCATCATCAACCAAAAGGGCAAGGACCTCATCTGCGTTTACGTCGCGATCGGTCAAAAGGCCTCGACGGTTGTGAACGTCGTTAAAAAGCTCGAAGAAGCCGGCGCGATGGCCTACACCATCGTCGTTGCTGCAACAGCCTCTGATTCGCCAGCGATGCAATATCTGTCGGCCTACGCCGGCTGCACGATGGGTGAATACTTCCGTGATCGCGGCGAAGATTCCTTGATCGTTTACGACGATCTGTCGAAGCAAGCTGTGGCTTACCGCCAAATTTCTTTGTTGCTGCGCCGTCCACCAGGCCGCGAAGCCTTCCCCGGCGACGTGTTCTACCTCCACAGCCGCCTGCTTGAGCGCGCGGCTCGTGTGAACGAAGACTACGTTGAGAAATTCACCAAAGGTGCCGTTAAGGGCAAAACCGGCTCGCTCACCGCGCTGCCAGTGATCGAAACGCAAGCAGGCGACGTGTCCGCATTCGTTCCGACCAACGTGATTTCGATTACCGACGGCCAGATCTTCCTTGAGACCGATCTGTTTAACGCTGGTATCCGTCCCGCGATTAACGCCGGTATTTCGGTGTCACGCGTCGGTGGCGCAGCACAAACGAAGATCATCAAAAAGCTCGGCGGCGGTGTGCGTCTCGCACTCGCGCAGTATCGTGAGCTCGCAGCGTTCGCGCAGTTCGCATCCGATCTTGATGAGGCCACACGTAAGCAATTGGAGCGTGGTCGCCTCGTGACCGAGCTCATGAAGCAAGCGCAATACGCGCCGCTTTCAGTCTCCGAAATGGCCTTCACGCTGTTCGGTGTGAACAACGGCTTCTTCGACGACATCGAAATCAAGAAAGTGTTGCCTGCTGAAAAGGCGCTGCATAAATTCATGCAGACCAAGTACGCCGATTTGACCAAGCGTATCGAGGACACCAAAGATTTGTCGAAGGATGATGAAACCGCGCTCACCGCGGCGATGAAAGACTTCAAAGCCAACGGTTCGTTCTAATTTAGGCTGCCCGAAAGCAAATCATGGCTGGCTCAAAAGAGATTAGAACCAAGATCAAAAGCGTGCAAAACACGCGAAAGATCACTAAGGCGATGGAAATGGTCGCCGCGTCCAAAATGCGCAAAGCGCAGGAGCGGATGCGCGCGGCTCGTCCTTACGCCGATAAGGTCAGAAACATCGCCGCTCACATGGGCGCTGCGAATCCTGAGTACCAACATCCGTTTCTCATCAAGCGCGACAAGCAAGTCAATGCGGGCATGATCGTTGTCACCACTGACAAAGGTCTCTGCGGCGGCATGAACACCAACATTTTGCGCGCCGTGGTTGCCAAGTTTAAAGAGCTTGAAGCGGCTGGCACCAAAGTGCAAGTCACAGCGATTGGCACCAAGGGCTTTGGCTTCATGAATCGCTTCGGCGCGAAGCTCTCGTCGCATGTGGTCGGTTTGGGTGACACGCCGCATCTCGAGAAATTGATCGGCGCGGTCAAGGTTCAGCTCGATGCCTACGAAAAAGGCGAAGTCGATTCGGTGTACTTGGCCTACACCAAGTTCATCAACACGATGAAGCAAGAGCCGGTTGTGCAACAGCTGCTGCCGTTGACGCCCGACATGCTCGAGCAATCGGCTGCGGAAAAGGCGGCTTACAGCTGGGATTACATCTACGAGCCCGATGCGAAGACCGTTGTTGATGAACTGCTTGTGCGCTACGTTGAAGCGCTGGTGTACCAAGCGGTGGCAGAAAACCTGGCGTCTGAGCAATCAGCGCGTATGGTGGCCATGAAAGCCGCATCAGACAACGCGAAATCGGTGATTGGCGACTTGCAGTTGGTTTACAACAAAGCACGTCAAGCCGCCATTACCAAAGAACTCTCCGAAATCGTTTCCGGCGCAGCCGCCGTTTAACGATCACGACCATTTATTTGAATTAGAGATAACAGGAAAAGACGATGAGCACGAATCAAGGCAGTATCGTTCAGTGCATTGGCGCGGTGGTAGACATTGAGTTTCCCCGCAACGCCATGCCGAAGGTCTACGACGCATTAACGCTCGACAAATCCGCTGAACACAGCGGCGTTGAAGCGGGCCTCACCTTCGAAGTTCAGCAGCAGCTGGGCGACGGCGTGGTGCGCACCATTGCGATGGGCTCGTCCGACGGCTTGCGTCGCGGCATGAAGATCAACGGCACGGGCGCTGGCATTCTGGTTCCCGTTGGCAAAGCCACCCTCGGTCGCATCATGGATGTGTTGGGTCGCCCGATTGATGACGCAGGCCCGATTGGCACCGATGAGCGCCGTGCGATTCATCAAAAAGCGCCGCGCATGGAAGATCTGAAGCCAACGACCGAGTTGCTGGAAACCGGCATCAAGGTGATCGATCTGATTTGCCCGTTCGCCAAGGGCGGCAAAATTGGTCTATTCGGTGGCGCCGGTGTGGGCAAAACCGTGACCATGATGGAGCTCATCAACAACATCGCAAAGAGCTACGGTGGTTTCTCCGTGTTCGCCGGTGTGGGTGAGCGCACTCGCGAAGGAAACGACTTCTATCACGAGATGGAAGACTCGAAGGTTCTCGACAAAGTCGCCATGGTGTTCGGTCAGATGAACGAGCCACCAGGCAACCGTTTGCGCGTTGCGTTGACCGGCTTGACCATGGCTGAAAAATTCCGTGACGAAGGCTTGGACATTCTCTTCTTCGTTGACAATATCTATCGCTACACGCTCGCCGGTACCGAAGTATCCGCGCTTCTCGGTCGTATGCCGTCGGCTGTGGGTTACCAGCCAACGCTCGCCGAGGAAATGGGCCGTTTGCAAGAGCGCATCACGTCGACGAAAACCGGTTCGATTACATCGATCCAGGCCGTTTACGTTCCTGCCGACGACTTGACCGACCCATCACCAGCAACCACGTTCCAACACTTGGACGCAACCGTTGTGTTGTCGCGCGACATCGCATCGCTCGGCATTTTCCCCGCTGTGGACCCGCTTGACTCAACCTCACGCCAAATTGATCCACTCGTGATCGGTGAAGCGCATTACAGCTGCACCCGTAACGTTCAGGCAACGCTACAGCGCTACAAAGAACTCCGCGACATCATCGCGATTTTGGGCATGGACGAATTGGCACCTGAAGACAAGCTCGCCGTTGCGCGCGCTCGTAAGATTCAGCGCTTCCTGTCGCAGCCGTTCAACGTGGCTGAAGTGTTCACCGGCTCGCCTGGAAAAATCGTCTCGCTCAAAGACACGATTCGCGGCTTCAACATGATCGTGAACGGCGAATGTGACCACCTACCAGAGCAAGCGTTCTACATGGTAGGCACCATCGAAGAAGCGTTCGAAAAAGCCAAGACGCTCAACTAAGGCTTCACCATGGCAACCCTTCACGTAGACGTCGTCAGCGCTGAAACCTCGATTTACTCGGGGCCGGCAAAGTTTGTCGCGCTCCCCGGTGAATCTGGCGAGCTCGGCATTTTGCCCAAGCACACGCCGCTGATTACGCGCATTCGTCCCGGTGCAGTGCGCATCGAAAAAGAGGACGGCAGCGAAGAATTCGTATTCGTCGCCGGCGGCATTCTTGAAGTGCAGCCCAACGTCGTGACCGTGCTGGCCGACACCGCCATTCGCGGCAAAGACTTGGACGAAGCGAAAGCCGCCGAAGCCAAGAAGCGCGCCGAGGAAATGCTTCGAAACAACGATGCAGCAATTGATTACGCTGCGGCGCAGGCTGAACTTGCTTCTGCGGTTGCTCAGTTGGCAGCGATTCGGAAGCTTCGCGCAAAGTAGTCGATTCGTTGGATGGTGCCAAAAAAACGCAGCTCCGGCTGCGTTTTTGTTTGTGGCGGCTCGAATCGGCGGGTTGCTGTTCGGAGCGGCCGCGTTAGCGCCCAACAAATACCGAAACACTTCTCGCGGGCACTTTGAACACGCCCGCGCTCGGCTCAAACAACGCTTCCGTTCGAATTCGCTGGTCCGAAGCCTCGTTGGACGCCAACACCGGATGTAGCGTCAGCGCTGCACCTTTCAAATCAGACACGACGATCTGCTGCGGCACTTTATCGACGTTAATGACGTAAACCAGCGCTTTGAAATTCGCGCCCGGATAGTTTGCGCCGTCCAGTCGTGCGGCAACAACCGTGGGCACCTGCTGCGATCCGGTGTTCAAAAACGTGAGCCTTTGCTTGATTTCAGCGGCGCTGCGCAATCGAAACAACGACGTGCTCGAGCGAATCCTCAGCAAATCGCGAAATGCGTCACGGGACCACGCAATGTCCTTGGCGCTGGGCTTGATCGTGGACGTATTGAGGCGTGGCTCAATCATCGCCCAGTTTGAGCCGTTGTCATCTTTGCGGGGCAATCCCGTCGCGAAGTAGTTGTCTTGATACGTCCAGTCGAGTCGATTAAACCAGTCGCCAGAATCGTAGCTGTTGCGATCCATTGATTTGCTTCGAAGCACGTCGATGCCCGCGTGAAAATACGCAACACCTTGGCTAAACGCGGTGAGCGCGGCACCCAGAATTTGCACGCGCGCACGATCCTCGGAAGTGGTGTTGAGCGGCAGTTTGTACGCGTTGAGATCGAAGAGCGTTTCGTTGTCGTGATTTTCAACGTAGTTCACCACTTCGCCGGGCTGCGTTACGTAACCCGCAGGCGCACCGTTGTAATCGATTGTCTCTAACGTGACGATTTGATCGCGATAGTTTTTCATCGAGTAGTCGCGGATCGACCCGGCGAGCCCGACGCGAATCATGTCAGCGGTTCGCACTAAATCCTCGCGTGATTGTGAGGTACCGGCGAGCGCGTTGGGGTCGTAGTGCATGCCGTTCAGAAAGCCTTGATTTCGAACAAGCGCTTCCGCATTGTCGCCATACCCACCGCCGCGCGCCGCATCACGCCCGCGATCCGTAAATGTGCCAATGCCCGATCCGTTGAGTGACAACTGCGACGCCTGTTTAAAGCGTTTGCCGTTCTCCACTTCGCCAAAATTCCAACCCTCACCGATGAACTGAATATCGCGCCCGAGCTCCGTTTTGAGCCGCTGCTGCAATCGCTCCATCGCCGCGCGCGGCTGATGGCCCATCAAATCAAACCGAAACGAATCCATCTTGTAGTGCTTCGCCCACAGCAGCACCGAATCCGACATCAACTTTTCCATCATCATGTGTTCAGTCGCCGTGTTGTCGCAACACGTTGACATCTCGACTTTCCCATCGGCATTCAATCGATGGTAGTAGCCGGGCACGACACGATCGAGCACTGATTTTTCGTTTTGACCCGAGCTCGACATGTGGTTGTAGACCACATCCATACCCACCCGAAGACCGATGGCGTTGAGCGACTGCACCATGCGCCGAAGCTCAATGATGCGCTGCGCGGCGTTCATCGCATCGCTTGCGAAACTGCCCTCGGGCGCGTTGAAATGCAGCGGGTCATAGCCCCAGTTGTAGCAATCACGATCTTTGGTCGCAATGACCGCTGCTTGTTGCGCTTCGCTGCTTGCTCCGCCCTGAATGGTGGGGCTGACGCAACCCTGCTCCGGCACCGTGGCCAAGTCAAACACGGGCAGCAAATGGATATCAGTCATTCCCGCACGCGACAACGCTTGCAGATGTCGCATGCCATTGGATTGCTGCTCGGTAAACGCCAAGTATTTGCCGCGATTGGCTGCGGAGACCGTCGCGTCGTTGATCGAAAAATCGCGCACATGCAATTCGTAGATCGTCATGTCGGTCGGGTGTTTTACGCGCTGCGGCGCTGCGGCATTCTTCCACCCGTGCGGCGCATACTTCGCGTCGTTCAAATCGATGATTGCGCTGCGCTTCGAATCCGCTGACAAACTCACCGAATACGGATCGGTCACACGATTCCTTACGATGCCAACGCCGTTGACCCAAACGTCGACCAAGTACAAGTAATACTTGCCCTCGAATTGACCGCGTAGCTTCGCGCTCCACGCGCCGTTTGAGGCCTGAAATTTCATCGGCAACGTCGCTGACGCCGCGCTCGTCGGCGAATCAAAAACGCACAGCGAAACACGTTGCGCCGTGGGTGCCCACACTTGGAACGCTGTTTGCTTTCGCTGCGCAGTCGCACCCAAAGCAGTCAGTGACGCGGCCTCTGCGTAGAGATCATCGAGCGCGCCGGGCGATTGCAGCGTGGTCGCTGCAATCACGCGCCTGTTGCCATCTTCGCGGACAAGCACAAGTTGCGCGCGATGCAGCGCTGCCAATTGGGAGCGACTGACGTTGGGCACGTCGAGCGTTGCGCCCGCGTCCACATGGCGAAACCGCTCATTGAGCGGCGCTGGAAGCGCTGTGCTGCGAACCTTGAGCGGTATGTCGCCCTCTGCGCCCTCGACGGTCTTACCGACCGTTGCGACGACCGAAGCGGCATTGGAAAAGTAGAGACGAAACGCACCTTCGCCCGAAACGCCTGGCCAACGCAGTGTGGTGGCTGAAAACCAAATCGCTCGTGCGTCTAAACGATCGCCGACTTGCCTAGAGAGCGTCTGAGCAAATGCCTCACTGTTGCAATCGGAAAGCGCCGCATCGCGCAGCCGTTCACTAAACGCCGTCGTACTGAACGATGCGACCACTAAGGCAATCGCACTGAATGAACTCACTCCAAACTTCCAACGCATGCGCAACTCCTTGGCTCGGGCGGCGATAGACAGGGCTGCCCGCTGCGAAGCATTCTAGGGTCGGTAGCGTCGCGTCGGTGATGCGTTTGTGGCGTCGGATCGGTGCTGCGAAAAAGAACGAATGCTACGGTTCAGGCTCGAAATGACGCTATTGCCGTGTGAAATTAGAGTCGAATACGAGCTTTAATACATACGGCCCGACGAAATAAGGGGCGTATTGTAGAAAATCGATTTTTCGCTTGCCCAAAATATCTTATGCAACCCCTTATTCGACGGGACATACGATGGTAGAGCTGTATAAGCTTACGTATTCCCGTTTATCGCAATCAACCGTAACGAATTAACGATTCGTCCGCTCGACCGCTCGCGGCGGTGATGAGTCCCAGTACACGGGAAACTTCGGGCGTCATCGCGCGCCATTGAAAGCGCCACGTCCAGTTGTTGCCGCCAAGCGTGCCAGGAATGTTCATGCGCTGTGGCGCACCGAGCCCCAGTATGTCCTGCAATGGATACGCCGCAATTTTCGCTACCGAATTGCATGCGGCACGAATCATCGCCCAATGAATATCCGCCGCGCCCGCCACCAGGTAGGCCCCCGCAAACGCGCGCTCATGTTCCGGCGCTTGATCCCACCAACCGCGCGCGGTGTCGTTGTCGTGGGTGCCGGTATAGGCCACGCAATTGGTTGTGTAGTTGTGCGGCAAAAACTCATGCGTGCCGTCGCCGCCAAAGGCAAACTGTACGATTTTCATTCCCGGAAAGCCGGTGCTATCCCGAAGTGCCTCAACGTCTGGCGTGATGAGTCCTAAGTCCTCAGCAACCACAGGCACCTTTCCGAGCGCACGTTCAATCGCATCAAACAACGCGAGCCCGGGGCCTGGCACCCAGCGCCCATCGCGTGCCGTGGGGCACGTCACTGGAATTTCCCAGTAACCCGCAAAGCCACGGAAATGATCGATGCGAAACAAGTCCGCATGCGACATCGCGCGCTTCAATCGGAGCGACCACCAAGCAAAATCCTCAGCCGCCATCTTGTCCCAGCGATACAGCGGATTGCCCCAGCGCTGGCCGTCGGGCGTAAAGCCATCGGGCGGCACGCCGGCAATGACTGTGGGTTGATCGGCGTCATCCAAAAAGTACAAATCGGGTCGCGCCCAACAATCCGCGCTGTGATGCGCAATGAAAATGGGCAGGTCGCCCATCAAAGCAATACCTCGCTCATTGGCGTAACTGCGGATGGCCACGGCCTGCGTGTCGAAGCACCACTGCACAAAAGACCAAAATTCGATCTCCGCGGCATGCTGTTTTTTTGCAGCGTCCATCGCTGCAGGCACACGTTTGCGCAGCGGCGCAGCCCAATCCCACCAGCACGCGCCGCTATGCGCAGTTTCAAGCGCCATGAACAATGCGTAGTCATCAAGCCAGTACGCTTGTGCTTTGCGCCACAGCGTGAATGCGGCGCGATCAGCGGCGGTTACGCGAGCACTAAATCCCGCAAACGCCTCGCGCAGTCGCGCAATGCGCCAAGGCACCACGCGCGCAAAGTCAACGCGGTCAGGGTCAAACGCCTCAGCCATCGGCGCACTCAACCAGCCACGTTCTATGAGCGGCTCTAGCGCCACCATGAGCGGACTGCCCGCAAACGCCGACACGCTTTGGTACGGCGAATCGCCGGGGCCAATCGGGGTCGTTGGCAACCATTGCCACATCGATTGCCCCGTTGCGGCGAGCCAATCCACGAAACGATAGGCATCAGGCCCCAGATCGCCGACGCCATGCGGCCCCGGCAAAGACGTTGGATGAAGAATGACGCCAGCGGCGCGGTCAGGTAATTTCATACGAAAAACAGTACGGATTGAATTGAGAAAATTAAGCGCGCAACACCACTACGGCGCGCGACGGCATCATAAACACGCTGCCAGACACCGCATCGCCCGACGAAGCGCTCACGAACGCCCGTGAGCTGTCGAGCACCACGCGCCAGGAACCCTCGGGCAAGCAAAATTCGCTGGCTTCGGCATGCGGATTGAACGCGATAAAGAATTGATGAGGCCAGTTGGATGCGCCGTGAAGGACACAAGCAAATGCGCGCTCATGCCGCGACTGCCACTGCTCATGGGACATGGTGCAGCCATTGGGCGCGCGCCACGCAACGGTGGGTGTGCAGCCATCGGTAAGCTCGCCCAACCACTGGTTGTGGCGCAGTAGGGCTTCGCTGCGACGTAGCGCCAACACACGCGAAACAAATTCGCAAAACGACGTATCCGCACGATCCCAATCGAGCCACGTCGTCTCGTTATCAAGGCAGTACGGATTGTTGTTGCCGCCCTGTGAATTGCCAATTTCGTCGCCTGCGCAGATCATCGGCGTGCCCTGCGACAGCAACAAGGTTGCCATCATTGCTCGGCGCACGCGAGCGCGCAGTTCGGTGATTGCAGCATCGGCGCTCTCGCCCTCAACACCGAAATTCATGCACGGCTCATCGCCGCGACCATCGCGATTGCCTTCGCCGTTAGCGCGATTGTGTTTGGTGCTGAAACTCACCATGTCCATCAACGTAAAACCGTCGTGCACGCTGATGAAATTGACGGATGCCGTTGGGCGTCGCTGCGCGCTGGCAAAGAGCTCACTGGATGCCGTAAATCGCCGCGCCAGTTCGCCGCGCGTCGTTGCGCCGTCAAGCCAGTAGCGGCGCACCGCATCGCGATACTTGTCGTTCCACTCAAACCACCCGGCAGGAAAATTGCCCACCTGATAACCGTCCGAGCCAATGTCCCACGGCTCGGCAATCAAGCGCACGGTGGAGAGTACGGGGTCTTGTTTGAGTGCAACGAAAAACGCAGCGTTTCGATCGTAGTGTTGCGCCGTGCGTCCGAGGACTGGCGCTAAATCAAAGCGAAATCCATCGACCCCCATCACGTTCACCCAGTACCGGAGTGAATCCAAAACGAACTGCGTGACGCGCGGATGCTGCACATTGAGCGTGTTGCCGCAGCCCGTCAAATTCTCGGCGCGCGCAAGATCGTTTCGCTCCAACCGATACCAACTCTTGTTGTCGAGCCCTCGAAACGAAAGGGTTGCGCCCTGTTCGCTACCTTCGGGTGTGTGGTTGTAGACCACATCGAGCAGCACTTCGAAGCTGTGCTCATGGAGCACCTCGACCATACGACGAAACTCTTCGTTGGCAGCAACGGGATCATCGGGCGTCATCGATAACCGCGGCTCGACGCTGAAAAACCCTAGCGTGTTGTAGCCCCAATAATTGGACATACCACGTTCAACGAGTGACGGTTCATCCAGCCGATATTGCACAGGAAGCAGCGACAAACTCGTCACTCCCAAGCGCTTCAGATGCGCAATCGAATCCGCATGGGCAAGCCCGGCATAAGTGCCGCGCAGCGCCGGTGGAATCGACGTGTTGGTAGCGCTAAATCCTTTGACGTGAACTTCGTAAATCACCGCTTCAGCATCTGGCAAGCGCGCGAGCCGCCGAGCGGGTGCAAGCTCTGGGGCAACGAGCGCCTTCAATGCAATCGTTGCGTTGTCGACCGAATTGTCGCCGCGATGCGCGCCGCCCCATTGATGTTTGCCAACGATAGCCCGCGCGTAGGGATCGAGCAAAAGCTTGTGCTCGTTGAATCGATGCCCCGATTCCGGCGCGTAGTCACCATGGGCGCGGTAGCCATAGATCAAGCCACATTGCGCGCCTTGCAAAAACCCATGAAACACCCCTGCGAACGGTCCGTGCAACGAGTAGCGCGTTTCGCCCCGCTCATCGAATACGCACAGCTCAACGCTTCGCGCATGATCGGAAAACACCGCGAAGTTAACGCCGCCATCGCGAACATGCGCGCCAAATGGGTACGGCAATCCCTCGAAGCATTCCATCGCAGCGCTCATTCGACCGACAAAAAGAGCGTGGCTAATGGCGGAACCGTTAGCGTCACTGAACGCCCTTTTCCTTCCGTTGCTGCAACCATGATGGGTGCCGCCAAATTGCCCACGTTGCTACCGCCGTAATGCGCCGAATCGGTGTTCAACAGTTCGCGCACCGCGGTGGCGTCGCTCGGCAGCGCGATCCGATAATTTTCACGCACCATCGGCGTGAAATTGCTCACAACGAGCATTCGTTTTCCGGCGCCATCGAGCCGCAACCAAGCAAACACCGACTGCGATTCATCGTCACCCACCAACCATTGAAATCCCCGCGCATCGCAATCGAGCGCGTGCAATGCGCTGTTGTCGCGATACAGTCGATTTAAATCCCCAATCAGGCGCCCAACACCCGCGTGCTTGGAATCATTGCTCAGAGGCCACGGCAATTCCACATCGTGATTCCATTCGCCGGGCTGCGCAAATTCCTGTCCCATAAACAGCAATTTTTTCCCAGGATGCCCCCACATAAATCCGTAGTAAGCGCGCAAGTTCGCAAAGCGCTGCCACTCATCCCCCGGCATCCGCCCAAGGATGGAATGCTTGCCATGCACCACTTCGTCATGCGATAGCGGCAGCACGAAATTCTCGGAAAAGGCGTAGGCCAGGCCGAAGGTCATCTTGTTGTGATGCCAGCGTCGATGAATCGGGTCTTCTTGCGCGTAGCGCAGTGTGTCGTTCATCCAGCCCATGTTCCATTTGAAATGGAAGCCTAGACCGCCGTCGTAGGTCGGCGCCGAGACCTTCGGAAACGCCGTGGATTCTTCGGCGATAGTCATCGCACCGGGACATAGCGTACCAAGCGTTTCATTGATTTCCTTGAACAAAGAAATCGCCTCAAGATTTTCGCGGCCGCCGAAGGCGTTGGGAATCCACTCGCCCGCCTGCCGCGAATAATCACGGTAGAGCATGGACGCTACCGCATCTACGCGTAGCCCATCGATCCCAAAGCGCTCAACCCAATACACCGCGCTGCTCACCAAAAAATCACGCACTTCGAAGCGACCGAAGTTGTAGATGAGCGTATTCCAATCGCGATGGAAACCTTCTTTCGGATCAGCATATTCATAGAGCGCCGTGCCGTCAAAATTTGCAATGCCGTGCGCGTCGGATGGGAAATGCGCGGGCACCCAATCAACGATTACGCCAACACCGTGTGCATGACACACGTCAACAAACCGAATCAATGATTCGGGCGAACCAAAGCGTGCGCTTGGCGCAAACATACCGAGCGTTTGATAACCCCACGAGCCGTCAAATGGATATTCGCTCACCGGCATGAGCTCAATGTGCGTGAAGCCCAGCGCTGCAACGTATTGCGGAAGTGACTCCGAGAGCTCATCCCACGAATAAAAGCGGCCATCGTAGTGCCGCTTCCACGATCCGGCATGCAATTCGTAGATCGATATCGCCGCGTCACGGCGATTGGCGCGTTGACGCTCAGCCGAAAGCGCCCGTTTCGGCGGTAGCGCCGCCACAATGCTCGCCGTTGCCGGACGAAATTCTGCCGCCCGGGCGTAGGGATCGGCTTTCAGCGGTAGCGCGCGACCTGCTCGATCCGTGACGTGAAATTTGTAACGGTCACCCAGCTTCGCGTGACCGACTACGCACTGCCACACGCCGTTGTCGCCTTGACACGTCAGTACATGGTCATTGGAATTCCAGTGGTTGAAGTCACCCACCACGGCAACCCGTGATGCGTTGGGTGCCCACACCGAAAAGCGCACTCCGTCGCCGTTAGCGAGGGAGTGCGCACCAAAATATTCGAACGAATGAGCGTATGCCATAGCTAAAGTCTAGCCCGGCGCGCGCCACACTTTCTCGATGTATTCGCCAATGGTGCGATCAACGCTGAAAAAGCCCATGCCTGCGACGTTTCGGATCGCCCGCTCGGCCCAAGCTTTAGGCTGTTGGTAGAGCGCATCGACTTCATTTTGAGCGCGCAGGTAGTCGGCGAAATCGGCCATGAGCAAGTACGGATCGCGCTGCGTGAGCGCTTGCACGATGCTGCGGTAGCGATCGGGTTCGTCCCACGAAAATACGCCCTCGGCAATGGCGTCGATCACGCCCTTGAGCTGGGCGTTCTCTTCGATGTAGAGCTTGGGGTCGTAGCCCACCGATTTCATTTGAGCGACGGCGTCGGTACGTAGGCCAAACACGAACATGTTTTCGATGCCCATTTGTTCGGCCATTTCGATGTTTGCGCCGTCCCACGTGCCAACAGTCAGCGCGCCGTTGAGCGCAAATTTCATGTTGCCCGTACCCGAAGCTTCGGTGCCCGCGGTTGAAATTTGCTCCGACAAATCAGCGGCAGGCAAAATGATTTCGGCCAGGCTTACGCTGTAGTTGGGCAAGAACACCACTTTCAATTTGTCACCCACGCGCGAATCGCTGTTGACCACACGGCCCACATCGTGAATGAGTTGAATAATTTGCTTGGCCATCACGTAGGCCGACGCCGCTTTGCCCGAAAAAATGACGGTGCGCGGCGTCCATGCGGCGTTCGGATTGGCGATGATGGCTTGATAGCGCGCGATGACATGCAGCACATTGAGCAATTGCCGCTTGTATTCGTGGATTCGCTTGATTTGCACGTCAAATAAGCTGTTGACGTTGACCGCAATGCCCAGTTCGCGGCGAATGTGATCGGCCAATCGTTGCTTGTTTTCGAGCTTCACCGCCATGAAATCCGCGCCAAGCTGCGCGTCTTTGGCATTGGCCGATAGCGCGCGCAGCTTTGTCAGATCGCCGCGCCATGCGGCGCCAATATTTCGATCGATCAACGCCGAGAGCTTTGGATTGGCTTGCGCCAGCCAGCGCCGCGCGGTCACACCGTTGGTGACATTGATGAAGCGCTCGGGCCACATAGCCGCAAAGTCGGAAAAGATGGTTTGCACCATCAGCTCTGAATGCAGTGCCGATACACCGTTGACGCGGCTCGATGCCATCATCGCCAAATTAGCCATGCGCACGCGGCGCTCGCCCACTTCGTCGATCAGCGAGATGCGCTGAATCCGAGTTTCGTCGTCAGGAAATTTTGCGCGAACCTCATCGAGCACCCATTGATTGATCCCGTAGATCACCTCAAGATGGCGCGGCAATAGCGCCTCAAGCATGCGTACGGGCCAAGTTTCGAGCGCCTCGGGCATCAAGGTGTGATTGGTGTAGCTTGTCGCTTCGCGAGTGACGCGCCATGCGACTGACCACGCTAAACCATGTTCATCAAGCAGTAACCGCATCAGCTCCGCAACGGACAGCGCGGGGTGCGTGTCGTTGAGATGCACTGCGTTGTGCTTGCCCAGCGCTTCAATATCTCGACCTTCGCGAAGGTGCCGCGCGATCATGTCTTGCAGCGACGCGCTCACTAGGAAAAATTCTTGCTTCAAACGCAACTCGCGTCCCGCCGCCGTACTGTCATCGGGATAGAGCACCCAGTTGAGTGAGGCCGCACGTTGCACATGCTGCCCAGCCGAGGCGTGCTCGCCCCGCGAAAACGCTAGGTAGTCGATCGGATCAGCCGCGCTGGCTTGCCACTGCCGAAGCGTTGAAACGCGCTCAGTGTTGTGTCCCGGAACGATGAAGTCGTAGGCGCGGGCGACCAGTCGCTCCGATGGCACCCACTGGCGCGAATGGGCGTGACCGCTGACCGAGCCCCCGAATCCGACCTCGTATTGCAGCTCTGGGCGAAATAGCTCCCACGGATTACCGTTCTTGAGCCACGTATCGGGCACTTCGGTTTGACGACCGCCTTGAATTCGCTGCGCGAACATGCCGTGTTCATAGCGCAGTCCGTAGCCAAACGATGGCAATCCGAGTGTGGCAAATGAATCAAGGAAACAGGCCGCCAACCGTCCGAGACCGCCGTTGCCCAGCGCGGCATCGGGCTCGCGTTCGACTAAGGCACCGAAATCGGGCGAAATCGTATCGTTCAATTCAAGCGCCGCTAAAGCGTTGGTCAGTGCGCGCCCCATCAAAAATTCCATCGATAGGTAGTGCACGCGGCGCGCGCCTTGGCGCTTTGCATCGGCCTGCTGGGTGCGTGCCCAGCGATCGGCCAACAGCGTGCGACAAGCCTCTGAGACGGCTTGTAGCTTGGCCTCTGGGCTATCGCTATCGCTGCGCTGCGCCAGAGTGCGAGCGATCAGGGAGGAGAATTCGTTGGGTACGTTCAAGGTGTTTTGTGCGTTCACGGTGGACTTAAACAGTTTTGACAATGGATTGGCCAAACGGGTCATGACAGCCTTAGGTTGCAAAGTTCAACGCGATTCTATGAGCTGTAGTATTGGCTAGCTCAGAACTAGTTTCGGCGCACTACAGCGCGTATATTCGACGCAACAAACCCGCAGAGGAGCGGTGTTTGTAAGGTAGTAACGCATAGCGCTGTCGCAATCGGCCATTCGACAGCCAAAAGGAGGGGCCATGGCGAGTGTTCAACTATCGAGCGTGCACAAATCGTTTGATGACGTTTCGGTGCTTAAAGACATCAATCTTGATGTTCGTGATGGCGAATTCATGGTGTTTGTCGGCCCCTCGGGCTGCGGCAAGTCAACACTACTTCGCACCATTGCTGGGCTCGAAGAAATCACCAGCGGTACGCTAAAAATTGGCGAGCGAATCGTCAACGATGTCACGCCCTCTGAGCGCGGCATTGCGATGGTGTTTCAATCGTATGCGCTCTATCCGCATATGAATTTGTTTGACAACATGGCGTTTGGCTTGCAGCTAGCCAAAGTACCGAAAGCCGAGATCGAGACGCTCGTTCGCGGTGCCGCCAAAACCTTGAACATCGATCACTTGCTCGATCGAAAACCTAAAGCGCTCTCGGGTGGGCAGCGACAGCGCGTGGCCATCGGCCGCGCCATTGTGCGAAAGCCCGAAGTGTTTTTGTTTGATGAGCCGTTGTCAAATCTGGATGCGTCGCTTCGTGTACGGATGCGCTACGAATTTGCCAAGCTCCACGAGGCGCTCAAAACCACGATGATCTACGTCACTCACGATCAGGTCGAAGCGATGACGCTCGCTGATCGGATCGTGGTGCTTCGCGACGGACGTATTGAGCAAGTCGGCGCGCCGCTGGAGCTGTATCAACATCCTACGAATCAATTTGTCGCGGGCTTTATTGGTTCGCCGCGAATGAATTTCATTGCGGCGGAAATTACGGCGGCATCGAATGATTCGGTGTCGGTGAAGTTGGGCGATGGTTCGATCGTGCGCTGCGCCGTGAGTGCTGGCAACGCTAAAGCGGGCGACAAGGTCACGCTTGGCGTGCGTCCTGAGCATTTGCGCCAACAAAGCGGTGCCCTAAATTCCATTAACGCCAACGTCACATTCGTCGAGCAATTGGGCAGCAGTACCCAAGCGTATTGCGACTTTCCCGGCGCAGACGAAGGCGTAACCGCTCAATTCGAAGGTGCAGCCCAGCTTTCTAGTGGAGCGCCAATCAAAATGGGCTTTGGCGCAGAGAATTGCTACCTTTTCAGTTCAAACGGAAATGCGTTTGTACGCCATATTTAGCGAGGCGTTGAATGAAAAAGCTGGAATTACTCTCAAAACGTCGCTGTTTGGCGGCGGTGATTGCCTTGGCAGCATCGTCGTTGCTGCACGCTCAGCGCCCGCCTGAGCTCTTGGTGTGGATCAACGGCGACAAGGGCTACAACGGCCTGCAAAAAGTCGGTGATGCGTTCGAAAAGAGCACCGGCGTGCGCGTGGTGGTGCAGCATCCTGAATCCGCCACTGACAAGTTTCAAGCCGCGACCGCTGCGGGTAAAGGCCCCGATATTTTTTGCTGGGCGCATGACCGTGCGGGGGAGTGGGCGAAATCGGGATTGATCGTTCCGATTCGGCCGAGCAAGAAAGTGTTTGACGACATCGATGAATTCGCATGGAATGCGTTTCGCTACCAAGGCAAATTTTGGGGCTACCCGATTGCCGTTGAAGCCATCGGTTTGATTTACAACAAAGCGATCGTGCCTACGCCACCTAAGTCGTTTGATGAAGTCATGGCGCTTGATGTTGAGCTTAAAAAGCAAGGCAAAAGCGCGATTCTTTGGGACTTCAACAAAACGTTTTTCACCTGGCCGATCTTGGCCGGGCCTGGTGGTTACGTGTTTGGCCGAGATGCCAAAGGCGATTACGATCCGAGTGCGGTTGGCGTGAATTCGCCCGGCGCCATTCGCGGCGGTGAAGTGCTTCGTAAACTCGTGCAAAACGGCCACATGCCCAAGGGCGCGCGCTACGCCGAAATGGAAGCGGGCTTTAATCGCGGCACGGTAGCGATGATGATCTCGGGCCCGTGGGCGTGGGACAACGCCAAAAAAAGCAAGATCGATTTTGCCGTCGGCCCGATTCCCAGCATCGATGGCAAACCGGGCAAACCGTTTGTGGGCGTGATCGGCTGCATGATCGCGGCACCGAGCAAATTGAAAGACATCTCAAAAGAATTTTTGGAGCAGCACATGCTGCGGCCGGAATACCTAAAAATGATTGATGATGATGTGGCCATCGGCGCACCAGCCAATAAAGCGTTTTATGCGCAGCTCGCCGCTAATCCACTCATCCGCGCTACGATGGAAAACGCCAAGCTCGGTGAACCGATTCCCAACATTCCAGAAACCGGTCGCTTCTGGTCAGCGATGGACGCCGCCCTTGAAGCGATCACCAACGGCCTGCAATCGCCCACTGAAGCGCTCAACAGCGCGGCGGCAAGGATGCGCGCCAAATGAGCACCCTCACCACCGCTAAACCAGGCGTGTCCACCGACTGGGCGCAGCTGATGAAATGGCCGCTCACCATCGCGCTCGGTGCCGCCATGCTGTACTTGGTGTTTAACGTCTACGCCGCTGGCCAAGCGATGTGGGCGCTCGGGCTTCTAACGCTCACTTGCGCTGCGTTTTATTCGTACCTGAGCAACATCGGATTCGCCTATCGCTACCTGTTTCCGGGATTGGCGGGCATGGCGATTTTCGTCGCCTTTCCGCTGCTCTACACGATGCAGATTGGGTTTACAAATTACTCGTCAAGCAACCTGCTTTCGTTCGAGCGATCGAGCCGCTATTTGCTCGATCAAAGCATTCCCGACGAGGCCACGACGCACAGCTACACCGTGCATCGCGAGGGCGACACATTGCGGCTCGCGCTCAGCAAAGCTGATGGTGCCGGCGCGCTCGTTACCGATGCTTTCGCGTCGAATTTCGACGGCGCAAATCCGCTTCGAGCCACACCGCAAGTGGCCTCACAAAGCCTCGGCACCGCGCTTTCGATGCGCGACATCATCGCTAATCGTGAAACCTTGCAACGGGTAAAAATCACGTTGCCCACGGGCGAAACGCTCAACTACTCGGGGCTTCGTGAGTTCGCGCGGCTCACGCCAGTGTGGAAGCAAAACGCCGACGGCTCGATCACCAAAACCGAGTCGGGCGAATCGTTTTCACCCAACGGCACAACCGGATTTTTTGAAAACGCCAAGGGCGACAAATTGCAGCCCGGCTACACCGTGGGTGTGGGTTTTGCCAACTACAGCCGCATGATTAACGACCCGGATTTCCGTGCGCCGTTTTTCGCGATATTCATCTGGACGGTGGTGTTTGCTGGGCTCACGGTGATTTTTGTGACCGCTGTCGGTGTGACACTCGCCGTGCTTCTTAATTGGGAAGCGCTGCGGTTTCGCACCGTTTACCGAACGCTGCTGTTTTTGCCGTACGCCGTGCCCGGCTTCATTTCGATCTTGGTATTCAAAGGTTTGTTTAATCAAAATTTTGGTGAGATCAACGCGATTCTTGATGCGCTGTTTGGCGTTAAACCCGCGTGGTTTGCGGACCCGCTACGTGCCAAAGTGATGCTCTTGATTGTTAACGTGTGGCTTGGCTTCCCCTACATCATGGTGCTCTGTGCTGGGCTTATCAAATCGATTCCAGCGGATTTATACGAAGCCTCAGCCATCGCCGGCGCGTCGCCACTCACCAACTTTTTCAAGATCACGCTGCCGCTCATCATCAAACCGCTCTCGCCCTTGCTGGTGATGGTGTTCGCGTTCAACTTCAACAATTTTGTGTTGATTGCGCTGTTGACCGACGGCCGACCTGATTTCTTAAACACCAAAATTCCAGCGGGCACCAACGATATTTTGGTCTCTTACACCTACCGAATCGCGTTCAAAGATTCGGGTCAAGATTTTGGTTTGGCTGCGGCGATTTCGACCGTGATGTTCTTCATGGTGGCAGCGATGTCAATTTGGAATTTGCGCTTGGCCAGCAAAGAAATAAATCGCGGCTCAGGCAGCGGAAAGTAGACGAGGTTTTCTATGGCAATCGTGACCGGAAAAAAGAACCGTTGGCGCGTGTGGGCAGCCCACGCATTTTTAATTGCGCTCATCGCGATCACCATCTTTCCATTGCTCGCCGTGATTTCCATTTCGCTGCGCCCGGGAAACTTTTCAACAGGATCGCTCATTCCGAGCGAGATTAGCTTTGAGCATTGGAAACTCGCGCTCGGCATTGGCTACATGGGTGCCGACGGAAAATGGGTAGCGCCGCCGTTTCCTGTGCTGCTGTGGCTGTGGAATTCAATCAAGATCGCATCGATTTCAGCGATCTTGATTCTGGCGATTTCAACGACGGCGGCGTACGCCTTTGCGCGGCTTAAATTTCGTTTTAAAGCGCCGATTTTGAACGGTATGTTGCTGCTGCAAATGTTTCCCGCCGTACTCACGTTGGTCGCGATTTACGCCATTTTCGAGACCATCGGCAATCACATTCCGTGGCTCGGTATCGAATCGCACGGCGGCGTGATTCTTGCCTATTTGGGTGGCATTGCCACTCACGTCTGGACGATCAAAGGGTACTTTGAAACCATTCCCACCGAAATTGAAGAAAACGCCAAGGTTGACGGCGCAACGCACTGGCAAGCGTTCTATCGAGTGCTATTGCCGATGGCGATCCCGATCTTGATGGTCGTGTTTGTGCTCGCATTTATCGGCACCATCATTGAATACCCCGTCGCGTCCATTTTGCTGCGCGAAGAGCCCAATCTCACGCTCGCCGTCGGTTCGAAATACTTCTTACAAGATCAAAAGTATTTGTGGGGTGACTTCGCCGCCGCCGCCGTATTGTCGGGCTTGCCGATCACGCTGGTGTTTTTGTTTGCGCAGCGCTGGATTGTGTCGGGGCTCACCGCTGGCGGAGTGAAGGGTTGAACAACGTTTTTAGTCGTCGTCATCCGGGCGCAGGTCGGTATCCGCGGCCGAGCGCCCAACCACGCATAGAGCGGGCGTGGACCCCGGCCTGCGCCGGGGTGACGAGTACGGCCTCGGCGCTCTATCGACATTTACTCGTCATAGCCGCCACTGCCGCGCTTGTCGGTTGCAGCTCCGCGCCATCGCAACTCGCCGCACAAACCACATCAATCACACCCACAAGTCCCGCCTGCACCCCCAGCCCACTCGGCAAGCGACCGCTGTATTTGCGCGGAAGCTTCAACAGTTGGAACGCCAACGAAGAGCAGCGCTTCACCTATCGATGCAATCAGTTTGAGTTAACGACGACGATCAAGGGCGACCATCGATTCAAATTGGGTGACGAAGCCTGGTCGCCCGACGCTGATTTGGGCGCGAAGGACAACGCGCAGCAAAGCCCTTTCACCTTGATCGCCAAGGGCAGCGACATGGGCTACCTGTTCTCCGGCACGCACCAACTCAAATACACGCCCGCCCATCAAATGCTCACCATTGATAAATGTCCTGACGCGCCGTTTGGCAACGCTACGCTCTATTTGCGCGGCTCTATGAATAACTGGGCCGCACTCGATGATTACGCTTTCAAATTCAACTGCGATGCGTACTATCTCAACGTGAATTTGTCGGGTCGTCAAGAATTCAAAATCGCCGATCCGGCGTGGAGCGATGCCGCCACGCTGAGCGCTGCGGCCGGTGCCAGCACCGCACTGTTTGAGCAACCGTTCACGATGAAGCGAAACTCTGATCCCGGTGCTTCGGAAAATGCAGCGTTTCTTTTTTCGGGCGAAGCCACGATCAAACTCGTCGTGCAAAACGGCAAGCCCGTCCTCACGATCGGCCCAAAGCTTTTCCAAGACCCGTCGCGAGTGCCCGTGACCGATCCGGTCGCGCTGAGCGTGGGCTTCGACTCACGTTCACTCAAGCACAAGTCGCCGTTTGGTGCGATCACCGCTGGAAGCGGGGTTGAGTTTGCATTGGCGTCGAAACCCGGCGTCACCAAAGCAACGCTCGTTATTGAAAAGCGTCGCCTTGAAGGCAATCAAGAAGTGCTTGAATACCTCGAACCGATCCGAGTAGCGATGCAATTTAACGGCGAGCGCTGGGTGGCTAAACACCGCTTTGCCGATCTTGGCGTCTACGGCTACTACTTTGAAATCGTGATCGGTGGCAACACGTTCATCTATGCCAACAACAACGACAGTGTGTATTGGACGCGCGAAAAGGGCTCTGGCGGTGTGGGTGAAATCATCGAAGCGCCCGCTCAAACCACGACTATTCGGCGCTTCCGGCAAACCGTGTTTGATGCCAATTTCAAAGTGCCGGAGTGGGCACCGGATATCGTTTACTACTACATCTTTCCGGATCGATTCCGCAATGGAAATCGTGCCAACGATCCGAAGCCTGGCGTTGACACCTACCAAAACTACGGCGTTGAATTCCATAGCAACTGGAATGAAAAACCATATCGCCCCAACACCGGCGATGGTTCAGACGGTGTGTTTAATAACGATTTCTTTGGCGGCGATATCGCGGGCATCATCGAAAAGCTCGACTACATCAAGGATTTGGGTGCCAACACGCTCTACATCACACCGATGTTTCAAGCGCCGAGCAATCACAAATACGACACCGCTGATTTCAAAAATATCGATCCCCATTTCGGCAGCAACGACGACTTCGTTCGATTGACGGCCGAGGCCGCCAAGCGCGGCATTCGGGTGATTCCAGACACGTCGCTCAATCACGTCGGCGCTGATTCGACGTACTTTGACCGCTACAGCAAATACCAATCAAAGGGCGCGTTCGAAGGCAATCGCATCAACGATGAATCGCCCTATGCCAGTTGGTTTTCTTTTGATCGCACGCAATCCGATCCCGCCAAACAATTTCGCGGCTGGACTGGCATTTTGGATTTGCCCGAGCTTAATAAATCCTCGCCTTCGTTTCGAAAGTTCGCTTATGGTGACGCCGATTCCGTGATGAAGCTCTGGCTCGATCGTGGCGCGGCGGGCTGGCGAATGGACGTTGCGCCGTGGGTGCCGGATGATTTTTGGCGTGAATGGCGGCGCGCTGTAAAGGCGCATCGTCCAGATGCGCTTACCGTGGCTGAAACTTGGTTCGACTCATCGAAATATTTCTTGGGCGACACTTTTGATTCGACGATGAACTACATCTTTCGAAATACGGTTCAAGATTACGCCATGGGCGGCAAGGCCGCCAAGCTCTATCAAAACATCGAACTCATGCGCGAAGCCTATCCGCCGCAATCGTTCTACGCCTTGATGAACTTGCTCTCAAGCCACGATGCTGCCCGCTCACTGCATCAATTCGGTTTTCACGACGGCGCTGATGCGGCCACGATTGCTTTGGCCAAACAGCGATTGCAGCTCGCCGTGCTCTTTCAAATGACCTTCCCCGGCGCACCCACGGTGTATTACGGCGACGAAGTGGGCGTGACCGGTGGCGATGATCCCTACAACCGCGCCACCTACCCCTGGGCCGACACAGGCGGCAAACCCGATACCGCGCTCCTCGCCCAATTTAAGCAACTCATCAAACTCAGAAACGATCATCCGGTGCTCCGCCGCGGCAGCATCGAAGCACCCATCTACATCGATGACAACGTGATCGTGCTCGTGCGAAAGCACAACGACACGGTCGCCATCGTCGCCACCAACAACGCCACCACCGCCAAGCAAATCACCATCACGCTCCCGAATGAACTTCGAACCTTTACCGACGCCCTAAACCCCAACGCGACAAAGCTCACAACGGCCGAAGGTCGCATCACCATCGACATTCCACCGCTGTCCGGTCGTGTGCTCGTCAACAAGTGGTTTCCCGATAAGCTTCATCAATCAACGCCTCGTTAAATAAGGCGTTTGATAGTTTTTACGAGTGTTTCGAACATGTCAAAAGAAGACATGTAAGCCTTATTTCAACGGGCGATAAAAGAATTTGCTGATCATCAATTTGATTCGTTGCACGTGCGCTGTCATTCTGCGGCCCCCGGAACAACATCCGGGCAAGACAGGTGACCGACGGCGTGGCCAAGCGCGCCCCGATCGCAAATAAGACACCATGCCTGCTACAAAAGCCAAGGTTCGCGTTTGTAGCGGGGCGACTCGCAAGTCGTGCGCCCCTCCAGTGACAGCGTCAGTCGGTCTGAACTACTTGCCATCCCACGACCGTCGCGTCGCGGCTTTCTTGAAGGTTTCTCGATTGGCGTCGGTGGGCGGTGGTTCGCTGTCGCCAAAAATGGCGCGCATCCAATGCCCGTCTGTTGGGTTTGGAAACACGATGTAGCGGCGACCGTACTCGGCGCGATCAGACTCCATCAGCTTTAAGCGCTCATCGACATCCTTTGTGTAGTACTTGCGTCGAAAGTCATTCAAGCTATCACCGAGAAAGACAACGATGTCATGAGTTTTCGCGATTTCGTCTTGTCGATTTTGCTTATTCGAGGTGTCGCGAAGCACGGTCACATGCGCTTTGTCGACGTTGGGCAGCTTGGCAAGGCGCAAGTGCTCCATCGCATAGTCAAATGTTTTTTCGCCCTGATCGCGCGCAGTGATGTAGTAAACCTCTACGTTGTTGGCGGCGCAGAAATCGAAGAATTCCCTCGCGCCGGGTGCCAAGACCATTTGGTTGCGAGGGATCCACTCGTCCCAAATCGGGTCATCGAAAAAGTCTAAATTGCGATTGACCAGGTGGCCCCAGTACGCCAGCGGCAATAAGATCGTGTCATCCACGTCGCTCACCACCGCTAAGGGCTTGTCCCCCGCTTTTCGCTTCGCAAGGGCGAGCTCCAAATGCATACGCGCCACGTTGTAGCCCTGGTGATAGAGCGCGCGATACTCCGCCGCCGTTTGCTTCCATGCCACGGCAGCAATCAGTAAGTTGTCTACGCCAGCGCTGCGCGGGCCAGTAGTGTTCGGGGCGGGCGGCGGCGTGGTGGTGGCTGCGGGCGCTTGCGCGAACGCGGCAGCACATGAGCAGGCTGCGAGCAGCATGGTCAAACAGCGACGTGAAGTGAGTTTCATGAAGAGTCTCTCCGATGGCGTCAGTTTGTTGAGTCGTCGCGCCGGCATGAGAGCTCGGCACGTAGGAGCCTTGAAGCCTAGCGCACCGCACCCGCTACTCGGGTCGCCATGCGCCTTAGAGCGAAACGTATTACGGTTGTGCCCAATGCGCGGGCTGGGATGTCTTGCCGAACTCAACGACCCACGCCCCCTCCGCAAACTCCCGCGTCACCGATAAAACCAGTCGCGTAGGGTGGGCAGCCCCTGCCCACCGCAGTTTCGCAAACGGGAACATCGCGTCAAGCGCGCCGCTTTGGTGGGCACGGGGTGCCCACCCTACGTCTAGCCCTTGGCGCGGAACACTCGCGGTTCCGCCGTGCGCCACCGGCGAAACTATTTCATCGCCCATGATTCACGCTACGCATTCGGCAGAACCGCAAGCGTTCTGCCCTACGAATTTCGCGATTAACTTCATCAATCAATGCCAATTAAAATAGTGGATACAACTAAATTTAACCGACATTCAAAAAATTACGTAAATATCAAAAAGCCCATATTTAATATGGCACTCAAGCAATAAGTTCGTATTCAACGAACCCGCAATCCCTAAACCATCCCGTTACCGATAAAACCAGCGAAACAGTGGCGTCGCCATGAGCGTGGTGACGATGGCCATCATCACCATGATGGTAAATAGCGTGGGTTCGATGATGCCGCGCTGCAATCCGATGTTGAGGATGATGAGCTCCATCAAGCCGCGGGCGTTCATCAGCGAGCCGATGGCGGCGGCTTCGCGGTGCGGCTCGCCGCTTAAACGTGCGGCGGTGTAGCAGGCCACCCCTTTGCCGAGCGTGGCTACCAGCAAGATCACACCCGCGAGCAACCAGAGCGCCGCCGAATCCACCAAGGTGATTTTGGTGTTGAGCCCGGAATACACGAAGAAGCACGGCAGCAAAAGCACCGTGGTCAGCGGCAGAAATGTGCGCTGCAATTCGGCCGCGAATTTACCGCGTGGCATGGCTAAGCCCAACACAAACGCGCCGAACACGGCATACACCTGAATCACGTCGGAATACCACGCGGAGAACATCAAAAGCAGCACGACAGTGGCGAGCGCGTTGCCGGAAATCAGGCCGGTTGCCTCGGTGTCTTGTCCAAAGCGCAGCATCGCCCGCCGCACAACGTTGAGCACGACCAGCGCAAACACGACGCTGCCGCCCACGGCTAGGGCCGCAATCCGCATGTCGTCCTGAAAGCTCGCCAACACGATGGCGAGCACCGACCAGGCCGCCACATCGTCAAACGCGCCCGCAGCGAGCACCAACGTGCCGAGCGAAGTTTTGGTCAATCCGTTTTCCAGAATGATTCGTGCGAGCATGGGAAAGGCGGTGATCGACATGGCCGCGCCCATGAATAAAACCGCTTGCGTAGAGGTCGTTTTGCTCGAAAACAGCAACGGATTGTCAGCGATAGAAAGCGCCAACGCGCCACCCAGCGCGAAGGGCACCAACACGCCGGCAGCGGACACGGCCGCCGCGCTCCGTAATCGCTTGGCGATCAACGCAAGATCAAATTCGACGCCCACAACAAACATGTAGAGCACTAACCCGAGCTGCGCCAGAGAAAACAAAATAGCCCGTGATTCGGGCGGAAACAAATACGCGCTCACCGCCGGAAACATCCACCCCAACAGCGAAGGCCCCAAGATGACGCCAGAGATCATCTCGCTCACCACCGGCGGCTGCCCCAGCCAGCGAAACAGCCACGCGCCCGCGCGGCATGCCGCCACGATGACGGTTAGCTGCAGAAAGAGTAGGACGGATAGGTCAAACGGCGACATGCTGTGAGCCGAATGCGCGGGTTACGCGCCCGCCTTCATCGCGCCCGAGCCGCAGTACTTGGCGATGAATTGTTCGTGTGACGGCATCACATCAATGCAGCGCCCGATGACGTCTTCAACGCTCTTCAAGTAGTCAGCCACCTCGGATTCGGGCAGCAAATCGGCCAATGGGTGATGGCGATCTGGGCGAATGTTCTGGCCGTGCATGACTTGTAGCCAGCCGACTTCGGCGAACAGTTCGTTGTTGTCGCGTACGATGCGACCGTGCGTTTTGAACAAGTCAATTTTCGCTTGTAGCGCGGCAGGAATCTCCATCGTCTGGCAATGCTGCCAAAACGGCGAATCGGTGCGTTGATTGGCGCGGTAGTGCAAGATGATGAAATCGCGAATGCGCTCGTACTCGAAATCGGATTGTTGATTAAACATCGCGATATCGGTCGCATTGAATGTCTTGTCTGGAAAATAGGCGAGCAGTTTCGCCACCGTACTCTGAATCAAGTGAATACTGGTTGATTCCAGCGGCTCCATGAAGCCACTCGATAGGCCTACGGCAACTACATTTTTGTTCCAAAGCTTGTTGCGTTTCCCGGTCACAAACTTGAGCGGCCTTGGCTCAGCAAGTGCGGCACCATCAAGGTTTGACATCAGCTGCGCGGTGGCTTCATCATCGCTGATGAATTTGCTGCAATACACGTGACCGTTGCCCGTGCGATGCTGCAACGGAATGCGCCACTGCCAACCGGCGCTGCGCGCCGTGGCTCGGGTGTAGGGCGTGTAGGGCTTCACCGACGCGCAAGGCACCGCCATGGCGCGATCGCAAGGCAACCAATGCGTCCAATCTTGATAACCCGTTTTCAATGCGCCTTCAATAAGCAACCCGCGAAAGCCAGAGCAATCGATAAACAGATCGCCCGTAATCACTTGCGCGCTTTCCATCGTGACCGAGGCGACGTGACCATTGACGGGATTCAATTGCACATCGCGAATTTTTCCTTCGGTGCGTTTGACGCCGAGCTTTTCGCTGTAACCGCGCAAGTACTTCGCATACAAGCCCGCATCAAAGTGGAAGGCGTGCGCTATGTCAGCCAGCGGCGAATTGCCGGTGGATGGATCGCTGCGCATAAATTTGTTGGCGCGGCAAGCCATGCGATTAATTGAATAGCGTTCCAAGTCAGGCGCTTTGCCAGCGAGATACATCTTCAACCAGTATTGATAGAAATCAACCGTGAATAGCTCTTGGCCAAATTTTCCGAAGCCGTGAATGTAGCGATCACCGAGTTTGCCCCAGTTCACGAACTCAATACCGAGCTTGAAGGTGCCCTGCGTTTGACGCACGAAATCGTCTTCGTCTAAGCCGAGCACCGCATTGAAATTGCGAATCATCGGAATGGTCGCCTCACCCACGCCCACGATGCCGATCTCTTCCGATTCAATGAGCTCAATGGCGATCTTGCCTTTGAGCATTTTGGCGAGCATCGATGCGCTCATCCAGCCCGCGGTGCCACCGCCAACGATCACGATTCTTTCAATGTTTTGGTTTTGCATAGGAAACACTCTACTGCGAACACTCGTCAATACTCAATGAGAAATAAAAAGCCCCTGCGGCTTTCGCACACAGGGGCTCAATCGTAACGTCTAGCGCTTAGAACTTGTAGTTCAAGCCAAGCAGGTACGTTTTGCCGTACTTCACTGTTTCGACCACGTTATCGCGCGTGTCTTTGTAGCGGATATACGGTTCGTTGGTGATGTTATTGGCTTGCAATAGGATCGAGAGACCCTTCGCCGGCCCGCTTTGGAACTCATAGCCCAATTGCACGTCGGTGATGGTTTCTTCCTTGATGTAAGTCAATTCCCGGTCACCGAAGATGTTGGTGACTTCGCCCACGAAGTCAGAGCGATAACGCGCTGCTGCACGAGCGGAGAAGCCCCACTTTTCGAAGTACATCGTCAAACTGCCCACCCGTTTTGACAAACCTGGCAGCGAGATTTTTGAATTGCCAACGTCACGCACTGAAAAGCCAGAGCTAGGCAAAGAAATCGAGCTAGAGGTATCTGAGTAGCTCGCTTGCACGCCGAAACCATCAAGTGACTTGGAAATAAGGCTAAACGGGATTGAAGCTGACAGCTCGATGCCCATAATGTTGCCACCCGAACCGTTGACCGGTTGGTTGAGCAAACCGAGCACTCTGCCGCCCACAGGCAGTGGCGTGTTGGGCGTGACGAGCGACGTGAAATCAGTCACCACGTTTTGCTTCACGATATAGGTGCGCAGATCTTTGTAGAAACCCGCCACACCGATGTAGCCCTTGTTGCCGAAGTACTTTTCATACGACAGATCCAGCGCATTGGCGCGGAACGGCTTAAGCTTTGGATTACCGGCATCGCCCTTCAACACACCGAGCGTTGCGTCAACACCGAAACCGGTGCTGGCGCGCAGATCATTCATATTGGGGCGCGCCATCACGCGAGCTAGCGCAAAGCGCAGTACCGAATCATTGCCCAGATCAAACACTAAGTTGGTGCTTGGCAGAACATCGGTGTATTTAACGCCGGTCGCAATGTTGGTGACCGCACATACATCGTTCGGGCAAGGGCCGCCGTCTACGTTGTAAGCGGATGAACCTTGATCGGTATTGACGACTTGGATGCCTGCGTTGCCGCGAACTGGCAAGCCGAAGAGCTCGCGGTCAAGATCAAGCTTGGCGTAAGCGGTCGTGACTTTTTCATTCACGGTCCAGTCTTTGTTGGCGATGTCGCGAACGAGCTTAGCTGCGATTTGATAGGTGCTGCCCACGGAACCGCGTGGATCCCATGTCATTACGGGGATGCCGCTCGGGTTGGCAATGCCTGCACCCGGCGCAACTACCGCAGCGTAAGGATCGGTGGCCGAGAGCACCAAGCGACCTTCTTTGTATTCACGTACCTTGCTGCGATCGGTGTAATTGACGCCAACATCTAGCGAGGAGAAGAACAGGCCGTCGCCCAAGGCACGTTTACCGGACAGTCGAATGGCGTCAAGCTCATCGGTCACGAACGGCAGCTTCGAGTAGCCAGCTTGTGGGGTATTCACACCACCACCCCAACCCTGTACGTCTGTCAACTTGGCGACGTTAGGATCTGAGTAGTTAAGACCCGTACGGTACTGCACATCCGCAAAGTTTCTACCATTGAAACCCGTCCACGAAATGGTGTCGAGCGTTGCGGCGTTACCGGGGAGGCCAGCCGTAGTCTCGAAAATGCCGCCGGTGCGCTTGATGCGCGAGGTCGACAAATCGGCCGTCGCGGTCCACGTGCCCATATTCAGCTTGTTGTTCCAGCCGATCGAGGTGAGCTTATCGAGCGTTGCTTCAGTGTCGTTACGTACCACGCCTTTGAAGTTCGTTGCCGTACCGCTGGAAGCAACGCCGCCACTGATTGTGGCGTTGGTGAGTACGCCGTCTTTGTCATAGCCGCCCGCACTGCCCGGAATCGGGGCTTGGAAACCGATGGAGGTCTTGTTCTTGTCAAATTCAGAGTAGTAAAGGTCGAGAACGCTCTCGAAATTCTTATTGGGCTTGAATTGCAACACGCCCATCGCGCCTTGACGCGTTTGTGCGGTCTTGTCCAACCACGAGTTGAAACCGTTGGGCACTTTAACCTTCGCGCCTTGGTGGTCAACTTCGGTGTCGCCCCATGAATCAAAGCGCGAAGTCTGCGCGCCGCTGTCTTTCAGGCGGGCAAAACCAATGGCCAAACCGATGGTGCGATCAGCGAACTGATCGATATAGGACACCGCAATGCGATCGCCTTTGCCTTCGGGCGTATTTAGGCCAACACCCGTTTGTTGCTGGCGATAGCCTGCCGCAACGGTGCGCTTGGCAAAGTTGAGCGGACGCACGGTGATCATGTCGATCGTACCTGACAGGCCTTGACCGACGAGCGCGCCGTCTGGTGTTTTGTAAATATTGACGCCAGCGAGCAGCTCGGATGGATATTGATCGAACTCAACACCACGGCTATCACCCGTGGTGACTTGCTCGCGACCGTTCAAGAGCGAGGTGGAAAAATCAGGTGCCATGCCGCGAATACTGATTTGCTGTGCCCGACCGGCCGTGCGCTGCGCTGTGACGCCTGGCAAACGAGCGATCGACTCCGCGATGCTGTTATCGGGCAACTTGCCAATGTCTTCGGCTGAAATCGACTCAACGATCGAGTCGGAATTTTTCTTGACCGAAATCGCACTCTCGATGCCCTTGCGGATACCGGTGATTTCGAGTGTTTCGAGCTTTTGCGGCTCGTCTTTTTTGGGTTCAGCTTGTTGCGCGTAGGCAACACTGCTGGCCATGGCCAAAACCGCCATGCTCACCGCGGCCGATGTGGCTTTGATGGCGAATGGGCGGTCGAGCGCAAACGCGCGCTCGGAACGCTTCAACTGGGTCATTGGGTCTCTCCTCTAAATTTGCAAAACCGTACCGCTCCTGCCGCAGCCAATGGCGTGGCGGGCCGCACTTTTAAAATGCGTCAATTGAATCTTGAGGCCATTTTCGGGCGCGAGGCAACTGAGGAATGCCTGCGTCAAATCCGCTCTCAAGAAGGCAATTGCGCAATTCTGACGGCAGTTTACAAGCCGTTTTTCGCTGTAGAACACCCTATTTGCGAATATCAAACTCGTTGTAGCAAAGTTACAACGCTCGGCCCGAGAAGCGCTAAATCGGTGCATTAAGTACGCGGGCGGACAAAGAATTTAGCGGGACTGAATGCGCGCTTCACGCTTTGTCGAAAATTTCGGGTCCACACACGGCTATATTGTCCATGTAGCCCAGCACGTGTCGTTGCGGGCGATTCACAGAGTACATCGGCATGCCAACTTGGATTGTGACGGGCGCGAGCCGCGGATTGGGGCGACATTTGGCCGCGCAAATGGCCGCGCGTGGCTGGACAGTGATCGCCTGCGCCAGAGACGCGGGCGCGCTCAAACAGCTCGCCGATGCCCATCCAAGCGGGAGAATTCGGGCAGTTGCCGTCGATTTAGCCAATGCGGGCGATTTGCGCAGTGCCTTGATTGCAGCATTGGCCGATGTGGGATTCGTCGACGGTCTGGTTAACAACGCCGGAATAGGCGCGTACAAGCCGTTCCTCGACCATTCCGAAGCGGAATTGCTGCAAACTCTGCAAGTGAACTTGGGCGCTGTGATGCAACTCACGCACATCGTTTTGCCCGGCATGATTGAGCGGCGAGCCGGGCATATTGTCAATATCGGATCGGATTTGGGGCGGCGACCGTTAGCCAATATGGCCGCCTACGTGGCGGCAAAGCACGGGTTGACGGGCTTTTCACATTCGTTGCTGCGCGAGGTGAAACAGCACGGCGTTAAGGTGAGCCTTGTCAATCCCGGCATCATCGACACCGATTTCGGCGGCGCGACCGAGGGCAGCAAGGATGAGGCATGGAGTCTTCGCCCCGCAGTGCTCGCAAACTTGATCCTGCAGATCATCGACCAGCCAGGCGCAACAACGGTGGACGAATTGAGTGTGCACCCGCTTGGGCAGGGCGATTTTTAGCGCAAGACGCGATGGGTGTGTGGCGCAGCGAAAATTCGTTACCATCTCAGTATGAGTCACCCAACCCGAGAACAAAAAACCTACGATCTGCTGGTCGTTGGCGGCGGCATCAATGGCGCGGGCATTGCCCGCGATGCGGCGGGGCGTGGCTTATCGGTCTTGCTAGTGGAAAAAGACGACTTAGCGGCGCACACGTCGCAGTGGTCATCAAAGCTCATTCATGGCGGGCTGCGCTATTTAGAGCAGTACGAATTTCGTTTGGTGGGAGAGGCGCTGGCTGAGCGCGAAGTGCTCTTAAAAGTTGCGCCGCATTTGATCAAGCCACTCCAATTTGTGTTGCCGCATGAGCCACATTTGCGGCCAAAGCTCATGCTGCGGGCCGGCCTCTTTCTGTACGATCGATTGGGCGGTTGGAGCGGTCAAAAGCAATCGCTGCCGAAATCATTTGCTACATCGCTCGCGCAATCCCCTGATCAGCATTGGGGCGCAGGGCTGAAATCGCAGTTCGTCGACGGTTTTGTGTACTCAGATGCGCAGGTCAACGACGCGCGCTTGGTCGTGGAAAACGCCAAGGACGCGCGCGCTCGCGGCGCAGACATTCGAGTGGGCACCCAGCTCGTTCGCGCAGCGCGGATCGGCGACTACTGGCAAGCCACCATTCGCGGCACCCAATCGCAGGGTGCGCATGACCCCTTTGAGAACATCAACGCACGCGCGATCGTCAACGCGGCTGGGCCGTGGGTGAAATCCCTGCTCGACAATATCGACACGCCCGAAACCAAAGAAACTGTTAAGCACATCAAGGGCTCGCACATTATCGTGCCGCGCGTGCATGATCGAAAGCACGCCTACATTCTGCAAAACAGAGACGGCCGCATAGTTTTCGTGATTCCATATTTTGAGCGCTTTAGCTTGATCGGTACCACCGATGTGCCCGTCACAGATTTCGCAACCCCGCAAATTAGCGAAGAGGAAACAGACTATTTGTTGGCGCTGGCCAATTCCTACCTCGCAAAGTCACTCACTAGAAAAGATATTGTGAGCAGCTACGCAGGTGTTCGGCCGCTCTACGACGACGGCGACAGTAACCCGTCCGAAATCACTCGGGATTACACGCTGAAGCTCGATACCCACAACAAAGGCGCGCCGCTACTCAACATTTACGGCGGCAAGATCACCACGTATCGAAAGCTCGCTCAGCACGCCATCGAAAAGTTGCTGCCGTTTTTCCCTCACGCCACCCCATCCTCTTGGACGCATCAGCCCTTGCAAAGCGGCGCGACGGCGGCCGCATTGCGCGCGCTCAAAGGCGAGTTGCGCGGCCGAGGGCTCACGCAGGGTTACGCCCACCGTTTGGTGAATCGCTATGGCATGGCTGCGGACGCGTTGGCGAACAAAGACATGGGTGAAGTGTTTGACGAAACCTTTAGCGAAGCCGAAATCGGCCATTTGCGCGATAACGAATGGGCTAATTCTGCGCAGTCGATGTTGCAACGACGGACCAAAACCAATTTGCTCGCAACGCCGCAATCGCTTGCGCGAATTCATGTTGCCATAAGTGCCGCACTGCGCTAGAGCCCTACTAGCGAAAAAAGCGATTGCGTATCGCCTCTCACCTACTCTGCTTGCCCATGACTTCACCCCGCCTGCAACCCGTCAGCTCAATTTCTGCCGACGCGCTGCGCCGCATCGATTACCTGCTCTTCGATGTTGACGAAACATTTACTACGCACGGGCTGCTCACGAGCAAGGCCTACGCGACCTTGTTCGCGCTTCGCGATGCCGGCATTTTGGCGATTCCGGTGACTGGGCGGCCGAGTGGTTGGGGCAACGTGATGCTTTCAACTTGGCCGATTGCCGCCTGTGTGACGGAAAACGGTGGCGTCATTGCCTGGCGTGACGCGCAAAATCAATCGCAGCAACAGGTGATTCATGCCGAGCATCGCGGCGTGGGCTACATTGAATCGCTACGAGCGCTCGGCGCGGCCATTGTTGCCAAGCATCCTTCGGTGCGAATTAGTGCCGATCAGCCGTATCGCTTGACTGATTTAGCCATTGACCACGCCGAGCAATCACGCGGCGTGAGCGCGGCGGTGATCGCTGACATCGCTTCGATGATGCACGACGCGGGCTACCAAACCGCCGTGAGTAGCATTCACATTCACGCCTACAGCCCGGTCAACGAGAAAGCTGACGGCGTTTATCCGCTGATGCAAACAGCTTTCGCCATGAATCGTGAACAAGTGCGCGCGAGCGCCGCCTTTATTGGCGACTCGCCCAATGATGCTTCGCTGTTCGCCGATATTCCGATGAGCGTGGGCGTGGCCAACGTACGCACGTCACTGAGTAAAATTCACACGCCGCCCGCTTTCATTTGCGACGCGGAGTGCGGTGCCGGATTCATTGAATTTGCTCAACGTTTGATCGCTGCAAAAGCCCGCTGAGCGGGCTCGCAGCCTGCGAATTTTCACAGACTACACAGGACGTTTCACCATGCTCGCTTTGCTTCGTATTTTTGCGCTCGGGCTGCTCATCGTATTGGCAGCCTTTTTGCTGTGGGTCGTCATCGTCAATTTCATCAAGCGCGAATCGTCGATGTGGTTCGGCGGTCGACCATCAAACTTAGGACTCAATGACGGTAAGTTGCGCGGCCCGAAAAAGACGCCCAACAGCGTGGTGAGCGAGGGCATTGAAACGTCACACCCAGCCTATATCGCGCCCATTGCCTTTACGGGTGACGCTGTCGCTGCCATGAAAACGCTTGCGAGTGTCGTCGAAACTATGCGCGATGTGGTCGTCATTCAAAACGAGGACGACTACCTTTACGCCGAATTTCGCACACCCAAAATGCGCTACGTCGATGATTTCGAAGCGCGCGTCGATGCCGCCGCTAGCGTGATTCACGTGCGCAGCGCTTCGCGCGTCGGCAAACGTGATTTCGACGTCAATCGTGGGCGCGTTGAAGCGATTCGGGCGAAATTTAGCGCCAATTGAGGTTGAATTTGTGATTTTCCGTTCACAAAAGCGGAGTAAATGACGGAAAATCAGCGTCCCGCCATTCGCTTGTGTTTGTTTGACTACTTTGACCAAAGCCACGCTCGACGTTTCGCTTGAGCCGATTGATAACCCGACGCTCTCCGTCATTTGCGGCGCACTTGACACAAATTTGCGCGCTATCGAACAGGCCTTCTCCGTCAAAATGACTCGACGTATGGCGCGTTTCACGATCACCGGCGACGCGCCCGCTCGCGCAGCGGCGAAACGTGCGTTGGAGCGCTTTCGCTACATGGCCTCGCACGGCGCAAAGGATATTAGCGACGAAGACGTTGCGCTGACCTTTTTTGAGCTGAAATTGCCGACAGAACTAACGGCCACGGTCGCACCAACCGCACCCCTTGCGCCGCAAATTCCGCCCACCGCCCCCGTGATTGAATTGCCGGGCGATGAATCGCTGCCGCTGCGCGCCATTGAGCTCAAGGTCAAGCGCGCCGACTTGGCCGCTCGAACGCCCATGCAGCAAACCTATTTGCAGAACATCGCGCAGTACGACATCACGTTTGGCATTGGCCCTGCGGGTACTGGAAAAACGTATCTTGCCGTGGCCTGCGCTGTCGACGCGTTCGAGCGTGATTTGATCAAACGAATCGTGCTGGTACGACCCGCCGTTGAAGCGGGCGAGCGCTTGGGTTTTTTACCCGGCGATTTAATTCAAAAGGTCGATCCGTATTTGCGGCCGCTGTACGACGCGCTTTTTGAGCTCATGGGGCTCGAAAAAACCACCAAGTTAATGGAGCGCGGCACGATTGAAGTCGCGCCTTTGGCGTTCATGCGGGGTCGAACTTTGAACGGCGCGTTCATCATTTTGGACGAAGCGCAAAACACCACGCCCGAGCAGATGAAGATGTTTTTGACCCGAATTGGATTTGGTACGAAAACGGTGGTGACCGGTGATCCGACCCAAGTTGATTTGCAGAAAAATCAAAAGAGCGGCCTGATGGACGCGCATCGTGTGCTCGCGGGAACGCCCGGCATTGCGTTTACCCGCTTCACGAGCGTTGACGTGGTGCGTCATCCGCTGGTACAAAAAATCGTCAACGCCTATGAGCGCGAAGCGATCACGGATAAAAAAGCGTGACGCTGTCGATCTCAGTTCAATACGCGTCGAAATCAGCGAATCTGCCAGCGCGCGCGCAGGTACGCCGTTGGGCACTTGCCGCACACAATGGAGTGGGCGATGGCGATGCAGTGGTGACGATTCGCTACGTTGACAAGGCTGAAGGCCGTTCGCTCAACGCGCAGTTTCGCGGCAAAGATTACGCCACCAATGTGCTCACGTTTGCTAGCGACGCAGCTACAGAACCAGCGTTCTTGCAACAAAGTACGCCGCGCAAAAAACCTCGTCGCAGCTACAGCGCTGACATCGTGATTTGCGCGCCCGTTGTGATTGCTGAATCAAAATCGCAGCGTAAATTGGCGCATGCGCACCACGCCCACATGGTGATTCACGGCATGCTTCATGCTCAAGGCTTTGATCACGAAAACGATGCGGAGGCGACTGTAATGGAGGCCATCGAAATCAATACGTTGCAGCGTTTTCGTATAAATAATCCCTACGAATCATGAACGCGAATTGGCAACGAACTTTTTCAATGGATGCCTTATTAAATCAGGCGTTAATTGATTTTTGTAGTTTTATTGAAATTGAATTCGAATTGAACCTACGCCACAATTTACATGGCTTAGCGAGAAAATGCTGATACGAAATCCGACCCATGAGTGAATCCGAGCTAAAACCAAAGCCATCGCTGTTCGAGCGGCTGTCCACACTGCTCTCTGGCGCGCCAGAGGACCGCGAAGATTTGCTCGAAATGCTTCGCGATGCGCACGAGCGAAAGCTCCTCGATGCCGATGCGCTCTCGATCTTCGAAGGCGCACTCGAAGTTGCCGACATGACCGTTTCAGACGTCATGGTGCCGCGCTCGCAGATGGATGTCATTGAGCTCGACGATTCGCCCGCAGATGTGATTACCGAAATGGTTGAAACGCGGCACTCGCGCTACCCAGTGATCGGTGAAAACCGCGACGAAGTGGTGGGTGTATTGCTCGCCAAAGACTTGCTGGCGTATGTGGCCAATCCCGAAGCGTTTTCCTTGGCCAATGTGCTTCGAACACCAGTGTTTGTGCCCGAAACCAAACGACTGAATGTCCTATTGCGTGAGTTTCGTTCGCAGCGAAATCACATGGCCATTGTGATTGATGAGCACGGCAGCGTGGCGGGGCTCGTCACTATCGAAGACGTACTCGAACAAATCGTGGGCGAGATCATCGACGAATACGACTACGACGAAGTCGCCGACAACATCATCGCCGAGAGCGCCACCCGATGGCGCGTAAAAGCGAGCACGCAAATCGAAGCCCTCAACGAAAAATTCGGCACGACGTTTAGCGTTGACGAAGCCGACACCGTGGGCGGACTGTTGATGCACGAATTCGCCCGTGTGCCGCATCGCGGAGAAACCATCACCATGGGCGGATTCAAATTCACCGTCGTGCGTGCCGATGGCCGACGCGTGTGGCTAGTGACGGTGGAGCGGGTTTGAACGTTTCGCGTTCGATCGCGCTGGCAGCAAGCGCCGGTGCCGCCACTGCGTATCTCTCGTTTTCGCCCATGGCGTGGTGGTTTGTTCCCTACATCACGATAGCCGTGCTGTGCGCGCTGGTCTACGGTGCGGCGAACGTGCGCCGCGCCGCGCTCTTTGGCTTTGCTTTCGCGCTGGCTTTTTTTGTGGTCGGCGTGGGCTGGGTGCGAATCAGCCTGAACGAATTCGGTGGCATGCCCATCGCGATGGCATGGTTTGCAGCGATTGTTTTTTGTTCGTACCTGGCGCTCTTTCCCATGATCGCTTGCGCGGTGTCAGCGTGGGCGAAACCGAAAGGGCCACTATTTTTCTCGTTTGTGTTTGCGTCGGCCTGGACGTTTACGGAATACCTGCGCGCTCATTTGTTCACTGGTTTTGAATGGCTAAGCATCGGCGCTTCGCAAGCGCCCAGCACGCTGTTTTCAGGCATTATTCCGCTATTCGGGGGCTTCGGCGCTAGTTTTTTTGTAGCGCTGGTGTGCGGCTTTGCCGGCGTGATCATTCGCTCTGCAAATCATACGAGCAGCGTTCAACGCTCATCGCCCTTGCGCTTAGCGCTCGTGGTGGCGGCGCTGCTAGCGCTACCGCTTGGTTCGAAACTACTTGATTTCACCGACCAACGCGGCGCTACAACCCGCGTTTCGCTGCTTCAAGGCAACATCGCGCAATCGCTGAAGTGGGATCCGGAGCGCTTTCAATCCACGCTCGTCACTTACGAAAAACTCGTTCGTGAGGCCAAGGGCGAGCTCATTATCCTGCCCGAAACTGCCATCCCAACGCTGCTGCACCGTGTGCCGCCCGAGTACATCGAGCGCCTGAAGCAAATCGCGAAAGACAAGCGCGCTAATTTGCTTGTCGGCGTGCCGATCGAAGATAAAGGAAAGTTTTTTAACGCCGCAATTTCGCTGGGCGTCGAACCCGAACAGAGCTACCGAAAAGTGCATCTTGTGCCATTTGGCGAATTCATGCCGCTGCAAGGCCTGCTCGGCTGGTTTTACCGAAACTTGCAGATTCCAATGAGCAGCTTTGCGAGTGGTTCGTCAGATCAGCCGTTGATGAAACTCAACGGCCAAAGCCTCGGAATTTCGATCTGTTACGAAGACGCCTTCGCCCGCGATGTACATCGAACCATGCCCGACGCAACGTTGCTGGTGAATATTTCTAACGACGCCTGGTTTGGCAAAAGCGCCGCGGCGGAACAGCATCTACAACTCGCACAACTGCGCGCCCTTGAATTCGCCCGTCCGATGGTGCGCGCCAACAATACCGGAATCACCGCAGTGATTGACGCCAAAGGCCGTGTGACCCAGCGCATCGATTCATGGCAAACCAGCATTCTTGAGACGACCGTGCAGGGCGCAAAGGGCTACACGCCCTACATGGTGTGGGGCGATTTGCCGATGCTCTTGGTCTGTTTAGCGGGGCTGGGCGTGGGTGCGGCACGACGCTGGTCGGCTGGCAAGAGAACATCAGCGAGCTAGCTTTGACACGGTCGCCGCACTCTGACGATCGCAATACAGGGCTGGATCTGCTCCGCGCACTGGCCATTGTGCTCACATTCTTCGTGCACTTCCTTTGGATCATTGGCGCTTGGGTCTATCAGCGCGACTTCGAATCGCTGTCGATTCGCGATGCCAACGGTTTTCTAGAGGGCGTGGTGATTTGGCTGTATCACTCGCAGCACGGTGTCTTTTTGTTTTTTGTCCTCAGCGGATTTTTGATGGGGAGAAAGTGGTTTAGCGCCCATCCGCCCGCCGTTGGCACGTACCTCAGAGATCGAGCGTGGCGCACGTTACCGGGGGCATGGCTCGCCGTCACCGCCGCGCTGGGGCTCATGTACTTGGCGGGTCGCGTACCCAGTGAACCACTTCGGTTATGGGTTGAAAACCTATTTTTTCTCAATTGGTTTCGCAAGATCGATACCGAGCACGTCCTCGTCGTGACGTGGTCATTGCACGCCGAATGGCTGTTCTACCTTGCGTTGCCCGTTGTCGCGTGGGTTGCCCGGCGCTGGGGTAAATCGCACTGGATCGTCGTGGCGATCGCGAGCGTAGCGCTTGCCGGGGCAGTGAAATTTTTGAGTGTGCGCGGTGCGGCCTACGTGCTGTTTTTTGCTGCGGGCGTGATTGCGGCCATCGAGCAGAAACGGCTTCGCGCTGCAGTTGATTCAATTCCGTGGATCGTTGTTTTGCTGCTCTACATCGGCGTTAACGGGGTTTACGGGTGGTTCAGCCCCACAGCCGCCAAACTGCAAACAGCGCTTTGGAATCCCTTTGATACACATGCCATTGCATTTGCCTTCACCGCGACATTGCTGCTTTTGAAAATTGTTGATGCGCCGTTCGGTCAGGGCCGCTGGGTGCGTTTGGGCCGCTACATTGGAAAAATCTCCTACTCGGTGTATCTGTGGCACCTTTTGGTGCTCTTGGCGCTGGGGCATTGGCTGGGTTGGCCATCCGCGCTCGCAGCGCAGCCCAGTGTAGGGGCGGTCGGCTTTTACGCAACTAGCTGCGTGCTATTGACGTGGGCGGTGTCGGCACTTTCTTTTCGCTGGATCGAGCAGCCGTACTTCGCTCGTCGCGAGCGCCAGAAAATTCGCAACGCCTCGTAAAATGGGTAGTGAGCGCGTAGTACCTTCGCGCTGACGCGACGCAGTCACATCGATTACGTGCCCTCTGCCCCTGTTTTTTCGCCAAATGATTACCTTCCAAGAAGCCATCCTTCGATTACAAACCTACTGGAACGCACAGGGTTGCGCGTTGTTGCAACCCATTGATTTGGAAGTTGGCGCAGGGACATCACACACCGCAACTTTTCTGCGAGCGCTGGGCCCCGAGCCATGGCGCGCCGCTTATGTCCAACCATCGCGCCGCCCCAAAGACGGTCGCTACGGCGAAAATCCCAATCGCCTGCACCAGCATCATCAGTATCAGGTGGTGTTGAAGCCCTCGCCGCCGAACATTCTTGAGCTGTATTTGGAGTCACTCACCGCGCTCGGCTTCGACCTGAAGCAAAACGATGTGCGCTTTGTTGAAGACGATTGGGAAAACCCAACGCTCGGCGCCTGGGGTTTGGGTTGGGAGGTTTGGATGAACGGCATGGAGATCACGCAGTTCACCTACTTTCAACAAGTCGGCGGACTCAATTGCAAACCCATCACGGGCGAAATTACCTACGGGCTTGAGCGCCTTTGCATGTACTTGCAAGGCGTGGAAAACGTCTACGATCTGGTGTACTCAAAGAGCGCGGTTGATGGCGTTGAGAACATCATTACCTACGGCGACGTGTGGCATCAAAACGAAGTCGAGCAAGCGACCTACAGTTTCGAAGCGAGCGACTCAACCGTGCTGCTCGCGCTGTTTAATACATTTGAGGCCGAAGCAAAACGCTTGATGGAAGCAAAGCTCGCGCTGCCTGCCTACGAAATGGTGCTCAAAGCCGGCAACGTGTTTAATTTGCTTGATGCTCGCGGCGCGATTTCGGTGACCGAGCGGGCCGCCTACATTGCACGCATCCGAAACATTTCGCGAAGTGTTGCGCTCAGTTACTACGAATCACGGGAGCGGCTTAACTTTCCGATGCTCAAAGGTGCAACGCGTGATGCTTTGTTGGCGCAGCTTCCTAAAAAGGAGCTTGCAGTATGAGCGCGATCAACACCAAACCACTTTTGATCGAACTCTTCACCGAAGAGTTGCCACCGAAAGCACTCAGAAAATTGGGCGAAGCCTTTGCGCAAGGCGTTGAGACGAGCCTTAAAAATGACGGTCTGATTGCCGACGGCTCGGTGACCCTGTCGTTCGCTACACCGCGTCGTTTGGCCGTGCGGTGCACTGCCATTCGCTCCGAGGCACCCGCCAAAGCAATCAAAGAGAAGCTGATGCCCTTGGCGGTAGCAAGGGACGCCACTGGCGCGGCCTCACCGGCGCTTCGAAAGAAGCTCGCGGCCAACGGCGCAGAATCGCTCGCTGAAAATTTCCCCAACGGTAGTAGCGATGGCAAAACGCTGCTCATTGAATCCGACGGCAAAGCCGAATGCGTCTACTTGGTTGGACAGGCGGCGGGCGCCACGCTCGCCAGCGGCGTCCAGCATGCCGTTAACTATACCTTGGCAAAGTTGCCGATTCCCAAAGTGATGGGCTACCAGCTGGCCGATGGCGTAACGGAGGCGAGCTTCGTGCGCCCCGCGCATGGCCTCGTGGTGCTGCATGGCTCTGATGTGATCGCGGCAACCACACTGGGTTTGAACTCAAACAACATCACCCACGGCCATCGCTTCCAAGGCGCCAACAACATCGAAATCGATGACGCCTCACGCTACGAAGCCTTACTGCGGCAATATGGCAAAGTCGAACCCGACTACGCCACGCGCCGGGCGATGATCCTGACACAACTTGAGGCCAAAGCAGAGACGCTCGGCGCGACCTTGGGCGCACCCGACACGTTCGCCGATCTGCTCGACGAGGTCAATTCGCTTGTGGAGTGGCCAACCGTTTACGTGTGTGAATTTGAAGCCGAATTCCTTGCTGTGCCCCAGGAATGCTTGATTCTGACAATGAAGACGAATCAGAAATATTTCCCGCTGTTTGACAGCAACGGCAAACTCAAGCATCAGTTTCTGATCGTGTCCAACATGGCGCTTGACGATCCATCACGAGTAATTACGGGCAACGAGCGCGTTGTTCGGCCGCGCTTGGCCGATGCGCGTTTTTTCTTCGAAACCGACAAGAAAACGAAACTCGAAGCGCGCATCCCCGAGCTTTCCAAAGTGGTTTATCACAACAAATTGGGCACGACGGGTGAGCGCATTGAGCGCTTGTCGCAACTCGCGGGCGATATCGCTGCACTCATCGGTGCCGATGTTGCAAAGTCAAAGCGCGCCGCAACACTCGCGAAAGCCGATTTGGTCACCCTGATGGTGGGTGAATTCCCTGAGTTGCAAGGCACGATGGGCCGCTACTACGCGTTGAATGACGGCGAAGCTGCCGACGTGGCCGCCGCCTGTGCGGAGCACTATCAACCGCGATTCGCGGGCGATGCGCTGCCAACATCGGGTGTGCCGACCGCCGTTGCGCTGGCTGACAAGCTCGAAACTCTTGCCGGATTGTTTGGCATTGGCCAAATGCCCACGGGAGACAAGGATCCGTTTGCATTGCGACGTCATGCGCTGGGCGTGATTCGAATTCTGCTCGAACAGAAGTTGGACGTCAGCTTGAAAGCCTTGTTGGGCAAGGCGTTTGACGCAATGAGCTCGAAAGCCACGGATGCCAAAGCAGCCCCTGCCCTTGCCGAATTCATCTACGATCGATTGCGCGGTTACCTCAAAGAAACGGGCGCAAGCACCAACGAAATTGAATCGGTGATCGCGCATTCGCCCGATCGCTTGGCGAGCGTTCCGGCGCAGCTCGCCGCCGTTCAAGCGTTTGCGGCGCTACCCGAGGCAGCAAGCCTCAACGCCGCCAACAAGCGTGTGGCCAACATTTTGCGAAAGGCCGTGGAGAGTAACGAATCTATTGCTGCGAGCAACGCCGCGGAAGAGCCCGCTGAAGCCGCACTTCGAGCCGCGCTCAATGCAGTGACCCCGGCCGCCACAGCGCTCTTCGCTAAAGGCGATTTCACCGGTTACCTGAAATCGTTTGCCGCACTCAAGGCGCCAGTCGACGAGTTTTTTGAGAAAGTGATGGTGATGGCAGAAGACAAAGCAGTGCGCGCCAATCGCCTCGCGCTGCTGCAAGACCTTCGAGACGCGATGAACAAAGTCGCGGATTTATCGAAGTTAGCGGCGTGATCTTACGAAAATCACCAATGCGCATTGCCCTGAACGCCCCTGAGAATGGACGTTCTGGCGGCATGTGCTCTGTAACGTCCATTTCATGCGGCGTTCAGGGCAACGCATTTTTTGTGCTGTGTTGTGGTGGCGAGGGGTTTGGCGCATGAAACTCGTCATCCTCGATCGAGATGGTGTGATCAACGTCGACAGTGATCGCTTCATCAAGTCGCCCGAGGAATGGATTCCTATTCGTGGTTCGCTCGAAGCCATCGCGCGGCTCAATGGCGCTGGATTCCGTGTCGCTGTCGCCACCAACCAATCGGGCGTGGAGCGTGGATTGCTCGACATGAATACGCTCAATGCGATTCACTCCAAGATGCTCAAAGCTGTTCAGGAATCGGGCGGGCACATTGACGTGATCTATTACTGCCCGCACTCGGGCGATGCACGTTGCCGTTGCCGTAAACCCGAACCCGGCATGCTCGTCGACATTGGCCAGCGGCTCAACGTGCCGCTCAGCGACGTCGTTTGCATCGGCGATTCTCCGCGCGATTTGGCCGCCGCGGTCAGGGTTGGTGCCACGCCCTATCTGGTGCTGACCGGGAAAGGCAAGGCGACCCAAGCGGCTGGGCAGCTTCCCGAGGGCACGCTCGTGTTTGATGATCTATCAGCGGCGGTTGACGCCATCCTAAGTGCCTAGTCGGAGACGCCATGCAAGCCATTCGTAATTCGCTCTATCTGCTGCTACAGCTGATCGTCACGCCCGTTTACGCGTTATTGGTTTGCGCTACGTTTTGGCTGCCTGCGAAGACCCGTAACGTGTTTTGTTCAAAGTACACGGCACTTTTCGTGTGGTTTGCAAAGGTGGTCTGCGGTGTGCGCTACGAAGTTAAGGGCTGGGAGAATTTGCCCAAGCGCCCCTTCATCGTGATGTCGAAGCATTCCTCCACATGGGAAACCTTGGCGCTTGAAGCTAAATTTGCGCCGGCGAGTTTTGTGGCTAAGAAAGAGCTGCTGTGGGTGCCATTTTTTGGCTGGGCGTTTGCGCTGTCCTCGCCAATCAACATCAATCGAAAAGCGGGCGCGGCAGCCATGGATCAGCTGATTGCGCAGGGCAAGGAACGCCTGAGCCGGTCGGACTTTGTAATTGTGGTGTTTCCCGAAGGCACGCGAATTGCGGCGGGCAAACAGGGGAAATATAAAACCGGTGGCGCTCGCTTGGCCATCGGCTGCAACGTGCCCATCGTTCCGGTGGCGCATAACGCGGGCTATTGCTGGCCGCGCCATCCCTGGAAGAAGCATGCGGGCTTAGTCACGATGTCAGTGCTGCCGCCCATCGAAGTGGCGGGGTGCGAGGTGGCTGACGTCAACGCCGAAGTAGAGCGCGTGATCGAAGCCGAGGTTGCCCGCTTGGGCAGCGGACGCGGCCTCTGAGCTCTGATGGCAATCAATCGCTAGCACGATGAGTTTTTGGCCCGACTGGCTTGGGTTTTCAAAACCGCCTGAACCGGCACCGCCACCGGGCACCAAGCGTGGCCGGGCCGTTGCTGGCGACGCCTCGGGCGAGCAATCACGGCTGAGCGCAGGCGGCATCGCCTACACCTTGACACGTGGCAAACGTCGCTCGATTGGCTTGGTGGTGACGAGCGCTGGACTGGTCATTCGCGCGCCGAGCTACACGCCGATTTACGAAATTGATCGTGCCATTGATGAGCGACGCGATTGGATTGTTCGCTCCCTCGACAAACAGCGGCAGCGTTTGGCGGACATGGCGGAGTTGAGCGACGGTGGCCATGTCCTCTTTCACGGCAAACGAATTCCAGTACAGCTTCGCCAAGGTTTGTTTGATGCCGTTGAGCTCAACGAACAACACTGCATCGTCACGACTCGCGACGGTCTGCTCAATCCGAAATTACTCGACACTGAAATTAAGCGCCTCGCTCAAGCCGAATTGCCGATGGTCGCCATGCAGCTCGCCGCCGAGGCATCGCTGCCGCTCAAAGCTGTGACGCTGTCAAAAGCTCGGACCATGTGGGGCAGCTGCACCGCCGACGGACGGGTGCGCTTGAACTTTCGCTTGGTTCAGCTCAAACCCGCGCTGATGCGCCATGTGGTGGCGCACGAATTGGCGCACCTTGTTGAATTCAATCACTCGCCGCGCTTTTGGGCCATTGTGAAAACGCTAGATCCCAACATGGGTGCGCATCGCCGCGCCATCAAAAGCTTCGCGGTGCTGCTAGAACTTTAGCGACTGACCCGTTTGCAGATTGACCACGCGATTGAGCGTAGTGGGCAGGGTATCGCCGCTTCGGGTATCGATCCACTCGTTGTTTTGATGCTTGAAATGGAAGCCGCCACTTTTTGCGGCCACCCAAATTTCTTGGTTCGGGCCGTGGCGATTGACGATGATCTTGGAGCGATCAGCGCAACTGATTTCCAAAACGCCTTGATTGAGCTCGATGTCGCAATCCGCATCCGACGCGTCAAGCGTGTCAACGATCCGGTCAAACACAACATCGACGAGGGCGTCAAACTCCGTAGGATCAAGCATTTGCTAATATCGATTCGAATTAATTGCTGAGAAATTTATGAAGTCTATTTTTGCACGCATCGCCACGCTGCTGTTGATATTCGCCGTCTCTGGATCGCTGGTTGGTTGTGGAAACAAGGGGCCGCTGGTGCCACCTAAGGCGCAGTTCGCTGCCGCGCTACGCTAAGGGGTTGCCATGCTCACGCCCCATCTCACCCGCGAAGACTCGCAACTTCGATACGAATCCGTTCCACTGGCTGCTATCGCTGAGCAGTTCGGCACGCCAACGTACGTCTATTCACGAAGCGCTATCGTTGAGAATTTCCGCGAATATAAAAATGCGTTTGCGAGCTCCGCGCCGCTGATTTGCTACGCGGTTAAGGCCAATTCAACGTTGAGCGTTTTGGCGCTGCTGGCGTCCGAGGGCGCGGGATTCGACATCGTATCCACGGGCGAGCTCAAGCGGGTCATCGCCGCTGGGGGCGATCCGGGGAAGGTTATTTTTTCGGGTGTTGCCAAGCGTGCCGACGAAATTGCTTACGCCTTGTCGCAAAAAATTTACTGCTTCAACGTCGAATCTGAAGCGGAACTGCACCGGGTCAATACCGTGGCCATCGACATGCAAACGCGCGCTCGCATCACATTTCGAATCAACCCCGATGTTGATCCAAAAACACACCCCTATATTTCGACCGGACTCAAGTCGAACAAGTTTGGCATCGCGCACACCGAGGCGGTTCGGCTGTATCGATTGGCTGCCAGCATGCACGGCATCGAAATCGCGGGTATCGAGTGTCACATCGGCTCGCAAATTACCGAGCTTGGCCCCTACGCCGATGCTTTGAAACGCTTGCTCGGCTTAGTCGATGAGTTGAGTGCTGTGGGCATTCATATTGAGCACCTTGATTTGGGCGGCGGGCGCGGCATCGTTTACGGCGATGAGAGCGTGGTGCCTATGTCGGCGTTCGCCGACGAAGTGCAGCGCCAGCTTGCGGGTCGCCACCTAAAGTTGTTACTCGAGCCGGGGCGCTCGATTGTGGGCAACGCGGGCGTGCTCGTGACGCGCGTTGAATATCTCAAGCCCGGTGAGAGCAAGAACTTTGCAATCGTTGACGCGGGCATGAACGATTTGTTGCGACCCACGCTCTACGATGCGTTTCATCCGGTTGAAGCCGTGTTGTCACGCACTCGTGACGCCGTGCTCTACGACATCGTTGGCCCCGTGTGCGAGAGCGGCGATTGGCTCGCAAAGGCGCGCGCACTCGCGCTGGAGCCTGGCGACTTGATTGCAGTGCTGTGCACTGGCGCGTACGGCATGGTCATGGCGTCGAACTACAACACACGCAATCGTCCTTGCGAAGTGATGGTCGATCGTGGTGAAGCGCATCTCATTCGAGAGCGTGAATCGTTTGAAGATCTCATCGCGCACGAACGCATCGTCGTGTGAACGAAATGCACTTAGCAATGATCGTGATGTGCGTGCAAAACGGTGTGCAATAAAAACAACATTTCGAATTGTGCGCGCTGAGTTCACGCGCGAATAAACTTGTTTAGAAAAAAAATCAAGCTAGAATTCGCAGCATCAGATGCAAGTGTTGTAAACAAGTTTCGTGTGCCTTGAAACGTTTACAACGGTGTCTGACACTGCGAGGTGTGTTGTGTTGTTGCTTCGCTGAGCGCTTGTTTCGAGAGATCAAACAGCGGCCCAGCTCGAGTGAAAACCCAAAGGATCACCTTCAGTGATTTTTAACTGAGAGTCAACCTTTAGGAGACCACTATGAGCGACATGATGACAATGGCGGCACCTGCAGCTGCAGCTGCCCCAGCAAAGAAAAAAGCAGCAGCTAAAAAGCCAGCCGCTAAGAAGCCAGCTGCTAAGAAGCCAGCCGCTAAAAAAGCAGCAGCCAAAAAGCCAGCTAAGAAAGCAGCAGCCAAAAAGCCAGCCGCTAAGAAAGCAGCAGCTAAGAAGCCAGCCGCCAAAAAAGCAGCCGCTAAAAAGCCAGCCGCTAAGAAAGCAGCAGCTAAGAAGCCA
>READ01000015.1:354999-402161 GCA_004293675.1 Betaproteobacteria bacterium
TAAAAAGCCAGCCGCTAAGAAAGCAGCAGCTAAGAAGCCAGCCGCCAAAAAAGCAGCCGCTAAAAAGCCAGCCGCTAAGAAAGCAGCAGCTAAGAAGCCCGCCGCTAAAAAAGCAGCAGCTAAGAAGAAGTAATTCTTCGCTTTGGATGCTTTGGCATCCTAGCAATAAAAACGGCGCAGTGATGCGCCGTTTTTATTTTGATAGAGCGTATGCGCCGACTAAGGTTTGTGGGGAGCCACAGCAATTTCGCATGCCGCTAGCGGCGCGGGAACCCCAGCCACCTCGACACCACCTTACCGAGATTTCTTCTTCACTGGTGCCCGTTTAACGGCCTTGCCGCCTGCTTTGCGAACGCTGTTGTTACCGCGCTTGGCTTTCACGTATCGGCCGCCCTTCGCCGCGCGCGTTGGCGCGGGTCCCGAAATGTACAAGAGCTGTCCAGCGCGAGCGGATTGTTTGCCCATACGATTCCATTTTGCCAAGGTCGCGGGCGCGATGCCGTATCGCTTGGCGATGCCCGCGAAGGTTTCGCCCTTACGAACGCGATGCGCACGCGGTGCAACGTATTCAGGAAACTTGGTGAAGACAGCGTTTTGGATGCTACCCAGTGCATCGGCTGATGGCCCATCGGAGGGCACCAACAGGTGATAGCCCGCGGGCAACACCGCCGCGGGCGAGCGAATGCCGTTGACTGATTTGAGTGCATCGATGGTCGTGCCAAAGCGAGACGCTAGCGTGTCGATTCGATCGCCCGCACGCGTTTTGTAGGCCATCCACGACACCTTAGGCCGCTCGTCGGCTTCGAGGCGTGAAAGGAACACGTCGGCCTTGTCGGCGGGCAAAAGAATTTGGAAGTCACCACGACCGGCAATCACCGGGCGATTGTGCGCCGGATTAAGGGCGATGAAATCGGGCTCTGTCATTCCAGCGAGCTGCGCAGCCTTTTTAAGATCGATGGCGTGCGACAACGTGATCGTTTTGAAATAGGGCTCGTTCGGAACGCTCGCGATGGTCAAACCAAACGCAGCGGGGTCTCGAATGATGTTTTTGACTGCTTGCAACTTGGGCAAGTAATTGCGTGTTTCGTCGGGCATGTTGAGCGTGAGATAGGTGCCGTCGCGACCGGCTGCCTTTGCTCTCGCCGACGCACGACCCACCGCTCCTTCGCCCCAGTTGTACGAGGCTAGCGCCAATTGCCAATCGCCAAACATGCCGTGAAGTTTCGTCAAGTAGTCCAGTGCGCCGTTGGTCGCGGCTACGATGTCGCGGCGCGAATCGGCCCACCAGTCCTGCTTCATTCCGAATGCCGTGCCTGTTGATGGAATGAACTGCCAAATCCCCGAGGCCTTGGCCGACGAGTGCGCGATAGGATTAAACGCGCTTTCAATCATCGGCAGCAGCGCGATTTCCAGCGGCATACCGCGTCGCTCAAGCTCGGTGACGATGTAGAACATGTACTTGCCCGAACGATCCACGATTCGCGCCATATAGTCGGGGCGGGTTGCGTAGAATTTTTCCCATTTGCCAACGAGCGGATCCTCAAGGTCTTGCATGGCGTAGCCCGCACGAATGCGATCCCATAAGTCGCTGGGCGGCGGCACGATGATGGGCGCGGCCGCAGCGTTCTGTGGCGTAGCGGGTAGTTCGTTGACGATGATGGGCGCGACGTCGTTGGGCGCGATGAGCAGCGTTTCGCTGCTTACCGAGGTCGCTGCGGGCGCGACGGACGGTTGCACCACCCGAGCAGGCTCTTCAATAGCCAGTTTCTGCGTTGTGACGCCCAATGGCGTTGGCACCACTGCGGGTAGACCCAGTGGGCTCACGGCGGCGGGCGGCTGCGTTGTGGGTGCAACGATTTGCGCGGTAGGGCTCGCGGCGGGTATTGTGGGTATTGCGGGCGCCGACGGTGCTGCATCGGTCGCCACAACGACTGACGCTGCGCTTTGCGCACCCACGCTGGCTGAGACGACACCCAGCAGCGCGATACTGATCGCGATGGAAAGTGTTTTGGTTCGTGACGAAGCTACTGGGGTAGCGATTGCTGCGCTTCGCAGCCGTTGTGATCGTGAAGATATGAGCACGCTCACTCCTGGACAAAATTTCGCGCGATGGTACTCACTTCAACGACGCGCGTCAAACGAGCGTTTGTTTTCGTCGACGTACGCAACAAGAAGTCGTTTCGACCGTCGGCGGGTCACTGAGTTCCGAGGGCTCAGTCAGCGCATCAATGAAACACATCCTTTTGCGCTCGGATCGACGCGAAGACATCGACGACGTTGTGCAATGATGTCCCCGCGTGTCGCTCTGCTTGCGCACGAATGCCAGATTGATCGCAGCGTAGAAACGGATTGGTTGCGAGCTCGCGGGCGATGGTGGTTGGGACGGTTGGCGCTCCTTGCCCACGCGTCGCGCGATCATCGAAACTTCGGGTAACCAGTGCATCGTTGTCGGGCTCAACCGAGAGCGCAAATTTCAAGTTGGACAGCGTGTATTCGTGCGTGCAGTAAACCAAAGTCTCGGGCGGCAACGCGGCGAGCCGCTGTAGCGATGCATGCATCTGCGCCGGGGTGCCTTCGAAGAGTCGCCCGCAGCCCGCCGCAAACAGGGTGTCTCCGCACAGCACGAACCCGTCGCCCACGTAGGCAATGTGGCCGCGGGTATGCCCCGGAATTTCCATCACCCTTAGCTTGCAAACTTCGCCGTGCTTCGACCTCACGGAGTCGAGCGAAACTTCATCACCTTCGACCAGTGCATGGGTCACACCTGCGATGGCTTCGGTGGCGGGGCCGTACACGGGGATGTTGCGATGCTGGGTGAGCGCGGCGATGCCACCGGTGTGATCGGCGTGGTGGTGTGTGATCAAAATGGCGTTCAGCGTCAGGTTTTCGCGGAGCAAGGTTGCTTCAACGGGCGCGGCCTCGCCTGGGTCGACGACCACGCAAGCGCGCGGCCCGCTAGGATCAGCACTGGCCGAATCGACGAGCATCCAGATATAGTTGTCGGCAAACGCTGGAATGGGAACGATGTCCAACTCGATGACTCCTGACGACACTGTGTCGTTGATGAATGTGGACGAATGGCTGCAAACGCCGCTGGGCGCGCACCTGTGCGCTCGTGAGCAGCGCATCTTCGAGCGCGCCTTGCCGGACTTGTTTGGATTTTATGCCCTGCAGATTGGCGGCGCGCGCATGCCGCTGTTGCAGGCGAGTCGAGTCGGTTCGAAATTCACATTGGCGTGGAACACCACGGGCGATGTGATGGCCGAGGCTGAGCAATTGCCGTTTCCAGAAAATCAGTTTGATGTGATCGTGATGCCGCATGTGCTCGAATTTCATGCATTGCCACACGAAGTGCTGCGCGAGGTGTTTCGCGTACTCCGGCCCGAGGGCCGATTACTTATTACCGGTTTTAATCCGTATTCGCTATTTGGCGTAAAGCGCTACTTCGGTCGCGAACGCGCCGGGGCGTGGGGCGGCGAATTCATCGCGCTGCATCGATTAAAAGATTGGCTCACGCTCTTGGGCTTTGATTTGGTGGATGGCCAGCTTGATTGCTTTAATGCGCCTACGCAGCGCGCCCGATCGCTTGATCGCCCCGATTGGTTGGAGCGCGCCGGCGAGCGTTGGTGGCCGTTTGCGGGCGGCGTGTATTTTTTGCACGCGGTGAAACGCGTGGCGGGCGTGCGATTGCTGAAACCCGCTTGGGCGAAAGCACCGCGTCGGCGCGCGGCTGCGGTCGCGCCGTCGCGTGGCTCGGTCAGCGTAACGCCTCCGTTACGACGCGATCAGTGAGCGGCCGCGAGTCGTATTCGCGGTAAATTCGGTGTCGTTGAACTTTACCGAATCGAATGTCCATTGAGTACAGAACCTGATGTCATCATGTACACCGACGGCGCCTGCAAGGGTAATCCGGGGCGCGGCGGTTGGGGCGCGCTTTTAATTTCTGGCGAGCATCGCCGTGAACTGTTTGGCGGCGAGCGCGATACGACCAACAACCGAATGGAGCTGACCGGTGCGATTGAGGCGCTCAAGGCACTCAAACGACCCTGTAGCGTCCGCTTGTTCACCGACTCCAATTACGTCAAGCAGGGCATTGAAACGTGGATTCACGGCTGGAAGAAAAACGGCTGGCGCACGTCGGACAAAAAGCCGGTGAAAAACGCAGACTTGTGGCAGTTGCTTGATGAGCAATGTAGGCTGCAAACCGTTGAGTGGCGCTGGGTTAAGGGTCACGCCAACGATCCGGGCAATGAGCGTGCGGATCAATTGGCTAATATGGGTGTGCCATCCTAGCTAATGGCTGCAACGCCTTATCAAATAAGGGCACTATTTCATTATTACTAATTAGCAAAAACAAATAAAAAAGTCTTCAAACCCTTATTTTATGTGGCGTTTATTACTAAAGCTGCCCCATCATTGCCATGGAGTGGGTTGCCTCGCTGATCGATCGATTCGCATCCACGGCCCCGACGATGCAATGATCCAAGACCTGCACATCGATCAACGCCAACGCCTGTTTCAGGGCGCCAGTGAGCCGAATGTCCGCTTGGCTGGGTGTCGGTCGGCCTGACGGATGATTGTGCGCAAAGATTACGCCCGCCGCGTTCTTCTCTATCGCCGCGCGCACTACTTCTCGGGGATACACGCTGGCTTGCGTGAGCGTGCCACGAAACAGCGGCTGCATTTCGATCAAGCGATGATTGGCGTCGAGCCATAGCGCCACGAACACCTCAATGCGCTCGTGCCCGAGCGTCAACCGCAGGTAGTCGCTCACGACTTCGGGGCTACTCATTGCGGGCATGTCGCGCATTTTGCTGGCGAGCGCCCGGCGAGCGATCTCCACGCTGGCTTGCAGCTGAACAAATTTTGCGTCGCCCATGCCGTGCACCGCACAAAACGCATCACGCGGCGCGTAAACGACGTCGGCCATCGAGCCAAACCGATCCAGCAACTCACGCGCTAAAGTCACGGCGCTTTTGCCCACCACGCCCACTCGCAGAAAAATGGCCAACAATTCCGCATCGGTTAAATGCGCCGCGCCGTGCTCAAGCAATTTTTCGCGGGGTCTATCGTCAGCGGGCCAGTGTTTGATGCTGACGTGTTCGTTGACGATTTTGGCGGGCTTGGTGTCGGTGCCAATTTGAACATTCATCATGCGATACCCGCATTAAGCGGGGAAATGGAATCGCGTGAATTATGTACATAAATACAGTATTTATGCAAATTGAAACGCCGAAAGTGAAGTTGGCCTGGGGGGTTTCGTTCGCGGCAAGCCGCTCCTACAAAAAGAGCGGCTCGTGCCTTATCGTGAAACGTATTTCCCCAGTTCGGTTTTTGCAATGGCGTTGCGGTGAACCTCATCCGGGCCATCGGCAAATCGCAGCGTTCGGGCCGCTGTGTAGGCGTAGGCCAGCGGGAAGTCATCGCTCATGCCGCCGCCGCCGTGCGCTTGCATCGCCCAATCGATCACTTGGCAAGCCACATTGGGCGCGACCACTTTAATCATCGCAATTTGCTGCTTGGCGACCTTGTTACCCGCGACGTCCATCATCCACGCGGCTTGAAGCGTGAGCAGACGCGCTTGATCGATCATGCAGCGCGCTTCGGCGATACGCTCATGCCACACACCTTGCGCTGAAACTGGCTTTCCAAACGCCACACGTTGGGTGAGTCGTTTGCACATCAGCTCAAGCGCCCGCTCGGATAGTCCCAGCAGCCGCATGCAGTGATGAATTCGGCCCGGCCCTAAGCGACCCTGCGCGATTTCGAAACCACGGCCCTCGCCGAGCAAGATGTTGTCAGCGGGCACGCGTACGTTTTCAAAGGTCATTTCGCAATGGCCGTGGGGTGCGTCGTCGTAGCCAAACACCGTAAGCGGTCGAACCACTGTCACGCCGGGCGCGTTGGACGGCACCAAAATCATCGACTGCTGCGAGTGAGTCGGCGCAGTTGGATCGCTCTTTCCCATCACGATATAGACCGCACAGCGCGGATCGCCTGCGCCAGAAATCCACCACTTGCGCCCGTTGATGACGTAATCGTCGCCATCACGAATGATGCTGGTTTCGATGTTGGTCGCGTCGCTCGATGCGACGGCGGGCTCGGTCATCGCAAAGGCTGAGCGAATTTCGCCGTTTAACAGTCGCGGCAGCCATTCCTTTTTCTTTTCAGCGCTGGCGTACTGAATGATGGTTTCCATGTTGCCTGTATCGGGCGCCGAGCAATTGAATACCTCAGGTGCCCAAGGCACGCGGCCGGTGATTTCCGCCAGCGGCGCGTATTCCATGTTGGTCAGACCTGCGCCGTATTCGGCGTGCGGGCAAAAGAGATTCCACAGGCCTTTGCTGCGGGCGATTGGCTTTAGCTCTTCGATGATGCGCGTTGGGGTCCAGCGCTTACCTGCTTTGGTGTTCTCTTCGATGTCTTGAGCGTAGCGATGTTCATTCGGATAGATGTGTTCATCAAAGAACTTCAAGAGCTCGGCTTGGTAGTGTTTGACTTTGTCGCTATGTTGGAAATCCATGGTCGCTCTCGTTATCTAAAAATCTTATTTGTAGGAGCGGTTCCACCGCGATTGTTCCTACGCTGCAATCGCGGTGGAACCGCTCCTACAGTTTGCACTTATCAAATCGACTGCGCTACGCGCCATCCCTCGTCGGCAATGGGTCGAGTCGCTTTGCCCATTTGCAGCGCCTGGGCGCTCGCCGCTGTGCCGTCGACCACGCGCTTCATGATGCCTTGCAAAATGCCCGCCATGCGAAACATATTGAACGCCATGTAAAACTCAAAGTGTGGGATTCCATCGCTGCGCCCGGTGCGCTGGCAATACATCGCAATGTAGTCTTTCACGCTGGGAATGCCGGTACCGGCTAAGTCATAGCCCGCCAGCCCACGCCCTGCACCGGGTGGCAAATACCAGGTCATGCAGTGATACGCAAAGTCCGCTAAAGGGTGCCCGAGCGTCGAGAGCTCCCAGTCGAGCACCGCCAAAATGCGGGGCTCCGTGGGATGAAAAATCACGTTGTCTAGCCGATAGTCGCCGTGAACAATATTTGTCTCTTCGCCCGCTGGAATATGCGCGGGCAGCCATTCGATCAGCGCGTCCATCGACGCAATTGATTCGGTCTCTGAGGCACGATATTGCTTCGTCCAGCGTGCAATTTGGCGCGACAAGTAACCGTCGTGTTTGCCGTAATCGGCGATCCCCGCTGCCGCGAAATCCACTTGATGCAGTGCCGCCATCACACGGTTCATTTCGCCAAAAATCGCAGCGCGCTGTGTCGATGTTAGCCCCGGCAATTGGGGCTCCCAGAGCACACGGCCCTCAACAAAATCCATCACGTAAAACGCCCGGCCGAGCACCGCTTCATCTTCGCACAGTACATGCATGGCGGGCACCGGCACATCGCTGCCAGACAGCGCGCGCATCACTCGAAACTCTCGCTCAATGGCGTGTGCCGACGGCAACAGTTTGGCCACGGGGCCGGGCTTGCAGCGCATCACGTAGCTTCGGTGCGGCGTGATGAGCTTAAAGGTCGGATTGGATTGCCCACCTTTAAATTGCTCAACGGTGAGCGGTCCAGCAAAACCCTCAACATGAGCGCGCAGATACGATTCCAGCGCGGCAATGTCGAAGCGCTGCTTTTCCGCCACCGCCATGGTGCCGGTGAAGAGTTCAGAGCGATTGATGTCTTGGCTCATGATCCGAGTGGCTTTCGGTTGCGGTAGGCAACAAACTTCTCAAGCAGCTCCTCCATCGTGGTCTTACGTGTTTGAGTTTGTAAACGATCGAGCGGCGCATAGTTCACCACACGCAAAATCGCGTCGTGCTTTTCTGCGCCGACATCGATGGCGTTGATGCACGCCGGATCTTGCGCGAAGCCGCCGTAGAGCTTCGCGTCCCCCGTGAGCCAGTACGACAGCAGCGCCCGATTTACGCCACCGTGCAACACCAACAATACGCAATCCCACGTCGGATCGGCGCGGAGCGCATCCACTGGCGGCAATACGCGCGCTAAGAAGTCGGCGATTTTCTCGCCGCCCAGAAAGCGCGCTTCGGGGTCGGCAACGGCAGAAAATGCGCCCAAAAAAGCTTCTTTCATCGTCTCCGGCTTGATGTCAGCGTATTTGCCGCCTTCAATTTCGCGTAGCGCGTGTTGCGTTTCGGTGCTCGGCGCACGGGAGAGTTTTGAGAGCACGAGCGATGCTGTTTCGATCGTTCTCGGCAAACCACTGACGATCACGCGATCAAAGTGCACACCCAACCGAGCAAACTCGTCACCGGCGGCGAGCGCTTGTTCGCGGCCGTTTGGCGAAAGCGGCACGGTGTCAGGACGCACCGGATTGCCAGCGCTATCAAAGTAATCCACACTGCCGTGACGCATCAAAAAAATACGCCGACGAGCGGCGTCTTTGGGTAATGGCGACAGTGGTGAGTGCGATTGCGGGAGCTGCGTCACTGGCAGTAGGCCGATTGGTATTCGCGAACGATGTCGTCAAATGACGCATCAGCTTTCATGCCAAGACTTCGGCCGAATTCACCGCTGCACGCCTTCGGCCACGATGTCACCAAACGATCAATACCAGGATCGAGCTGCCAGCTAATTCTTGAAGCCACCGCATCGCCCGCCACGCGCCGAAGGCTCTCGACCATTTCACCCACCGTCACCGTGATGCCCGGCAGCGTAATCGTGCGATTGAATTTGAACGCGTTCGCTGGCGCTTCGTGCGCAATCAAAATATTGTCAATCACGCGTCCGGGCGACTGCAACCAAACTTGTGTCGATGGACTTGTAGGACAGACGGCAGCGACGCCTGAGAGCGGTTCGCGAATGATGCCGCTGGCAAAGCTTGACGCCGCTTTGTTGGGCTTGCCAGGGCGCACGCTGATGGTGGGCAAGCGCACCGAGCGACCATCGATCATGCCGCGCCGACTCATGTCGCTCACCAACATTTCGCCGATGGCTTTTTGAATACCGTATGAGCCTTGTGGCGTTGGTAATTGCGAATCGGGCAGCACGTCTGGCAAATCGCCGCCAAACACCGCACACGAGCTCGTGAATAAAAATTTCGGTGGCGCGGGCAGTTTTCGACACAGCTCCAAAAGCGTTCGCGTGGCGTCGATATTGACTTTCATGCCGATGTCGAAATCAGCCTCAGCATGGCTGCTCACTACGGCCGCAAGGTGAAACACGCTGCCGGTGTTGGGGGTGAGCGCCTCGGAAAGTAGCTCCACATCGTTGATGTCGCCCGCAAACTGCTTCACGCGCGAATCGTTGAGCCACGCCTCGCCCGACGCCGGATGAATGTCCAAAAGCACCAATTCGCTGATGGTGCGCGCGGCGCCCGTTGAATCGGTGAGCGATCCCTTGGCGAGAACTTTCGCTGCGAGCATTTTTCCGAGAAATCCGGTACCGCCGGTGATGACAACGCGCATGATGAGCTACTTTGAATTGACAGGGTACGCTGATTCTAGAATCGAGCGATGAAGCATTCGTCGAGCCGTCTCGTTACAACTATCGTGGACACGCTCGCTACCACTGGATGTTACGTCGGTCCGAGCTTACTGAGCGATGGGCTGACGCTGCGTCTGAGTGAGCGACTTCAGTGGCTTGAATCCGAGGGCGCACTGCAAGCGGCCAAGGTCGGACGCTCCAGTGGCGCACGCATGAATTCCAGCATCCGCGGTGATACCACGCTATGGCTGGATGATGCGCCGCAGGACGAAGCCGAGGCGGCGGCAGTTCGCGTCATCGACGAACTGCGCGAAGCTGTTAATCAGACACTTTTTCTCGGAGCGTTTGAAACTGAGCTTCATTACGCGCACTATCCGCCCGGTGCGGGATACGCCCAGCATGTCGATCGCTTTGGCGACGACGATGCACGCGTGGTGTCGCTTGTTTTCTACCTCAATCAACATTGGGCGCAGGACGACGGCGGCCAGTTGGCAATCTACGAGCCCGCTGGCGCGCTGTTGCAGCGCGTAGCGCCGCATGCTGGAACGATGGTCGCTTTTCTCAGTGAGCGCTTTCCACACGAGGTGCTTGCGGCGTCAAAACCCAGGCTATCGCTGACGGGTTGGATGCGTCGCAGGTCGCCGCCGCGCACCCGCTAATATCAACGTGAAACCCCAGTCGCCCATTCAATAATCTATGCGAGTTCTCATTCAACGCGTTAGCGAAGCCTCGGTCACTGTCAACGGACAATTCACGGGTCAGATTGCGCACGGATTACTGATTCTGGTGGGCGTTACGCAAGCTGATACCGAGACCATCGAAGATCGAATGGCCGACAAAATCGTGAAGCTGCGAATTTTTTCTGATGAGCAAGGCAAGATGAATCAGAGCGTGACCGACATCGGCGGCGAAATTCTTGCAGTGAGCCAGTTCACGCTCTACGCCGATGCCAAAGGCGGCAATCGACCGAGCTACACCCGAGCGGCTCGCCCCGAACAAGCCTCACCCGCGTTCGATCGATTCGTTACGAAGCTCTCCGCGCGCATCGGAAAACCCGTTCCCACCGGCGTTTTTGGTGCCGACATGAAAGTCGCGCTCATCAACGATGGACCCGTCACGATATGGTTGGATAGCGATGACATCTGAGTTGATGAAAACCGAGCTTGACCACATCGTTGTCGCCGCTTCGACGCTGGAGGAAGGTCGCGTGTGGGCGCGCGACGTGCTTGGCGTTGAGCCCAGCGGCGGCGGAAAGCATGCCGGCATTTCCACGCACAACACCTTAATCGGGCTCAACGCGAATCATTATCTGGAGATCATCGCTGTCGACCCCGACGCGCCCGCGCCCCTTGTGCCGCGCTGGTTCGGGCTCGACACGCTCGCCGTCAAATCGATGATCGCCAACGGCCCACGGCTCGTTGCGTGGGTGGCGCGCGCTAGCGGCGCGAGCAACGCCATTGAGCAGTTCGCCGCCTTGCCCGGCAACCCGGCGAATGTCGTCCGGCCTGCACAGCGCGGTGATTTTCGCTGGCGCTTTGCGTTTACGCCCGACGGCGCGCTGCCGGGCGGTGGCGCGTTGCCGCATTTGATTCAGTGGGACGTCCCGATGCATCCTTCCGAACGATTGCCGGATGTGGGGGTTTCGATTTCGTCGCTAATACTCTGCGCGCCCGATCCCGAAGAGTTGACTCAAGCATTTGAAGCGTTGCGATTTGCTGGCTCAAAGGTATACGTCGGGCAAAGCTCATCCGCGCTGTTGGTCGCTACTCTTGATACCCCGGGCGGTGTTGTAAGCTTGGATTGATCGATTTGCTGGCTGGGAGAAGACCGATGTCGTCACGCGAGAAGCTGGAACGCGCTCTGCGATCAAAGACTAACCTTTCGGCAGATGAAATTGCGTCTATTGCGACCGCTGACGGGTGGACTCTAATTTACGCCGCTAGTTCGAATCGTCGTGTTGATAGAGTTGAAATTTGCTTTACCGGATTCACGGCTAGCGAGCGAGACGAGCTCGAAGATATCGCTGCCGGAGCGGGTATGACTGTAGTTCAGCAAGTGAACAAAAATTTGGCCTATTTATGTGTGGGCGAAAAACCGGGGCCTGCGAAAGTGGAGAGGGCGAAAGAGCTCCGCAAGAGAGTCATTTCCGCTGATAAATTCCTAGTGTTAGTCGAATTGGGCGAATTGTAGTTTTGGAAAATTCGGGAGTCATATGATCCGCTATTTACTCACGGCTTTCGTTAGTGCGCTGTTCATGTCGCTCAGTCTTGCCCAGCTCAACATTCTTTGCTCGACCGATGCTGATTGGTGCGAGAGCAAGGCACGGGAATTTTCCGTGCAAACCGGGATTAAGGTGAACTTGAGCCGCAAAGCCACGGGCGAAGTATTTGCACAGCTTAAAGCCGAGTCAGCCAACCCACGCACCGATCTTTGGTATGGCGGCACCCATGACCCGCACGTGCAGGCCGCCAACGAAAACTTGCTGCAAGCCTACACCTCGGTGAACATGAAAGATCAGTATCCCTGGTCGGGCGATTTGCACGCCAAAACTGCGGCTCAGGTGGTGGGCATTTATCGGATCACCTTGGGCTTTGGATACAACCGCGATCTGTTGGCGAAAAAGAAAATTGCACCGCCGACGTGCTGGAGCGATTTGCTAAAGACCGAGTTCAGGGGCGATGTCGAGCTTTCCAACCCAATGACCAGCGGCACGGCCTACACCATCTTGGCAACACTTGTGCAGATGATGGGCGAAGACAAAGCGTTTGATTACCTCAAATCGCTCAACAAAAACGTCAATCGATACACCACGAGCGGTACGGCGCAGCGGCAAAGCGTGGCGCGCGGGGAATCGATGGTGGGTGTTACGTTTTTGGATGAATTCATTCCCGAGCAATACGTGGGTGCGCCGATTGAAACGGTGCTGCCCTGCGAAGGGACGGGTTACAGCGTGGGCGCGATGAGTATCGTTAAAGGCGCGCGCAACATTGAAAACGCACAAAAGTTTTACGACTGGGCGATGACCGCTGACGCGCAAACGATCAAAGATCAAACCAAGGTGATCGCCATCCCATCCAATCGGAGTGCGTTTGCACCAGATAGGGTTAAAGCGCTGGAAAAAGCCAAGCTAATCAATTACGATTTCGTCAAATTCGGCGCGAGTGCTGAGCGCAAACGGCTCATTGAAAAATGGGACCGAGACGTCAAGAACGCGCCGAAGTAGTCGTCAGCCCCATCCCCCTGTTCGCCTTAAGCTGGTCGTTGGGCTCTATCGCAACGCGCGAGCCCGCCGACAAACTCAAAGCGAACGAAAAACAACCCATGCAGGTACACATTCCATGAGAAAACTTCTTGCCTTGTCCGCCGTCGCCGCATCGATGGCAGCACTGACCGCGCTACCCGCTGCGGCCCAAACGCTCAGCGCCTATTGCTCCACCAATAAATCGTGGTGTGACTTGGCAGCCGCCGAATACAGCAAGGCCACCGGCGTCAAAATCGTGCAAACGCACTTGGCTACGGGCGAGGCGTTTGCGCGACTCAAAGCCGAGGGCAACAATCCCAAAACCGATATTTGGTGGGGCGGCACAGGGGACCCGTTTCTGCAAGCGGCTGAGGAAAAATTGCTCGAAGCCTATCGTCCGGCCTACATCAACGATCTCTACGATTGGGCGATTCGCCAATACGACACCAGCGGCAATATGGTCGGTGGTTTCTACACCAGCGCCATTGGTTTTGGCTGGAACACCGAACAACTCAAAAAGAAAAACCTCGCGGCGCCGAAGTGTTGGGCGGACTTGACGGACCCGAAATACAAAGGCGAAGTCGAAATGGCGCATCCAGGTTCGTCGGGCGGCGCTTACACGATTGTGGCGGGCCTCATTCAACTGATGGGCGAGGACAAGGCGTTTGATTACATGAAGCGCCTGCATCGAAACATCACGCAGTACACCAAGAGCTCGCAGGCCCAGGCCAAAAACGTTGCGCGCGGCGAAGCGGGCGTGGGCATCTCATTCGTGTTCGGATTTGACGAAGAGCGCCTTGCGGGCTTTCCAGTCGCAGCGACTACGGCGTGCGAAGGCGTGGGCTACGAAATCGGCGGCATTGCGCTCATCAAAGGCGCACGAAACGGCGTGGAGGCGAAAAAGTACTACGACTGGCTCATGGGACCCGTCGGCCAAGGCATCGGCGCCAAGGCCAATTCGCTGCAAAACCCCGCCAACAAAACCTTCAAACAAGACCCAAGAATTCCCACGATGGACGGTGTGAAATTGGTGAACTACGACTTCAAAAAGTATGGTGCCTCGGCGGAGCGCAAACGCATCATCGAGAAGTGGGATAAAGAGGTCAATTCGTTGCCTCGGTAAGCCAAAGTGCGAAGCGGTGCGTGGGATGGGCGAAGAATCCCAGCATAATCTTTATAAGCTAACAGCCGCATTGCTTTTGTGCGGACAGTGGTAATACGCGAGATGCCATCGTTTCGGCTTGCGGCCTCAAAAAACAGATGCTTTAACGGTTTAAGCTGGTTTAGATGCAAAAAAGTGGGCTTTTTGTTGAAAATTTACACGACGTGTCGGATGAAACCACCCGCTCATCGGAACTCTTGGAACTATCGGGTAGATTCTCCACCGCTTTGTTTTTCACGAACTAGACTGATCACTCATTCCCAAAAGAAAGCAACACCTATGCGTTTTTCTCATCGAATAGCGTCTCTGGCCGCCGCCGCCGTGACCGTCTTCGCATCCACTGCGTTCGCGGCCGTGGTCACCACGCCGGTGGGTGTCTACACCAATACAGGCTCGTCGAACATGGGCGACACGATTGCTGCAGATGCTTGGCTGCGCGTCAACGTGCGCAACGGCGGCCAAGTGGGCATCAGTACCACCTACCCGCGCAACGGCGATGGCTCGGTGTTCATGTCGTTGGGCGACAACACCAACAACAACGCCAAGGCTGATTGGGAGTACTACCCTACCGCAGGATTTGGCAGGCTCGCGGACTTAACCGCGCTGAGCTACGACTGGTACCGCGATGCGGCCAGCACAACCGGCACCAACTTTCACCCGGTGATTCGTTTGTTCATTGATGCGGACGGCGATTCAACGACGACGACCGACCGAGGCTATTTGGTGTTCGAGCGCTCGTACAACCCGAACGTCAGTCCGGTGCCGACCAATATTTGGACCAGCGAGAACGTCACGGGCGCTACCAATTTATGGTGGGTGCAGTTCGGATTTGGCATCGAGCCGGTCTACAACCGTACTCTTTCGACGTATCAAGCGGGAACCTATACACCGTCGTCAATTTCGTTGCTCTCGTTCGCACAAATCGGGCCGAACAGCACAATCCTTGGGGTCAGCTTGGGTATTGGCTCGGGCTGGAACACGGGTGTGAGCGGAGGCCCCGCATTTTTAGGTGCCGTTGACAATGTCACGTTGACATCCATTACCTCCGGTGCGGCCAGTCTCTCGCAGACCAATTTTGAAGTAAGGCTGCCCGTTGCCGTAGTTCCCGCAGCGCCGGTGCCTACGTTGAACATCGCTTCGCTGCTTGCGTTGGTCGCCCTTTTCGTGTTGGGGCTGGGTTGGTTCTCTCGCCGCCGCTTCGGCACGGGCGCGCCTCGCTAAGCTGTTGGCGGCTCAAGTCATTCAGTGCGCTCTCGAAAGACCAGCGCCACTGAATTGATGCAGTAGCGCAGCCCCGTTGGTTTCGGGCCGTCGGGAAAAACGTGTCCGAGGTGCGCGTCACAACGCGCGCACAGCGTTTCCGTTCGGCGCATGAAGAAACTGTTGTCCGCTTTGTCGATCACGTTGCCCGGAACGACGGGCCGAAAATAGCTCGGCCAGCCAGTACCGGAATCAAACTTCGCGGCGCTTTCAAAAAGCGGCAAATCACAGCACACGCAGTGATACGTGCCCTCCTTGTCGTGATCCCAAAAACCGCCACAAAAAGCGCGCTCGGTGCCGTGAGCGCGAGTGACCTCGTACTGTTCCGGCGTGAGCTGGGCGCGCCATTGGGCGTCGGTTTTGATGACTTTTTCCATATCGATGTTCCTTTTTGCGTTAGCTGTACCCGCGACACATTACTGTTGCGTCGCAGTTGATGCGCCACTCGCGAGTTTTGTTCCAGAAGTTCCAGAAGCTACAGAAGTGTGCTGGCGCGTTGTTCTTTCACTCGGTTTAGACGGCCTCAACTTCAACGCGACAATCGTAAAACGTAGCGCCACCGCCCATGTCGGTGAGCGCTTGGCTTGTTAAGTCATTGACGAAACCCTCAGCGCCCGGATGATTGCGCCAATGCCCCCACAGGATCGTGGCTACACCTTCGCGGGTGTCCTCGGTGACCTTAGCGGCTAACTTCATGGTGCCGCGATGGTTGAATACTTTGACGGTGGCACCTGCGATCACGCTGCGCTTGGCCGCGTCGTTGGGATGCAATTGCACCGTGGGTGCACCGTGGGGTTTTGCGAGTTCTTCGATGTTTGCAAACGTCGAATTCATAAAGTTTCTAGCGGGCGGCGTGTTGAGCGCCAGCGGAAACTCTGCGGAGAGCGCCGCATCATCGTATTCACGCGGCGGTGTGTAGGTCGGCAACGGATCAAGGCCGCGCTGCGCGAGCGTTTCCGAATAAAACTCGCACTTGCCCGAAGGCGTACCGAAGCCCCCGTGCATGAATGGCGTGATGAAGCCGTCCTTCTTGGGGTAGTTGAGTCGCAAAAAGCCGTCGCGCTCCAGTGTGTCAAACGATTGTCCGGCGAGCGTTTGGTGATTCCAATCAAAGCTCGCGCGAATCATCGATTCATCAGTTTCTTCGAAACACGGATCGGTTAGCGCCATGGCCTTCGCTAATCGGCGAAACATCTCGGTGTTGGGCACACTTTCACCCGCCGGATCAATCGCGCGGCGATTCAAAACGATGTCGTAGTGCCCATAGCTGCGATTGATGTCGTCATGCTCGGGCGAGGTCGTTGCGGGCAACACGATGTCGGCGTAGCGTGCTGTATCAGTGATGAAAATGTCGCTCACTACGGTGAACAAATCCTCTCGCGCAAGCCCTGCCAACACTTTGTTGCCATCGGGGGCGACCGCGGCGGGGTTGGAGTTGTAGACGAAGAGAGCTTTGATGGTTTGCTCCCCTCCCCCTGGGGGGGAGGGGTTGGGGGAGAGGGAGTTGTCTGCCGCAGCTAGGCTCGTTTGCGCAGACCCTCTCCCTAGCCCTCCCCCCCAGGGGGAGGGAACTAAGGCATCCCCCAACTCACACATATTGACCACGCGCGGCAATTTACCGTCCACGGTTGGCATTAAGTCCGGACGTTCCATGTAGGCACTTTGCATTGGATACGCGCCCGAGGTTGATAACAGCACGCCGCCGCTGGCCTCGCGCCATGCGCCCGTGAGTGCGGGTAAGCAAGTGACCGTGCGCACCGCCATGCCGCCGCCGCCGTGGCGCTGCATGCCGTAGTTCAAGCGAATCGCAGCCTTTTTTGTACTGCCGTAAGCTGTTGCGAGTGCTTCAATGTCATCAACAGCAATGCCGCAGATATCGGACGCGCGTGCGGGCGACCATTCGGCTACACGCGCTTTAAGCGCATCGAACCCCAGCGTGTGTTGATAGATGTAATCATGATCGAGCAAATCATCGCGAATCAGTACGTGCATCATCGCTAGCGCCAGCGCCGCATCCGTGCCGGGTTTGATGGGCAACCATTGATGACATTTTTCTGCCGAGAGCGAGCGGTAAGGGTCGATGGCGATGAGCTTTGCGCCACGACGTTTTGCTTCTTGGCAACGACTCCACAAATGCAAATTCGATGTAATCGGATTGCTACCCCACAAAATGATGAGCTCGCTGTGAGCGAATGCTTCAATGTCGGTGCCCAGTCGCGAGCCCAACGTCACTTGCAAACCCGCCGCACCCGCGCTTGAGCAAATCGTACGATCAAGCTGCGAAGCGCCAAGGGCGTGAAAAAAACGTCGATCCATCGATGCGTACTGCAACATCCCCATCGTGCCGGCGTAGCTGTAGGGCAGGATTGCCTCCGCGCCGTTACTTGCGATGATCGACTTGAATTTTGATGCGATAGTCGAGAGCGCTTCGTCCCACGATATCGGCGCGAATTGGCCCGCGCCCTTTTTTCCGATGCGTTTCAGCGGCGTTTTTACGCGAGTGGGGTGATACGTCCGCAACGGATATTTCGCGACTTTGGTACAGAGTACACCGGCTGTCACGCTGTGCGCTGCTGAGCCTTTGACCTCAACGAGCTTGCCATCAACAACGTGATATTCCAGCGCGCAGGTATCGGGACAATCGTGCGGACACGCGCCTTTGATGACTTGCGTGCTCACGTTGTTGCGGCGCTGCGCTGCGCAGAAAAAGAAACGGTTTGTACCGACGGCGGAGCGGTCGCGTTTTGCTCTGCGCGCATCTTCGCTTCAATCTCTGAATCGACATCAAATGCGGTGTCGCCCAGGCTCTCCCAATCACCGCGAGCCGTGGCGTCGATCGATGCGAAATCAAACAACTTGCTATCGGCCAAATGCGACGGCACGACGTTCTGCAAACTCCGAAACATCGTCTCAATTCGACCGGGAAATTTTTTGTCCCAGTCTTCGAGCATGCGACCGATCACCGCACGTTGCAAGTTGGGTTGCGAACCGCACAGATTGCATGGAATGATCGGGAAATTACGCTCGTTGGAATACTTGATGATGTCTTTTTCGCGCACGTAGGCGAGTGGTCGAATCACCACGTGTTCACCGTTGTCGCTCACCAATTTCGGTGGCATGGATTTGAGCTTGCCGCCGTAAAACATGTTGAGAAAAAACGTCTCCAACATATCGTCGCGATGGTGACCTAGCGCGATCTTTGTACAGCCCAATTCCTTCGCCGTGCGATACAAAATGCCGCGCCGCAAGCGCGAACACAACGAGCACATGGTTTTGCCCTCTTCCAGCACTCGCTTGACGATGCTGTAAGTGTCCTGCTCGACGATCTTGAAGGGTACGCCCGTGGTTTCAAGATACTGCGGCAAGACATGCGCGGGAAAGTCAGGCTGCTTCTGATCCAAGTTGATCGCGATCAATTCAAAGTTCACCGGCGCCACCACTTGCAGCGCCTGCAACATGTCGAGCATGGTGTAGCTGTCTTTGCCGCCCGACAAACACACCATGATTCGGTCGCCCTCGGCAATCATGCCGAAATCGGTCACCGCTGCGCCGACCACGTTTCGGAGCCGCTTGCCGTCCCGAGACAGCGAAAACGGCAGGGTTCGCGGTTTTCGAGAAATCGGCAGCGAAATTGCGTCGTCGAATGAAACTTCGCTTGCAGAGAGAGTGTTTTCCATGCGAGTATTTTAGTTCCGGCCCTCTCGCAGTTTTAGGAGATCGAAATGCGCACGTTTCTCTGGCTTGCCCCGTTGGTAATGTCGGCCTGTTGGTGCGGATCGGTGGTCGCTCAAACGAGCGACGCCAAAGCCGCGATGGATCGCCTTGCCGATTCGATGAAGCCTGCGGCCATCGAAAAGGCGCTCGCCAGTGTGGTGAAGCTCAAAACCATTGCCGCACCCAACGCCCGCAGCAACGCCACGCTCGGCAATGAGCGCGAAGGCAACGGCATTTTGCTGGCACCCCGACTCGTGCTCACTATCGGCTACTTGATTATGGAGGCCGACGAAGTCGAAATCACCGATTCCAAAGGCCGAAAGCTTCCCGGAAAAGTTGCCGGATTTGACGCGCAGAGCGGCTTGGGACTGGTGCGACTGTTGGCGCCCGCCCAGGGCGAAGTCATTGCTTTGGGTGACGTGAAAACCTTGAAAGCCAAAGACGCGGTGCTCGCCGTCGGCGCGCATGGCAACGTCTCGCCCGCGTTAGTGAGCTCGCGGCGCGAATTCACTGGCGGCTGGGAATATTTGGTTGAAGAAGCCATTTTCACCGTGCCGCCGATTGCCGATTGGGGCGGCGCGGCGCTGATCGAGCCGAGCGGAAAGCTCGTGGGCGTGGGATCGCTCTTTGTGCGCGACGCGGCGGGCAACGGCAGCGGTGTGTCGGGCAACATGTTTGTGCCCATCGATTTACTCAAACCGATTCTCGATGAACTCATTGCTAACGGCAAACGAAGCGGCGCGCAGCGCCCGTGGCTGGGCATCACAACGTTTGAGGACGAAGACGGCGTGAACGTATCGCGTTTGTCGAAATCCGGTCCCGGCGATTTAGCGGGCGTTGAGCGCGGCGACATCATCAGCGCCGTGGGTGCAACCTCGGTCAAAACACTCGCGGAGTTTTACCGCGCCGTGTGGGCGACGGGCGACGCGGGCGTCAATGTGCCGCTGACGGTAACGCGCGGAAAAAATGAATTGACCGTGACGGTCAAGAGTGTGGATCGGGCGTCGCAGTTTGCGGCCAAGACCTCACACTGACTGCTCAATGCTGTGGGCCGTGCGGCAAGCCGTTTCGCTCGGCTTGCGCGCAACAAGTCATGAACCTATCCTGCGCCTCGTCAAGGGCATCAGAGGATTGGCTGCGCCACCAGGCTAGACGTTGTCGTACCTGCTCGAGTTCATCGCCAAAGCTCTGGGGGGTAGCCGCAAATGATCGCGCGAACAACCCCCAGCGAACGCCGTGGCGCACGTATGAAGCGATGACCAGATCGACCGGAACAGCGAGCCGGGCCGAGAGACGCCCGAAGCCAAGAAAGCTAAATCCCACGCCCCGCGCCTTAGCAACAGCAGCGATACGGTCAATCCAGCCGTCTTTCACCGGCCCAAAGCGCGTTCGATAGCCCATAGAAAGCGCCAGGTCATTGGTGCCGACGTAAAGGGTGTGCACACCGGGCAGCGCCGCTACCGCGTCGACACTGTCAAGGATGTCAGCGTGCTCGACCATCAACACCAGCTGAGCCCGCCCAGCCACCTGATCGACGACCTGCTGAGCCTGGCTAAGCCGACGCAGCATAGGCACCATCAAGCATTGAACGCCACCACTCAGTAACGATTCGATTTCAACCTGAAGGTGGGGGCCGGGGCCGTTGCATCGGGCGAATAGTTTTTCTGAGCCCACCAGCTCACGCATCATTGGAACCGTCTCTCGTGAGTGCGCAGAGATCAGGCTGCCCGTGCCTGCTTGTCTTTCGTGCTTACCAATGATTTCGAGATCGGGACCAATCCATCTCACGCCCGCCGAGAGCGCGGCGCGCGTCAGTGCTGGGTCAATTGTCCAGCAAGCGAATTCAAAATCGCAATGTAATGGGTCGAGCATAGGTGGTACATGGTAGGACGAATTACGCGGTGCCTCGCTTCGTTTTGCAACAAAGTGTAAAAATCCACACTATATCGTGAATGCAAAACGCCGAATATCGCATTGCTTGTCCGCGTTGCGAATTCACGCCCCGAACGTATTGACCTAATCTGAGCTAGGCTTGCGCATCTAGCTATTCACGGCGTAGTGTTGCGCCATGCGGAGCCACACCCCAATTCGACAATGAAAATTCACCTCTACACCATTGCGTGGAATGACATCGCACTTCTGCCTTTTTATTTATCCTACTACGGTGATTGGGTCGACCGAATCATCGTCTATGACGACGGCTCCGACGATGGATGCCTCGAGCTGTTTCGCGCGCATCCCAAGGTCGATTTGCGAGCGTTTCCAGCCAAGCAAGACTCATTCGTGTTAACTGCCAATGCGCTGTGGGATTATGCATGGTCGGAGAGCCGCAACATAGCTGACTGGGTTGTCATCGCCAACATCGACGAATTTTTCTGGCATCGCGATGGCATGCGAACCTATCTTTCAAAGTGCACCGAAAATCGAATCACCGTGATTAAACCGTTGGGTTACGAAATGGTGGGTGATGCCTTCCCACCCGTTGGCTCAGATCTGTTGCGATCACTACCTATGGGCGTGCCAATGTGGGGGCTCGACAAGCAACAAATCTTTAATCCTGGCGCTATCTCGGATATGGATTTTGGTGTTGGCCGTCATGTTTCTAGCCCTATTGGGCGAGTGAAGGTGACCGACCCGCCAGAGGCCAAGCTGCTTCACTACAAATATGTTGATATGACGGGCTACCACAATCCGCGGCAGGATGCGCTCAAGGCTCGCCTGTTAAAAGGAGACCGGGATCGGGGCTACGGTTCGCACTACAACGCGACTACGCAGGAGCGGATGCGGTCGTTTCTTTGGCTAAAGCATCATGCAGGGCGGGTGGTTGATGGGTAGGCGATTGAGCCCATGAAAGTTTGCATCTTTGGCGTCGGCGCTGTGGGCGGTTTGCTGGCCCATGGCTTCGGCCAGAGTGCAGGCTGCGACGTCTCAATAGTGACCCGAGGCGCGCACCTTGAGGCCATCCAAGCCCGCGGACTCACGCTTGTCTTGCCCAATGGTGAGCAACGAACGCAGCGGCTGCGCGCTGTCTCAAGCGCAGCGGAGCTCGGGGAGCAGGACTATGTCTTCGTTACGCTCAAAACGTACTCGCAGCCTGAGTCAGCAGACCAAGTTGCCGCTCTGCTTGGCGCGTGCGGCGTGGCTGTGTTCGTCTGTAACGGAATTCCTTGGTGGTGGAGCCATGGATTGCCGGCGACGGCTGTGAACGACGCGCCATCTTCAGTGCTCGATCCGGATCAAAGGCTGTGGCGACTTGTGCAACCAGAGCGAGTTATCGGCTGTGTAGCCTATTCAACCAATGAGCTGACTGCTCCGGGCGTGGTGCAGCATGCCGGTAACAATCTTTGGAAGCTCGGAGAGCCTGACGGCTCGGCAAGTTCGCGCCTTGCCCACTGTAGCGATTTACTACGCACCGCGGGATTTCATACTGAAACGACCGACGACATCAGGCGCGCTGTGTGGGTAAAGCTTCTGCGCAACGCCTCACTGAGTCCGCTCTCGGCGCTCACGCGATGCGCCATCGGCGAGCTGGGTGAACGAGCCGACATGCTCGCCATCATTGATGTGCTGGTCGATGAGATCGCAAGCATTGCCCGCGCCACAGGGCACGATCTGTCTGGCGAAGTCGCGTTGGCGAAAGGCGTTGCGCAACGCGCGTCGGAGAAATCTCGGCTTGCCGCTGCGCACGGCGTGGCTAAGTCAGACACACCGTCAATGCTGCAAGACGTGCTGCGGGGTAAGCCCATCGAGGTCGAAGCGATCCTTGGCGTTCCGCATGAATTCGCCCATCGCGCAGGGATTTCGTGCCCAACCCTATCGATGTTGCTATCGCTTTTGCGTGCGTTGAATTCAAGCGCAGGGCGGCGCTTGAATTGATGTATGGCAGCCGATGCGCGCGGCAACTAGCCAATCAATCGCTGCTGGTCAATCCAAGCAAGCTCAGCAAGTTGCTGAAAATGTTGAATACGTTGATGTAGATCGACAGCGTGGCGCTGACGTAATTCGTCTCGCCGCCGGTGATGATTTGGTTCAGATCGTACACCGTCCACGCGGCGAACAGGCCAATGAAAAGCACTGAGCAAGCAATCATCAGCGCAGGCATTTTGAACACGATCGCGCCGATCGCCGCGAGCAGAATCACGAAGAAGCCGACCCACAGAAATTTGCTCATGCCAGTCAAGCGCGTTTTGATCATGCTGGCAATCGTTGCCATTGCTGTGAAGATGACCGCCGTGCCGCCAAAGGCATACATGATGAGCGTTGCGCCGTCTTTGAGCGAGAGGATGCGGCCGAGCAGGACCGAGAGCCAAAAGCCCATGAAGAACGTGAAGCCGAGCAGGATTGCCACACCGGCGCCACTGTTTTTGGTGCGCTCAATGGCGTAGCTAAAGGCCATCACTGCGCCGAGAAGTACGATCAAATTGACCCACCACGCGCCAAAGCCTTTGAATCCCATCGACACGCCGAGCGCCGCGCCCGCAATCGTTGGAATCATTGAGACCGCGAGCAACAGGTAAGTGTTGCGCAGCACGCGATTTTGTGAACTGGCTAGCGCTTCGCCGCCATGAATGGGAGCTACGTTTCCGTTTTCCATGATGAGTTCCTTCCTGAAGAACAGACTGAGAATGTCTATGACAGGCAAATGTAGTGACAAGTTGCATTGGGTGCAAGGGTGCAAGGGTGCAATCCCTTGGCGACATCGCTTCTCTTCGTGCCGCGCGCTGTGCTGAAAACGGCGCTTGCAGAAGGTCGAATCTGTTGCAAACCCAGCAAATCAGGGTTTTCCGTTCGATTTAGCATAAAAAAATGCTCAATTTCCGGCATTGAGCCGAAATTTGTGGCATTCTCTCGCCCACGCGGTTCAAGCCAGAAGCTGGGTTCCGTGCGTTAGCGAGTTTCCTGGTTCCCGAGTGTGAGTGCTGCTACAGCGTCGATACTGATCGAGTCCTTGAAATCCGCGTGTTTTATTAGTATCAAGGATAGATCTAAACACTATGGGTAATCGTTTATTTGTGGGCAATATTAGCTTTCGTGCTACGCCCGAAATCATTCGCGAAGAATTCACCGCATTCGGTGAAGTTTCCGATGTTCACCTGCCAATGGATCGCGAAACGGGCCGCATGCGTGGCTTTGCGTTCGTGACGATGGGCACAGACGCAGCCGCACAAGCTGCAATCGCCGGTATGAATGGCAAGCCAATCGAAGGTCGTCCTTTGGTGGTTAACGAAGCACGTCCAGCACCTGCTGGCGGTGGCGATCGTCCTCCACGTGGTCCTGGCGGCGGCGGCGGTTTCCGCGGCCCACGTTCGGGCGGCGGTGGTGGCGGTGGTGGCTACGGCGGTGGTGGTGGCGGTGGAAACCGCTACTAAATCGTTGCTGCTTTGATCGCGAAATTCGTTTCGCGGTTAAGCCAAACGTAAAAAAGCCGGGTTTATCCCGGCTTTTTTGTGGCTGCTGTTTTTTGATTAAGCTTTTTCCGTGTATGTCTTATGAAATATGGGCTTCACGTAAATTATTCTATATTTTGAATAGCCAATAAAATTGATCGAATGCCTTGTTTCATAAGGCCCTTGAAGAAAAAGCTTTTGTTTGGGTGAGAGCCGGGTGCGAATCCCCGCCCACACGCCGAATTTATTGACCGCGCTTAAAAAACACCTGCCGCGCTGCCCAAGCGAGCACCCCCAAATCGTCCAACCACCCGACGATGGGAATCCAATCCGGCAGCAAATCAAGCGGCGAGAGCACGTAGAGTAGCGCGAGCACGCCAATAGCAACACGCTTCCACTTGCTGCGCGACGCCAACGGCGTTTGCGCTCCCGTTCCGCCCGCCGTGTTGCCGCTTGACGCAGCGCGCGGGGCGCCTTGATCCATGCGAACTGGTGTGGCATCAATGATGACGGGTTCAACTTTGGCCATGCTCAAACTCCTTGCGAAATGGCGAATCAACGTAGGACAGATCTACTTTACCGAAAGTGCCAAGGTCGTGGCGACTTGATCGGCTTTGCTCTGGGCAACGGGCTGTGGAGCGGCCACGCTAACGCGGCTCGCATCGAAATTGTTGACCCCGACAACCGTGTTTCGGATCGCTTCGGCACGTAAACCCGCCAGCGCGGCATAGGCGAACTCAGGCACGACTTGCTTTGAGCGAATTAATTTGAAGAGCTCAGGGTAATACTGGGCCCGCGCCGCTGCGGCCTCTGCACGGCCTTTTTCGGTGACTCGCTCGCGTGCGTTTTGCAGCAAACCGGTGACCGCGTTCCCCGCAGGCGGTAGAAATTTAGCCCGCAGTTTTACGGCCTCATCGCCCACGGTCGCGGCCATGTCGTCGAGTGCGGCTTGTACCTTGGCGTCGGTGAAGGAAATGATGAGCGGTTCGTTGGCCGCCGGTGGCTTCATGCCTGCTCGTTTGCTGACCTCGAGTTTCAAGATGTTGTCGGCCAGCGCCTCGCGATCACGGGCGGTGTCAAAGCGGCCTTCGATCGTGAGCTTGAGCTGAGGTCGTTTTTCCAGCGCTTTCGATAGCTTGCCCAATTTCTCTCGCTCCGGCGGTAACAAGCGTGCCTCGCCGGGCTCGAAAATGACCGCTTCGAATGCCTCGCCACTGCCGCCTAAGAGCGCGCCGAGTGCCCGAAACGGCGCGGACGCAATTTTGGTGAGCACGTTACCGATGGCTTTCCAGATCAATGAGCCGTAGCTAAATTGCGGATCATCGAGCGAGCCCTGGACTGGCAAACCCAGATCGATTTTGCCGTCACTATCGCGAAGCAGCGCGATGGCGAGATCGAGCGGCAGATTGGTTGCATCCGGGCTGTCGATCTTTTCGCCAAGCACCAAATTGTCGATCAACAGGCTGTTTTCGCCCTTGAGTTTTCGCTGTTCAATGTTGTAATCCAAATCGAGTGTTAGCTTGCCCGATTTGATGGCGCGGCCTGCGAACTTTCCTGAATACGGCGTGAGGCTCGCCATTTCCAAATTGCGAAACACCGCTTTGAGCTTGGTGTATTCGGTTGCGCCCAGCGGCGCGAGCGTGCCAGAGAGTCGCGCCAAGCCGAACTGATCGACTTTGCCCTCAAGCGACACTTCAGCGCGTGACGAAGGCTCGTTGGATAGGCCGACGACCAACCCCGACAGGTCAGAAATACGCGCACCAAACTGCGGCCGCAACGACAAATCAGCAAACTCTAAATCGCCACCCGTCACTTGCAACCGTGCGACCTTGACGCGTGCTCCGCGATTGCCGTCCGCATCCATCGGAGGCGGGGCGGCATTTGGGTTTGCGGGCGATGGTGTGGATGCAGAAGCTGTGTTCGGCTTGGCAATTTGCGCCAAATTCACGCTCCGATCCGCGCCGATGATGAGTCGTGTTTTAGCCTCATCAAGCAGTAAATCTCCCAGCGAGATTTCCAGCCGCTGGCGATCAGTGCGAATCGCGATGTCGTTGCTCGAGAGCTCGCGCCAGGTTGCGAAATTTGCCTGCGCGACTTCATCGAAAATTTCAACCCCAGCCAATGTTGCTGACGCATTCACCCGCCACGGCTCGGCCGCGCTGGGCGCGGTGTCGAATGTGATCTTGACGTCGCTCGAAAATTCGCCTTGATTGAGTTTGAGACGCGTGTTTTGATTCAAGTACGGCGAAAACGGCGCAAGCAGAACTTTTTCTGCATTGAGCGCAGCGTTGCCATCGCGTTTGATCGGATTGAACGTCGCGTTGGCTTTGATTGCGCCGCCGCCGGCCACATTGGTTGTCGCTCGGGCAACGATAGGCTTCGAACCGTCCAATTCGATGCGATCAATGTTGATCGCGAGGGCTTCGAAAACGTGACTCAACGGGCTTGAGAGCGTTGTGTCAGCGAGCACCAATCGGCCGTTACTTAGCGCAACACCACTGATCGAAACTCGCTTCGCTGGGGCTGCAGCGGGCGCGATAGACGCCTTGGTTTGGGGTGGGTCTGAAGCGGCCAGCGCGAGTTTCTCCGCGAGATCCAAGCCAGTCTTGCTGAGGCTCGCCAAAAGTTGTGGCGTCAGAACTTCGATGCGAGGCAATTCGATTTTTGCGCTCAACACATCAGTGCTGAATTGCGGCAGCCGGATCTCTTTAACCGAGAGCCACGGCGGCGTGTCTGCGGCAGTATCGTCGCGAAGCGTGAGCTCGCTCGCTTTGACTGTTCTGCTCGAAATGAGCGCAGTTGGTTTGACGCCGGTCGCTACCGCCACACCCAGCACCAAATCCAAGTTAACCGCCGCACGTTGAGGCGTGGCGAAGCTCGCATCGCGAAGCACTATCTTGGCACGCTCCATCGCAATGTCGGGAGCATTGATGCGCCAAGGCAGCGCCCCGGCCGTGGTTTCAGTGGCAGCCGCGGCCTCGGGTTGTTTTTTCTGACTAGGTGTTGCACCTAGCGACGCGAACGGCACAGCCATTTCACCACGCGTGTTGCGTGACACATTGACGTCCGCGCCGTCGAGCCGAACGTTAGCAACGCTAATGATTTGTTCGACGACATTGACCGACACTGAATCGATCGCCGCGCCTGAAAGTGAGGCGAATGCGGCTTCGGGGTCTGCACCCGCCGCTTTGACCGAAATCGCCCCCAACGCAGCGTTAAAGGGCTCAAGCGCGTAAGAGATCTGCGACGGCTGTGAAGCGCTCGCATTGTGCTTGACCCACGAAAAACTGAGGGGTGATAGCTCAATCGATTTGAGCGTGGCGATGTCGTCGCTCGAATTGACGGCAGCCGCAGCTGGGTTCCGCAGTGACACATCCGCTAAATCAAGTTTGCCGCCGCCCACGCCAACCGCAACGAAGTCCGTTCCCGCTGCCACGCTGTAATTGGCCCGGAGCGTCGCCATGCCGTCGATCGCCAAAGGCAGTGCGGCACCGCTCAGTCTGAGCGTTTTGCCAATCGGTAAATTTGAAACGATCAGATCACCTGAGCTATCAATCGGGTTGAGCCCAACGCGCCCTTTCCATTGAACGCGGGTTTGGTCATTGAGCGTTGCGTCGAGCGAGTACTCACCGCGGTCTCTGGGTAGGGTTGATAGTTTTTCGAGCTTTAGTGAAATCGCGTCTAGCGACACGCTTTGGCCCTTGCCATCACTGCCACTCGCAACCACGCGTGCATCGGTTAAGCGCCCCGAGGCATCAACAATTTCGATTTGATTGAGCAGCATTCGAGGAATGCTGGTGTCGTCTTTGGGCGGCTCATTTGATTTTGGCAGCGCATCAATAAACCGAGCCCAATCCAGCGAACCGGATGGGTCGATTCGAGCATCGATTTGCGGTTTTGTCAGCGTGATTCGGTTGGTCGTAAACGCCCAATTGGAAATACTCGCCCAGCTTCCGTCAATATCGAGCGCCTCGAAGCGGGCAAGCGAATTTGTACCGTCGTTTAGCGAAAATTTTTGAACCGACAGATCCAACGTAAAAGGGTTAAACGTGGCCTCACCAATACGTAGATCACGTCCGGTCTTCTCTTTCACCCAATTCGGAGCGACACTCGTCGCAAGGTAGGGTACGCCAAAAAACAGCAACGCAGCCAGGATGCTCGGCAATAGCAGCGCCATCGCAACGACAATAAAGAGCGGTTTTCGCCAACGAGAAACACGCTGCGGCGGTTGGGGTGTATCGGAAACTTCAGGCATGCTGCGATTTTCGTCGATTACGCAACAGGCTGGGTTTCGGACCAAGCAGCGGCTTTGGAAATGCCGCGCTCAGGTCGGAAGCCGTTTCAACGCCAGCACAATCAACACTTGTAGCGTCACGGTCGTTCCTACATAGTCTCCACTATAGATCCGGCAAGCTGAAGTATTAACGTTTCCGTTCGTGGTGAGCTTGTCGAACCATGAACTCACTTCATACTTTATGTTGCCGAAGCAATAGGTGCGGAAATAGCAAAAAACCATCGGCTAGATCGACACCACTGACACCGCGCACCAGAGCCCGGCGTGCTCCGGAAAACAAAGCACATTGTTTTCGTCCACCATTTTCCAGCGCGAAATCGCGTCGCACGGCAGCAGCGGGGCTTTGAACATCACGCTGATCTTTGCGGATTCTCCTGATGCGATTTCTGGAATCGCAATTGCTTTTTTGCTGGGTTTCAGGCCGGGGGAAATGTCTTCCTCCAATACTCGTTTGCCGCTACGCATCACCCATTTCGCCGTCACCAATCCCGAATCAAAACACTTGAGTTTTCGATGAACCCAATTCACCGCACCCGTGTTCTGAATTACCCAGGTCTTCACGAACTTTTGCCCCGCCATCACGATCGAACCATCGGTGATCGTCACATCCGCCAGGAACGACACATGGTCGCCGTCTTCGCGCATCGGCAGCAGCGTCAGTGCGCCGCTGTCCAAATCGTTGTACATCAAGCGCAGCAATACCACCGGCGCAATGCCCGCCGCCCGCGCGATACCGCATACCGTTTCAACCGCCGCTCGATTGCCGTCGCCGCGCATGATTCGATACAGCGTTTCGCGCGACACGCCGGCACGGCTCGCCGCTTCGGCGTGCGTTAACGCATCACGCTGACATGCGGCATCGATCAACCACTTAATCGGGTAGGTTTTCATGATGTCGACGATGATTCCACAAATGATTCTGTGTCTTACCCGTGTGAAATAAAAGCTGATATTCTGCGATCACGAAACACAAAGCAAACACGGTGCGATCAATCGCCGCGCTGATTATGATTATTCTGGAGTGAGCGTATGCGAGGGGCAGTTTTGCAATTGGGGGCCATGAATTTTGGGCGCGTGGTGGTCGCGATGCTGGGGGTTTGCTGCGCGGCGGCGTGGGCGCAAACCCGGCCGTTGAACGACACGGGCATCACCTTTTGCGGCGCAGCCACCAGCGGCAACAATGCCACTTGCCTCGGCACTGAGCCGGCCGGCCAAGACAAAAACTATGGTCGCGACGGCGCAGCCCTCGCGGGCACGCTCCCGGCTAAGCTAGGCGGCAGCACCGGCACCAACGGCTTTGATTTCACCAAGGTCTGTAACTCGGGCCAAAACGCAGATAGCGGCAGCTGCCCAGCGAACCCCACCACGCCGGGCTACGGCACCAATGAATGGGGCTGCACCAAAGACAACGTCACAGGCCTACTGTGGGAGGTTAAAACCACCACCGGCCTGCGCAGCATGAATCATTCCTACACTTGGTTCAAAACGGGCAGCCCTGATGGCAACAACGGCACAGCCAGCGGCGGAACTTGTGCCGCGGCAGGCCGCTGCGATACCGAAAAATACACGCAAGATGTCAACGCCCAAACCACCGCCCTCTGCAACGTTCGCGATTGGCGCATGCCCACCGTAAAAGAGCTGGAAGGTATCGCGGATCTGGGGCGCTTCAACCCCGCGATTGATCCCACCTATTTTCCGAACACGCTTAGCTCGAGCGTGTGGTCGGGTTCGCCCTACGCCCCCAATTCGAGCTACGCGTGGTTCGTGGGCTTCGACGGCGGCTATGCCGACTTCAGCTACGGCCGAAGCTATGCTTACCAGGTTCGGCTGGTGCGCGGCGGACAGTAACTTGGCTTTTTTATGTTTTCACCGAAGCCAATCAACGCATGAATGCAGCGCGACGCCCGGCTTTTCAGACCTTGCCGCTGTGGCGCGATGCCAACCGTTGCTTGCTGTTGGTTCAGCGGGCGGTGAGCGATTTTCCGCGCTGTCACAAATACGCTGTGGGGGCTGAGCTGCGAAGGCTCGCCATGGAGATTTGCCGCCTCGTGGCGCGCGCGGCGCAGTGCTCTAGCACCCTGCAAAACTACGCTTCTGCCAAGCTAACCAAAGCAACCGCACCCGCCGTAGCAACCGCACTCGTTGTAGGGTGGGCACCCCGTGCCCACCAAACCCCCGCAAACCAGCACATTGCCGCAGCAACGCGCCCGACCTCACACGTGCGATCTCTTGCTCCGACCCCCGCATCAACCGCGTCGCCCGAGCGAACCCTACTCCGCCAATCCGTCGCGCTCCGCCCTTGTATCTACGCCGCGCTGCGGCCACTCGAACCACTTCCTGGAAACGGCTTCCGCCCATGTTGAACATGAATTGCCTCCCAGATCCCCTCCGCGTTTCGCAAGGGGCCTTCAATACCTCACCACGGGACGACGGCGATGCGTGGTCTGGGTCGCGGCAAACCGCTGATGCCGTGGTTTGGCGCAGCGCATTCACCGATTCACGGCGCGAGCACAGCGACCCGACTGGTTTTGGTGGGCACGGGGTGCCCACCCTACGGGCTGCTGGGTTTGCCGCTACGTGTTTCATGGCCACCGCGCGACGAGCCCTATGCGGTGGCGCGGTGGCGATCGTGGTGCTGCTGTTTGGGTTGGCGCAAGCCCACGCGCAGACCTGTGTGAACAACCTGCCCGCCAGCAACCCGACAAGCGCCTACACCGTGCATGGCAATGGCACAGTGACGGATACCCGCAGTGGCTTGATGTGGAAAGTATGCACGGAGGGGAAAACCTGGGGCGCGGGTAGTTGCTCTGGCCCCGCAACCACCCACAACTGGGCGGCGGCGCTCGCGCTGGCCGAGGGCACCGTGTACGCAGGCCAGAACGATTGGCGATTGCCGAATGTAAAAGAGCTGCGCAGTTTGGTCGAAGAATGCGCCGTGAACCCGGCTATCAACACCGCGATATTTCCTTCAACAGATAGCTCGCTATTGTGGTCGGGTTCGCCCTTCGCCAACAATTCGAGCTACGCGTGGGTCGTGGGCTTCAACTACGGCTTTGCCAGCATCGGCAACCGGATCGGTGCGGTCCAGGTTCGGCTGGTGCGCGGCGGACAGTCTTTTGGGAATTTGGTGTCGGTCGCGGGTGTGTCCGGTGCGGCTCTCATTGATGCCCCAACGCTCTTTACGGTGTCAGGCACTGGGTTAACGGCCGGGCTCGGTTTTTCTGTGGAAGGCTGTACCCCTAGCAATGCAGAGACGGTCAATGCATCGTCCTCATCAGCTCAGCGTTTCTTCACCTGCACACCGCGCGGCGCCGCGGGCGCGCGGGCGGTGGTTGTGCGGACATCGCCAGCGGGCGCAGTATTGTGGCGGGGCACAGCGGCAGTAAATGCGCCCGCCGCAAGCTCGTATCCCGCGCGGTTTGTATTCAACACGGCGATTGGCAACCAAACCGTCGGCACGCCATTTAACGTGCAGATTTCAGCCCGTGATGCAGCGGATTCAGTGCTTACAACCTTTCATGGAATCGTGAGGCTGGCAGATAGCTACGGAAAGACCATTTCCCTCAACACGGCGGTTTTTGCGAACGGCGTTTTTACCGGACCAATCACTGCGTTCACGGCGGGAAGAACGCAGCTCTTGGCCACTAGCTCAAAACCAGACGGCGCGCTCATAAGCGGGCAAAGCACGCCATTTGATACCGCAGCGAACTCCCCAAGAAATTCAACGCTGACCATCAAAACCGGCGTGGTGAACGCCAACGTGGCAGTAACGCGCAATGGAAACCCCTACGGAAGCAATCAGACGACCGATGCAGCGGGTTTGCTGCGGTTGAGCGCGGTGCCGTTTGGCGAATATCGCGTTGCAGTCACTAAATCAGGCTGGACACAGGCAAGCCATGTCAATCAAAACATCATGGTGGATAAAGATCTCGATGTGCGTGTGGATATGCAAGCGTCTGGCAAACGACCCGTGGTGGTTGTGCCCGGCGTGATGGGCAGTACGTTGAGGGCGTCAACGTACGCGACATTCGATGCGCTAGCGCCGAGGAACTTTGGAGATCATTTTGTGGGCGCGTCGCCAAAATTGCCGAAAAAGCAGTGCGCAGTCACGGATGCTGAATGTGAGCTGTTAAGTGATTTGGAAATTTACGACCCGACGCTTAGCCGTGGGCAACGCCACTCAGATAACACCGCGATGGGAAGTGCGCTCCTAACACAAGCACTTGAGGCCAACTTTTCTGTGTTTGCGGCGCCTTGGGATTGGCGGCATACGGTTTCTGAAGCGCGAAAAATTTATCTGAAGAAGCACATTGATCGCGCAAAGCAGGCGACGGGTTATCTGAAGGTCGATGTGGTTGCGCACAGCATGGGTGGACTATTAACGAGGGACTATATCCAAAGCGCAGACTACGCTGACGATATTGATCGGTTCATCATGATCGGAACGCCGAACAGGGGTAGCGCGAATGCCTACTACCTGATGGAGGGTGGGCAGGCGCTCGAGCTGGATAGTCTGATAGGCGATGCGTCATCCAATGGCTTCGCAGACGCAGCGTTTTACGCGGGCGCTGCAAATGAACTGCACCGAACCGTTTACGGCACGGATATCTATACGTTGAGCTCTGACAATGATGTCCAAAATGACAGTGAGCTCGTTAAGGGCAAAACCAGCGCTGACGTAAAAACGTTCTTTAACGACAACGCGCCTGGAGGCAGGGAATTACTGCCCACCTACAACTTTCTGCGGCAGTGGACAGCCACTTGGGGTAGCTCAGACAAAACCGATTTCGAGGCGGGAACGCTCCAAGCGACCCCAGCACTGAACTCCAGTGTGAGCGCGTTAAATGCGAGTGCAAACGTGTCACGGTTTAAGTCAATGGACTTTATCGGACCGCTCGCCGCAACAGAGGTGCGAACCCATATTTTCCTATCAAACAGCGAGAAAACATTTAAGGAGGTTGGCTACAGCGTGGTCGGCAGCGCAGACCAATACCCGTTGGGAATTCCGAACTATCATAAGAATCGCCCCGCCAATACTGGGGACGGTACGGTATTAACCACATCTGGCCTCGCTGGACTTGGCCTAGACAATACGGTTGGAGCATTCGGTAGCCACCCCTATATGTTTGGTGCGTTGAGAACGCAAGTGGTACAGAAGCTCACCCAAGGGCGCACTTTCCCGTCGGCGAGCGCTCAGCCGGTGCCTGATGGGCTGAAATCAACGACAGTGCCTGCATCGGTACCCAGTCTTGTAGTGGGGCTTTCTGTGGAGGCTTCGGTCATCCCGCTTCTCACCGCGCCAAATGGGCTGCAGGCTGGTACCGTGGCGAGCACGGGCGCAGTGTTCGAAACCATCCCCAACAGCCAAGTCGATAGCCAACGCTTTCAAAATCGGATCAATCTCACGGATCCGGTAAACGGGCTCTACTCCTTGCGCTTAGCCGCCGATGCCGCGCTGAACAACACATCAACGCGGGTGACTATCGATTTCGCTACGCAAAGCGCCGGCAGTGTTCAAAACAGCGTGCGATACGTTAGAAAACCTGCGGATCGGCTGATTGGCGTCCAAGTTGCGACGACCGCGAGCCGTGCGGTTCAAATTTTGGATAACGTTGGCGTGCCGACGCAGCTTCGCGCTAGGCGCTCAGTGGCTGACGCAATGACATCGCTCACGTGGACACGGGCAGCCGATGCTGCTGTGGCAGGCTATCGCATCTATTCGCGCCCACTTGCAGCGTCGGTGTTCACGATAGAGGGTAACGTAGGCGCGACCGCTGAAGCATTCGATAGCTCACGCGCGTGGGGGAGCAGCATCGAGGACGAGCGGGAATTTGTGGTGGTGTCGGTGTCGGCCTCTGGTGAAGAAAGCCTTATCCGCAGCGGTAACGCGACCACGAATCGGTCTTACGTGGCGGTCAAGTTCTCGAGTCCTGAGGCCACCAACGGACGTGTGCGCATTGCCGCGCCTCTGCCGGTTAGCGTTTCATTTGTAGATGAATCGAGCGCATCGGACTCGATCACGGACCGCGCGTGGGATTTCAACACCGATGGCGTGGCGGAAAGCACGATTCAGAATCCAACGTTTGTCTTTCCGAGCTACGGTAGTTTTTCAGTGAATCTGAAGGTGACCACGCCAGAAATGCAATCGCAGCGAACCGTGCCGAACTTTGTAAAAATCGTGCCTTGTGCGCCGTTGACAACGCAGGCTACCTGTACCCTCGACGTCAATGGCGACGGTGAGATTGATGTGACGGATGGTGTGCTGATTTTGCGGCGATTGATGGGCTTCAAGGGCGGCGCATTGACAGCGGGATTAGTCTCGTCGGCATGTGCCGCGAGCCCGAGCACTGCTGTTGGAATAGCGAACTTCATTGATCACCAAGTTGCCGGCGGGCATTACAACGTGGACGGACAACCAGGCGCATTGGCAAGCGCAACATCGGCAGGAATGCTCATTGTTCGCGCGCTGCAGGGATTAACAGAAACGCAGGCAACGCAGCACGCGTTACGGCCGGGCGCCACCCGCACGGCGTGGGCTGGAAACGGACAAATTCGCGAGTATCTCGCGGCGACCTGTGGGGCGACGTTGCGTGATTAAACAAGGGTGGGAACGGACGAAGAGAATTACTGGCTTTAGGAACGGCGCGGCCTCATTGGACGACGGGATTTTTTTAACACTATTCCCATATCAACCCACCCTCGTTGTTGATTCTGCCAACCGATCTGTTGGCTCGAATCGACGGTAGCAAGGGCATGACTGGTTTCGGCCAAGCGGCGATGTTCGCGTGTGCGATGGCGCTGGTGGCTAAGTCGCACGACGGCGGTTCAGTCGCGCTAAACGCCATTCCGACCGATCCCAACTATTCCGGTTCGGGGTATGGCTTTGGAACGTGGTCGAGCTCGGTGGCCGGTTGGGGCACCGGGGCATGCACGATCGTCAACCGCAATCCCGGCGCCGCGCTGGGCACCTGGTTCCGGCTCACGGCGGTCGCATCAACAACCACCGGCACGCGGATTTATCACAACAAACAGCTGATCTATAGTTGCCCCAGCGCCGTGCCAAATTTCACGGCGATGAACGGTCAGGATCTGTACATCGGAAAGTACCGTGACACTTGGTATCCGCTAGACGGCGCAGTACAGGACATTCGCATCTATCAGCAGGCGCTGACGGATGCGCAGGTGCAGGCGTTGCCATAGCTTGATGTGCGTCGTTGCAGTGTTCAACGAGACACCGTGTCGCGGTTGGGTGCGGCTAGGGCGGTGACGCATCGACGCAAGTTGCGCCAACGATGAGGGCGGGCAGTCGTCGTTGCTGCGGCTCTCTGCTGAAGGAGTATGGGGGCGCCGTGACAGACTTTGTGTCCAGAGCAGTTTTGTGTAGCGACAAGAACTTGGAGAGAGGATGAGTAGCGATTTTCGTGATGCGGTGCGGCTCTCTGTAAGTCGTGCCGGGGCAATGCTCGGGGTGCTGACGCGGTTGCTGAGTCGAGCGACGGCGGCTGCGACGTTTTGCGCCTGTGTTTCCATATCGGCTGCGCCGCCAAAAGCCGAATCGCTCGGTTCGAGTGTGAGTGACGGCGAGATTTGCACTACACGCCCAGAACCGGACACGTTCGCTTGCATTGATTCAACCTCCCGAAAGGAAGGCGAGCCTTTTTTGTCCACACCACGGTCGCACACGCCATCAGACTCCGATAGCGAACCACGGCGCATCGGGCGTCCTCCAGTGTTGGGTAAAGACCGCGATGTGGTGTATTACAGGGCGATCGTTGACCCAGAGACGGGCGCTACTAGTTACGTGAGATTTGTGCGCGCAGAGCGCATACCGTTGTTGAATGCGCCGGACGACTGGCACGTCGTCGATGGTGGCGAGACGGGGGGTGCGTTTGATCGTCGGAAGTTTCAAAGGCTCGTCACCACCGGTTGGCCCACCGGAACACTACGCTGGCTCTACAACGACTCCGGCAGACCTAGCTCACTTTTACCAACGGCCAACGATGCGGTACACCGCATCCGGCTCAATATGGCAAAGTGGCAAAACGTTTGCGGAATTCGCTTTGTCTACGATGGCGTCACCTCAACGCCTCCTAGTACCGCGAATTGGATGAGCGACTCGTTTCGCGTTGCCGCATGGGAAGACTTGCAGAGCAGCGTGGGTGGGGTGGTCAACACCATGACTTCGGGCGGCCAGTTTGTCGACGCCGATATGCGAATCGATAACGTGCAGGTGCCCTCCGCTGGATTGGGCGAATTGGACCTAGTTTTACTGCATGAAATTGGGCATTGGTTGGGGCTAGCCCATTCGAATGTGGAAGGTGCGGTAATGTCGGGTCCAAGCGCTCCGCCCCTCATTTCAACGACCTACAGCGGTCAAACCGCCCTACAGGCCGACGACGTTGCGGGCTGTGTTTCGCTGTACGGCGCGTCCCCTGTGGCAATCAACGTGTCTGTCGCACCAACCGATCCCTTTTTGGGGGCGGTAGTAGTAGGTCAGGGCTTTGTCGATCGCGTCTACACGGCGACGAATTTGCAAGCGACTGCCGTGACTGCTCTTGGCCTAGAGGTTGCCGGCAGGGGATTCTCCTTGGTGTCGAATGGGTGTGGCAGTGTCTTGGCGGCTGGCGCTAGCTGCGGGTTCACGGTCAGATTCACGACACAACAGTATGGACTGTCGCAGGGAACCATTACGCTGTTCGACAGTGCCTACGCTTGGGCAAAAAGTATCTCTGTCACAGCGGCAGGCGCTGTACAGGTCAGCGCTAGTCTCGCAGTTTCGCCTACGGTCAATGCGACCTTTCCACAGACGCTCGTGGGTGCGGTGTCGGATTCGCAAACCTTTCGTTGGACAAATTTGGGAGCTACGCCCACGACTATTTCTGCCATCAGCCTATCCACCGCTGATTTTCAGGTTACCTCATCCAATTGCGCGGGTGCCACGCTTCGATCTTGGGAGGAATGCGAAGCGAGCGTCGTCTTCACCCCGCAGAGCGGAGGCGTCAGGAGCGCAACGCTTTCGCTAAATGTCTCAGTTGGAAGCGTGACTGGTGTCAGCCTCTCGGGCGTTGGCGACGCGATTAGCCCCGCAGTGTGCACCTTGGTGAGTGGCTTGACGAACGTCTCCGCTGCCGGCGGCGCGGTGAGCTATACCGCCACCTGTTCAAACGTGACCGCGGGCGGCTACTTGTGGAAGCTTGATGGCGCGACCATTGCTGCTTGCACTGGGTCGCAATCGTGTCGTGAGTGTGTCACCGACGACCAATTCAATCGCGGCTGCGACTGCGAGCCTCACGGTGGCGCAGGCGGGCGCATCGCGTTGCACGGTGGTGAGCGGCGTGACTAGTGTGCCCGCTGCGGGCGGCGCGGTGAGCTATACCGCCACCTGTTCAAACGTGACCGCGGGCGGCTACTTGTGGAAGCTTGATGGCGCGACCATTGCTGCTTGCACTGGGTCGAGTCAATCGTGTTGTGAGCGTGTCACCTGCTTCTGATCCGATACCGGCGGCCACTGCGAGCATTACGGTGGCGCAGGCGGGCGCATCGCGTTGCACCGTAGTGAGTGGCTTAGCGAACGTCTCCGCTGCCGGCGGCGCGGTGAGCTACACCGCCACCTGTTCAAACGTGACCGCGGGCGGCTACTTGTGGAAGCTTGATGGTGCGGCCATTGCTGCTTGCACTGGGTCGAGCTGTTCGGTCGCGATGCCAGCAAACACGAGCGTGAGTCCGGTCAATCGCGTTGTGAGCGTGTCGCCTGCTTCTGATCCGATACCGGCGGCCACTGCGAGCCTCACGGTGGCGCAGGCGGGCGCATCGCGTTGCACGGTGGTGAGCGGCGTGACTAGTGTGCCTGCTGCGGGCGGCGCGGTGAGCTACACCGCCACCTGTTCAAACGTGACCGCGGGCGGCTACTTGTGGAAGCTTGATGGCGCGAGCATTGCTGCTTGCACTGGGTCGAGCTGCTCAGTCACGATGCCAGCAAACACGAGCGTGAGTGCGGTCGATCGTGTTGTGAGCGTGTCACCTGCTGCTAATCCGATACCGGCGGCCACTGCGAGCATCACGGTGGCTCAGGCCGCTGCTGTTGCGTGCTCGCTAGACTTCAACGGTGACGGCGCTATGAACGCCAGTGATTCACTGCTGTTCACTCGATGGCTGCTTGGGTTCCGCGGCGATGCGTTAGTGAGCGGAATTACGCCTTACCCTGCAGGTACGACGACCACAGCGTTCGCCACCGCTGTGACCAGCCGGATGGTGCTGGGCCTTGTCCATGACTTTGACAACAACACCAAGGTTGACGCGGCGACGGATGGGCTCCTACTGTTGCGTCTGACCCAAGGTTTGACGGGGACTGCCGTCACGAATGGCGCCCTGGGCGTGGGTGCTTTGCGCAATACACACGAGCTGATCCGTACGCACGTGAACTCGTCGTGCGGTACGAGCTTTGCAGCGGCACCCACGGCTGCGCCTACTCCGAGCTTAAGCATCAACACAGACGCGACATCGCTTAGTGCACTTGGGGCCGTGTACCCTGCGTCCACGACGTATTCGTTTATCTCTGGCAACGGTGGACGCAGCGCGGTGAAGTTCAACGGTGTAGCGAATCCGGGCGCGATCCGCATTCCGAACACCGCCGCGATGCAGTTCAATACTGGAGCAACGATTGATTTATGGGCACGGATCGATAGCGGCACGGGCATGAGTGGTGCGAATGGTCTGGCATCGACGTCGGGTTGGGCGATGGCGCTGGTGGCTAAATCGCACGACGGCGGTTCGGTGGCACTCAATGCGCTTGCCAATGACTCGAATGCTGCAGGTAGTGGTTATGGCTTCGGCGCTTGGTCGAGCAGCGTTTCGGGCTGGGGCACTGGTACTTGCACGATCGTCAACCGCAATCCCGGCGCCGCGCTGGGCACCTGGTTCCGGCTCACAGCGGTCGCATCAACCACCACCGGCACGCGGATCTATCACAACAAACAGCTGATCTACAGTTGCCCCAGCGCCGTGCCAAATTTCACAGGCATGAACGGTCAGGATTTGTACATTGGTCGATACAGTTCCGTCTGGTACCCGCTAGACGGCGCAGTGCAGGACATTCGCATTTATCAGCAGGCGCTGACAGACGCGCAGGTGCAGGCGTTGCCTTGAGAGATTTGGGGTGCGTGGCTCGATTTCGCTGGTGATGTTTTGCTTGATTGAGCTGTGTGCGGATGGCTGTGTAGCAAACCAAACCTGCGGCAACCGAAGGTCGCTTGAGTCGCGATGTCCAGCTTACACGCGCTCATCTTGAGGCGATATGAGTATTACAATCGATGTTTGTAATACTCATTTGCCGCCAATGAACCCCGCGCTCACCGTCAAAAGCCAAGTTACGCTACCCAAGCCCATTCGCGACTTTTTGGGGCTGTCGCCTGGTCAACGGGTGAGGTTCGAGCCGTTACCGGACGGGCGCGTGGCCATTTCGGCGGCGGAGCTTACCGAATCTAGTGCGGCAGACCCACTCGCGGCGCTGCGCGGCTCGGCGACGGTGCGGCAAAGCACGGATGACGTAATGCGCATGACACGCGGGGCCGACTGGAATCAGCCGTGATTCTGGTCGATAGCAATGTGCTCATCGATGTGATTCAAGATGATCCGGTGTGGGCGGATTGGTCTTTGCGGCAGTTACAGCTGGCTAGGGCAAAGCAAAAGCTCGCCATCAATGCAGTGATCCTTGCAGAGCTGGCCGTAAACTACCGCTCGCCCGGCGAACTTAAGCAGAGGCTAGATGCTGTGGGCGTGGTCACCAAGGCGGTGCCGGACGAGGCGGCGTTTCTCGCTGGCCAAACGTTTCTGATGTACCGGCGCGGGCGGGGCGTAACGAGCGGTGTGTTGCCCGATTTTTTTATCGGTGCACACGCACAGGTGGCAGGCTACACGCTACTCACGCGCGACGTAGCGAGATACAAAACCTACTTCCCAGCGGTGACGCTAATTCACCCGTAGGTCTTGTGGATGGGTAGCGACGGCCCTATTGAAGCAGATGCGTTATCCGTTTAGCCACCAAAGGTTACACACGGTTGATCGCCGCGGCAAACGCGCGAAAACTAGACTGCGTGCGATTGCGAACTGATGGTGGGTTTATCAACCCAGGCTGAAGCTTCCCGTTCGTGGTGAGCCCGTCGAACCATGACTGGCATGCGGGGTTGACTTGTGTGTGCGTGGCTTTTCCGCTCTGTTGCTGTTCATGGTTCGACAAGCTCACCACGAACGGGGATGGGGCTCTTGACGCGGGACGACTCAAAATTGCTGACCGCTGACCGCTGATTGCTGATTGCTCATTTCCGACCGCCGTTTGGCGATTGCTAATGGCGAATCGCGTACGGCTCTTGAGGTCGCAATTCCAATTCCAGAACTTTTGTGTTCTAGCCACGCGGGGTTGCCATCAATACGTCGCAGGTCCCATCTTTTCGCGCAGCCATTCATGAAAATGCTGCATGCCGTCTTCCATCGGGCTTTGGTATGGGCCGACTTCTACTTTGCCTTGATCAAATAGCGCGCGGCGACCGGCGTCCATGCGAACCGCGATTTCGTCGTCTTCGGCGCAGGTTTCGAAATACGCGGCTTGTTGCGCTTCGATGAATTCGGGCTCGAACAGCGCAACCTCTTCTGCGTAATAAAACTCAACGACATTCACCGTTTTGTCGACGGACTTCGGCCACAGCGACGAGACCACCAAGGTATGCGGATACCACTCAACCGTGACGTTGGGGTAATAGGTGAGCCAGATCGCGCCGTGCGGCGGGGCGATGCCGTTGTTGAACTTCATGACCGCATCGTGCCAACGTTGATACACGGGCGATCCCGGCTTATCGAATCCACGCGATAGCCCGACCGTTTGCACTGAAAACTCTTTGCCAAATTCCCACGTTAAATCATCGCAGGTGACAAACTGGCCAAGCCCCGGATGAAACGGGCCGACGTGATAATCCTCAAGGTAGACCTCGATGAAGGTCTTCCAGTTGTAGTTGCATTCGTGAGTGATGGATTTGTTAAACACGTAGCCATCGAATGACAACGTGCTTCGTGTTTGTGCCGAGAGCGTGGCTAAATCCACCACCGGATCGCGTGCGCCGTCAAAGAGCATCCCGTTCCATGATTTGAGCCCGCGATTTTCAAGCGACAGCGCTGGATTGCACGGAAAATGCGGTGCACCGATCAATTCGCCTTCGCCGGAATACGTCCAGCGATGCAGCGGGCATACGACGTTGCCGCCGTTGGATTTGAGCGAGCCTGCGCCATCGAGCATCAGCGCTTGGCGATGTCGGCAGACGTTTGAAATCAAATTGATGCCGCGCTCGGTGTGGGTGAGCGCTTTGGCGTTGCTGCGGGACGCGAGCACCGCGAAATCTGACACATTGGGCACCATCAAGGCGTGGCCAGCGTAGCTCGCGCCGCGGGCGAACAAAAGCTCTCGTTCCCGCGCCAAAAGCACAGGATCGAAGTAAGCCGATGGAGGAAGCTGTGAGACCGGCGCAGACAGTTCTGCGGCGGATAAGAGGCGAGTCATCGTCTCCCTTTCCAGTACAAAAAGTTAACCCAACACAAACCAGGTGCAATTACGGAGATGCACCCAACCCTTGCTAAGTCAACCTCTGCCCGGACGTCCTGCGCTCACCTGTGTTGCCACATTGAACGCTGCTGGCGGGAGGCTGCGTCGTCAAACACGCTTATTATTCCATGACTGGGGGTTGCACGACTGACCTTGCGCTCTAATCTGGTCCGGCAGGCTCGATGCGCCGACGTAAGGACGCTGCGCTCATTTCGACTGAATTGGATGGGCGCATAGGTGCGCGTTTGGATGTTTGATCATGATTGCAGGCCTCACAACTTTTCTCTCGTCGCGCTTGGGTTGCGCCGTGTTTGCGGCCCTAGCGCTGAGCATCTCCACGGCGGCGGTGGCTGCGCCGAAAATCACTGAAGGGATGTACCGGGTCGATTGGAATGGCAAGGTGCGCGACTTATGTGTGGATTTCTATACCAACGACGATCTAACCGCCCGCGATTGGCAGGGCGTGATGGCGGCGCAGGGCCCGCTTTGCAAACTGTCCGACGTGAAAGTGGGAAAAACGAGCGCGAATTGGACGGGGCGCTGCCGCCAGCCGTGGGTGGGGCGCGTGGCCGAGGTTGAGCATCGAGTGAGCGTCAAGGTCAACGGCGACGGCACTTTTGACATCCTCACGAAGCTCAGCGGGGATCAACAAGCCAGCATTCCGATTCGCGGGGAACCGCTTCGCGGCGCGGCAGCGAAATGTGGCACCGACGCTACGATGTTTCGTCCATGGCAATAGTCGAATCACGCAAAAATTGCGTCTGAACCCAGGAAAATTAAGGCGAAGCAGCAAAAAGCCCATTTTTGCAGGCGCGGACGCGCTGGGCTTCGTAAAATCAAGCGATTGACTCCGATTGCCCGTTTATGGCCAAAGCCGCCCCCAAAACCTTTGAATCCGCGCTCGATGAGCTCGAAAAACTCGTCGCTGACCTAGAAGGTGGCAAGCTGCCATTGGCCGATTCGCTGGCGGCCTACAAGCGTGGCGCGGAGCTATTGAAGTATGCCCAAGGTGAGCTCGCGCAGGTCGAACAGCAGGTGAAAATCCTCGAAGGCGACATCCTTAAGCCATTTCAGATCGAGTCGTGAGCAAAGCAATGTCTGCGCTCAGTTTTGATGCCTGGGCGGCGCTGCATCGCACGCGCACTGAAGCCGTGCTTGAGCGCTTCCTTCCGAAAGACGAGTTGGCATCGGGGCGAATGTTCGAATCCATGCGCTACAGCGTGTTGGGCGGCGGCAAGCGACTCCGAGCGTTGCTCGCGTACGCCAGCGCCGAGGCAGTGGGCGCGAGCGCCGATGTGGCCGATCACGCAGCTGCTTCTGTTGAAATGATTCACGCCTATTCGCTGATTCACGACGACATGCCGTGCATGGACAACGACGACATGCGGCGCGGTAAACCGACCAATCATGTGGCGTTTGGGGATGCCACAGCGATGCTCGCGGGCGACGCGCTGCAACCTTTGGCGTTTCGCGTGCTGCTCGACACCGATGCATCAGCCGCTGGCATTGTGGCCGCAAGCCGCATGCTCGCTGATGCTTCGGGCGCTCGCGGCATGGCGGGCGGTCAGGCTATCGATTTAGCCAACGTCGGCAAACCAATGACGCAGGCTGCGCTCGAGGAAATGCACGCACTCAAAACCGGTGCGATGTTTGAAGCAGCGGTTGTACTCCCTGCGTTATTGGTCGAATCGGATGACGAACGGGTTGACGCCCTCACCAAATTCGCCGCCAACATTGGGTTGGCGTTTCAAGTGGTCGACGACGTGCTCGATGCCACCGCCGACAGCGCTACCCTCGGAAAAACAGCCGGTAAAGATGCCGCCGCTGACAAACCCACCTTTGTCTCGCTCATGGGCATTGAAGCCGCCGACGCTTACGCGCGTGTCTTGACCCGCCAAGCCATCGCCGCCGTTGAAACGCTCGGTGGAAATAATGCGCGACTCATCGATGTCGCGTTTGCCATGGCAGAAAGAAAGTCCTGAATGTCCCGTCTTGAGAGCATCCATTTACCGGCCGATTTACGAGCGCAACCGCCCGAATCGCTCAAACAAATTAGCGACGAGCTGCGCGCATTTGTTCTCGATTCCGTATCGAAGACGGGCGGACATTTGTCATCGAATTTGGGCGTGATCGAGCTCACGGTCGCACTGCATTATTGCTTTGACACGCCGCATGATCGTTTGGTGTGGGACGTTGGGCATCAGTGCTATCCGCACAAGATTTTGACGGGTCGCCGTGATCGGATGAGCACATTGCGGCAATGGGGCGGTTTGGCCGGATTTCCCAAGCGCGACGAGAGTGAATACGACACCTTCGGCGTGGCGCATTCGTCAACCAGTATTTCCGCGGCGCTGGGCATGGCCATCGCCGCGAAAAGCAAAGGCGAGTCGCGGCGAGTCGTTGCCATCATTGGTGATGGCTCGATGAGCGCGGGCATGGCCTTCGAAGCGCTCAACAATGCGGGCGCAGCCGACGCCAACATGTTGGTGATTTTGAACGACAATGAAATGTCGATTAGTGAACCCGTGGGCGCGCTCAATCGCTACTTGTCGAGGCTGTTGGTCAGCCGCACTTACGGCGCGGTCCGCAATGCTGGAAAGAGCGTACTCTCTGCGATTCCGCCCGTTGCCCGTTTTGCGCGGCGTTGGGAAGAGCACATGAAGGGCATGGTCTTGCCCGGTACGATGTGGGAGGAATTTGGCTTCAATTACATCGGCCCGATTGACGGACACGATGTTGATTTGCTCGTTGAAACACTCAACAAAATCAAAGACAAACCAGGCATGCAGTTTCTGCACGTGTTGACCCGCAAAGGCGCGGGATATGGGCGCGCTGAAGACGACCCGATTTTGTATCACGGCGTGTCGAAGTTTGATCATGCGGTGGGTTATGCGCCGAAGGTAGCTAAGCCAACGTATTCCGAAATTTTCGGCGATTGGCTATGCGACAACGTAAAGGCTGATCCAACGGTGGTGGCGATTACGCCCGCGATGATCGAGGGCTCGGGCATGGTGCGCTTTGCCAAAGAGCATCCCACGAACTGCTTTGATGTGGGCATTGCCGAGCAACACTGCGTGACCTTCGCTGCGGGTTTGGCCTGCGAGGGCATGAAACCCGTTGTGGCTATCTACTCGACGTTTTTGCAGCGCGCGTACGACCAGCTCGTGCATGACGTCGTTTTGCAAAATCTGCCGGTGGTATTCGCGATTGATCGCGCGGGCTTGGTGGGCGCTGATGGCCCGACCCACGCCGGATCGTTTGATGTGGCGTTTATGCGCTGCTTGCCCAATCTGACCATCATGTCGGCAAGCTCAGCGGCGGAATGCCGTGCGATGCTCTCGATGGCGCTCTCGCTCAAATCCCCGGTGGCGGTGCGCTATCCGCGCGGCGCGGCGCATGGCGCGGCCGATGCGCCGATTGCCGCCTTGCAATTGGGTAAGGGTGAAATCGTTCGCCAGGGTTCAGAGCGCGCGATTTTGGCGTGGGGTTCGATGCTGCATCCGGCGTTGATCGTTGGTGAAAAACTCAATGCGACTGTCGTCAACATGCGCTTCATCAAGCCGCTCGACGAAGCGGTCATCACGTTATTGGCCGCAACGCACAGCACATTCGTCACGATCGAGGAAGCCAGCGTTCAGGGCAGCGCCGGAAGCGCAGTCGCTGAATTCATGGCCACCGCCGGTCTCACCAATAAGCTCATTCAGATCGGCTTGCCCGACACTTTCATCGATCAAGGCGATCCAGCGCTCATGTTGACGTCGGTGGGATTGGATGCGGCGGGAATTGAGCGTAGGCTGGCTCAAAGTTAGCGAGTGACAGTGTCTTTGTCTGTGTACGCCATATAAAACAACGGTTTCATTGACATTTTAATTATTATCGAATGTGAACTATTTGTTCACAGACGCCAGATTTCACTGGGAACATAAGCATTTAGTTGATAGCCATACTCATTTAAAGTGCGAGAGCACGGATTTGATCGACTCTTTAGGCTGTGCCCAGCGCGTAGGCTGAGTTGATAAAACCGGCAACAGCGCCTCACAAGGAGCGCTGCACAACTTCCCTTTTCGTCATTCCCGCGAAGGCGGGAATCCATGGTTGTGAAAGAAAAATGTTCCAAGTGATTGATTTTGCTCAGTTCACGATGGATTCCCGCCTTCGCGGGAATGACGATTTGGGGCGATTGCTCGCTGCCGAGCTAGCTGTGCAGAGGTCTTTCACAAGGAGCGCTGGGTTTCGTGCTGAACACGTGACTCAACCAGCCTACGCGCCAGAAACTCATCAAGCCGAACGCGAGCCAATCAGCTGCGCGGACGTCTTGCGTTCAACGTAAATTACTTCTTCGACAGCTGCGGCCAATTGCGATCAGCTTGCGAGATGAAGCCGGGAACATCCGCAGTCCAAAGCTTTTGTACGTTTTTGTTCTTGTTCAAATAAAGCTTGTTGTCAACGACGGTGTAGGCTATCGGATCGATTTCGAACTTACCGCCTTTGGCTGCGCCAAACGCGCAGAAACCGCCGTATTGCGGCGTGTATTTCGCGGGTTGCGCAATGAACAGGTCGCGGTTCTTCTCGGACGAGAAGAGATAAGTTGCGCCTTCATGCTTCGCCATGAATTTCTCCATGCCTTGCGACGGCTTTGCGTCAACAAAGTACGACACGGGATCAAAGCCCTTTATCGCAACGCCTTTGCTATCAATGTTTTGGCTCTGCGCAAACGCGACGGTCGCTGTGATCGCGATCAATGCCGCCAGACCGTTCTTCAATAAATTATTCCATTTCTAAATATTTAAATCAACAATCCAATCCCACCCGGTCTTTGATTTGGCAAGTGTCGGGTTGTTTTCGAGCGCGAGGAGTTGCGTGACGAGTACGTCCTCCAACGCCCTGAGGCTATCGAAGGCTTTGTTATGGAGGCCTTTCTCGCGCAGTTCATCCCAGAGATGCTCTTGTGGATTGAGCTCTGGGCTATAGGGCGGTAGGAAATGCAGTTTGAGATTCTCGGGCAGGGCAAGCGCTTGGGACTTGTGCCAACCGGCGCCATCGACAATCATGATGATGTTT
>READ01000037.1 GCA_004293675.1 Betaproteobacteria bacterium
GTTGTTAAAACCAACGTTGCACACGAACCCCAAACAGTGTCACCACGCCGCTGAAATCGCGTGGCTTAAACACTCAATGGAAGGTTGACAGGATCACACCCCGCTGCGGGCAAGGACCCATCCCTCGCTAAAAATTAGAGCTCACCCATGCACAAGCTAACAATCTCCGCTGAAACCGAAGACCAAGACGTCGAGCTCATTCACCGCTTCTTGTCCGAAGAGTCTGCCTGGGCGCGAGGTATTCCGCTCGAAACGGTGCGCACATCCATTGAGCACTCTTTGAACTTTGGTGCGTTTCTGGGTCCCTCGCAAGTCGCGTTCGCGCGAGTGGTGTCCGACTACGCCACGTTTGCCTACCTCGTCGATGTCTTCGTTCTGCAGGAACATCGCGGCAAAGGCTACAGCTCTGCGCTCATGTCAGCAGTTTTGGCTCACCCGCGGCTTCAAGGCTTGCGCAGGTTTATGCTGGCAACCAGTACCGCTCATGGTTTGTACGAAAAGTTTGGTTTCGCGCCGCCCGTCAAGCCGCAAACGCTGATGGAGAGATACAGTTCGAACGTTTACCACCGTCAGATCTAGCTCAAACATAAGGAGCCAAAGACGATGCTCGCCTCGCGTCTCCAAGCACCAGACAGTGTGCTTCTGCCAGAGCGCCTGGTGTCCTCGCGCGGCGCTATCGACTATCGTGTGATCATGCGTAACCCCGCTCAAACTCGGCACTAAGGACCTGCATGTACGAGTCAGTTCTAAATTTCTGGTTCAACGAAATCGCTCCGGCGCAGCGTTGGAAAGTTGACCCGGGCTTTGACCAACTGATGCGAGAGCGTTTTGGCGACCTTCATCGTCGCGCTACGCAGGCGGAACTGTTTGAATGGCGACGCGATCCCAAGGGCCGACTGGCCGAGATCGTCGTATTGGATCAGTTCTCTCGAAACATGTATCGAGGCGATCCTCGCGCTTTCGACAACGACGCCCTTGCCCTCGCACTGGCTCAAGAGGCGGTTGCGGCCAAGGCGGATGTTTCGCTTTCCTTGGATGAACGCGCGTTTTTGTACATGCCCTACATGCACAGCGAATCGGCAAGCATCCATGCAGTCGCGCTAGCGCTCTTTCGAGATCACGCGCCGCAGGGCACCTACGACTTCGAGCTGCGGCACAAGGCGATCATTGACCGATTCGGACGCTACCCCCACCGCAACGCGATCCTCGGACGAGCATCCACGCCAGAAGAACTGGCATTTTTAATGGAGCCCGGTTCGAGCTTCTAACTCGTTGGTAATGGGTCGGAGGCACGGCATCAAAATCGTCCCGAAAAACTCTCTAAGACTGTTAACCGAGCCGACCTCGCTACCGCTTCGACACACGAAAACACGAACCTGCTCTCTATCGCTGTCCTTCCTGAAACATCATGCACTCACGCGCCATCCGTTCGTGGTGAGCCCGTCGAACCATGAACAGCTTGTGGAGAGTCGTCTCTGAGTGGGACAGGTCTCGCCGAAGGGCTCAGTTTTTCGAACACCAGGTATCGGCGCAACGAACGCCAGAGGAAACTTGCCGTGGCGTTTCATTGCTGACCGCCCTGCGCTAGCATGCGCAGGGCGAGTCACGACGGCCACTGCGCATTGGAGCGATCAACGGCCAAGCCTCTTCAATGTGACGGCGAAGATTCGGTCTTCCGCTCTGGCGCAAGGACGAGTACATCTCGGAACTCGAAATTGCGCGAAATAAGAACAGCCACCAATCATTGAACCGAATGCACGGTCATCACGACTCATCTGGCATCACATCGATCAACCACTTGGAGTTCTTATGAAACATGCCCGTACCACTCAATGCGCTCTTGTTATTGCGCTGCTCACCACTTCGGCAGCAGCATTCGGGGCCTCGCCTGCTGATTCGCAATCGCGCGTCGACTCGAGTCCGTTTGCCAAACCGGCATCTAGCGTCACTACCTTCAAGCTACGCCCCAACGCGCCACAAGTCGGGGTCGTTACCCAACCTGTAATCGATTTAGCCCTCGAAGCCACTGACCTTAGCGGCGGCGGCAAGAGCGTGTGTGTTGTCAATCGCGGTAACGTACCGGCACCCGCCATTTCGATGCAAGTTGAAAATGTCTACAGCTTCCGAGACACCACGCCCGACGATGGACGCTCGCGAGGCGCAGGGGTTTCACGAAGCACGCAAATGATCCCAGCGCTTTCAGTCGGAGCGAGCCATTGCAGCACCCACGCCCCCTCTCATCGCTTCAGCAAAAAACTCAGTTTCCGCCTTGATGTCGCTAGCAGTTTTGCGGATCAACAGCCGCGCAACAACGTCCTGATCGTGCGGTTGCCACAGACCGGTGCCTGATAGGTGACCGACCTGCAGGCCGTTAGCTCCGCGAGGCAGTTGGCGGTTTGGCAGTTGCGAGCATTTGTGCAGACTCAAGCGTGCCTTTCGCGACGTAGACCTCGCCAAGAGCGCAGACCACGCTTGGGCACGACGACCACACCACTGTATCGCCGCGATTGCTCTGCATCCACGACCCGACGTTCATGGAGGCTTATTCCTGCTTCCACTGGAGCACTGCGATCAACTCTGCGACCATCCGGCAGAACAAATGAACTGGCGAGTGGCCATGACGTTTGACACTGCCATGTTCAAGTTATTCTGCGCGACGCGGCGATCAGTTTCATTTTGCGGGGGGACGCATGATGCCCGTACAAGATCGAATCGAGGCTGCCAAACACTTTCAGCGGTGTCTTGGCGTTATTTAGTTCGAAGATACTCGCCACGCACCGAAGTACCCTCCCCGTTCGTGGTGAGCCCGTCGAACCATGAACGGCGTGGGAAGCGTGGCCTCTGTGTTGGGTGAGCTTCACCTCTATTACCGCTCATGGTTCGACAAGCCCACCACGAACGGGGGTGGATGCGCGCTTTTGGAGTAGGTCAGCTATTGTTTGGAGGCTTCAGGTCTGCGTAAAACCAACGCCCGCCATCTTTCACGAAAAGCTAACGTCCGCTCGGGCGGTGGGCCACCGCGGCGAGCGAGCTCTCCGCGAGCGATATTTTTGACGCGTCCTTCCGTCGCACAGTGAATGCGGACTTTACGACGCTCAGACTCGAACTCAGGCTCAGCGGTATGATCGTGTTCTGGTGACGCGAACCGCAAATTGGACAGCACAAAGAAAGCGATGCCCCCATCTACCCGACGCCCTCAAGTCAGCATCCTCGGCAGCGCAGAGCCGGGCTCCAGTGCCTACGAACGCGCTGGCGACGCGGGCGCGCTTCTGGCCCGTCTGGGCATCACCGTGGTCAGCGGCTGCGGTAGCCCGGCCACTCGCGTGGCGGCGGAACGAGCCGTAGCGGCCGGAGGCATTGTGTTGAGCATCGTGCCGCCCGATCAAATGCCGCCGCCCGATTGGCCAGCAACGGTGGTGGTGCCGTGTGGAATGGGCGATGCGCGTAACCTGCTCATGGCGCTTTCTGGAGACGCTTGCATCGTCATCGGCGGTAGAGCTGGGACGATTTCTGAGGTCTGCCTCGCGTGGCTACACAAGCGACCACTCCTTCCGCTGGTCGGTTGCGGTGGGTGGTCGGACACTCTGCCCGCCAATCCGCCTGATGAAAGGAAGAACTCGCCCATCCTTCCGTGGTCAACAACGGCACAGTTGCACACGCAGCTCATTGAGCTGGGGCTAGCGTCGAGCGCGCCAGTCAACGCGGCCTAGTTGCTCGCTCACGCAGCGTAACGACGGCAGCACACCATGCGCGCCTCAGTGTTCATCATCCGCCACGGCGATTACGATCGTCGGCCATCTATTCAAGGAACCGAAGCATCGTGTGACTTTGGGTTATCCGCGCTCGGTGTGACACAAGCTCAGGCATTGCGAGATCGATTGACTCGTACGAGTGAGATTCAGGCCGACGCGCTCTTCTGCAGCACGTTACCAAGGGCACGACAAACGGCTGAAATCATCGCGCCAGCGCTTGGCGTGCTGGCGCAATCATTGACCGAGCTTTGTGAATGGGAAAGCGGCAACGAGGTGTTGGGTGTTGACCCACTCATGAAGCGCTTTCACGAACTGACACCAGAACAGCGGCGTCATCATCGCTTCCATCCCGGCTTCGAAACGATTGCGGAGTTCACGGATCGGGTTCAGGCAAAGATGGATGAACTCGTCAAACTCTACGACGAAAAAACCGTCGTGATGGTCGTTCACGGCGGAGTCGTTGAGGCGGCGTTCCACTACTTTCTCGGCTTTGGACCGGGTCCATTTGCGGGAGGCTATCCGGCTGCAGGTCATACTTCGATCACGCACTGGCGCCGGTCTAAACATCGCGAAGACTGGGTGCAGGAGTTCGCCAACGACATGCATCACCTGCGCCACCTTGCCTAACACCGGATCAAGCGCGGGCATCACAACGGATTGCTGGTGTCATTGGATCGATTTCAGCGCTTTCATGAGCCCAATTGCGCACTGAGCGACGCCGTCGCCGTGAAAAAAGCAACGCTAGAACGGCCGAGTTATCTGCGCAGGTTTTGCGGAGAGGGTGAGGCGGTGCCGCATTACGCGCGGCATTGAGTCATTTCTATAAACTTTTTAACTTTTAGCCCTACGCAATATACGTTTTAATTATTTTTTAGTAGATGTTAATTTCTATTAAAATTGGCGTGTAAGCTAAATTTTACATGGCTTAACTAATTTCAGCTGGGATAGTGCGATGCTAGAACGACTAAGCGGGGTCGGCACGAGTGAACACAGCTTGACAACGTTCAGAGGACGTTTTTTGGGAGACTTGGGCACCGTTGTACCCTTAAAAACGGGCGGTTAAGTCGCTACACTCGGCCTCAGTGAAACAAAGCAGTTGGGCGTAAGGAATGAAGCGATGCGTACCCTCAATATCGATCTTGGCGGCCGCGCTGTGCTTGCCCACCTCAGCCCAAGTTGTGGCGGTGCTTGAGCACCCGCAATGCCGGGACGACCAAAGTCGAGTCGTTCGCGCCCTGTTTGCCAAAGAGAGTGGTCGCTGGCGCTCAGTGGTGCGCGCTGACTTTTCCGAAACGACCCCAAGAACCTGGTTTCAAACCGCAGGCACGGCCGCCTCAAAGACGATTCAGACCATCCAAGCATCGCCCCCACCGGACGACAAGTGGTTGTTCGCTCGGGACTTCTCGCTTGTTCCGTCCGAGCGCTCGCTTTTACCTAACGCGCCCAACCCGGAGTCGAAGTTTCAAGGATGGTGCGATGCGCCAAAAAATCGGCCCGTCGCGCTCACCTCTATTGACGTGCGAACGCCTTTAGCGCCCGCTCTCCCCACAGCGGCGGCGCTGTCCGCCGCACAACAACGCAGTTTATTGCGAGCTTTCCTGCGGACCTACTCTTCAAAAACACTCTGCGCCTATACCGACAACAAGCGCACGATGGTCGCGCCAATCAGCATCCGAACCTCAGACCTGGTCTTCCGAGCCAATTTGGAACTCCCGAGAGATTCCAGGTTAGTCGCCGTCGGACTCAAGCGGCCCGCGTTCGGCTGCAACAGCGAGGGCGGTAGCGCGGAGTTGCCTCGCTGGTTTGTTTTGGACCCACAACCTCGGTTCCTCGGCGCATCGATGCAGTTTATCCAGCGAGTACCCACCTCCGAACTCGGCGTGCCAAGCTACTTATTTTGGTACTCTGGTTACAACGAAGATGGCTACATCATGTTCGATAACCGTCTTCAAGAATCTACTCGCTTTACGTGGAAGTACCACTGAGGATTAGAGCTCAAAGGATGAGTTGAAAACCCACCAAAAAGCGCGACATGCAAAAACACCAACCCCCGCTCTATCGCTGCCCCTTTTGCAACATCGTCAGTGGCGGAGAAGATCCCAGAACACTGGTTTGGCAAGACGAGCTCTGCATCGCCGCGATTGCTCTGCATCAACAACGGAACAACCACGGCAGCTTAGTGCTATTTCCGAGGGAGCACCATGAGAACCTCTACGACTTGCCAACGAAGCTGGGCGCTCATCTTTTTGAGGTTACAAAAGCGCTGAGTATTGGTGTCAAGAAATCGCTGCAGTGCGATGGCGTCACCATCCGGCAAAACAATGAACCTGCTGGTGGACAAGACGTTTGGCACTACCATGTGCACGTCATTCCTCGCTACAGCGGCGATCGGTTTCAATTCACCGGGGCGCAAGTCATGCCCCAGGAGGATCGAATCGAAATTGCTGAACGTATCCGAGCGTCGCTTGGAGTGCTTAACCCGTAGCCCGCGGGCAATGTTGCTTGCGCGGTCGAAGGGCTTCTGCTCATTTGCCGTTCATGGTTCGACAAGCTCACCACGAACGGAGCGGGAGCTGAGCTCGAAGCCCGTAGGCTGGGTTAGAAACCCAGCATCGCTCTCTCCGAAAAAACCATGCGGGGTTCATCTGTTGTTTGCGCGGTCGAAGGGCTTCTGCTCACTTGCCGTTCATGGTTCGACAAGCTCACCACGAACGGAACGGGAGCTCAGATCGTAGAAGGGGCTCTAAACCCAGCGCGAGGCGGCCAACTTAGGCGTTTCGGAAACTCTCCATCCACATAAAGCCAACGCCCGGCTTCTTTTACGAACCGCGAACGCTCGTGCATGCGCTCCGCCGCACCGCCGCCTGCGGGCTTACTGCGGGCGATGAATTCAACGAACCCTTCGGTTGCGTCAGCCTCAACAGGTAGCGCTTCGCGAATTTCTAGTCCTAGCCATTTTTCATCGGCGTCGAATGGCATCAGCTCGATGGGGCGCGTTGACGAATGCCAGGTGTCGTTCAAATAGTCACGCAAACGCAGCACATAGGCGCTGTAGCGCGATCGCATCAGGGCTTCGGGCGTTGGGGCTTGTCCGTAGTGCGCGCCGCTATGAAATCGGCCACAGCATTGCTCATAGATTGCACCCTTTGGCAAGCCGCCACAGGGGCAATGCTTGCTATGCGTTGCAGCAGTCATTGCCTACATCGTGCGAAGTTTTGCCCGCAGAGCCGCGCCGATTTCGGGTTTGTCAATGAACGGGTCGGTGGGGTTTCGGGAATCCACGATGTCGCGCATACGTGTTTCAACGACCTTGAGCGCATTGGGATGTGAGTAGATATAGAATTCGCCCGCCTCGACGGCTTCGAATACTCGCTTGGCCACGTCGGCGGCGCTGACCTTGCCTGAGCTCACCGCTTTATCGCTTTGCGCTTGCGCGACCAGTTGCGACGCGGTCGGCTTGATGCCGTTTCTGAGCTCTGCCGGACGATTGCGATGCGACTGTGAAATACCCGTTGCCACAAAAAATGGGCACAGCAATGCGGCCGTGACTTGATCGCTCACCAAGCTCAAATCTTGATACAGCGATTCGGTGAGCGACACCACGGCGTGCTTCGAAACGTTGTAGACACCCATCGTAGGCGCATTGAGTAAGCCCGCCATCGATGCGGTGTTGATGATGCATCCACGGTAGCTAGGCTCTGTCTTGGCGCGCTCCAGCATCATCGGTGTAAACGCCTTCACGCCGTACACCACACCCATTACGTTAACGCCCATCACCCAATCCCAGTCCTTGAGTGTGTTCTCCCAAATGAATCCGCCCGAGCCGACACCGGCGTTGTTAAACACCCAATGCGGCGCACCGAATCGCGATAGCGTTTCAGCAGCTAACGCGTCGATTTGTTCGGGTTTTGACACGTCAACACGCTGCGCCAAGACCTCGACACCCATGGCCCGAATTTCGTTGGCGGCGGCGTCAAGTGCAACTTGCTCCACGTCTGCCATCACGATGTTGTCACCGCGCGCTGCGCCTAGGCGCGCAAACTCAAGCCCGAAGCCCGAAGCTGCGCCGGTGATCACCAATGTTCTCTTTTGACTCATGCCAATCCTGTACTGTGCGAAGTGAACGACGTTGCGAAAACTAAACTAGCTTGACGAGCTGCTTGCCGAAATTTTTGCCCTTGAGCAGATCAAAAAACGCTTGCGGCGCGCTGGCCAAACCTTCGGCAATCGATTCGCGGAACTTGATTTTTCCAGTCGCCACGTAGCCGCCCAATTCCGTCAAGCCTTCGGGCCACAAATTCATGTGCTCGCTCACAATAAAGCCCTGAATTTTTAGACGCGACATCAGAATCAGTTGCGGCGCCGCCATCGGAATGGGCACGCCGTTATAGCCCGAAATCATGCCGCACATTGCAATGCGGCCAAACGCGTTCATTCGCTGCATCACGCAGTCCAAAATCATGCCGCCTACATTTTCAAAATGGCAATCAATGCCATTGGGTGCGGCCGCTTTGAGGGCCGCATTCAAGCTTTTGGGATCAGTGTTGGCTTTGTAGTCAATGCACTCATCGAAGCCCAGTTCGTTTTTCACGTACGCACATTTGTCGGGACCGCCCGCGATCCCTACGACGCGAAAGCCTTTGAGCTTGGCGAGCTGGCCGACCACGGAGCCCACCGCGCCCGATGCGGAATCCACGCACACCGTTTCGCCCGCTTTGGGTTCACAAATTTTCATCAAGCCGTACCACGCCGTCATGCCGGGCATGCCCACAGAACCTAGATACGCCGAGAGTGGAACATGGGTCGTGTCGACCTTATTGACATCACCTTTTCCAGTGGCGGTGGCATAGAGCTGCCAGCCACAGAAGCCAACGACCTTGTCGCCCACCGCGTACTTGGGGTTTCGCGATTCAACAACCTCGCCCACAGTGCCGCCGATCATCGTTTCATCGATCGGTTGCGGCTGCGCGTAGCTCTTGCCGTCGTTCATCCGGCCGCGCATGTAGGGATCGAGCGAGAGGTAGTGATTGCGAATGCGAAGTTCGCCTTCGGCCAGCGGCGAAAGCTCGGCGTCTTCGAGTCGAAAGTTCTCTGCGCTCGGTTCGCCGTTGGGACGCGAGGCCAAAACGATGCGTTGATTTTTCATAAACCTAACCGCCCAGAATTGCTGAAACACCACCGTCCACCGCCATCGCTTGGCCGGTGATGTGTTTACCAGCGTCCGAGGCGAAGAGTACGGTGAGCCCCTTTAAATCCTCTTCATCACCAATGCGCAAAAGCGGTGCGCCCTTAGCCATGTTCTCTTCGCCCACCGCAGCGAGCAGGCCCGCTGTCATCTTGCTCGGAAAAAATCCGGGGCAAATTGCGTTCACGCGAATGCCGTAATGGCCCCACTCGCCCGCGAGCGCCTTCGTAAAGTTAATCACGGCCGCTTTGGAGGTGTTGTAGGCCACCGTCTTCATAAACGCTGGGTTGCCGCCTAAGCCAGCGATCGACGCTACGTTGATGATGCAACCCGATTTACGTGGAATGAAGCAATGTTTACCGATCGCCTGCGACAACACGAAAATGCCACGCACGTTGACGTTCATCACTTTGTCGTAAGCCTCAATCGGATGATCTTCGGCGGGCGCGCCCCAGCTAGCGCCAGCGTTGTTAATCAAGATATCAATCGGACCTTCGGCAAGGGTGGCATGCGCGAGTGCTTGCGCGCCCTCTGCGTTGCCACAGTCAGCCGCGATTGCGCTGGCTTTGATGCCCGCTGCGGTGAGTTCAGCCACTGCCGCGTCCAATTCATTTTGCTTGCGCGCCGAGAGCACGACGGATGCGCCCGCCTCGCCCAAGGCATGCGCCATCTGCAATCCAAGGCCGCGTGAACCGCCGGTGATAAGGGCGCGTTTGCCCGTAAGGTCGAACAGCGCTTTGATGTGTCTTGGTGTCATGATGGGCTTTCAGTGAAGTGAGGAATCTAGGAAAGAGCGGGGCTCTGTTCCCCTCTCCCGCAAGCGGGAGAGGGGCTAGGGGTGAGGGTGTGTGGCGTAATCGTACGATTGAATGGGAGAGTTTAGCGGTGGAAAGCACTGCTCAAATGTAGGTTTCTGTCACTCCACCGCACCCTCACCCCCGCCCTCTCCCGCCTGCGGGAGAGGGAGAAAAACGAGCAGCGTCAGAGCGCGTCAGCCGAGATGTTGGCGCAGGTCATATCTCGTGATTTGACCACGGCGAGCCACGCTTCGACCTTGGGGATTTCGTAATGAAAGAAGTAAGTACAAGCGGCACGTTTTCCCTCGACAAACGAGGCGTCGAGTTGCTTGGTTTCGGCATCATCAAGCGCTAGGACGACATCAAGCCATACCCAGGCTAGCACCATGTGCCCAAACGCCTGCAGATACGGCGTCGCGTTGGCGAGCGCTTCGTTCGGATTGCCGCTGCTCCATGCAAATTTTGTGGCTTGACCGACGTGTTGAAGTGCGCGCGCCAAGCTTTGTGCATGCTCAGCGTGCAGCGGATTGTGAAACGCCCGTTGAATCGTCTGGTTGATTCGATACGCGAGAAGCATCAAGCCTTTGCCGCCATCCATCACGACTTTGCGGCCCAGCAAATCAAGCGCTTGAATGCCGTGCGTGCCCTCGTGAATCATATTGAGTCGATTGTCGCGCCAATACTGCTCAACTGGAAAATCGCGGGTGTAGCCGTAGCCGCCATGAATTTGAATGGCCATCGAGTTGGCCTCAAGGCAGTTTTCGCTGGGCCAACTTTTAGCGACGGGCGTTAGGACTTCGAGCAGTAGCTTTGCGTCAGCTGCGCTTGCTGGCTCGCCGGTATTCGTTTCATCGACGAGCTTTGCGCAGTAGAGCAACAATGCCATCGCGCCTTCGCAATAAGACTTTTGCGCGAGCAGCATTCGCTTGATGTCGGCATGCTCGATGAGCGGCACCGGAGGTTGCGCCGCGTCTTTGCCGCTGCCAACGATTGGGCGGCCTTGTTTGCGATCTTTGGCGTATTGCAGCGATGCCTCAAAGCCCGCCATACCCAGCATGGTCGCAGCTAGGCCAATGCCGATGCGGGCTTCGTTCATCATGTGAAACATGCCCTTCAAGCCCTCGCCGGGTTTGCCAACCAAATAGCCCACCGCACCCGCTTTGCCTAACGGTTTAAATTTTCCTTCGCCGAAGTTAAGCAACGTGTTGGGCGTGCCGCGCCAACCGAGTTTGTGGTTTAAGCCGGCGAGGACGACGTCGTTGCGTTCGCCAATCTGAAATTCCCCTCCCCCTGGGGGGGAGGGGTTAGGGGAGAGGGTGCTGGCGTCTTCTCGACGTTGGCTTGGGGTGCCTACACCCTCTCCCCAACCCTCCCCCCCAGGGGGAGGGAGCACGAGAAACTTAGGCACGATAAAGAGCGAAATCCCACGCGTTCCGGGAACCAACTTACCCTCAGCATCGGGAATTTTCGCCAATACCAGATGCACGATGTTTTCCGTCACATCGTGCTCGCCACCCGAGATCCACATTTTGTTGCCGGTCAACCGGTAGCGCGGGCCAAGCGCATCGTCTTCATCATCGAGCACGGCACGCGTTGCAATGTCAGAGAGTGAGGAGCCTGCTTGCGGTTCAGATAAGCACATCGTGCCAGCCCAGCGACCTGCAAATTCATTGGCAGCAAACACTTCTTTTTGTGCCTCTGTGCCGCTCACCATGATCGCGTTGGCGTTGCCAGTCGTCAACAGTGCCCAAGAAATACTGATCGACGCTTTGCTGAAAAACATGTTCGCCGCAGCTTCAACCACGTAGGGGAGCTGCATGCCACCCAACTCGTATTCCTGCGCTGCAGCGAGCATTCCGGATTCAGCGTAGGCCCGCCAAGCGTCATGCGTGGCTTGAGGCAGAACGACACGTAGCGTGCCGTCGGGATTGACCTCCGTCTGAGGTTCTTCGCTATCAACTGTGCGATTGAACGGCGCGTATTTTTCGTTCGCAATCGTTTCAGCGGTATCGAGTACGGCAGAAAACGTATCGCTCGAGTGATCGGCGAAGCGCGGACGCGAAGTCAGCGACTCGATTTTGAGCCAATCGCGGAGGAAGAAATCAACGGTGCTTCGCATCAACAGCCTTAACTTTTTGCATCCAAACCACCCGTTCGTGGTGAGCTTGTCGAACCATGAACGGCTACTGAAGAATAGCTTTTCGCGAGGGACTGCAACCGCTCCCAATCCCCGGCAATCAAAGCTTCCTTCTTCGCCCGCGACCAGCGTTTGACCTGCTGCTCAAAGGCTAGCGCCTCCTCACGTGTCGGAGCTGATTCGAGAAACACCAGCTCTACCGGCAAGCGCTTCGACACCCAACTGTCTGACTGCGCCGCACGGTGTGAGGCGAGCCGAACGTCGGGATTATCCGTGTGGCCTGTGTAGTACGCGCCATTCCCGCACTTCAAAATGTCGACGTAGAAAGCCAAATAGGTTCTTCAGTTGCGTTCATGGTTCGACAAGCTCACCACGAACGGGTGAGAGGCGTCCGGGGCTTCTTCGAGGTCGCTGGGTTTCGTGCCTCAGCTTAGCGTAAGAACTCACTCCCGTTCGTGGTGACGCTTCGGCAAGCTCAGCGCTAAAGGCGCGCTCACCACTCTCTCCCGTTCGTGGTGACGCTTCGACAGGCTCAGCGCTAAAGGCGCGCTCACCACTCACTTCCGTTCGTGGTGAGCTTGTCGAACCATGAACGGCGAATGAAGAATAGCTTTTCGCAAGCAATTGCAACCTCTCCCAATCCCGGACAATCAAAGCGTCCTTCTTCGCCCGCGACCAGCGTTTGACCTGCTGCTCAAAGGCTAGCGCCTCTTCACGTGTTGGAGCTGCATCGATAAATACCAGCTCTACAGGCAAGCGCTTCGACACCCAACTGTCTGACTGCGCCGCGCGATGTGAGGCGAGCCGAACGTCGGGATTATCCGTGTGGCCCGTGTAGTACGCGCCATCCGCGCATTTCAAAATGTAGACGTAGAAAGCCAAATGGGTTCTTCAGTTGCGTTCATGGTTCGACAAGCTCACCACGAACGGGTGAGAGTGGCGAGCGCGCCTTTAGTGCTGAGCCTGTCGAAGCGTCACCACGAACGGAAGTGAGTGGTGAGCGCGGAGCCCGCCTCGTCAGAGAAGTGGCTCCGTATCTCGCTCCATCAAACCACCTCAAAAATCCCAGCCGCCCCCATCCCGCCACCAATACACATCGTCGTGCAAACCAATTTGGCGCCGCGTCGTTTGCCTTCGATCAGTGCGTGACCGACCAAGCGTTGACCGCTCATGCCGTAGGGGTGACCTACTGCAATCGCGCCACCATTGACATTCAATTTGTCCAGCGGGATGCCCAGGGTATCGGCGCAGTAGAGCACCTGCAACGCGAACGCTTCGTTGAGTTCCCACAGGTCAATGTCCTTCACCGACAAACCGAGTCGCTTGAGCAGTTTTGGCACGGCGAACACCGGGCCGATGCCCATTTCATCGGGGTTGCAACCCGCAACGGCGAAACCGCGGAAGATGCCCAGCGGTTTGATGCCGCGCTGCTCGGCGAGCTTGGCGTTCATCACAACACACGCGCCTGCACCGTCGCTAAATTGCGATGCGTTGCCAGCGGTCACGACGCCGCCGGGGATGGCGGTGCGCACGTCTTTGATGGATTCGTAGGTAGTGCCTTGGCGCAGGCCCTCGTCCACGGACACAGTGACTTGCTTGGTCATCATGCCGAGCTTCGGGTCAGCTACGCCCGCGGTCACGGTGATCGGTGCGATCTCGTCGGTGAACTTACCGGCTTCGGTCGCGGCGCAGGCCTTTTGTTGGCTCTCGGCACCGAAACGATCCATACGCTCTTTGCTGAGGTTGTAGCGCTTGGCGACGTTTTCTGCCGTTTGCATCATGTTCCAGTAAATCGTGGGCTTGTTTTTGTCGAGCCACGAGTCTTTGAACATGTGCAGGTTCATCTCTTGCTGCACGCAGCTGATCGATTCCACGCCGCCTGCAACGTACACGTCGCCTTCGTTGGCGATAACGCGCTGTGCAGCCATGGCGATGGTTTGCAATCCGGATGAACAGAATCGATTGATGGTCACACCCGCGACGCTGTCGGGCATCCCAGCACGAAGGGCTGCTTGGCGGGCGATATTCCAGCCAGTCGCTCCCTCGGGATTGGCGCAGCCCATCAATACGTCATCGACTTCGCCCGCTTCGATGCCAGCGCGCTTAACGGCGTGCTCAATGGCGTGGCCAGCAAGCGTTGCGCCGTGGGTCATGTTGAACGCACCTTTCCAGCTCTTGGCGAGTGGGGTGCGGGCGGTGGAGACGATTACAGCATCAGTCATGGCGAAGCTCTCTTCTATTCAATCGAAAAATTAGGGGCGGGCAGCTGCGTTCACATTGTGAAGCAGCTGAAAGTAAAACTGAATCATCTCGACATAATTTGCCGTCGAGATGCGTTCGTTGGTGCCGTGAAACCGGGCCAGATCAGTTGGGCCGGTGCGAACTGGAGAAAAGCGATAGACGTTGTCGGCCACGTCATCAAAGTGCCGGGCATCGGTGCCGCCCAGCATCAACGACGGTGCAACCACCATGTCGCCATGCAATTGCCGCAACGTCTTTGCAATGGCTTGATAGCCAGGCGCATCGATTCGCGCGACCTTTGAGGCTTCGGAAAAGCCGATTTTCTTGTCAACTTTAATGGGTGATTCGCCCACCGCCATCAGCGTGTGCTTGACGACATCGTCAGACGTGGTGCCGGGCTGCACGCGAAAGTTCACCTGCGCCTCGGCGCGGCCGGGTAATACATTGTCACGCTCGCCCGCGTTGACGACAGTCAGCGCGGTGGTGGTTCGCAGCAGAGCGGCTGTGCTCGACGCTTTGGCGAGCTGGGATTCAACGATGGGCTTGGTGAGCCACAGATTGGAGAGCACGACGCGATTGAGCAAATTCATCTCTGGCGCGAGCGTGTCAAACATATCCGCCGCGAGACCGCGAATTTCAACAGGAAACTGCTTGTCCTCGAGGCGGGACAACGCTGCACTCATCATGCCAATGGCACCCTGTCTCGCAGTCGGTGGTGGCATCGAGGAGTGACCGGGCGTGGCGGTGGCTTGCAACACCAGAGTGAGATAGCCCTTCTCTGCCATACCGACCAAAGCTGCGGGCTTGTCGAGTCCCTTTAAGATGCCTTCGACGATGAGCGTACCCTCGTCAAGAACAAAATCGAGCTTGATGCCGTCTTTCTTGAACCGCTCGGCCAGCGCCAGCGCGCCGCGTCGGCCGCCAACCTCTTCATCCTGACCGAAGAAGACGTAAATCGTTTGCCGTGGCTTAAATCCGCTAGCAATGAGCATTTCCATCGCTTCGAGCTGCGCCATCAAGTTGCTTTTGTTATCCCACGCGCCGCGGCCCCACACAAAACCGTCGGCAATGGCACCCGAGAATGGCGGTTGCGTCCAGTCCTTTTCAGTACCCGGCGCGACTGGCACAACGTCTTGATGCGCCAATAGTGCAATAGGCTTCGCGGCCATGTCCGTACCACCCCACGTGTAGAGCAATCCGTAGCCATCGACGAGTTCACGCTTAGCCGTCGCGTGGAATTTGGGGAAGCTCGTTTCAATGTGCTGATGCAATGCCTTAAACGCAGTAGCGTTCGCGTCACGATCGGTTGCAGAGGAAATCGTTTGCAAGCGAACTGCGGCGGCCAGCCTCTCGGTTGCAGCGGCTGCGTTCACCGCTAACGGTGTTTCGGGTTTGATCTGAAGCTGCTTGCTAGGCGTGAGAAACGTTTTCGCGAGCAAGACGATCACCAGCGTTGCCAGCACTGCCAGCAACGCAATCAAGGCTCGCTTAAGAACTTTCATCAAGGTCTCGCTAATCTCGCTAGTCGTAAAGCTTAGTTAAACGACTTACCTTCGGCGACCAGCTTTGCAAGCAACGGTGCCGGTTTCCAGAAGCTCGCGTCATCCAGCGGATTTTTGGCGAATTTGTTCATCATCTGAACGACGTTAAACAAGCCCAACTGATCGGCATAGTTCATCGGGCCACCGCGATGCGGAGGGAAGCCGTAGCCGTAGATGTAGACGATGTCGATATCGCTTGCTTTGTTGGCGATGCCCTCTTCAAGAATGTGCGCCGCTTCGTTAACGAGTGAGAGCACCAAGCGATGAACGATTTCATCATCGGAAATTTTGCGGGGTTTGATGCCCAATGATTCGCGGTGCTTGGCGATCATCGCCTCAACATCTGCATTCGGAATCGCATCGCGTTTTCCGGGCACGTAGTCGTACCAGCCCTTGCCTACCTTTTGACCGAAGCGACCTTGCTCACAGAGCAAATCGGCAGTCTTCGAATAGCGCATGTTGGGTTTTTCGCCGTAACGACGTTTGCGAATGGCCCAACCGATGTCGTTGCCCGCCAGATCGCCCATGCGGAATGGGCCCATGGCGAAACCGAATTTCTCAACGGCGCGATCCACTTGCTGCGGGGTGCAGCCTTCGTCGAGCAAGAAACCGCCTTGACGGCCATATTGCTCGATCATCCGGTTGCCGATGAACCCATCACACACGCCAGAGATCACCGCCGTTTTCTTAATCTTTTTCGAAATTGCCATGACGGTGGCGAGCACGTCTTTGGACGTTTTTTCACCGCGCACTACTTCGAGCAGCTTCATCACGTTGGCGGGCGAGAAGAAGTGCATACCGACCACATCCTGTGGACGCTTGGTAAAGCTTGCGATTTTGTTCACGTCAAGCGTTGACGTATTAGTCGCCAATATCGCGCCGGGTTTGGCCACCGCATCTAGCGCTTCCATCACCTTTTGCTTCACACCGATTTCTTCAAACACGGCTTCGATAATCAGATCGCAGTCCTTCAGATCGGCGTAATTGAGGGTACTGGTGAGCATGCCCATGCGCTCGTCGAGTTTTTCTTGCTTGAGCTTTTTCTTGGCGACCTGCGCTTCGTAGTTTTTACGAATCACGCCGAAGCCCTTGTCAATCGCCTCTTGCTTCATTTCAAGAATGATGACCGGAATGCCAGCGTTTAAGAAATTCATGCCGATACCGCCGCCCATGGTGCCCGCACCGATAATGCCGACCTTTTTAACGTCGCGCGTCTTGGTGTCCTCCGGTACATCGGGAATCTTCGATGCCGCACGTTCTGCGAAGAACAAATGGCGCAGCGATTTGCTCTCGGGCGTCATCATGAGTGAAACGAAAATGTCGCGCTCAGCGGCAATCGCATCGTCGAATTTCATCTTGGTGGCGTTTTCCACAGCGTCTACGCATTTCGCGGGGGCGGGGAAGTTTTTCGCCATGGCTTTGGCGGTGTTCCGAGCAAAGCCAAAGAACGCGTCGGCCTCTGGGTGTCCGGTTCGCAGATCGCGCACTAATGGCAGCGGGCGTACATCAGCCTTTTCAGCGGCAAACGCCATCGCGCCTGCGAGCAAATCGCCTTCGATGATCTTATCGAATAGTTTTTGACCAGGGAAACTCGCGATGAATTCGCTCTTCACAGGCTCGCCAGAAACGATGATGTTCACCGCAGCTTCAACACCAACGACGCGAGGCAACCGCACCGTACCGCCTGCGCCTGGAATCAATCCAAGTTTGACCTCGGGCAGCGCGATGTTTGCGCCGGGCGAAGCAACCCGGTAGTGGCAACCCAGCGCCAATTCCAAACCACCGCCCATGCAGGTGGTGTGGATCGCGGCGATCACGGGTTTGTCAGACATTTCAGTGGCACGAATGATCGAGCCCAGATTAGGTTCAGCCAGCGCCTTGGGCGAGCCGAATTCTTTGATGTCGGCACCGCCGGAAAAGGCCTTGCCCGCACCTGTCACGATGATGGCCTTAACGCTTGCGTCGGCGTTGGCTTTGGCCAGTCCGTCGGCGTAGGCGGCACGCACCGCAAAAGAGAGCCCATTCACGGGCGCGTTGTCGAGGGTGAGGATGGCAACGCCATCGCGAACTTCGTAACGTGTGGTCATAGCTGCCATAAGCCCGTGGGGGCGCGTAGTCTCAAAGAAGCAAGAGTGTACGCCGCAGCGCGCCGCGATCTAAACGACCGTTTTAGTTTGGAGCGAGCGCTCCAAACGGGGCTTACCTTAAACAGCGGGGCGACTGCCGCTGGTGCTACCGCGAGCACGTCACCGAGCGGTCGGGCTAGTAATGCGCTGCCTCTTGTCCGCAGAACGCGTCAACGGGGCTCACGCCTTCAAAGGGCTCCTCTCCCATCAGTTTTCGCACCACAGCGAGCTGCACATCAGGGAGCCAGGTGTAGGCATTAATGTAGGTGGGGCAAAACGGCGCGTCGTACAAGTAGTACATGTGACCGAACGAGATCATGACCGTGGGAATGTGATTCCAGTATCGCGTCATGCCTTGCAGAATTCCGCCGTGCAGTTTTTTCCAATCGATGTCGATGTTGCCCACCGTGTACTCGGACTCCTGCGCGAGTAGGTAGAGTACCAAGTCGGTGTCATCGCTCGTTGGCAATGGCGCGGGCGTCATGAGCATGGCTGGTTCCACGTAGCGCAATTCAAACCCCCTACGTCGAAGCTCGTTCTCTAGCGTTTCCAATGAGCGTGACTGAGCACTCGGGGTGACTCGTGTAACGCCTTCGCTGATGATGAGAATTCGCCTGTGCTTTTCCACACTTAGCGGAAGCGTAGGCTTGATGTCTTTGACTAAAGTGATCGACTGCTTCACAGCTCGGGCCGCCACCGCGAGACTCTTTGGGGTGCGCAATTTTTCACGGACGCGCTCCAGCGGTGCGAGCATGTCAGTTGTGGATTTTTTGTGCAGACCCAACGCCGCTTTGAGCCCAAGCACGCGAGTGACTGCCTCTTCAACGCGCGCTTCGGTCAATCGACCTGAACGAAGCCCTTTCAGAATCAGGCTGATGTCAAGCGCATTGGGGTGCCCAAACAGGTACATGTCGCATCCGTTTTGGATCACATCGGGCGCGTACTCCTCTTTTTCCGCCCACGAGGAGAGACCGCCCATTGGTGTGGCGTCGGACACCACTAGACCATTGAATTTGAGTTCGTCGCGCAGCAGGTCAACGTTGAGCAATTTATTCACTGAGCCGGGCCGAAACGCCTCGCGACCGGCGTTCGGATAACGCTGTTTCACCCATGAGGGCAGCGCAATGTGCGCCGACATGACCGACATAACGCCGCTATTGATCATGGTCCGATAAATACGTCCGAAGCTTGCCTCCCAATCTTCGTAGCTCAATGGATTGACGGTCGTAACCAAGTGCTGATCGCGATCATCGTAGCCCTCGCCGGGCCAGTGCTTGGCGGTCGTGGCAATGCCATGACTTTGCAGCGTCTTTATATGAATCGCAGCTTCGCGAATGATGGTTTCAACGTTGCTGCCGTAGGAGCGAGTGCCGACAATGGCGCTGCGAAACTTGACGTTGATGTCGAGCACGGGAGTGAACGACCAGTTGTAGCCCATGGCCAGCGCCTCTTCGGCAATCACCGTAGCAATCGATTCGCTGAGCGCTGGATCGTTACAGGCGGCAACGCCGATTTGATTGAGCGCGACGGTGTTGTAGGGCAAGCAGTAGGCGCCGCCCTCCAAGTCGCCTGCCACCAGCATCGGAATCTCACTTGATTCGACAGCGATGCGCGTGGCTTGCCAAGCCGCCTCGACATCAGGCCCCGTGAGCCGAAAAATTCCTCCGGGCTTTAAGGCGGCTAGCGCGCGAGCATTTTCCAGGTCATCATAGATGCCCATGGGGCAATAGAGTTGGCGCACCTTGTCTTCAATGCTGAGCTTGTCACGGGTCGATTTGACCCAAGCCAGCGCTTCACCATCGAGATGAAAGGGGGCAAGTTTGAGGGAATCTAGCGCGTCCATGCGGGAGCCTTAATCGGTGAAAGCGGGGAATGCTGTGAGCACCAGCGACTAAGCGGGCGCTGGTTTAGCCTGCTCGCGCATGGCTTTGAGCCGTGGTTGCATATCATCCAGCGCGGCTTGATCGAGCGGGTAAAACCAAAGGATGACGACGACGCCCACTTTGCTCAGTGCCGGAATGACGCTCATGATCACGATCAGGCCGTGAATAGTCTCTGGGGTTTGGGTGACGTTGGCTTGATAGCCGATGAAGGCGAGCAAAAAGCCTGCGAGCGCGCCGCCTAAACCCAATCCGAACTTGTAGGAAAACGCGATCGAGCTGGTGGCCAATCCCACCATTCGCCGCCCAGATCGAAGCTCCGCGTCGTCCGATGTATCGGCCACCATCGACCAGAGGATGGGCACACTGATGCCATTGAACACTTGAATAAAGAAGCCCATCGCATAAACCATTGCAATGTTCTTTGGGTCGATGAAATAAAAGCAAAGGTAGAGCAAGCCTGAGACAGTCGCGGAACCGATCATCACCTTGCGTTTGCAGAGTTTTTTCGTGAGCGCAACGGCGATCAATATGCCGCAGAGAATGCCCAGCCCAACTACGAACAAGTACAGCGAAGCTTTGCTCTGATCACCCACGACGTATTTGAAGTAATAGAGCACCGAGCCACCAGTGATGGATAGGGCCGTGTAGACACAAATGCCCATGAGCGCCATCATCCACCAAGCACGACCGTGAATGAGGGTCATGAAGTCTTTTTTAGTCTCAACGTCCTGTTTAACAGGCGCGACGCGCTCTTTGGTAAATAAAAACGACACCCAGAAGAGCAGCACGCCAACGCCCGCCATCAGAGCCACGGTGGATTGATACCCCGCTGCCTTGTCGCTGCCACCGAGTACGGCGACGAGTTTAAGGGTCAGCAAGCCCACAACCATAGAGCCCAAAATCGCACAAAACATTCGTACCGCCGACAAGCGCGTGCGATCTCGTGGATCGTCCGTGAGCAAGGCTGGCATAGCAATGTAGGGAATGTTGACCAAGCTGTAAGTACACATTAGCAGCGTGTAAGTGATGTAGGCATAGGCGATCTTGAACGCGTCGGAGCCAGGGGGAACGGTGAACGTTGCGATGGCACAAAGCGCCAACACCGGGGAGGCAAAAAGCAGGTACGGACGACACTGTCCCCAGCGCGTTTTTGTTCGGTCGATGAGCGTACCTAGGTAGATATCCCACAGCGCGTCAATAAATCTTGCCACGAACAAAATGGTGCCCACCGTCACCGCTTGCAATCCATAGATATCGGTGTAGTAGTACATCAAAAATGTACTCACGGTCGCAAAAATCAAGTTGCTAGCGAAATCGCCCAGCCCATAGGCGAGCTTTTCTTTGAAGCTGATTTGCATCTGTTGGGCTCTCTTCAAAACAAAATAAATGGAAGGTCGCGGGTATCGGAGCGGCGACTCACGCGTGGCCGACGCCAAGCAATGCCAAGGCAGTGAGCGGCGCAGGGTTCAAGGAACTACATAGAGTTTCGTTCAGCCCAGCCCTCACCTCATCGTGCACTGGGTATGGCGATAGGCGCAGAACGACGTGGTGCTGTTGGGTCGCCGCCACAGCGACAGCGACCCGTTGACGACCGGCTAGAAGCGGATACCGCCACGAACACCGATGGTGCGCGGTGGCGCGAGAAACGCGTTGGGCGCTGTCAGTCCGCCCAAGCCAGCCACCACGTTGGCGTTTTCAAGATTTCGGACATAGGCCTGAGTCCACCACTTGCCGCTGGCGGGCTCGTAGCCAAGGCTTAGATCTGTGCGGGTATATGAAGCTTGCGTCGAAATCGCCGAGTTCGAAGGGGCCAAGTAGTATTTGTCAGAGAAAAATACCGCTGCGCGCGCCGTAACGCTACCCACCGCCATCGACCAGGTGTGTTGGTAGGCCAGCGAACCGCTGTACTTGGGTGACTTGATCAAGCGCTTACCGCTGTTATCAAAACGTGGCGAAGCACCCACGGGGTTGAATTCGTCAAACTTGGCATCGAGCAGTGCCACGTTGGCGTCAAAACGTCCATTGCCCACCAGCCAGCGCGCTTCGAACTCTGCCCCTTGGATGGTGGCCTTGGCGGCGTTTTGTGTGATCGTGACAAAGGTGCCAGCGGGAGCGCCCGGAAGCTGGCCACGGTAGCTCGCTTGATAGTCCTTGAAGTCGTTCCGGAAGACTGCGACGTTAGTTTGCAACTTGCCGTTCATGCCGCGTGACTTAATACCAAGCTCAAAGGACGTGACGTTTTCTGGTTGGTAGGTATTGTCGATGGTGGCCGTTTTGGTGCCGTCAAAAAATCCGCCTGCTTTATAGCCCGTTGCTGCGGTACCGTAGATCATGCTGTCTTTGCTGAGCGTGTAGTCACTGCCCAAGCGCCAATTGGTTTTCGACGATTTAACGGACGCGTCATTGACGGTCAAGATTCGCGCCTCAACGCCGGTGGGGGTCAACAGTGTGTTTTTGCCGGTGCGAGATGCTTCGTCTCGCGTTGCGCGCAGACCCGCTGTGACGCGCCACACCGGCGACACGGCCAGAGTGGCCTGACCAAAGGCTGCCACTGACTCGGCACTCACTTTGGGCTGTACAAAGCCCAAACCGAATCCGGGCGGAATGCCTACACCGCTGACGTTCATCGCAGTGAGCGTCGTGCTGTTTTTTTCCTCGTAACTGTAGAGACCGGCAACCCAGGTCAGCGCGCCTTCGCCGTTGGAGGCCAGACGAAGCTCGTGGGTTGTTTGCTTGGGGGATTGATTGAGCTGCGTGCGTGCGGTGTTACCCGCCGAATAGTTGGCTTCATTGCGCTCGCTTGTGCGGTATGCGCCGATGTAGGTGAGTGTGCCCAAGCCCACATTCCAGTTGAGCTCGGCGGCGACGCCGTCATATTTATTGTCGGTGTTGGGCTGCCATGGCGCCGTTGCATACCGGCCTAAATAGCCGGTATCGGCTTTGAGTGGCAGCGGCACGCTGCCATAGCCTGCGCCGCCAACCTTGGCTGAGTCAAGTGTTACCAGAAGGCTCACCTCCTTGTTGGGCTTCACCGACACATGCAAACGCCCCGCCACATTGTCGGCATCATCGGTGCGACGATCCACGTTGGCGCTTGGATTTCGCGAATCGACGTAGCCATCGCGTTTGTCAGACGTGATAGCAGCGCGCACGGCCACGACGTCGTTGAGCGGCGCGTTAATCATCGCCTCGGTGCGGATGGTGCTGTAGTTGCCCACGTCGAGCATGAGCGCGGCTTCAAACTTATTCTTGGGCTTGTTAGTGACCAAGTTAAACGCACCTGCCGTCGAGTTGCGGCCCCACAGCGTCCCCTGCGGACCGCGAAGCACCTCCATGCGCTCTACGTCAAAGAAAGCCAAGCCTGCTGCGTCGGGGCGACCCAGATACACGCCATCAAGATGGAAACCAACGGCGGGGTTTCCCACCTCGGTATTGTTGGTGTTGGTAATGCCGCGAACCACGATTTCAGTGGCGGCACCGTTGGTGTTGACAATCACGTTGGGCGCAAAGCCGCTCAAATCGCGAGCGCTACGGATGCCGCCTTCAGCAATCTCATCACCACTGATGGCGGTCAAGGAAATGGGCGTCTTTTGAGCGTCGGTGGCGCGTTTTTGCGCTGTAACGATAACGGTTTCAAGCTGATCTGATTTCTTCTCAGTTGCCGCAGTTGCCGTCTGTGCCGATGCACTGGCACACAGTGCCCCGCTGGCTAAAACAGTCACGATCGCCTCTGCAAGCCTACGTTGGGTGAAGGGGTTGGTTTGAATCATGGGTCTCTCTCCTTGTTATTAAAAAAATCGCGTTTACTCAGCGAAATGGGCAATGCGGCGGCGTACTGGTCAGGGGAACTCGGGTGTTCTAGCGCTCAAGGCCTTATCCTTCGTCAGCTCGATCAATCGACTGAAGGACGATCCGAATCAACATTTGCATCTGTCGTTCGATACTTTGCTGATCGCCCTTGAGCAGCCGTGACACTGCCATTCCGCGAAGCGTCGAGACACCAAAATCACGAATCAGCGCTGCGCGCTCACGGCCGATACCTTTGCTGGTCAATAGCGCTTCCCACTCCACGTCGAAGCGGCTGTTGTGCAGGTGCAGTGCGGCGTTAACTAGCGCGCCCAACGTCGGGCTGCGGCGCGCGGCCAGCGACAGTTCCATGAGTGCGGTGTGATCGCTTGATTGCGTCCACACGTAGGACTTATTGAGAATGGCCAAGATGCGATCGCCAATGCTCACTGACGTGTCAACGTCGTCGTGATAGTAGGACTGCAAGTCCTCAAAGATGGCGGTGATGGCAGCCACCATCAGCGCGTCTTTGCTTCCAAAGTGGTAGAGCAATGCCGCGCGGGAAATATTCACTCGCTCGCAGATCACGGACAGCGTGGTGCCCGCGTATCCCAGCTCGGCCAAACAGGTGCGAGTGGCGCGCAGAATGTTTCTCGTGGTTTCCGCAGTCATTTCCGCATTGGTGCGGACGCCAGCTTTTGTCCGTGCTGGCGTGCTCGGTGATTGGGCGTCGGACGGCGTTCGCCCAGCTTTGCGAGCGGGCGCTTTAGCGCGCACTGCCTTGCGCGCGTTGGTCGGAGTGAGCGTTGGGATCACGTCAAGGAAACACTTTACTTACTACACGGTAAGTAAGTTTATTTCCCGAGCGATTGTTTGCGCTTGAGGTTAAACCCTAAGCGGTGAAAAAATGCACGATAGATTTATGCGGCAGCGCAACATTGACGCCGCCGCCAAATGCGCTCTGCGCTACAGAATCTCTGCTGCGTAATCAGCCAAGCGCGACCGCTCACCACGCTGCAGCGTGACATGTCCGCCGTGCTCCCAGCCTTTGAAGCGATCGACCACGTAGGTCAAGCCCGATGAGCCTTCAGACAGATACGGCGTGTCGATCTGGGCGATGTTGCCGAGGCAGACGACTTTCGTGCCGGGGCCTGCACGAGTGACCAAAGTTTTCATCTGCTTGGGCGTTAGGTTCTGCGCCTCGTCAATGATCAAGAGTTTGTTCAGAAACGTTCGGCCTCGCATGAAGTTGAGGCTTTTGACTTTCACCCGCGAACGAATGAGCTCGTTGCTGGCCGCCCTGCCCCATTCACCGGCATCGTTATCCGCACCCATGAGCACATCCAAGTTGTCCTCTAGCGCGCCCATCCATGGCGTCATCTTTTCTTCTTCGGTTCCGGGCAAGAAACCGATGTCTTCACCCACCGGAACCGTCACGCGAGTCATGATGATTTCGTTGTAGATTTTTTGATCGAGGGTGAGCTGCAATCCGGCGGCGAGCGTCAACAGTGTTTTGCCGGTGCCTGCTTGCCCCAGCAAGGTGACGAAATCAATATCGGGATTCATCAACAAATTGAGCGCGTAGTTTTGCTCACGATTGCGGGCGGTGATTCCCCACACTGCGTTTTTGTGATGACCGAAATCACGTAGCGTTTGTAACGTGGCGATCTTGCCTTCAACGGCGGTGACCCTGGCATAGAAAGGCGTATCAACCTCGGTGTAAACGAATTGATTGATCAAGAGCTTAGGCACAATCGGCCCGCTAATTTTGTAGAACGTCGAGCCGCCCTGTTGCCAGCTCTCCACGCCTTTGCTGTGCTTCTCCCAAAAGTCTGCGGGCAGCTCCATCATGCCGGTGTAGAGCAGATCGGAATCCTCGAGCACTTTGTCGTTGAAGTAGTCCTCAGCGTCTACGTCGAGCGCACGGGCTTTGATGCGCATGTTGATGTCTTTGGACACCAGCACGACGTGGCGCTTGGGTTCTTTCTTTTTGAGGTGCAAGCACACAGCGATGATCTCGTTGTCGGCTTTGCCCGGGGCGAACGATGCAGGAAGTTCTACCGAGAGCGTTTCCGTCTGCAGAAACAAGCGGCCCGTAGCCGCACCCCGCGACGCTACGTTGAGCGGAATACCGTCGGAGATTCCGTTTTCAAAATCGGTGACGAGCTCATCGAGGAATCGTGACACTTGACGGGCGTTGCGATTGACTTCAAACGTGCCCTTCTTGTTGTTGTCCAGCTCTTCGAGCGTGCAAATCGGCAGAAAGATGTCGTGTTCTTCGAAACGATAAATCGATGTCGGGTCGTGCATCATCACGTTGGTGTCGAGCACAAAGAGCTTGGTGGCGATCTTTGCGGGACGAGCTTTTCCAGAGCGGGATGCAATGGAGACAACGCGCGATTTAGTTTGCGTCATGGATGACCTTTGGGCGAGGATTGCAGGAGGAGTGAAATAGCACGCGGCGGCGGCACCGGCGACGCGTTGCCGCGCGCAGCGGGCAAGGGCTTTTGCAGGAAATAATCGTGACGGGGGCTCGCGAAATGAGCCTTGCAAGCTGCGCCCGCACCCGACAAAGTTCGGATCGAGGCACGCGTCGCGAAGAGGCTATGGCAAGTTGCCAACGCTAGCGAATCAACAAAAAACGAGTCATGCACTAAATGTAGCGATTTTTCTGGCGAGCCAGCACTAGATATTGTGGTTTGGTGAATTAGCGACGCGGTTTGTTGGATTTGCGCCGTGGGGATCAACCAACTTGGACTCTGATAATTAGCTATATCAATGAATGCCCTAATAAATATGGGATAAAACTACGTTTATTAAGTTCTCATAAAGTAACAAATATTCTATTAAGCCCATATTTAATAAGGCATTGGTTGAAATAGCTAATAGAAGACTTTGGATTTGTCGCTGTTACACACATTTTTAATGACAATGGCATAAACTGTGGCGAGCTCCCCAACGATTCCGGCGCACCCGGCACCGCAAAGCGCATGCATCAAATTAAGCTCACCTCAACGGCACGCGTCATCCATCGAATCGGCCAAGTCGCTCGCGCTGCGTTGCTCGCTTGCATCACAGCATTGAGCGCGACCGCAACGGCGCAAACGCCCACGCTGCCGCCGGGCTTTTCGAGTTCGCTCGTCGCGCTGGTGTCGCAACCGACCGCCATCGCGTTTTTGCCTGACGGCCGCATGCTCATCACGTCTCAGACCGGCGGTGTGTTTTTGTGGAATCCCTTAACCGCCACCGTGACGCCAAGTATCGCGCTGGCCATCAACACGGGCAACCCGATCTCCGGCGACACCCGCCCTTTGGTGTGCAGCACCAGCGAAGGCGGCATGCTGGGCGTGGCCGTCGATCCCGATTTCAGCAACAACAACTACATCTATCTGTTCTACACGGCGCGAAACGGTGCTAGCAGCTGCGCCAACGTGAGCTACGGCACAACGACCTACAGCGCGGTCGGTCAGCGAGCCAATCGCGTTTCACGCTTCACGTTTAACACCACCACCAACGTCATCAATCCCGCCGAAACGGTGCTCATCAACGGTATGCCCGCACGCGGCGGCAATCACAACGCGGGTGACTTGCATTTCGGAAGGGACGGCTTTCTCTACGTCTCAATCGGCGACGGCGGGCAAGACTGGTCGTCGGCCGCAAACCGCGGTGGCGGCGCGGGCAGCAACATCGCATCGCGCGACAAAAACGTGCTCACCGGAAAGATTCTGCGAGTCACGCGCGATGGCGATATCCCAGCAAGTAACCCATTCCAGGGCGCAGGCACGGGCCGCTGCAACGTCACCGGCACCCACTCAGGAAGCGATCACTGTCAGGAAACCTATGCCTGGGGACTTCGAAATCCGTTTCGTTTTGCAATGGACCCGAACGCGGCTGGCACGCGGTTTTTTATCAATGACGTCGGCCAAGGCGCCAAGGAAGAAATCGATGAAAGCTCAGCGGGCGCAGATTACGGTTGGCCGTGTCGAGAAGGAAGCGTTGGCAACGGTGCCGTGACCTGTAATCCGACGCCGCCAAATATGATCGGGCCGTATTTCGACTATGGCCGAAGCGCCAATCAGGGCGTGGCGCTCGGAAGCTGCACGTCAATCACCGGCGGAGCGTTTGTGCCCGGTGGCGTGTGGCCCGCGAGCTACAGCGGCAAGTTTCTGTTCGCGGATTACGTGTGCGGTGGTGTGTTCTCAATCAATGGCAATACACCCGGCGGGCTTGGGCCAGGCAGTAGCAGCAACATGGCGGCAACATTTGCAAGCAGTCTGGGCAACAGCAGCGCCACATCACTTCGATTCGGCCCCAATGGCCCCAATGGGCAAGCGCTTTACTACACGAGCTACGTCGGCAGCAGCGACGGTGTTTACAAAATCGTCTACAACGATCCTGTAGCCAACATCACCTCCCCTTCCGCCGGTGCAGAATTCTCAGTCGGGCAAAACATCACCTTCACTGGCAGCGCCGTTGATGGCTCGGGCAACAGTATTCCGGCCAGCGCTCTGAGCTGGGAAGTCGTGAAGTTTCACGACACCCACACCCATCCGGTCATCGGTCCAGTCAGTGGAGCGAGCGTGAACTTTACCGGGCCCGAGCCTGAGGATTTCGACGCCACCAACAACACGTACTTGCAAATTACTCTCACCGCCACCGATGGTTCGGGTCGGAGCGCGAGCGTCAGCCGCATCATGCAGCCGAAAAAAGTGACGCTGCAACTGCGAACGGTTCCGCTCGGACTTAAAGTGCGCGTTAACAATCAACCCTTCACCACCTCGACCACCAGCAATTTGACCGCCTGGGCGGATTGGCAACTCAACGTCAACGCTCCGCCGCAAAACCTAGGCACCAGCGGCTACCGATTTGCCAACTGGTCAGATGGGGGCGCTATCGCGCATACCTACACCGTGCCCAACAACGTCACCAGTACGCAGCTCGCCGCGACCTACACGGCAGGAGCGTTCGTACCGAATCTAGACGCCGACAACAACGGCGCGATCGACGCCGTCACTGACGGCATTTTGATCACCCGCTATCTGATGGGCTTTCGCGGCGCTGCGCTCACCTCCGGCAACGTCGTCGGCGCAAACGCTGAACGAAGCGACCCAAACGCCATCGCAAGCTTTCTCGACGGCATCATCAATCAACTCAACATCGACGCCGTCGGTGGCGCGGGTAGCGGTGGCGCGAAAGCCACCACCGACGGGCTGCTCATCATGCGCTACCTGCTGGGCTTGTCCGACGCACCGCTCATCAACGGTGTTCGGGCTACGGGCTCAACGCAAAGCGCAACCGATGTATTAAACACGCTGAACGGCTTGTTGCCGTAGGCGCGCCCGAAGCTTGACCTAGGGAGACGCTGATCAAATGCCCATCGAACATCGCATCCTTGGACTTGGGCCCGGTCGTAAACTTGCGACCAGCGGGTCGCCGCTGCATCGAAAATGCTCGCTATAGCCCCGCTATGCCTCGCATTTGTCGATTTCGCACTCGATCCCAATCCAAGGCGCGCTGCTCGCGGGATTTAATCAGCGTCTCCCTAGGCGGCGGCTAGACTCGGCCCATTGTTATCGCAGCACACACACACAACTATTTTTGGGCACTTTTAGACATGCAGTGGACGACACGACCGATAGCAAGCACCCTTTGCACGCTAGCGATGGCTGGATGGGGTCTTCTCACGCCGCCAACCGCCGCACAGCCGGTTCAACCACCCTGCCCGATTTTGCCGTCGCTTGCCGCTAGCGCCGGTGCGCAAAACAGCGGCGAACGCTTAACAGTCGATGGACTGCTGCTGAGCCGTTACGCTGCCGGGCTGCGTGGCAATGCATTGGTCGCTGGTTCGGGCTTGCAACCGTCGAACGCGACGGCCGTTGAATCCTTCATTGCTGCGCGAACCGGCACGAGTCTTGATTGGGATGGCGACCTAGCCTTCACCCCGCGTGACGCCACCCTCATCGCGCGCCGCATGGCGGGTTTGCGCGGTGATGCACTGGCCGCTGGTTTGCCCGCTGGGGGCGCTCCTCGCACCACAGCGCAAGTGTCGGACTTTATCGCCGGCAACTGCTACACCGAGGGTAGCGGCTACGCGCGCGCGCTGCAGCTTGGTTTGTATTTTTACGAAGGGCAAGAATCGGGAGCGCTGTCGCCGGGTAATCGCGTGCCTTGGCGCGGGCCGTCACACCTTGACGACGGCGCCGATGTCGGGCGCGATTTAAGCGGTGGCTGGTACGACGCGGGTGACCACTGGAAGTCCAACCTGACCATGGCCTACTCCGGTGCCATGCTCGCCCTGTCGCGCATCAACTTCCCCTTGGCTTATCAGCGCGCCGATCAAAACAGCGCGCTGATCAATAGCCTTCGCCACGTTAACGACTACTTTCTCAAAACCATCAACGACCCCAACCCCGGAAGCACGACCAATTTTAGCGGCTACGAAATCGCCATAGATATTGCGGGCAAATCCGATGACGGCAATCCCGCAGAACCCAGCCCCAATCTGCATTCAGTGTGGACGGGCGCTGAACTGACAGACGGCTTTACCGTGCGGCAAACGCTTCGCGTCAACACGACCGTGCGCGGCCCAGACGTAGCTGCCGCCATGGCTGCGTCGATGGCGGGCGCGGCTTGGGTGCTGCACGCCCAGGGCGACAGCAGCAAAGCTGCCACCTACCTGACGACGGCGCGCAAACTCTTTGCATACGCCCGAGCCTACCCTTTTGATGCCGCATCAACAACCTCGGGGGGTTTCCCGCGTGCGCTTACGCCGTCGGGTGCGTTGTTTCAAGTGGGCTACCGTGCTCCCAATGCGACCAGCGGCCTGATGCTGGCCGCCGCGATGTTGTTTCAAGCAGAAAACACATCGGGTCTCGGTAATGCGGCCAACGCCGCCGCGTATTTAAATTTCGCAACGGATGTGATTTCAAACCCAACGAGCTACGGCTTCGATGCCACGTGGGATGTATCTGCGTGGTGGCGAGAAACCGGTTCGGGCAACACGATGTTCCCCGCCCTTCAGCTCTGGCTCGCCCTGCAGCCCGCAAACACCACCATTCAGAATCAAGCCTCGTTTCTGCGCACCTACCTCGATAAATGGCGATTGGCCAGCCCCAGCCAGGCTGACGGATATCGAGTCACGCCCGGCGGCTTGGCTTACCGCAATTCGTTGGGCGACAGTTTTCTACTGCAAAACAACATGAACACCACCGCCGTTGCCGCCGCCTACGGTCTGCGCAGCGGTCAGACGGTGTATTACACGTGGGCGAAAACACAGCTTGATTACGTACTCGGCGGCAACCCAGCGGGCCGCAGCTATGTAGTGGGCTACGGCAGCAACTGGCCAAAAAAGCTTCATCACCGCGGCGCTTCGGGCAGCTGGACGGGCTTTGACGGCATCACCCCCGGCAAGCCCGGTTATCAAGAGTTTGACCGGCACACGCTGTTTGGCGCGATGCCCGGTGGCCCCAAACGTGACGACAGCTTTGCCGATGATCGCACCCACGCTCACTCCGAGCCAGGCCTTAATTTCAGCCCCGGTCTGATCGGCGCACTGGCCGCAGTGGTCAGTGAAGAATCAAACGTTGGCGCGATTGACTCGTTTTTGCCGACACCCAGTTCCAATCTGCGCAACACCTCCACCGATTGGGCCACCACAGATCGAGAGTTTTTTGCCGAGGCACGCTTAGCCGGCAGTTCAACTACCCACGTTTCGGTAGATCTAAAAATCAATAACCGCTCACGCTGGCCCGCGCGGATCACCACCACCAACAAGCTGCGCTTCTTTTTCGCGCTCAACGCTGGCACCAGTGTGGGAGATCTGACGGCCACCGTCTCCAACGGACCACCGAACGTGTCCGTCGGATCACCTACGCTACTTCGCGCTGGTATCGGCTACGTCGACGTCGACTTCACTGGCGAACGCTTATCGCCGCATTTCGTTTGGCAGGCACGCTTAGTGCCGGTGACACCGCCCAAGACAGGTTCGCCCGATACGTTGTACGTGCGCAGCGCGACTCTGCGCCTGGCGTTCGCTTCGGGTAAGGGCATTGGGCTCACCGCACATTCACTTGCGGGCACGAGTACCACCAACATCATTCAGCCGCTCATCGCGGTGTATGAGAGCAACACACTGGTTGGCGGCGTTGTACCTTAACCGTAAACAGGAGACACCGATGTTTCTGGCCATCTACACCCGCGATTTGCGGTTTGAAAAATCAAATCAATGGCATAAAGTGCTGTCGCAGTTCTGGACGGCGACGGCACTTGTCACGTTCCTCGCAGTGGTTGCGATGCCCACGCGTGCTGCCTGCAATTGGAACGTGGATGCCAATTCGATCACCACGTCGACCAGCGACGGGCTCATGATGATCCGGCGCCTGCGCAATCTGGCTGGCAGCGAACTCACCAATGGCGCAATCGGCCCCAACGCAGGCAACAATGCAAGTGCGATCGCGCAGCATATTGACGCCAACAAGGCAAATTGGGACTTCAACGGCGACGGAATCGTAGATGCCGCATCCGACGGGGTCATCATCGCGCGATATCTGTTCGGATTTCGGGGCCAGAGCTTGACAGCTGGTATCGTCCGCCCGGAGTTGCCAGGGCGATCACCCGCTGAAATTGAATCGCTGATCTCGCAGGGCTGCCCGAACACCCCAACCGTTCCCGCGTGTACGCCTCCCCTATCGCTCATTGATACGGCAGCGGTTGCTCCGCGTGTGGGTAACGGTACGCCCGCCAGCTGTACCGATGTCGCGATCCAAAGCGCGGTGAACACGGGCGGCGTCGTTACGTTCAACTGCGGCATCAACCCAGTGACCATCGCCATTCGCAACACCATCGTAGTGCCTCCGCTGCTGAATACGGTCATCGACGGGGCCGGCAAAGTCACCCTCGACGGCGGCGGCACCGCGCGCATCATGCAGCTGAAAAACGGGAACTATCGCACCAACAGCAACGGTTTGACGCTACAACGCATCACCCTTGCCAACGGCAAGGCCGTTGGCACCCGCTACACCCCACCCAACCCCAACAACCCAGCCTGTGCCTATGGCTACGCCGACGGATCGGGCGGCGCCATTGAAGTCGGCGACGCGCGGTTACACGTGATTGACGTTAATTTCCTGAATAACACCGCCGCCACGCCCGGACCGGATGTGGGAGGCGGCGCGATCTATGCGGCGGGCTCGCTCGACCTGACAATCGTAGGCAGTCGATTTGTCGGCAACAGCGGTTCCAACGCGGGCGCGGTAGGTTTGCTGCAAACCAACGGGCGTTTTTTTAACAGCCTGTTCCAAAGTAACGAAGCGACGGGCACCGGGCAAAACTATGCTGGCGGCGCGGCAGCGGGCTGCGTCGGTGTAGGCCACCCTGAACAGGGCGGTGCGGGCGGCAACGGCGGCGCGATTGCCATCGATGGCAGCGACGACACCGATCAGATTTTCTGTGGCACGCGAATTGTGAACAACACGGCGGGCGCGCTGGCCGGTGCCATATTCCGCACCGCCAATTTTGGTAGTCGTTTGACCACGATTGATCGCTCAGAAATCAGCGGTAACACCGCCAAGCAAGGCGGCGCATTTTTTATCTCCAACTCGGTGCCCCTCAATATCGTGCGCAGCACCGTCAGCAATAACTCGGCTGAAACGTTCGGCGGCGCACACTTTGAGCGCAGTCAGCTCAACATTGAAAACAGCACGTTTGCAGGTAACACCGCATCAAACAGCTTAGGCGGTGCTATTTTTCAAAACGACAGCGCGAGCAGTAGCCTCATCCGAAATGCAACCTTCGCCAATAACCGGATTACTGGTGGCAGTGGTTTGTTCAGTGCCGCCATCGCGGGCGGCATCAACTTTCCCATCCGCAACACGGTGTTTTCCAACAGCACGACCAACGACATCTTTAACCCCACCCAGTGCTGGTTCCAGCCCGCGACGGGCACCAACAACGTGCAGTGGCCGCGCAACCGAGGCAGCAGCAGCGAGCTCGATAATTTGTGCGTACAAGACATCGTGTTCGCCGACCCATTGCTCGGCGCGCTGGGTGCAAACGGCGGCCCCACCACCACACTGCTCCCAGCTACAAACAGCCCACTCATTGGCGCGGGTAGAAATTGCCCGGCGACCGATCAAATTGGAAATGTCCGCTCTAGCAATGCATGCACGATCGGCGCGGTCGAACGATGATGGAGCGGGAATTGGCCCACTCGCTGCATCGGTCATCCAACCCGTGAGTAGTCAAACAATCAACAGTTGTACATCGAGGCAAGCTTTCATCGGCGTGCCACTCGAAGCACAGCGCTCGTACGGAGCGCGATGTACAGGAGCCACGTTATGACTCATCAACCTACTACTTCACGCGTCTCGGCTTTAAGGGTTCATGCTGCACCCCTGTTTCGCGCCTTGACGGCGTCACTCGCCGCACTCTGCCTTGCCTCCCCGGTAGCGGCGCTTTGCAACTTCGACATCGACGACAGCGGCGGCACGCCCAACGCGAGCGTTGACGGCCTGCTTCTAGTGCGCCACATGGCGGGGCTCAGAGGGGATCGGCTGACCGACGGCGCGATTCAAGCGAGCTCAAAGCGCCGTGTCGCCACTGACATTCAAACGTTTATCGGCACACAGATTTTTGACATCGACGGCAACGGTACCCAAGACCCACTCACCGACGGGCTCATCATCACCCGCTATCTGCAAGGTATCACCGGCCCCGCGCTGGTCAAAGGTGCGCTGGGCAAGAACGCCACCCGCACCGACCCAACCGATGTATTGAACTACTTGAAGTCAATCGACGGCTGCGGCAACACACCCTCCTTGGTGCTCAGCCAAGCCTTTCCCATTGAGGTATTTGGCGAGGTGGGCACCGAGAAGAGCGTCACGCTATCGCTCACCGCCGCCCAGGCCAGCAGCGCCCAGCGCCTGTGGCTACAAACCCACAACATTCGCTACGCTACCAAGGCGAGTATCAAGATCAACGGCGGCGCGTGGCTGGCACTCAATAACACCACCGCCCAGATGGTTGGCACCAACCTGACCTACGGCGGCATTGGCGGCTCATTGGCTACGCTCAAGATGAGCATTCCGGTGGCTGCGGGCTTACTCACCGAGGGGCAAAACACCATCACGTTCAAATTCAACGAGACTAACAACGTGAGCATGGGCTACCGTGTCATCGGTCTGAACCTGTTGAACAGTGCGGGTGCGCGACTCATCCCTGCCTCAGGGTTTACGCACTCCGATCCGGCCAGCTGGACGGGGCCCAGCACCACCACGGCTGACATCAATGCGGGCAAAGCGTTGTGGGCCACAGCCCAGCTCAAAGCTCACTTTGATCCCCCCGGCAACACCGCTCCGAATATCATCGCCAAATGCGCCGATTGCCACACGGCGACCGGTTTCGATTTGAAGTACTTCGGCTACTCCAATAACGCCATCATCGAGCGCTCGAAGTTTCACGGACTGAGCCAAACCCAAGGTGAGCAGATCGCCAGCTACATCCGCAGCCTGCCGGTGAAAGCCGTGGGTCGTCCGTGGAACCCGCCGTATCAGCCGGGGCCGGGCACATCGAGCAAACCCAATGACGAATGGGCGGCGGGCGCGGGCATTGACAACGTGCTCGATGACGATTGGGACACCATCCAACACATCTTCCCCAACGGCATTAAGCGCGACGCGCTGATGGTGGGCGACACCACTAAGTTCAAGCGCTTTGACACCCATGATGTGCCCATCGCCTTCCAACTCCCCGATTGGAATCATTGGCTCCCCGAGGTGCATCCTTATGATGCGTTTGGGAAAACATGGGCGGAAAACACCCCCAATTTCAAGCAATATGAAAACCTCAAAACACTACTAACCGGAAAAACCGAGGCACAAATTCAGGAATGGTTTCGCACCAGCAACAATGGCGAAGGCCGCGGAAAACCTTTCGCCCGCGGTCTGTGGGCCATGTTGCAGTGGGGCCAGGAAAGCCCAGACGATGGTGGTGGCATGGGCGTCGAGCAAGCCTTATTTCGACTTCCCCCCGAAGCCTTTGACCAGCGCCCAGGCAACCAACGCACGAGGACAGTCCCAAACGGTTCGGGGGAGACCGGCCGTGTTAGACAGACCGAAGGCGCACGCAAAATCTACTCGCTGGTGCAGTGGCGCATGACCAAGCAGTTTGATATTCACGAGGGATTCGGGCTTACCAGCATGGGCCCCTATGTCAACACCGGCGGGATGGGCCCGTTCAGAGCGGATCTGGCTGGGCCCCGCATGTGGGTGGGTGCCAATCGCTCGGTATTTGATGCATCGCCGTTTCTGTCGGCGCTCGACTACGAGTTCACCGGTAGCTCGTCAGGTGACAACGCCTTTAACTTTGACTACCTGTCCAACGCTTGGTATCAACTGCAACTTATCTTGAACCCTGGGCATCGCAGCGCCTACGACCACAGCGCGGTCGACTGGGGCTATGCCCACGGTTTCCTGTCGGGCTTCAACCGCTTGACCGACATGAAGCAATCGGCACGCAACCTCATCTGGTCACTAAAAGGCATGGACGAAGGCGACAACGACCGCGGTCCGAACCGCAGTGACGGCTGGTCGTTTCGACGCGGCGGGATGGATTCTGCGCTCGGGTTTGTCGACGATATTCCGCAACCTGCAACTGGGTACACGAGCCGCGCCTGGGTCGTCAGTCCGACCGCTGAGGCGAAGCAAGTCCACACGCTGTTGCGGCAAGTGTGGCTAGAAAAGGTTGCCAGCTGGTTGCCGATACAAATGTCGCAATACACCCAAGGCGAGGCGCTGGAAGGCGGCAATCCATATCCCGGAGGCCCGTTCCTTGGCAACCCGAAATCGGGTGATGAAGACGGCGGCATCTTCAATCGACCCGATTTCGTTCTTACGGCCTCACCCAGCCCCGAGACACGCTCGCGCAGCTTTGCTTACGGTACTGACACCATGATGCTAGAGTACAAACAGCGCGGCACCTATCCAGCCGCCATGCAAAACGGCTATGCCACGTGGGCGCAGGCGGTGTGGCCAGGCATCGTTGGCAATGCAGCACCGCAGAACGACTGGCTCAAGTACCGCGTGGGTACGGTGGGTACAGCGCCGTCGTCGGCACCGTTGGTCAGCGCGGGCACGACCGCAAATAGCGTGAACGTTAGCTGGTCTAGCGTAGCGGGTGCGCAGTCCTACAACGTGAAACGCGCTGATTCGCCAAGCGGCCCATTCCTCACCATCGCCTATTTCCGCACTGGCAACAGCTACAGCGAAACGGTGCCGATGGCAGGCACTGGACGGACGTACTACTACCGCATCACCACCAACACCGCAGCGGGTGAATCGCTTGATTCGGCCAGCGCGTCCATCCAGCGCTAACGCCGGATGCCAGCGAAACCCGTGCGCTGGCACCTCCCTCCCTCCATCTGGGGTGGGGGTGGGAGCCAAGAGGGCGCGCTTGCACGAGGTTCAGACGCGATGCCACTCCGCGCTCGCTCAACAGTGCGGTTTGCGGCGTCGCCCCCAACGCGTAGCGACCTAAAGAAGCGCCGAGCTCTGCCGCATAAATTCAACAAACCGCGCTGCAACTCTAGGCAGCTGGCGATCACGGCGCCACACTAACTGCCATTGCCGCTTGATGGGTAGGCCCGCAGCGGGCAAGATGCACAGCCCCTCTCGCTCGGGTTTTGCAGCCAGCGTGTGACGCGAGATGATTGCCAAGCCCAGCCCCGCTGCGACGGCGTGTTTAATAGCCTCGTTGCTGCCGAGGGTCATTCGAATCAATGGCTCAACCCGCTTCGCCTCAAAAAACTCGAGCGCTGCCTGTCGCGTACCTGAGCCCTGCTCACGCATCAACAGCGACGCGCTTGCCCATGTTTTGAAGGGCACTGTTTTGGACAACGACCACGGGTGATTGATGGGCGCGATGAGCACCAGCGGGTTGTCCATCACTGACATGGTTTCAAGAGACAGCTTACTGGGCGGCATCATCATCACCGCTACGTCGTCTTGGTCTTGCTCCAAGCGGCGCACCACGGCATCGCGATTTTCAATCGCCAAATCAATGTCGATGCCGGGATAGGCAGCGGCAAAGGGCTTGAGCCACTGTGCCAAAAAATATTCGGTGGTGGTCACCCCGGCGATTCGAAGTGTGCCGCGTGCCAGACCGCGCAAATCGGCGACGGTCTCTTCAAAGTTTCGCCACTCGGAAAACATCGCCGCAACGGTTGCCTGCAATTGACGCCCTTCGTCGGTCAACGCGACACCACGACCCGACGGCATCAGCAGCTCAACACCGAGGGATTCGGAGAGCTCACGAAGTTGCCCCGAAATGGTGGGCTGCGTCAGGTGCAGCGCTTCCGAGGCTCGGGTGATTCCACCGAGCTCAGCCACGGCCGCAAAGCTGCGAAGCTGAGTAAACGTGGCTCGTGGGGCTTTAACTAAATACATTGGTTAATACCTATGTTATTGAATGTTAAACATGATTAGACACCAATGCAACGATATACCAAAATAGTTCACATCTTCACCACTTTCGAGAGAATTGCATCCCATGACAAGCTCCACTGCCACCCGCGCTAAAACCCCCATCACCGTGGCCTACGGTGACGGCATTGGTCCTGAGATCATGACCGCCACCTTGTCGATCCTCGATGCGGCGGGTGCGCAAATAGCACCCGAAGTCATCGAAATCGGTGAGCGCGTCTACCTGTCGGGCAACAGCGCAGGCATTGCGGCATCGGCGTGGGAGAGCCTGCGGCGAACCAAGGTTTTTCTAAAAGCGCCCATCACCACCCCTTCGGGCGGTGGCTACAAGAGTCTCAATGTCACGGTGCGAAAGACCCTTGGGCTCTATGCCAACGTGAGGCCATGCGTTAGCTATGCGCCCTTCGTCGAAACACTGCATCCAAAAATTAACTTAGTCATCGTTCGCGAAAACGAGGAGGATCTCTACGCCGGTATCGAGCATCGACAGACCGATGATGTGTATCAATGCCTAAAGCTCATTAGCCGCCCAGGTTGCGAAAAAATCGTTCGCTACGCCTTTGAATATGCGCGTCGGCATGGTCGTAAAAAAGTCACGTGTATGACCAAAGACAACATCATGAAAATGTCGGACGGGCTGTTTCACAAGGTGTTCGACGAGATGGCCGTGGACTACCCGGAAATCAAAACCGAGCACATGATCATTGACATTGGCACAGCGCGCATGGCGGACCGCCCTGAGCAATTCGATGTCGTGGTCACACCCAATCTCTACGGCGACATCATCTCGGATGTAGCCGCAGAACTCACCGGAAGCGTAGGACTGGCCGGTAGCGCCAATATCGGCGAACATGTCGCGATGTTTGAGGCGATCCACGGCAGCGCTCCAGATATCACTGGCAAGGGCATCGCCAATCCATCGGGTTTATTGCACGGCGCAGTCATGATGCTCGATCACATCGGTCAACACGACGTCGCGGCACGAATCCACAACGCATGGTTATGCGCACTTGAAGAAGGTGCACACACGGCCGATATCGCTGCTGCCGGCGACGCATCAGTGCTTTCAACCGCTGAGTTCGCCCAGGCGGTGATCGCGCGGCTTGGACGCAGCCCATCGCGACTCAACGCAATTTCGGCGAGCCCTGCTCAGACCAGCCAAAGCGCAACCGAACCCGCAAAACGCTACCAGTCACCGCCCAAAGCACAAAAGGATATGGTGGGTGTCGACGTGTTTTTTCATTGGCATTCGGGTGCAGTGGAGCAACTAGCCGACACCGTAACCAGCGTGTTAGGTGGCACTGAGTTTGAGCTTCAGATGATCACCAACCGAGGAGTGAAGGTGTGGCCCAATGGCTTTCCCGAGACGTTTTGTACCGATCATTGGCGCTGCCGACTCATGGGAACGGCCGTCAGCCGTGATCAGAGTAAATGTACGCACGAGTCCATTCTGGGATTACTCACAAAGCTTCGGGGCACGGGTCTGGACTTCATCAAGACAGAAAATCTCTATACGTTCGATGGCGAGCCTGGTTTTGCACTGGGGCAAGGTCAGTAGCGCGTGCTCGGCTCGCCCCCCGTGCGATCCGCTGAATTGGGCGATGTTCCCCGCAGGGGTTTCCCCTCCAGATAGGGTTCCCCCTGCCGTTTGAATTTTCCACGCAACGCTACACTGAGCGGCACCAAAGCTAGCGTCGAGACTCGTGAACACCGAGAAGCGATCCGTTGGCGGTGGACCGATTAGCGAACGAAACGATCGCACTACAAAATTCGAAGACGGTGTGATCGTAGTCAAGAGTCGCTGCAAGTCCATCAGAACCAAACAACATCGAGCACAGGAGGGATCACACATGCCGACCGAGTTTTCAACCTACGACACGCAACCCTGGAAAGCCGCATACGGCACGGCCATCGCCAAGGATTTACCGGCAGCAAGGTATCGCAGCCTAGCTGATCTGGTCACGCAAGCCTGCAGCCGCTATGCCAAGAAAAAGGCGTTCACTGCGGTAGTGCCCAACGGCATGAACGGCACGATTACCTACGAGCAGCTGGGAAATCTCTCAGACGCGTTCGCGGTTTACCTCCGAGATGTCTGCGGGCTCAAGGCCGGAGATCGGGTCGCGGTACAGCTACCCAACGGACTAGCCTATCCGGTCGTTGCCTTCGGCGTGTTTAAGGCTGGCTGTGTATTGGTCAACACCAATCCGCTCTACACGCCGAGCGAAATGGCGCACCAGTTTAAGGACTCGGGCGCGAGGGTGTTGGTGATCGTCGACATGTTCGTCGATAAGCTCGCAGAGGTACTACCAAAGACGAATATTGAGCGCGTGGTACTGGCTGGTGTGTCGGAAATGTTCCCGGCAGTGCCCAATTACATCGTTCGCGGTGTGCAGAAGGTTTGGAGCAAAGTGCTGCCACCGGTTCCAACGCTGAGCGTTCCCATTGAGCGACTCAAAGCGGCGCTGCAATCGGGTGCAGCCGGCAATTCCGCCGGCAAGGTTGCTACTTGGACCCAAGCCATTTCGCCCAGCGACATCGTTGCTTTGCAGTACACCGGTGGCACCACGGGCGTGAGCAAAGGTGCCATGCTCACCCACGCCAACATGCTCGCCAACATCGATCAAGTGTTGGCCATGGGCAAATCACACATGAAGGAGGATGAGTGCGTGTTAACAGCGCTGCCGCTGTATCACATCTTCGCGTTCACGGCTAACCTGCTGTGCTTCATGGATATTGGCGGCCGCAACATCCTGATCCCGAGCCCACGCCCTGTACAAAACTTACAGCGCGCGATTGAGAATTACCCCATCACTTGGATCACCGGCGTTAACACTTTGTTTAACGGCTTGATGAACGAGGAGTGGTTTAGCGCCTTTCCGCCAAAGCATCTCAAAGCCGCGATCGCGGGCGGCACCGCGTTGCACCACGCGGTGGCTGAGCGCTGGCAGAAAATGACTGGCACGCGAATCGCTGAGGGCTTCGGGCTGACCGAATGCTCACCTTGCGTTAGCTTCAACCCGCTTAGCGGCACGGCAAAGGCCGATAGCATCGGGATTCCTGTGCCGGGCACCGAAGTGCGCTTGGTTGACGATGCGGGCGCAGCGGTGGCACAAGGTGAGCCGGGCGAATTGATCGTCCGTGGCCCACAGAACATGCTGGGCTACTGGCAACGTCCCGACGAAACCGCAGCGATTATCAGAGACGGTTGGCTCTACACAGGCGACGTGGCGGTGATGGACGCACAGGGCTATTTCAAGATCGTGGACCGCAAAAAGGACTTGGTCTTGGTGTCCGGCTTCAATGTGTACCCCAACGAAATCGAGGACGCACTAGCCAAGATGGACGCGGTGCTCGAGGCCGCGGTGGTGGGCGTGCCCGATAACAAGTCCGGTGAAGCGGTGCGCGCTTACGTTGTGAAGAACCCAGACTTTGTGGGCGAGTTAACCAAAGATGCTGTGCTCGCGCACTGCAAAAAATACTTGACCGACTACAAGATTCCCAAGTCAATCGTGTTCCGCGATGAGCTTCCCAAGAGCCCGGTTGGAAAGATCCTTCGTAAGGATCTCAAGCAAGAAGTCAAAGCTGAATTCAATAAGAAATAACGGAGGCACACCATGTTGACCGAACTCGAAATAAAACTGCTGGGCGTAATGATGATGGTCATCATGCTCGGCATGGGCGCATCGCTGACGTTCCGCGACTTTATGATTGCGTTTAAGAAGCCTAAGGGCGTGATCGTGGGCATCATTTGCCAATACGGCGTGATGCCGTTCTTGGGCTACTTGTTGGCCGTGCTCTTGGGGCTGCCGCCCGCGCTGGCGGTTGGTTTGATCTTGATGGGCTGTATGCCCGGTGGCACAACGTCAAACATCTTTACTTACTTCAGCAAAGGCGCGTTGGCACTGTCGATCATGATGACCAGCGTGTCGACTTTGGTCGCGGTCGTAGCGGTGCCGTTTTTGATCGCGTTCTACAGCAAAGCCGCTGGCGTAACGGGTGAGTTTGCAATCCCTGCGGCCAACGTTGCACAGGTGCTCGTAGTGCTTTTGGTGCCTACGATCATCGGCATGTTCATTCGAAAGTCCAATCCCAACGTTGGCGCAACGATTGAGCTGATCGGCTCGATGCTCGGCATTTTCGTGATCCTGTTCTTGATCGTTTCGTGGGTGCCGCGGAACTATCAATTGCTGCTGTCCACACCGTGGCCAGTGTTTGTCGCCAGCATCGCGCTGGGCTTAGTCGGGATGCTCTTGGGCTACTGGTTGGCTAGGTTGCTCAAGCAGGACTCGAATCGCTCGCGAACCATCAGCCTTGAGACCGGCATTCAAAACGGTCCGCTCGCTGTATTGATCGTCACACTCACCTTCAAAGACCAGCTCCAGCAGCAAGTGCTGCTGATTCCAGTGCTGTACAGCCTGTTCATCGTGTTGACTAGCTCGGCGATCACCCTCTGGTACCGCAAAACTGCGACCCGCGAGGCGCTGGCGCGCGATGCGGCCAAGGTTGGTTCAGCGGCCGCCGCGTAAAAGTGTGCGCGCTGCTCAAGGCCTCGGCGCGGCGCGTCGGGGCGGGCACAATGAAGTCCTTGTAGTACGCATCACACCGTCAATAGTATTGGGCTTGAATACTGCCCAGCATCACCGGATCTGTTCAGCGTCTGCTTGGTGGCGGACTCCTGATGCCGCCGGCCAATGGAATGGCCGAAATGTCCACGATGTTCGTTACGGCACGCGCCTATGAGTGGCTCCGCTGTCCCTTAAATAAACGAAGCATCTGATTCGCCTTTCCTGCCAGCGACAAGTTTGAACAGCATTGGCCTAAAGCGTTGCCGAAATAATCAGGCGCAATGACCGGCGCAATGACCGGCGTTAAGGCAACAGCGCAAGTATGCGCGACTCGATGGTGTCGGGCGACACACTGGTGATACCCTGAGTCAAACCGCTGCCACGGTAGCCCAAGAGATAGCGCAGAATTAGCAAACCATCGCTCTCAGGACGCGTTGGTAGAGTGCCGTCAACGTCGAGTTTGCCTGTATCGCGAAGCACTGCGAGCTGCGCTTCAATTTCACAGTCGGTACGGAGCGAACTCTGGCTCTTTACGCCGCGCGTCAACGCCGGCCCGGTAGCGCCCAGCAAATAGCGCATCACCATCATCCCGTCCGTGAGCGCGTCATACTTAGTTGTGGTCGCACTGCTATCGATGTCAAGGTCATTGCGCAGCGATAAATTGGAAACAAAGGGTGATCCTGTCAACCTTCCATTGAGTGTTTAAGCCACGCGATTTCAGCGGCGTGGTGACACTGTTTGGGGTTCGTGTGCAACGTTGGTTTTAACAACGA
>READ01000038.1 GCA_004293675.1 Betaproteobacteria bacterium
TTTGCGCCGTGCGGCCTGCAATTTACCGGTCTTGTTTCTCTCTAGTTCCATCTCGATTTACCGTTCGTTAAGTACTCAATGGAAATCGTACAGGTTCAACCAATGCGAGCCCGAGCATTTATCGGCGACCTACCGTTATTGCTGCGCTCCGCACAAGTGTCTAGGCTTAGAAAAGTCGCTCCCAAGGGTCATTTCCGCAACGGTCGGATTCCACCGGAAGCACAGCGAAATCAATGACTGGCGACGTATCTTTTTTGCCGCCATTGGTCACTGCCTGCGCGAGAATGTCGGAACGGTGGTCCCGCAGAGATATTCGCGGTGGGCTCTAACCTAGGGCCGCAACGCATCAATGGCATTGACCACCTCCGCATCACTTCGGCTGCGGCGTTTCGCGCCCGCGGTGATTGCGCTCATCGCGGCGGCGTTGGTGGTTGCGGCACCGGGGTTGAGCAGACGACGCAGAATCATTACGCCATCGGTCATCGCAAGGCTTTCGCCGTCTCCGTCCACATCTAACAGGGAAAGCACAGAAAAAAGATGGTTTTCAATCTGAGTTGAATCACGCAGGTATGCCCCATTTCCTGTGACGTTTGCGACTAAAGCTGCTCCTCGGAAGCCCAGCAGATAACGCAGCACTAGCAAGCCGTCGGTCGCGGGGTCGGACTGCGTCGTGTTACCGCTGTTGTCGATGTTCAGGATGGCCGTATTGCTCGCGGCGATTCGCGTTCCGGTGAGCGCGGCCTGCGGTTGCCCAACGCCCACCGCAGCTGCCCAGCCCGGCGTTGCGGCGAGCAGGTATTTGTTGTTGCCTTTCGAGGCGGTGCCGTCGCGATTGATTCGTGTGGCGAGCGCGCGTCGATCCGCTGTGTTCAGCGTCACTTGGAAACTCATAGCGTTCGTGATCTCGATCAGAGCCGTGGTGAGCGTGTATGGCGTTGCGTCGCCGTACAACGTGATCTTTGAGAGATCGATATCGTTGTTCGTGCCCGCGAGCGAAACGAGTTCTGTGCCGGTGACGCTCAGCACGCCGCTGGCCGCATCGTAGCTCGCCAACGGCGCGATGCCCGATTGATCGATTACCCAGTTCAACCGCGCGAGGGGTGCAATGGCCGCGTCATAAGTCGCAACGTCTTCGCTGATCGCGAGCAGTCGCGGACGCGAAGCGTTAAACACAGTGGTTGCCGTCGGCGCGGTGTTTCGTTCGGTCGCGGTATCAGTCTCCTTGCGGATGACCAGCGCCGCGTTGTAGCGTTGACGGAATCGAATTGATGGGGCATCGGTGCCCCCCGAGCACGGCAGTCAACACTTCGTAAATCACGTCTCCCTTGGTTCTCCTACCCAGGTTGAGCTCCTGGGACCAATACAAAACCGCCGCCTGACTGGCCACCACACCGAAGGCAACGTCATAGAGTTTGGCGACGAACTCATCATTGAGCAGGGACGACGGATAGTTCACCCGGCTCACTGGTCGATCGTAGATGGCCTGCATCAGCTGCGGCCCGGTGCGCCCCGATTGCGATTGCCGCAGCCAAAACGTGTATTCATCCCAGCTAAACGCGTCCGCGCCGTGCATCGCCAACGCGCCCATCATCACGTTTCGCTCGCTCGCTTGAATACTGAGATTGGAGATCGGCGAGTCCGTCACCGTAGCGCCACCCATCGTGGGCGGCGCGGCGTTCGCCGAAGATAAAAGCACAAGCGCTGCGAGCCATGCGGCGAGTCGTCTCGCGCGGCGATACGCGCTGGGCGATGACGCGGTCATCGTGTGTGTGGATGAATTCGAAGTTGCTGCGAGGTTTATGCGGTCGGTCATTTCACTGGTTAACTTTTCTTCTTGCTGAAGCGCGGCTTACACGCAATACTGTTCACGTAACTGTAGGCGCGAACTTGGCCGCGCTCGGGCGCTGGGGACGCGCACACACTGTTGACTTACGTCGCATCCCTGTAGGCGCGGGCTTGACCGCGCTCGGTACGCAACGCTTGCGTTTGTCTCGAAGAAAGCGCGGTCGAGCCCACGCCTACAAAAAACGTCTACGCGAACAGTATTGGGCTTACACGCAGCTCCATCTATCGTTCTTCTCATCTGAACGCGCAATTTAGCGCCGTGGTGCAAACATTATCAAGTCGCCGACGACGGCGAGCCTCACGGTTTCAACGCATCAATCGTATTCACCACATCCGCATCACTTCGACTGCCGCGTTTCGCGCCCGCAGTGATGGCGCTCATCGCGGCGGCGTTGGTGATGGCAGCGCCGGGGTTCAGCAAACGGCGCAGGATCATCAGACCATCGGTCACTGCAAGGGTTTGGCCGTCGCCGTCCACATCTAAAAGGCTGAGCGACAACAAAATGTGATTCTCGATTTGCATTGAATCACGCAGGCTCGCCCCGGTGCCTCGGGCGTTAGCGATTAAAGCTGCTCCGCGATAGCCGAGCAGATAGCGCATCAGGAGCACGCCGTCGGTGGCGGGGTCGTAGGTCGTTGCGGCGTCGCTGTTGTCGATGTTGAGAATCGGCGCGCTGGTGGCGAAGGTGGCGACGGCGGCGTTGGTATCGCCGGGGTTGCCAGTCGTGGTGAAGGTGCAGCTGGCGCTGGCTTGGCCCTCGTTGCAGGTGACACCGCTCCAGCCGGTGAAGATGAAGCCCGCATCGGCCAGGGCGCTTAAGGACACGGTGGAGTTGACGCGGATCGGTAGGCTTGCGGTGTTGCACGCCGTCCCGCAGGAAATGCCGCCCACGGAAGATGTCACCAATCCCGTGCCACCGCCGGACTTGGTCACGCTCACATTCACGTCGTAAAAATTGCCTAATGGTGCCAAGGTGTTTGCTCCCCAACACCGCACCTGTTGGTTCACCACGGCGCACGTATGCGCGTCGCCAAGTGCCAAATGGGTCACGCCCGCGTTGGTTCCCGGCGGAAACGCCAGCACATTGGCGGGTGTGCCGCTGTTGACGTCGCCGCCCGTGCCCAATTGGCCGCTTGCCGCAAGGCCCCAGCATTTGGCGCCGCCGTCGACAATGGCGCAGGTGTGGTTAGCGCCCGATGCCACCGCGCTCGCGGCATTGATGATTCCCCCGTTACTCGGATTCCCTACCGCGCCGCTACCCTGTTGGCCGAAACGATTGTCTCCCACGCAAAACGCACTTGTTCCACTAAATCCGCACGAGGTATAGCTGCCTGCATCAATGGAGAAAGACTGGTAATCAAGAAGAAGAATATCTGTTGGGGTGAACGCTTGCGGCGTGGAGGTCGGGTTCAAGAACAACCGCCCGCCAGCTAAGCCACCATTTGCTGCATTACCGCCCCAACAATAAGCGCGCTCGAACTTTATTGCGCAGGTGTGGTCTACTCCTGCGGCAATCGCCGCTACTTCGGTGGCCAATGACACGCCGGTGTTGGCAAGAACGGGACGGATTGGCGCGCCGGAGGAGCTGCCGCCGGTGCCGTTACCAAGTCTCCCAGAGTCACTTAAGCCCCAGCACTTCGCACCGCGACTGACAATGGCGCAGGTATGGCGCGAGCCGACCGCAATGGCGGTAACGCCGACATCGCCCTCTAATGAGAGAACACCGGCTGGGAACTGGTTCGACGGCTCGTTGCTAGGGGAGGTTCCACGGCCCAGCGCGTAGGCAGTTCCGAGCGAATTGTCAGCGGCGTAATAGCCCCAACACTTCGCACCCCCTGCAACGACCGCGCAGGCGTGCACCGGCCCCACCGAAATGGCCGTGGCCCCACTGCCAGCGGGAATGGTCTGCACCGGTGTGGCCGACGATGAAGTGCTTCCGTTCCCAAGCTGTCCGAAAGGATTAGCTCCCCAACACTGCACCCCGCCATCGATCACCATGCAGGTGGAATCAGCGCTCGCCGAAATCGCGGTGATGGTGCCGGTTTGGGTGGTCACCGCAAAATTCGCTGCGATGTTGACCACTGCGCCACCGAGGGTGAGCGTGGCCGTGGTGGTGGCGTTTCCTGCGCTAGCGCTGGTCACCCGCACACACACGCTCTGGCCGGGGCTGAGGATGCCCGCGCTGGTCGTGAACGTGCCATTGCAGCCAATGCTGTAGCTGCCATTACTGACGCGAATGGACGCGGGCGAATCAAAGCCGGTGGGCACAACGATATTCGAGGTGATGGCGGTATTGATCGGCACGTTGGTCAGCGCGTTGAAGCTGAAGGCTGTGGGCGTGGCATCGAGCGTCAAACGCCGAATGCGGAAATTATCTTGATCGGCAAATACGATGGAGCCGTCGGGGTCGACTAGGAAACCGTTGGGGCGACTTACCGAAAGCGCCGTGAGGTTGCCGGTTTGATCCGGCGCGTAACCCGCGCTGCCCGTACCGAGGGTGGTGGAAATGCTGCCTGCGGCATGCACGCGGCGGATGCGGTGGGTGTCGATATCGCCAAAATGCACGTCCCCACCCGCGTCAACGGCAAGGCCGAGGACGGTGCTGAAAACGGCTGAGGTGGCGAGCCCGCCATCGCCGCTGGAGCCCGATGCGCCTGTGCCTGCGATGGTGGTGGTAAGGTCGGTGGGGTCAATCAAGTTATTGACCCCGGCGGTGATCTTGCGGATACGGCGGTTGATGGCGTCGGCGATGTAGAGGTTGCCCGCGGTATCAAAGGTGAGTGCGGGAAGCTGGTCGAATACGGCATTTTGCGCCGCGACGTTGTCGTTGAAGACGCCGCCGGGCAACCCGCCGCCGTCTGTCGCGCAATACCCGGCGATGCGGGTCACACCGGTCGCGCCCGTGACGGCGTTGTCGATGCGCTTCACGCAGCGCCCACGCCACTCCGCCACGAACAGATTGCCCGCGCTATCGAGCGCCAGCCCGAACGGATTGTTGAAACGCGCAGCGGCGAGGGTGATGTTGTTGTCGTAACCGGTGGAGACATACCCCGCCGTGGCACTGCCCGCGACGCTGGATACATTGCCGCCGATGGTGAATTTACGGATGACGTTGTTGTCGGAATCGGAAAAAAAGATCGTGCCGTCCGGCGCGACGGCAAGACCCATCACCGCCCGCATAGGCGTGGAAAGCGCCGGTCCGTCGATGGGGTTTCCCGCCACGCCGGTGCCCGCGATGGTGGTGAGGTTGCCATTGGCCAGCCGGTGAATGCAATTGGCACCCCGATCGAAGAGCACGTAACTGCCGTCGCTCATGCGGGCGAGGGATTCGACCGAAACGGTCACCGTGTCGCCAATGGCAGGGGTGTTGTTGTAATCGCAGCGGGCAGTGAAGGTGGGCGTGCCCGCCGTCGCGCGGCCCACGAGGGTGGTGAGCGTGCTTGGGTTTAACTGTGCGGCGGCGATTGGGGTGAGGATCGGAACGAGGATCGCGGCGGCAAAACGTGCGAACACGCTGCGGCGCAGGGAATCGTACATGCGCTTGAGCGCGCCCGAGCTTGACCGCGCATTACGCGCAACGAGTTTATCGAATTGATTCATGAAAATGCCCCCTCTTCGCATCTGCGTGCTGCATGGAGTGCGCTGATGAATTCGGATCGGCGAAGCTCGACGTACGTTCATGGTTCGACATGCTCACCACGAACGGGGCGGGAACTACTTCGTCGTGCCGAATCAATCGTTGCGCCGCGGATTGTTCGTTTGCGTTCAGCGTATTCTCACGGGCGGCGTGAGAATTGTCTAGAAAAATGCGTTACTGCACGAGCAACTCGACAACCTGTGTGCTTAAGCCCGCAGCGCTTAATCGAGTGGCGGAACGACCGCCAACGCTCGCAAACCGAAGACCCTTAACAGCAATATTGCTTTTGGCCATAATAAATATGGCCTTGGTTATATTTTTTACAGTTAATGAAAATAGCAAATAGTCAACGAAGTGCCTTATTTCATATGGCGTTCAGAAGATTAGCTGATAAACGACAGCGAAGTAGTCTCGCAAAGACCTTGCGCACGGATCGAGAAGCGTCCCGCGTGACGTCACGCTTTTGCGGCGGGCGCGTGAAAAAGGTCGCCGATTTTCCGCGAGAACCGTTATCCGTCGCCAAAAACAACAAAGGCCTGGGGGTAACCCAAGCCTTTGATTGCTATTGCTTTTTTACTGAAACTTTTGGCTCCTCGACCTGGGCTCGAACCAGGGACCTACGGATTAACAGTCCGGCGCTCTACCAACTGAGCTATCGAGGAATTAAGCCCTAAATTATACGCATATTTGAATCGACTTTGCAAATCGATCAGGATGTGTCGTACCTAATCAGCGCTGTCGCTGCTCGTGGTGTTGCCAGCCAGTGGTCGGCGTCCCATGTGGGGCGCGGCGCGGCGAAGATAGTAGAACATTGACCAGAGCGTGAGCACGGCCGCAATCATCAACGCAATCTTGCCCACCATCGGGGTTGAAAGCCCCGGAATGAAAGGCTCTTGCAGCAGCAAGGCAATGATTGCGGTGAGCTGCGCGGCCGTTTTAAATTTACCCAAAGTAGACACCGCCAAGCTCTTGGATTGACCGACCAGCGCCATCCATTCGCGAAGCGCTGAAATGGCGATTTCGCGGCCGACAATGATGAACGCCAAGATCGGATCAGCGCGATCCATTTGCACCAAAATGATGAGCGCGGCGGCCACCATCAATTTGTCAGCGACCGGATCGAGAAACGCGCCGAATGGCGTGGTTTGTCCGAGCTTTCGCGCCAAGTAGCCGTCGGCCCAATCAGTCACCGCTGCGATCGTAAAAATCAGCGCGCCGGTCCAGTTTTGCTGCGTTGGCGTCATCCAGTCGTGCGGCAAATAAAACACGCCCACAAACGCCGGAATCAGGGCAATGCGAATCCAAGTGAGGGCGAGCGGAAGATTAAACGGCATATCGCGATTTTGGCACGACGCTGGTGCGCGCGGCGCTCACTTTGTGTTTCTTGGCAGCAAACTCGAAGTATCAGAACTATCCGGGTCAATGAGCGCGCCAACAAAGCCCGACGCCGCTATCCCCAACGCGCTAAAACGCTGCCCCAAGTAAATCCGCCACCCACGCCCACGAGCTGTAACAAATTGCCCGGCTGCAAGCGTCCATCGCGAAACGCCACATCAAGCGCCAAAGGAATTGAAGCAGCCGAAGTATTTCCGTGTTTGTTGACGGTAACAATTGATCGATTCGCTGGCACGCCCAAGCGCTTTGCGGTGGCGTCGATGATGCGAACGTTGGCTTGATGCGGTATGAGCCAATCGATCTCGGCGGCGGTCACACCGGCGGCGGCTTGGGTTTCGTTGCAAACGTCGGCCATGGCACCGACGGCAAACTTGAACACCGCTTGACCGTCCATGTGCACCGTGGGGTCGCCGTAAATCGCGCCGTTTCGGATCTGCCCTGGTACGTTCAAAATGCTGCGCTTGGTGCCGTCGGATTTAATGCGCGTGGCCAAAATGCCCGGCGTTTCGCCGCGTGTGACAACGACCGCTCCGGCGCCGTCGCCGAACAAAACGCAAGTGCCGCGATCATTCCAATTGAGAATTCGCGAGTAGATTTCTGCGCCAATCACTAATGCGCGCTGATGTGCGCCGCTGACGAGCATTTTGTCGACGATGGAGAGCGCGTACACAAAGCCCGAACAGACCGCCTGGATGTCAAAGGCCGCTGCGTTCTTTGCGCCCAATTTATCCTGCACGATGCACGCCGTGCTGGGGAAAATCACATCGGGCGTGGTGGTTGCCACAACAATTAAATCAATGTCGTCGGCGGTGAGTCCGGCGTTTTGCAAGGCGCGCTGGGCGGCGTTCACAGCCAAGTCGCTCGTTGCCTCGTGCTCGCCAGCGACGTGACGTTGCTCGATGCCCGAACGCGTACGAATCCATTCGTCGGTGGTGTCGACCATCGACTCCAGGTCGTTGTTGGTGAGAATTTTTTCCGGCAGGTAGCTGCCGGTGGCAATTAGTTTGGCGAACACGTGGCAATCAATTTTTTTCCTGCGACCCTGAGTTCGAATAGAGGTCATTGGAAACACAACGTGGGCGGCATCGAACTCAGCCCAACGAGCACAAACACTTGATTAAACCAGCAATTTGCAGCTTACGGAAATGCGTGCCAACATGGCGTCAATGGCGCGTATTTGTGGACAACGCGCGATAGGCAGAAAACTAAATCGAGGCTACCTGCGTCGGCGAAATCGCTGCGGCAGCAGGCTCCGAGGTGACCGATGCCGCGGCAAATGCACGAACTCGATCCGTCAATTCGCCGATCAGGTTGTGTTTGGCTTCGATGTAGGCTCGCTCGATCGCCATTTGAAAGCCCAGTGCATTGGTGCCACCATGACTTTTCACCACGATGCCGCGCAACCCGAGTAGCGTCGCTCCGTTGTATCGAGCCGGATCAACACGGCGCTTAAACCGCTTCAGTACGGGGGACGCAACAAGTGCCAGCAACTTCGTCCACCACGTCGCTCGCAGCTCCTCACGAAGCATCTGCACCATCAGTTTCACGGCGCCTTCTGAGGCTTTGAGCGCTATGTTTCCCACAAACCCATCGCACACCACCACATCGGCTTTGCCTTTGTAGATGTCGGTGCCTTCGACGTTGCCGATGAAATTGAGATCGGTGGCGCGAATGAGATCAGCGGCGGCCTTGACGAGCTCGTTGCCCTTCATGTCCTCTTCGCCGATATTTAACAGCGCAACGGTTGGGCGAGCCTTTTGGGTAAGTGCGGATGAGAGCGCCGAGCCCATAATCGCGAACTGTCGCAGCTGCTCGGCCGTGCATTCGGCGTTGGCACCCAAATCGAGCATCACGGCACCGCCATCACCCGCAGCGCTATCGCCACTGTGCGTGGGCATAACCGATGCAATGGCGGGGCGATCAATGCCGGGCAAGGTCTTTAAAACAAAGCGCGCAGTGGCCATGAGCGCGCCCGTGTTGCCCGCGCTCACGCAAGCGTCTGCCGCGCCGTCTTTAACGGCATTGAGCGACAGTCGCATTGACGATTGCTTTTTGTTTTTAAGTGCGAGCGCAGGAGACTCGTTCATCTCAACCCGCTCGGCGGCAACGATGTGGCGTGTACGCACGGCCAAACCAGCGCGGATAAATTGAGCCGCGCGCGACAAAGACGACTCAAGACCGACGAGAACTAGCTCAGCGTCGGAATGTGTCGTCAAAAAAGCGGCCGCTGCCGGAAGCGATACGTCTGCACCGAGGTCACCGCCATCGATATCGATGGCGATTCGTACCGCCGCAGCGGCACTGTATCCGTGTTCGGTCAAAGCTTAGCTTCCGAGGTGAGCAATAAGGGTGTACGCGCCGCATGATGCTGAGCGCGCAAGAGCATTGCGCGGCGTCCAGCGAGCGACGGAAAGGGTTTCTGCTGTCGGTCAAAACGACGGCAGAAAAACCCTCAACAAAACTACTCGGAGGCTTTGGTCTCGACCACTTTCTTGCCACGGTAGTAACCCGTTGGGCTGATGTGGTGACGACGATGTACTTCGCCGGTCGTTGGTTCGATGGCCAAATGCGGCGAGGTCAGAAAGTCGTGCGCACGGTGCATGCCGCGCTTCGAAGGGGATTTTTTGTTCTGTTGTACGGCCATGATGGGCTCCTAAATAATCAAAAGTAACTAGTTAAATTCGTGAACTCGTGGTTTGCCGCTGGAGAGCAGCGCTTCACAGGTTTCGCATCGCGGCACATAGGGAACCGCAAGCAATAGTTCGTCTTCCACCAACTCTAGCGCCGAGGTCTTTTCTGTGGCCTCGATGCTCTCAAAAACTTCGTCTTCCCACCCCGCCAACTCCGCCGCGTCACGCGCCACAAAAATCGTGGACTGTGAATCAACCGGCATCGCGAACCGCTCAGCGCAGGATTGACAGGTCAATTCCAATGTCGCCGCCACGCTCACCGTAAAGCCCGAGCGATCCCGCGAACTGGCCACCAACGCTGCCACGCCCCCGCTTGCGCCTTCGACGCCTGTGCCGTCTTCGGTGCAGCGCGAAAGCTGCTCAACGCTCAGAGGTCCCGCGATCGAATAGCCACTGCGCGCAAACTGTCCCGCCGTTTGGCGAAACTTCCAATCAGCCTCGCTCACGGATTTGACTTCGCCAGCAGGTAGCGTCGCGCTCGAATTAGGCTTTACAGACAATGAGTTAGCCACAGCAAGGAAAGCCCATTATTATAGCCAGAAATCAGGACTTTTGGCAGCGCACGGCCCCAAAAGCAGTGACCTGAGCCCTCACACTAGCCGCAAATCGGGTCGTTAGCGGTGACTTAGCGCTTTTTTATGACAAATTCACCCGTAAAGCTCGTACTGGGATCAACATCCCGATACCGCCGCGAGCTCCTTGAACGCCTTGGCGTACCGTTCGAAACAGCCAGCCCCAATGTGGAGGAAGTCCAGTGGCCCAACGAATCGCCACTAGCCCATTGTCGGCGATTAGCGCTCGAAAAGGCGCAGGCGGTAGCGGCGCAATTCCCGCAAGCCTGGGTCATCGGCTCGGATCAAGTGCTCGATCTTGACGGCGAAGCGCTCTCCAAACCCGGCGACTTTGATGCGGCATTGGCACAGCTCAAACGCTGCCAGGGCCGCACGCTCATCTGCTACACAGCGCTCGCGTTGGTCGCGCCCAACCGCTCGCCGATGATCGACGTTGTGCCCACCGAAATCAGCTATCGATCCCTCTCCGACGCTGAGTTAATCGCCTACCTTGAGCGCGAAACGCCCTACGACGCAGCGGGCGCCGTCAAGGTCGAAACCGCCGGAATTGCGTTGCTCACCGCTGTGAAAAGCGATGACCCAACGGCCATCATTGGCTTGCCACTGATTCGTTTGGTTGATTTCCTGCGCCAAGCGGGCGCACTGTGAGCTGCGCGTGAGAGCTCGGCTCGTTCTCGTGCCCAACCTGCTCGGTGTGGCCACACCGAGCGATGTGCTACCGCGGCGCACGATTGAAGCTGCACAGCGTTTGCAGCACTTCGTTGTCGAAACGCCCAAAGTGGCCCGCGCGTTTCTTAAAACGCTCTCGCCCGAGCGGGTGATTGCCGACATCGCAATGGTTGCTTGCAACGAGTCGAACGCCGTATCGCAATGTTTAGCGTGGTTGTCCGCGGGCATTGACGTCGGCGTGATCTCTGACGCGGGTTGCCCTGGCATGGCCGATCCCGGCGCGCTTTTTGTGGCCGCGGCGCATCAAGCAAACGTTTCGGTCGTTCCGCTGGTCGGCCCCTCTTCGTTGCTACTGGGACTGATGGCCAGCGGTCTGAACGGTCAACACGTTACGTTTCACGGCTACCTGCCCGCAAAACCCTTGGAGCGAGACACCGCGCTCAAAGCCCTTGATCGGGCGATCCACACGACAAACACGAAACTCAGCGCCACACAAGCCTTCATCGAAACGCCGTACCGAAACGCTGCGATGCTCGCGGCCATTTTGCAAAACGTTGCATCTAAAACCGTTTTGTGTGTCGCGCAAAACCTAGCCAGTGACGGCGAGCGCATCGTCGCCAAACCCGTCGGCCAATGGTCAAAGCAAGACGCAGATTGGGTTGGCGAGAAATCCCCTACCCTGTTTCTTTTAGGACAATTTGCGACCCCGTAGAATGTCGGCTTGCAGTGCATTCACGCAACTGCCTGAGTGGTGAAATAGGTAGACACAGCGGACTTAAAATCCGCCGCTTCGTTAATAGCGGGCGTACCGGTTCGATTCCGGTCTCAGGCACCAATCAAGTTAAAAAAGTCCAGTGGACTTTTTTAACTTGATTGGGTCAAAAGTAATCCAGCCACCTCGCCGGATCAATCCCTAAACGCTGACCCAACCCAGCGTTCCTCCATACCCAGTCGTTTGACACAACGCTCCGCGAGCGAAGCGAACACTTCAAATCGTGAGCGCGAATGCGCGAGCGAGCGACAGCATTTGTGCGCGAACTGCAATCTGGCCCAAACCACTAGCCGCCAAGATGTTCGACCGTAGACCGCCTCACAGATCGCCGCACTCGCCCGCAGTCCAGCGTCCGACGTCAGACGTACCCTGTCGTATCCTTTGGCTTTGCGACTCAGCGGCTGTCTTTGCAACATTGAGGCAGCACCAAAAGGCATATTCTTGGCGGCCACTTCCGCTAGAGATCGAACGATGAAACTCAACTCTCTTTTGTCAAATTTAGTTTACGTCGCTGCGATGACATTGGCGTTTGCGTCGCCAGTCTCCGCGCAGCGTACCGCGAAAAACGTGACCACTGAACCCAAGGCCGTTGTGTTCGCTCAAGGACTGGTCGCGCCGTGGGGGATGGCGGTGCTCCCAGACGGGCGAGTGCTGGTCACACAAAAATCTGGCGAAGTTCGCAGTGTCAGCGCGGATGGCAAAACACTGAGTGCTCCGCTCAGCGGCGTGCCCAATGTGGTCGATGCTGGACAGGGCGGTTTGTTGGGTCTGGCACTTGATCCCGATTTTGCGACGCAGCCATGGGTGTATCTGAGCTTTAGCGAAGCCGATCCAACCGGCGGGCTCCGCAGCGGAACCGCGGTATTTCGGGCGCGCTTGCAAGGCAATGCGCTCGTCGGCGGCGCGGTGATATTTCGAATGAATGAGAAGGTCGCCTCGAACGGACATTTCGGCTCGCGCATCGTGTTTGCGCGCGATAAAACGATGTTTGTGACGCTCGGTGATCGCCAAGCCCGCGGTGAGCGCGGCAAGGCGCAGCAGCTTGATCGCCATCACGGCAAGGTCATTCGGATCAATCGAGACGGCTCAATCCCCGCCGACAATCCCTACGTCGTCAAACCGGTCGCCGATGCCTTGCCCGAACTCTGGAGCTACGGCCATCGAAACCCGCAGGGCGCAGCCCTACACCCCACGACGGGCGAGCTGTGGGTAAGCGAGCACGGCCCGCAGGGCGGCGATGAAATCAACATTGCGCGCGCTACTCGAAATTACGGTTGGCCCGAGATCAGCTGGGGTTGTGAATACGGCACCTCACCCATCGAAAAATGCATTTGGGCAGGCGGGACAACACGCGCCGGCATGGAGCAACCCATCACCTACTGGCGGCCCGAATCGATCGCGCCCAGCGGCATGATTTTCTACACCGGTGACAAATTTCCGCAGTGGAAGGGATCGCTGTTTGTCGGCGCGTTATCGGGCAACGCGGGAGGTCGTCAGCTATGGCGGCTGACCCTAAAGGGCGACACAGTAGTGGCTCGCGAAGCGCTTTTCGCTAACTTAGGTGAGCGCATTCGTGACGTCGCCCAGAGCCCTGACGGTGACGTGTTGTTGTTATCCGATAGCGGCAAAATTTTTCGCGTGCAACGCTAGGCATCACTAAGCGCAAACAGCGCGCCCTTGAGGAGCACGCTGCGTTAGCGGATTGTTTGCTGGCGACGACTAAGGCTCAACACGCCCTGGCGTGCGACGGAGTTCACGAATCGGGGCGGGTAGCACCCTGCTCGCTTTGCGCCACACATATTGGTTGTTTGTGGTGTTCGACTCGCCCGCAACGCTCACGATACCGCAACTCCAGCGCGTCAAATCGGCGGTTGGGGGCTGCGCGGGTACTTGAAACGAGGCACCCGCAGCCAGTGCGGGTACGTTGTACGCAATGAGCGCTTCACCCGAGCCACCCCCCGCACGTTTCATGGCGTCTTCGAGCTGCTGGGTTGAACCATCGCACGACACCATGGTGGCAGCACTGGGCGCATTGCCGAGGTTGTGCAACATCACAGGGCGCGACAGCACGGATGCATCCATTTCGATCTTTTTAAATGCGAGGTCGGGACGAGCCAATACCGCTTGGGCGTTGGGCTGCACGGGCAGCGGCGCAGGACGCGCCCACAGCGGTAGCTCTTGACCGGCGTTGGGCGGATCGTTAATTGGGGACTCACCCTCGGCGGCGTGCGAGTGTGTGGCACACACGCCCACCGCGAGCGCTGCGGCCATCACAGTCAATAGGAATTTGGAAGTAGCCAATGTGTTTTTCATGTTAGTGCCTTGAAATGATTTCGGAGTGAACTGGCGCCATAGCGCGCTTACATCTTTGTCGAGAGTAGGAGTCTTACGGTTCAATGAGTTGCCTCATTGGTAGAGACGTAGCGCCAAGACGAAGTAGGACAACAAGCCGCCCGAGAGGCGATTCAAGCGCCCTCGTCAAACGTCAAGCGGCAGGCGGAACGCTGACGATCCAGCCCTCGAAATCATCGGCTGTGAGGGGAATTCCACATCGCGCGTCACCGTTGATTTGGCGCATCGCGCCCCACGCCGCCTGAACGGCACACAGTATCGAGTCCAACGTATCGCCCGAGCCATCAGCGACGCTCTCGGCAGCGAGCGCTGATGAGATCGTCACATTGATTCCCAAGCTATCTCGAGCGAAGGCCGCTAGCCGTTCAGCGATGATCTCGCGCGCTGCGATTCGAGCCGGGGTAGAGCCTTCCCGCCCGTCTTTTTTGTAACTTTGGGACGTGATTTTCCGCGCCAGAAAACCGGGATAGGCTTCGAGCGCCACGCGTCCATCGGTGGCGTTGACCGAACACGGCACCACGCTCACTCCGGCGCGCGCCAAGCGCTGCGCTCCCTCAAAAAACATGAGGCCCACCGGCGGATTGACGAGCTTCATCGGTGAGGACGAGCCCGCCGCACGGTCGCCACGACGGGCGATGTACTTTTGCCCCACGGCGCGGGCTGTGCGGACTTCATCGAGCCGATCTTTGAACGTTTGTTTCCCGATACGTCCAACGTGTTCAACGAGCGCGCGCCAATCCAGCGGCCAGTCCAAGGTCAACACCAACTCACGTGGCAATCCAAACGGAAAGTCAAAACCGCCGACCCATGGCCCGGGTTGGGCAAGCAATTGCTCAAACGCGTCAAACGATTCGATGCGCTCAACGCGGCTTACCGTTAGGGTTTGGTGGACGAGCTGACCGCGGGCAATCGTGATCGCCTTCCGACGGCTGGGCGCGGAGGTGAAATCAACGCCAAAGATCGGGCAGATAACGTGTGACACGGCGGGCAGCGTAGGCGTTGATGCTTGAGACATTGGTTGTAGCAGGATCATCCTTAGCCGCATCGCCGCTCGCGCGACTCGCCCCGTTTGCAGCGCAAAAATGCAGACGGGCGCAGCGCTCTCGCGCGGCGCCCGTCACCGGCGATCAGAAGCTACTACTTGGCCGCTGCTTCCCGCACCTTTTGCACGGCCGGTAGCAATAGCGTCGACTCGGTCGACGGCTTGGATGTGATGTCGGGTGCCTCACACTTCCACTGACCATTTTCGAATTTCGGGAGCTTCCCTTGGGTGCATTTCGGTTTCTGCGCCTGATTGGCCGTTGGATCCTTACCTGCTTGCTGTGTGATCGCGAGTTCTTTACAAACCCATCCACCGTTTTCCCACTGCGCCACCAAGCCCACACGGCAGCTCGGTTTTTGTGGCAAACCGGATGCCGTTGGATCGGCCGATTGCGCAGCGGTCAAACTGAGTGGACGGCACACCCACTGACCATTCTCGACCTTGGCAATCTGCCCATTGGGGCACGTGGGTTTAGGGCCTGCAGGGTTTGCAGCGACGGCCGGGGTTGAGGCAAAGGCCGAAAATGCAATGGCCGCGAACAGAAATTTTGAAGCTAGATACAGTTGTTTCATGATGGACTCCAGTAGACGTTGTTTCGATGATGTCGAAGTTGACGAGATTGGGTCGTGATCTAAAAACATCCGGTTCAGACAACCGCCGGACGACGCGACGAACGGGCAGTATATGCCGACGAAGCAGAACATTCTGAAAAAACACCAGCGCTGACGATTTTTCGGTAAAAGACGTCCGGGCGCGCCAGGCGCTTCATTCACCGTTTTGGAGTGATAGCAATAAACAATTTGAATGGGCGCCCTATAAAATAGGGCTATTAGGGCAACCAATAGCGATATCACTAAGCAGCTATATCGATAGCAAGCCTACGTTTCTATTGGCAATTCACAATAAAGCGGTTGATTTAGACAACGGGAAGTTCCCAGTCATCGCCGCATCACTCGTCCCGCGCCCTAGACGCTTTTTTCATGGCGTTAGCGGCGTCGCGCTCACCCTCGCGCTGCTTGATCGAATCGCGTTTGTCGTGATCTTTTTTGCCTTTGGCCAAACCGATGTCGAGCTTGACCATACCCTTGCTGTAGTGCAAGTTGATGGGCGTCAAGGTGTAGCCGCGCTCTTTGACTTTACCGATGAGTTTGTTGATTTCCTCACGATGCAGCAGGCAGCGGCGCGAGCGGGTTGGGTCCGGCGTGATGTGCGTTGACGCACTCGGTAGCGGAGAAATCGTCGCGCCCACCAAAAACACCTGTGAACGAATCACCCGAACGTAGGCCTCTTTGATGTGGGCGCGCCCGGCCCGGATGGCTTTGACCTCCCAGCCCTGCAATTCCAAACCCGCTTCATAACGATCTTCGATGAAGTAATCGAAAAAGGCTTTTTTATTGTCGACGATGCTCATAGCTTCGGATTTTAGGTCGTCGATGTCGTTCGGCTCAGAGTGATTGCGTCTATCACGTCACAAGCCCATTAATTTCGAGATCGGAATCAGCCATGTCATTGAGCATCCATCAACTATGGAGCGTCTACTTACGGCGCGATATTTCGCGAGCGATCAGCGCCGCGTTTGCTGTCACGTCACTCGTAGTGACTGGCCTCACTCCGACTCAGGTTGACGCGGCACCCAAGGCGATCGCTGTCGAACGCTACTTTTGCAAAACCGCAGAGATTTATCACGATGTTCATCGCTACCGAACTAGCCTTGCCGACACAAGCGGCGGTAAGGGATTTAACGACTGCACTCTAGAGGACGTATTGGGTTGGTGCTTCAGCGAACCGGTGGCGGGTAGCAAGCCGTTTACGCTGCGCAATTCATCGATATCGCGAGCTGATGAAACGTCAAGCACTACCCTTTGCCATACCGCCGATTCGAAGGGTGGCGACGGCAGTGGCAACATTGTGGGCATCGTCGGCGTTTTCCGTGCATGGGCGGAGGGCGACGGCGAAGCGCACTGGACCACCTACAACGGCTCGATTGTTCGGCAGCGCAAGCGCGCAGCGATCGATTTCGTTTACAGCAAAAAGAGCTCTGGGGAGTGGGCGAGCTTGGTGGGAAACGACGCTTGGCAAACGGTCAGGCCGCTGCCGAGTCTCTACCGGAACAAAAAAGACACTGAGGACGCACTGGCTGCGGCGGCGGCCAAACTCACTGACATCGAGGTAACAGAGGCGACAATTTCGATTAAAGAGATGACCTTCGTCGACCGTACTGAACACACCTTCGTAGCCCGAGGTTGCGTGAAAAATGCGGGGGCGCATCCGCTGTCGATACAAGTGTCAATGCTCGCCGGCGCAAGCGGTGTGCCGGTAGAGCAGTTCAACAGCCAAATCGCCTCGAACGTTGCACCCGGCGCAACGCAATGCACTACAGCCAATATTCCAGAAGCGTATGTTGCTCAAAATTGCACTGCGTTACTGGTCAAAGGGCAGCCTTACAACTCGGGCATCACAGACACCGATGCCAGCGATAACGCCAAATCCAACGGAAAATGCCGCACGGAAAAGGTCACGATGCATCGCAAAGACACGCCGGTTGCGCAAATCCCTGCGCCAGGCGCAGTAGCGAAACAAACAGAGCCAATCGCCGCGATACAGCCCAAGCTCCCAGCACCAGCCATCGCTTTGCAAGGAAAATGGACATGGCAGCTGCCCGCATTGGGCGGCAGCTCGCGGATATTCAAGTTCACCAGCATCACAATGAAAGCCGCGCTCACCGATAACACCGGAAAACCGTGGAACATGAGCACCCTCGCCCCCAAGGGCGTGACCCGGTTAGAAATTGCCACGCGACCGCATTCGTCTTTTTCGGTCAAACCAGCGTATGGCCCCAGCGAAAAAGTGTTCATGACCGCGACAGCACTGATTTCGGGCACCACGTGGAACGCGTTCCTAAGCGGCTGCAACGACTACAAAATCCGCGTCGATACGGACGACGGAGCCACCCAAACGGCCGACGTGAGCGCAACCATTGCAGCGTCTGATTGGATTGAGTTCACCGCGGGCACAACCTGTAAATAGGCGGTGGCGTTAAAGCAGCTGACAGCAGTTTGTGCAGTGCGCGCACGTGAGGGTGAAATAATAGGAGCGAATGAAACACGTAATCCGCTCCGTTTTTACGCCGCACAGCGCAAGCAAAATGTATGCATTGGTTAACGATGTAGCGTCGTACTCGAAGTTCTTGCCGTGGTGCTCGGGCGGCGAAGTCATAGAGGCGAGCGATACGCGGATGAAAGCGCGCGTAGACATCGCCTATCTCGGTATCCAGCAGAGTTTCACGACTAACAACGCCTTGCAACAAGACAAGCAGATCGACCTAGCCCTGGTCAGCGGGCCGTTCTCAAAACTCACCGGACAATGGCGTTTTACGCAGCTCGGAGACGTGGGATGCAAAGTTGAATTTGAGTTGAACTACGCCTTTGAGGGCGTGATTGGCTCGCTGGTCTCGCCGGTGTTTGATCGTATCGCGGCGACGTTTGTTGATGCGTTCGTCAAACGCGCGGATGAGTTAGACATCTCATGAGCCTTTCAGCCACAGCAACTATTAGCGTTAGCGTCATCCAAGCCAGTTCACACGAATTCAGCCAGCGCCATCTAAAGCTTGCCGAGGGCAGTACGGTGGGTGATGCACTGTTGATGGTTGAATTCGCTCAAACTTCACCCGTCGTTAGAGTGGCGTCACCCGCAAACGAGCCGGAGGCATCGGAGAGTTTCGTTGGCGTCTGGGGCAAACGAGTGCGACTCTCACAGGTGCTTGTCGACGGGGATCGAATCGAGCTGTATCGCCCCATTCTTGCAGACGCAAAATCCGCTCGAAAATCGAACGCAATCCGCCAAGGGTACCGAGCGGGTCGTACTAAGTCGCGCTAAACCGGCGCTATTTGGTGGATGACTTTGCTGCCGCTATTTCCCTGAGGATCATCGCTCGAATTTTCTCAATGACGGCGGGCATGCGAGCCTGAACAACCGCCCCGCTCTTTTGAAGCGCTACAGGCACTCGATCAAGCAGCACCGCGCCGGCGGGTGACTTGTACAGCTGTATCAATAGATCAACTTCAGTCTGGGTCAACGTTTGTTGGTACGCCGCTACGTAGACTGGTTTAAGCGCATCCCACGATAAATCATCTTTTACTGTCGCAAGCAGTCGCTGCGGCGCGGTCTCGATCGAGCTCTTCTGCTGATCCGTAAGGGTGCGACCCGCCGTCGCTTGCGCCAGGTTTTGCCGGATCATTTGCTCCATCTGTGCGACCGTAGCGGCCAAGGCAGACTCTGTGCGATTGGCGACCAATAGCGCTTCAACAGACGCAGCCGAGGGCACCTGAGCCGCGGCGCTGCTAGACAGCACTAGACACAGAATTGAGATGATTTGTTTTGTCATAAACACTTATCAGCGGCGCAGGTGCCTGGACGCATTCGAATCCGTATCAGGCACTTTGGTTAGTTGTTAGCGGGTGCTGCAAAGCATCCAGCGTGGATCGCGCAGCCGAACACGAGCTCGACTGCGCCCCTCGTGGTTAGGCTAAAACTCGAAACCCACACCTAATCTTAACTGCGAGTCCTTTACGTTGGTCGTTGCGCCCACAGGTACCGCGATCCCGCCGGACACCATCATTCGATGTTCAGCAGAGAAGAGGTGCGCGAAGCCCACACCCACAGCCGATTCGCCTCGGTAATGCCCAATGTGAGCCGAAACTGCCGTTTTGCCCACGGCCGACGGCGTTGGCACCGTTCCCATGGCAATCGCGCTGGCGATGGCCTTACGGTACTGCAAATCAAGCGCCGAGAGCTGATTAACGTTGACAGCATCTGTGCCGAAGGTACCGGCTGATACGTTGGTGATTTGCCGCGTGAAGCTGCGCGCGTCGCCAACCGAAACCACTCCGGGACGGGTCGCAACAGATCCGGCACCGAGCGCGACGCTGTTATCCGCCGGAGCTGACGCGCCAGTTCCAAGCGCTAGCGAGCTACGGCCGCTCGCCCCTGCGCCAGCACCCAAGGCCGTCGACGCAGGCCCCGAAGCTGACGAGCCCACGCCCAGGGCCGCCGCAGCTACACCTGTCGCTGATGAACCGACGCCCACCGCAATCGACTGCATGGCGGTAGCTTCCGCCCCCAGGCCCACCGCAATGGCGGCTGTGGCTGTCGAGCTGGCATTGGAGCCTATGGCAACACTGGAGCTGGCGGTAGATCCAGAACCCGAACCCAATGCGATCGAATTTGCGCCAGAAGCCGTTGCCTTCGCACCAATTGCGTTGGACTGAACTCCCGAGGCGCTTGCGGCGATACCGAAAGCTGTGGCCGACTCCGCCGTGGCTTTCGCGTTGAGGCCGAAAGCATAAGCCGCGGTCGAACTGGCTTGCGCTCCAACCCCCAAAGCGACAGAGGCTGCGCCACTTGCGCTCGAATTCGGTGCAATGGCGACCGATAGGTCGCCGGTTGCGGTGCTCAGTGCTCCCGTGGCCGTAGACGCAACACCACTGGCTCTGCTGCCAAAGCCGGTAGCGAGCGCCATCGCGGCGTCGGCCAGCGCCAAACGTCCAGCGGCGGTGGAATCAGCGGCCAGCGCTTGGGCGCCGTGCCCAAATGCCGATGCGCTCTGCGCGCAGGCGACCGACGCGGTGCCAACGGCAGTTGACTGATCGCCACAGGCGAGCGACTCGAAACCGAATGCAGAGCTTGCGAACTTGGTCGCTTGCGCTTGCGCGCCTACGGCGGTTGCCACTTTAGCAGTCGCTCCGGTTTGAACGCCCAGCGCCACGCCACCTTGGGCGTCGGTGAAGGCACGATAGCCCGCAGCCAACGACTGCTCGCCAGCGGCTGTCGATAACTGACCAAATGCACTGGCGTCTACCGCCACTGCCGAAGCTCGATCGCCCACCGCCGTCGCGCTCTCGGCGCTGGCCAGCGCTTGGTTGCCTACCGCCGTCGCGGTGAAGGCAGAGGCTAGCGAACCGGTGCCTAAGGCAGTAGCGGCGCGAGCCGTTGCTTGAGCAAATGAGCCTCCTGCGAACGCATCGAGTGCTGTAGCTTGACTATAAGTACCCAACGCAGTGGCGTTGCGGTCGGTCGCCTTCGCAAAAGAGGAACCGGCAAATGCGTCTTGCGCGGTGGCCTCACTGTGAGTACCCAACGCGGTGGCGTTTCGATCGGTAGCCTTGGCAAAGGATGAACCTGCAAACGCGTCTTGCGCAGTAGCCTCACTGTACGTTCCCAGAGCCGTGGCATTTCTATCGGTCGCCTTAGCAAACGATGAGCCGGCGAAGGAGTCAAGAGCTCGAGCTTGGCTATATGTTCCTACGGAGGTAGCGTTGACACCGCTTGCTAATGAATAGGAGCCCAGCGCGGAAGTGTCTGTGTTGCTCGCGTTCGCATAAGTTCCAATAGCGGTCGCGTTTGGTGCCGAGGCACTAGCCAACGCCCCAAAGGCCGAAGAGTTGTAAGCGGATGCCTCTGCCAATACCCCTACAGCAGTGGAACCATCTCCGGAGGCCGACGCGCCCGCACCTACGGCGGTCGAAACGGTACCGCTGGCCGACGCAAATGCCCCGAACGCGCTCGACAGCAAGCCCGTAGCGCTCGAGTTGACAGCCACTGCGCTTGAACGAATACCCGAGGCCAATGCATTGTCACCCACCGCCGTCGCAGAAAGGCCAGAGGCTGTAGCCTGATTCCCAATCGAAGTGGTGTTGACGTTGTTTGCGGTAGAAAGGTTACCGAGCGCAGTTGAATTGGCGCCGGAGGCAAGAGAGTTGACGCTACCGGCAAATGAATTCACGCCGCTTGCTAGGGCGTTATCGCCAATCGCCGTCGCGCTGGTGTTTGTCGCCTTGGCATCACTGCCGATTGCCGTCGATTGAACCGCCGAGGCAACGCTGTTTTCTCCAACTGCGGTCGCATCGGCCTTGCTAGCGGCAGCGTTGGTGCCAATAGCCGTGGAGTAAATGTCGGTGGCCGCAGCTTTGTAACCCAGCGCAGTGGCTTCTAGCGCTGTCGCCTGGGAAAGTTGTCCAATGGCTGTGGCGTCCGCCGCGCTGGCTAAAGCGCGATCACCCACCGCGGTGGTGCTGGTGGCCGTGGCTTGCGCTCCATAGCCGAGCGCTACGGACTGATCGCCTGAGGCAAGCGCATTGTTCGCTCCGGCAAAAGCCTGTGCGCCCGTGGCTTGTGCACCGTCGCCAATGGCCGTCGTCGATTGGTTGCTCGATACCGCGTTGTTACCTACCGCGACGGACTGGCTACCCGATGCGCTTGCGCTAGAGCCTACCGCCGTTGATTCAACGCCCGTCGCTTGAGCGTTATCGCCGTACGCCGAGGCGCTGGCTTGGTTGGCGAGCGCCTGGTTACCCGAGGCAATGCTGTTGTCGCCCGAGGCCGTGGCTAGATTGCCCAGCGCAGCAGCGTTTAAACCACTCGCGCTGGCTTGATTTCCTGCCGCTAAGGTGTTGGTGTTGCTGGCGTTCGCTAAATTGCCCAGTGCGCTTGATTGCGCGCCACTGGCGCTCGCGTTGTTGCCCACCGCTGTGGCCTGTGCGCTGCTGGCGCTGGCGTCTGAGCCCAATGCGGTCGATTCCAACGCCGTGGCCTGGGCCCCCTCGCCCACCGCAGTGCTGTCGATACCGGTCGCTTTGGAGTTATCGCCGTACGCCGAGGCGCTGGCTTGGTTGGCAAGCGATTGGTTGCCCGAGGCAATACTTCGCGCGCCCGAGGCGGTCGACAGGTAGCCCAAAGCTGTTGATTGGTCTCCACTGGCCGTTGACATCTGTCCAATGGCCGTCGAGTCAATGGCCAGCGCCTGTGCGCCGTCACCGAACGCCGAGGCGCTATCGGCAAGCGCTTGCGCCCCCGCACCTACCGCGGTCGCGGCCTTGCCATTAGCAATCGCGCCTGCGCCTTGCGCTATTGCGCCGATACCCGTGGCGCTAGCCCCACGACCCAATGCTATGGAATCGTCGCTGTTAGCCTGGGCACCATCGCCAATGGCGACTGATGATTTCCCATTGGCGACAGCACCCACACCCATGGCGACGGAGCGGTCACCAATGGCCTGCGCGCCGTCACCCATCGCTACGGACGATGCACCCTTGCTCACCGCGTCGACACCTGTGGCCGTCGATCGTGCTCCGCTGGCCTGAGCGCCGTCACCGACGGCAGTCGCCGAAGCGGCTGAGGCCTTCGCCCCTTGGCCCAACGCGGTCGCACCCGCAGCAGTCGCCGCAGCTTGGCTGCCGAAGGCACTAGCGCCCGTGCCTGAGGCCGTGCTGTCGTGGCCGAACGCGCTCGTGTCGGCGCCGATGGCCTGCGCGCCCTCGCCAAACGCCGAACCACCGCTAGCGGTGGCTTTAGCGCCGGCACCCACCGCAGTCGACTCGGGGCCTGCCGCACGAGCTGATTCACCGATCGCGGTTGATCGTGATCCATCGGCCTGGGCACCGTTGCCGATGGCGATGGCGGTGACGTCGCCTGTGATGGCCAACGCGCCGCCATTGCTGTTGCCGGCACCGTTAATTTCGCCGCCGCCGATGGCGACGCCTGAGGACAAATCACCGGTGCCGTTCTGGCCAACGGTGATGGTCTTGGTGGGCGTTGCCGATTTACCGTTAACGTTCCCGACGACGAGTTTTGCGCCTTCATTGAGGTTGACATCACGCACGAACTCTTCGCCGCAGCTTGGCGCGTCGATTCCAGTCCATGCGAGGGCGATGCTGGCAATATTGGCTGCGGTGGCTCCGATTTGCAAGCCAATGGCCACGGCGTTGGCTACGGAGCCGGCCGGCGCAGTAAAGAGATTCGACTGCAGGGCTTCGCCAGCGATTTCGGCAATCAGTCCGGCGGTGTCGAGGCCGGTCGCAACAGTGTCGGAGATCAAGATATCCGAGTCGTAACCCTGTGAGCATCGCCGGCCCGAGTAGGGTGCCGTGACCGTTGAGGCTATCGCTGGAGGCGGCGACGGCGGCGGAACCGCAGGCGGTGGCGGCGGTGCCGGCAGCGGTCCATTGGCCGCGCTGTACTGAGCGTTGAGATCCGTTTGAATAGCGCGAACTGCCGTTATCAACGCCTGAATAGCCGGGTCTTGCGTATTGGCGTCATAGCCAGTGGGCGGACTTGGCGCTATTGCGGGTGATGGCGGCGCCGGGTACGGTGCCGGAACCAGCGTGTAAGGTGGGGGCGCCTGCGCGCGCGAAGGAGCGCTCAAGAGCATGGCCGAGGGAGCGACCAGCACTGCCATTGTCATGGCGACCCCCGCCGCAACCGGCCCAAGCGAGTAGCCATGCGAGTCGATGGTGAGGCGCCGCGGCAGCGTTGCGCTGGTTGCGTCAAGACGCTGATCGCGCCGTGGTGCTAACGCTAATGACCTAAACATAGTATCCCCCGATGACAAGAGTTGAAAACAAAATCAACGCGCCCAAGCGCGCTCCAAGAAAAATCACGAAACATACAAACCCAACGGCCGCATTTCGGCAAGGCAGCTTTCTACGAAACGACGCAACGCTGCCCATCGCGCTCTATCGTCAGCCCCGGCAGACGGAGCAAACGCATCAGGCACTGTCAAGGTGCCGAGCCGGAGGCGATCAAAGAGCACATCGGCAATCTGATCCCGCGAACGAGCCCCGTCAGACAGCGCCAGCACAATACGGGCCGCAGCGTTGATCCCTACGGCATCGTGTCGCAACGTTGAGATCCGTGTTTTGCCTTGCTGGCTATCCCACTGTGCCCAAGCGAGTGCTTTGGGCTTATCGCCCAAAACAGGCGGGAGCTTCAAGGCGCTCGTGCGCAGCTCCACCGTGTTCCAGCTAAACATTGAAAGCAGATCGCTGCAAAGCGTAACGGCATCGGTCTCGACTGGATTGGCGACCAAAAGCTCGAGTGCGCTTCTCGATGCCGTCAGCAACTCGTCGAAGCTCAAGGAATTGGGCCAGTGCTGGGTGAGCACCTGTGTGGCTGCCTTGGCAATCGGGTTGGTGATGCTGATGTCGATACCGTTGTGGGCGACGTACCCCGTCAAACCAAAGCGGTTGAAGGGCACTTTTTCGCCATCGATGGGCTTTTCGGCGTAGCGGCCGGCGAAGTGCAGGCTGCGCAATGCATTCAGATCGGGCACCACCTTTGGAGTCAACTCCGACCGCACCAAAAGACTTTGGCGAAACGTTCGGTTGCGGAAGAAGTCAATGTACTGTTCAGCCATCACTCGATCGCTCATCGTTGAAACGATTTTTTTGGCATCGTCTTGCAACCAATGCGCGTAGTTTGTGAAGTGCTCAGCCTCTGATAGGTAGCTCAAACCGTGCGACTGAGCCTGCGTCACCCAATCCTTGAAAAACATTGGCTCGTTAACGCCCTCAAGGTACTCATGAAAGATGTAGCTGTCGTGCGAATTTTTGAGAATGTCGCGCTCGCTTCTCATGTACTTGCCAAACAGCGTCTCAGCGCCGCTAGTTTCGACCAAGACATTGAGAAGCTCTCGGGCCGCGCGCACCTTGTGCTGGGGCGACTTGATTTGCTCACAATGAATGAGCATCATGTCTCGAAGCGCTGCACGAAAGTGCCAACCGGGATAGACGTTGTAGCTAACAAAACCGACGCCGTTGGGAGCTAGAAAGCGCTTTAAGGTGTCGAAAATAGCGGTCTGGACTGCCTTTGGGACCCAACTAAAAACGCCGTGGCAGATGATGTAGTCAAACTGCCCGAGATCATCGGGTAGCGCCGTAATGTTGGCCTGCATGAGCGTGAGATTGCGCACATTGAGGGCCTCGATCGCGCGCTTGCCATCGAGAATTTGCGAGCGCGATAGGTCAAGCCCAACAACCTGAGCTTGCGGATTGGCAAGGGCGATTGGAGCAATGTTTCCGCCCGACGCGCATCCTAATTCCAAAACGCGAGCCGATTCAACCGGCGCGACATTGATCCCGTAGAGCTTGGCGATCGCGCCAATTTTGCTAGGGTGAGTTTGGGGAAACGCATGCGACTCGTAGGCCAGTGCGTCGTAATCGGCTTCGATTTGGCCGATCAGTCGTTGCTGCACAGAGTCGCTGTCAGCGACCGAAGCAATATCCGAACGCCCGGTCGGGAGCGGGTTATGCAAGTCTGGTTTCAACTCGACGCCTTGCACTCAGCGCAGACAGCTTATGGAGCCCAGAGCGGCAGACCCGTAGTTGGGGCCTTGCTCGTCGCGCGTAAAGCTTGCGCGCACTGGGATGTACAAATAACAGGTGACACCGTTTTTCGGATCCTGCAGTTTTTGAATCGCAGTGAAGGGAAAGGGACCAGCAAAGGCCTCCACTGTGACCATCCGCGGCAGGTCAGGCATCCCCTGCTGGGCTTGCATATTGGCCGGCGCTAAAGCTAGGGTAGTCAGGGCAGCGGTCGCGAGATGCCCGCGGCGCAGCAAGCGCCAGATACCGGACGCTAAATTGGCCAGGCGTGCAGCACTCATGAACGAATCCCCAGATTCAGAAGCGTGTTAGGAGCCATGGGCGAGTAACAAAACAACGTGCGCGTCTCCGTATAGAGTGACAATATCTTGTTGTATTTTTATGCCCAAAGTTCCATGACGTGGTCATATTTTTACGATTTCTGCGATTGATCGGAACGTTGAGAGGCCGTGTCAGGAAGCTCGCCAATAGCGATCAAGCAACTGCGTGAAGCGCGCGACAACGTCATCCGAGTAAGACAGCTGTGCACCGCCCCAGAAACCCCACAATAAACAGCACTCTTCAATATCTTGGCTTGTCGACAGCTTTGTTCCGCTCAGCTCAGACGGAGGTCTTATGACGAATTCATGAGATCAGCGGTTGCTAAATACAGCTTTAGAAGTTACGCCTCACTAACACGATGATTATTGCTATTTTTTGTAACTTTCAAAAATACATAAATTGTCTTTATAATCATTTTTTAATAAGGCTTTGGTAAAGTAAGTTGTATATCAAGCGCAGGCCTGTTGCTCTTCTGCAACATCACGGCGGGAAGTTTTGCCATCGCGCGCCGCGCTTCGATGGTGCCGCGAAGTCACCCTGCTGCGCTTGTTAACGAGGGAGCCGCCCGTGGTGGACAATGGCCGTGCAGATCCCGCGAAAGATATCCACCTCCTCTCGCTCCAATCTGGTGCGTCCAAACAGCCGACGTAGCCGCGCGAACAGCCGACGCGGTCGCTGCGGATCGTAAAAGTCACACGCAACGAGCGCTGTCTCGAGGTGTGCGTACATATTTTCAATTTCGGCCTGCGTGGCCGGTTGCAGCGAGGTGGCGTCGTACCCCTCGGTGAGTCCTGCGGCCATCCTGAGTTCATAGGCAAACACTTGTACCGCAGCACCGAGATTGAGCGACGAGAAATCGTCGTTTGTCGGGATGTAGGCGAGCGTTTGGCAGAGCAATACCTCGGCGTTTGTCATACCGCTCATCTCGCAACCAAACACGATCGCGGCTTTACCGTGGGCGGTTTGCTGCACGGCGGTGGCGCACGCTGAGCGAACGTTCATCGTCTCGCCTAAAAATTCACGCCCTCGCGCTGAGCTGCCAACGACGTATACGCAGTCAGCCACCGCATCGGCGAGTGACGGAAAAGTCTTTGCCGCTTCCAGCAAGTCGTCGGCGCCACTCGCACGTGCTGTAGCAATGTCGCTCGGGAACACGTCCGGGTTGACCAACCGAAGCTCTGTGAGCCCCATCGTCTTCATCGCCCGAGCCGCTGCGCCGATGTTGCCGGGGTGCGAGGTGTGAGAAAGCACGACAACGGTATTGGCGAGCGCGCGCTTAGAACTAAAATCAGACTCGAACTCGCTCTTTGACACCATTAAGGCTCCTTTTATATGCACCCGATGCTCAACACGGCTATCAAAGCCGCACGCGAAGCCGCTGAAGTCATTCAGTACGGCGCCCGCAATCTTGACCGCTTAACCGTTGACAGCAAAGGCCCCGGCGATTTCGTGACCGAAATTGATCGCAAAGCAGAGGAAGTCATTGTAGATACGCTCTTGGGCGCGTATCCGAACCACGGCATCATCGGCGAAGAAGGCAGCGGCGCAACGCGCGGTGACCCGAACTCCGATTTTGTTTGGATCATCGATCCGCTCGACGGCACAACGAATTTTTTGCACGGCGTGCCGCAGTACTGCGTGTCCATCGCCTGCCGTGAAAAAGGTGTTTTGACGCAAGCCGTTATTTACGACCCATCGAGGAACGACTTGTTTTCCGCCTCACGTGGCGGTGGCGCGTTTATGAATGACCGTCGAATTCGTGTTTCAAAACGCTTGAAACTCCGAGATTGCTTGATCGGCACGGGATTTCCGTTCCGCGACGGCGCAGCGTTCGACGAATACATGGTGCAGCTGAAAAACTTGATGCCCAAGTGCGCGGGCCTGCGCCGCCCCGGCGCAGCAGCGCTTGATTTGGCCTACGTCGCCGCAGGATTTTTTGACGGCTTTTGGGAAATGAAGCTCAATCAGTGGGACATGGCCGCAGGCGCACTGTTGATCCAAGAAGCCGGCGGTTTGGTCACGGGCATCGACGGCGAAGATTCCTACATGGACACGGGCTCTATCGTTGCCGGAACGCCCAAGATTTTTGCCGACCTTTTGACGACGTTACAACTGAAGTCTTAAGCGCATCGTCGTCTCGTCGTGATGTCAGCGCACACGCCCATGATGCAGCAGTACCTGGCGCTCAAAGCTGAGCACCCGGACAAGCTGGTTTTTTACCGCATGGGCGATTTCTACGAGCTGTTTTTTGATGACGCCAAGCGCGCCGCGAAGATGCTCGATATCACGCTCACGCAGCGCGGTGAATCGGCCGGGGCGCCCATTCCCATGGCGGGCGTGCCGTTTCATTCAATCGACGGTTACCTCGCGAAGCTCGTTCGACTGGGCGAAACCATCGCGATCATTGAACAGGTCGGGGTGCCGGGTGTTGGCAAAGGTCCAGTCGAGCGCAAAGTCGCGCGCATCGTAACGCCGGGCACAGTGATCGACGCAACGCTGATGGACGCGCGAAAGGAAGTGCTGCTCGCTGCCGTTGCTATTGACGGCGCTCGCTCGGGTGTTGCTTTGGTCAACGCGTCATCGGGTACGGTGGTGCTACGGGACCTACAAACGAGCGAACTCGCGGCGTACCTTGCGCGCAAAAATCCTGCTGAGTTTGTTTGCACCGAATCGAGTGACACGACGATTCGCAGCCTGCTCGCTGAAGCCACGTCGCTCTCGGCTTTTACGCTTCGTACACGACCCGATTACGAGTTCACGACCGTTCGCGCAAACGACGAACTCACCCAAGCGCTTGCGACAACGACGCTCAGCCATCTCGATGTTGAGCGCACGCCACTGGCGCTGTTGGCTTGCGGTGCGGCGCTCGCGTTTACACGTTTAGTCAACGGCGGTTCGCGACTGCCAATTTCCACGGTACACATCGAACGCGCGAGCGAATCCGTCGAAATGGACGGTGCGACGCTTCGCAATTTAGAGATTACGCAAACGCTTTCCGGCGCTGAGTCGCCCACGCTTTTTTCGCTACTCGATCGATGCGAGACCGCAGCGGGATCGCGCTTACTCAGAGCCACGTTAAACGAACCGCCGCGCGATGCAGCGAAGGCCAGCTCGCGGCATGATGCGATCGAGTCGTTGGCGCGTGGGCTCAACCACGACGCGACAAGCTTTAGCTACCGAGCACTGCAAGACGCGCTGCGAGGTTTATCCGACATCGAGCGGATTGCGACGCGAGTTGCCATGCTGAGCGTTCGGCCACGAGAACTGGCGGGGCTACGAAGCACGCTGGGCGCACTTCCCGCGTTGGTCGAAGCGTTGAGTCGCGTTGACAACGTCACGCTGCGATCGCTGGCGAACGCCATCGATATCGATCCACAGTGGCACACACTCCTAACGCAGGCCATCGCGGCGGAGCCATCGCTCGCGGTGCGCGATGGCGGCGTCATCGCCAACGGCTTTAGCGCAGACTTAGACGAACTTCGCGCCATCCAAACCGATAGCGGCGCGTTTCTCGCCAAGATGGAACTGGCTGAGCGCGAGCGTAGCGGCATTCCGAATTTGCGCGTTGAATACAACAAGGTTCACGGGTTCTACATTGAAATCACGTCGAGCTATCTCGGTCAGGTTCCGGTTGAGTACAAACGTCGCCAAACCCTCAAAAACGCCGAGCGCTACATCACGCCCGAGCTCAAAGCGTTTGAGGACAAAGCGCTGGCCGCTAATGATCGCTCGTTGGCGCTCGAAAAGCGGCTCTTCGATGAACTGCTGCAATCGCTCGCGCCGTCGCTCGAAGCGCTGCGGCGAGCAGGTGTGGCATTGGCCGAGTTGGATCTGCTGGCGAACTTCGCCGAGCGCGCGGAAACACTGAAACTCACACGGCCCACATTCACTAGCCTTCCTTGTCTAGACGTTCATTCCGCCAGGCACCCAGTGATCGAATCGTTGGTCGATCAATTCATCCCCAACGATATTCGCTTGGACTCAAAACGTTCCTGTGTCGTGCTGACTGGCCCGAACATGGGCGGCAAAAGCACGTACATGCGCCAAGCGGCGCTTGCTGTGATCATGGCCTATGCCGGTTGCTATGTTGCAGCGAGCGCAGCAACAATCGGCCCAATTGATCGTGTGCTGACACGCATCGGCGCCAGCGACGATTTGGCAAGCGGCCGATCAACGTTTATGGTCGAGATGACCGAAGCGGCGGCGATCTTGCAGCGCGCTACGCCGAATTCGCTAGTGATCGTGGATGAAATCGGTCGGGGTACGTCGACGTTTGACGGGCTTGCATTGGCCACTGCTATCGCGCGACGTTTAATCACAAAGGCGCAAAGCCTGACCCTCTTCGCCACACACTACTTCGAGTTGACCGAGCTCGCCAACGACTACGCCACTTGCGTGAACCAGCACGTTAGCGTGATCGAGCACGGTGACAAAGTAGTGTTTCTGCACGAAGTGAAAGCGGGCCCCGCCAGTCGAAGCTACGGAATCGACGTTGCGAAACTCGCTGGCTTACCGGCCGAGGTGATTCGTGATGCGCGGCGCGAATTGGAGCGCTTGGAAAAAGAGCGGACGCACTCCACACCGCAGGCCGACTTATTTGCCAGTGCGCCCGTTCCGTCGGTCGAGGTTCCGAGCCGCGCGCCATTCATTGAGGCACTGATAAATATCGACGTTGACGATCTGAGCCCTCGCGAGGCGCACGCAAAACTTGCCGAGATGATCGCGTTGGCGCGCGCTAGCGAGTCGTCGCCGTAATCTGACGGCGCTAGCCGGACTCCATACGCGACACGAACGTGTGTTCCCTTCGCGACAGTTTCAGACTGGTAGCATTTCGCGCTCGAGGCTTTTAAGAAACATCGAGGTTGATAATGATGCAACGCTGTGTTTACGATTCTGCGACCGGCAGGAGCGTCTCCCGCCTTTTGCGCCAAAAACTGATTTTTTGTTTTTCAGTAGTCGCCATGGCGTGTCAAGCGCAAACTGCCACAGTCGTCGAGTACTACAACCGAACGTTGGATTCATACTTCTTGACCGGGCGCCCATCGGAGCAGGCAGCGCTCGATGGTGTAGCCGACTTCGTTCGGACTGGAATGACATTTCGCGCATTCTCAGCCAGCAGCGCGCCGCCAGACGCTACAAGAATCTGCCGCTACTACATTTCGCAGACGGCCCCGTTCGTTAGCTCGCACTTCTATGGTGACGAAGGGGGCGATTGCGCGGCGATTGCAGCCGCCAACTTACCGACGTTCAGTAACGAAGGGCTCGATTTCGCTATTGCTAAGGCGGTGGCCGGTGAAAGCTGCCCTGTCACAGCGCCGTTCACCATCTACAGGGCGTTTCGCCCGCAGAACACAGCAGCTCCCAAGAAATCTCCTAACCATCGATACAGCGCAAGCTTTTCCTCATACAACGCGATGGTTAGCGCTGGTTGGAGTGGCGAAGGGCCGCAGTTCTGTGCCACCAGCGCCACGGCAGTGAGCATCACGCAAGCGGCAGGCACCGACATCAAAAGCTGGCTGACCACAGATGTTACGGCTCGGCTTAGTATTGCCGGCAGTTGGTTTGCCGGAGTGGCCTCTGCAGGCGTGATTGGCCCCTATTGGAATGTGGTGCGCACTGGGGTGAGTCAGCGGGAGGGCATTTCGTTGGGAGGTTGGGGATTCAACGGTTGGCCACCCACGAGAACTAACGATGTTTCGCCAATCAAGGCGGCGCTGTTCGAACAAGGCGAAAACGGGCTTCTGAGCGATGGTGCTGTGAAGTTGGGCAACCCGCAGACCCGTGGGGCGGGCTCGGTGATCGTAGCCGATTTCAATGGCGACCGTCGTGACGATTTAGTCATGCTGGCTCACAACGAAAGTCCATTTCTCTGGCAACCAAGTACCGCCTGGATGTCACGGGCGGATGGCGGTTTCGATCGCATTGAGCTGCCTGACAACGTAATGGCGCACGACGCACGCTTGATTCGCTGGCTCGATGGCAAGCCGCGCATACTGGCACGATCCTTCGGAGGTAGCGGCAACAATGGGCAGGGCGCCGGATTCCACCTGCTCTATGAGTGGAAGGGGAGTAACTTCACTGTCGATCGGTCCCTTGGGAACCTTGGTGGCATGTCGATTGCTGCATTTGGCACGAAGGCAGACGCGACCAATTGGCTGTTCGTTGGCGGCAGCAATGGTGGTGGCCCAGGGCAGCCACAGTGGGCCGCCAGCAACCCCATGCTCAACTACGCCTATCGCTACGCAAACGGAACGCTCTTATCGCCTCCCATTGCGCTACCGAAGCCATACTTCAACGACAAGGCAGCTTATGCAGGATTCAAAAGCGAATGGGATCCCGCGTCAAAGTCGCACACCTCGCGACTATGGGTGAGCGATCTGAACCAAGACGGCCTCCCGGACGTACTGGCAGCGCAGGAGATATGGAGCGGTGCCAATGGGCTCGCCAAGTCGAAATTCCAGCTGATGCTTAACCGCGGTGGAGGCAGCTTTTCGGATGACACCGACTCGCTGGCGCCAGAGTACAGCGAAGATGCCTACATTGACTATTCGGTGCGTCTGGTCGACGTAGACGGCAGCGGCATCGACACGATGTTTCTAAGTTCGAATTCCGTGTTTCGGGAGACTGAGGACGCGACGCGCCAGGGTCAGTACGTCCTAGTCAATGACGGTACCGGGAGGCTTTACGTGGCTATGCGTGATGAATTCAGGGCAATGCGCGCGCAGATTGGCGCTTACATAAACCGTCAGCTGCCGGCTGTCGGCTCTGGCACCTCCGTGACTGTTACGCAACAGTTCATCGCATATCGCACCGCTGCTGGCACTCTTAACTTCGCCGCCGTAGCTCGCTACTTTACGCCGGCGCAGACAAGCGCTGGGGAGTACCGCTTCGTGGTGGTCAACGTGCCGTTGCAAATCAACTTGGCCACAGACTTTCGGCGCCCTATCAGTATTCCTAGCCGCAACGGCAGCCGTCGCATCCGCACCTTTGCTGGTAACGATGTTATCTACCGAGCGGTGACCGATCCGGATTGCCTCGTCGATGGCGGACTTGGCAACAACAAGGTGGTATACCCTGGCAAACGAGCGGACTGGTCGGTAGTCCGCGAAGACGGTTTGTTGCGGATTCGACCGACCGCAGGACCAGGGGGAACAGATACCTTGTTGCGAGTCCAGTCGGCACAGTTTGATGACGTCACGGTGGACTTGACCAAGTTGTAGTTGGAGAGCTAATTGCTAAGGCGGACTAAGCCGCCACTTGATCGGTTCTTTACATTCAGGTGCCCGTCCGAGAACTTACCAATGTGTAACGAGGGGATTGAATCGCCAGCGGTGCTGCATGCTCAATAGCCCACGGCGACAAGCTCAGTCTTGCCGTGAACACGAGACAGTGCTTGGTCAGCTCAGATATTGAGCTCTGCAGGTCACGCGCGAAGGCTACTTCCAGCCAACGCGATTGACGATCTCTTGCGCCAAACGCTGATTTTTTCCGAGAGCGATCATGTTGATCGGGTCGGCTTTGAATTTGCCCAAGGTGTCGAGCGCTTCGTTCTTGATCGTTGCAGTTTTCACGACGGGCCATTCGTTATTGCCGTTGGCAAAATAACCTTGCGCTTCGTCGCTTGCTAGATACTCAAGAAACTTGATTGCGTTGGCGCGATTGGGAGCGGTTTTGACTACGCCGCCACCGGAGACATTCATGTGTACCCCACGACCCGCTGAATTGGGCCACACGACGCGGAGCTTTTGCATGATGGCGCGATCGTCGGGCTTGTCGCTTTTGAGCAATCGCGCAATGTAGTAAGTGTTGGACAGCGCAATGCTGCATTCTCCAGCGGCCACGGCTTTAAGCTGATCGGTGTCGCCGCCCTTGGGTTGCCGCGCTAAATTCGCAACGACGCCCTTGGCCCAAGCCTCGGCTTTTTCGGCGCCGTTGTGCTCGATGATCGACGAGAGCAGCGAGAGCATGTAGACGTGTGAGCCGGAGCGCGTACAGATCTGACCTTTCCACTTTGGGTTGGCTAGATCTTCGTACGAGCTCAATTCGCCGTCTTTAACCACCGAGCGATCCACGACAATCACCCGAGCCCGAGACGAGAAGCCGAACCATGTGCCGCTGGCCAAGCGGTAGGTGTCAGGAATTCGATCGGCGAGCACGCTCGATTGGATCGGCGCGAAGATGCCGTCTTGTTCGGCGACCCACAGTCGTCCAGCGTCAACGGTTAGAAACACGTCGGCGGGCGAATTTGCGCCCTCGGCCTTTAGTCGTTGCAGCAGCGCATCCTCACCGGCTTCAATGCGATTGATCGTGATGCCCGTGGCTTTGGTGAAGTTGGCGTACAGCGCTTCATCGGTGCTGTAGTGGCGCGCTGAGTAAAGGTTTAGCACGTTGCTTTGTGCCTGGGATGGCGCGGCCATTGCGGCGATGGTCAATGCTGCTGCGGTCGCGATTGAATGAAGTGTATTGCGAACAATTTTCATGGTGTTGCGATGCGACTTTTGGGGCATCAGAGTGTTGCGATATTTTTATTATACGCAAATGAGAAACGTTCGTGTTTGCATTAAGGTTCAATTAGATGAAATCTAATACAGCTTACTCGATGTACGCCTTTCGTAATAAGGCATTCATCGAATAAAAAAATGATTATGAAAACACTTCTAATGAAGCTAGGAGCCTTATTTCATCGGGCTAAACCCAACGAAAGTTATGAAAATGTGCGATCAATACGAGCAAGCGCCGCAATGCTCGCTATTTACTGTGCCGTTGAAAGCAGGCGCGACACTCGAAGCTCCGCTGACGCGTTGAGCGTTCCCAACCCAAAGAAACCGCGCTCTTCGTCGTACAGCCGCAGCAAGCCATCGTCACTGAGCGCGGAAGGCAGAGAACCCCCGTGTAGAGCCACGACTTTTCCGTTTCGCACATCAATGCCCTGCGTGACGCTCAGATCGAGGCGCGGAAAATCAGCCACCAGCGAATCCGTGGGCAGCAGCCAAGACGCACGCTCGGCGTCGGAAGCCTCCATCCACTGATCGAGAGGTTTGGCAGCGTCTAAGGCGAAGCCGCCCGTTAGGGTGCGCCGCAAACTGCTGAGGTGTCCAACGGTTCCCAGCGCGATCGCGATATCAACCGCAAGCGAGCGAATGTAGGTGCCTTTGGTGCAGCGTACAGCGATATCGAATGCGTCGCCGCGTACGACCAGCAACTTCAAATCGAGTATCTCGACGGTGCGCGGTTTCATCTCAATGGTTTGGCCGGCGCGCGCGTATTCGTAGGCCGCTTTGCCATTGATCTTGAGTGCGGAAAAGGCCGGAGGAACTTGGGAAATGACGCCGCGAAACTGAGCGAGCACGTTCTGGATGTCAGTGCCGCTCGGTCTGACGTCAGAGCGGGCAATGATCTCGCCCTCTGCGTCGCCTGAGGCGGTAGCCGCACCCAGCTTAACAGTCGCCAAATAGCCTTTGTCAGCATCCAACAATCGTTGAGCAAATTTGGTGGCCTCGCCCAAGCAAATGGGCAGCAACCCCGTGGCGAGCGGATCAAGCGTGCCTGTGTGCCCGGCTTTGCTGACCCCAAGCGGTCGAAACACCCGACGAATCCGGGAAACGACCGAAAACGAGGACATGCCTGCAGGCTTATCTACGAGCGCTACGCCGTGAAGTTGTGGTGTCAAAGCTTACTCAGTGATGCTCTGTGATGCTCTGTGATGGGCTCGGCACTGGGCCGAGGGAATTGCTCGAACGGTACCAGCACAGACGGCTCGAAAAGATAGCTAGCGGACTGCCGCAGCACGAAACGGGCTGCGCTAAAGCGCAGGCGAATCCGAGTCTTTGATGACCCGTGCGTCATCGGCGCGAGCCGAATCGATCAGCGCCGAGAGCCGCGTGCCCTCTTCGAATGTTTTGTCGTATTCGAAATGAAGCTGCGGGGCTTTGAAAATTGAAAGCCGTTCTGCAATGCCATGACGCAAGAATCCGTTGACGCTCTTGAATCCCGCGTCCGCATCTTTTTGCCCCGCGAAGCCATTGGGGTGTACGTAACGCGCCTTCGCATGCGACAAATCGGACGTGACTTCAACGCTAGTAATCGTCACGCCCTTCACGCGCGGATCGCGCACTTCGAGCGAAATCATCTGAGCAAGTTCGCGTTGAACTTGCTCAGACACCCGAAGCGCGCGCTGCGAAAAGCCTTGCTTCATGCGAGCTACAGCGTGCGCTGAACTTCAACGATTTCGTAGGCTTCGAGACGATCGCCTTCTTGAATCTCGTTGTAATTCTTAAGCGACAAGCCGCATTCGTAGTTCTCTTTGACTTCTTTGACGTCGTCCTTGAATCGCTTCAACGAATCGAGTTCGCCTGTCCAGACAACAACGTTGTCGCGGAGCAAACGAATCAACGCACCGCGCTTAATGACGCCTTCGAGAACGTAGCAGCCAGCAATTGCACCGACTTTGGAAATACGGAACACCTGACGGATTTCCACCAAGCCCAGGGCGCTTTCTTTCTGCTCCGGTGTGAGCATGCCCGACAGGGCATTTTTCACATCATCCACGGCCTCGTAAATGATGTCGTAGTAGCGAATCTGTACGCCGTCGTTTTCAGCAAGCTTGCGAGCCGTGGCATCCGCGCGGACGTTGAAGCCGATGATGATCGCTTTGGACGCGACAGCCAAGTTGACGTCACTTTCCGTGATCGCACCGACCGCACTGTGCACCACTTGCACTTTGACTTCTTCAGTCGAAAGCTTAGCGAGCGCATGGGCAAGACCCTCATACGAGCCTTGAACGTCGGCTTTAATAATGAGCGGCAGCTGCTTAGCGGCTGTTTCACCCATGTTTGCAAACGCGTTTTCAAGTTTCGATGCTTGTTGTTTCGCGAGTTTGACTTCGCGGAACTTGCCTTGGCGGAACAGCGCGATTTCGCGTGCCTTGCGCTCATCGCCCAGCACCAGCATATCGTCGCCAGCGCCCGGAACGTCTGAAAGACCTTGAATTTCAACCGGAATGGCAGGGCCTGCGGTCACGATGTTTTTGCCGTCTTCATCGCTCATGGCGCGAACACGACCGAACACTGAGCCGGCCAACACCATGTCACCACGCTTGAGCGTACCGCTGGTAACAAGCACGGTAGCGACCGGGCCACGACCTTTGTCGAGTCGCGCCTCAATGACGATGCCACGTGCCGGCGCATCAATGGCAGCCTTGAGCTCGAGAACTTCCGCTTGCAGCAGAATCGTTTCTAGCAGCTGATCGATACCTTGTCCCGTGAGGGCTGATACGGGCACGAAAATCGCCTCGCCGCCGTACTCTTCAGGCACAACGCCTTCGGTCACCAATTCCTGCTTAACGCGATCTTGGTTGGCGCCTTGCTTGTCGATCTTATTGACCGCGACAATGATGGGCACACCCGCGGCTTTTGCGTGCGCAATCGCCTCTTTGGTCTGTGGCATCACACCGTCATCAGCCGCTACAACGAGGATGACAATATCCGTGACTTTTGCACCACGTGCACGCATGGCCGTGAAGGCCTCATGACCCGGTGTATCAAGGAAGGTGATGATGCCCTTAGGCGTTTCGACGTGATAGGCGCCGATGTGCTGTGTAATGCCGCCGGCTTCGCCGCTGGCTACACGAGCGCTACGAATTCGATCGAGCAACGAGGTTTTACCGTGATCAACGTGACCCATGATGGTCACAACCGGTGGCCGCGTTACGCGGTTAGCGTTATCAGCGTCGCTGCTCTCTTCGGTGAGCGCTGCGTCTGGATTGTCGTCTTTGGCTGCAATAGCAACACGGCCCATTTCCTCAACCAGGATCATGGCGGTATCGCGATCTAGCACTTGATTGATGGTGACCATTTGTCCCATCTTCATCATGTTCTTGATCAGCTCGGCAGCCTTAATTGACATCTTGTGCGCGAGTTCGCCCACAGTGATTGTCTCGGGCACCAAGATTTCCTTGGGCGTTGCGTCGACCTGCTCGGCCATCGGTGCTCCGCGGTTCGAATCGCTCTGGCGACCCTTGCCACCTTTGCCACGACCGCCCGCTTTCCAGCCCTCACCGCCAGCGGCAGCGTCAGGGGCGGCATCGCCACGTGTTTTCATCACCTTCTTGCGTGCAGCATCTTCTTGCCACGCGCCAACCTTCTTTTCTCCGGGCTTGAGCACCTTAGCGACGGCACCTTCTTTGGTGGTCTTGACGCCTGGTTTAGCAGGACGGTGAAGGGTCGTATCCACCGGCTTTGGTTTAGGAGTTAGGTCGACGCGCTCGCCAATTTGCGGCCGCGGAGCGGCCGACGGCGCAGGCGCTGGAGCCGCGGCAATTGCGGCTTTGGCGACTACGGCGGGCTTTGCTGTGCTCTCTGGCACAGCGGGTTTGGGCGTTGCGACCACAGGCGCAGGCTCGTCGACCCGAACAGCGCTGGGCGCGGCTTCAACCGATGCAACGGGTGCTGCCTCGGGCGCTGCAACGCTGGGCTCAGCCGAGGTAATAGCTGGAGGCGCCGCTTCGTCGGCTTTGGGTAACGCAGCTTTTCCGCGCGACGCCTTTTCCATCGACGCTTTTTCTTGCGCCTCTCGCAGTGCAGCGGCACGTGCATCCTCTGCGGCACGCGCAGCGATTTCTGTGTCGCTCAATACGGATTTGACAGGAATGTCAATCACCGGCGCAATAGGCACCGAAGGTGCTACAGCGGGTTCTGGCGTTGCCGTCTCGGCGGCGCGCGTAACTAAAACACGTTTTTTTCGAACCTCTACCTGCACGGTACGCGACTTGCCGGTGGCGTCAGCGGTGCGAAGTTCAGTGGTTGACTTCCGCGTCAGGGTAATGCGCTTAGACGCGCCATCGTCCGTGCCGCCGTGCTGTTTGCGCAGGTAATCAAGTAGTTTGCCCTTGTCCGCAGCCGATAGCGAATCCGCCTCGGTCTTTGCAAGAACACCGGCCGACGCAAGCTGCGCAATGAGCGCAGCCGGTGCCATTTTCAGTTCGGCAGCAAAGTCTGTAACTGTGGTTTTTGCGATGCTCAAGCGGCACCTCCCGGTTGTTGTGGTTCACTGAACCACGACTCGCGCGCTCGCGAAATCAATTGAGTAGCAGCTTTCAGATCAGCGCGGCTCATCAGCGCACGTTCATCATCAGTCAAATCGGACAAGCCGTTGTCCATCAACGCTTGAGCGCGATCTTCTGGAAACACCTTGATAGCGCAGAGTTCGTCTGAAGCAAGGTCTCCTAATGCGTCGCGCGTTGTAATTCCAAATTTCGAGAGCTTCATCAAAAGCTCTGTATCGACACCATCGAGCGTCTTGAGATCATCAGCAGCGTTCTCCAACACCTCTTCCTTGGCGATTTCATCGGTCAAGGCGGCATTGCGAGCCCGAGTGCGGAGCTCTTGCACGGTGTCGTCATCAAACGCCTCGACGGCCTGAAGTTCGGCCACTGGAACGTAGGCAACCTCTTCGACTGTCGAGAAGCCTTCGTCGACCAAAATTTGAGCTACTTCTTCGTCAACATCAAGCTTTGCCATAAACGTGTTGCGAACACGAATGGCCTCGGCCTCTGTTTTGTTAGCGGATTGCGCTTCGCTCATCAAATTGAGCTGCCATCCGGTGAGCTCGGACGCCAAGCGCACGTTTTGCCCACCCTTGCCGATGGCAAGCGCGAGATTATCCTCGTTGACAACAACGTCCATCGCGTGACGCTCCTCGTCGACCACGATGCTTGTAATTTGTGCCGGTGCGAGCGCGTTGATCACAAACTGCGCTGTGTCCTCGGCCCACAAAATAATGTCGATGCGCTCGCCAGCTAATTCGTTGGTTACTGCGTTGACGCGTGACCCGCGCATGCCAATACATGTACCCTGCGGATCAAGCCGCGGATCATTAGATTTAACGGCAATCTTGGCACGAAGACCTGGATCACGAGCGACGTTTTTGATCTCGATGACACCTTCCTCGATCTCGGGAACCTCGAGCTCGAACAAAGCGGATACAAATTGCGGTGCGGTACGCGAAAGAATGAGCTGTGGGCCGCGGGCCTGCCGATCGACACGGAGCACATAGGCGCGAATTCGATCGCCCACGCGGAAGTTTTCTTTGGAGATCAACTGATCGCGAGGAATCACGCCCTCCACGCGCCCCGACTCAACGATGATGTTTCCCCGATCTACGCGACGCACGGTACCGTTGATCAGTTGATCATTTCGATCCAAAAACTCTTCGAGCACCTGCTCGCGTTCTGCGTCTCGAACTTTTTGCAAAATCACCTGCTTTGCTGCTTGCGCACCGATTCGACCAAACGGAATCGGCTCCAGTGATTCCTCAACAAACTCACCCATCAGCTTCGACGTATCGAACTCATGTGCTTCACGCAGCATCATTTGATTGTCGGGATCAACAAACTCGTCCTCGGGAACGATCAGCCAGCGGCGGAAGGACTTGTAGTCACCGGTCTCTCGATCAATTTCAACACGGGCCTCGATGCGCTCCTTGTTGAGACGCTTCGTCGCTGAGGCTAACGCCTGTTCAAGCGCCTGAAAAATGACCTCTTTATCAACACTCTTTTCCCGAGCCAGCGCATCTGCCAATACTAGAATTTCGCGATTCACTTACTTATCTCCAACTAGAACTGCGGCACGACGCGCGCGCGCGTCACCAATGAATAAGGGATCAGACGCTCTGCTCCCTCCACGTTTAACTTCACCTGCTCCGCTTCGAAGCCCAGCAGCTGTCCAACAATTTTTCTATCGCCATCAATGGGCGGCTCCACAGTGACGCGAACAACCTCGCCGGCAAAGCGTTCAAAATGCTCGGGCTTAGTTAGCGCTCGATCCATACCGGGGGAGGACACCTCAAGATGCTCGTAGGGTATTGCTCGCTCGGTGAGTGTGTCGCTGAGTAAGTTCGAGACAACGGCGCAGTCCTCAACCGTGATTAGATCCACGCCGCGTCGACTTTCTGGACGATCAATAAAGACACGCCACAGATCACGCGCCCGCACGAACTCAGCCTCAACGAGCTCATACCCGTTTTTGGCAAGTACACTGGAGATAATTTCCTGCGTAGAGGTGCTCACTGATTCATTTCGAACAACAAAAAAAAATGGGCCTAAGCCCATTTCCATTAGTACACCGGCACGCATTAAAGTACGCCTAAGCGCGCTTCACCACATCCGGGGAAGTGGTGGCCAAGGGCGGAATCGAACCACCGACACGCGGATTTTCAATCCGCTGCTCTACCAACTGAGCTACTTGGCCAAGTAATCTGTAATTGTAACTTCTATCTACAAAATCGTGCAGACAGATGCGACAAAGCCTCCGAACAGGAGGCTTTGGCGGGAATGGGGTTTAGTTTGACCCTGACCTACTTTCGCGAGCTATAAGGCTGACTATCATTGGCGCTGAACT
>READ01000053.1 GCA_004293675.1 Betaproteobacteria bacterium
GGTGACCATGGTGGGTAGCGCGGGTGCAGCCATCAATGACACGGCCGGCGATGGTGCCACCACGGTCACATGGTCTGCCGACAAGATTTACGACAGTATCGAGGCGGCCAAGCTGGCGGTGACCAACAGCCTGATCAATGGCGCTGCGGGCACGCTGGACACACTCAATGAGCTGGCCGCTGCCCTGGGCAATGACCCCAGCTTTGCGGCCACCATTGCCACACAAATTGCCAACCGCGTGCGTTTTGATGCAGCGCAAACCTTGAGCTCGCCGCAAAAGGCGCAGGCGCTGGCCAACATCGGTGCTGTGGGTGCTGCTGACGTGGGCGACACCGAGCGCAACTTTGCGGCTGACTACGCTGCAGCCAAAGTCTGAGCCCATAGGCCATGACCCTAGAAGCCCGCATTTCCGCCCTGGCCACAGCCATAGGCACCGACATCAAAGCGCTGCAGGCCGCAGGTGCTGTCGGTGATGCAGCCGTGGCATCGGCGGTGCTCAATGTTCCCACGCTGGCCCCTGGCTACGCAGAGGTGGTGGTGACCAACGCAGCCGTGACACCCGCCTCAAAAATCATGCCGCTGCTTGTAGGCGAGCTGGATGCAGAAAACGACCTGGAAGAACTGGCAGACAGCGGTATGCGCGTGTTTGCCGTGCCAGAGGCCGGGCAGATCCACTTTGTGCTGACGGGCAACGGGCCGTTTACAGGCGACTTCAAAGTCAACTATCAACTGGCCAACTGAACAACGAAAGATTTAAAGGAAAAACACGATGAGCCTTTTTAAAAATGCAGCGGGCGCACTTGTCCCGGTGCGCGAAAGCCGCCGTAAGGTGGGCACGATTGCAGCCAACGGCGCAGAGCTGGTGCTTGACGTGGACGGCGACGAAAACGCCAACATCCACATCATCAGCAGCGACTTCATTGGCACGATTGAATTCAGCGCATGCTATGACGACGCGGCGGCTAACTACCATGTAGTTCCCGCTTTCCCCATCACGAACGCGGCAGTGGGCGGCACGGTACCGGTGGCAGGCAGGCCGCTGGTCAGCGAGGCACTGGTGGCCGCGCAAGACGTGCGCGCCTACGCCGTGCCGTGTGGGCAGTTCCGCAAACTGCGGGTGCGCGTGACTGCGTTTACCAGTGGCAATGCAGTGGTGGCGATTACTTCAGACGCTAACGACAGCAGCCACTTGAGTATTGCTGCTAAGCCCATGACTGAGCTGATCTCAGTCACAGCCGCTGTAGGTGCTGCGCTTACTGCTACGCTGCCAGCGGTACCCGGATTGCGTCACATTTTGGACTTTGTGCGCGTGAACCGCAGTGCCACGGCTGCCTTGACAGCAGCGGCTGCGCCGGTGTTGATCACCTCATCGAACCTGCCCAGTGCCTTTGCCATGACTCTCGGCCAGGACGCGGGCGGCATTGGCATTGATCGCGAACTGGTCATGGACTTTGGCGGCACCGGCCTGGCCGCCACGGCCATCAACACCGCGACAACCATCATTTGCCCTGTATACGCAGGGGTCATCTGGCGCATCAACGTCGGCTACAGGCTAGGACTTTAATCATGCCCATACTTGAGACGGACATCAAAATCCTGGCCAGCCAGCGCATGACAGACACCGCAGATGGCGGCGGTCGCATGACGGGCAACGTCATCGTGAGCGGCGTTGACAACAATATGTTCAACGACATCCCAGACTTTGCCCGCGTATACGGCGAAGTCAGCCTGCGCCAGGTGTTTGTAGGCCCGATGACGACTGACACCGACCCGCTGCTGGGTGCGCGTGTCATCATCGACAAAGGCCCGGCGGACAGCTACGTCAGTGCCAACATTTTCAGCACAGGAAAGCCCTTCAGCTTCCGGGCAGACGCGGCCAACCGCCTGCAAAGCTACCTGAGCGGCAGCTCTCGCTACAACGGCCTGCTGTTTGAAAACCAGGTCGCCAACCAGCGCAGCATCCAAATCTTCCAGCGGGTGGGCACCAGCACACCGTTTCCCGGCGAGACACTGCGCTTGGTCAAAAACGAGGGCTTGCCCAGCGAGGTGGAGCAGTATGTGCGGGTCAGCAAAGTGGAAGTGCTGGAGCGCACGTTTTCA
>READ01000067.1 GCA_004293675.1 Betaproteobacteria bacterium
CCGTAATCCTTCATCGAGGTGTCCACCTTCCAAACATGTGGACACATAGTGTCTTACTCCAAACTCAATCATTCCAGAACGGCGAAAATCGGACGCTTACGTTCTACCGTGTGGTGTTTCGAAAGACCATCTACAGCACGGTCGAGCAGCTGCAAGCCGACCTGGATAACTGGCTGACGATCTACAACGAACAGCGCGAACACCAGGGCAAGTGGTGCTACGGTAAAACACCGATGCAGACTTTCCTCGACTCCCTCGATCTTGCCAAGGAGAAACTTATTGCACAATCACCTGATTTGATCCCATCAACTCACCAACTTTCCACTGCTGTTTTGTCAGGTGAAGTACTAGCTAATACACGTTGGGACGCGACTGATGCAAAACTACACTAGACAAGCTGGCTTGCTTCTCCGTCGTGCCCAACAACTTCGACAAACTTTCGCGCCAGATGCGGATCGAAATGCGTCCCGGCCGCACCGGAGATGTATTCGAGTGTCGTCTTCGCGGAAATGGACAGTCTGTACGGGCGGGAGTGAGTCATCGCGTCAAAGACATCAGCAATTGCAACGATACGCGCACTGAGCGGAATTGACTCCTTGGCGAGTCCGCGCGGATACCCTCCCCCGTCCCATCGCTCGTGATGAGAAAGTGCGACTTCGTAAGCGTAGGCTAACGCTGATATCTTGGAGCCTTCCAGCAAACTGGCTCCTCGAGTTGTGTGTGTTTTCATAAGCTCGAATTCGTCGGCAGATAGCCGATCTCGTTTAGACAGTATGGCGTCGGGCACTCCTATTTTTCCAATATCGTGCAGCCTGCCAGCAATTTCTATACTGTCGAGAAGTCGCGCATCGCCGCAGTTCGTTGCCATCGCCAAGAGCCTCGCGGCTCTACCGACTCGCGAACAGTGTTTCCCAGTGATATCGTCACGCAGCTCAGCGGTTGACGCCAGTCGGTTGAGCATTTCGACCATTTGGTCGGATTGACCAGATAAGTGCGGGAACTCCTGATGCAACGGGTTTAAGAGCGCTACCAAGCGACGGTATGCTTCTGTACGAACGTCGGCGAGGCGGCTATTTGCACGATGCATGTTTTCACGGTCGCCTAGCCGTTCAAGCAGCATGCAGTAAGTCACCAGTTGGGATCTGGAGTTCGCGGGAGACTCCAGGTCGGAGCGTCTATTTGCCACTTCAAACCTTGATCGGTTCATGGCGTCGTTCGACTTAGCGACTCCAAGCAATGCTTCGCACTCGGCCAGCGACATCCGCAAGACGCTTGCGTGCTGATAGCTGCCGAGGTCAGCCTTTCGCATGCTTTGCAAATATTGCTCCGCATCTAAGAGGTTTCCGGTCAGAATTGCGAGGTTTGCGAGATTTATTTGCCCAAGGAGGTAGTGCGGATTGTCGCCACCGGAATTTGCCTCGCGAAAGCACTGCTGGCTCGCGCCGTATGCCGACTTTGCTTGCTCAAAGTCTTTTTGCGCAGTGAGTGCATCGCCAAGCATCGCCCAAGCCTCCCCCAGATTGATTTGCGACACGCTGCCTCCTGCGGCCAACGCGACGCTGATCGCCTCGCGCGCGAGACTTGCTGCCTCAATCGGTTGTCCGGCAACTTCGTGGCAAGCAGAAAGTACGCACATCGCTTCTACTCGCCACTCGGCATCTGCGGGATCACACAGCTGAAGCGCACGCGTCGCTTTCTCGATCGCCAGCCCAATATCTAGCGCATCGAGCGCAACATTGGAGAACGAAACGAAGTGCTCTATGCGACAGTCTCGCGGCAGGTCGAGCTCTGCTACATCGACTAAACGCATCAACCCCAGCCGAGATTGGATGTCGCGAGCTTGGTTGTAGTAGCTTGATGCCGCCTGAACCGCTTTCCACCCGTCTACGCCGTAGATGAGAGAGCGGTTCGAATAAAGCGCACCAACAACAGTGCGCGCGTCAACCCCTGCACTTCGCAGATCCAATCGGAGCGTGCTTGCCCGAAGCCGCTCGACCAAATCTGTCAGTTCGGTGGGATTCATACGCTAGTTTTCCATGAGAATGATGGCAGGAATAGGGCGGCGAAGAGAAGTGGCTCAGCAAGTTAAGGCAACAAACCCGCCTTGGTGAGCGCGCGTTCTAAAAAACATTTTCTAACGTCAATTCACCAATCTTTGCGTGCAGGGGAAACACATCCAGAGCGGGCTCGATGTCCGCCCCAGCGCCGCCTGTAAACGCCACTGCGGCTCGCGCAACGAGTAGCCGCTTCCACTCCGTGAGCTGCGTGCTGTGCACCTGAAACTCGGCGCAAAGCTGCGCCAAGGTCTTGTCCTCTCTTTTACTGGGCTAATGCTGTTGATCTCCGGTTAAACGCAGACGCAGGTGGGATCACCAATCCTGCCCGAGCCGCGACTACCACGGCCCCAGTTCGGCTCCTCACCTTCAAAAGTCTGAAGAGCCCGGTGAGATAGAACTTTACCGTCTTTTCGGAAAGTCCTGTACACAGAACAATTTCCTTGTTGCTGTAGCCACACAGCAGATAGGACAATAGTTCCATCTGTCTGGGGGTCATTGATCCAAGCGAATCAACACCAGCGCCCTCATTGGCGCCCTGATTGGCGCCCACAGAAATTGGAAGGTGAATTTTCCCGGTCGCGACTTCTTTGATGACCTCAACGAGCTCGTCGGCGGAGTAGGACTTTGGAACAAACCCGATCGCACCTGCTTCGATGGCCGCCAGAACGACGTTACGCGTCTCGGTCGCAGACAGCACCACAATGCTGGCTCTCGGCCATTTGCGCCTAGCCTCACGCACAGATTCGACGCCACCCATCCCCGGCAACGCGAGATCTACGACTACGAAGTCTGGATCGGCGCAGCTTTCCACGTGCGACGAAAAATCGCTCGCAATGAAGACAGAGGTGTCTGCGCCCGATAAAGCCATGACAACGGCGTCTCGAATTAGCGGGTGATCGTCAATGACAAGAATTTTAGTTTTGCGCATGGTCAGCGGAATCAGTACGAGTTTCAGGAGCAGCTAGGTAGTGTTTCCGAGCGATTGCTAACTGGGCGATCCGAGCTTTGAGCTCATGTTCGTAGAAGGGCTTGCGCAAAAAACCGCACCCCAGCGCCTCGGCACTTTCTTTCGCGGCAGACGCGAGATCCGCCGTCATGAGCACGCCCTGAATTGAGGCGTCCATTTCGCGCACTTTTCTAAGAACATCCAAACCGTCAAGCGTGTCATTGAGTCGATAGTCGACAACTACCAAGTCGATGCTGTCTCGATTGTCCGAAACGACATCGATCGCGTCAGCGGTTGATACGAACCCTATGGCGTCGTGTCCCAAGGCAAGAAGCGTTGATACGAGCGCATCCACAATCTTCTCGTCGTCATCCAGAACAACGACACGCAGACTAGAATCCAACCCGCGTTCGGTGTCCGCAGCTACTGCTGCCGGGGCTGTTGGCGCCAATAAGGTTGGGATGCGAAATCTAAACGTCGCGCCGGTTGGTTCGACCTGATCGTCAAGCTCAAGCGATCCGCCCATGGCATTCACCGAGCGCGACGCAATTGTCAGCCCCAAGCCCCAGCCAAGAGCGTTCGTCGAGCCGACGCTATTTCCACGGAAGTAGGCTTTAAAAACATCCCCGCGAATCTCGTGCGGAATGCCGCAACCCGTATCCGCAACAACCACCTCCAACGCCTCACCGCCAAAACGCGCTAAAACACTCACGGAGCCTGCCGTCGTGTACTTAATCGCGTTATCCACGAGATTTGCGGTTGCTTGCTTAAGCAGAACGGGGTCTAGCAACAACCAGCGTTCGTCCACGGTAAATTGCAACGCGAGTGATCGTTGATTTGCCAACGGCTCGAACTCTCTTCTGATTTCACCGAAGAGGTTACTCACACTTACGGGCTCAAGCTGAGGCTGGATTGCGCCCGCTTCATACTTGGCAACATCAAGCACAGAACTGACAAATTTCGTCAGACTAGAAGAGGAGTGCCGAATCTTGACGACGATTTCCGCCTTTTTGGCAATGTCGTTTGTGTTGGCGGCTTGGTGTGCTAACAGCTCCAAAGCGGTGAGTGGTTGTCGTATGTCGTGGCATACCGAAGCAACAAATCTACTGCGGGCTTTATCAGCCAGCACAAGAGCGTCGTGGCTCGTTTTCAGCTCTCGTACAAGATTTGCGTTCTCGGAACGCACCAGTACCGCTTCCTTAAAGACGCTTTGGAATGCGCGAGCAGACAAAAAAGCAAACACCGTGGCCGCAGTTGACAGAGCTATAAAAGTAGCGTTCCCGCGTTCCGGCGAGAACTGCAATCCAAAATAGGTCGCACCTAGCGTGCTAACCGCGTATGTCGCAAAGGCGGTCATGTGTACTGCGGTGCTAATGAGCGCGCCAAAGATAGAGCACGTAATCACCAGTAAGGTAATGCCTTGAGTGCGGGAATCCGCATCAGGAAACCAAAGCGCCATCGGGACTATCCACTGTATGCCGAGCAGGACGGTTAAATACACTGTCCAACGCCCATACCTATAAAATGGATCGGTCGACTCGGGCAGCTTCAACAGTCGGTGAGCCACTACAGTTCGTCCTGACACGAGCACCGACACAAAGATCATCCAAGCGATTGATTGGTCGAGTGGGGCAATTCTGCGATAGATTACGGCGAGTGTCGCGCAAACGAACAGCAGCGTGATACCCGCACGCGGCGCGTTGCCCACAAAAAACCGAATCTTCGCGACTTCGATCTCTCTCAGGATTTCTGGGGACAATTCAATTTGTGACTGTGTAGGCATGAACGGCTCGCACCTCCCCCGTTGCAGTGACGACTCCATGTCCCAGTATCGGGACGCAGTGTACGCCACGAATCAACTTCGACTTGGCGATCGGGCGTGGCTCCTCTAGGATACAGGCGGCACGCCCAAAAAGGAACCCTTGACCCAGAGAAACCCCTGACTCAATCAGCAGCTTTCTTTGTGTCTCGGTTTCGATGCCCTCCGCGACGAGTCTGGCACAGAATTCATCAGCCATCCTCTTGACGAGACCTATGACACAAGCTACTTGAGGAGTTTCAATTCTTGAGACCAAATCCCTTCCTAGCTTGATCTCAGCAATCGGAATTTCAGTCAGCCGTTCTAAGCCCGAGTAGGCCTGACCGAAATCGTCGATCGACAGATCAATTCCACACGATTGTAGCTGCAGAATCTCGCTGCGAAATGAGTCAGCGTCGGCGGTTTCTCTGTCTTCTGTTAGTTCAAGCACAAGCTCCTCAGCGCCGATTCCATGCTCCGCTAGCAGGTCGGTCAGATATTTCGCAAAGCCTTTACGCTGAACGGTCACCGTCGATACATTCACCGCGAAGGTGAGTCCGCAAGTTATCCCTCGGGTGCGAACTATGTCTCGCACTACCGCCAGCAGTGTCGCGCGCTCAAATTGCTCACGCAGGTCAACTTTCGACGCCAAATTAAGCACTGCGGTAGGATCAATCAAGCGTCCATTTTTGTCTTTCGCTCGAAGCAACGCTTCATAGCCGAAAACAGTCGAATCGATGAGTCGAACTTTTTTCTGGTATTGCATTGGTGGGGATGAGCTTTCAATCCACCACAGTAGTTGTTTGAGTAGGGCTGTGTCGAAATTTCTCATAAGTCAATTTCTCATAAGTGGATTAGCCCGTCGATCGCAAACGGCGGTGTAGGTGGCAAGAGGACGCTCGTGGTTGTCTCGCGCAGCGGTAGCATCGCAATACCCCTTCGCACATTTACTCTGCGTGCGTGGACGCTAACTTGTAAAGTCCTAAATCTTTGATTGCATCACAGTTCGCGAGGCTACGCCTAAGTTGAGGCGGTGTATAGTGGACAAAGGTTAGGCTGACCAACGTCGGACAGATTCAGATTGCGGAGAAACTTCCGAGCACCGGATCGACTATTTTGTCGGCCTGCGATACACCCAGAGCGCGTACAAACACGAGGATGAGTAACTTAACGGGAACTGAAACTTACCGCTCATGTGAATGGCTGCGATATTGCTTAGTCTTTCGCCTGATTTCCACTGAGTTTCGCGCGGTACATCGACACATCTGCTGCATGCACTAACTCAGTCACGCTCCGACCGTTTTGAGGGTACATCGCGATACCGATACTGGCCTGAACGGGGTAGCGCCAACTATCGCCCTCGGCCACCTCCTGTAGCCGTTCATTGAGTTGCGCGCCGAGCTTCGTCGCGTCTTCGTTGGTCTGAACCTTGGGCGAAATCACCATGAACTCATCTCCAGCGAGGCGGGTGACGAAGTCGGTTTCTGAAAGCGCCTGACGAAGTCGGTTCGCCGTCGCACGCAACGCCGCATCGCCGCTTGCGTGACCTTGAAGATCATTGATTTGTTTGAGTTGATCCATATCAATGAACAGCAGCGCGAATGACGAACCAGCGCCCTCCGCATGTTCAATTTCGCGCTTCAATTGCTCCTCGAACAACGCTCGATTGGGCAAACCCGTGAGTGCATCCGAAAAAGCAAGGTGCTCGAGGTGTTTGTTTATGGCGCGAAGTTCGTATTGCTTGTGCTTTAACTCGCTGTTTTGCTGGTGAATTTGGGAGAAAAGCGCTTCAATGCTCGCAGCAAGTCGCCTCACCTCCTCCGTTCGAGTCGAGGGCATCTGGCTAATTCGAGTAACGTCAAACGACTCGGAGACAACATCGACCCACTCGGTGAGTTCGCGCACTGGTCGCAGCAATGCCTTGCTCAATTGCTGCGCGACAAGGACACTCAACAGTGCGGCAATGGCTAGCACAACCGCGAGCGCTAGCACAGCACGATGAAATGTCTCGCGCAACGCGCCTTGGTGCGGCTTAACGACCATCGTCGCAACCGGCGCGCTGGTATTTGCGTAAGTATCGGCGAGTTCGACGAACACCGGTGGCGCTTCAAGCATGCCGATCGTCGGCTGTGATCCGGCTAGCAGGGTCGAGGGAAACGAAGCCTCGCCGGGCGCGATCAGCTGCGCGATCAGCGCTCCGCTACCGTCGTAGAGAGCGACGGAGTCGTGGTTGGAACCGCTTTCAAACACGCGCAGCGCATCGGAGATCACGTCGCGACCACCGAAGCGAATCGCCGCGGCAACTGTGGACGAGGCAACCTTGGCCGTCGTGGAGGCAGCGGTGTGGCTGTTTTCCACTTGTACACGGATAAAGAGCACGATCAGCACAATTCCAGCCAAGAGCAACGAGAAAAACACAACCGACACCGTGAAGGTGGTTGCGCGACGCTGCAATGAATCGCTGTTGGTTGCGGGGTTACTCATCGCGGCGTTTCTGCCCAATTGTGGCTCGGCTCTTTTGGCTGAGTGGCAGCGCAAATGCTGAAATCGAGAGCGCGGAGCGTCGAAGCGCTTCCAAATTCATTTCAAATCCACAATCCTGCGCGACACGGTACGCACCGACTACGCCGCCGTCTGCGGTGAACTCCGCGAAGTCGCTGATCATGAGCACTGGCTGATCGGCGATGATTGCCAGCCAGTCGCGCGGCGCGGGACGCAAGTCAGCATCGAGCCAAACCGCCATACAACGTTGCAGCTACGTCGGCGCTGATACCGGTCGCCATTGCACCGGCAGCCGCCCCCTCTACCGTTGCCGTGCGGTCAATCGCCAGCGCGCCGTTTGGCACGCGACCTCCTTGTACGTAGCAGACTGCCCAGCCACCGGCTTGATCGATCGTCGACGGAAACGTTGTGTAGCGAGCCAAACTGAGAATGAGTTCGGTCAGATCGCCGGGACGCGCACGAGTCATCGGCGATGAGAAAGCGGTCGACCGTGTAGCCGCTCCCGACACCATGAGAACGCCCCCCACGGAATTCGCGAGGAAAAAAACTACCGGCGCTGCCAATGCGCGCTTAACCACGTCAGAAAACGATGCCTGGCCACGCTTCGTGCGGAGACCCACTAGAGTGCTAGGCAAGGTGATAGAGGTAACGTATTGCAAAATATCTATCCCGCGAACCTTGGCGAACTGTGTAAAGAATGCGAGCATCGGTGTCAGGTTATGTACAGTCCGCCAACCGACCTCTCCACGAGATTTCCGCGGGGTTCGGGGCGAATGCGCCTTCGCAACTACGATCGAATCCGAGCACAAAAACAAACGGCACTGAGCGCTCGATGCCTTGGAGATAGCCGGATTACGCGCTAACGGACGCACGCTCGACTACCGATACGCCTGGTACGACGCGAATGCCGTCACGCGGGAACTGTCGTACGAGATACCCAGACGCTCGTTCTGGTAATGAGGGTCGAACTTGCGAGAGCCACGCGACTACGGCACATACGCTCACTGACTGGTTGCGAGTCACGGCGCAGCAGCGAATTAGCTCCAGGACGCGGTCGGGACGACTCATACCTCGCGTCAATTGATAGCGAACTTTCCCCGTTAACAAGCGAAGGCGAGCTGAGCTGAGCGCCGCGACTGCTACGATCAGATTCAGTTTCGGTTGCGCGACCACGAGAAGCTCCGGCATTTTTCTTAGGTGCCCAAGTACATGCCATACCGACTCTAGATCCGCGTCTGAGCACTTGAGCAGCAGTACGGAGCGTGATCCGACGATTGAATTGAAGCAATCCGAAAGCGCCCTCTTTGCCGCCTCAGCGCCCACGGCTTCTAGCCCAATCAACGGCTTAGTAGTGCTAGCAGAAGCGCTCGACTGGAGAACACTCTGCTGACTCAAAGACTGCGCCAAGGTATCTAGATCCGCCCGCAATGCGTTGCGAGCCTCAACGCGACGCGAGTGCGACTTTTCGACCTGGTCGCGCCAACTGTTCGCGAGTGCAAATTCCTCCATGGAACGTAAGCGCAACAAATCAGAGTCCGCCCTCACCAACTCTCGCGCGATCAGTACGTTTGCCTCGTCCGCTCCCAGCTTCTCCAACCTCGCAAGCAACCACTCACATAGTTGCATCCGGTGTTGGTGAAGTTGGGTTGCGCGCAAAAACGCAGTAACGGTTTCAAATCGCTTTCGCAATGCAGTCCATTGACTTCTCGAACACGCGATATCCAACATCAACGCGTACGTCTCCAACTCCGCTCTGGCCACGGGCGAACTGACTTTAGCTGAACGAAATCTGGCCTCTGATAGCGCCTTCCACGCTCCATCCTCGTCGCCCAGTGCGAGCTTCGCACGTGCTTCAACTAGATTGAGCTGAAGCAAGTACGAGACAAAAACACCACTATCGTCGTTGTGTGGAAAAACTTCGTTTGTCTCGACACATATCGCAACCGCGTCAGCGAAACACCGTGATTCAAAATAGCTGCGCGCTAAGTAGACTGCTGCGCGCAGCCTAACACTGGTCGTAGCTGATTTCAAACTGGAAAACTGCGCTCGTCGGCGGTATTCATCGGCCAACTCGGGCATATGGCAATCGGCATACAGCGAGGATCGAAACGCCAGAAACAACGGTTCGAGTTCGTGCGCTGCGTTGAACACGTGCACTTGAGCCCAGTACATCGCGCAGAAGTGGCTGCCAAGCAGCGCGTGCTGTTGTGCGAGCGCAAGATGCAACTCCGCTCTGTCGATAGAACTCGAAGCAAGATGGGGCTCGTTCCGCTTGAGCAAACGTTCTAAAGCTCGAATGCGCGGCAGCGGCAGCCAGACAGTGTAAAGTGAGGAAAATTGGTCGAAGGCGTGAATGTTTGACAACATGTTCCAATCCGGCTCTGTTCGACTCTCTTCCTTATTTTTTGAAGCATCACTAACCCTCAGCGACATAACCTCTGTCTTGATCGTGACTAGTCGCGAAGGGTTTCCCTTTGGCGACTGCGCTTACGTTGACCTTTGCGCGTCGAGAGGGCTCGAACGACCAACAGGTCTGTTCTCGCCGATCACAAGTCGTCAAGAGGTTTTCCGTGTGACGAGTGTTTTGCACCGCCATCTAACTACCTTGGATGCGGAAAAAGGCGGGCGCGGGCGTTTCGCTTGACCTTTCCCGCGTTTCTCGACCCGTCGCTGTTCGTGCTCTGTCCGTTCGAGCGCCCCCCGGGTGTGTATGCGTGGTTAGCTCGGAGGCGTACAGACTAGTTGTCGAACTCAACGATCATGTGGATAAAATTCACGCCGAACGAGGTAGTGCTACTCCCTCCAACGTCATTCCACTTCCGGGAGCCACTGTCTTGCCCAATGTGAGAAATGTGAACGGAACCCTCGTTCCCACCTGCGTTGTTAGGTTCGCCAGACAAGAACCAGTTTTGCGCCGTCGCTGCCGGGCTTGTAGACCAGTCGATCACAAAATCTTCGTTGGTGATCCAACGAAAACCGAACTCATTGCCAGGGGTCGCAATCTTGTTGTATCCAATCCAAATATTCGATGTTAAGTTGTAACCGGTGCCTGCAGCGACGATGTTTTGGTTTACCCACACGCGCTCAGCATTGCTAGTCATAGTTACGAGGTAGCCACCAATGCTTTTGGCCAAGTTAAATGTGTTGTAAAAATTTGTGCTTGAGGGTAAGAAGTACGCGCAATACCAATGGTTGTTTGCGGGATTCTGTTTGCATCCCTGCTCTATCACGCCGGTACCGGAAGGGGGTACTGTTCGGGACGCATGCGAGGTAGGCACGTAACCCAAAATTGTCGTGTTGGTTGCTTGGGACGCGGGCGGGATTAACGTCGAACGGTCGACTTTTTTCACAACGCCTGCAGAATCGACGACGAGTACGCTGTCTGCGGTGCCCCCCGCAGTGACGGTGTTCACTTTAACCTCGCCTGCGACCTCCAGCGCCTTGCCGGGCGCAGCAACACCCACGCCCACGTTGCCCGCGCTGGTCACGATCAAGCTCGGAACGGCCGCAGTCGCGGCCGCAGGTGTCGTTCCGCTTTTTACAACCAGGCTTGTTGTTTTGTTTGCCCCGTCGCCGTTGGTGACCTCCAGCACGCCGACCGGCGTGCGTTGTGCAGCCGTCGTGCCTAATGTCGCCGGATCACTCGCAACTTTTTGGTCTGCGAAAACTTGGGCACTCAACATGCTTGCGGCAATTAGGGTCAGGGAAAAAGACGCGTGTTGTTTCATTTGATTGTTCCTAGTGCAATTGAAGTTAGTGAAATTGTTGTGGATTGATTACAGAAAGAGACTAGTCTGCGTAGTGCTCAACTTCATACCCGTCTTCGGGTGACTTGCAAGCTAAGCATTCCTGCGAGGAGGAGGCTCAATGCCATCAACAGCTTAACGAGTGCAGTCGAGGTTGGTATCGGAGTTGCGTCGGCTACGACAAGTGGTGTGAACGTAATTGCGACTGGGGAGCCACTCACATTCGATAGTTGAACTGTGTTCGCCTTCTCGTTACGAACGTTACGAACGTTACGAGTAGTCGTAACACTGAGCGCTGCGCTAGTGTTGTAGGTACCTGCAGTGGCCGAAGTCACCGTGTAGGTGCAAACACCCGAAGCGTTTGTCGTGCAACTCGACACCGATGCGATTGCAGGCGATACCGCAGCAATG
>READ01000039.1 GCA_004293675.1 Betaproteobacteria bacterium
ACAGGAGAGAGCCCACTCCCCGAGCCGTCATGGTTCGACAAGCTCACCACGAACGGGGCGGCGCTACCGCTTCGTAGGGTGGGCAGCCCTCTGCCCACCACGCGGTTGAAACACAACGATTTCAGCGATTTGAAACATCGGTGGGCACGGGGTGGCCGCCCTACATGGCCTCCGTGAGCACCGGCCGACCAGTCTGCGCGACTTACTCTTGCAAGACACCCCACGAGTCGCATACTCCACCGTAGATCAACATCTGGTTGGTCAATTGACGTTGCACGAGTATCACGCGTTCGTAGCGCACGAGCTCGCGGATGGTTACCTGTACGTAACCATTTTGACCATCGCTGGGCTCAAACACGCGCACAGACTGATAGTTTCTCCGCAGGTCAGCGAGAGCCTGCACAGGCGGGGGCCAGTCTTTGAATTCAATGATGTAGTCAACTGCATACAGTTTCTCGAAATCGAAGCCATGCGACTGAAGACGGCGAAAAACGTCACCATCTGCGTCGCCGGGCCAAGTCATTGATATCGCCGCCGGTGCAGTCGCATGCTCCGTCCGTTTAACGTTTTGCGTCTCGCAGGCAGTAAGAGCGATGACGACACAGGCACTTAACGTGGTGAATCTGAGAATCGTTTGAAAGTAACTCTTCAAAAGACTCTGGCGAGAGTTCCTTTGAGATGTCACAATGCGATGGAAGTCACTTCCTCACCGGCGGCAAATCCGTACAAACCCCTTCCCAAACCTCCGCCGCCATACCCACTGATTCACCCAGCGTTGGATGCGGATGAATGGTCTTTGCGATGTCAATCGCATCTGCGCCCATCTCAATCGCCAAGCAAACTTCGCCGATTAAATCGCCCGCGTGGGTGCCGACGATGCCGCCGCCGATGATGCGGTGGGTTTCGTCGTCAAAGATGAGCTTGGTGAAGCCTTCGTCGCGGCCGTTGGCGATGGCGCGGCCGCTGGCTGCCCAGGGGAATTTGCCGACGCTGTATTTGATGCCCTCGGCTTTGGCTTCGATTTCGGTTTTGCCGGCCCAGGCGACTTCGGGGTCGGTGTAGGCGACGCTTGGAATTTGGCGCGCGTCGAAGAAGCTTTTCTCGCCCTTCGCGGCCTCGGCTGCGACGTGGCCTTCGTGCACGGCTTTGTGCGCGAGCATGGGGTTGCCGACGATGTCGCCAATAGCAAAGATGTGCGGCACATTGGTGCGCAATTGTTTATCGACGTTGATAAAGCCGCGATCGGTGACGGCAACGCCCGCCTTATCCGCAGCGATTTTTTTGCCGTTCGGTGAGCGACCGACCGCGACTAAAACTAAGTCGTAGCGTTGCGCTTCTTTGGGTGCCTTTTCGCCCTCGAAGGTGACGTGAATGCCGTCATCCTTGGCGACTGCACCAACCGTTTTCGTTTTCAACATCATGTTGTCGAAACGTGGCGCGTTGACTTTTTCCCACACTTTGACGAGATCGCGATCTGCGCCGGTCATTACGGTGTCTAGCATTTCAACGACATCAATCCGCGCGCCGAGTGTGGAATACACCGTGGCCATTTCAAGGCCGATGATGCCGCCGCCGATCACGAGCATGCGCTCGGGTTTGTAGTTGAGCAGGAGCGCGCCGGTTGAATCGACCACGCGCGGATCATCCGGCATGAAGGGCAAACGCACTGCTTGCGAACCCGCGGCGATGATGCACCTTTGAAACTTGATGACTTTCTTTTCGCCGCTCTTTTCTTGTCCGGTACCGGTCGTCATTTCGACTTCAACATGATGCGGATCGATGAATGCACCGTAACCGCGTACCACGTCAACCTTCCTCATCTTGGCCATGCCCGCGAGCCCAGTCGTGAGTTTTTTGATCACGCCATCTTTGAATTCGCGGAGCTTACCCATATCGATTTTGGGCGCGTCAAAGGTGATGCCGTGTTTGGCCATCGATTTCACTTCGTCCATCACAGACGCGGTGTGCAGCAACGCTTTCGATGGGATGCAGCCCACGTTTAAGCACACGCCGCCGAGCGACGCATAGCGCTCAACGATCATCGTTTTCATACCCAGATCGGCAGAGCGGAAGGCCGCGCTGTAGCCGCCGGGACCTGCGCCGAGCACCAAGACTTCGCATTCGAAATCGGCTTTGCCGGTGTAGCTCCCTCCCCCTGGGGGGGAGGGTTGGGGAGAGGGTGTTGGATTTGCGGAAACTGATGGCGCGGCTAACACCCTCTCCCCTAACCCCTCCCCCCCGGGGGGAGGGGGACTCGCGCCAGCCGCAACGACTTCAATCATCGCGACCACAGTTCCCTGCGAAACCTTGTCACCCATCTTGACACGAAGTTCTTTGATGACGCCCGCCGCATCGGCGGGCACCTCCATCGTCGCCTTGTCAGATTCAAGCGTGACTATGGATTGCTCTTTCGCGACCGTGTCGCCGACCTTCACCAGAATTTCGATGACGGGAATGTCTCTGTAGTCACCAATGTCTGGGACTTTTAGTTCTTGAGTTGCCATGATCCAACCTATTACGAGTGTGAAGTGCGCCAGATAGTTTTGAAAAGGCGAACCACTAAAGGGACGATTACAAACCAGAACAAATAGCTAACGAGCGTGAAATAAACGCACAGTGCAATTTCGTTCGAAAACAAGGCTCGTATCGCGGATGGAAAAAGATCGAACGAAAAACTGAGCGGAAGCGACGCTAAATACATCGCGATGCCAGGCCCGTAATATCCGACTACGTGTGATCCATTTTCCAAAAAATCGACTACGATCATCCCCCAAAGGAGCGTCCAAACGCCGATCCAAATAATCAAACCGATCCGCTTCTTCATATGAGCTAAAGAACAGCTCTACGGAAATCCGAAAGCAACGCCGCAAAGTAAACATTAAAGCGCGCTGCACTAGCCCCATCAATCACGCGGTGATCCCAAGACAACGACAGCGGCAACATCAGGCGCGGCTCGAATTCTTTGCCGTTCCACTTCGGTTTCATTTCGCTCTTACACACCCCCATGATTGCCACTTCGGGGGCGTTGATGATGGGCGTGAAATACGTGCCGCCAATACCGCCGAGCGAGCTGATGGAGAAGCAACCGCCCTGCATATCGGCGGGGCCGAGCTTGCCTTCGCGTGCTTTGCCTGCGAGTTCGCCCATCTCTTTGGAGATTTCGAACACGCCTTTGGTGTCAGCGTTTTTGATAACCGGCACAACTAAGCCATTCGGTGTATCAGCTGCGAAACCGATGTTGAAGTAATTTTTGACGATCAAATTTTCGCCATCGAGCGACGCGTTGAAATCCGGGAATTTCTTCAGCGCCATCACAGCAGCTTTGATCATGAAGGCAAGCATCGTGACCTTGATGCCGGCTTTCGCGTTCTCTTCATTGAGTTTCACACGGAATGCTTCGAGCTCGGTGATGTCAGCTTCGTCATGATTGGTGACGTGCGGAATCATCACCCAATTGCGATGCAAATTCGCGCCGGAGATTTTCTTGATACGGGACAGCGGCTTCGTTTCGATTGCGCCGAATTTTGCGAAATCGACCTTTGGCCACGGCAGCAAACCGAGGGCTGCGCCATCTCCATCCGTTCGTGGTGAGCCAGTCGTTCCATGAACCGCACCACTCATCACGCCCTTGACGAAACCTTGCACGTCTTCATGCAAGACTCGATTTTTCGGGCCCGTGGGCTTGACGCGATTGAGATCAACGCCGAGTTCGCGTGCGAACTTTCGAACGCTGGGGGTGGCGTGTGCTTTTGTTTGATCGGATTGACTCCCTCCCCCCGGGGGGGAGGGTTGGGGAGAGGGTGTTGGCGCAGGAGCCAGGTTCGCCGGGAGTGCAGAGGGCGCGGGCGTGGGCGTGGGTGCAGGTGCTGAGGTTGGCGCCACTGCCGACACCCTCTCCCCTAGCCCCTCCCCTCCGGGGGGAGGGGGACTAGCAGCAGCACCCGCCTCAATAATCGCAACCACCGAGCCCATGCTCACTTTGTCGTTCAACTTCACCCGCAGCTCTTTGATGACACCCGCCACATCAGCGGGTACTTCCATCGTGGCCTTGTCGGATTCAAGCGTGACGATCGATTGGTCTTTGGCGACCGTATCACCCACTTTCACCAAAATTTCGATGACAGGGATGTCTTTGTAATCGCCGATATCGGGGACTTTTAGTTCTTGCATTTCGCTTTGCTCAATTCAAGAAGGACGAACAACGAAGGACGAATGACGACAGCGTCAAATCGTGTTTCAGTCTTGGTTCATCCATTCGATTCATATTAATTTCCAATCGGAGAAACCTCGTCGCAAAGCTTTGCGTCATTCGTCCTCCGTCCTTCGTCCTCGAAGGTCGCTAGACCTTCGTCAGACCGTCGTAGGGTTTGGTTTGCTCGGATCAATGCCGTATTTCTTAATGGCATCGGCAATCACTTTACGCTCAATCACGCCGTCTTCCGCAAGGGCGGTCAGCGCCGCAATCGTCACGTAGTAGCGATTGACCTCAAAGAACCGGCGCAAATTCTCGCGCGAGTCTGAGCGACCAAAGCCGTCGGTGCCGAGCACCTTGTACGTTTTCTTGATGTACGGACGCACGCTATCGGCAAAGATTCGCATGTAGTCCGTCGCTGCGATGACTGGGCCCGCTTTTGAGTGCAGGCATTTCGCGACATGCGAGACACGTTGCTCGTCCATCGGATGCAACAAATTCCAACGCTCGCAATCGATACCGTCACGGCGCAGTTCGTTGAAGCTCGGTGCGCTCCAGATATCGGATTCAACACCCCAATCATCGCGCAACAAATCGGCGGCGGCGATGACTTCACGAAAGATCGTGCCCGAGCCAGTGAGCTGTACGCGCTGACCTTTCTTCTTGTCTTTGCCACCTTCTTTAAACAAGTACATGCCTTTGATGATGTCGGCTTCGGCACCCTTTGGCATATCGGGATGAACGTAGTTTTCGTTCATTACGGTCAAGTAGTAATACTCGTCCACCTGATCGGTGAGCATGCGCTTTGCGCCGTGCTGCACGATGACCGCGAGTTCATATTGGAACGTTGGGTCGTAAGTGCGGCAGTTAGGAATGGCGCTAAACCAGACATGGCTGTGGCCGTCTTCGTGTTGTAGGCCCTCGCCGTTCAAGGTGGTGCGACCGGCTGTGCCGCCAATCAGGAAGCCGCGCGCGCGCATGTCGCCCGCTGCCCAACACAAATCACCCACGCGCTGAATGCCGAACATTGAGTAATAAATGTAGACCGGCAACATCGGCACGTTGCTGTGCGAATAGCTCGTGGATGCGGCAATCCAATCGGCCATGGCGCCGGGTTCGTTGATGCCCTCTTGCAGAATTTGACCGTCTTTGGCTTCTTTGTAGAACATCAGCTGATCGGCGTCGACCGGTTGATAGAGCTGGCCTTGTTGATTCCAAATACCGAGCTGGCGGAACATGCCTTCCATGCCAAAGGTGCGCGATTCATCGGGCACGATAGGCACCACGTTGCGACCAATGTTCTTGTCTTTCACGAAGGTATTGAGCATGCGCACAAACGCCATCGTCGTTGAAATTTCGCGCTCGCCGGTGCCTTTGATTTGCGCTTCGAACGCATCCAATCCCGGCACATCCATCGACACCGATTTCTGGCGGCGCTGTGGCAGATAACCGCCGAGTGCCGTGCGGCGCTCGCGCATGTATTTGCCCTCGGGCGAGTCAGCGGCGGGTTTGAAGTACGGGTAGTTCGCTAAATCTTTATCCTCGACCGGCACGCCGAATCGATCGCGCATTTGCTTGAGCGATTCGAGATCCATTTTCTTCGCTTGATGGGCAATGTTGAGGCCTTCGCCGGCATGTCCCATGCCGTAACCTTTGACGGTTTTCGCGAGGATCACCGTGGGCTGGCCTTTGGTGTTCACCGCGCTGTGATACGCCGCGTAAATCTTGTGCGGATCGTGACCGCCGCGATTCAAGCGCCACACATCTTCGTCCGACATGTTGGCGACCATCTCACGGAGTTGCGGGTACTTGCCGAAGAAATTTTCGCGAACGTAGGCGCCATCGCGCGCTTTCATCACTTGATATTCACCGTCGACGAGTTCGGTCATGCGCTTGACCAGCAGACCTTCTTTATCGCGCGCCAAGAGCGGATCCCAATAGCCGCCCCACAAGAGCTTGATCACATTCCAACCCGAGCCGCGGAAATCGCCTTCGAGTTCTTGAATGATTTTTCCGTTGCCGCGTACCGGTCCGTCGAGTCGTTGTAAATTGCAATTGACGACGAAAATCAGGTTGTCCAAATTCTCTCGGGATGCCATCGAAATCGCGCCGAGTGATTCGGGCTCGTCCATTTCGCCATCACCGCAGAACACCCACACTTTGCGGTTTTCAGTGTTCGCTAGACCACGCGAATGCAGATACTTTAAGAAACGCGCTTGGTAGATGCCCATGAGCGGGCCGAGTCCCATCGACACCGTTGGCAATTGCCAGAAATCGGGCATCAACCATGGATGCGGGTAGGACGATAGGCCTTTGCCATCGACCTCTTGACGGAAGTTATCCATCTGATCTTGGCTCAAACGATCGAGCATGAACGCGCGCGCATAGACGCCGGGTGAGCTGTGACCTTGCACGTAAATCAAATCGCCACCGTGATCGGCGGAGGGCGCGTGCCAGAAGTGATTGAAACCAACGTCATAGAGCGTGGCAGCAGAAGCGAACGAGGAGATGTGTCCGCCCAATTCCAAATCTTTTTTGCCACCACGAAGCACCATCATCGCGGCATTCCAGCGCACGTAGCTGCGCAAGCGATGCTCGATTTCGTGATTGCCGGGCGACTTGGCCTCGAGATGCGTTGGGATCGTGTTTAGGTACGCCGTATTGGGCGAAAACGGTGCCATGGTGCCGCTGCGGCGGGCTTTGTCGAACATTGCCTCAAGTAGGAAATGCGCGCGCTCGTAACCCTCGTTTTCGATCACGGTATCCAGCGAATTGAGCCAATCCCCGGTTTCGACGGGATCAACGTCGTTGACCAATGCTTTATGAGCATTCATGCTTTGCGTTCCTCACTTTTGGCAATCGCTCAAAGCCAGAGCGAATCGCACGCGTTTAAATGGTGTTTCCCGCGATTTTGACGCGAGTGCAGCGCACAATGCGAGCGGGTTTACCGCTTGTCGGTGCGTTCGACTGAAATCATAACCAAAATTTCATATCGTGGAAAGCGTTTTCATTAGCAAATGAATTTTGAATCATCTTTTTCGTTCATGCCCTTATTTATATTGGGTTATCTCATTATTTTGTCTAATTTCAATTAGTATTCAAAACGCCCCATTTGTCATGTTTCATAAGGCATTGACTAGTTAAGTCCGCTGCAGTAAGCGTATACCCAAGGCTGGCCGCGCTTCGGGCTTCCTACAATCGGCAATGCCGCCAACAGAGCGGACTGAGCCCCCAAATCTGCGCCGCGCAGCTGGGCCGCTCGGCATTCAAACCGACACGTCTATTTTTTCTGGAGAACCCATGTCATTGCGTCACTTTCTGTTCGCCGCTGTGAGCGCCGCGCTCTCAAGCGCTGCGTTGGCTCAAGCCTATCCGACCAAGCCCATTAAGCTGATCGTGCCGTTTCCGGCGGGCAGCGCCACCGATGTGGTGGCGCGCGTATTGGCCGAGGGCATGACCCGCGAACTGGCGCAAAGCATCATCGTTGAAAACAAAGCCGGCGTTCAAGGCACGATTGGCGCGAGCGAAGTGGCCAAGGCCGCCGCCGACGGCTACACGCTCTTGGTGACCACCAGCACCACGCAAGCGGCTGTTACAAGCTTGCTCAAGAAAGTGCCGTACGACCCAGTCAAAGATTTCACGCCGCTGGGCAAAATCGCCACCACGCCGTTCGTGCTCCTCACGAATGACAAAGTACCTGCAACCGATCTCAAGAGCTTCATTGCTTACGTCAAAGCCAACCCCGGCAAGGTGCGCTTCGGACAAGGCTCCTCGGGCTCGTGGGTATCGGGAAGTCTCTTTGCATCGATGATCGGCGGCGACATGCAAATGATTCCGTACAAAGGCATTCCGCCTGCGATCACCGATATGTTGGGCGGCTCCATCGAAGTCGTGTTCGCCGATTTGGGCAACGCACAAGCGCAAATTAAGGGCGGCAAAGTGAAGGCGTTTGGTGTGACCAGCACCAAGCGCGCGCCGCAATTGCCCGAGTTGCCAGCCATCACCGAACAAGTGCCCGGCTATGAATTGGTACCGTGGTTCGCGCTGGTGGGGCCCGCAAATTTGCCCAAGGACATCGCGGCAAAACTCACCACCACGCTACAAAAAGTGCTCGCCTCGCCCGAGGCAAAAACGAAGCTCACCGCCGGTGGATTCGACATCGATTCAACCGACGCAGCAGGGCTCGCCAAGTTGATCGACAGCGAAATTAAGCGCTGGGGACAGCTGACCAAAGCGGCAAAGATTGAAGCGGAGTAAATTGAGCCTCTGACCGCGCCGTCAAATCACGCCAACAAAAAAGCGACCCGCGGGTCGCTTTTTCATTTGTGTTTCAGCGTTTACTGAACGCCGAGCAATTCCACTTCAAATTGCAGCGTTGCGCCGCCTGGAATCACGTTGCCCGCGCCACGATCGCCGTAGCCGATCGCTGGGGGGATGGTGAGGATGCGGGTGCCGCCGATTTTCATGCCAGCTACGCCTTCGTCCCAGCCCTTGATAACGCGTCCACCACCCAATGGGAAGTTAAACGGCTGACCGCGATCTTTGCTGGAGTCAAATTTGTTGCCGCGCTTGCCGTCAACCCACAGCCAGCCGGTGTAGTGCACGTTGACGTTTTGGCCGGCTTTGGCTTCAGCGCCGGTGCCAACTTTAACGTCTTCGTACTTGAGGCCCGATGCGGTGGTGACGACTTTCGCGGGCGCTGCGGCTGTAGCTGCGGGCGCAGCAGCAACTGCGGGTTTGGCCGCTTCGGCAGGCTTAGCGGCAGGGGTTTGCGCAAACACGGCCGACGAAGTCAGCGCGAGGATTGCAGCGGCGAGAACAGATTTTTTATTCATGACAACAGTTTTCAATGAAGAGAAAAGAGAAGGGAGCAATGAAAACGGCTCGTGAGAGCCGTTGGTTGACTGGAAGTGGGTTCTGCGGCGGCGTTCATGGTTCGACGGGCTCACCACGAACGGGACATCGCGCAGGCAAGCGGGCTAGGCCGCCTTTTTATCCATATCGCGCAACTCGCGACGAAGAATTTTTCCAACGGGTGTTTTTGGCAGATCAGCGCGGAAGACAACGTACTTCGGTTTTTTGTAACCCGCCAAATTTTTCTCGCAGTAATCGCGCACCTGTTGCTCGGTCAGCGCTTGGTCTTTTTTGACGACGAACACTTTGACCGCTTCGCCTGATTTGTCATCGGGTACGCCGATCACTGCGCATTCCATCACGCCAGGGCAGCTCGCAACGACATCTTCGACTTCGTTCGGATAGACGTTGAACCCAGACACCAACACCATGTCTTTTTTGCGATCGACGATCTTGACGTAGCCGCGCTCATCCATCACGCCAATGTCGCCCGATTTGAAGTATCCATCCGTGGTGAAGACTTTGGCCGTTTCGTCCGGACGCTGCCAATAACCCGCCATCACCTGCGGGCCGCGAATACAAATCTCACCCGGCTCACCGAGCTTGACATCATCGTTGTCATCGTCACGAATGGCGATGTCAGTCGACGGAATGGGCAAGCCAATCGTGCCGGAGTAGGCGTTGCTATCGGTCGGGTTGCAAGTGGCCGATGGTGAGGTTTCGGACAGGCCATAGCCCTCGACGATGGGGCAACCCGTTGCGGCCAGCCACTTATCAGCCACCGCACGTTGCACGGCCATGCCACCGCCGTTGGAGACGCGTAGATTTTTAACGTTGAGTTCAGCAAACGATGGATCGTTGACCAGCGCGTTGTAGAGCGTGTTGACCGCTGGGAAGGTGTGCAACTCGAATCCCTTGAGCGCTTTGATGGTGCCAGGAATGTCGCGCGGATTGGGGATCAAAATCGACATGCCGCCGGTGCGAAGCACCAGCAGATAGCAAATCGTAAAAGCGAAGATGTGATACAGCGGCAGCGCGCAAACGGTATTGAGCTGATCGGGCGCTGGACCCCGTGTTGGATGGTTGAGCGCGGGCTGCATCCAGGCTTCCGACTGCAACACGTTAGCGATGATGTTGCTGTGCAAAAGGGTTGCGCCTTTTGATACGCCGGTCGTGCCGCCGGTGTATTGCAGCACAGCCGGATCGTCGAATTTCGCTTTCGACGGCGAGAGCGCCAAGCCCTTGCCTTTGGCCATGGCACCGTTGTACTTCACGGCGGTTGGCAATGAAAACGCGGGCACCATTTTCTTTTTGTTGCGCACGACGTAGTTGACAATTGCGCCCTTCAAAAATCCGAGCATGTCGCCCATGGCGGCTACCACGATGTGCTTGACCGGTGTTTTATCGACGACCTGCTGCAGTGTTGCCGCAAAGTTTTCGAGAATGATGATCGCTTTGCTGCCGGAGTCTTTAAGCTGATGCTCGAGCTCGCGCGGGGTGTAGAGCGGGTTGACGTTCACCGCAACGAAACCAGCGCGCAGTACCGCGGCAACCGCCACCGGATATTGCAACACGTTGGGCATCATGAGTGCGACTCGGTCCCCCTGCTGCAAACCTAGGCTTTGCAGATAGGCGCCCAGAGTGCGCGATGCGGCATCAACCTCCGCATAGGAAATGGTTTTGCCCATGCATGTAAAGGCAGAACGGGTCGCGAACTTTTGAAAGCTCTCTTCGAGCAATTGCACAATCGAAGCGTATTGCGTGTTGTCAATCGTCGCGGGTACGCCTTTGGGGTAATGCGCTAGCCAAATCTTTTCCATGATGTCCTCCTTACGGTTTGCGGGGCGAGTTTGACTCACCAGTGGATTCCCGAATGACCGCCACGCGCCCAACTCTGCGGGAGTCGTGACAGTCGCCGAAAAGGCAGATGTTAGCAGCGCAAACGCAGGAAAACGGGGTGATTTCGCGGCAGTACGTGGCGTTGAAGCGGTTTGTTGGCGCAGACTCGATTCAATACCGTTCACACAAGTTAGCTGTGACGAACGAGACCCACGCCAGTATTTTTCGACGCAGATTTCGCAGATTGGCCGCAGATGAACGCGGATTATTCATAGCCCGGTCTAAAAAAATCTGTGTGCATCAGCGTTAAATCTGTGAAATCTGTGTCAAAAAAACCTTGCCCTCTCATTGACCCGGCACAAGCAGCACCAGCCACTCGCGAGGCATCGACGTGAAGTATTAAGCCATTTGCACAAATGCCCCTAGGAAACTAAGTTTCAGGCGTTTTTATATGCTTTTCAAAAATAGCTAAAAATTTACTTTATGCCTTATTTCGCAATGCGTTCAATCGTACAGTTAGGATTGCCACAGGTAAACTTCTTCTATGGCTCTCCTCACTCTACAAAACGCGCAACTGGCCTTCGGTCTTGCGCCGCTCCTTAACGGCGCAGACTTTGCAATTGAATCGCGCGAGCGAATTGGTCTTATTGGCAGAAACGGTGCGGGCAAAAGCTCGCTGTTGCGAATTCTTGCTGGTACACATTCGCTTGACGACGGTGCGATCGCTCGGCAATCCGGGCTTCGCGTCTCGACAGTGCCGCAGGAACCGGTGTTTGCGGGTGATGCCACGGTGTTCGAAGCAGTCAGCGGCGGATTGCAACGGGTGCTCGATCTGCGCGCGGCCTACGATGCCGAAGCCATGGGCAATGCCGACGCGCACGTGATGGCCGATTTGCAGCACGAAATTGACGTGCTTGATGGTTGGACGTGGGAATCGCGCGTTGACGCCACGCTTTCGCAACTCTCGCTCGATCCGACGATCAAGGTGTCGACGCTGTCGGGCGGTCTTAAAAAACGCGTTGCGATTGCGCAGGCCTTGGTTGCCGCGCCGGATATCTTGCTGCTCGATGAGCCGACGAACCACTTGGATTTGGCGGCCATTGCGTGGCTCGAAGATCTACTGAAAAATTTCAAAGGCAGTGCGGTGATCATCAGCCATGATCGCGCGTTTTTGGACAACGTCGTCACTCGAATCGTCGAACTTGATCGAGGCAAACTGCGGGATTACATCGGCAACTACGCCGCGTACGAAACGCAAAAAGCCGCCCAGCTTGAATTCGAAGCCACGGTCAACGCGAAGTTCGACAAGTTTCTGGCGCAGGAAGAAGTGTGGATTCGGAAGGGCGTCGAAGCGCGCCGCACGAGAAACGAGGGGCGCGTGTTGCGCTTAGAAAAGCTGCGCGATTCACGCGCTCAACGCCGTGATGTGCTCGGTCGCGTCAAGCTCGAAATCACCAGCGGAGAGAAATCCGGCAAGATCATCGCCGAGCTCACCGATGTCAACAAATCGTTCGGCGACAAGCTGATCGTTCGTGATTTCACCGGCACGGTGCTGCGGGGCGACAAGATTGGTTTGGTCGGCTCCAACGGCATCGGCAAAACCACGCTCCTGAAATTGATCCTCGGCCAACTACAAGCCGACAGCGGAAAAATTCGCACGGGCACCAATCTGCAAATCGCGTACTTCGATCAAATGCGCGATGGATTGGATGAAGAAGCCACGCTCGGCGAGTTCATTTCACCCGGCAGCGATTGGATCGAAGTCGGAACGAAGCGAACGCACGTCATGACGTACCTGACCGACTTTTTGTTCACGCCAGAGCGCGCTAACGCCCAGGTAAAAATGCTCAGCGGCGGCGAGCGGAATCGTTTGTTGCTCGCCCGTCATTTCGCCAAAGAAGCCAACGTGCTGGTGCTCGATGAGCCGACCAACGATCTAGACATCGACACCTTGGAATTGCTCGAAGACAAGCTCGCCAACTACGACGGCACCGTCTTTATCGTCAGCCATGATCGACGTTTTTTGGATAACGTAGTCACGAGCTGCTTGGTCGCCGAGGGTGACGGCCTGTGGCGTGAATACGAGGGCGGCATCACCGATTGGCAAGCGCAAGCCAAGGTGATGGCAAGCATGAAATCCCCTCCCCCCGGGGGGGAGGGCAAGGGAGAGGGTGCTGGCAATCGCTCGAACGCAAGCTTAGAGAAGTCTTCTACACCCTCTCCCCAACCCTCCCCTCTAGGGGGAGGGAGCAAGACCAAGCTCAATTTCAAAGACCAACGCGAGTTGGACACCCTGCCCGCGAAGATCGAAACCTTAGAAAAAGAACAAGCCCAACTCAACGCCCTTATCGCCGACGGCAGCCTGTTTCAAACCGATGTGAAGCGCGCGACCGAGGCCAGCAAACGGATCGGTGAAATTGATGAGCTGGTCATGGCGGCGATGGAGCGGTGGGAGGCGTTGGCGTCGAAGTGATGGCAACGACTGCTCGGATCGCTTGAATTGCAGAAATGTGTACGCACGTCCAACCAGATGAAACCAAAACCGGTGTGGCGATCAATGGCGCTGAATGCGACTCGAGCAGCTCGCGGCACATGCGCGACGCTCGGCGCACTCATTTGCATTTTTCTCTTCATCAGCATGCTGAACGTCGTACCTCTGAAACCCCGGGAATTGGGTTGGTATGCCCGTGATCAGTATTTGCAAGTTCAAACTAGCGCTCCGTTTTCGTCGTCACCCCAACCGCTTAGCCACGGCCCCACCAGCGCTGGGTCGTATCGCGCTCCCGCCCCCGTTCGCGCCGCTAGCATCAATCGCAACCAATCGTTTGATATCGCGTTTTGGACGGGCGTGTTTCCTTGGTTGCTTCTGACATTCGCATGGCTACATGAGGCGCGCGAGCTTGGCAGACTGCGGCAGATGTTTCGCTCGCTAATGTGAGTGCATCCATCGAAGCAGCATAGCCGCTCAAGACCCCAATCGATTCGCCGGTCAGTAGAGCAAACGCCCATCAGAAGAAAAAATCGCTAGCTCGGGTTGAATGTTGAGCGTAGTTCCCACACTGGTTTGCCGAACTGTGATTTCACCGAGTGCAGTGGGCTCGCTCATGAGTATTCGCCTTACTTGATCGCTGGACGGACTGCGACCGCTTCGACGGATTGCATCCAGTACTAGACGGGCCGACATATACCCTTCAAGCGCTAATTCATCCATAGTAGCGCCCGCAGCGTGCGCGCTCATATCGACGCGAAATTGACGCACGATTGCGCTTTTGCTGTCTGAGGCGATTGGCGTGGTGGATAAAAGAGTCACGCCCTTGACGCCATTGCCCAGCAAGTCTTTTAAGGATGCGGTGCCGACGTCGGAGGTTACATAGAAGTGAAAGGCGTGGCTTGCTAGCCTAGACTTTTTGATCAAGTCCGCAGTGGCCTCGTAGCCAACCAAGAGTAAAACGGCGGTTGGACGGAACTCGACAATCTCGGGTAAGGCGCTGGCGCCCTCTACGGCCTGCTCGCCAATTTTGACGTGTTTCAATTCAAACCCGCCCAGAGATTGAAGCGCTTTTAAGTAGACCTGAGCGCGAGCAACCGACGCTAGATCACGTTCGCTCAACACCACAACACGGCGACGGTTTAAGTCTCCTAGATTCCGGGCTACTGCTTTTGATGTCTCGCTGTCGGGCAGTCTGGCGGTTACCAGAACGTCGGAGAGTGCGATGCGCTGCTGTGGCGAACAAGACAGGCCACCTACCATAGCGAGGCGCGTCCTCTTCGCAGTGGCCGCCATACTGCTAACCGCTGCCTCGCCCGAACCGCCTAGTACGGCGAGCGCACCACTTTTGGCGAGTTCCGCGGTGAGTTCCGCTGCTGTAGCGGAACTGCCTTCGTCATTCTCTACTTGTAACGAAACACTGCGCCCATTAAGGCCTCCGGCGGCGTTAGCCGCCTTGACGGCAGCAGAGGCTCCTCGAGCAAAACTTACTCCGGCGCCGCCCTGATGCGACGAGATTGACAGCACGGCACCAATCAACAGCCGATTGTTCGGCGGATTTTGAGGCTGTGCGTTTGCGGCGCTGCAGGACAACATAACCGGCAAAAGGATAGCGAACAAACAGCGGAGGGGCGGCAAAAGCATACGAGAACATCCGGCTTTGTCGTGACAATCTAAATTAAAAAGCGCAAGTCGGTTCAATCAGTAGCGAAGTGCGCCGTCGCATTATCACGGATGTTTCTGATGATCGTAAACTTTACGCGAAATTGAACTGGGCCAAAGCTTGAGAAAGCTCATTCTTGGCTCCCAGGTGTTACTCACCCAACTAGGAAACGCGCTTTCACTACCTTGCCCTTTACTTTTCCGGTGTTTAGGGCTGAAAGCGCTTTTTTAGAGACTTCGCGAGAAACCGCGACATAAATCGCAAAATCATTCACATTAATCTTGCCGACCTGATCTTTGCTCAAGCCACCCTCGCCACAAAGCGCACCCAGTACATCACCGGCTCGAATCTTTTCTTTGCGGCCACCGAGGATTTGCAGCGTGATCATGGGCGGCACCAGCGGCGCGTCGGAAATTGACGTGAGTTCGGCCGACGGTCGCCATTCGCATTCGCGGCCTTGAATGTCCTCAATCTTATTAATCCAGTGCATTTCGTTCATGCCGACTAGATTCAATGCGAGCCCAAGTTCGTCGCCTCGCCCGGTGCGGCCCACGCGGTGAATGTGGAGTTCGGGTTCGGGGGTCACGTCGATATTGATGACGGCGTCGAGCCCTTGAATGTCAAGTCCGCGCGCGGCCACGTCGGTGGCGACCAGCACGGAGCAGCTTTTGTTGGCGAACTGAATGAGTACCTGGTCGCGATCCTTTTGATCAAGTTCGCCGTGCAGCGCGAGGGCTGAGAAACCGTCGGCGGTCAGGCGCTCCAACACGTCTTTGCACTTGGCTTTGGTGTTACAGAACGCGAGTGTTGAGGTGGGTCGAAAGTGCCGCAAAAGCAAAGACACGGCGGGCAGGCGACCATCGCGTTCAACTTCATAAAAGTATTGGCGAATCTTGGTGTCGCTGTGTTGCGCTTCGACTTTGACTGTCTTGGGATTGCGTTGAAATTGCGTCGCCAGACCTTCAACGCCGGGTGGATAAGTGGCAGAAAACAACAGCGTTTGCCGGTCGCGCGGACAGTGTTTGATGACTTTGGCGATGTCGTCGTAGAAGCCCATATCGAGCATACGATCGGCTTCGTCGAGCACCAACGTTTTCAGTTCAGTGAGGTCGAGCGCGCCCACGTCAATCAAATCTTGGATGCGGCCCGGCGTGCCCACGGCAATGTGTGCGCCGAACTCTAGGCTTGCGCGCTGGGGGCGCATCGGAATGCCGCCACACAGCGTGAGGATTTTGATGTTGTCTTCGGCGCGCGCCAAGCGGCGAAGCTCTTGCGTGACTTGATCGGCGAGCTCGCGTGTGGGGCACAGCACGAGCGCCTGCGTGTCGAGTTGCGACACATCAAGCTTTGCCAAAAGCGGCAGCGCGAAGGCGGCTGTCTTGCCGCTCCCGGTGGCCGCTTGCGCGATCAAATCGTGGCCCGCTAGCGTTACAGGCAAGCTCGCAGCTTGGATGGGGGTCATCGATACATAGCCCAACCGGTCAAGGTTTGCGAGCATCGCGGTGGACAGCGGTAGTGTTTTGAAATCTGTGGTCATGGGTGGAGCTTAGACGAAAGCGATCCAGTGGCGGCGTGGAACGCTCGGTTCAATCGGGTTTGGGCGCTTTTCCACCCAAACTGAATCAAGCGCGCTTGTCGAAGGGCTAATAAGTTGCCAACAACCCTTCGACACGCTCAGTGCGGACGACCATGCGAACTAACCACCGAAATTACTTGAGCGTTATTTCCAAGTTGTCCAGCAAACGTGGTGCGCCCAACTTCGCCGCCGCCAAAATGACCAATTCGCGATCGGAATCACCGGGCATCGCCAAATCGCTGCGTCGGCGCACGGTCACGTAGTCGGGGCGCCAGCCGTGCCGCGCTAAATCGGTCGAGGCCTCGGCTTCAAGCGTGGCATAGGAATGTGTTCCGCGGTGTAGCGCTTCGCCCATTTCCTGCAGCGTGCGATAGAGGCGCGGCGCTTCCGCCCGCTCCGCGGCACTTAAATATTGATTGCGCGATGAGAGCGCCAGGCCGTCCGCAGCGCGCACGGTCTCTGCCAGAATGATTTCGACCGGAAGCGCGAGCTGTCGCGCCATCGTCTCGAGCACCAAGCACTGCTGATAGTCCTTTTTGCCAAACACGGCAGCCTTGGGTTGCACCATGTTGAATAGCTTTAGCACGACCGTCGCAACGCCGCGAAAGTGGCCCGGGCGCACAGCACCCTCGAGAATGGTTTCAATCTTTTCGGGCACCACAGAATACGTTTGAGGCTCCGGATAAAGCTCTTTTTCGTCGGGCGCGAAGACCACATCACACTCAATGCTTTCAAGTTTTTTGCAGTCATCCGCAAGCGTTCGCGGGTAACGATCAAAGTCTTCGTGCGGACCGAACTGCATTCGATTCACGAAAATGCTGACCACCGTGCAAGCCCCACGCGGCGCGGCCTCCTCGACCAAGCGCAAATGCCCTTCATGCAAATTGCCCATGGTGGGCACAAAAACATTGTTTGGAACTCCGCTTAAATACTTGCGAAGTTCTTTGACGGTGTGAATGAGTTCCATAGAGGCGTCCTTAAAAATCGATGTGGTACATCGTCACGCTACTGAAATTGATGCACCGCGTCGACCAGCTCCGACGGGCTGTCAACGATTCGCAGTGCGCCGGCAGCTTCAAGTTCGGCCCGGTCACCAAATCCCCACAGCACACCGATGGAATTTGTATTGACGTGCAACGCCGCTTCAATGTCTTTGTCGCGATCGCCAATCATCACCGCTTTGGTCGGGTCGACGTTGTAGTGCGTCACCAGGTGGCTCAGCAGATCGGTCTTCTTGTCGAATCGGCCGTCGAACTCGGGGCCGTGCACGCCGTCAAAATAGCGAGTCAATTCGAAATGTTCGATGATGCGCTCCGCAAATACTCGGGGTTTACTGGTGCACAGCGCGATCGTAAAGCCCTGAGCGTAGAGCGTTCTGATTGCTTGGGTCACGCCGTCGTAGATCTGATTTTCTTGCCAACCGTGCTCGGCATAGCGCTCCCGATACAGATGTAGCACGGCTTCGACATCGATGTCGTAAAAGTGTTTGGGCAAACTTTCGCGAAACGGCGGGCCGATAAAGGGTTTGACTTCTTGCTCTGAAAGCGTTTTGTATCCAAGCTTTGCCAGACCGTAGTTCAAACAGCGTTGGATCCCAAGCGCGTTGTTGGATACGGTTCCGTCCAAATCGAAAAATAAGGTGGTGATGGGCACGTAAAATCGCTTAAAGCAAGGGGTTGAACTATGTCTGTTAAGTTTATCGAAGGCCGCATCGTCGGTCGCAAGGATCACACCGAATCACTATTTTCGTTGCAGTTCGATGCGCCGCTCGACGGTTTTGTGGCGGGGCAGTTTTGCCGCGTGGGCCTGCAACTGGTCACCGAAAAAGGTGACGAGATCGTGATGCGCCCTTACTCACTGGTGAACTCGCCGAACGAGCGCCCTTTCGAAATCGTGTTGATCGAAGTGGCACAAGCGTCAGGCGGGGTGCTCACTCCGGCGCTGGCGAAGCTCAAAATTGGCGATCCACTCTACGTCGCACCACGCGCTAACGGGTTCTTTTCGATGCCCGAAGTGCCTGATGCCGATGTGCTTTGGGGGCTTTCCACGGGTACGGCGATCGGTCCGTATTTGAGCTTCATGAAAACGGATGCGCCTTGGAGTAAGTTCAAGAAAGTAGTGTTCGTACACGCGGTGCGCACCGCCGCAGAGCTGACTTACCGGGATCAAATTGACGCCATCGCACAAGCACATCCCGAGCAGTTTCAATACATCCCGTTTGTGTCGCGAGAAGACGTTCCCGGTGCAATTCGTGGCCGTATTCCCAACGCCATTGCAGACGGCTCCCTTGAAGCACGCGCTGGCTTAGCGCTCACCGCTGAAACGTCGCACTGCATGTTGTGCGGCAATCCAGACATGGTCAACGACACCACAGCGATTTTGGAAGCGCGCGGGCTTCGCAAGCACAAGCGCAAAGAAGCCGGCCACATCACCACCGAAGCGTACTGGTAAATCATCGCTTTACCGCGCAAAGTGGAATTATCTGAGAATGTTCGACGCTTTCAATTTCGGGTTGACACACGGCGGGCACGAATGCACATTTCATCTTTCGCGCGCAACCTAGTCGCGCTTTTTTGGGGACATCATGAATAAACTTGCAGCAGAATTCATTGGCACTTTTTGGCTGGTTTTGGGCGGTTGCGGCAGCGCCGTTTTGGCCGCAGCGTTTCCAGGCGTTGGCATTGGATTGCACGGCGTTTCGCTCGCGTTTGGACTGACGGTTTTGACCATGGCGTATGCCATCGGCCACATCTCCGGCTGCCACTTAAATCCGGCAGTATCCGTTGGGTTGTGGGCAGGCGGGCGCTTCGAAGGTAAAGATTTGCTCGGCTACATCATCGCGCAAACGCTCGGCGCAATTGCCGCTGCCGCCGTGCTCTACGTGATTGCTACGGGACGTGCGGGCGTTGACATTGGCGGATTCGCATCCAATGGCTATGACGCACTCTCGCCCGGAAAATACTCGATGATGGCGGCGCTCGTCACCGAAATCGTCATGACCGCGATGTTCCTGTTCGTCATCATGGGGGCAACCGACAAGCGCGCACCGGCTGGCTTCGCACCGATCGCCATCGGACTGTGCTTAACGCTCATCCACTTGGTCAGCATTCCGATCACCAACACCTCAGTTAATCCAGCGCGCAGCACAGGCGTTGCGTTGTTTGCAGGCGGTGGCTATGTCGCCCAGCTCTGGTTATTCTGGATTGCTCCGATTGTCGGCGGCGCGATTGGCGCAGTTGTTTACAAGTTTGTGGCGAAGCGGGATTAGTCGCGATTCTCTTTTGCGATCCCATCGCCGTGAACCTGTCGAGGGGTTGGCGGCGTGGGTTGGAGGCAAACGGATGCTCAGTTCGATGGCAGGAGCGACGCTAGATGTAGCCCATCGGCTGCCAATTTTGCGCTGACATTGATCCGACTCATGTGACCATATTCGAACGCGTTGCGTGGCCCGTTTCCCGAAGCTCGGGAGAACATGCCAACAACGCGGCCGCTTGCATCGAGGACTGGCGATCCGCTATTGCCCATCGATCCATCTACATCTGATGCGAAGTAGCCCTCGGGATTCACGTCCAAAGCGCTGCCACAGGAAATGCGCAGTGTGCCATCCGCATCGGTGTATCCAACCGATTCGAGTGACTCGCTTTTCCTTGCGCTGCGAAGCGGAAAACCCGCCATCCACAGCGGTTCGGATACGGCCACCGACCTCTCGGACAGACGGAGAAAGGCTGACGGGGGTGGATCAACTCGCAGCAGCGCCGTATCTTCTCTAAGCTGCGATTGCCCGTTCCCATCCTGTGAAATCGCGCGTGACTCGGGCGGGTTGGAAACAAGCCACAGTGCCGTGGCATTGCGCCACTGCCAATGACCCGCGTCGGTTCGGTAGGCGACCTGCGCTCGAAGAGATCTGCACGGAACTTCGCGGTCAATCACCCCGCCCTCGCGACCGTAGTTCGCGATCTCGGCTGTGACCAGGTGATAGTTGGTAAGGACATGACCTCCTGGAGTGATTGAAAATCCGCTACCGCCGCCGTCAAGCGGAACCGTCACAGGGAATTGAAGCCCAGACTTCACGGCTCTGGCGAATTCGTGGCGAACCATACCCATCGCAAACTCAGGATCATTCACCTTCGCGACATCGTCCGACGTGAAAAATCGATACCAACATTCGCTACCGTCGGGCAGCGATTCGTTGCGCGCCTGATTTCGCGCTTGCTCTGGGGTTTTCGCTACGTCAAGGATCAAGACTGTGCGCGGGAGAATCCGAACCATTGCAGCACAAATTTCGTCAGAGGTAATGCCTGGAATTTGCAACTGACCTGGATGGAAGAACCCCTCGGACATGATGGCTCCTTTCTACGATGCTTGACTGCCGGAGCGTACGCGGGGCAAATGAGCCTTTTCACGTTGAAGGATCATCTTACACATGTCCGTGAAAAGGATCACAGTTCCGCTGGCATGACGGTTGCGAACGAGTGTTGCACCCGACAGCAGGTTACGGCCAAGTACGATCAATGTCTGCCGCATAAAAGTCGATGGCGCGACTATAAGCGAGGATACTTTCATCGCGTGATGTCCGCGCCAGCAGTCGTAGAAGCGCTTCGACTGCCTCCTTCGAGTGGCCGAGATTGTGTCGCGTCATCGCGAGAAACACCTGGACTTCTGCTGCCTCTGGAAACTCGGCTCGAGCGATGAGAAGTGTTCGCTCCGCATCCTCAAACCGGCCAAGGGTTCGGTAGGTGCTTCCCAAGCCAACAAGTGCGCTGCGTCGAGTGGCTGCAACAAGATCGCCCGAAAGAGCGGCTACATAAAACGGCACGGCCTCCGCTTCCATGCCCAGAAAGTCGTGCACGCAGGCCGCTTCGTATTGCAACATGGCATCATCAGGATGCGCGTTGACCAGCGTCATGAGTAGGTCGCGCGCCTCCTGGTGCTTTCCTTCTTGGCGAAGACGTTTGACTTGTTCTGTGTTGGTCAGCTGCGATGTCATTCGGTTGTCCAATGAATTGTCAGTGTTTTAAGTAACGGGTGAGCACTACGCGCAGACACTTTGGATAGCGGTGCCGTTGTGGTTCGACGGGCTCACCACGAACGGGGTGGAGGTTAGCGCGAGCTCGACCGTGTTTCTTTCTCCGCCAGCACCCTCATCCCTGCCCCTCTCCCGCCTGCGGGAGAGGGGTTCAGAGCCCTCTTCAGTCCAGATCAATCGCCGACTCGTTAAGTGGTCGTATCTGCGCGTTGCAGGTTGCGAAGCGTTGCGCCAGTGACCCATCGATCCACGCGCTATTGCTCTCCCAAGAACCCACCGCTCTGATGCGCCCACAACCTGGCGTACAAGCCATCAGCCGCGAGCAGCTGTTGGTGCGTGCCTTCTTCGATGATGCGGCCTTCGTCGAGCACGACTAAACGATCCATCGCAGCAATCGTAGACAGGCGATGTGCAATGGCGACCACCGTTTTACCTTCCATCAAGCGATACAAGCTTTGTTGGATGGCTGCTTCGACTTCTGAATCGAGTGCGCTCGTCGCTTCGTCGAGCAACAAAATCGGTGCGTCTTTGAGCATCACGCGAGCGATGGCGATGCGTTGCCGCTGTCCACCCGATAGCTTGACGCCGCGCTCGCCGACGTGCGCGTCGTAGCCTTTGCGATCTTTGGGATCGGTGAGTGAGTCAATGAAGGCGCTGGCTTCTGCCCGCTCGGCGGCGTGGCGCATTTGCTCTTCGGTGGCGTCTGGGCGGCCGTACATGATGTTTTCGCGCACTGAGCGATGCAGGAGCGAGGTGTCTTGCGTGACCATGCCGATTTGCGCACGCAAAGAATCTTGGGTGGCGGTAGCGATGGGCTGGCCATCGATAAGCACCCGACCTTTCTCCACATCGTAGAAACGAAGCAACAAGTTAACGATAGTTGACTTGCCCGCACCAGAACGGCCCACGAGACCGATTTTTTCGCCCGCGCGAATCTTTAGCGTGAAGTCCTTAAGCACTTCCTTTTTGCCACCATACGCGAAATCAACAGCGTCGAATTGCACTTCGCCGTGCGTCACTTTGAGGGGCGTTGCATTCGGTGCGTCGACAATCGTGTGGGCTTTCGAGAGCGTGCTGATGCCATCGCGAACGGTGCCAATTTGCTCAAACAGCTGCGCGAATTCCCACATGATCCAATGCGACATGCCGTTCAAACGCATGGCCATCGCCGTTGATGCAGCGACCGCACCGACGCCCACTTCGCCGCGCATCCACAGATAGAGTGCTACGCCAGCGGTCGATGCAATCAGCAGCGCGCTCATGATCTGATTGACCACGTCAAAGCTCGTAATCAAACGCCACTGGGTGTAGACGGTCGACATGAATTCTTGCATCGCGGTGCGAACGTAGCTCGATTCGCGCTTGGCGTGCGAGAAGAGTTTGACGGTGCTGATGTTGGTGTAGGCGTCAGTGATTCGGCCCGTCATCAACGAGCGGGCGTCGGCTTGCTGCTGAGCGATTTTTCCCAGACGTGGCACAAAGAAAAGTAGCGCACAGGCATACATTGCAAGCCAACCCAAAAACGGCAACATCATGCGCCATTCAAAGCCACCGGTCACTGCGATGATGGTCGTGAAATAGATGACGACGTAAACCAAGATATCAGCGAACAACATCCAAACATCGCGAACAGCGAGCGCGGTTTGCATGACCTTGGTTGAGACGCGTCCGGCAAACTCGTCTTGATAAAAGCTCATGCTCTGCGCGAGCATCGTGCGGTGGAAATTCCAACGCAACCGCATGGGGAAATTGCCCATGAGCGTTTGATGCTTTACCGTGGCTTGAAACGCGACGAGCAGCGGGCTGGCGAGCACGATCAGCGCAAGCCAAAAGAGCGTCATCTGATGTTCTGCCCAAAGTTTGCTCGGCTCGGTTTTACCGAGCCAATCGATGATGTTGCCCAGCATGGAAAACAGAATCGCTTCAAAGAATCCCACGCCAGCAGTCAGTAACGTGACCGCCAAAACATACTTCTTCGTTCCGTCTGCGGTCTGCCAAAGAAACGCAAGTAACGTTTTTGGTGGTGGTGCAGCTTCGGTTTCCGGATAGGGATCGACTAATTTTTCGAAATACTTAAACATAATTTTTTTCTAATAGTGGCGCGACGGATCGCGCGCAAGTTCAATTCATTGTTTCGCATCGACTGTGCGGGCCGTGTGTTTACGGTGCCGCAGTTGCAATCGATGGCAATCGTTTGGTCATCATGAGCGTTTGATTGCGCCATGCAAAAACGGTGAGCACGACGACGCCCAAGCCTGCGCACGCTAACGACGCGCGAAGCCCAATGTGCTCGCCAACATAGCCGCCAATCAATGCGCCAGGACCCGCGCCGAGCAAGATGATCCAGCGCATGGTGCTGGTCATTCGCCCCAACAGCGGCTCGGGTGTTGACGCTTGGCGGAGCGACAGAAAGTTGACGAATATCAACGTCGCGCCGCACGAAAAACAGGTCAGCATGAAGCCAAACACCAGCTGCCCAATGACTGATGCTGGCGCAGCAGCAAGGGCCAGCCAGCCGATCGCCGACACACCAAAGCCCGCAACCATCGTAGGCCCCGGACCATAGTGTTCGCTGACCCGCTTTCCGTACACGCTCGCCACAATCGTGCCGACGCCCATGCCGATGTAGCAAAGACCAATCGTCTGCGCGCTCATACCGAGCTCGCGCGATGCCACCAAAATTTGCACAACGCTGGCCATGTGATGAAACATTTGCCACGTCGAAACAAACAGCGCCATCGTCCACAGCAATTTGGTTTCCGCCACAAAACGCAAGCCCTCTTTGAGCTGCGCCCAGAAGCTTACTTTCGTACGTGGTGCGATGGTTTCTTCCACACGAATACCGCGCAGCAGCACGACCGCGCCAAAGATTAAGATCGCATCGAGGGCGATGGCGATGGGCGCGCCCAGCGTTTTGATCAGTGCGCCAGCAATGCCCGGCCCTGCGATTTCGGAGCCCGAAACAGCGAGCGCATTTTTGCTGTGTGCCTCGACCAGACGATCGCGCGACACGATTTGCGTGAGCACGATTTGTGCAGCCGATCCTGCCACCACATGCACACAACCGAGCACCACTCCGACCACGTAGAGCCACGTCATGCTGAGCATGCCAGTCCAAGCGGCAATCGGCACACTCATCAGGGTCACCGCGAAAACGAGCTCGCCGATGATGTAGACCGGCATCTTTTTTACGCGATCGAGCCACACGCCCGCTGGGAGCGAGAGCAAAACAAACGGCGCGATTTCGAAAAACATCAGAAAGCCCATTTGCGTGGGCGATGCGTTAAGAATGGTGACAGCCGTGAGCGGTAGCGCGAGCATCGTGATCTGCGCACCGAAGTGCGTGACCACCACCGACGCGAAGATGCGCCGGTAGTTGACGTTTCGAAGCAAGTCGTCAGCGGCAAGCTTTGGTAGCCGCAGCAGACTGTGCAGTCGTATTCGTATTCGATCAAAAAAGTGAAGTGAAGTTTGCATAACGAATCTCAATGGACGCCACGAGAGCGAGCATTCGATGCTCGGTGTTCGGCGCGAAAAATTTAGCGGCAGTCGCAGCGGACGCGCTCGGCGGACAATGAAAATGCCCGGCGAGCCGCTCGCGCGACGACGAAAACAGACGGAGGTTGACTGCGGCGGAGTAAGCGTCGACTAGTTGTGTCGAACCGACAGCGCTAACGCGATTTCAACGCGGGTGTTTTGGATAGACGACCAGCGGACGAGCGCCGAATACCGCACCCATCGCAATGCCGTTGGCGCTGATGAAAGCGGTGCTGGATTGGAAAGTGGTGGTGTTCATTCGGGTGTCCTTTCAGGTGCGAAAAGTGCGCGATGCAACGATTGTGTCGATGTGCGCTGGTGCACGAATTTGAAGATAGCGCATCGGAGGCGTTTGCGCTAGTGCTTCATGAACTTGCTCTCGGCACAGATCCGGAATGTGTCGCAGCGATGCAACCGACTCTACAAGAAACAACACTATGCCTAAAGGCCAAGAGAAATATGACCTTTAGCCACTTTTATAAGTTAATCAACAATGCGATCAAATTCACGATAGGCCAGTATTTGATGGGCATTGATCAAAAAAGCTTTACGCCAAGAGAGCGAGCCGCACGCAGACTACTGAAGCAGCGTGCCCAGCGCTCGTTGCTGCGCTTCAATCGTCTCGCCGCGCCGCTTCGCTAAATCAGCGATCTGATCGTCGCCGATTTTGCCAACGGTGAAGTACTGCGCCGCCGGGTGCGAAAAGTAAAAGCCACTGACCGAAGATGCCGGCGTCATCGCCAACGATTCGGTGAGCGCCATGCCGATGCTGCCGGCGTCGAGCACTCGGAAGATGTCCAATTTCTCGCGATGATCGGGGCAGGCCGGATAGCCGGGTGCCGGACGAGTGCCGCGATACTTTTCCTTGACGAGTTCTTCGTTGCTGAGTTTTTCGTCGCTCGCATAGCCCCAAAACTCTTTGCGAACACGCTCATGCAAATGCTCTGCGAACGCTTCTGCCAAACGATCAGCAAGCGCTTTGAACATGATCGAGTTGTAGTCGTCTCCCGCCTTTTCGAAGGCGGCGAGTCGGTCATCACCGCCGAGACCGGTGGTGACGGCGAAGAGACCAAGATAGTCCCCCTCCCCCCGGGGGGGAGGGGCTAGGGGAGAGGGAGTTTGCATCGCAGCGCTCGTCGGACTTGAAGAGGATGCCAACTCCCTCTCCCTAACCCTCCCCCCCGGGGGGAGGGGACTGATGAAATCAGAGAGTGCGAAGTTTGGGCGTCCTGCCTCTTTGGCGTTTTGCTGTCGCAGCGTGTGAAAGCGCATTGCTTCCACATTCTGTTCGTCAGCCTGATACACCACGATGTCATCACCGTCGCTCCCCGCAGGAAGTAACCCGTAGGTGCCATTGGCGGTCAACCATTTTTCACTGACGATGCGCTTCAACATCGCTTGCCCGTCTTTGAACACGCGCTTGGCTTCAACGCCAACGATTTCGTCGTCGAGAATTCTTGGGTAGTTGCCCGCCAGATCCCACACGAGGAAAAACGGCGTCCAATCAATGTAGGGCACGAGTGCGGAGAGCGGGTAGTCACGCAGCTGCTGCACGCCAACACGACCCGGAACAGGTGGCTTGTAGCTCGCGTATTCGCCAGCGAATACATCGAATTTGTTGGCGCGCGCCACTTCTAATTCCAAGAGCGGCACGGATTTTTTATTCGCGTGACGCTCACGAATCAGCGCATAGTCGTCGTTCATATCCTTAATGAAAGGAATGCGCATTTCTTCACTCATGAGCGACGTGGCAACACCGACCGCGCGCGACGCATCGACCACGTGTACGACAGGATGCCGATAGTTCGGCGCGATCTTCACCGCCGTGTGCATGCGTGACGTCGTAGCGCCACCAATGAGCAGCGGCACGTGAAAATCAAGACGATCCATTTCTTTAGCCACGTAGGCCATCTCTTCAAGGCTCGGCGTAATCAAGCCGGACAAACCGATGATGTTGGCCTTTGACTCCTTCGCGGCCGCCAAAATCTTGTCGCACGGCACCATCACACCCAGATCAATGACTTCGTAGTTATTGCATTGAAGCACAACGCCCACGATGTTTTTTCCGATGTCGTGCACGTCGCCCTTGACAGTGGCGAGCACGATCTTGCCCTTGGTTTTTGCCTCGGTGCCAAGCAAACGTTTTTCTTCTTCGATGAAGGGCACCAAATGCGCCACGGCTTGCTTCATAACGCGAGCGGATTTCACCACTTGCGGCAAAAACATTTTGCCCTGACCGAACAAATCACCGACGACATCCATGCCCGCCATCAACGGGCCTTCGATGACTTGCAAGGGGCGCTCGAAGCCTTGGCGCGCTTCTTCGGTATCTTCAACGATGAAGGTGTTGATGCCCTTTACCAACGCCAGCTTGAGTCGCTCGTTCACCGGCAGTTCGCGCCACGATAGGTCTTCAACGCGCACTTTACCGCCGCCTTTGACGGTTTCGGCGAGCGTCAACATCCGCTCGGTCGAATCCGCGCGCCGATTCAAAATCACATCTTCGCAATGCTCGCGCAGCACCGGATCGAGCTCGTCGTAGATGCCCATTTGCCCGGCGTTGACGATACCCATCGTCAGACCCGCTTTGATCGCGTGGTACAAAAACACCGCGTGCATAGCTTCGCGCACGTGATCGTTGCCGCGAAAACTAAACGACAAATTTGAAATGCCGCCCGATGTTTTTGCGCCGGGCAAATTTTTCTTAATCCACGCGACGGCGTTAATGAAATCGACGCCGTAATTGTTGTGTTCCTCTAAGCCCGTTGCGAGGGCGAACACATTGGGATCAAAGATGATGTCTTCTGCGGGAAAGCCCACGGTGTTTACCAGCAGTTTGTAGGCGCGCTCGCAAATCTCTATTTTTCGTTCGTAAGTATCGGCTTGGCCCTTTTCGTCAAACGCCATCACCACGGCCGCTGCACCGTAGCGACGCAGCAGTTTCGCTTGATGCAAAAACTGCGCTTCGCCCTCCTTCATCGAAATCGAATTGACGACTGATTTACCCTGCACGCATTTCAAACCGGCCTCGATCACTTCCCACTTTGAGGAATCAATCATGATCGGCACACGCGAAATATCGGGCTCGGTGGCGATGATGTTCAAAAACTTGGTCATCGCGGCTTTGCTATCGAGCATCGCCTCGTCCATGTTCACGTCAATAATCTGCGCGCCGTTCGCAACCTGTTGCCGCGCGACTTCGACCGCGCCAGCGTAATCATCATTCAAGATGAGCTTTGCAAACGCGCGTGAGCCTGTCACGTTCGTTCGCTCGCCCACGTTCACGAAGAGTGAATCCGGGCCAATTTGCAGCGGCTCAAGGCCGGAGAGGTGCATCACATGCGAGGTCATTACTTGGTCCAGTTTTCTACTTTGAGGCCGGGTACGCGGCCGAATTCTTTTTCGTTGTTAGTCACTAGCGTGGCACCGAGCGCTAGCGCGTGCGCGGCGATGAGCATGTCCATCGCTCCAATCAGATTTCCAGTTGGCTTCAGTGCAGCGCAAATGTCGGTGTAGGCCTCAGCCGCTTCCACAGTCCAATCTTCAACGGGTAGCCAGGCGCGCAACCTACCGAATGATTCGACGTGGCGCTGCGGGTTTCCTGCAATTACGATGCCGCTACGAATTTCCGCATAAACAATCGCCGACATTGCGACTGGCTCGTTGGCTTCAATGCAAACTTTGACTCGTCGCTCTAACGAAGCGGGCGGGCGCCGCATGAGATAGCTCAGGATATTGGTATCAAAATGAATCACTTCGTTTTTGACTTTGACTTGGCGCTGCGCCTTAGCGTGACCGCGTGGGCTGGTTCGGTGCTCTCATCTTCGCTGAACATGGCTCGCCAAAACGTTGCATCACGCTCGGGCGGGCGGGTGTCTCGCTCGATCACCAGTGGTTGATCGCCGTGCGGACGTTTCGCGAGAAACTCCTCGAAAAGTTCGCGTTGGGATTTTGTTCGCAACAATATGCCGTTGTCAGTGCGCTCGATCAAGACCTCGTCCACATCAAAACGAAACTCTTTGGGCAGTCGAACTGCTTGGCTGCGGCCCGACATGAATACTTTGGCGGTGGCGGTCATAGGGTCTCCGGGCGCGATGAGATATACCATCAGTATATCTCAATGGGGTTCTGCTTGGCGAGCGTTCGGGCGTGGGCCCCGGCCTGCGCCGGGGTGACGATCGGGTGACTAGACAACAGCTCTTGGAGCCACCTTCGCTACCGCGTCGCCAATCGCCTTAATGTGCGCAGGGGTCGTGCCGCAACATCCGCCTACGATGTTCACCAGACCGCTTTCGGCAAATTCCTGCAGAAAGCCCGATGTCATCGCCGGGGTTTCGTCGTAGCCAGTGTCGGAGAGTGGATTCGGCAAACCAGCGTTCGGATAGACGCTGACGAATGTCTCGGGCGCAACCCTTGCGAGCGCTTCGACATAGGGACGCATCGCTACAGCACCGAGTGCGCAATTGATGCCAATCGACAACGGTTTGGCGTGGCGCACGCTATTCCAAAACGCTTCAATCGTTTGCCCGGTCAGCGTCCGACCGGATGCATCAGTAATAGTGCCGGAAATCATGAGGGGCAGCGGATCGGGATCGTCTTCGAAATGTTCGAGGTAGGCAAACAGCGCCGCTTTGGCGTTGAGCGTGTCGAAGATTGTTTCGACCAAAATCAAATCAACACCACCCGACACGAGCGCTTCGATTTGCTCTTTGTAGGCGACGTGCAATTCATCGAATGTGACGTTACGTTTGGATGCGTCGTTCACGTCCGGTGAAATGCTTGCGGTGCGGCTCATTGGGCCCAAAGCGCCGGCAACAAAGCGCGGTTTACTTGGGTCCTTTTTCGTGAACTCATCGCACAAGTCCCGCGCGATTTTTGCCGCCGCGCGATTCATTGCGCGCACCATGTGCTCGAGCTTGTAGTCCGACATGCCGATGGATGTGGCGCTGAAGGTGTCGGTCTCGATGATGTCAGCACCCGCTTCAAGATAGCTGCGCTGAATCTCTTGAATCACCTCGGGTTTAGTGAGCACCAGCAAATCATTGTTGCCCTTGAGATCATGCGGATGGTCGCGACAGACGTGACCACGATAGTCGTGCTCTTCCAGTTTGTATTGCTGCACCATGGTGCCCATGCCGCCATCAAGGATCATGATGCGTTGCTTGAGGATGGTTGAAATTGTTTGACGACGGTTCATAGGGGCAATCAAGGACGAAATGACGACGCGCTTTGCGCTAGGACGGCGCAGCTTTGCTGCTAGGACCCAAAGCTTGGCGGAGGTGAAATTGCATGGCAGCTCAATCTTGGAGCGCCACGCGTTGTATTTTCTCATTGGTCGCGGGCAAACGTGTTCGCTCAGCGTGTTTGTGATGGCATAAAAATATGCCGTTTAACGAGGATCGGTGAGTTCACTTGGCGGATAAGCTTGATTGCCAACTGGCAAAACCAATACGGCGAAGCTTTGCGTCCTAGCAGCGAAGCTGCGCCGTCCTAGCGCAAAGCGCGTCGTCATTTCGTCCTTTTTATGCAACATCTCAAACCCACCGAAGCCGCAGAATTTCTAAAGACCAACACCGATGCGGTGTTTGTTGATGTGCGCTCGGAAATCGAATTTTTCTATGTCGGTCACCCGGTGGGCGCGGAGCATGTGGCTTGGCAAGAGCCGCCAGATTGGGATGTGCAGCCCGAGTTCACGGCGCATGTGAAGTCGCTGGTTGCTGGCGTGAAATCGCGTCCGGTAGTGCTCATCTGCCGCAGCGGTAAGCGCTCAGTGGATGCGGGAAAGGTCTTGGAGAGCGCCGGATTTAGCAAGGTGTTTAACGTGCTTCATGGTTTCGAAGGCGACATGGACGAATCGTTTCATCGTGGCAAATTGAACGGTTGGCGCTTTGATGGATTGCCGTGGGCGCAGATGTAGGGGTGGTTTTACGCGTCGCTAGGCATTGCATTGCTGAGCAGCTCGGTAAAATGAGCTTTTTGATTTATCGCCAATCAAAATAAGGCTTTCAATGAAATTTTTCTATTTTTCGGAAAGTCAATTTATTGGCTTTAAGCCCATGGTTTACTGGGCTTTAGCTTATAAAGCCGATTAACAAAGATCTGCGTTAGTCCGCGAACGCAAGCGCAGCAAAAACCTCGGCGATAATTGAAGGCTAACCTCAAGCTCGCGTACCGCCGTGTGCGGCTACGCGCCCCTACCTCCGTCAGAATTGCTGTTCGATGCCCTCCAACGATCCAAACACACTCCAAACCGCCGCCCACGCGATTCGCATGCTCGCGGTCGATGCCGTAGCCAAAGCCAAATCCGGTCACCAGGGCATGCCCATGGGTATGGCGGAAATCGCGGTCGCGCTCTGGTCTAAGCATCTACGTCATAACCCCGCCAATCCTTTGTGGCCCAACCGCGATCGGTTTGTCGTTAGCAATGGTCACGGTTCGATGTTGCCCTATGCGCTCTTGCACTTGAGTGGCTACGATTTGCCGATGTCTGAGATCGAAAATTTCCGACAGTTGCACAGCAAAACGCCGGGGCATCCCGAGGTCGGCATCACGCCCGGAATTGAAACCACGACCGGGCCGCTCGGCCAAGGCATCGCCAACGCGGTGGGCATGGCACTCGCAGAAAAACTCTTGGCCAAACAATTTGGCAACGTAGTCGATCATCACACCTACGTGTTCATGGGCGACGGCTGCATGATGGAAGGTGTGTCGCACGAGGCTTGTTCACTCGCGGGTGTGCTCGGGCTCAACAAGCTCATCGCGTTCTACGACGACAACGGCATCTCGATTGACGGCCACGTCGAAGGTTGGTTTCAAGACGACACCAAAAAGCGATTTGAAGCCTACGGTTGGAACGTGATCGGCCCGATTGATGGCCACAACATTGAAGCAGTTGACGCCGCCATCGTCGCCGCGAAAACTGAATCGTCGCGCGCCACGCTCATCATCTGTAAAACCGATATCGGTCATGGCTCGCCGAATAAACACGGCACGTCTGACGCGCACGGCACCGCTGTGATGGGCGACGAAATCGCGGCAACGCGAGTGCACATTGGTTGGACGCTGCCGCCATTTCAACTGCCTGCGGAAGCCTATGCCGCGCTCGACGCGAAGCAAGCCGGCGCTGCGCTGGAAGCAACGTGGAACAAGGCGTTCGCAAGTTCGGACGCGGAGCTCAAGCGCCGCTTGAACGGCGCGCTGCCTGCGAACTACGCAGATATTTTGAAGCGCGCTGTCGATGCAGCGATCGCCAACGATAAAGAAGTGGCAACCCGCAAAGCCGCGCAAAACGCGCTAGAAGTGTTCGGCCCCGCGCTACCCGAAATGATTGGTGGCTCAGCCGACTTAACGGGTTCGAACTTAACGAATCACAAGCAATCAACGGCAGTCACCGCAGCCGGGACGGGCAACCACATTGGCTACGGCGTACGCGAATTCGGCATGTGCGCGATCGCCAACGGCATGGCGCTGCACGGCGGTGTGATTCCGTACGTGGGCACATTCTTGGTGTTTAGTGACTATGCGCGAAACGCGGTGCGTATGGCCGCGCTCATGAAAACACGCGTGCTCTACATCTTTACTCACGATTCGATTGGCGTGGGCGAAGACGGCCCAACGCATCAGCCGGTGGAGCATGTGGCCTCCCTGCGCCTGATTCCTGGCTTGCATGTGTGGCGCCCCGCCGATTCGCTCGAATCTGCTGTGGCTTACGCCAGCGGCATCGAGCGCAAAGACGGTCCGACGATGCTGTGCCTGTCACGCCAAAACACCGCCGTGATCGCTCGCGACGCATCGCATGAAGCCTTGATTCGTCGCGGCGGCTACATCGTGGCCGATGCGCAAAACCCTGAGGTGATTCTGCTGGCAACGGGTTCGGAATTGGGGCTCGCGATGAGCGCGTACAAACAACTCACCGCCGACGGTGTGGCGGCGCGCGTCGTGTCAATGCCCTGCACGCAGCTCTTTGATGCGCAGACCGTCGATTACCGTTTGGCCGTGCTGCCGCGCGATGTGCCAACGCTTGTCATCGAAGCGGGCGTAACCGATGGTTGGTGGAAGTATGTGGGCAGCAACGGCGGCGTGGTCGGCATTGACACGTTCGGCGAATCCGCACCGGCACCAGTGCTAATGAAGCATTTCGGATTGACGGTTGAAAACGTGATTTCGAAAGCGAAAGCGCTCATCTAGATTTAAGTAGGGTGGGCACCCCGTGCCCACCGTTCATGACAGGAAGAAAAACATGGCAATCAAAGTAGGCATCAACGGTTACGGTCGCATCGGTCGCAACATCCTTCGTGCAATCTATGAATCGGGTCGCACCGATATTGAAATCGTTGCGATCAATGATTTGGGCGACTCGGAAACCAACGCTCACCTGACGCGATACGACACCGCGCACGGCCCCTTCGCTAAAAAAGTGGCCGTCGACGGCGACCATTTGATGATCGAAGGCGACAAGATCAAAGTGTTCGCGATTAGGAATCCCGCTGAAATTCCATGGGGTGCGCATGATGTGGATGTGGTGCTCGAATGCACCGGTTTGTTTACGAGCAAAGCTAAAGCGGGCGCGCATTTGTCGGGCGGCGCAAAGAAAGTCATCATTTCTGCGCCGGGCGAGAAAGACGTTGACGGCACGGTCGTGTACGGCGTGAACCATCAAACGCTCAAGGCGAGCGACACAGTTATCAGCAACGCAAGCTGCACAACGAATTGCTTAGCGCCACTCGCAAAAGTGTTGCACGAGCAAATCGGTATCGTTAACGGCTTGATGAACACGATTCACAGCTACACCAACGATCAAGTGTTGACCGATGTCTTTCACAAAGACTTGCGCCGTGCCCGTGCCGCCGCACACAACATGATTCCCACCAAAACGGGCGCTGCGGCGGCTGTAGGCTTGGTGCTGCCTGAGCTCAATGGCAAGCTCGATGGATTCTCCGTTCGCGTGCCTACGATCAACGTGTCGTTCGTTGATTTGTCGTTTATCGCCGCACGCGACACGACCGTGGATGAAGTCAATCGCATCATGTACGCCGCAGCCCAGGGCGCGATGAAAAACGTACTTGAATACAGCGACGGCCCACTCGTTTCAAGCGACTTCAATCACAACCCGCACAGCTCGATTTTTGACGCGACCTGCACCAAAGTGTCGGGGCGTTTGGTCAAGGTTTGCTCTTGGTATGACAACGAATGGGGCTTTAGCAATCGCATGCTGGATACGACTGTGGCGTTGATGGCTGCGAAGTAGAGCGATGCTTTGTCGACACTCCTGAGAAGATTTCAGGTGTTGCGCGGCTTGGGGCCTTTTTAAATGGGGACGTGGGGAAGAGGAATTCTGCAAGACGATCTCGCATCGGACGTCTACAGCGAATTTATGGACGCGTACAACAAAGGCGACGAATGCAGCGCAATCTCGTCGCGCCTTTTGATCGAGTACGGCGCGAGCCCAAACGAGTTGGACGAAGACTTCGTGCCTTTCTGGTTGGCGCTTGCGAAGGCCTTGTGGGAGTGCGGTGCGCTTGATGAACAAACTGCCTCCGTCTGTCGGCAAATTGTCCGAGACTCCCTCGGCTTGGAGGGTTGGGGGGAGCTGGATACTGGCGATCGATTGAAGCGGGCGGCGACCGTGTCGCGCTTCGTTGAGTCGCTGAGCATACCGCGAGTGAAACCTCGTGCTCGGCGAAGGAAGATGCTTCGGCCACCGATTTACAAAGTGGGAGACTGCTTGGCAATCCGGGATGCGGACGGGATGTATACGGCCTCTCTAGTGACGGGGGCTCGCTTTGTAAATACGACTGATGGTGTCAATTTCCTCTGGGCGCTGCAGTATTACTCTTTTGAAAAGCCTACTCTCGGTGTTTTTACTGAGGCAGGATTGCTTTGGCTTACGCATGGTAACTGGGGTGGAAAACTCTGCGGCCATTGGTGTTTCACTACGCACCACAAGAGAGACGCTGGCGCAATTGAATGCATAGGTAATGTCTCTCGCACTCAGTTACCGTCGCTACCAGAGGCTTATTCCGACTGGTTGTCCAACTCCCAGCAAGCGAGACTCCAGGCTGTTATCGGCTTTATTGATCCACCAAAAAGAGAGTCGATCAGTTGGCTGAAATTGATTGCAAACAAATTTCTATGAACTTCAAAAAACTCACCGACCAAAACCTTAACGGCAAACGCGTGTTTATTCGCGCCGATCTAAACGTACCGCAGGACGATGCGGGCAACATCTCGGACGACACGCGGATTCGCGCTTCTGTGCCAGGTATTCAATTCGCTTTGAAAGCGGGCGCCGCAGTGATGGTGACATCACACTTGGGTCGTCCGACCGAAGGGGAATTGAAGCCTGAAGATTCGCTTGCGCCGATTGCAAAACGCTTGTCCGAATTGCTCGGCCAACCGGTTCGTTTGGTTGCGAATTGGGTGGACGGCGGCTTTAGCGTTGCGCCTGGAGAAGTGGTGTTGCTTGAAAATTGCCGCTGCAACAAAGGTGAGAAGAAAAACGACGAGACGCTTGCGAGGAAGATGGCGGTGCTGTGCGACGTTTACGCCAACGACGCCTTCGGCACCGCACATCGCGCCGAGGCCACGACTGAGGGTGTTGCGCGTTTCGCGCCAATGGCCTGTGCAGGCCCGCTGATGGCGGGCGAGCTTGAGGCGCTGGGAAGCGCGCTGCTGAACCCCAAGCGGCCGCTCGTGGCGATTGTTGCAGGCTCGAAGGTTTCAACGAAGCTCACGATTCTTGATTCGCTTGCGGACAAGGTGGATCAATTGATTGTGGGTGGTGGCATCGCAAACACCTTTTTGCTGGCGCAGGGTAGGCCCATTGGAAAATCGCTTGCCGAGCGTGAGCTCGTCGCCGAAGCCAAGAAGATCATCGACAAAATGGCGGCTCGGGGGGCTAGTGTTCCCTTGCCGACCGATGTGGTGTGTGCCAAGGAGTTTGCACCGACAGCGATTGCAACGACCAAATCAATGGTCGATGTTGCTGACGACGACATGATTCTCGATATCGGACCGCGAAGCGCGGCAGCGCTCGCGTCGACCATCGCCAACGCAGGAACCATCGTTTGGAACGGACCTGTTGGCGTGTTTGAGTTCCCGCAGTTTGCTGGTGGCACGAAGTCAATTGCCAACGCTGTGGCTGCATCCAATGCGTTTTCCATCGCTGGCGGCGGCGACACCATCGCGGCAATCAATCAATTCGGCGTTGCGGATCGGGTGAGTTACATCTCAACGGCGGGCGGCGCGTTTTTGGAGTTTCTTGAGGGCAAGGTGTTGCCTGCGGTGGCGGCGCTTGAGGCGCGGGCGAAGTAGCGTTGCACGAGTCGAGCGATTGCAATCGCAACAGTGAAGCGATGAAAGCGGTGGTGCAAATTCGCGCAGCAACGGTGGAGGATGCGCCGGTACTGGCCGCTGCTGAGATTGAAACGGCTCAAACGCCGGGTTTGCTCCGCTCTCGGCCGGATGAATTGAATGTGCGCTCTTTCGCGCAGCGCATCGCGGAGCTGGAGGCGCCGGGCAATGCGGGGCGCTATATCGTGGCCGTCAACGATCTCAACGAGATCGTTGGCCACGCGCTGCTGGATTCGATGTCGCTCGCCCGAATTGCGCATGTGTTTCGGCTGACGATTGTCGTGCATCCCGGACATGCCGATCGTGGCGTGGGGCGCGCTTTAATGAATGATTTGCAGCGTTGGGCGCACGACGATTCGCGCGTCGAAAAGATTGAACTGCTAGTTCGCGCAACGAATGCGCGTGCCATTCATTTGTATCGAAGCTGCGGTTTCGTAGATGAAGGGCGTTTCGTCAATCGCATCAAGCTCGATAACGGCATCTTCATCGACGATCTGGCGATGGCATGGTTTCCGTGACCGCCTTTACGCCACAATGTATAGCTTTATCTCGCTAGGCCTTTATAAACAAGGGCTAGAGGCGTAAAGCCCTTATCTTCGAGGGTTTATAAATATCGATCAAGCGCCTTATTTTTACTGGCGTTGCTACGCCTAGTTGGTTTGGCGCCGTGAGCTCGGCGACGCTAGGCCGCCAGCAAACTGTCGCTGTGTCTCGCCAAATGCCAATCCGTGTCGCCCAACGTTGCCGCGATCATGGTGAGTCGTTTGAAGTAGTGCGACACGTTGAGCTCGTGGGTGACGCCAATGCCGCCGTGCAATTGCACTGCGTTCTGCCCAACGAATCGGCAGGCTTGTCCAACCAATACCTTGGCAGCCGAAATCGTTTTGGCGCGCGCGGCGGCGTTGGTTTCAGACACAGCCATCGCGGCGTCTATGGCCATTGATCGCGACATTTCAACGTGCATCAACATGTCAACGGCTCGGTGTTGCAGCGCTTGATTCATGCCGATCGGACGACCAAATTGTTTGCGGGTTTTGAGATATTCAACGGTGAGTTTGTGCAATTCGGTCATCGCACCGATGGCCTCCGCGCAGAGCGCGGCACAGGCGACGTCGAGCGCGTGGTCAATGGCGGGCTGCGCGCCACCTTGCGTGCCGATCAGTGTGGCTGCAGCGTTATTGAATTCGATGTCGGCACCGCGTTGCGCATCTTGCATGGGGTAAGCGAGACGCGTTACTCCGGTAGCGTTTGCGTCAACCAAGAACAGCGACGCACCCGCGTCTTCGCCAACTTGTGCTGACACCAAAAGATGATCGGCGCAGTCGCCGCCAAGCACAACAACTTTTCGTCCGGTGAGCGTGAAGCCACCGTTCGCGAAGCTTGCTTTGGTGCCCGTGGACACACGTTCATAGCGCTGTCCGGCATCGGTGTGTGCAAACGCAGCGAGCAAGTCACCGCCGGCGATTCGTTCCAACATTCCGGCGCGCTCAATGTCGCTTGCGCCATGGGTGAGCAGCGCGACTGGCAGTAGGCAGCAGCCCAGGTAGGGCTCAACGACCAAGCCGCGACCGAGTTGCTCCATAACGACCAGCGTGTCGACGCCGTTTCCGCCGAGGCCACCATCGGCTTCGGCAATCGGCAGCGCAGTGACACCGATTTCGGCCAGCTGCGACCAGTGAGTCGTTGACCAGCCGGTCGTCGAGCGAATGATCTTCCAGCGATCATCGAACGTATAGTCGCGATCGATGAATTTGATGAGCGTGTCTTTGAGTGCGCTTTGCTCGTCGCTGAGGGAGAAGTTCATAGAGGCATTTGGAGGGTGTGTAGCGGGATTCGTTGAAAGTGCTGGCGCTCAGAGGCCGAGCACGAGCTGGGTGACGATGTTTCGCTGAATCTCGTTAGAGCCGCCGTAGATCGTGGTCTTTCGGAAATTGAAGTAGTGGCCGCTCGCATAGCGATAGGCTTCGTCGGACAACCAAGGAGCATCGGGTGCGCCGTCGTCGCCCTCGCGCACGTAAGGGAGCGCGGCGGGACCTGCTGCCATCATCGTAAGCTCGGTTAAGTTCTGCTGAATTTCAGATCCCTTGATCTTCAGAAGCGAAGCTTCTGGGCCGGGCGCATGTTTTTCGCGCTCCGCTTCCAGCACCCGAAGCAGAGTTAGTTCAAGGGCGCGTAAGTCGATTTCAGCTTGTGCGATCTTGTCGCGAAAACGAGCGTCTTCAATCAGCGGTTTGCCGTTGCTCATTGAGTGTTTTGCGACGTGCCGCAATCGTTTTACGATTCGCTTGCAACGCCCGACACCTGCGATACCGTTTCGCTCGTGTGAGAGCAGAAACTTGGCGTAGGTCCAGCCCTTGTTCTCCTGCCCCACCAGATTGGCCACTGGCACCTTGACGTTGTCAAACCACACCTCATTCACCTCGTGCTCTTGATCTAGCATGATGATCGGGCGCACGGTGATGCCGGGCGTTTTCATGTCGATCAATAGGAATGAGATGCCTTCTTGTTGTCGTCCCTCGCTCGATGTTCGAACTAGGCAGAAGATCCAATCGGCGTGTTGCCCGAGTGTGGTCCAAGTCTTTTGACCATTAACGATGTAGTGCTTGCCAGAGGCGTCAGTGAAGCGTTCGGCTTTCATCTTGAGCGATGCTAGGTCAGAGCCAGAGCCGGGTTCGCTGTAGCCTTGGCACCACCAGTGCTCACCCGAAAGAATTTTTGGCAGGTAGTAGTGTTGTTGTTCGGCGTTGCCGAAATTCATGATGACAGGCGCCACCATGCGAAGACCAAACGGAATCAGAATGGGAGCGCCTTCGTCTGCGGTCACTTCATCAAAGATGTGTTGATGTGTGGAGTCCCAGCCTGTTCCTCCAAAGGATGCGGGCCAGCCTACGCCTGCCCAGCCGCGCTTGTGCAGCGATCTGTGCCAGCCTAGGTAATCTTCACGATTTAAACGAGCACCTTCGAGCCCCTTCTTCGCGACCGCTGGGTCAAGTTGGGCTCGCGTGAAGGCTCGTACCTCGCTAGCGAAGGCTTCTTGCTCTGGGGAATATCGTAAGTCCATTCGCGACAACTTTCGTTGAGTACACCAATGGCGCTATTGTCGCAAATGAGATCGCCGAAGCTAGTGTTGCTCTTTGATGCGGCAAAGGCGATGCGGTCCAGTGCCCGCACATAGCGCTTTACCTTTTCTGCTGACTCGGATTGCAGACAGCAACCCATCGACAACGCTGCGGCCTAAGCTTTTAGTGCGGCCTCGAGCTCTCCGCTTTCAGCCATTTCGCGCATGATGTCGGCCCCGCCAACAAACTCACCATTGATGTAGAGCTGAGGAATGGTGGGCCAACTTGCGTACTGCTTGATGCCTTCGCGGACATCATTGTCGGCGAGCACATTGACAGTTACGAAATCGCTGCAACCGGCTGAGTTCAACATTTTCGAAGCGGCGGCGCTGAAGCCGCACTGCGGAAATTGTGGCGAGCCCTTCATGAAAAGAACGACTTTTTGCGAAGTCACTAGATCGTGGATTTCTTTTTGAACGTCTCGGGTATCGTTTGTCATGTTGCGCCTATTGATTCAACTGTCCGTAGCTGTGAGTTTACCGCGCCGTAAACAACAACGCCCGGTAGATCTAGTCTAGTCGGGCGTGTTGGGTTGGTTTTTCGAAGCGCGCGGCTCTGAAAACACAAAGCCTCCGAACAGGAGGCTTTGGCGGGAATGGGGTTTAGTTTGACCCTGACCTACTTTCGCGAGCTATAAGGCTGACTATCATTGGCGCTGAACT
>READ01000068.1 GCA_004293675.1 Betaproteobacteria bacterium
TCTCCCCCAGGGAGAGGGAGCCAAGCCGGTCACCGCCCTGTTTCTCAAAAACGCCTTTTGACCCACGGGCAAATATCCTACTCAGGGCGAACGGTTCATGACTGAACGGTATTGGGGCTAGTCCCAACGCTCGCGCTCTGAAAAGCGTCGTCCGCCTACAATGCAGCCTTCGCGGAATAATTATCCGCCCCAAGGAGCAGGCCCGTGCTGCGCATTACCGAACTCAAATTACCGCTCGATCACGTCGAAGCGGCACTGCCCGCCGCCATCATCGCGCGGCTCGCCATCAAACCCGCCGAACTGCTTCGCTTCACCGTGTTTCGACGCGGTTACGATTCGCGAAAAAAAGCCAACATTGAGCTTGTCTACACATTGGATGTAGAGCTTGCGCCCGCCGTTGAGTTGGCGACCTTCAAGCGCTTCAAGCGCGATGTGAACATCGTTGAAACGCCAGACACGGGCTACAAGTTCGTCGCTTCGAATGATGCATTGGCCAATCGCCCGCTTCGCCCCGTCGTGATTGGCTTTGGGCCCTGCGGCATTTTCGCCGCACTTATCTTGGCGCAAATGGGCCTCAACCCCATCATTCTTGAGCGCGGTAAAGTCGTTCGTGAGCGCACGAAAGACACCTGGGGCCTGTGGCGAAAACGTGAGCTCAACCCCGAATCCAATGTGCAGTTTGGCGAGGGCGGTGCGGGTACTTTCTCTGACGGAAAACTTTGGAGCCAAGTCAAAGACCCGAAGCACTACGGTCGGAAAGTGCTGCATGAATTCGTGAAGGCCGGTGCGCCTGACGAGATTTTGTATGTGAGCAAGCCGCACATCGGCACCTTTCGTTTAGTAAAGATGGTCGAACACATGCGCGAGCAAATCGTTGCGCTCGGCGGCGAGTTTCGTTTCGAAGCGCGGGTGACAGATGTATTGATTGAAAACGGCCAAATGCGCGGAGTAACGCTCGCCAACGGCGAACACATCGCATCGAACCACGTTGTTTTGGCCATTGGTCACAGCGCCCGCGACACCTTTCAAATGCTCTTTGATCGCGGCGTGTATATCGAAGCCAAACCTTTTTCGCTCGGCTTTCGAATTGAGCATCCGCAGAGCATTGTTGATCGGGCACGCTTCGGTCCGAGCGCGGGCAACCCGATTCTGGGTGCCGCGGATTACAAGCTCGTCCATCACGCTAGCAACGGCCGCTCGGTTTACAGTTTTTGTATGTGCCCCGGCGGCACAGTGGTTGCGGCAACCAGCGAGCCCGGTCGCGTCGTGACAAACGGCATGAGTCAATACTCTCGCAACGAGCGCAACGCCAATGCGGGCATCGTGTGCGGCATTACGCCGCAAGACTACCCAGGCCATCCGCTCGCGGGCATCGCCTTTCAACAGCATTGGGAATCTCGTGCTTACGAGCTCGGTGGCAGCGATTACAGCGCGCCCGGTCAGCTGGTGGGTGACTTCCTTTCGGGCGTCGCGAGCAGCGCGTTTGGTGAAGTTTTACCAAGCTACAAACCCGGCGTTCACCTGACCGATCTCGCGCCCAGTTTGCCGGAATACGCAATCACCGCCATTCGTGAGTCGATCCCCGAGTTTGAAAAACAGATCAAGGGTTTCGCATCGCATGATGCGGTGCTCACCGGCGTTGAAACGCGTACCAGTTCACCAATTCGCATCAAGCGGCGCGATGATGATTTGCAGAGCATGAACGTGCGCGGCCTGTTTCCAGCGGGCGAGGGCGCGGGCTACGCCGGGGGCATCATGTCGGCGGGTATCGACGGCATTCGCGTTGCGGAAGCGTTGGCGCTGTCCATGCTCGGCGACACCGCAGCCAAGCGAGCGGCGTAGATCATGGCAATCAATTGGTTTCCCGGTCACATGGTGGCGGCACAAAAGAAAGCCGCCGAAGGATTGGCCGAAGTTGACGTGGTGATCGAGGTGCTTGACGCGCGCTGCCCGGCCGCGAGTGTTAACCCCGCGATCAACGCCATGCGCCAAGCGCGCAACAAGCCGGCGTTGAAGATCCTCAACAAAATCGATCTGGCTGATCCGAAAATCACCGAGCAGTGGCTCGCGTGGTTCAACGCGCAGGAAGGCGTTCGCGCCATCGGTTTGTCGTGCAAAAAACAAGGCGAATCGAACAAAGTGTTGCCTGAAGCGCAAAAGCTCGCGCCGCACCGCGACGGCCCACTGAAGCGGCTTCGCGTGATGATGGTGGGGGTGCCCAACGTTGGTAAATCGACGCTGGTGAACGCGATTTTGAATCGCCGTATCGCCAATGTCGGCGACGAACCAGCGATCACCAAACTCATCAAACGCTACGAATTGACGGATGGCACCTGGTTGTTCGATACCCCCGGTTTGATGTGGCCGAAGATCGCGCTTGAGACGGATGGATTGCTATTGGCAGCGAATCACTTGGTGGGCGTCAACGCCTACATTGATGAAGAAGTCGCGACCTACCTCGCAGAAATATTGCTCGAACGCTATCCCGAGTCGCTGACCGCACGCTACGGCGTCGACCCCGCTGAACTAGACGGACCCGGCGTGATCGAAGCCGTCGCGCAGCGTCGCGGATTTCGAATCAAGGGCGGCGGTGCGGACTATGAAAAGGCTGCGGTGACGCTGCTACTCGACTATCGCAACGGCGCGCTCGGTCGCATCACCGTTGAAACCCCTGAATCGCGGGGCGCGCAGCTCGAAGCGCTGGAAATTCGGTTGGCTGAAAAGGCTGCTGCTGAGGCGGCCGCGGAAGCCGAGCGTCTGGCTGAGCTTGAGCGGCGAAGTCCGAAGAAATTGGTCTAGGGATTGGCTCCCTCCCCTTCAAGCCTGTCCTGAGCTTGTCGAACGGGGGGAGGGTTGGGGTGGGGATGGGGTTGTGCTCCGCACCGAACACCATCCCCCTCCTAGCCTCCCCCTTGAAGGGGGAGGAACCGAAGCGGCATCTTCCGCCGTTCCGGACTGTTGGGGGCCGGTTCTTTCCCATTGGAAATTTGATCCACCGCTAGTATGACCACCACGCGCAACGCGTCAGACTCTTTCGAAAAACACTCACTATGACTTTTTCCAAAAACACCCTAAACCTTCGCTTCAAACTCATCGCCCTAGCGCCGCAAATCTCGGTCGAAGATGAGCGCGGAGCAGTACAGCTCTACGTCCGCCAAAAACTGCTGAAACTGCGCGAATCCGTCACCGTGTTCAGCGATGACACTCAGCGCGAGAAACGCTACGAAATTCAAGCGGACCGAGTCATTGATTTTCGGGCACGCTACACCATCACGTCAGCGTCTGGACAGGTCATCGGCGCGCTAAAACAGCGTGGAATGAAATCGCTCTGGCGCGTTCATTTTGATGTGGAAGATCGCGCCGGAAACGTCGTGTTCTCAATCGTTGAGCAGAATCCTTGGGTGCGCCTGGTCGATTCGGTATTTGGATCGATCCCGATCATCGGATTGCTGAGCGGCTACGTATTTCAACCAGCCTACGTGTTTCGCAACAGCGCCGAAGCCACGGTGGGAATGGCCAAAAAGCAGCCCGCGCTCTTCGAGGGGCTTTTCACACTGAGCTTCGAACCGTCCGCATCCGAAGAGATGCGCGAGCTGCTCACGCTGAGCGCACTCATGATGATTTTGTTGGAGCGGGCGCGAGGGTAGCGACGCATGGATGGTGCGACGGGTTTCGCCGCGGCCAACGATGACGAGCGATCGCTCACCAGACATGCGTTGATCGGAAGCTGTCAACTTCCAAGCCCTAAAAATAGCGTCAAAGGATGATCCCGCAGCGCCACAAAGCCGTAGTGAAGGTAGAACGATTTGGCGCGCTCGTCTTTCGCGTCAACGATGAGCGCGTAGGCGGCGACCTGCTTTCTGGCCTGCAAACATCGATCGACCGCGCAGCCGACTAACAATTTACCGATGCCACGTCCGTGATGATCGGCGCTCGCGGCCAAGCGACCCATGCGAAAGCAAGGCAGCGGGTAGCGTGGCAGTTTTCTCTGTTGCTCAGGGCTCAGTTGGTCGACGTCGATTTGGGCGGCGCTTAGCGTGTAGTAGCCAAGGATGACGCTGGGCGCGCGCGAGTCTACAAGCACGTGCACCGCAGTGATACCCTTTTTGCTTTGTTGGAGTGCAAAACGCTGCAGGTACTCATTGAGCGCCGGAACACCACAATCAAACGCGGCGCGGTCGTGGGTAGTTGCGCTGAGGGGATGCTCCTCAAGCACGTTTGACGGATTCTGCGGCTTTCAGTGCGCCTTTGAGCGCGTCGTTGGCGGCAAAGGCTGTGTTGACCGCGGCCGTGATCGAATCAAAATCCCGCTGCGACAGCGTAAGCCGCGATTGGCGCTCCAACAATTCCCCAGCCTTTTCCTTTGCCGCCGTTCGCACGAACGACGCCATGGTCGTACCCATCAAGGCTGCGGCCTGAGACAACAGCGCTTTTTCAGCGGCATCCATCTTGAGGTCAAAGCGTGCGGTGGTGGTTACTGTCATGATTGAAAATTCCAAATATGTGCGTAATTTTACCGTACTAATTTTCTGTTGACCGTGGCTCCCACACACTGCTTTGCCTTGACCTTGAACGTGGTGTCTTTGTCTCCGCGCACCAATCGACCCGCTTCAATCTGCGAAGTCAGTATCCTGAGCTTGTCGAAGGGCGGGAATGACGAAAAAGCGAGGTGAGCGCAAGTCTTTGTAATGCCCTTTATACCGGACGGCCATACAAAGTAAGGCCTGCAAACGAAAAAATAAAGCTATCAAAAGTAACAAAAAACGACCAGATTCCCTTATTTAACAAGGCATTGCTCCGATAAGCTCGGATTATCAATGCCCTTTTGGCGCTGGCCCATCCAACACATAGTGGGTACCGCAATACGGACAGGTTGCCTCTCCGGTGGTGGCTACATCCAGGTACACCTTGGGATGGCTTGACCAGAGCGGCATTTTTGGGTTCGGGCAAAACACCACGCCGGGGCCGTGTAGGTCGGCGGCGGTGACGTGAACGACGGATTTGTGCTTTTCTGCTTTTGCGGCGGCCATGCGTTTGAACCTTTAAACCTTTAAACCTTTGGGCGTTTGATCGTTAAACCTTTGGGCGTTTGATCGTTAAACCTTGGTCAGCCAATGCGCGTATTTCGGATTGCGTCCGTTGACGATATCGAAAAACGCCGCTTGAATTTTCGTGGTGATTGGGCCACGCTCACCCGCACCGATTTGAATACGATCGTATTCGCGAATCGGCGTGACTTCGGCCGCGGTGCCGGTGAAGAAAAGTTCGTCGGCGATGTAGAGCTCGTCGCGGGTTAAGCGCTTTTCTTTGATCTCGAGACCCAAGTCGGCCGCGATGTGAAAAATGGTGTTGCGGGTGATGCCGTTCAATGCGCCAGCCGACAAATCAGGCGTGTAGATCTTGCCATCTTTGACCACGAACACATTTTCGCCGGCGCCTTCAGAAATAAAGCCCGCGGTGTCCAAGAGCATGGCTTCGTCGTAGCCCTCATCGGTGACTTCCATGTTGGCCAAGATCGAATTGGTGTAGTTCGACACGGCTTTGGCTTGCGTCATGGTGATGTTGACGTGATGGCGGGTGAAGCTTGACGTTTTCACGCGAATGCCACGGCGCAAACCTTCTTCGCCTAAGTAAGCGCCCCAGGTCCATGCGGCGACCATCAAATGAATTTTGTTGCCCTTGGGTGAAACGCCGAGCTTTTCGCTGCCGATCCAAGTGAGCGGACGCAAATAGCCCGATTCGAGTTTGTTTTCGCGAACCACGGCGCGCTGCGCTTCCATCACTTCTTCGATGGAAAAAGGAATGTTCATGCGCAAAATTTTCGCGCTGTTGAACAGGCGCTGCGTGTGCTCGCGCAGGCGAAAAATCGCCGGGCCTTGTGAGGTGTTGTAGGCGCGAACGCCTTCGAACGCGCCGCAGCCGTAGTGCAGGGTATGCGTCAACACGTGGATTTTGGCGTCGCGCCATTCCACCATCTTGCCGTCCATCCAAATTTTGCCGTCGCGGTCTTCCATTGACATGTGATTTCTCCGTGAGCCGTCGCTCGGTGGCGCGGCGATGAAATTGAATTGAAGAGGATTTTAGGCGACGGGTGGGTCGCGCGGTGGACGCCGAGTCTGAGCGTCGGTGGCGGTGGTTGCCGTTTTCGCCGGGTTATGCGAATATGTCAATCACGTTGACGTATTCTGAGTGGGTTGAAAATAAATGTCAAGTTGGTTGACCTATTGGGAGATTGGGGCTGATTTGTCACCATCGAGGGGACGAACGCTCCCTTCGCCTGCGGGCGGGAGAAGGGTTGGGGATGAGGGTGTGTTGCAAGGGAGAGCACAGTGGTAATGCCTGTGAATCGGCCCGTAGCTCTCCGCAGAACACCACCCTCACCCCGGCCCTCTCCCGCCTGCGCGAGAGGGAGAATACTGCGCTTCCCGCTGCGATCTTTATGAAGCACGACAAAACCACCCCCACCGAATCGCTCACCGACGCGTGGCGAGTGATGCATTTCGCGCTACGCGCGGTGATTGCCGAGCCGGACCGAATGCTTGCGAAGCGTGGCCTCACACGGGTGCATCATCGAATTTTGTTTTTCGTAGCTCGAACGCCGGGTTTAAGTGTGGGTGAGCTGCAAACCACGCTTGATGTGACCAAACAGGCGATGAACGTGCCGTTGAAGCAGTTACAAGCGCAAGGTTTGATCGAGCTGCTCAAAGCCGATCGTGACGCGCGAGTGCGTGAGCTGCATCTGACCGCGACGGGGGCCGCGCTCGAATCGACGCTCACCGGCGAACAGCTGCGATTGTTTTCTGAAGCGTTCCAAGCGGCCGGCAGCGACGCGCGCCGCGGGTGGTTTGCCGTGATGGATGGCTTGGCGAAGCGGCTTTAGTGCCGCGGCCTAATCATGTTCAAATGGCGCTATGAAGCTCTATAACTATTTCCGATCGTCGGCTGCGTATCGAGTGCGCATCGCGCTGAATTTAAAAGGCTTGGTGTGGGAGCACGTGGGCGTGCATTTGGTCAAGGGTGAGCAGCGCTCGGCGGATTATTTGTCAATCAATCCGGCGGGGCTTATTCCGGCGTTGATTGATGATTCGGCGGTGCTGACGCAATCGCTCGCGATCATTGAATACTTGGACGAAAAGTATCCGGAAACGCTGCCGCTGTTACCCGTCTCGATTGAGACCCGCGCGCAGGTTCGCGCTGCGTCACTCGCCTTGGCTTGTGACGTGCATCCGCTTGGAAATGTTCGCGTGCTGAAGTATTTGACGAGTGAGCTCGGATTGAGCGAGGCGCAGAAAGAAGCGTGGCTCAAGCACTGGATTGGACTGGGTTTGGCGGCGTTTGAAGCGAGCCTTGCGCAGTCTGCAAGCCATGGCGTGTTTTGTTTTGGCGACGCGCCAACGATGGCCGATTGTGTGTTGGTGCCGCAGGTGTTTTCAGCGCGACGATTTAACGTGGACATGACGGCGTATCCGCGGATTGTTTCGGTTGACGCGCACTGCAATTCACTCGCAGCGTTTCAGAGCGCGCATCCGACGAAGCAGCCGGATTTTCAGGCGTAACCGTTGACGGTCTCTATAGCTTTTTCGTTGAACGCCATAAGAAATATGGCCAAAAGATCGATTAGTTAAATTAATGAAAAATTTATTTTTGTCGTTGAACACCATATTTGGTATGGCATTGATAGAAATTGCTGTTAGTGCAAAGGTCGAATCGCTGTGATCGCGTTGGAAATAACGGCGGGCATTGATATTGCATTCAACGAGCAAGGTCTCGTGCCCGCCATCGCTCAAGATTCGGTGACGGGCGAGATTTTGATGGTCGCTTGGATGGACCGGGATGCCTTTGCACGAACGGTCGAAACGGGCAAGGCGTGCTATTACTCTCGCTCACGCAAAGCCGCGTGGATGAAGGGTGAGAGCTCGGGGCATCTGCAAATCGTGCGAGAAATTTTTATCGATTGTGATGGTGATGTGGTGTTACTAAAAATCGATCAAATCGGCGGTATCGCCTGTCATACGGGTCGTCGCAATTGCTTCTTTCGCAAACTTGAAAACGGCGCTTGGGTGAGCCAATTCGAACCCCTGAAATCGGAAAGTGAGATCTACGGTGAACGCAAGTAGCACGGACGTTCTAGCCCGTTTGTCAGCGACGATCGCCGCCCGGAAAGAGGGCGATCCGAATTCGTCCTACACCGCCAAATTGTTCGCTAAGGGCGAAGACGCAGCGCTCAAAAAAGTAGGCGAAGAGGCCGCCGAATTCATCATGGCGGCTAAGGACGCAGGTCACGGCGGCGATGTTGACAAGCTTGTCGGCGAGGCCGCTGACGTTTGGTTTCACATGCTCGTCGCATTAGCACGGCACAATGTCGGTGCGGTTGAAGTCGCCGCCGAGCTCGCCCGGCGCGAGGGTCTATCCGGCCTTGAAGAGAAAGCTGCGCGACCCTAACAACCCAAACTGTAGGAGCGGTTCCACCGCGCTGGCCCGTTCGACGAATTTTTCTCCAGAGCCTATCGCGGTGGAACCGCTCCTACAACCAGGAATTCGCGGCAAGCCGCTCCTACAAATTGACTGATATGAGTACCGACCCAGACTGCATCTTCTGCAAAATCATCCGCAACGAAATCCCCTCAAAGAAGGTCTATGAGGATGATGATGTGCTGGCGTTTCACGATATTCACCCCGCAGCGCCGGTGCATGTGCTGGTAATCCCTAAGAAGCATATTGCCAAGCTTTCGGATGCCACTGCCGAGGATCAGGCCGTGCTCGGTAAAATGATGTTGGTGGCTGCGAAAGTGGCCGAAGATTTGGGTTCGACCGACGGATTCCGCACTATCGTTAACGTGGGGCGCGTTGGGAGGCAAGATGTGTTTCATTTGCATATGCACGTGTTGGGCGGACCGGACCCGCTCGGGCGAATGATTCAACCGGACTAGTACGGATTCACATAATTTTTCTGGAGAGACTTCATGGGTTCATTTTCGATTTGGCATTGGTTGATTGTTTTGCTCGTCGTTGTTTTGGTGTTTGGCACCAAAAAGCTTCGCAACGTCGGCAAAGACTTGGGCGGCGCCGTGAGTGATTTCAAAGACGGCATGAAAGGTGGCGAAGCTGCCGCCAAGGGCAAAGTAGAAGAGGCCAGCAACGCCGCGCCTAACGTCATCGAAGGCGAAGTCAAAAAGGACAAGGTTTAGTTCGCTGCTTTGCATCGAACAGGACGAAAGACCAATGACGAATGACGAAATCGCTCTAAGCAACCGAGAATCCGCTCGCTTGACGCATTCAGCTTCGCGAAGCCTTGCGTCATTCGTCATTGGTCTTTCGTCCTTCGCGCAGCGACCAGCGCAGCGATATGTTTGAGCTGTCATTTGGAAAAATGATGATCATCGCCGTTGTCGCGCTGATCGTTTTGGGGCCCGAGCGCTTGCCCAAAGTGGCCCGCACGCTGGGTCATCTGTTGGGTCGTGCCCGTAGTTACGCCAATCAAGTCAAACAAGACATCGATCGCGAAATGCAGATGGATGAACTTCGAAAACTGCAAGAACAAGCGAAAGACGCTGCTCGTAGTTTCGAAACGGCTGTGAACGATGTGGGGCGCAGCGTCGAAAGCGAAGCTTCTACCGCCGAAAAAGCGTTTAACGAGATCAATGCCGATTACGATGCCAAGCGCGCAAGAGACGCAGCGGCGCAGGGCTCGGTTGCAAAGACCGACGAGGTCGCAGCCCTCGAGCAATCGATTGCCGAACAAGCTATGTCAGCGAACTCAGCGAGCATTGCGCCCGCTAACACCATTCATGCGCCGGCCGCGAAACCGATGATCACCTCTGAGCAGATGAATTCATCGCTGGCGCCAGCGTGGCCCACACAAAAGCCGGCCTCTGACAACGCGAAGCAGCCGGCGTAGTGCCACCTCGCTTCATCTTGCTCGCATTGGTTTGTCCGTTTCACTAAAGTACCGAGATGTCTAACGAGTCCATTCAAGAATCCTTCGTCTCGCATCTGGTTGAGCTCCGGTCGCGCTTGGTCAAAGCCGTGGTTTCTGTGCTGGCGGTTACCTTTGCGCTGATGGCTTATCCTGGCATGAAAACGCTTTACGCTTGGGTTGCCGCGCCGATGCTTGCCGTGCTGCCGCAGGGCACATCGATGATCGCCACCGACGTGACCGGAACGTTTTTTATTCCACTCAAAGTCACGCTGATGGCGGGATTCTTGATTTCATTGCCCATCGTGCTCTATCAAATGTGGGCCTTTGTCGCGCCCGGTCTCTACAAACACGAAAAGAAATTAGCGCTGCCGATTATTGTGTCGTCAACCTTGCTGTTTTTCTGCGGGATGGCGTTTGCGTACTTCGTCGTGTTTCCGTCGATCTTTGGTACGTTCGTGGGCTTCACGCCAGCGGGTGTGAACATGACGCCCGACATTGACAAATATTGGAGCTTTGCGCTCACGATGTTTATCGCGTTTGGACTCACGTTCGAAACGCCCGTGGTGCTTGCGGTGCTTACCCGCGCCGGTATCGTCACTGTTGCTCAGCTCAAGGAATTTCGCGGCTACTTCATCGTCGCCGCGTTTGTGATCGCCGCAGTTGTTACACCGCCCGACGTGCTCTCTCAGCTCTTTTTGGCGGTGCCGCTGGTGATCCTCTACGAAGTCGGAATTTGGGTGAGCACCTTCATCACGCCGCGTAAGCGCAGCGACGAGGACGCCGCAGCGGCTTAGGTGCTGGCCGCAGCGATTCCCAAACTCAAACTTCGTTGCGCAATTTGTTTATTCGTTCTTCGCGCCGTTCGAACAGCGCGCAATAAACATTGCCAAGCTGCGCGGGCCACAACGCCCGAAGATGCCTTTCTTCACTTGGGGCAAGACCGTTGTTTAAGAACCGTTCGCCCCCGGCCTTCGCCGGGGCAGGCTCTGAGTAGGATATTTGCCCGTGGGTCAAAAGGCGTTTTTGAGAAACAGGGCGGTGATCGGTTTGGCTCCCTCTCCCTGGGGGAGAGGGTTGGGGTGAGGGACTTGGAATGATGTCGATCGGAG
>READ01000069.1 GCA_004293675.1 Betaproteobacteria bacterium
GGCGCGTTACGCCTAGGGTATTTCGTGCGAAAGGCATCACGCAAAGCATTGATTTTGCGCAACTAAAAAGCTGTTTCTTGAGAGCTTGTCGAAGGGTTGCTGGCGTGCCGCCAAGGCAACGACCGGCTCAGCCCGAACGGAGGATGTTGTCCCAAGTACTTAAACGAACAGTATTGAGTCAGGTTCCAATAGTCGCCACGCAGCGATTTGATCGCGGAGCGACGCGCCAGCGCTGAGCTGGCGTTTCTTTGGCTGACCTATCGGCGCATCGCCGCGCAATTGCGGCGCATTTACAGCGCAATAAAAGCGCGCTCGCCCTCGCAAACGCTGTCAGCGACGCCCGCTACACTGGCGCTCCTACTTTTATGTCGTCTCTCGCCTGTCGCGCTTTTGTCGCAGCGGCGGGAGCGCTCCCTCCTGTGACTGCCCCCACCGCTGAACCGTCCACCTCCGCCGAAGCGACTCAAGACCCGACTCGTTCGTCGAAAAAGCTCAGGCTTCGCACGCTGCTCACGCTGCCCTTTGTAGCGCTGGTCTGCGTTCCAGCGCTCGTCATCGCGGGCAGCTCGCTCTACGCTGGGCTCAAGGCCGTTGATGTGTTGTCGCAGCAACTCATTGAAGACATTTCGTCGCGCGTTGAACAGGCGGCAGTGCACCAGCTCGAAGAGGCGTCGATCACGTTGCAATCAGCGTATCCGTCTCAAGCGCACGCCTTTGATGGCTCGATTGGCACGTTTACCGACCGCGACCAGCTTGAGCGAAAACTATTCGAACTCACTTCGCAAACGCGCACCACAAGCTACCTGTTTTACGCTGGTAAGGATGGTAGTTTTGTCGGCGTGGATCGGGGACGGGCAGGCGCGTTGGCCGCGGCAACGGTACGTTTGCAAAAGCAATCGGGAGAGCCTCGAAAAATCTACAGCTCGCGTGTTCCACTCGATCGTTCGCGGTTGATCGAAACGGAGGGCCGTATTTATGACGCCGTGAATCGGCCGTGGTATCGAGGCGCAGAGGCCGAGCGAAAGCTCACCTGGACACCGATCTATGTCTCCTTTGCCAGCGGCGCGCTGGTCACTACAGCCAGTCAACCCATCATCACACGCGACGGTACGTTTCACGGCGTGTTAGCGGCCGACGTTGAGCTCTCTGAACTATCCGCTTTTGTCAAAAGCGTTAATGTGAGCGCCAATGGCATCGCATTTATCATCGATGAAACGGGCTACCTAGTTGCAAGCTCAACCACCGAAGCGCCGTTTCGTACGGTGGATGGCGAACAAAAACGAGTGCTCGCCTCGTCGAGCGAGTCGGATTTAGTCCGCACCAGCTCCAACTGGCTTATGCGCGAAATTGCCAAGCCACGAGCTCATCCGCATGATTCGGGTGAAGTTCGTCTGGCCGTGCTCGAGTCCTCGCTCGGCTCCGTTGATGTGGCATCGCGCGACATCACCCGAATCGACGGCGTCAATTGGCGTGTGGTGGTTGCGGTGCCGCGTACCGATTTCACCGCGTCGATCGTCTCGAGCGCAGTAATCACGTTTCTAGTCACGCTCGCCGCGCTAGCCTCTTCGTTACTTTTAGGACTGTGGGTGCTGCGCCGAGTCACGGGCGACGTTGAAAAACTCGAGCTCGCGACACGACTTGGTGCCGACGGCATGCTCCCCCATCAAATTCCCGAGATGCGTTTGCTCGAAACGGGAAAGCTCGCCGACGCATTTCGCTTGATGATTGGAAAGGTGCAACTAGCGCTGGGCACGATTCGTTCGCAAAACGAACAGCTGTCGAACATCAACACTGAACTGGAGCAGCGGGTGGTGCGTCGCACTCAAGCGCTCAACGATCGCAACGACTTGCTTAGCCGAGAGGTGGCGCTGCGTTTGTCAGTCGAGCAATCGCTTCGCGAAGCCAGCGAGCAAGCCGTGAAAACCGCTGATGCAAAGGCGAAGTTCTTGGCCATGCTGAGTCACGAGCTGCGCACGCCGCTTCAGGCGATTATTGGTTCGAGTCAAATGCTCACCAATCGATTGCCCAATGCGCCGAAAGAGCTTGCCACGCTCGACGCCAGCGCCAAATCGATGTTTGCCTTGGTCGATGGCATCTTGTCCTATTCGCGGCTTGAAGCCGGGCGAGTGGCACTCAAACCCAGCCGCTTTAAAACAACTGATCTGCTTGATGAAGCGCTCGATGTGGTGACCGCCGCCGTCGGAGCGCCACGCCAGATGTTTGCCGTGAGCATTGCTAGGAATGTGCCCGAGGCGCTCTATGCCGACGCAGGCATGATCCGCCAGCTGTTGATCAATTTGCTTCACAATGCGCACAAACATGGCGCCGGCGCACCCGTATCCTTGTCGCTCAGTGTGGCGGCCGCGCCACCCGCTCAACCTACCGACAGTGCGGTTACCGAGAAATCGCAGTGGCTCCGCTTTGCCATCCGCGACCAAGGCGTGGGCATTTCCGACGCCGATCAGGTCACGCTCTTTCAACCTTTTAGTCAAATCGGTGTGGCCGGCGCGGATCCGAGTCGCGGTAGCGGCCTTGGATTATCGATTTGTCGAATGCTCGCCACTGAGCTCGGCGGCATCATCGAGCTGCAAAGCGCGGCGGGCGCGGGCTCAACCTTTTCCTTCACGATACCGGTGCCGCTCGAAAGCGCGCTGCCCTCCGAAATGAATACCCCGTCGTTTTTGCCAACCGCCGCACCGCTCCCCAAGCTGCAACTACTGCTGGTTGAAGATCACGCGATCAATCGCGCATTGGTCACGCAGCTGCTAGAGAGCCTGCAACAAACGGTGCGCTCGGTCGCCACGGGCGAAGACGCCATCGACGCCGTGCGCGGCAGCACGTTTGATTTGGTGCTGCTCGATGTCAATTTGCCCGGGATGTCGGGGTTGGACGTGGCTCGAGCACTCACAGCTCAGGTCACACCGCAGGCAGCGCGTCCGCTGCTATGCGCGTTAACGGCCAGTGATTTGGATGAGGATCGAGCACTAGCGCGTGCGTCGGGCATGGAATTTTTCCTGCCAAAACCGGCGACACTGCGCGCGCTCGAAACGCTCATTCGCGAAGTGGCGCGGCGCATTGGCGTCGCTGTCGACGCGTCGCCGGGCCCTGCTGACACAGTTCGCGAATCTGTATTGCTCGACACCGAGTTTCTGGCAATGCTTTTGGCGGCCGAGCGCAGCAGCGCGGCGCCGTTTGTGGGCGGACTGCTGTTGCAGTACGGCCAGAGCGTCACCAGCGAACTCACAAGCCTCAGAGCGCTTGAGCTCCCCCAGGATCGCGATGCGATCCGTGCGCTGGCGCACGGCATGCGCGGCGCGGCAAAATCGGTCGGTGCGCTGGGGTTGGCGGCCTCGCTCGAAGCGGTCGAGCGTGCGCCGACCCCGGAGTTAATCGAAGCGCTCGATGCGGTCGCGGCCGACACGCTCGGTGCCCTTGATGCGTGGCGCGTGCGCAATTTGTCCGCGTAACGTTGCAACTGTTTTGGAGGTTGCAACGGGCCAGCGCAACGCGTTGGTGGCTAAGGTTGCGCTCATAGGCAGTGTGCCGAAATGCTCGCCAAACGCTCTGTGGTTACGGACTATTCCGAAAAATATGCTTTATTCATAGGATTGTGCTGACCAAATCGAAATAAACGTGAAAAATTTGGATTCGTCTTAAACACCAACAAAGTAGTACCGCCGTGATTAGTGTTGCAATCATTGATGACCATCCCATCGTTCGCGCCGGACTGCGCGGCATCCTAAGCACCGACAAGGAGCTCGTTGTCGTTGCTGAAGGGGGTGACAGCGCCGGTGCCGTTGACATTGCCCGCAGCGGTCGAGCCGACGTGATGCTCCTAGATCTGTCGCTGCCCGGTCGTGGCGGCTTTACGCTGTTGCAGCGTTTGTTGGACGAAGCGCCGTCGATGCGCATCATCGTGTTGTCCATGTACGACCCAGAAACGCACAAAGAGCGCGCTGTGTCTTTGGGCGCGTCCGAATACTTGCCCAAAGGTTCGTCGGCCGAAACGATTATTTCGTGTATCAAACGCGCTGCAACACTACCGCAGCCACGCCGCGGTAAACGCAGTGACGGCGAACCGCACACTCAGCTCTCGAATCGTCAATACGACGTGCTGGTGAAGCTTGTCTCCGGCCGCTCGGTGACCGACATTGCCACCGAGCTCAATTTGAGCGTTAAAACGGTGAGCAGTCACAAAATCGCCGTGCAACGTCGCTTGGATGCAGCCTCGGTCGTCGACTTGGTGAATTACGCCAACGTTCACGCGCTGGTGCCGCGTTTGGAAGCTGAGTAGCGAACGGCACCGCGTCGCGTGACGTGTCAGCCCGTCTGCGCGATGTGACGCCGCGCTTCGAACACCGAAGCGCTAAACGTTGAACCGCCGAAGCGAACCGATCGCTTCAGCACAAAATCAAACAGCAGCGGATTTTTGCGGCGAATGCGCTTAAGCGTTGGCGCAGCATCAGCGTTCAATACGTTTGCGTCAACCAACGCCTCTACATCGTAGAGCGGCCACACACCCGGCAGCGGATGATCCGTGCCGTGCAACAGTCGCGAATGCCAATGGGTATTGCGCAACATCTGTTGCCAGACACTCGCGTCACGATTACAAAAGAACACCGCTGACGTGTCGGCAAGCAAGTGGCGCTCATACGCACGATCATTCATCAGTCGCGCGAACAAATCGAAACACGGCGTTGAGCGTTTCGACATGCTTTCCAAATCTGGCGCATTGCCCATCGACGCCGCATGCGCGACGATCAATCGCACCCCGTGCTCAAGCGGCACGCGCGCATGCAAAGGGTTTAGAAACTCGTCGCGATGCGCGCCTTTCACCGCTTTCTCTGCGCCGAAATGCGCGATGAGCGGCATCTGCGTTTGTGCCAAATAATCGTACACACGAACCAGCCGCGCGTCTCGCCAATCGATGTTCATGGCGGAGGGCAACCACTTCACCGCAACCGCGCCGTCGGCCCGTGCCTTCGCAATCGCCGCCACCGAATCGTCGCGATAGGGATGCACCGACGCGATCCACTCGAAGCGTGGTGCGTGGGTTTGCGCCACCGTTTTCGCATAGGCGTTGGGCACATGAAACGTGCTTTTGTCCAAATCCTTCGTGCCGCGATCATCATGCGCATGATCAAACGCGAGCAACGCTGCCTTCGCGCCCGCTGGAAAGTCATTCATCATCCGCGTGAGCTGCGTCACATATTGTCGATCAATGTCACCCGCAGGTTCCTTCACGCAAGCGCCCGAAAGAATTTGCTTACGCCGCAAAAATTCAATCGGCTGCCAAATCGAATAGAGCGATTCATGCACATGACAACCGCTGCCGCTGTCACCCGTGCCGAGCAAATGCGAATGAATGTCGATGAAATTCGACGCATTGATGCCTGCAAACGCCGCATCAATAAAATCGCGCTCTGCCGAGGTCCACGCGCGCTCGCCTTCGCATGGATTGCTCAATCCCTCTTTAAAGTTCAACGCCGACGCCGTGCCCGGCGCACCGAGCAATCCCGCAAAGAGCAACGCCCCACAACACATGAAATCGCGGCGCGAGAATTCCTCGTTTAAGTTTGAAAGCGAACGTGTTTTCATGAATGCGGATGCGCCAGTTCTTGGCTTAAGTGATGACAATGCCGCATTGTTTTTCGAACACGCTGCATACGCCCGCAATTTGCACAAAGTCGCGAATGCTGCGCGAATCCGTATCGCGTCGCGGTACTAGGTGTGGTCCCTCCCCCTTCAAGGGGGAGGCTAGGAGGGGGATGGTTTTCTGTTGCAAACTAGCAAATCGAAAGAAAACCATCCCCACCCCAACCCTCCCCTTGAAGGGGAGGGGGCCGCAGTTCATCAACACGAAACTCTCCGATGCTGGATCGCGCGCAGCCGCGTCGTGTTTGCGATACGCTTCGCAGCTGAACAACAGCCCAGTCCGGCGATTGCGCCAGACGTTCAAAATCACAATGTCAGTAAGAGTCGTTGCGCCCGATCCGGATTGGTTGATTTCGTTTGCAATTGAATCCCAACGCATCCGCGGTGCCGTGGGCGGCAATGTTGTCGCACTGCACCACATCGGAAGCACTGCGATCGCAGAGATTTACGCGAAACCCATCGTCGATATGTTGCTTGTCGTGGCAGATTTCGAGCGGCTTGACGGCAGTACCGCTGCGCTGACAGAAATGGGCTACAAGGCGATGGGTGAGTTCGGCATTCCCGGTCGCCGCTACTTTCGCAAAGATGGAAGCGGTGGTCTTCGCACGCATCATTTGCACTCGTTTGTCGTCGGGCATTCGGCAGTTGATCGTCATTTGGCGTTCCGCGACTACATGAATGCAAATCCTTCGGCTGCGCAGGTTTACTGCGCGTTGAAGAGAAATCTGGCTGCGCAGCACCCGAATTCCATGGACGCCGACATGGACGGAAAAGACGCGTTCATCAAACAACATGAAACCATCGCGCTCGCTTGGCGGCGCAGCCTGACTGATGCTAAGTGATGAAAGGCACTCTCCGCGTCCGGCGGATTGCTCGATGTGCGCGATCTACACCTGTCCGCGTTTCATTGCGCTCGCGTTGTGTGTGGCGACACTCTTGGCCGATCCCACCCACGCCCGAAAATCCGGCCCCCCGCGCACCGAACCGATCACCATGATCGTGCTTCATTCCACGGGCGGTCCAACGTGTAACGTAAAAACCAATAAACCGATTTGGGTGAGTGCGGGGACGATGGAAGAGAACCTGCGGGTGATTGAAGCGCATCCCAAACTGGGCATTCATTACATGATCGATCGCGATGGCACGCTTCGCGCTAGCGTGCCGGAATCGCAGGTGGCACATCATGTGTTGACGTACAGCGGCCGCTCGATTGCGATTGAGCTCATCAACGACGGTGATGGACGCGATCCGTTTCCAGAGGCGCAGCTCGCGTCGCTCATCCATTTATTGCGCGACATCAAAACGCGTCGCGGCATTTCGCGCGACGGCGTGAAACGGCATTCCGATTTGGATCGGGCGATGATGCCGTGTGACAAAACGCAGCGCCGCAAGGTTGATCCGGGCGCTGCATTTCCCTTCTCCGCGGTGTTAGATCGCGTGTTTTTGTCGAATTAGATGGCATCGATACGCTGCCGTATCTTGTGCTCCATCTTTGTGACCGTAGGCCATATGAAATATGGGCTTTTAGCGAATTACACTAATAGTCATTAATAATTAAAAATGACTTGTACGCCTTTATTCGTAAGGCGTATACGAAGTAAGCCGATCTACAGAAAGTCCATGTTGAAGTTTGCGAATCGTCCAAGCTGCGGCATGATCGTTGTCATGTCAGTGACGCCAAACCAGCGCGCTAATACGGCGGCGTATTCATCGACCGAGGTCGTCGGAATCAGTCGTCCTTCGCCGGCGTCCTCAGGGCTGGCTGCGCCCAATGCAACGGTGGGGAATCGGCCGTAGACTTTGCCGCCCTTGACCGCGCCGCCCACGATGAAGTGATGCCCGCCCCAACCGTGATCGGCGCCGCGCCCGTTGGAGAGCAGCGCGCGACCGAAATCCGACGCGGTAAACGAGGTAACTTTGTCGGCGATTTGCAGCTCGACCGTCGCGTCGTAAAACGCTTTGATGGCCGACGAGACTTCGCCCAATCGATCCGATTGCTCGTTGAGTAAATTGTCGTGAAAATCAAAGCCGCCACGCGAGACAAAAAAGATCTGCCGACCGTGCTGCAACCGCGAGCGCGCTGCGATCAGCCGAGCAACCATTTTGAGCTGCGCAGCCAGCGAATTGTTGGTGGGAAACACCGTGCTGGGATTAACCGAATTAGCCAATGCGTCGCGCACCGCAACATCGGCATCAATCGAGCGCTTGGCGATCAGCGCGTATTCGTTTTCGAGCATGTGCGCGCTGCGTTGACGAAGCACTTGCGACATCAAGGCTGCGTTGGCGGAGCGGTTCAACAGATTGCTCGTTGAACTAATTTGCACCGAGCCGTCGGTGGTGAGCTGATACTGAATGACGTTGTTGCCCGATTGAATCACGTTGCTGCCCGCCAGCGACATACAAATTGACACCGGACTGCTGCCGTTTCTGGCCAGCATCAAATCACCCGCACGTCCGAGCCAACCGGTATTCGACGGCGAATCCGGAAAGCCCGTTTGCCACGAATTGGCTTGATCGGAATGCGAGAACAATTGCAGCGGTACGTTAACCGTTTGGTTTTGATATTGCGCCTTGGTGATAGGCGCCACGAGCGTTGCAACGTTTGCAAGGATCGCGCACTTTTGCGCAGCGAAGAGGTCGCGTAGCCCCGTGAGCTGAGGATGCAATCCAAGCACGGGGCCGCTGTAGGCCCCTTGGGTTGTGGCTTGTGGCGTGATCGCGAGCAGGCTTGCTTGCGACAGCGCCAGACTTTGCCGAGCTGCGGCGTAGGTGGCGTAGGACGTGCCGCTTCTGGGAACGACGGTGTTGGATTGATCGTTGCCGCCATCGAGAAAAATACAAACCAGCGCTTTGTAATCGCCTGCCACCTGAGCACTGGCGTCACCCACCATGGCCAAATTGGCCGCGAAGCTCGACCCTGCGAAGGCCGTCATTGCGCTGCCGCGCTTTAGAAATTCACGGCGTGCGATATTTTTTGAAATGTGAATCATGTTCGCCCCTTACTTCTGTACCAAATACTGTGGACTCGCCATGATGAGCGAGACGGCGGTCGCAACGCGATCATCGCGGGCTCGGTTGTCGGTGATCGGAATGTTATTGATCGCTTGCTTGACAATGTCTCGAAGCCACGGCTGTATTTGTCCGGCCATCAACAGCAAGTTGAGCCGATCAATGAGCGCGTCGGGTTGGTCGGCTAGCGCGAGCTCTGCGCTGACGTTGCCCGCAAGGTACTCATCAATATGTACCTGATCTAAATAGACCGACATTTCAGTGCGTGAACGTTCCGTTTGCAGCGCCACTTGATTGACGATGTAGTTGGTGTAGCCCGTGACCGTCGTTTCGTGAGTGATTTTGAATTCAGGCGCGGTGCGGTTGGTCGACAACACCATCCCCGGTGGCGCGTAGGTCGGCTGATACCAATTGAACACCGATGGCGCGCGAAGCGGGTTTTGTCCCAAGCTAAATGCGCCGTCTTCAAAATTCCAAATTCGGTAGACGATGGGTGCGTAGGTCTTGACATCAAACGCACGCATTAAGTTGGCGTAGCGAATGATCGGTTCGCGCAATTTGCCGAAATACGGATCGGTGATTCGGTTGTTGTTCCGCGCTTCGTCGTCGAGTAGTACCGCGCGAATTACGGCTTTCATGTCGCCGCGTACGCCCGAGCCATTGTTGTTAAACGCAGCCGCGACACGGCTGACGTAGCCCGGCGTGGGGTTGCTGGTCACAAATCGCTTGATGAGCTGACTGCCGATAAAAGGGCCAACGTTGGGGTGATTAAAGAGCGTATCGAGCGCGATCCTTAAGCTGTCGCGAGCGTTGGTGTTGGCGGGGATGAGCACACCGTTAAGGATCGCTTTTTCCGAGGTCGAGTGCAGCTCGGCAACGGGCTGCATTAAGAGGTTGTACGCGTCGGCGGTGGTTGCGCCCCAGCTCCATCCGGTAAACACTCGTGCCATGCCTTTGATGTCGGCTTGGGTATAGGTTGAAATCGGTTTGCCGGTGACGGGATCGAGTTTTCGAGAGCCATCGTTGTTGAGTTGCCACAACCCGATGGTAAATAGCTGCATGATTTCACGAGCGTAGTTCTCATCGGGCTGGCGTCCGCCGGGCACTTCTTTCTCGTTGTTGAACGACGAGAGATATTGGCCCATCGTGGGATGCAGCGAGACCTCTTCGATCAGCGTTCGAAAATTGCCGAACGCATTGCGGGAGAGCATGTCGAGATAGCTCGCGTGGGCGTCCTCTTGAATGTCGACCGCGCTGTTGACCGTTGAAACGACAAAAATTTCGGTGAGTGCGAACACCATGCGCTGACGCAATTGATCGTTTCCACGGACGGCCTGGAGCCAAAAGCTCTCCATGGTCGAATTGACGTATCGGCTATCGCCCTTGGGGCCCTTGTCGACATAGACGTATTGCCAGTGCGACGGGTTGTGCAGCGGTAGCGCCAGTTGCTCATTCAACCATTGCGTTGCGCCCTTGGCGTGCACTTCGTCGATGGAGGCGATGGTGGGGCCAAAGGTGGCTTGGGTCAGTAGCCGCGCCGCGTCGGATTTACTAGGGCGCATCGGCGCAACGCATCCGCCGTTGATGTAGCCCATCACATCAGCCCCCGAGCGACGCGTGGCGGCCGAGGGCAGTGGCAAACCCGTCAATAGCGCCGACGGCGCAAAGCCCGCCAGGTATCGGCTAATGACGGCCGCATCTACGTTCGAGAAAAAACCGTCTCCATCCATATCGAGCCGAAGCGATGCGTCGGCGATGCTGGATTCAAGCGCGGCCTCTTGTTGTGGCGTGGGCGTTCCGCCGCCTACGCTGCCCTGCAAACCCGGTGAACGCTGCCCGGTGCTAAACCTGGACATAACAGCCGCGTCGACCGTTAGTCGGGACGATAGTTGTCCGGTTATGGCGAACGGGCAATTGGCGGCTTGAGCTTGAGCGCCCGTGCTACCGAGGCAGAAACCAAGGATTAATGGCATCAATAACCGCTGGGCAGTCCGAGCCGACATCGCCGGACACGCGGCAATGGCTCTCCACCCTTGTAAGTTTGGATCAGAGTTCAAGTGATTCCTTTTCGACCGCGCGCCGCACTTAAGGAGACGCTGATCAAATGCCCATCGAGCATCGCATCCTTGGACTTGGGCCCGGTCGTAAACTTGCGACCAGCGGGTCGCCGCTGCATCGAAAAT
>READ01000070.1 GCA_004293675.1 Betaproteobacteria bacterium
CCGATATTTCATGCGCCTTGCAGCCCGATGCCGTTATCCAGGAAACACCGCTCAGCGCTAAGCAGTTGAATTTGTTCAATTTTTAACCGGACACTACTGGCGATGATTACTCAATTATTCGTAAACGTTTTTTCATGACGCAAAAGAAAACCTCTAGACAAATCGGCCTCGTTTCCGCATGGCTCGCGTCCAAAGTTTAATGCCGGCACCTGCGATCAAAGCGGGAACCCAGAGCATGGCGAGAGGGGGAAATTCTCGCTCTGCGGTAAACCGTGCGCGAAAGCGATCTTCAATATCTTCTTCACCGGCCCAAACGGTCGTGGATTTGCGTTCGGTATTGGCCAACTGAGCTGCGATTTCACAGTCTGCGAGGCCTCCGATTTCCACAACGTCGGTCTTTCTGTCTTTTGCTTTAACTGAGTTGCCACTTGACCGGAACGACTTTGATCGACTGTCAAACTCGTACTCCGTCTTGAGGAAAAACTGCGTTTCCCCGATCTTGATAGCGCTGTTTGAATTGTTCACTCCTTTCAAGACGGCGGTACTGGGTGGCGCCCAGCACTCGGCGGAGACGAAGGCCGCGACAACGGGCTGCGGATTCTCAAGGTCTTGTGCAACAAAGTAGTACGCATAGAGCGTCCAGCAAATCGCCACAGGCAGCAGGAGCATGCCAAAGATCGTTTGCCGCGCGGGATCGGCAGCCCGACGCCTCATTGCAGGCTCATCCCGCATTGCGCGATCAGATATCTGCGAATGTCGCGAGAGGTATTCGTGCCCCATTGATCGCGTGTGGCGTTCGCAGGAAAGCTAATGCCGCCAATGACGGCGCTGCCGGTCATGCCGAGTGCGACTCGAGCATGAATGAGCGAATCGACAGTGGCCGTGATGCTGCCGTCGCCATCGATGTCAAGCGTGCAATTGCGCGCACCGAACGGGCCGCCTTCATAGCGGGCGAGGCAAAACGCGCTCGTGTTGGAACCAAAACACGCCCCCACTTGCACAATCTTGCCGTCCGGTTGCATCACAGCACGCGTGCCATAGTCAAAATTGCCCGATTCCCCGATAGATCCGAAGCCATTCGTAGCGAAGGTTTTGTCAATGCTGCCGTCGCCATGCAACCTGGCGTAACTGAACTTTACGGAGTTGCCGTTGGGACGACAATCGCCGGTCAAGACGATTTTTCCGTCGCTTTGTAGTGCAACTGTGCGAGCGTACGAAAAGCAAGCGTTGGTTGCGTCCAGCGAGGCCGTCCCGGAAACGCCAAAGGTCGTGTCGAGCACACCGGTTTCGGTGAAGCGCAGTACGACGATGCATTCTGTAGGACCACCGCACTGCCCGTTGACGCGCAGTCCCGTCACGAGGATTTGTCCATCAGGTTGGATCGTAAGGGCCTGCGCGAACAGCCAACCAGTTGCCGGATTTATCGTCGCGACCCCGTCGCCGGAGAATGTGTTGTCGATCGTCCCGTTCCCGAGGATGCGGGCGATGCGCAGACTGGTGTCGGGAAAATAGCCACTTGATCCGGCGATGACAATTTTTCCATCCGCCGAGATTGCAACGCTATTCGCTTGGTTGTAGACGTTGATAGGTGTAACAACACCACTTGCTCGAACGATAAGTTTGCCATCACTGCTAAAGCTCGTATCGAGCACGCCGGCTGCCGTGTAGCGCGCGACACAGGCTTCAACGCCCGAATTAGTGGAAGTACTTGCCGCGCAGGCACCCGTAACCACGATTTTGCCGTCCGCCTGAAGGGCAACACCCGTCGCGGTGTCGTCAAAGTCCCTGATCGAGGTGAAGGCTTTGCCAGCCGTTGCGAAAGTAGTATCGAGAACTCCGTTTGTGCTCAGGCGCATGAGACAAAAATCCTCGCCAGTACCGGAGCTAGCGGTCTCTGTGCAGCTGCCCGCAACAACGATCTTGCCGTCGGCTTGCAGCACCACGCCAGCAATGTAGTCATCCGTGCCGCGCATATCGGTCACGGCGAGACCGGCGACGCCAAAGCTATCGTCAAGACTGCCATTGGCGTTGTAGCGAACGACGCACAAGTCCCACGTCGAACCTGTCGTCTTGCAGCCTGCTGCGACAATAATCTTGCCGTTAGGCTGAAGGACAATCGACGGCATTCGCAATCGTTCGCCGGATCCGCTCGATTGGATGGAACCGTACACCTCAGCGACCGGCGTTCGCACACGGCCAAAACCGCTGCCGAAACTGCTATCGAGATCGCCGGGGGCGGCGAGGGCGGCGGTAGAGGCTATCAGGGCGAGCGCCGCGAACGTCGTCCGCGCGCGCAGCGCCACAAGACTTAGATGTGCAATATGAATCACGATTTGACCCCCGACATAGAAAAGTCCACTCGATGCAAAAGACGCGAGCGTCGACACGAATGCGCCACGTGCGTTCAACTATCGAGAATGACGCAAAGCGCGCGCGCCGCATAGTCAGCATTTGCTGACTGTGAATATCAACATGCGTTTTGATTGAGCGCGACGCGATTGGCCGTGCCAGCTCGCCAATCGATCAAGTGAGCCTTAGCGTTGCGATCAATGGCCCTGCACAGAGCGTCGACACTTGGGTGGCCCAGATAGCGGCGCATGAGTTCAAACGTGACGTGACGCCTATCGCGTGATCCCGCCCAAAATCGTTCGAACGCGTGAGTGCGCAGCGAGTTGTGAGGTGTCAGCGGTGGCTACGGAAACGAGCGACGGCGCATCACGGCTCCCATCAGCAGCATCAGCGCGATCAGGCCGAAATCGCCGAGCGTTGGGACCGACGTCGCCAATACAACGGCCCCGCCAATAACAATGCTTTGTTGCACGGTTGGGGCGGCGCTAAATGCAGCGTCCCCGGCTTTGTTCGCTGTGACGGTGCACGTTGATCCAGCCGCTGTATTCGCTGGGACTAAGACCGCACCTGAAAGCGTATTGTTGCGCACGGCAAATCTTCGCAACTGCGCCAGATCAGTCAACTCCGGGATGGCACCTGAAATCTGATTGCTGCTGCCTTCGAAATCGCGTAGAACCGTCAACTGATTAAACGTTGCCGGCAGACTACCGGTCAAGTTGTTACCAAAAAGATTGAGCCCGTTGACGTTGGTGTCGCCCACCGTGCATACCACGCCAAACCACGTGCATTGGGTGCCTGCCGCGCCGTTCCAATTGGTACTGTTCGTCCAACTCGCACCCGCTGTACCGGTGTAGAGCGCTTGCAACACTGCGCGCTCACTCGGGGGAATAGCGGTCTGAGCCCAGCCGCTCACGCCCAGAGCGCAGGCGCCGTCGTAAACATTAAACGTCGATTGAAGCTAGATTTCGTATTGCCTTTTGAAAAGACGACGAGCGGGACGCGCGCGAGGTATGTGCAGGATCGTGTTGACCCGGGGTCGTGCGTGCCAAGTTGGGATTGACCCTCATCGCGGGACGGTGTTTATTGATCGCCATTCCAATGAAGTCGATTAATTCGGCCAGGTGTAGTTAAAGCCCTTGCAGTTGTTGCTTTCGCTGAGCTCTGCAATGGCATTGTTCGCGTCGGCGCAGACCTCGAAATTCAAGCCGCGGGTTCGTTGAGCTGGCGTGGTTTTGATGTTCAGAGTAAACGTTGTTTGGCCGTTCGTGGCTGCAAGCGCACCGGTGGGCACTTTCCACACGTTCCCCGATTTGCTCGTGCCGGCGGGTGGCAAGGGGCCACCCAACGTGACGTAATGGGTGCCCTCGACACAAGGGACGTAGCCTCCGCCGCCCTTGGTGGGCGTCGCGGTGCTCCATGCAGTACAAGTGATCAGAGTGATCGATGAAGGTGAGTTACCGGTGCCGACGTTGCGGATGCTGAAACCGAACTGCGCGCCAGTGCTGTCGGCGACTAGATCGGGGCGGTTGAGGTGCGGCCACGAAGCGGCGGGCGCAGGCTGAAGCGTTCTGCCCGGTGCGGCAACGATGTCGCTGGCCATGCTGGCGTTCGATCCAGCGCAAAAAGCGATCGCAGTTGCGATCGTTAACTTACTAACTCGAAAATACTTCATGTGTTCTCCACTAGATTGAACGGACTTTGCAAGCTCCGCGAACGGATGCAATGAACAGGGTGCGGCTCGACGAATCGACCCGACGCGCATGCGAATACGAAAAACAGCCGTTTCACCGCGCAACGAACTCAACTATCCTTCGCAACGCGAAGTCTTCGCTGTTTCGAGGACTCTGCCTAGTCAGCATTTGCTGACTGGGCGACGTTGCAAGCAGCGGTTATTCGCACAGCGGTTCACCGCATGCGCTATTCATAGGCGGCGCGAGGTCACACCTAAATCACAAAATAAAAACGCCGTGACGGCGTTGTATCGGCGCAACCTGTGATTGCTTACGCATGGCTAGGCGTCGCTACGCGTCGTTCTCGTCGAGTGACTGCGCGCGGCTCTGCGCGCGAGTAGGTCGCCACGCGCGCGTAGGTTTCAGCGCGAGTCGATCGCGTGCGTGCTTTTGAGCAACGCGACGAGCTGGCTTTGTTGATGTGTTCCGGTTTTGCGGAAGATGCGATCAAGGTAGGTGCGCGCCGTGGTTAATCGAATCGAGGCGTCAGCTGCGGCCTGCTGCACGGTGTTGCCGCTTGCGAGCGCGACGGCGAGTTTCACTTCGGAGGGCGTGAGATCGAACAAACCCATCAAGATCGAAGGCGAGGGCGTGGACGCATTCGGCCGCACGGTGGTTGCAACGACCAACAGATCGCCGCCGGAGAAAATTTCGTGGGCAGCGCGACGCAATGGCAATACGTGTACGACAAGCGCATCGCGACCGTCTCGCGCCACAATCGGGATAGAGCGTACTAGCGGTTCGTTGAGGCTCCGTGTGGCGCTTACTGACGCTTGAAAAAGTCGATTGGCGTCGACGTCATTGATCGCCAGCCCGCCGTGCGAGGACGGCAGAAACGTTGATGGCAGGGCGTCGAACAAATCGTTGGTGGCGAGCACGCGCCCGCTGAGTGTCAGGACGACGGCTGGCAAGCCGATTGCACGCAAACCACTGACCGTGGTTTGCGCACGTTCGAGTCCGAGACGCGCGGCCATCAGACCCGCCCGAGCGAGATGAGGGCGCAGCTCGTTGAGTCCGGAAATCGCGCGCTCGTCGAACGGCCCATCCGCCAAACGCCGCTCGAACGAAATGCACACGAGCTCACCGCTGGGCATTGGAATGGCGGTGGCGGCTTGCGATTCAAGTCCGAGTGCGCGAAGACCCACTTGTATCGGATCGGTGTCAAACGCTTCGCGCGACAGCAGTGAATCAATGCTCGTAAATCCGTCGTTTATCACCCCATGCAGTGCGGTAAAGCGGCGGCTGTCTTGACCCTGCGGGCTGCGCATGGTGCTCTCCACAGCGGGTCGAACCAACGGCGTCGCGCGAAAACCCTGCGGGAGCTGCTCAGCGTCCCACGTCGCGATTACGCCTGACGCGCAGCCGGTTTCCGCCGCGACGCTTTGCAAAGCGTGCGACCATTGCTCAGGTACAAACGCCGCCTCGTAGATTTGATCAACGATTGTGTTGGACATGATGTGCGGTATGAGAAATGCGGCTGTCGCTTTGACAACAATGGGGTGTGCGGAGCGATTGTTCCGAGCGCTGTTGCGCTCACCTTGTAAAGACGAACACTAGGCAGTTTATGCGCCAAGCCGAATTGTGAGGGCAGTTAGTTTTCCGTCACGGTCACCGTTAGCGCGGTGTGAGTTCGAGCCCGCGATGAATCGGCGCCATGTCTATGGCGAGTGTGGCCGACCCCCGTGCCAACGCGTGGCATCGAACTGCGCTCAAACGATAAGCAATTTCACTGTCGGCATCCTAGAGGTGCTTGACGCGTACTTTACATAGAACACCAAATTAGCTTTATTGACGAAAGCCATATGAAATAGGGGATTTGGTGAATTCTATGTACTTATAGAAAATTAAAAAATATCCAATGAAACCTTTATTTTATATGGCTTAAATAAATAGAGCTGTAACTCCCATAGCTACAATACCGCATCGCAACAATTTGACGTCGCCCGCGACGCTAATCCGCTATGTCCGCCCTCGAAAACCTCGCTAAATCCTTTGAGCCGAATGCCATTGAATCCAAGTGGTATCCGGTCTGGGAAAAGGCGGGTTACTTCGTTCCCAATGGCGATGCGACCAAACCGAGCTACACGATTCAATTGCCGCCACCCAATGTGACGGGCACCCTGCACATGGGCCATGCGTTTCAGCAAACGTTGATGGACACCATGATTCGTTACCACCGCATGAAGGGCGACAACACCAATTGGGTCGTTGGCACCGATCACGCCGGTATCGCCACGCAAATCGTTGTAGAGCGCCAGTTACAGGCCGATGGCATTTCGCGCCATGATCTCGGGCGTGAAGAATTCTTGAAGCGCGTTTGGCAGTGGAAAGAGAAATCGGGCTCCACGATTACCCAGCAAATGCGTCGCCTCGGTTCATCCGCAAATTGGAACTACGCCGATGCGACGGGTGCGGGGCAGGGCTATTTCACGATGGATCCGCACATGTCCAAGGGCGTGGTCGAGACCTTCGTTTCGCTCTTTGAACAAGGCCTGATTTATCGCGGAAAACGACTGGTGCATTGGGACCCAGTGCTCAAGTCGGCGGTGAGCGATCTTGAGGTGGAATCGGTCGAGCGCGATGGATTCATGTGGCACATTTTGTATCCGTTTAGCGATGGTCCGATTGACGGCATGGCCGGCATGCACATCGCCACGACGCGTCCCGAAACCATGCTCGCTGACGGCGCGCTCGCGGTACATCCCGAGGATGAGCGCTACACGCATCTCATCGGCAAGTTCGTTGATTTGCCGCTGTGCGATCGAAAAATTCCAATCATCGCGGATGATTTTGTAGATCGCGAATTCGGTTCGGGTTGCGTAAAAATTACTGGCGCGCATGATTTCAACGACTACGCCTGTGCCATGCGGCACAACTTGCCACTGATCACCATCTTCACGCTCGATGCCAAGATCAATGAAAACGGTCCCGCCGCGTATCAAGGCCTTGATCGTTTCAAAGCGCGCGATGCGGTGCTCAAGGATTTAGAGACACAAGGCTTCCTGCAAAAGGCGGTGAAGCATAAGAGCATGGTTCCAACGTGCGAGCGCACGGGGCAAATCACCGAACCGATGCTCACCGATCAGTGGTTTGTTGCGATGAGCAAAGCCACACCGAAGCATGCGAAGGGCCTAGCGGGCCGCGCGCTTGATGCGGTGGCAAACGGCGACGTGAAATTTCACCCCGAGCATTGGACGTCAACCTACAACCATTGGCTCAACAACATTCAAGACTGGTGCATCTCGCGCCAGCTTTGGTGGGGCCATCAAATTCCGGCGTGGTACGACGCTGACGGCAAGGTCTACGTGGCCCGCACCGAAGAGGAGGCGCTCAAGCAGTCGGGCGGTAAGTCGCTCACGCGCGATGCGGACGTCCTCGACACCTGGTTCTCGTCGGCGCTCGTATGCCACACCACGCTCGGCTGGCCCGACACCGTCCGTTTCGAAAAAGACAAAGTGTATTTGCCGAGTAATGTGCTCGTCACCGGCAACGACATCATCTTTTTCTGGGTCGCCCGGATGATCGTGATGACCTTGCACTTTACGGACAAGGTGCCGTTCAAAGATGTCTACATCAACGCCATGGTGCGTGATGCCGACGGCAACAAGATGAGCAAATCAAAGGGCAACGTGCTCGACCCGATTGATTTGCTGGACGGTATCGAACTCGAGCCCCTTGTGACGAAATCAACGCAAGGCTTGATGCTGGCGTCACACAAAGAAAAAGCGGAAAAGTACATTCGTAAAAACTTCGCAAACGGTATTCCTGCTTACGGCGCCGATGCGGTGCGCTTTACGTTCGCCTCGCTCTCCACCATGTCGATGACGCTCAACTTCGATTTGAGCCGCTGCGAAGGCTATCGGAATTTCTGCAACAAACTGTGGAACGCGACGCGGTTTGTGTTGATGAATACCGAGGGGAAAGATTGCGGTGTGGTGTCATCCCCCTCTCCCGCAGGCGGGAGAGGGGCTAGGGGTGAGGGTACTGTCGGCGTAAGGACGATCTCCGCGACGGCCGCCAACACCCTCACCCCAACCCCTCTCCCGCCCGCGGGACAGGGACTCATGCAGCTCTCCTTCGTTGACCAATGGCTGCTCGGTCGCCTACAAATCGCAAAACGCGATATCGCCGACGGACTCGATTCCTATCGCTTTGATTTCGCCGCTAAAGCGCTCTACGAATTCGTTTGGGACGAATACTGCGATTGGTATTTGGAGTGTGCGAAAGTACAAATCGCCGAAGCAGAGAAGGCGGGTAACGATGCTGCTGCGCGCGGCACTCGAAACGTGCTCGTTCGCGAACTCGAAGCGACCTTGCGGTTAGCGCATCCCATCATGCCGTTTGTTTCGGAAGAACTTTGGCAAGCCATAGCGCCATTAGCGGGCAAGTCCGGCGCTTCGATTTCAACGCAGCCGTTTCCAAAGTTTGGCGCGGATCGAATCAACGACGCTGCCAACGCCAAGATGGCCGTATTGAAGCAACTCATTACCGCCGTGCGCACACTCAGAAGCGAAATGAAGCTCTCGCCCGCTGAGCGCGTGCCGCTGGTCGCGCAATACGCCGATGCTGCCGAGGCCGCAACGCTCAAAACGTTCGCGCCTTACATCGCAGCTCTGGCGAAACTGAGCGAAGTGCGGATCGTGAGCGAACTACCGGCAAACGACGCGCCCGTGCAGATGGTCGGCGCGTTCAAGTTGATGCTTGAAATCAAAGTCGATCCGGTGCAAGAGCGCGCCCGCCTCGACAAGGAAATCGCCCGACTCGAAGCGGAGCTCAGCAAAGCCACCGCCAAGCTCGCCAATCCCGCGTTTGCGGACAAGGCACCCGCCGCAGTCGTTGCGCAAGAGCGCGAGCGCATGGCGGGCTTTGCCGCAACGCTCGAGAAAAACAAAAAGCAGCGGTTGAGTCTGGGCTGATTGATTTCATCTACCCAACCGCTGAATTCAACTGAACTCGGCGGTTGCAGAGATTGCCGCCGGGGGTCGCGGTGGAGCCGCTCTTACAGTGAGGCGCGCCGCGATGGCAAGGCTGCGTGAGGGATCCGGCAAGCTGAAGTATTAACGTTTCCGTTCGTGGTGAGCTTGTCGAACCATGAACTCCCTCCATACTTTGTGTTGCCGAAGCAATAGCTGTGGGCTACGAGAAATAAACGGCCGTTGCTACAAACTCACCTTTCGCATCTTTTTCAAACGTGATGATGGCTTCGGCATCCTTTTGTCCGTTAGCGTTGGTATCAAACGTGCGTCCTTTGTAGACGAATTTGTGCTGTTTGCTATCACTGGTTTCGGCAACGTCGGGCTTGCCTACGCGCTCCATCACGACAGACTCCGATTGCCCAATCACTTGCCCCTCAAAAATGCCACGGCTGTAGCTGCCCCCGCAGCCCGCCAGTAAGAGTAACCACGCACAAGCGAAGAGTGTGGCGGTGAGGCGGTGGATTGATTGCATGATGTGTCCCGATAGAGTGGATGAAGAGGCGCAGTCTCCGCTCGGTGGCGATCAGTGCGCGCAACACCCAGCAAAGGCGTAGGCATAATGCCGATAGAAGTTGACTGCTCCCTGACATGAATAACATCATCGCTAACAACGCTACTCCCGTAGTCTCTGTCCCAGCCCGCCAACCGCTCGCGGTGAGCGCGCCGCTACGATGCACCTGTCTGGCGCTCTCGGGTTCGCTTGATGCGCAGGCGCTGGCTGATTCGGCGGCTCGGCTGCGGCAGCGTGGTCACACCGTGGGCGTGCCCACAGCTGCAAACGCCCAATGGCGCTACTTTGCGGGCACCGACGAGGCGCGTTTGGCAGCCCTTACCGAGGCCATTGAGAGCGATGCCGATGTGATTCTCTTCGCGCGCGGCGGCTATGGCTTGTCTCGCATTCTGCATCGTATCGATTGGTCGGCGGTGGCAGACAGTGGCAAGATTTTTTGCGGCTATAGTGACGTCACGGCGTTTTCGCTGGCGGCGCTGGCTCAGGCCAATTACGTCACCTACGCAGGCCCCGTGCTCTCAGGCATGCTCGCCGAAGGCGACGACGCAGAGGCCAATGAATTTGCCTACGCCCATTGGCTGGCCGCCCTCAGCGATCCACACCACGACTATGGCGGCTTCGCCAATGACATCAGCCAGCCCGCGCAAAGCATCGAGGGCACGCTATGGGGCACCAATCTAGCCCTTGTCTCGCACCTCGTGGGCACGCCCTACCTACCGCGGATTGACGACGGCATTTTGGTGCTTGAAGATATCGCCGAATCACCGTACCGTGTTGAGCGAATGCTCTGGCAGCTCAAGCTCGCAGGCATCCTAGACCGCCAGCGCGCCATTGTGCTCGGCCAATTCACCGACTGCCAGCCCGGTCCGGCGCTTCGCTATCCCTACGCGATGAGCGAAGTCTTGGAAACGCTTCGGGGCATGGTTCGCTGCCCCGTACTCACCGGATTTCCGTTCGGTCACATCGCCCGCAAAGTCACACTGCCGATGGGCGCGCACGCAGAGCTGCGGATCGACGGCGAGCACTACCACCTGCGCCTTCTGGGCGCTTGATTCAGCAGCGCACGCAGCGCCAGCACGTCAGTCGGTACGCCGTTTACGCCCCCTCGCTAGTATTTTCCAATCCAGGTATGAGCCTGAAGCGGGAGTGAACTCAGGATTGAGTAGTCTGGGTTGATCGGGTTGAATGAAAGCTGTGTCGGGGAGTGTA
>READ01000016.1 GCA_004293675.1 Betaproteobacteria bacterium
GACTCTGTAGGAGCGGTTCCACCGCGATTGGCGCAGCGAAACAATGCCGTTGGCGTGAGCGCGTTTATCGCGGTGGAACCGCTCCTACATTAGGGTTGCAGGCGACGATCGAACGTTTGCCAAAGCCGTTGACTCTGTAGGAGCGGTTCCACCGCGATTGGCACAGTGAAACAATGCCGTTGGCGTGAGCGCGTTTATCGCGGTGGAACTGCTCCTACAGTTGGGTTGCGGGCAGTGCTAGAAACCCGCGAAACCTGGCTCGGCCGCCGCGTTTGGCGCGATCGTGATCGATGGCGTAGTTCGGGAATCGCTTCAAAAAACGGCCGATGGCGATGATGCCTTCTAGTCGTGCCACAGCCAAACCAGCGCATTGATGGGTGCCGGAACCGAATGCTAAATGCCGATTGTGCTGGCGGGTGATGTCGAGGCGGTCGGGGTCCACGAACTGTCCGGGATCGCGATTGGCGGCGCCGATGCAGAGCGTGATTCGTGTGTTGGCGGGGAGCGCGACCGCGCCGATGAAGCTGTCGGCGGTGCTCATGCGATTACCGAGCTGATTGCTTGATTCGAAGCGTAGAAACTCTTCGATGGCTGTTTTGATGAGCGCCGGCTCGTGGGTTAACAAACTGCGCTGATCGGGCCAGAGCGTGAGTGCGTGCAGGGCATTGCCGATGAGGTTCGTCGTGGTTTCGTGGCCGGCGTTTAGAATGAAAATGCAGTTTTGTAGGAGCTCCGATTCGCTCAGTTGCTCACCATTCGGTTCGCCAACGATCAATCGCGTGAGCACATCGGTCGCCGGGTCACCGGGCCTCGCGCGGCGATCGGCCACTAGGCCACGCAAGTATTCTGTGAACTCGCTCACAGCGCGGTTACCACGAGCGAGTTGTTCGGCGCTCAGTGCAGGTTCAAGCGCACCCAAAATGGCCAGCGACCAATCGCGAAGCGGCTCGCGCTCGTCGTGAGGCACCCCTAGCAAATTGCCGATGATCTCAATCGGAATGGCGGCGGCGAAGTGCTCGATCAGATCAACGTGCTGACGTGCTGCCATATCCTCAAGCAATCGATCAACCAGCGCGATCAGTCCCACTTGCATCGAATCGACCGCGCGTTGTGACAGCGCACCGATGATGAGCTTGCGAACCCGTGTGTGCAGCGGCGGATCATTGAAGACCAAGCTCGTCGTGTGATGCTCGAAGAGTGGCGAGGCGCCGTACTTCGGAAAGAATTCTGCTTTCTTGTCCGATGAAAACGTGACCGGATCTTTGTACACCTGCAAACAATCGGCGTAGCGGGTCAACAGCACCGAGCCATCGGGCATCCGCCGCACTGGATCGTGCTCCTGCAGCGCCGCATAGTAGGGATACGGGTCGCGGTAGAACTCAGGCGCTAAGGCACGCAAGTCAAAGCCGGTGAGCCAATCGGGGCAGGGGGTCATACATTCATTTTGCAACATCCCTCGACTGAAGTGGCACCACGCAGCTCGTTCCTGTCGCTGCGGTGCGCGCGTCGTCGCTATCATTAAACGAGCGAACAAACTGGCCGCAGCGGTCAGGCAAAGCCACGGAGGTTGATTTGAAACTGTTGGAAACGCTAGCGCGACTGTGCGCGATTTTGGCGGGCATTTTGTTGATCGGCATTACATTGATGACGGTCTACAGCGTGATCGGTCGTGATTTTTTCGGCAAGGCGCTCACGGGGGATTTTGAAATCACCGCGGTGATGACTGGTGCCGCCATTTCGATGTTTTTGCCGTATTGCCAGCTTCGTCGCGGCAACATCATCGTTGATTTTTTTACCGCCAAAACCAGTGATTCAACGCGATCCAAATTGGATCGCGTCGGTGCTTTTTTGCTGGCGGTCATGATGGGGCTCTGCGCGTGGCGCGCCACGCTTGGCGGCATGAGCGCATTCAAAAGTAACTCAGGCACCATGATGCTGGGCTTCCCCGAGTGGATTGTGTACTGCTTCATCGTGCCTGGTTTAACGCTCACGGCGATCATCGCTTTGACACAGGCGATTCGTGGTTTCAGCCACGTTGAAGGCGAAGAGGTGCTGCTATGACTGGCATCGCGCTCGCGCTGATTATCTTTGGCATCATGCTCGTGATGATGGCGCTTCGTGTGCCGATCAGCGTGTCGATGTTTGTGGCCGGTGTGATTGGCTATGTGTCGCAAACGGGTTGGTTGCCGCTGGCGAACTTTTTGAATTCGCAATCGTACGCGCGCTTTGCAAGCTACGACTTGTCAGTGATTCCGCTCTTCATTTTGATGGGACATTTCGCAACGCAGGGTGGATTGTCGCGAGCGCTCTTTCAATTTGCGGCAGGGGTGATGGGGCGGTTTAAGGGCGGCTTGGCGATGGCGTCTGTGTTCGCGTGCGCTGCCTTTGGTGCGATTTGTGGCTCGTCGGTCGCGACCGCCGCAACGGTGACATCAGTGGCGCTGCCCGAAATGAAGCGACACGGCTATTCCGGACGTTTGGCTACGGCCACATTGGCTGCTGGCGGCACCTTGGGCATCCTGATTCCGCCGTCGGTCGTGCTGGTGATCTACGCGATTTTGACCGAACAAAACATCGCGAAACTATTCGCTGCCGCAATGATTCCCGGCATCATTGCGATGCTCGGCTACATGGCGGCTATCGCGATTTACGTGCGCTTAGTTCCGGGCCACGCGCCTGAGCATGATGACGTAGCCCGCACCAATATCAAAGAAGCGCTTCTAGGCGTGGGGCCGATCGCCGTGATTTTCTTGGTGGTGTTCGGCGGTATCTATGGCGGATTTTTCACGCCGACCGAGGGCGCGGCCGTTGGCGCGTTTTGCACGTTTGTTGCGGCACTCGCCAAGCGAGAAATGACTTGGGCGAAATTCAAGACCTGCTTTTACGCAACGGCCGAGAGCTCAGCGATGATCTTTATGATCTTTCTGGGGGCTGACTTGATGAATTCAGCTTTGGCGTTGACGCAGGTGCCCAATCAGCTCGCCGCAGCCGTGGGTGCAATGGGCTTACCGCCGCTCATGGTGATCGCAGCGATTTTGGTGTTCTACGTCGTGCTGGGCTGCGTGATGGATGAGCTCTCCATGATTTTGTTGACCATCCCGATCTTTTTCCCGATGGTGATGGGCTTAAAACTTGGGATGACGCCCGAGCATCAGGCGATTTGGTTTGGTATTTTGGTGCTCATGGTGGTGGGGGTCGGAATGCTCGCGCCGCCCGTGGGGCTCAATGTGTATGTGGTCAATAGCATGGCCAAAGATGTGCCGATTGCCGAGAGTTACCGTGGGGTTATTCCGTTTCTGGTCAGCGATTTCTTGCGCACCGCGTTGGTGTTGTTCTTTCCAGCCGTTTCGCTCTGGATACTTCAATTTGTGGGCAAGTAGCCCCACAGCGCTATCGAAAACCCCAACCCATTTACTTTACGTTAACGTCACAATAGCGCATCTGCAATCACCTTAAGGAGACTCTTCACATGGATCGTAGAACCGTCCTCAAAGCCGCTGGTGCCACCGCCGTTGCTGCGATCGGCGCACCCGCCATCACCGGCTTCGCGCAATCGACTGTCACGCTTAAATTCCACACCTTCATGGCCCCCACGTCCAACGTGTGGCTGACCATGCACAAAGCTTGGATGGACAAGGTCGAAAAGGATTCCGGCGGTCGCATCAAGTTTGAGGGCTATCCTGCGATGCAATTGGGTGGCACACCACCGCAGCTCTTTGACCAAGCGCGTGACGGCGTGGCTGACATCACTTGGACGCTGCCCGGAAATACCGGCGGTCGTTTCCCACGGGTCGAAGTGTTTGAGTTGCCGTTCATGATGAACAACGCCGAGGCCACGTCCAAAGCGTATTGGGAATACGTGCAGACCATGGCACCCGACGAGTTCAAAGAGGTGCAGCTTTTGGCCGTACAAGTGCACGGCCCCGGCGTGATCCACATGAAAGACAAGCTCATCAAATCAGCCGCTGATTTGAAAGGTCTCAAGGTTCGCGGTCCGACCCGTCAGATCACGAAAATGCTTAGTATGCTGGGCGCTACGCCCGTTGGCATGCCGCTGCCGCAGATCCCTGATGCGCTTTCCAAAGGCGTGGTCGAAGGCTGTGTGATTCCTTGGGAAGTCGTGCCCTCGGTCAAAGTCAACGAGCTGACCAAGTTCCATAGCGAATTCGCAGCTGACGCTGGCGCGCTCTACACCACGACGTTTGTGATGGGCATGAATAAAGCGAAGTACGCGTCGCTGCCGCCTGATCTCAAAGCCGTGATCGACAAAAACTCCGGCATTGATGCGAGCGCGTTTTTAGGCCGCACCCAGCAAAGCAACGACCCGAACGGTCGCAAATCGGCGTCGGATCGTGGCAACACGATTCACACGATTGGCAAAGCCGAAGCCGAGGAATTCAAAAAGCTCTGCGCACCGATCTACCAAGAGTGGATTGATGACATGAACAAGCGTGGCTTCGATGGCAAGAAACTCTTTGATACCGCAAAGAGCTTGATCGAGAAACACGGCAAGAGAGCGTAGTTCGCTTGCCTTGGTTGCAGTGCCCCGGTGATTGCTGGGGTTTGCGATCGGCGAGTATCCATCGCGTGAAGCCCGCCCCGTGCGGGCTTTTTCATGGCTGCTCGTGATGTTCTAGACTTCTGGGCTTCGAACCCGAAAACTGCCCCCTTGATGTCTGAACCCAAACCGCTACGTCGTGTCGTCGTTTACTGCGGCGCTAATGCGGGCAATAATCCGGCGTTTGCCCAAGCCGCCCGAGAGGTTGGCGCCGAGTTGGCTCGTCGCAAGATCGGCTTGGTCTACGGTGGCGGCGGCGTTGGGCTGATGGGGGTCGTGGCTGATGCGGCGCTGGCCGCCGGTGGCGAGGTGATTGGCGTGATTCCCGAAGCGCTGAAAGCGCTTGAGGTCTCACACAGCAAACTCACCGAACTTCACGTGGTGCCCGACATGCATTCCCGCAAAGCCATGATGCTCGCCCTTTCTGACGCGGTGATCGCGATGCCCGGCGGCTTTGGTACGTTGGATGAACTGTTTGAAGCGCTCACCTGGAGCCAGCTCGATTACCACCGCATGCTCTGCGGGCTGCTTAACGTGGCGGGGTACTACGATCACCTGATCGCCTGGATCGAACATTCCGTTGCTACGGGGCTGTTGAAGCGTGAAAATGAATCGCTGATCGTGCATGGCAGCGATATCGGTGAGATGCTGGATACGCTGGGTTCGCGGCCATTTCCACTAACCAGAAAGTGGATGGGGCGCTAGTGCGTATCGATTCGGGCCAAGTTATTAGCTTTGTTAGCGAACGCCTTACGAAATAAGGCTATCAGTCGTATTTTAAGTATTTTTGAAAATTGGATAGAACGTTCGATACCCCATATTTCACAAGGCACTAGATAAGTAAGTTGATATGAAAATTGCATTTGTATTTCCAGGGCAGGGCTCCCAATCGGTGGGCATGATGGCGGGCTACGCAGGCTTACCGCAAATCGCTGAATCCCTTGCCGCCGCTGACGCAGCGCTGGGTCGTTCGCTCTCGGCCTTGATCCAAGACGGCCCCGACGCCGAACTCAACGCCACCACCAACACGCAACCCGCGATGCTCGCGGCCGACTGTGCCGTTTGGAATGCATGGCTCGCGTCGGGCGGCGCACGACCTCAGATCGTTGCCGGCCACAGCTTAGGCGAATTCGCAGCGCTGACGGCTGCGGGCTCGCTCTCATTCGATGCCGCCATGAAGCTCGTTCAAGCCCGCGCCAACGCCATGCAAAACGCCGTTCCAGCTGGTTTGGGCGCAATGGCCGCGATTCTCGGGATGGAGCCCGACGCGCTGGCCGCGGTGTGTGAAAAGGCCAGCGACGGCGAAGTCGTGTCCTGCTGCAACCTCAACGCGCCGGGTCAAATCGTGATTGGCGGACACAAGAGCGCCGTTGAGCGCGCCATGGTCTTGGCCAAAGAAGCGGGAGCGAAACGTGCGCTCATGTTGCCCATGAGCGTGCCCAGTCATTGCGAGCTGATGCGGCCGGCCGCAGAGGCTTTCGCCGCTTCGCTCAACGCGACGAGCTTCAGCGCGCCCAGTATTGCCGTGTTGCACAACGCAACGGTCGACGTTGCAGGCGACGCCGCATCAATCCGCGCCGTGCTCGCCGATCAGCTGTTCAAACCCGTACGCTGGATCGAAACCATCCAAAAAATGCACGCCCATGGCGTTACCCACATCGTGGAATGCGGCCCAGGCAAAGCGCTCGCGGGCATGATCAAACGAATCGCACCGGAGATGAAGTGCTATTCGCTGTCTGACAAAGCAGCGTTCGATGCTGCGCTCGCAGAACTTCAAGCTTAATTTCAGGACGAGGCAATGAACAACAGAGTCACTTTAGTTACCGGTGCAACGCGCGGCATTGGTGCCGCCATTGCCAAATCACTCGCCGAAGCGGGGGCGAAGGTCATTGGTACCGCAACATCGCAATACGGTGCCGACAAAATCAGCGCGGCACTCGCGCCGTTTGGAGGGCGTGGCATCGTGCTAAACGTCACCGATGCCGCCGCGATTGACGGCGCGCTCAAGGATATCGAGGCAAAGGAGGGCGCAGTCGCGGTGCTCGTCAACAACGCCGGCATCACCCGCGACACGTTGTTGATGCGGATGAAAGATGATGATTGGGATGCCGTGATGGATACCAATTTGAAGAGCGTGTTTCGCCTGAGCCGTGCGGTCAGTCGCGCGATGATGAAGGCGCGCTTTGGTCGTATTGTGAATATCGGTTCGGTGGTTGGATCGATGGGTAACGCGGGGCAGGTCAATTACGCGGCGGCAAAGGCGGGATTAATTGGTCTTACGAAGTCGTTGGCCGCTGAATTGGGTTCGCGAAACATCACGGTGAATTTGGTCGCGCCCGGCTTCATCGACACCGACATGACGCAAGCGCTGCCCGAGGCGCAGCGCACGAAACTCATTGAAATGATCCCGGCGGGTCGGCTGGGCACGCCCGACGACATTGCCCATGCGGTGAAATTTTTGTGTGACGAAGGTGCCAGCTACGTCACCGGCACCACGATTCACGTCAATGGCGGCATGTATTTCACGTAATCGGCGGCTATTTGTTGAGTTTTTCGCTGATATGGCTGCATCTCGGCGCTTTGCGCTGTAAAGCGCTGATTGAACAATTACCGATGCGTGACACTACATCGCGCCATCCTTTGCTAAAATTAAGGCAGTGCGGCATATTCCGCAGTTAATAAAAGGTCCATCAGGGATTGCTATGAGTGACTTCGAAGCTCGCGTTAAAAAAATTGTTGCCGACCAACTCGGCGTTGCTGAAGCCGATGTCAAGAACGCCTCGTCGTTCGTTGATGACCTGGGTGCCGATTCGCTCGACACCGTTGAATTGGTAATGGCGCTCGAAGAGGAATTCGGTACCGAAATTCCTGATGAGGAAGCCGAAAAAATTACGACCGTGCAATTAGCGATTGACTACGTCACCGCGCACAAGAAATAAACCCGGCACACCGCCTTTGGGTTCAAATCAAAAGGCGGCTCTGAGCCGCCTTTTTGTTGTCCTTTTCTTTCTTCCCTTATTGAATTTTCAGCGCCTATGAACGCCACTCATCGTCAGCGTCGCGTCGTTGTTACCGGACTTGGAATTGTCAGCCCCGTGGGGGTTGGCGTTGCGGCCGCTTGGGATTCCATTACGCAGGGGCGCTCCGGTATCGGCCCTATCACTCGCTTCGACTGCGCCGCGTTTGGCACGCACATCGCGGGCGAGGTCAAGGGATTCGATCCCGCCAATTTCATGTCGGGCAAAGAAGCGCGTCGCTACGACACCTTCATTCATTACGGCATCGCGGCGTCTAAAGAAGCGCTCGCCGACGCGGGAATTACCAAAGAGCTCGTAGCGACCGATCCGGAGCGCTACGGGATCTCCGTGGGCTCTGGCATCGGCGGATTACCGCTGATTCAAGAAACCTGCATGGCGCTCAAAGAGGGCGGCCCAAGAAAGATTTCCCCGTTTTTTATCCCTGGCTCGATCATCAATATGATCTCGGGACTGATCTCAATTGAGTACGGATTGCAGGGCCCCAATCTCGCCGCCGTCACTGCCTGTAGTACCGCCAATCATTGCATTGGCGAGAGCATGCGAAAGATCGAGTACGGCGACGCTGATGTGATGGTCGTGGGTGGCTCCGAAGCTGCTGTGTGTGAGCTGGGTATTGGCGGCTTTAATGCGGCGCGTGCCCTGTCAACTCGTAACGGTGACCCAACGGCGGCGAGCCGACCTTGGGATGTCGACCGCGATGGCTTCGTGTTGGGCGAGGGCGCGGGTGTTTTGGTGATCGAAGAGTACGAGCACGCCAAAAAACGTGGCGCAAGAATTTACTGCGAACTCGTGGGCTACGGTGTCTCGGGAGACGCGTATCACGTCACTGCGCCTAGGGAGGACGGCGACGGAGCGCGTCGCTGCATGCGCAATGCGCTAGCTAATGCGGGTCTGAATGCCGATGCAGTCGATTACGTTAATGCGCACGGTACGTCCACACCACTGGGCGACGTGGCCGAGGCGACCGCGGTCAAGGCCGCATTCGGCGATCACACCAAAAAACTCATGGTCAGCTCGACAAAATCGATGACGGGCCATTTACTGGGCGCCGCGGCTGGCATCGAGGCCGTGTTCACCATCCTCGCGCTGCATCACAGCGTGATTCCGCCCACGATCAACCTGCATAAACAAGACCCAGCGGTCGACCTAGATCTGGTGCCCAATACGGCTCGTCAGAAAAAGGTGGATGTGGTTATGTCCAACAGCTTTGGTTTTGGGGGGACTAACAGCACACTTGTTTTTTCACGCCTTGCGTGAAAGGACGAGAGACGAAGGACGAATGACGCAAAGGTGTGCGAGGTAGCTTGTACGAATCCAACGCCTCGTTAGCGCAATGCTCTTCTTGTAGGAGCGGCTTGCCGCGAATTGTGGCGTTAGGCGACCCATTCGCGGCAAGCCGCTCCTACAACGGGTTGGGTCAATTCAACGCCCAAAAGCTGCTCCCTTCGCCAAGCTTTGCTTCATTCGTCCTTCGTCATTCGTCCTACATTTTTCCTCCCTTCTCCAGCCTACTTACTGAAACGAATAAAAAATGTCCCTAGTCGTCCATAAATACGGTGGCACCTCGATGGGCTCGATTGAGCGCATCAAGAGTGTTGCCAAGCGCGTCGCCAAATGGCACGCTGCCGGTCACAAAGTGATCGTTGTTCCATCCGCGATGTCGGGTGAAACCAATCGTTTGCTTGGTTTAGCCAAAGAGATTTCCGCGGATGCTGATCCGCGCGAGCTCGATCAAATTGCCTCCACCGGCGAGCAGGTTTCCGTGGGATTGCTTGCCATCGCTCTGCAGTCGCTGGGCGTAAAAGCCAAGAGCTACACGGGCTGGCAAACTGGCATCAAAACCGACAGCTCATTCACCAAAGCGCGCATTGAATCGATTGACGCACAACACTTGTTGGATGACGTCAACAATGGCATCGTGCCCATCGTGACGGGCTTTCAAGGCGTCGATTCCAAGGGCAACATCACCACGCTTGGCCGTGGTGGTAGCGACACGCAAGCCGTTGCGGTTGCCGCTGCGATCAAAGCCGACGAATGCCTGATCTACACCGATGTGGATGCGATTTACACGACCGATCCGCGTGTGGTGGCCGAGGCTCGCCCGCTTAAAGTGATTTCGTTCGAAGAGATGTTTGAGCTCGCATCTTTGGGCTCAAAAGTTTTGCAAATTCGCTCGGTCGAATTCGCTGGAAAGTACAAAGTGCCAGTGCGCGTACTCTCGAGCTTCACCGAGCACGATATTGATATTGCCGTTGAATCAAAGAGCGGCACCCTGATTACGTTTGAGGAAGATGAACAAATGGAACAAGCCGTCGTAGCCGGTATCGCGTTCAATCGCGACGAAGCCAAAATCACATTGCGCGGCGTGCCCGATAGCCCCGGAATCGCCTACAAAATCGTGGGTCCGATTGGTGAAGCGAACGTCGACATCGACATGATCGTGCAAAACATCGGCGAGAAAGGCACCACGGACTTTTCGTTCACCGTGCATCGCAATGAATTTAAAAAAGCGATGGAAGTACTCGAATCGCAAGTTCGACCTGCACTCGGTGCGAAAGAAGTCGTGGGCGACGACAAGGTCTGCAAAGTCTCAATCGTTGGCATCGGTATGCGCTCGCATGTGGGCATCGCCGCCACCATGTTCAAAGCCCTAGCGGACGAAAACATCAATATCCAGATGATCACCACCAGCGAGATCAAAACCTCGGTCTTGGTGGAAGATAAGTACATGGAATTGGCGGTGCGTGCGTTACACAAGGCCTTTGGGTTGGATCAACCGCCCGCGTAGCCGTTGATGTTGTGAGCCGCTGAGCGATTCACGCTACAATGGAGAGCTTCGGAGACGTGACCGAGAGGCCGAAGGTGCTCCCCTGCTAAGGGAGTATACGGTGATGAACTGTATCAAGGGTTCGAATCCCTTCGTCTCCGCCAGTGACATAGAACGCATAACAAAAAATAACTGCATACTGTCGCATACTGTTCATAAAGCCCTGATTTATCAGGGCTTTTTTCATCTCTGGATATCGGGTTTATCGCAAGGCGTCGCCTTGTCGCCTCATTCTGTTGCAGGTTGGCGTCGATTTTTTCGCATATTGGTTTTGATCGCCGCGACCAATAGCTGGCGTGAGCCGAGTTGCTCATTGTTTATCGACGAGATGGCGCTGCTCGCTATGGCGGCAGCTGGTGCGCACTGCGCCGCGCTGTCCTCGCTCGCGTTTTCATCTGTTGGCGCAGCGGTTTTGACAAGCGCCGCCGTCTCCGAGGGTGGCGCGGTCTCGGCAACTGAACCCACTTCGGCGAGTGCAGCCGCTTCGGCGAGTGCAGCCGCCTCGGCGAGTGCAGTCGGTTCGGCATGTTCAGCCGCCAGTGATTGCGCCGCTGCTTCTGCAGTTTCCGCTGCTGCGAGCAGCGCTTTGCCATAGAGTGCGCTGGGATCGGTGTCGACAGTCACGATTCTTGCGCTGGCGTCGTGGTAGGCAACGACGCGACGCGCGCCTTGCCACGATTGCACGGCCTCGACGGACGTTTGGGTCATACCTGCCAGCGCTGCCGTATCGAGGTTGGGAATTGCTTTGCGGCGACTCTTGCCGTGGAATCGCCAATATTGAATCAACGACCAAAGCACCAGTGAGCCGCCACAAACGCCGATGACCGTGAGATAGATCGGCAAGAGCCGCAGCAGCTCCGCGCTACCCTTGCGATCAACGAACTGGACAATAACCGTGTCGTAGCCAAAGTACCAACCCAGCAATGTAAAGAGCGGTAGCCACAACATAAACCACAGTAACCAACCGACTGATTTCACAAACGCCCACGAGCGACGTGGCGTTGCCAGCTCCAAGTTGGGCGAATCAATGATGAGATCTTTGTGGTCCATCCTGGGTGAAACAGGGCCTTACGGCGTGTCCGTCGCCTTTCGTAAGCCGCGGTCCGGGCTCACCCACGTAGCGCGAGCACCTTTGCCTCGTAGGAGCACCTTCGGGAGCGCTGCCACCGTCGTCGTCAGGCTTAGCAGCCAATAGGCGATCGGATACCAAATCATCCACACGTAATAGCGCAGCAAATCGCGCTCGTACCGTGAGTCGATCATCATGCTCACGAGTAATTGCATCAAGCAGGTGAAACCTACGATGACGCCATGCCAGCCGGGGGCAACTGATCCAACGTGCAAGCCACCAGGAACGCCTGGCCAGAGCATCGTCAGTGCCCACAAAAATAATACGAGTGCCATGCAGTTGGCCCATACCACGCTGGTCACATATTCGATAAAAATCGGCCACATACGTCGCTGCCGCCAACTGGAAAACATCGGCCAATACTTCATCATTACCTGAATGCCGCCCATGGCCCAACGAACGCGTTGCTTCCATAGGCCGCTCAGGGTTTCGGGCATCAAAATCCAAACCAGCGCGCGTGGTTCGTAATGCACCTCCCAATGCTTGGTTTGCATTTTCCAGCTAACGTCGATGTCTTCACACATCATGTCGGGGCTCCAATACCCGATTTGATGCAGCGCGGTGCGGCGAAACATTGCGCAGACACCTGAGACGGTGAAAATACGCCCGTAGGTTCGTTGGGCGCGTTTAATCAAGCCGATGATTGAGGAAAACTCTCCGACTTGAATTTTCCCAAGCAGCGTCGAGCGTGTACGAATCCGTGGGTTGCCGGTCACGGCACCGACACGGTTGGAAAACAAGAAGTGCCGGAGCAACCACGAAATGCAGTGTGGATCAAGAATCGCATCGCCATCGATACACAGCAAATATTCGCTGTTGGCAATCACCGCCGCCGTGTTGAGCCCCACGGCCTTGCCCTGGTTCTTCGCCTGGTGAATTACCCGTAAGCGCGGAAAACGTGGCAAAAGGCTATCGAGAATTTCGCCAGTGCGATCTTTGCTGCCATCGTTGATGCAAATAATCTCGAAATCGGGATAGTGCATTTTGTCGAGCGCAGTGACGACCTCTTCGACATTGTCCTCCTCGTTGTAACAAGGCACGATGATGCTGACCTTCGGGTGCGATGGGAGCTCTGGTTCTGCATCAGGATCGGCGGAGTCTTTTCGTTCGTAACGGAAAAAGTACCAGGCACCGCCGATCATCCACATCCACGCCATAAAGAGCGGGTAGTAATAGACGAAATCGAACAGCGGTCGCAGCAGCGTGTGATCGTGAATCCATTGCGTGTGAGCGACCAGCCAGTCCATCATGTCCCGCTATCGCTTCAGTGGATAGGTTTCGATGGAAACGGCGCGCTTGAGCACGCTCACATGAGCCTCGCTCGCGTCACTCACATTGTGTCCAGCAACTGACGAGTGCCTAAAACCATTGGCGTTGGCTATTTCCAATGATCGCGTGACAGTTTCGGCGGCGCCTTCTTCGTCGTCATGCGCATGATTGGTAAGCGCGTTATACGATGCATCGGCGCAAGCCCACGAGGAGCTCGCCGCCACTGCCAAAGCGAGCAGTTTGCAGGCGAAAATCGAGCGGAAACGAAGCGCGGTCATGGGTCTCCTTATCGGCGAAACCAGCTGTTGATATTGGAGCTCTCGCCAAACGAGCGCTGCCCCGTCCGTTTGTTGTTGGAATCCGAACATTGAGGTTGAGCAAATGACTCTTCTGCCTTGATTTTATTAGTTATTTTCAGTATTGCCGCAATTTCGGCGTGATCGCGATGCAAGAAGGGTCTCAATTGTTTCAATTTGTCCAATAGCGGTCGCAGTGGTGCGACCAATTCAGACCGCGATCTAGTCGTAATCGGCCTGCGCGGCGCAGTGCGGTCGGTGCCAATGAGCCGAGCTACCCCGCGTGATCGGGGCTCATTCGGTTCTGGGACTCGTTTAAAGTCTGCGTTTTAGGATGTAGCGCCATGAGGCGAGGGTCGACAACGCCGACGAGCGCGAAACCGTGGCTCGCAGCTGGTCGCGGCTGATGTTGATGAGCGAATTGCTGCGTGCGTAGTCTTGCGCGAGTGCGCGGATGAGCTCTGGCGACGACTCAAATTTCATTTGTGATTGACGCGCCACGGCGTCCTGATAGGCCCTATCGAGCTTCGCCTGTCGTTCTGCGGTTTCGATGGTTTCAGCCGGAACGCGGTACTTGGATGTGGTTTTTCTGACCTGAACGAAATCGTCTCGCAAGGTGTAGCGCGTCCACAGATTCCAGTCTTCGAGCTGATCCATGTCCTCGGCGAAACCGCCATTGGCCTCGTACAGGCTGCGGTGAAAGAGTACGGCCTGGATGGGCATAAAGTTGTGGTGCCACATCGTTACCCTCGAAAACGGCTCGTCTGGAATTCGCTCCCAGCGTATTTCTTCGTAGCTCGCCGTATCGGCGTCAATGAGTTTCGTGGTGGTTCGCCACGCCAGCGCATAGGCGCCTTTGAGTTGAGTTTCTCGAACGGTTTGTAGAAGGACTTCGAGGTGATCCGCGAAAAACAGATCATCATCATCTAGAAAACAAAGCCACGCGCCCGTTGCTTGTTCGAGTGCAAGGTTCCCCGCAGCCGATCGGCCGCGAGCCGGATCAACCCGGAAATAGCGCACGTTGAGTCGGTCGCTGAATTCTTGGCAAACCGGCTGCGCTTCGTCTGAGCCGTCTTCGACGACGATCACTTCGATCGGTCGATGGGTTTGCCCAGCCACTGATTGCAATGCTTGCCTAAGAAACGCAGCGCGTTTGTGCGTGCGGATGAGCACCGAAACCAGCGGTGCGTCCGAGGGCTGTTGGTCACGCGGGGTAAACGGGTGAAACGCACCATCGCGGCGGATTTCGTAGCCCCATCCGGCGAAGCGCGGTTCAAAATTCGGGGCGCTGACGCGGCTGCGCCAAAAGTATCGATAGTTGCGGCCAAACTTAAGGATCGCCTTTGCGATGCCGACTCGTCGCCCAGGAAAGCTCTGCGGCAGCAACATTTCAGCGCCGGCCATGGCCAGTCCGCTTAATATTTGCTTGTGGCCGCTGTAGCGCGCACGAAGGCACAAGTTGGCATAAATTCCCTGAAGCGCCTGAAGTGGCTTGACTTCGTCAGGCTTGGAGTAGGTGTGATGAACCACCGCCGCGCGAGGCACGTATTTCAGCCGGAATCCAGCGCAGCGCAACCGCCACGAAAGATCAACGTCCTCGCCGTACATAAAAATACGTGGCTCGAAGCCGCCCACTTTTTGCATGGCTTGGGTACGCAGCAAAACCGCCGCAGCGCTGAACCATTCAGTGTCGAGCGAGACCGGATCGTAGAGCTTAGGGTGCTCAAACGGTATCTGGCGCATCTCCCACGCCGCGATGTCGGGCGGATCGGAGCGTGCCATCGCGCTTAACAGCTCAAGTGCACCGGCTTCGGGGATCGCGTCTTGGTTCAGCACCAAAACAAACTCAGAACTGCTGTGTGCGAGCAATCGATTGATGCCCGGACCAAAGCCCAGATTGCCTTCGCCGCCTTGCGCCGAAACGCGGAGTCCTTGGGCGCGAGCACCTTCGTACATCGCAAATACGTCGCCGGCGACCGGTGCACCGCCGTCGTTGTGCCAAACCCGCAGGTGAAGCGGCACGCCGCTTGCGCTTGCTTGTATCAGCGAATTGGCTAACGCCTGAAATTGTTGTGCGTCGGGGTGAAACGCGATTACTAAGACTTCGATCATGTCAAATTTTAGCGGCTGTGTCGGTCGGCGCGTTCGAGCAGCCAGCGTCTGAGAGGCCGAGGTAAGTAGCTCAATGCTCGCTCAAATCGATGTGCGGCACGAAGGGTTTGCTGCACGTCGTCGGTGAGCTTGGCGACGTCGCTTGCGTGTGCTCGCTGCGTCGTTAACAACAACTCGTGCGACGCCGATAGCGTCGCATTGAGCTCCCCAATCGATCTGTCTCGATTCAGGAGCGTTTGAACGAGTTCTTGGTCGAGCTTTTCGATTTCCGCGCCGCGCATCGCGTACTGCTTTGCCAGCGCAGCCAGCTCGTTGGTTAGTTCAGTGCTTTTCGACGTGCTAAAGCGCAAGTCGTTGGCGAGGCGAATCAGCTCGGCGCGGAAGAACGTTGCATTGAGGTGCATTTCAGCGTGGGGAAGCGATTCTGGCCGGTCGATGGGATTAATTGCGGTCTTGATATTGCACGCGTGGGCACGGTAGACGTCATTGTGCTGATTCACAAACTGCTCGATGCTTGGTAGGCGTTCAGCGGCCCTGGCCGCGTTCTGGCCGAGCTCAATGACTTGCGCTTGGTTGCTCAAACAATGGGTCATCAGCGCCGCAACCTCCGTCGCATTTGCATCTTTGCGGTAGCGCCACCCGGCTGCCGCGCTCTCAACGCGCTGCCCCAGTGCACCATCGTCAGGCACCCAAGCGGGCCGACCGGCCCGCCAAACATCACTAAGCGAGTAGCTGAAGCTCTCTGCTTGACGATTGGAAAAAAACACCAATTCGCAGCTGTAAGCATCGAGCAGGGCGCTCGTGTCTTCGGGCTGAAACGGACCGTGCAGCCACAGCTTATTCTCAACCAACCACCCCGGCGTGATCTGACCGTCGGTGTAGCCGATCAACACCGCTTGCAGATCTTTGGGGAGAGCGGCGACTACGTCGAGCAGAAAGTCGCGCCCTTTGTGCTCGCCCAGCGCACCGACAATGCCGATGGGAAATACCGATTGAGTGGGTGCGCCGGCGCTGCGCTGCGCATTGATCGTCTGGTGATGCGCGAGCCCCGGTTCTATCTGGGTGATCGGCACGCCGTCCATGAGCTGATCTGTGGCGAGCGCGGCGATGTAGCTCGACGGCACGATGACGGCACTGGCCGCGCGAACGAACGCAAGGCGCGCTTGCTGCTCCTCTGCATCACAATTGGGGTCACAAAACATGACGTCGTGCAGCGTGACGACATACCGAAGCGACGGCGCACTCGATTGCAGGCGTTTGATCAACCCACGGCAGGGCGCCAGGGTCGAATGCGCGTGGATGAGCGATCCGGTAACCCCGAGAGCATCAAACGCATTCGCTGAGGATGGAGCGTCTCCCGCGATGTCAAATCGTGCAGGCGATTGCTGCTCCAACACGACTTGATCGATCGAAACATGCGCTATGACATCGCCTGTTCTGACTGAGCACAGATCTCGAACATAGCGATCCACGCCGCCACCGTTGGGCGGGACGACGTGGATGACCACAGGCTCAGCTTGATCGGTCGAGATCATGGGGTGGCACCCGACCGGGCGTCGGCACCCTTGCGTGAATCGGAACTATCAGCGCCAGCGGCGGAGAAGAACGCAGTCAACCGCTTCGCCAACCAGTCAAGCTTGCCCGGAAAACCGGCGGTGACGAACCCAACGTGTCCGCCATCTTTAGGTTGTTCGAGCGTTACGTTGTCGGGCATTTCGGCATCGTTCGGGAAGAGTGACGCCGGCACGAACGGGTCGTTCATCGCGTTGAGCAGCAAAAAAGGTACGCGGATTTTGGCGATGAAACCGCGCGACGAGGCGCGGTGGTAGTAATCCCAAGCGCTCGTGTAGCCGTGGGTTGGCGCGGTGTAGTGCTCGTCAAACTGCGGGAAGCTTTTGGGGGTCGCCAGAAAGCCTTTTTCACGCAAATGCGGATGAGTTTGCATGCGCCGGGTGTAGCTCGCGCCCATGGCGTTCATGAAGTAGCGATTGAAAATCCAGTTTTTGGGATGTAGGATCGCCTCGGCCGAGATACCCAAATCCAGCGGGTTTGAGACGGATGCGGCGGCGGCAATAATGGCTTTGGCTGCCTCGCCTTGCTCACCGCACCATTTGGTTAACGCGTTGCCGCCGAGCGAAACGCCGACCGCGTAAATCGTTCGCGTTGGGAAGCGGGCGCGCATTTCCCGAAGCACGGTGTCGCAATGGGCGCTGTCGCCGGAATGGTACGAGCGGGGCAGGCGATTGGGTTCACCCGAGCAGCCGCGAAAGTGCGCAACCATGCCCGACCAGCCGCGCGCATTGGCGGCAACCATCGTGTGTCGGCAATATTGGGAGTCGCTGGAGCCTTCGAGCCCGTGAAAAAACACGATCAGCGGTTGCGCCGAGTCGGCAGCTCCCGCCCAGTCCAAATCGATGAAATCCCCGTCATCGAGCTCGTAACGTTCGCGACGATAGTCAACCTGCGGACGCCGCAAAAATTGCGCATAAACGCTCTGCAGGTGGCCGCTAGGCAGCCACCAGGGGCGCTGATACGTGGAAACGATGCGAGGCATAGAGGCATTGTAGAAGCGCCGCGCCGCTAAGGTGTTAAGAGCGGTGCTATTCCTGCAACGCGATCCTTCGTTTTTGTACGTCGTTAGCAAGTTGGCGCAGCACTGTTTCGGTCGACGCCCAATCGATACAAGCGTCCGTCACGGAAACGCCGTAATCGAGCGTCTTGCCAGGTGCCAAGTCTTGACGTCCGCCATTGATGTGCGATTCGATCATCACACCAAAAATTCGATCGTCACCTGCGGCCATTTGGCCACCCACATCGGCCGACACTTCGATTTGCTTTTCATGCTGTTTGCTCGAATTGGCGTGCGAGAAATCAATCATGATTTTTTGATGTACGCCCGATTTGGCGAGCTCGGCGGCGCAGCTTTGAACGCTCGCGGCGTCGTAGTTCGGTCCTTTGCCGCCGCGCAGGATGACGTGGCAATCCTCGTTGCCGTTGGTCGAGATGATCGCGCTGTGGCCGCCCTTGGTAACGGATAGGAAAAAGTGTGGCGCGGCGGCCGCTTTGATCGCGTCAACGGCAATCTTGATATTGCCATCGGTGCCGTTTTTGAAGCCCATGGGGCAGCTCATGCCACTGGCGAGTTGGCGGTGAACTTGGCTCTCAGTGGTGCGAGCGCCAATCGCGCCCCAAGAAATCAGGTCCGCGTAATACTGCGGCGTGAGCGTGTCGAGAAATTCCGTGGCGGCGGGAACGCCGATTTCATTGATCTCGAGCAGCAGCTCGCGAGCCAGCCGCAAACCTTCGTTAATCTTGAAGCTGCCGTCCAAAAACGGATCATTGATCAGGCCTTTCCAGCCGACCGTCGTGCGCGGTTTTTCGAAGTAAACGCGCATAACAACGACCAAGTCCTTGGCCAATTCATCACGAAGCGCTTTGAGTTTGTGGGCGTATTCGTGCGCCGCTTTTTTGTCGTGAATGGAGCAGGGGCCCACCACCACCACCAAGCGATCATCGGCGCCGTGCAGCACTTTGTGGATTTCACGGCGGGTGTCAAACACCAGTTGCTCGACTTTATCGCTGGGCTTGAATTCGCGGAGGAGGTGGGAGGGCGGCGCGAGCTCGAAGATATCTTTGATGCGGACGTCGTCAACTTGGCGATTGAGGGATGCGGGCATGGTGGCTCTAATAATGTTGCAATGCAACTATTCTACTTCAAGCAATTTAATTGCTTGAAGTAGCTGATTTTTTTGTTGCAAAAATATTAAATAGCTAGTAATTAATCTTTAAAACAATAAAAGTCTACATACTTCATTTTTTCACGAGCGACATATTTGTTTAACGCCATATAAAATATAGTTTATGTGCTATTTAAATGATATTCAAAATGTATCTATTTATCGTTTTATACCTTATTTTGTAAGGCTTACAATGAAAAAGCTATTTATGTCTCTACTGCGTTCCGCCAGTTGCACGAGTTCGCTGGCAGCGAACGTTCAAAGCTAATCAGTCATCCAAAAAAAACCCGCTTGCGCGGGTTTGAGAGAGGGTGGCTCGGCATCGTGGAGGGAACGACGCCGCGCCTTGGGCGGTTAATGTGGGTCAACCACCCGAAATCAGCACCACGGAAAGCACTGATTCGCATCGCGAAACGGAGAGTTCCCGCGTTGCTTAACTACTGAGTCGCATGAGACTTCTCAGCCGTTCATAGGTAGAGACGGAAATTTTCATGAAAAGGTGACATTTCCGCAGCAAACAATTTGCGGCGTCCGCCGGGCAGCCACACGAGCGCGGTCAACCCTCTCGCTATCAGCTTGCCGCTAAAGAAAGAAGAACCCTGGCAGCGGCGCGGAAATGGTGCGCTGTTGCGGGTTGCTCCCGGCCAGCGCCCGGTGCAATGCTTCGAACGCTGCTTCGGTTTCGGGCGAAGTCACACCGCCCGCTTCCACAACTGCCGCGACATAGGCCGTGAGCACTCGGGCGTAGTGCGTGGCTGGAAGTGCTTCAGCCAGACCCGCTCGCGCGGCCGACAGCGCCGATTTGGCTTGCGTGGGCGCGCTGCGACTGAGCGCTAGCGCCAATTCAAGATTAGCGCCCACCCAACGCTGCGAATAGCCCGTGGTTCGGGTTTTGGTGAGTCGATCAACGGTACTCTGAAGCACCGGAACGGCTTTGTCCAGTTCGTCAGTTTGTCGCCATAAACTCGCTCGGCCCCTCTCAATCCGGCGCATCCAGTGGCCGTCGGCGAGCGCCGCAGCTTGTCCGAGGGACTGCGCTACGTCATAGCTTCGGGCGGCCTGATCAGGCTCGCCGCTGGCGTCCAAAATCATCCCCAATCGAGTCACCAACCACACCGCCCGATCGGATTCTGCGCGTGGGGTCTGGCGAACGGTTTCGATGAGCTGCAGCGCGTTGGCGGCGGCGCTCTTTCGATCAATTCGGGCAAATAGCAGCCGAATTTCCAGCAAATCCACCTGGGTCGACGCTCGACGCAGTGGCTCAAAATCGGGCACCAGCGCTTGCAGCCGAGACAGCTCTTCGTACGTGCGCTCCGCTTCGTCGCCTTGCCCGACGCGGTAATACAGGTAGCCCAAATCGTTGAGCACATCAAACACCTGCGAGCTTCGATCTCCAGCCAGTCGTTTCCAAGCCACTAAGAGCGCTTTCAGCCGCGCTTCAGCGCCTTCGTAACGGCCAACGACACTCTGCGCAGAGACGAGCGACAGGCGGTTGTGCAGCGCGAGTTTTTCCCGACCCTTGGGGGGCGAGTCATAGACCGCTTCGTTTTTTAAGAGCAGGGCGTAGGCATCGGCCCAACGGCCTTGCGCCATCAGCGCACGGGCGAAATCGGCCTCGGCGGCGGCGCGCTCCCACACGGTGTCGCCGCCTTGTGCGTTAAGCGCTCGGAAATGGTCATCAAACACCCGCGTGCTCTCGTCAAAACGTTGCAAGCGGGCTAGGGTGTTGGCGTAGACAAGCTGCGTCCTCTGCAACTCCGTGGCTGCTCCGGGTGCATCTAGTGCCGCGCCGTCGCGGAAAGTTTGTATGGCTGATTCAAGCGTGGGCAACGCTTCGTTTTCTCGCTCGAGCCAGTAGAGGACCGTGCCCAGCGTGAGCTGCGCCTTGCCGTGCTCCATGGAGCGTTTGCCGTACAGCGATGCCGTGAGCGCCGCTGCACGCTCGGCTAGGGGCAGTGCCTCCGTATCGCGCGATAGCGAGCGAAAGGTGTTGGCAACGAGCGAAGAGAGCCGTGCCTCGGTTGCGGGATCATCACTGAAGCGCTGGCCGACGCTCGTTTGCGCTCGCTCTAGAAGCATTAGCGCAGTCGGCCACTCTCCACCATTGAGGTCTGGGTCAGCCCCGCCCAACAGTTCAACAAAATAGTCAGCCGTTTTGGTGGCGCGCGCGGCCTCGGAGCGTGCGCGATCAGCTTGAAACAGCGACACGCCCAAACCCACCACCAGCGCGAGCGCGAGCGTTGTGCCGAGCGCCGCTGGAAGCCGATTGCGTTGGAACCACAGCCGCGTTTGGTAGGCGCGATCATGACGACGGGTGGCGATGGGGCGGTGCTCTGCAAAGCGACGTAAATCGGCGGCAAATTCGCCCGCTGTGGCGTATCGGTCGGCAGGGTTGCGGCGCATCGCCCTAGAGACAATGGCGTCTACGTCAGCGTTGATGCGGTGCGCGTCGGTGGGTGGGGCGATGTTGTCCTTGGCTGAAACGTGATGCTGATGCAGCCTTGCGGCCTCGGACGCGCGGGGCGCGTCGGTATGCAAAATGGCGTACTCAAGCGCTGCTCGACCCGATCGCTCGGGAAGAAAGGCGCGGCGTCCGGTGATGAGGTGAAACGACAACGCGCCCAACGAATACACGTCGCTGGCCACACCGGTGGCGTCGCCGGTGATTTGCTCGGGTGCGGCGTATTCGAGCGTAAGCCCGCGACCGGCGGTTCGGGTCACCGCTGATTCATGGGCTTCGTCGTTTTCTGCGTCGGCGAGCAAACCGGCCACGCCAAAGTCCAGAAGCTTGACTTGACCGCCGGCCGTGACCAACACATTCGACGGTTTGAGATCGCGGTGAACCACGAGCTGCGTGTGAGCGTAGATGATCGCATCGGCAATTTGACGAATCAGCGCCAGCCGTGATTCAAGCGTCGTTGCAACGGTATTGGCGTAGTCCAACAGTGGCGTGCCGTCAACGTATTCGAGCACTAAAAACGGTGCGCCGAATTGCCGTCCGGCATCAAGCAGTCTTGCTACACCGGGGTGATTGAGCCGCGCTAAAAGCGCTCGCTCTTGACCAAATCGCGCTTCGAACCGAGACGTGTCACCGTCGGCGCGCAAAAACTTGACCGCCGCCCGGGATTCGAACATGCCGTCGGCGCGATGCGCGAGCCAGACCTCGCCCATGCCGCCAGTGCCAATGATCTCCTCAATTCGCCACGCGCCGCAGACTTCGCCGCGATAACGTGCGCTCTTGTGGGTGGATCGCTCGGCGCGGAGTGCGCGTTGCAGTAGTCCATCAAACCCTCGCTCGGTGATGGCCTTGGCCCCGTAAAGTTGCGTTACGGCGGTGGTTAAACCGGGCTTAACGACCGCCGTTGCGAGCGGGGCGGTTTGCAGCAGCGTCGCGTTATCGGGCGCGGATTGAACACGCTTGAGCAGGGCAACAACCTCAGCGGCGAGCTTCGCGTCGCGCGATCCTAAATCCGCGAGCCAATTCTCGCGTTGGTTCTCGTCAATTTCGAGCGCTTCGTCGAGCGCGTCGTTGACTTTTTTCCAGTGGGCAGCGTCAAACGGTTCCATCAAACACAAAGACGCAATACGCGCGACAAACGCGTCAAATCTCCGCTGAATCCGTACACATCAGCTCGGCGCAATTTCCAACCAAGCGCCCAAGAGCGCGCGCGCTTTGGTGATTTCTCGGTTCACCGTGCGCGCCGACACCGCCCGTGCCTCGGCGGTTTCTTCGATCGTCATACCGCAAAAGAAATGCAGTTCAGCGGTTTGATACATCCCCAAATCGATGGCTTTGAGCCGTTCCAGCGCTTCGTCGAGCGCGGCTACATCCACGGCTGGAAGCCACGCGTCGGCAGTGGCATCGGCGTGCGACAGCGTCAAAAGTGTTGCGCCGCCGCCGCGCTTTTCGGCGTCTCGCGAGCGAATGAAATCAATCACGATCGAGCGCAGCACTTTGCCGATGTAGGCGAAAAACTGCACGCGCGTGTCGCCAAGTAAGCCTTCGCGTTCGGCCATGCGCATGAAGCCTTCGTGCACGAGCGCCGTAGCGTTGAGTCCCGTTACGCCGCCGGCTTGCGCGAGTCGTGACCGAGCCACCCGTTTAATTTCGGGGTAGAGCGTGGCGTACAAGGTGCTCATCGCGTCGGTGTTACCGGCCGCAGCGCGCACGATCAGCTCGGTGGTTGATTCGTTATTGTTCATAGAAATCGGCCCTGTCTCGGTGGAGTGTAATAGCTGGCAGGTCATTTGCGTCGCACGCTTAGATTACGCCTGAACTTTGGAGCGCAGAGTGAATTTGGTGAAGCCGATGGTTGGAGTATCAAAGACCGGAAACTCGAGGCATAGAATCCTAGCCATTTGGCGTTCAGTCTTACGAACCGTGGGGAGTAAATCGATTTCGGGTTACAGCGGAAAACAAAATATTCTCTGTGAACCGCATAATCGGTGTAGCTTTGCGCAAAAAAGTTTGTTTTCTCTGACGCAACAGAACAGCGCTGCGAAATGCAATGTGCTGGTTCGCGGTGCGCGCTGTGCACCCAACGCTGCAGTCCGAAACCACGAGGCAAAGTCGCAGCCATGGCCCCGAAGAATTTCTAAGCTTAGCGCTGCTTGGTCGACGCTTGGGCGCCTCGGCGTGCACCGCCGGATTGTCGTGACGTGTCGACCAAATATTCACCGATGGCCTCAGTCAATTTGCTGGCCTGACGCACGTTGTCGGGGTTTGAAATCATCAAACTTGTGACCAGCGCTTCGATGATCACAAGCCCAGCGGAGAGTCCGCTTGAGAGCACGGGATGATTGGCGGGCGCAATGAAGAGAAAGTCTGCGAGCTGCGCCAATGGTGAGGCCGGGGAATCGGTGATGGCTACGATTTTCGAGCCGCGCGCCTTGGCGTAATCGGTGAGCCCGATGGCATCCGTGGCGTAGCGCGGAAAGGAGATGACGATGAGCACGTCGGCACTACCGATGTTGAGTAATCGCCCGGCAGCGACCTCGGTGCCACCGTATTCCACAACGTTGGTCAAACGCGCGCAAAACGGCTGCAAATCGAGCGCCAAAATCGAGGCAAGGTGCGACGATAGCCCGAAGCCCAGCGTGTAGACCTCGCCTGCCTTAGCGATCAACTTGGTGACGCTGGAGAGTGTTTTGGCATCAAGGTTTTGTGCAGCGGTGCGCACGTTGGCCATGGTCGCCTCGATGCCCGACACCAGCACCGAATTGCCGCGACCGGAGGAGTCTGCGTGATGTTCTATTGACGAGCGCAATTTTTCGACGGGCTGCAGCATGCTCTGTAGCGAATCAGCGGCGGCAGAGCGCATGGCAGGATAACCATCGAAGCCCGCTGCGCGAGCAAAACGTGACAGCGTAGCGGCCGAGACACCGGTTTGTGCGGCGATCTCTTCGATGCCCAGCGCCGGGATTCGTAGGGGATTGCGAAGCAAATGCTCGGCGATGGCGCGATTGGACCTTGAGCCGTGGTTTTGCAGTTCGATGAGCCTTTGGCCCAGGCTCGAGCGCGCAAAGGTGAGCTCGGGCGTACCGAAGGCCACCAAATCCATGGGCTGTGTAGGTTTGGGTGATCGGCTTGTCATCTTAATTTGGCTTTGAATGAGCTGAGTGTATTCGGAGCGCAATGACTGCGAGCTTGGGCATCGTGACTGCAGGGGCGGTCGAAACCGATTGCCAGTGAATGTAAATTATTTTTCATATTTGCAGATTATGAAAATTTCGACTATAGTTCTTATTATTCACTTCGCTTTAACCAAGGAACGTCAAATGAGTTTTGCCATCAATTCAACGCGCCGCACGCTGGTCCTCCTTCTGGCAGGTCTCGCCACGGCAGCAGTATTCGCACAGGCGCCCGATTGGAAAAAAATCCGTATCGGCGTTGAGGGCAACTACCCGCCGTTTTCTCAGATCGCACCCGACGGCAAACTCGCCGGTTTCGATATCGATATCGCCAATGCCATTTGTGCGCAGCTCAAGGCGGATTGCCAGCTGGTTCAGCAAGAATGGGATGGCATGATTCCCGCGCTTAACGTTCGTAAATTCGATGCGATCGTAGCCTCGATGACTATCAGTGAAGAGCGCAAGAAAGCGGTTGACTTCTCCGATCCGTACTACGATGTGCCTTCACGCTGGGTGGCGAAGGCGGGCGCGTTTAAAGATGCAACGCCTGAGAGCTTGAGGGGCAAGAAGATTGCCGTTATTCGCAACAGCCCGCGCGCAAAATTTGTGGGTGAGCAATACAAAGGCAGCGAAACGCTACTTGTCAATAAGGAAACCGATGTCTACATGGAGCTGGCCGCGGGTCGCGCCGACATTGGCTTCGGCTCAAGTGTGGTCTCTGGCGAGGCGTTTCTGAAAAAGCCAGAAGGCAAGGGCTACGCGCAGGTGGGGCCCGCTGTCAATTTGGGCGGCGGCGCAGGCGTGGGCATTGCCATTCGCAAGGGCGACGATGCGCTGCGCGAAAAAATCAACGGTGCACTCAAAGCCATCTTGGCCGATGGTCGTTACAAAACAATGGCCAACAAGTATTTCGATTTCGACGTGTCGCCCAATCGCAACCAATAGCCCTTGGGTGTGAGCTTCGCCACGATGTTTGGTGAATGTTGTCTCGTAACGTCATCCGGGGTGGCCTATGAGCTGCCGCGGTTCGATTTGCCACACGGCGGCTCACGCGTCACGTCGGCTGCCTTGAATTTGCTGCGCCACAACGTGGTGCGTGCGGCTTCCCCACGGCTCCACTCTTTACGCTCTTAAAGGCAACGATCCATGTTGCACGGCTACCTACCCGCCATTTTGGATGGCTTGCAAACCTCGCTCAAAGTCGCGGCAACTTCGCTGGCCATTGCCTGCGTGTTTGGCTTGCTGGGGGCGACTGCAAAGCTATCCGGCCCGCCGTGGATGCGGCGCTTAGTCGATGCTTACACGACCGTCATCCGAGGTGTGCCAGAGCTCGCGCTGATGCTCATCGTGTTTTATGGTGGCCAGACGCTGGTGAATTGGGCAGTGCAAAAGATGGGCGGCGATTACGTTGAGGTGCCAGCGTTTGCAGCAGGCGTGCTGACCATCGGTTTTGTTTTTGGTGCCTACATGACGGAGACTTTTCGTGGCGCGATTTTGGCGATCCCGGTTGGGCAGCTAGAAGCGGCCAGCGCTGTGGGCATGAATCGTGTGCAAGTCCTACAGCGAATCACTTTGCCGCAGATGATCCGGCACGCCATTCCCGGTTTCACCAATAACTGGCTGGTCATGATTAAAGCCACCGCTCTGGTATCGATCATCGGGCTCGACGACATGATGCAACGTGCGGGTTTGGCGGCCGCCGCAACGCGCGAGCCTTTGACGTTCTACCTGACCGTAGCGGGCATTTATCTTGCCATCACTACCGTGTCAATCGTGTTGCTGGGCTGGGTGGAGCGTCGCTATTCGGTGGGCGTTCGGCGCGCACCTACGGGGCTCTAACTCATGATTGATTGGTCCATTATTGCTGGCTCATTACCTGACTTTTTGGCCGGGCTCAAGGTGACTTTGGGTTTGCTTGCAATTTCGCTCGCTACGGGTTTGCTGCTCTCCGTGCCATTGGCAGTGGCCCGCGTGTCAAGCAATCCGTGGGTGTCCCGTCCGGTGTGGCTCTACACCTACGTCATTCGCGGCACACCGTTGCTCGTGCAGCTCTTTATCGTCTATTACGGGTTTGCACAAATCGACTTCGTCCGGCATTCAGCGCTCTGGGACTTGTTTAAAAACGCATGGTTTTGTGCTTGGTTCGCGTTTGCGCTCAATACGACTGCCTACACCACTGAAATCATCGCAGGGGCACTCAAAGCCACACCACACGGCGAAATCGAAGCGGCGCGCAGCGTTGGAATGTCTAGTTTTTCTCTCTACGCTCGAATACTGTTGCCCAGCGCGCTGCGACGTGCACTGCCGCAATACGGCAACGAGGCGGTGGGCATGATGCACGCCACAGCCATCGCCAGCACGGTCACGCTGGTGGACCTAACACGAGTTGCGCGTGACGTTTACGCCAATCACTTGGTCACTGTCGAGGCATTCGGCACCGTGGCGATCTTCTACTTTGTTCTGACCTTCGCACTAGTAGGACTCTTCAAAGTTGCAGAACACTACGGCTTGCGGCACTTACGAGCACAAACAGAGCGCTCGACTGTAGCCATTTCCGGGGCTGAAATGAAAACGAAATAACGATGCATACTGAAACGATTCACTTGACCAAAGGTACCCCCGGCACGCAGCGCTCGCTCACCGTTTGGCGCTTTGGCAATCCCGACGCCCGTCCCGTCATGTACGTGCAAGCCGCGCTGCACGCCGACGAGCTACCCGGCGTGTTGGTCGCGCATAAATTGCGTGCACGACTCAGCGCGCTTGAGGCCAACGCAGAGATCATCGGGCAATTTGTTGTCGTACCCTTTGCCAATCCGATTGGGCTTTCGCAGGTGATGCAGGGCTCGTTTCAGGGCCGCTTCGCGATGAGCGATGGGAGCAACTTCAATCGCCATTTTCCCGATTTGCTCGACGGCGCAATGGCGCGATTGCTTGGGCGCTTCACCGACGACGCGGCGGACGTGGAGACCAACGTTGCGATGGTGCGCGCTGCCTTGATCGCCGCACTCGACGCTACGCATGCCAGCAACGAGACGGCGTCTCTAAAGCACGCACTGCTTCGCTTGGCGCTTGGCGCTGATTACGTGCTCGATTTGCACTGCGACGGGGAATCGGTCACACACCTCTACACCGGTACGCCACTGATAGACGTCTGCCTGCCACTTGCCCAAGCCCTGGGCGCTCGCTCTGTGCTCACCGCCGACGTCTCGGGCGACAATCCGTTTGATGAGGCAGTCAGTCGGCCGTGGTGGGAGCTCGCCAAGCGCTTCCCAAACGCAGCGCTTCGCAACGCTTGTTTTTCGGCAACGGTTGAACTGCGCGGTGAGCTCGACGTTGAACATCAGTTGGCATACAACGATGCCGATGCCATCCTAGCGTTCGCCGCGCAGCGCGGTTTGCTCAGGAATGCGCCGTTGGTGAAGTCGACGCTCGAACCGCCCACCGTGTCGCCACTGGCTGGGGTGTTGCCAGTACTTGCACCCGACGCCGGCGTGGTGGTGTTTTCAAGCCCGCCAGGAGAGTGGCTAAACGCGGGAGATTTGATCGCGGATCTAATCGACCCTAGTAGCGGCACCAGCACGCCCATTGTCGCGCCCGTATCGGGGCTGCTCTACGCTCGGCTCAACGCTCGATACGCCATCGCAGGGCAACGCATTGCCAAGGTGGCCGGTCAGACGGCGCTTCGCAACGGCAAACTGCTGAGCCCCTAATTCGACTTCAACACAGAGAAACGTTGATATGGCTAGTCCCTACGTCTTAAACGCAGACAACATCACCAAGCGATTTGGAAGTGTCGAGGTGCTTCGCGGCGTTTCGGTTGCCGCCAAGCCGGGCGATGTCATTGCGCTCATCGGTTCTTCCGGTTCGGGGAAGAGTACGTTTCTGCGCTGCCTTAACTTGCTTGAAAGGCCCAACGCTGGCCAGATTCAGCTCAAGGGGGAGTCGCTTGCATTGAAGCCGGATCGAGATGGTGCCTTGAGTGCGAGCGATCCTGCACAGCTTCGTAAGTTTCGTGCACGTATCGCCATGGTGTTTCAACACTTCAATCTTTGGGCTCACATGAGCGCTGAAAAAAATGTGATGGAGCCGCTCACCACGGTGCTGGGTTTGACGCGAGGCGAGGCGACTGAGCGTGCGGGTCACTACCTCAGCAAAGTAGGCGTGTCTCATCGCAAAGACGCCTATCCGGCGCACCTATCGGGTGGCGAGCAACAGCGTGTGGCCATCGCCCGCGCGCTGGCTATGGAGCCCGAGGTGATGCTCTTTGATGAGCCAACATCAGCGCTTGATCCCGAGCTCGTGGGCGAGGTTTTGCGCGTCATGCGTGCGGTGGCCGAAGAGGGACGAACCATGATCGTCGTCACGCACGAGATGAGTTTTGCGCGCGAGGTCAGCAGCGAAGTCGTCTTTCTCTCCAAAGGAATTGTTGAGGAGCGCGGGCCGCCGCAAGAGCTGCTGTCCCGTCCAAGAACGGAGCGGCTGCAAGGGTTTCTGGCCAATACGTTGAAGTAGTTTTTTCCTCCCGTGACTCATCGTTGGACGTTGCGGTTTTGTAGGGACGTAGGCGCTTTGGGCAGCGTCAATCTCGGGAACCGCTGAAAAAACAAGATTTTCCCGTACGAATCCTGAGCGTTCGCGGCGAGGCTATCTGCCCAAAGCAGGGATGCCAGGTGCGGTGATTTATTGGGCGTTTCCCTCGCCCGGTTATGGGGCAGATCTGCACGTGCTCACGACCCATTTTCGGGCGTTGCAAAAGCGCCACATGAAATGAAATTTTCTAAGCGATTGGTTATGCAAATCCGCTTTCTTTACCCTTAGAATGAAAGTTAATTTCCATTTAATGCATAAATGTAAAAAAACAGTCAAGTCCTAGTTTTTTGAATCTCGATCCTATAAGCCGTCCGTCCATCCTTTCGAAAGCACGCCATGATGAACTTTCCACTCAACAAGCGACTAGCAATACGTCGTGAATCAACCCTTGCAATCGCAACGCGCGGGGCGGTTGCGGCGCTCGCAGCGTCTTGCTCCGTTATTGCTGTGGCGCAAAACGCGCCTGCGGCCGATGCGCAAAAGCTCGAGCGCGTGGAGATCACGGGTTCATCAATCAAACGGATTGATGCTGAAACAGCGCTGCCAGTTCAGATCATCAAAAAAGAAGACATCGAGCGCATGGGGGTGAGCACCGCAGCCGAACTGCTGCGAAACATTTCCGCTAATACCGCGCCACTGTCAGATGGTGCAAGCATCACCGACGGCACCTCAGGTCAGCGCGGATTCAACGGAGCGAATCTGCGAGGCTTGGGCGTGTCGAGCACGTTAGTGCTGCTCAACGGTCGTCGCCTTGCCAACTTCGCCTCCCCAGGTGACAACGCGGGCGCAGACTTAAACAATATCCCCGCCGGCGCGATCGCCCGTGTAGAAATCCTCAAGGACGGCGCTTCGGCTATTTACGGCACAGATGCGATCGGTGGCGTGATTAACTTCATCACCCGCAAGGACTACAGCGGCGTTGATGTCAGCGCGTCGGCCGGTGGCACCCAAGAGGGCGGGGCGGGCAAGCGCACCTTCACACTGGGCGGTGGTTTTGGTGATTTGGCCAAAGATCGCTTCAACGTCTTTGGCGTAGTCGACGTACAGCAGCTCGACGGACTGCGCTCGAGCCAGCGTCAATTTCTGCGAGATCGTCCGTTGGCAAGCACCTTGCCTGCGCTGATGTCGAGCAACACCTATCCGGCCAATATTGACATCTCAAGCGCACAGCGCAGCCGTTTGATCGCACAGGGCGTGCTGCCCGCGGGTTCAACGCGCAATCGAATCAATCCTAGCTCGCCTGCCTGCAACCCACCAGCGACTGTGTACGCGGTGCAGGGCCCAGGTGGCCCACTGGCATGCAGTTACGACTACATGCAAGACACCGAAATTTATCCAGAGTCGTTGAAAGTCAGCGGCGTTGCTCGCGCCACCTTTCAAGTTAACGCCGATCATCAGCTCTTTGCAGAGCTGATGCAGGCCACGGCCGAATCAACTTATCGTCTGAGCCCGAACCCGCAACGCATTCGAAACCTCCCGGTGAGCTTGCTCCCAGAGAAGTATCGAACAGCGCTCACCGGAGGCGGACAATCGTCAACGTTTGGCGGCATTCGCTACCGCATGGCCGAGGCCGGAAACCGCACCAACGAAGTCACCAGCGATGGCCAGCGCATTGTCATTGGAGCCACCGGAAACCTTGCGGGCTGGGAATACGATGCGGCGTATAGCCGCGCTGAAAATCGCGCCGTTGACAAATACGTGGATGGCTACGTCCTGTTTGATAAGTTCGACGCGGGGGTTCGTAACGGCACGATTAACCCGTTTGGGCCGTCAAGCCAAGCGGGCATCGACTACATCAACAGCATCAAAGTCAACGACGAAGCTCGCAAGTCCAAGGGCGTCTCCGAGGGCGTTGATTTCAAAGCGTCCACCTCGCTCAGCAAGCTCGCGGGCGGCGAGTTAAGCTTGGCGGTGGGCGGCGAAGCCCGTCGCGAAATCACGAGTTTCACACCTTCCGCGCTGCTCATCAGCAACAACATTGCCGGTGATCGCGATGGCTCAGGTCTGTCGACCAAGCTCGCCGCCACGCGCGACACACGTAACGTTTCCTCGGTTTTCGCGGAGCTCAATGCGCCGTTTACTAAGGCGCTTGAGGGGCAATTGGCGGTTCGACATGATCGCTACAGCGATGCTGGGGCAACAACTAATCCGAAGGCAGGTCTGCGCTTCCAATTGAGCCCAGAGGTGGTGTTTCGCGGCTCAGCGGGCTCGGGCTTTCGCGCCCCATCGCTCAGCGACCTGAACCGCCCGACGACTTACGGCACTGCATCGAGTTTTCTGACTGATCCGCAATGTGTAAAAAAGGAAGCCAGCATCGATCTGTGTACCGATCAATGGGCGGTAGAGCGTCGCAGCAATCCCAATCTGAAACCCGAAAAATCACAGCAGTTTTCGCTCGGCGCAGTGTTTGAGCCTAATCGCCAGTGGAGCGTGGCGCTTGACTACTGGAACATCACCAAAAAGGATGTCATCAGCACGTTGGGCGAACAGATCATCGTCGAAAGCCCCGAGAAGTACAACACTCGCTACATTCAGCGTGATCGCGATGGCTTCATCAGCAATATCTTGCTGCAAAAAGAAAACCAAGGTCGTTTGAAGACCTCGGGCTTTGATATCGCTGCCGACTGGCGTGGTGCGGTCACACCGATGGGGCGCTTCAGCGTTGGCGTGAGCGGCACCTTGGTGCTCAATTACGACCGCCAGTTCGGTCCGCTCGAGGCTGATCGCAGTAACCTCGGCGTGTTCCTTAACGACCAGGTGATTCAGCGTTGGCGTCATCGTTTGAGCTTGGGTTGGGACAAGGGCCCCTACAGCGCAACGATTGCCAATCAGTACTCCTCAGGCTACTTGGATCAAAACACGACCTATGATCCGGTGACCGATTCGCTGTTGCCATCGCGCCGCGTGAAACCGTATTCGCTGTGGGATTTAACAGGCTCGTGGCAAGTTTCAAAGCAGATGAAGCTCTCGGGCGGTGTGCTCAATGTGCTCAACACGCCGCCACCGTTTTCCAATCAGGCGTATTACTTCTTAGCCACCTATGATCCGACCTACACTGATCCTCGTGGACGTTACTTCTTTGCACGCCTCAGCTATTCGTTCTAACGCGCAGCCTGCGTCTGACCAGCCCGCGCGGCGACAGGGCATCGTCTGGCCCATTTGCTGCACGTGGTTGACGTCGGTGGCCATGATGATGGGCTATGACGCGAGGGCGGCTGGACATGAAAGCAAATCTGTGGAAGGAACACTGGTGATTATGGGTGGAGCGATCCACCCCGATACCGAAGACATCTGGCAGCGAATCGTCGCGCTGGCCGGTGGCAGCGGTGCCCAAATTGCGGTGATTGCCGCCGCTGCGGCCAGCCCCGAGAGCTCGGCCGAGCGAACTATTGCGGTGTTAAAGCGCTATGGCGCAGCACCGTTTTTCGTGCCCGCTGCGCCGCGCTTGGCCACGAGCGACTTTCGCAAAATGGCCGATGACAAAGATCTGGCGCAACGAGTGGCCGCGGCAGGTGGGGTGTTTTTTAACGGGGGTGATCAAAGTCGGATCACGCAAACGCTCTTACGCGCGGATGGCAAGCGCACTGCGCTGTTAGAGGCCATTTGGAGCGTGTACGAGCGTGGCGGCGTGCTGGCCGGCACGAGCGCCGGTGCCGCGATCATGAGCGAGACGATGTTTTACGAACCGCCCGATGTGTTGAGCGTTTTGCAGAACCCGTTGCGCCAAAACCGCGATATCGCGCCCGGGCTTGGATTCGTTGGTGCAGGCGTGTTTATTGATCAGCATGTGTTGGCGCGTGGCCGCTTTGCGCGGATGTTGCCCGCAATGGCAGCGGCCAAAGTGACGCTTGGAATCGGCGTCGATGAGAATGCGGCGGTAGCGGTGAGTCGCGACGGCACAAAGCGACGCTTTGAAGTGTTGGGTGCCAGCGGTGTCATCGTACTGGACACTTCTCGGGCCACCTCCAATGCATCGTTGAGCGCGTTTAACGTGCGCGGCGCGCGGCTGAGCTACCTGGAGCGGGGTGATCACTTTGATCTGAATACACGGGTGATGACGCCCTCGGCGTTTAAGCTCGGGGGAACGATACTCGATCCTGCGCATCCGAACTACAAACCGGAATTCGACGAGCCACGCTGGTACGGCGATGCGTTGAGCAAAAACGGTCTGGTCGAAATCATGTGTAATCTCATTGACAACACGCCTCGCCAGGTCGTGGCCATGGCGCTTCCCCCGCCGCATCAGACCAACCGCGATTTAGGCTTTGAGTTCACGTTTCGAAAAGCACCCGGTACGCTGGGCTACCTTCGAATCGATAAAGGCCGTGCCCATTACAGCGTTAAGGACATCGTGCTCGACGTGCTGCCCGTGAAAGTAACCGCCCCGCTTTATGGCGCGCTTTGACCTAGTTCGATAACCTTCGCAGACGAGGCCAGCCCTTCGGATATCGTCTGCACAAAGCAGCTTAACTGGTCAATGTCACTTATTTATTGACGTGCGACGCTCTTCTATTGTTCTTTGAAACAAATAATAATTCACACCAATAGGCCGTTTTCATTAGCACTGAGTAAAAAAGCTAGAGACATTTGTTTACTCAGAAAGCGGCAAGCACGTCGATTCGTTTACGCCACCTCAACCACGCCATGCTTGGGCATCTCGGGCTCTGCCGCGGGCGTAGTCGCCGCTTTGTTTTTGGCCACATAGGTTTTGAGCCATGCGATGAGCGGTGCCCAGGCCTCCACCTGCTGCTCGGCACGGGCCCGTGGCAAATCGAAAATCGAAACGCCATCGCGGGCGCATTGCGGATAGAGCACGCTTTCGGGCACGTACATCACCACCGGCAAGCCGCTGCGCTGGAAAAAGCTCGATAACTCTTGCGCCATGCGAGTACGGCTGTCCGTGCGGCTGCCGACTAAACCAATGGCCACCGCACCGGATTGCACGCGGGCATCCTGATGCAGCTTAATCAGAAATTTTGCAGTAGCTTCGATGTCAAACACCGACGGGTTCACTGGCACGAGCACCACGTTGGCACGGGAGAGCAGGTAGGTTCGATCAGCACGCCGAAGCCGAGCGTGGGTGTCGATGACCATCCACTGCGGCCCGAAATTTCGCAGCTCTCCCATGTCGGTCTCTTCGGTCCACGACATGATTTTTGGGAATGCATCGGGACGGCGCGCGAGCCAATTGGTGGCCGATTGTTGCTTGTCGAGATCCATGATGACGACGCGCTGCTTGAGCGAGGCAAGCATGCCGGAAATGTTGGTCGTCAGGGTCGATTTGCCCGCGCCGCCCTTCGGATTCGCGATGAGTATTGTGAACATTCCGAACTACCTTTTCCCTCGAACGTTGTGATCGCTGAACAGATTGACTATCGCAGCGGCCGGACTCTGCCGTTGCTGCGAGTCTAGCGTTTTTGTGCTGGCACCAGCGATTGCAGCCACTCAAAGATCGGCGGCCAATCCGACCAAGCCTCCTCGGCGCGTGATCGCGGTTGATCGAAAATGGAGAGCCCATCGCGCGCGGCGTGAACATAGAGCTGGGAATCGCGAATGTGGGTCAGCACATCAAGCGACAGCGGCGCTAGAAACGCATCTAAATCAGAGGCAGCAACGGTGCGACCATCGACTTTTGAGCCCACCACGGCAAGCGCGCGGCGGCCTTCCTTGATGGGTTTGATGGTGGCGAGTTCGGCCACAAAATCAGCCGTTGCCTCAAAGTCGAACGCTGACGTTGAAACGGGCACCAGCACGGCGTCGGCGGACTTGACCAAATCGTTCAACGCAGCACCGTGCAGCCCGGCTGGCGCATCAACAATGAGCCACTGCGGGGCGTACTCGCGAATGACTTTGGTGTCGGTGTCTGGCAGCGCGCCGCGAACTTCGGGGAATCCGCGCGGACGGCGCGAAAGCCAGCGCGCGGCTGAGCGCTGTCGATCCATGTCGAGAATGACGACGCGCTGGCGTTTGCCAGCCAAAAACGCAGCTAAATTGGTTGCGATTGTCGTTTTGCCCGCACCGCCTTTGGGATTGGCCACCAAAATCGTAAACATTGCTAACGCCCCCGAAAATCGTTGATTCGGCGCACCACTGGTGCCGCAGGAGCCTTCAGTATAGGGCGCGCAGAGCGATTTGCGTAGGGCGGTTCAAGCGAATCGGGTTTGGTCGAACCGCCGAGCCTGGCGGCGCTAAAAAATCTGCCAGCTAATCCACCACGCGATAGCTGCCATAAATGCCGACGCGGGAATCGTGAAAACCCACGCCCATACGATTGTTCCGGCGAGTCCCCAGCGCACCGCCGAGAGCTTTCGGGCCGCGCCCACGCCGACGATTGCGCCGGTGATGGTGTGCGTTGTTGACACCGGAATGCCAGCGCTCGAGGCGATAAAGAGCGTCATTGCGCCGCCCGTCTCAGCGCAAAAACCGCCAACGGGTTTGAGCTTAGTGATCTTTTGACCCATGGTTTTGACGATACGCCAGCCGCCAAACAACGTTCCTAGGGAAATGGCCGCGTAACAGGCCACAATCGCCCAGTACGGCAAGGTGGAGCGCTCGGTGGTGGCGTAGCCCGCGATGATTAAGAGTAACCACACGATGCCAAGCGTCTTCTGGGCGTCGTTGCTGCCGTGACCCAAGCTGTAAAGCGCGCATGAAATCAGCTGGCCGCCGCGAAACCATTTGTCCACTTTGCTTGGCGTCATTCTCCGACACATCCATGACACCAAAAGCAATAGCAGCGCGCCAAAGATGAAGCCCAGCGTGGGCGAGAGCAAAATGAAAACAATCGGCAACAGAATGGCTTTGCCGACCAGCGCGCCTAAGCCCGCCTTGGCCACGCCCGCACCGATCATCCCGCCCAGCAGCGCATGCGACGACGAGGAAGGAATGCCGAAGTACCAAGTCACGAAATTCCACGCAATCGCGCCCACCAACGCGCCAAATATCACGTGGTAATCAACAACCTTCGGATCGATAACTTTGCCCATCGTAGCTGCCACACTGAGCCCAAAAACAAAGAGTGCGAGGAAGTTAAACGCCGCCGCCCAAACAACGGCCTGACCGGGGCGTAAAACGCCCGTTGAAACGATGGTTGCGATGGCGTTGGCGGCATCATGAAAGCCGTTCATGAAGTCAAACGCAAGGGCGAGGGCGATGAGCATGATTAGCACCCATAGCAGCACGACGGTAGGCTGAGCTGACATGGCGACCGCCTATGCGTTTTCGATGACGATGCCCTGGATCACGTTGGCTACGTCTTCGCAGCGATCTGTGATGGTTTCCAGTAACTCGAAAATAGCTTTCATCTTGATGAGTGTGACGGCGTCGCGCTCGGTGCGGAAAAGCTTCGAAATGGCGCTGCGCATGACACGATCCGCATCAGATTCCAGGCGATCAATTTCTTCGCAAATCTTTAACAGTGTTGCAGCGTTTTCCATTTTCGGTAACAGCGCTACAGCCGATTTCACGCGTTCGGCGCACGCTAAACAAATCTCAGCAAGTTGCTTGGCTTCAACGGGCACCGATTTCACGTCGTACAGCGATACCGATTCAGCGGTGTCCTGCATCAAATCCAAAATGTCATCCATGTTGGAGATGAGTTCGTGGATTTCTTCGCGATCGAGCGGCGTGATGAACGTTTTGTGCAGCAGCTGAATGGTGTCTCGGGTGTAGCCGTCGGCTTTCTTCTCGATGGCGTCAATGGCGGCGGCGTGATTGCGCAGATCGGTCGCGCCTTCGCCCAAAGAATTCATGAGCGCCACTAATTCTTTGCCACCCTCGACAATTTCGTGTGCATGCAGGTTGAAGAGTTCAAAGAAGTTGCCTTCTTTCGGCATGAAGCGACCGAACATATCGAATATCCCCGTTTTGATTGTTGACGCGATTCTAGCTTTGCACCTGATGGCGCTTGATCACCGTCTCGCCGTGCTCTGCGATCAGCTCCGAGAGCTTCCGAATGGTCAGCGGCGCGGAGCCTTCGGCCTTGTTGTTGACGATGACCATCGAGGGCAGCCCGAGCGCCTCGGCTTCGCGAACCAGCGCCGCGATTTGTGATCGGCCTTCTGGGTCCTCGTCAACCAATGCATTAAACGGGGCGTAACGCTCTTTGGCCTCCTCATACTTGAATCCGGAATGTAGGCTCCAGCGAACAGTCAGCGGCAGTCGACCCGATTCGCGCCAAAACCTTGCCTGATCGCGCGCCTGCGGCATTCTCGAATGAATCGCCAAGCAGTGTGTCGCGCCCCCGGCGCACAGCGCCGCCAAGTAATCATCGGTCAAAACCTCTGGGTCACGCATTTCAACGGCGTAGTAAGCGTCACCGCTGAGTTTTGGCAACGCCAGCAGAAACTCCGCCAAAGCGTTCGCAAATTGCTCGGGCGAACGGGTCAATCGCGGACCGAGTGGCGGAAATTGAAACACCAACGCGCCGCAGTGAATGCCAAGCCCTGCCGTGGCGGGCAACACGAATTGCGCCGCCGCCAACCCGGCGTCCAAAAACGCCGGATTGTCCGACCAGCGTCCATCATCACTGCGAAGCCGCGGACCCGTGATTATCATGGGTGCTTTGACTAGAAATCGAAAGCGCGGATTGATGGCTTCCACCTGCTTTGCGTAGCCGCGAAAATCGGCTTCGGAAATAGGGGAATAAAAGGTTCGATCGATGCCCACCGCGCGCAACAGTGGATGTGCGGCGTACGCCGGTAAGCCGTGACGTGCAAGCTGTGAATCGCTATGCGGCGCGTCGTAGACGATCCCCGACCAACCCGGAAAGCTCCACGATGAGCTACCAAAAAAAGCGTCACAGGGCAGTGATTGCGCGGTCCGTCGAAGTTCATCGTCGGCTTCCGCGGCCGCGACTTTTGCACTACCCGATGCATTACTTTTAAGGCGTGAACTTGGTTCGCGCTTTGACGCAACATGGGTGATCTCGATCGGATTGCCAAACAGATCAAATTGCTCGATCGACGCCATCGCTTGTTAGGCTTCGTGCATTGCCAGCGCCCAAGCCACGTGCTCGCGTACCAGTGCGCTGGGATGATCGGCTCGGCTTTGCAACGCGCTGATGGTGTCGGCTGAGGGGGTTGCGTTGCCCAACGCGGTGGCGATGTTTCTCAACCAGCGCTCATGACCGATACGACGGATTGGGCTGCCCCGCATCCGTTGATCAAACTCTGCTTCGGTCCAAGCAAACAGTTTCGTTAGCGCTGCTGCGTCAAGTCCGTTTCGCACCTCAAAATCGGGAACCGAGGCAGTTTGCGCGAACTTGTTCCACGGGCAGACCAATTGACAATCGTCGCAGCCGTAAATTCGGTTTCCCATCGCGCTTCGAAACTCGATGGGAATAGCGCCGTGGTGCTCAATCGTTAGGTAGCTGATGCAGCGGCGCGCGTCTAATCGGTGCGGCGCGGTGATGGCTTTAGTGGGGCAAATTTCGATGCAGGCGCTGCAACTACCGCAATGGTCCGTTGCGGATTCGGCACTTTGCGCCAAGTTGAGCGATGTGTAGATTTCGCCCAAGAAAAAGTACGAACCCCGTTCACGGTTCAGGAGCAGCGTGTGCTTTCCACGCCAACCGAGCCCGGCTTTAACCGCCAGTGGAATTTCCATCACCGGCGCGGAATCGGTGAACACGCGAAATTCGTGCGCCGCGATTTGCTCGGAAATCGCCTCGGCAAAGCTTTGCAACGCGTTTCGAATGACCTTGTGATAATCGCGTCCGATCGCGTAGCGAGAGACGTAGGCCGTATCGCGCTGGGCCAACACTTCGTCCGCATCGAGCGCTTTTTCCGGCCAGTAATTCATCGCCACGCAAATCACGCTCTGCGTGCCGGGCTGTAATTCATCGGGCTGCCATCGTTTCGAACCGTGACGCGCCATATACTCCATATCGCCATGATGACCGGCCGCCACCCACGCTTGAAAACCTTCTGCCTCGTGCGTGAGCACGGTGTCGGCGATGCCGACGGCGGCAAATCCCATGTCTCGACCCAGTTGCACGATACGCGTTGCGACATCGAGATTCGATGGCGTGTTTGGAGTTGAGGGCGCAGCGGTCATGAGCAGCATTCTAGAAAGCTCCGTGTTTTTGCCAGACGAGGCCGCAACCCTGAGCGCCGCCGCTGATTGGGCGAAGCGAGTTCGCGCACCGCTAAGCGTTGCCTTGCACGGCGATTTGGGCGCGGGAAAAACGACCTTTGTGCGCGGCGTGTTGCGTTCACTCGGCGTGCAGGGCGCGATCAAAAGCCCGACCTACGCCCTGGTTGAAAGCTACGATACCGCCATCGGCGAAGTTCATCATATGGACGCTTACCGGATTGAGGGTCGGGCCGACTTTGAATCGCGCGGTGGGCTTGAATACTTCGGTGGTCCCAGCGTTCGACTGGTGGAATGGCCCGAAAAACTCGATGGGATCGTGCGCTTCGATATCCATATTTTTTTGAGCTACGACGGAGAGGGACGCCGTATGCGAATCGTTGAGGGCTCGGTTTGAATCGCCGTGACGCGCTTGCCTTGTTCGCGCGACTGTTGGCGAGCGGCGCGATGCTTGCGAGCGGCGTCGCGTTTGCAGGTCCGAAGGTGCTCGCGGTGCGAGCTTGGCCGGGCAAGGCGTACACCCGAATCACCATCGAATCGGATGCGGAGCTGAAGTTCTTTGTCACCACGCTCGCCAATCCGGATCGTGCGGTCATCGATCTGTCGGACGTGGCTGCTGATGCGGCGTTTCAACAAGCGCTCAGCACGCTACGAAACGACACGGGCGTGTTGACCCGCGCTCGAATTGGTCAGTTTCGCCCTGATTTGGCGCGATTGGTGCTGGAACTGAATGCTCGTGCAGAAACGGCCGCGTTTGTGTTGCCCCCGGTCGGGCAATACAAGCATCGGCTGGTGATCGATCTGACGCCGCGCGATGCCGACGATCCGATTGCAGCGTTTCTCGCCAAAATTATTGAGCGTGAGGCGCAACTTGAACGTGCGGAAGAGGAGGCGCGCGGAAAGACTCCGATTGCGCCGCCCGCGCTCGCCACCCCTAGCGCTGCCAATGCTCCGATCGCAGCCGGCAAGACCGCACCGACGCCCGAAGCCGCAAAGCCGCCCGTTGCAGCGCCGCCCAGCCGTGTTACGAGCGGCAAAAAACCAGTCCCGGCCGTAAAGCCCTTTGTGGTTGTCCTCGATCCCGGCCACGGTGGCGAAGACCCCGGTGCGATTGGGCCTGCTGGAACCTATGAAAAGGATGTGGTGCTCGCCATCGCCCACAAGACGCGTTTACTGCTCGAGCAAGACAAGCGAATCGTCGTCTTTATGACTCGCGAAGAAGATGTGTTTATTCCGCTCGCGGATCGCGTAAAAAAGGCGCGCGGCGTGAACGCCGATGTGTTCGTGTCGATTCACGCCGATGCCTTTACACGGCCCGACGCGGCGGGCTCATCGGTGTATGCATTGTCGGAACGCGGTGCAACCAGCGCTGCAGCGCGTTGGATTGCTGACAAGGAAAATCAATCCGATTTAATCGGCGGCGTGCGCTTAGCGGGCCGCGATCCAGCGCTCGCCAAAATGATTTTGGAGATGAGCCAATCGATTACCAACGCTGATTCGCTAAAGCTAGCGCGCGGCATGATCGCAGAGATTCAGCCGGTCAATCAGCTGCATAAGAAGAACGTTGAACAGGCGGGTTTCGCAGTGCTTCGATCACCCGATGTACCGTCGATTCTGATCGAGACGGCATTTATCTCCAATCCGGTCGAAGAGAAGCGGCTCGCCAGTGCGTCGCACCAATTGAAGCTCGCTCGCGCGATTCGTGGTGGGATTCGACGCTTCTTGTTGGCACAACCTGTGCGAAGCTAAACTGTTGTTCGGTGTGCGGTCAACAAAAAAGGGCATCCGAAGATGCCCTTTTTTTCGAGTTCCGCCGCGCGATCAAGCTACCGGCTTGAAGTCGTATCCGCCGCCAAGTTTCTCGATGCGTCCGAACGCCGGGAACGGAAAGTGGTAGCCACCGGCCATCATTTTTTCGTCAACGATCATTTCAAACAATTTGCGGCGCGTCGTGCGAGCGGCATCGGCATCCATGTCGAACTGCACGGCCCAATCCGGGTTACGAGCGAACAGCTGCGGCACGTTGGTCAAGTCGGCAACGAACGCAAATTTCTCGCCCTTGCTTGCGACCGTGAACAGCGTGTGACCAGGTGTGTGACCGAACGCCGCTACGCTGGTGATGCCGGGTGCGATTTCGCTGCCGGGTTGGAATTGTGTGAGTTGCTCGGCAGAGAGGCCATTGAACACGCGGCGAACCGCGTTAAACGCGCCCTTCATCGCCTCCGGGGCGGCGTTCATCCGAGCATCATCCATCCAGAATGCATGCTCGGGTGCGGGCACCATGATTTTGGCCTTCGGGAAGATAAGCTGGCCGGCTTTGTTTCTGACGCCGTTGATGTGATCGCCGTGATAGTGGCTGATGACGACCGTGTCAATGTCTTCGGCTTTGAAGCCCGCGGCATTCAAGTTAGCCATCAAGCGACCGGTTGTGGCGGGGCCGTTGTCGCCGAAGCCGGTGTCCATCAAAATGCGACGATTTCCGGCAACAACCAAAAATGCGGTGAACGGAATATCGATGTAGTCCGTCGGCAAGTTTTGCGATTTGAGCAAGGCCTGAACTTGATCCAGTGGGGCGTTTTTCACGAACTCGGCAGCTAAGGGGCGACGCAGCACGCCGTCGTTTAAGGCGATGATTTCCATATCACCCAGTTTTTGCTTGCGAAAACCGACTTGCACAACGCTCGGAGCGCCAAAGCTGGGGGCGTTTTGCGCGACGAGTGGGAAAAATGAAGTGGCTGCGAAGGTTGCCGCTGCGGCACCTCCGCCGATGAGTACGTCACGACGAGAGACCATGGATGCTCCTTTTGGGTTGCGTAAGGTGGTGGTTTCGGCGTGCCAACGATGGCCGCCCAGTGTCCTAGACAAAATTCTACGCGTTGCGTTCACTGTTTTGATTGGGATCACCCCTAACCGCGGTGGCGAATGAACGACGTCGATCAAACGATCGGGCGTGGCGATGGAGGCGATGGTGGAGGCAATGTGGTCAATTCAACCAGCAGGCGACACAGCGCGGTCAACATGAGCGTTTAGCCGATGATATTTATAGCTACGCTCTTCAATGCCTTATAAAATGGTGCTAACCGTTTGTTTAAATAGATACTCAAAAAATTACTGATTTATCGTAAACGTCATATTTCATAAGGCTTACAGATACTAAGTTGCTTTTGAACGTTCGGCGAAGCCACGCAATACGCCCTATGTCGCTTCGAGCCCGGACGTTTTGAGATGACAGCGCACTGCCAGCACGTGCGAAAGCCCCACCCCGAAAGGCGTTGCTCACAACGTGCCTGAAGGTCGCGCTGGCTTCGTTAGAATTTGAATTTCCCGCTCGGCATGACCCATGACTAAATATGTCTTCGTCACCGGTGGGGTGGTGTCCTCCCTCGGCAAGGGCATCGCCGCCGCTTCTCTCGCAGCGATTCTTGAATCGCGCGGTCTAAAAGTCTCTCTCTTGAAGCTCGATCCCTACATCAACGTCGATCCGGGCACCATGAGCCCGTATCAGCATGGCGAGGTTTACGTCACCAACGACGGCGCTGAGACCGATCTCGATTTGGGTCATTACGAGCGCTTCATCTCGCAAAAGATGACCGCGCAAAACTCGTTCACCTCGGGAAAGATTTACCAAAGCGTTATCACCAAAGAGCGCCGCGGCGACTACCTGGGCGGTACGGTCCAAGTAATCCCGCACATTACGGACGAAATTCAGTCCTCGATCAAGGCGGCTGGCGAGGGCCTTGATATTTTGATCGTTGAAATTGGCGGCACGGTCGGTGATATTGAATCGCTGCCTTTCATGGAAGCCATTCGCCAAATGGGCGTAAAGGTCGGACGTCGCAACCGTTGCTACATTCACCTAACGCTGGTTCCCTACATTCCCAGCGCTGGCGAGTTGAAGACCAAGCCCACCCAGCACAGCGTGCAAAAGCTTCGCGAGATCGGCATTTTCCCCGACGTGTTGCTTTGTCGCTCGGACCGAGTCGTGCCGGTTGAGGAATGCAAAAAGATTTCGCTCTTCACCAACGTTGAAGAGCGTGCAGTCATTTCAGTGCCCGATCTCGACACAATTTTCAAAGTGCCGCAGCTTCTGCATTCACAGCTGCTCGATGAAATCGTGTGTCACACGTTAGACATCGTTGCAAAACCGGCCGATTTATCGCCGTGGGCGCATATTGTCGAGCGCACGCTGCACCCCAAATCGGTCGTCGATGTTGCATTCGTTGGGAAGTACGTTGAGCTGATTGACGCGTACAAATCGATCAGCGAGGCGCTCAAAGCCGGCGGCATTCATAACGACAGCAAGGTCAATATTCATTACGTCGAATCTGAAAAGCTCATCGATGACGGCGACGGCGCGTTGCGCGGTATGGACGCCATTCTGGTGGGTCCAGGCTTCGGTGAACGCGGTATCGAAGGCAAGATTGCTGCTGCCAAATTCGCTCGCGAAAACAAAGTGCCCTATCTCGGCATCTGCTTGGGTATGCAGGTGGCGATGATTGAGTTTGCTCGAAACGTTTGCGGACTCAAAGATGCCCACTCGACGGAGTTCGACAAACAGTCTCCCCATCCGCTCATTGCGTTGATTACTGAATGGAAAGATGCAACAGGCGAGGTTCAAAAGCGCACCGAGAGTTCGGATTTGGGCGGCACGATGCGCCTGGGTGCTCAGGGCGCAACACTCACGGCCGGCTCGCTCATTGCAACCGTCTACGGAGCTACAAAGATTAACGAGCGCCATCGCCATCGCTACGAAGTCAACGCCAATTATGTCGAGCAGCTCGAAGCCAAAGGCGTGGTGATTTCTGGTCGATCTACAGTGCAAAACTTGGTCGAAGTGATGGAGCAACCGCAAACCGTGCATCCTTGGTTTATCGGTGTGCAGTACCACCCAGAATTTAATTCAACACCGCGCGGCGGACATCCGCTGTTCAAAGCGTTTGTTGCCGCAGCGATGAACGAAAGAAAGCGAGCAGGACGATGAAACTCTGTGGATTCGATGTTGGCCTCAATCACCCCTTCTTTTTGATCGCCGGACCGTGCGTGGTCGAAAGTGAACAACTACAAGTCGATACAGCGGGTAAGCTCGCTGAGATGTGCAAAGCAGTCGGCGTTCCATTTATCTTTAAGTCCAGCTACGACAAGGCCAATCGCTCGAGCTCTAAAGGCTTTCGCGGCCTCGGGCGAGCCGAGGGTTTGCGGATTTTGAGCGAAGTGCGGCGTCAGGTAGGCGTGCCGGTGCTGACCGATGTGCATGGCGAAGAGGGGCTCGATGAAATCGCGAGCGTTGTTGACGTTTTGCAAACGCCTGCGCTCTTGGCGCGGCAGACGGACTTTATTCAAGCCGTGGCGGCCACTGGCAAGCCGGTTAACGTGAAAAAGGGCCAATTCATGGCCCCAGGCGACATGAAAAACGTGGTCGCTAAAGCCAAACAATCCAACGGCGGTGCTGACACGATCATGGTTTGCGAGCGCGGCGTGAGTTTTGGCTACAACAATTTAGTGAGCGACATGCGCTCCGTTGCCATCATGAGAGACACCGGCTGCCCGGTGGTGTTTGATGCGACGCACTCGGTGCAGCTGCCTGGTGGACTTGGCACATCCAGTGGTGGCGAGCGGCAGTACGTTCCAATCCTCGCACGCGCTGCGATCGCCGCCGGTATTTCGGGGCTTTTTATGGAAACGCACCCGACACCCGATACGGCGCTGTGTGACGGCCCCAACGCATGGCCGCTGCCGAGAATGAAAGCGCTGTTGACGCAGCTCAAAGAACTCGATTTGATTGTTAAAAAAGCGGGTTTTGTAGAACACGAATTAGTCGGCGAACATCGCCTGTAACTTTTAAGGAAAGTTTCGCAATGACCGCTTATGTGATCGCTTCGGTGACTGTCACCAATCCCGAGCAATACAAGGGATACCAAGCCCTGACTCCAGCAGCCATAGCCGCTCACGGAGGAAAATTTGTGGTGCGTGGTGGTGCGATGGAAGTGCTCGAAGGTCAGTGGCCGCATTCACGGGTTGTAGTGCTGGAATTTCCGACGGTTGAAGCGGCCAAAACCTTTTACAACTCGGTGCAATACGGCGAGGCGCGCCAAGCCCGAGCCGGTGCGGCGGACTTCAACATGATTGTCATCGAAGGCGTTGCGCCTTAAATACGGCACCGCAACGAACAGAAAACTGATTTAACTTTGAGGAAACTATGAGTGCTATTGTTGACGTCATCGCCCGCGAAATTCTGGATTCGCGCGGTAATCCTACGGTTGAGGCCGATGTTGTTCTAGAGAGCGGTGCCACCGGCCGAGCCGCCGTTCCGAGCGGCGCATCGACTGGCTCGCGCGAAGCCATTGAACTTCGTGACGGTGACAAGTCACGCTACATGGGCAAAGGCGTGCAAAAGGCAGTTGAATATGTCAACACCGAAATCTGTGAAGCGCTGCTGGGGCTCGATGGCGAAGAGCAAACGCGGATTGATCGCGTGTTGATTGAGCTCGATGGCACAGAAAATAAGTCGAGATTGGGCGCCAACGCAATGCTGGCGGTGTCATGCGCGGTGGCGAAAGCGTCGGCTGAGGATTGTGGATTGCCGCTTTATAGATACTTCGGCGGCGCCGGTCCCATGAGCCTGCCCGTTCCGTTGATGAATCTAATCAACGGTGGTGCGCACGCCAATAACTCTGTCGATCTCCAAGAGTTCATGATTGTGCCCCTGGGTGCGCCGTCGTTTCGGGAAGCGCTTCGCTGGGGCGCTGAGGTATTCCATACGCTCAAAAAGTTGATCGATAGCAAAGGCTGGCCAACGCAGGTGGGCGACGAGGGCGGCTTCGCCCCTGACCTGAAATCCAATGAGGAAGCGCTGTCGCTGCTGATGCAAGCCATTGAAAAGGCGGGCTATCGTCCGGGAGAGCAAATCGGTTTGGCGCTGGATTGCGCTGCGAGCGAGTTCTACAAAGACGGTAAATACGAATTGCACGGCGAGGGCTTGACACTCGCGTCGAGCGAACTCGTTGAACTGTGGGCTGATTGGGCGGCTCGCTACCCGATCGTGTCGATCGAAGACGGCATGGCTGAGCAGGATTGGGACGGTTGGAAGCTGCTCACGGATCGGCTCGGCAAAAAAGTACAAATTGTGGGTGACGATGTGTTCGTGACCAACACCAAGATATTCAAGCAGGGTATCGACAAGGGCATCGCCAATTCGATCCTCATCAAAATCAACCAAATCGGCACACTATCCGAGACGTTTGGCGCGATCGAAATGGCCAAACGCGCTGCGTACACCAATGTGATTTCGCATCGCTCCGGCGAAACTGAGGATTCGTTGATCGCCGATTTAGCCGTGGGAACCAATGCTGGCCAAATCAAAACGGGCTCTTTGTCGCGTTCAGACCGCACCGCGAAGTACAACCAATTGCTTCGTATCGAAGAGGATTTGGGCGACGTGGCGCATTACGCTGGAAGCGACGTATTTGCTCGCTTTAAGCGCTAGTTTGCCACTTCGATCTCTCGACATTGACCTCGATTCACGCCAACGCTGAAAACAACACATCCATGCTCGGACGCATCATTTTTGCCGTGCTCGTTGTGTTGTTTTTGATCATGCAATACAAGCTCTGGTTTGATAAAGGCTCGGTGCCTCGCGCCCATGCCTTGGAGCAAGAGCTTCAAGAATTGAAGGCGAAAAACGACGACGCTAAACGCAAAAATGCGGTTCTTGACGCCGACGTTAAAGACTTAGAAAAGGCGGGAGAGGCCATCGAAGAGCGCGCTCGAAGCGAACTCGGAATGGTGAAAAAAGGCGAAGCTTTGATTCAGGTAAAAGAGCAGCCCGCACCTGCTCCCACCGCCTTTGACGGTGCGAAAAAGTAGCTTCCTGCCAGCGGCAATGAAGCAGCCCGTCGTTGCCCCAACGCTGACTTAGGGGCGCAACTATTTCGCTCAATGCCTCGTAAAATGAGGCTTCAAGGCGTTTTTATACGCCTTTCGATGTGACGATTTCAGGCATAAAAAAACTGCTGAACACCATATTTCATAGGGCATTCAGCAGTTCGTATTGTCAAAAGCTGTTTCTGAACTACTTGTAGAGCACGTTGGGCAGCCACATACCGATTTGTGGGAAGGTATAGAGCAATACCAACGCTACTACTTGAATCGCCATGAACGGCATCATGCCGGCAAAGATTTGGTTCAAGGTGACGTGCGGTGGCGCGACGCCTTTCAAGTAGAACGCGGCCATCGCCACCGGCGGCGACAAGAACGCGGTTTGCAAATTGAGCGCCACCAGCAATCCAAAAAACAGCGGATCAACGCCGAACTTTGCAAGCAACGGAATGAAGATCGGCATGAAGATCACGATGATCTCAGTCCATTCGAGCGGCCATCCGAGGATGAAGATGATGAACTGTGAAAGGATCAAAAACTGAGTCGTCGTCAAACCCAACGACAGCACCCACTTCTCGATCACCTCTTGGCCGCCCAATAATGCAAAGGCCGCCGAGAAGATTGACGAACCCACGAAAAGCCAACATACCATGGCTGAGGTCTTGGCCGTGAGAAACACGGATTCGCTCAAGACGTTTTGCAAACGCACTTGGACCGTGGCCAGCGCGCACCAGAGGGCAAACGCCGCCATCGAAATCCATCCCAACCACATCGGCACGCTGCTCGTAATGAATTCTGTTTTGAGTAGCGTGAACCAGACGATCGATGCAAAGATCAAAAGCCAGAAAGGTATCCACGTTCGCAAAATTTTGGCGCGCTCTGCCGACGGTTTGGCCGCCGCCAAATAGCACGCGGCCAGCACAAATCCGCCGATGGATCCGATGGCCGCAGCCTCAGTCGGTGTGGCGAGGCCAAACACGATCGAGCCCAGCACGGCGAGAATCATGAACGCCAACGGAAAGAATGACTCGAGCAGCAGCTTGTAAATCTCGAAGCGCTGCCAGTTAAGGATCGCGTAAAACCCTGCGAGGCAGGCCACAATCACGCTCAAAACGATCCAGAACCATGTGGGTGTGGGTAGTGTGGCTTGAGCAGCAGGCGCGGTCGACGTCGGCTTCGCTGTGTCGGCTTTGGCGACGGGTGCGTCGGTCGCTGGTGTCGCCACGGTCGCGGTCGTTGCGGCGGCGCCAGGCGGCTCTTTCACGCCGTCAGCGGGCGGTTCCTTCAAGCCGTCGACGGGGGGCTCCTTCACCCCTTCGCTGGCCGCTGCAGGTGGTTCTTTCAAGCCGTCAGTGGCGGCAGGCTCTTGCAGGCCGCCCGACACGGTGGCGGAGCTACCCGTGCCCGATGACGCCGCGCCCATCTCGACCAGTCCGCCGGAATCGACAACCGCGTCGGGTGTGGTGACAGACTTATGAATCATCGCCAAAAGTGCGAACGCCAAAATCGCCGGAAGCAGGGCGACCAGAGCCTGCTTCAACACCGAACGTGACGGGAGTTTGAGCGCACGGTCTTTGCCAATCGAGCTCAACAGCGCGGGCAGGGCGAGCTTCGTGCCACTAGCGGACACGGCCGCCGCAGTAGGCGACAACGCAACCGTACGCTCGGCCATAGGTAACGGTGGTGCCAGATGGGGCTTCCACCAAGCCACGACAACCACATAAAGAATGTAGAGAAACGCCAGCATCAGACCGGGGAAAAATGCACCGGCGTAGAGCTGGACCACCGACACACCGGCGGTAGCACCGTAAACGATCAACATCACCGATGGCGGAATCAAAATACCCAAACAGCCGCCCGCTGTGATGGCACCCGCCGACAGTTTGATGTCGTAACCAGCGCGCATCATCGCTGGCAGGGCCAGCAAACCCATCAGCGTTACGACGGCACCAACAATGCCCGTGGCGGTGGCAAAAATGGCGCAGGTGACGAGCGTAGCAACCGCAAGAGAGCCGGGCACTCGAGCCAAAGCTAGGTGCAACGATTTAAAAAGTTTTTCAATCAGATTCGCGCGCTCAACCAAGTAGCCCATGAACACGAATAGCGGAATCGAAATCAGCACTTCGTTGGTCATCACACCGTAGGTTCGCTGCACCATCAAGTCAAGCGTGTGGTTGATCGCAACCGTTGGATTGCCGCCCTTTTGAGCGTAGTAGGCGATAAACGCGAAGATCACGCCCATGCCCATGAGCGTGAATGCCGTTGGGAAACCCAACATGATCGCCACCACGACCAGCGAGAGCATCAATAGGCCATAGTGCCCCAGCGACATGCTGCTCCATGGCATGAACACGATGGATGGCAAAGCGATCATCGCCATGATGATGAGACCGAACCAGAGTTCTTTTTTGATTTTCATTGTTGTCGTCCGGTTACTTGGTTTCGGCGGTGTGCGAGCTCACCATGGCTTTGAGCTTGTCGACGTCGACTTCTTCGACGTCGTCTTCTCGGGACGGCCACTGTCCGGTTTGCAAGCAAACAATGCAGCGCACGATTTCAACGAAGCCTTGAAGGAGCAACAGGGCACCAGCAATCGGGATGACGGCTTTGAATGGATAAATGGGCGGGCCGTTGGCGGCGATCGATGAATGCTCGTTTTGCGCGAGCGAGGTTTGGAAAAAATCCCAACCAGCGTAGACCATCGCAACGATCCCACCGATGAAAAATAGGATGTAGAGGATCAGATCAAAAAACGCCTGGGTACGAGCCTCGAAGAAACCGTACAACACATCGCCGCGAACGTGTCCGTTTTTCGACAACGTGTATGCGCCAGCCATCATAAACAACAAGCCGTAGAGCATGTTGCTCGCGTCCATCACCCACGGATGGGGGTTGGTGAGCACATAGCGGCTAAAGACTTCCCAGCCGATAAGCAAGGTGAGCGCGACGATCGACCAAGCACACAACTGTCCCACTTTCGTGGATATTTTGTCGACGGTGAGAAGAAGTTTTTGCATGAGTGATGACCCGGTAATGTAGGAGCGGTTCCACCGCGATGGTCGCATCAGAACTGCGTGTCACAGCGCGACCCATGTGTCTCGAGACAGATGCCGCAAACTGTCGCGGCGTAAAAAAGCCCCCGGCGAAATTGCGACGGGGGCTTTGCTTCGTGTCGCAGCGGGCTACGACGCGGGTTGCCGTTCTACGCCTTCTTTGACGTTGCGTGACGGAATGCCATCTTGTAATCCACTAGCGTGTCGTTTTGCCAACGGACGGCGCGCATTGCGAATTTCTCCATTGATTCATGCACTTTCTTGAACATTGGATTTTCAGCACCCTTCTTTTTGGTGATTTCGTCCCACGCTTTAAGCTGCGCTTGCAAAATCGCGTCGGGCGTCTTGTAGAACTTAACGCCGGCTTTTTGCAACTCAATGTAGTCGGTCGAGTAGCGATCGATGGCTTTCCAGCTCATCTCAGCGCTCGAGGCTTGCACTGCGCTGGCAATAACGGCCTTCAGATCGGCGGAAAGTGCGTTGTACTTCGTTTTGTTGAACAGGATTTCAAACTGTTCGGCGCTCTGGTGGAACGATTGCAACATGCAAACCTTCGACACGTCGGGGAAGCCTAACAAACGATCTGACGACGCGTTGTTGAACTCAGCCGCATCGAGTAGGCCGCGATCCATCGCCGCAACAATCTCACCGCCGGGGATCGCGTTAACCGCAGCACCCAGCGCTGTGAAAATGTCAATGGACAAGCCAACGGTGCGGAATTTGAGGCCTTTGAAATCTTCAACCTTGGTCACTGGCTTCTTGAACCAACCCAGTGGTTGCGTTGGCATCGGCCCGTACACGAATGATTGAACGTCAAGGTTCAAGCCTTTGTAAATTTCGTCAAGCAGCGCTTTACCGCCGCCGTACTCGTGCCATGCGAGCACCATGTTGGGATCCATACCGAATGCAGGTCCCGAACCCCAAAGCGCCATAGCGGAGTTTTTGCCGTACCAGTAGGCGAGTACGCCGTGACCGCCATCGAGCGTGCCTTTGGCTACGGCGTCGATCAGGTCAAATGCTTTTACGACTGCGCCAGAAGGCAGCACGTCGATCTTTAAGCGCCCCGACGACATATCGTTCACTTTTTTTGCGAAGTCAAGCGCGTACTCGTGGAAGATGTCCTTGGCGGGCCAAGTCGACTGCCAACGGAACGAAATCGGCGTTTGCGCAACCGACATCATTGGCGCAGCGCCAACGACTGCGCCGCCAGCGATGGTGGCGGCTTTCAAAAATTTACGGCGATTGGTGGTGTTGTCTTGTGACATGGTGTCCTCTCTCCTTGGGTGGTGACAAATTTGTAATGCAGCGAATTGTCAAAGCTGTTGCTCGATATGTCGTCAGGGCTTACCCGCGAGCTAGTGGAAACCTATTCCATTTTTTGAAACTTCGGTTGTTGGTCACGCTGTGGCAGCAAACTGACAGCTTAGCTAAGTGTTCAACATAAATGCACGGTACAGATCAATGAAAATCATGTGAGCTCACACTCAATGCGCCTAGAAGGTGCGACGCATCTTCAAGGTGTTTAGCGATTAGGTGTGTGATGGGGCCTTGGTGCTCAAGCGTGCCGTGCACGATCAACATACGCGCAGCTACCAGCGATCTACGTTCGCTTGCAACATCGGCCAATGCTTTCCACACAACAACATTGGTGTTTCCTGTTTCGTCTTCCAACGTGACAAACGTCACGCCGCTAGCCGTGCCGGGGCGCTGTCGACAGGTGACCAATCCGGCCACGCGAATGTGACGACCCGACGGCGTTTTGATGAGATCGCTAGCGCAATGAATGCCGCGCAACTTAGGGCGAAGCAGTTCAAGCGGATGGCGGCGCAGCGTGAGTCCGGTGCTTCGATAATCGGCGATTACATCTTGGTTTTCATTCAGTGGATTGAGTGTGATGAATTCATCATCGTCGGGTACGTCCGCAAGCGGCAAATCGCTGATTGCCGTTGCGCTGGCCTCCCATAAGGTTGCGATTCGGTGACCTGAGATTGAGCGCAGGGCGTCAGCGTTGGCCAGCGCTTTCATGTCGCCTTGATCGAGCGCTGCTCGTGCCATCAGATCGCGCAAATTTGTGAAGGTGCGATCGCTTCGAGCGCTAACGATTCGCTCGGCAGCGACCTGTGACAATCCGCTCACAAGCCGAAAGCCTAACCGCAATTTGGCGAGCGCTTCGTTGCCGAAAGGTACGCTCGATTCCCATTGACTTTCGTTGATGTCAATCGGCAAAACGTTGACACCATTTCGCCGAGCGTCTTGCGTGAGCTGCGAAGGCGAATAAAAACCCATCGGCTGTGAATTGAGCAGCGCGCAGCAAAACACGGCGGGGTGATGATGTTTGATCCACGCTGATGCATAGACCAATAGCGCAAAGCTTGCGGCGTGGCTTTCTGGAAATCCGTAGGTGCCGAAGCCTTGAATTTGCGCGTAAATCGAGCGGGCGAAATCCATGTTGTAGCCATTGGCGAGCATGCCATCGGTGAGTTTTTGTTCGAGATGACCGAGCCCACCTTTGCGCTTCCATGCAGCCATCGCGCGGCGTAGCTGATCGGCTTCACCCGCAGTAAAGCCCGCAGCCACCATAGCCAGCTGCATGACTTGTTCTTGAAAAATGGGAATGCCGAGTGTGCGCTTTAATACCTCTTTGACGGCGGCTGATGGATATTCAACTTTTTCAATACCTTGCCGACGTTTTAAATACGGATGCACCATGCCGCCTTGAATCGGTCCGGGTCGAACGATCGCAACCTCGACCACCAAATCAAAATAATTGCGCGGCTTGAGTCGCGGCAACATATTCATTTGCGCTCGCGATTCCAATTGAAATACGCCAGTACTTTCACCGCGACATAGCATGTCGTAAACGGCTTTATCTTCGGCGGGAATGTCTTGCAAACGAAACGATTGATTACGCTGTAGGCCAATTAAATCAAGGGCTCTGCGAATGCACGAAAGCATGCCAAGCCCCAGCACGTCGACTTTCATGAGCCCCAACGCATCGATATCGTCTTTATCCCACTGAATCACCGTACGATCGGGCATGCTTGCGTTTTCAATGGGCACGAGCCGGTCTAAGCGCTCACGCGCGATCACAAAACCGCCAGGGTGCTGCGACAGATGACGAGGGAACCCGTGAATCGTATGCACGTTTTCAATGAGCTGCTTGATGCGACGAAGCTTTGGATCAAAACCGATCTCAGCTAACCGCAAGTCGAGGTCAGTTTTTTTGTCCCACCACGTCAAATTTTTAGAAATACGATCGAGCTGTTCTAGAGAAAAGCCGAGTGCTTTTCCGATGTCTCGTATCGCGCCTTTGGTGCGATAGGCTGAAACAGCAGCGCATAGTGCAGCGCGCTCACGCCCATACTTTTTATAGATGTATTGAATAACCTCTTCACGGCGTTGATGTTCAAAATCGACGTCAATATCGGGCGGTTCGTTGCGCTCCTTTGAAATGAATCGCTCAAAGAGCATGCTCATTCGAGCGGGATCCACTTCGGTAATGTGTAGGCAATAGCAAACGGCTGAGTTGGCTGCAGAACCACGACCTTGGCACAAAATGTTTTGCGAACGCGCGAACTTGACGATGTCGTACACCGTTAAAAAGAAAGGTTCGTAGTTGAGCTCGGCGATCAGTGCGAGCTCCTTTTCAATGAGTAGACTAGCCGTTTCGGGAATGCCATCCACATAGCGCTGCGTCGCACCAAGATAGGTTTGCTCTCGTAAATAACTCGCCGGCGTGTGTCCTGGCGGCACAATTTCTTCGGGGTATTCGTAGCGCAATTCATCGAGCGAAAACGGGCATTGACTTGCGATAAACGTTGACTCAATGAGCAGCTCCAATGGATAGAGATGCGTGAGCGCTTTGAGTGGTCGAAGCACGCGCTCAGTGTTTTGATCGCATAGTTGACCCAACTGCGCAACCGTTTTTTTGTGAACGACCGAACACAAAATGTCGTGCAGCATCTTGCGCGATTTGTCGTGCATCACCACATCGCCCACAGCGACTATGGGCACGCCGTATTGCGCCGCCAATTGCTGCGATAGCGCAAAGCGCGTAGCGTCTGATTGGGTCAATAGCCTTGAATAGCCTAGCGCGCGGGGCAGGCGCCAAGTGTTTTGCAGCAACTGATGAATGGTGATCACATCGGGTGTTGCCTCGTTTTTTTGAGATAGCGAATCAGCGTTGTTAGCGATGAGTATGGCGTAGCAATCCCGTAGGGCATCGAAATCACTGAGCCGAATTTGGTAGGCTCCCTTTTGCGTTCTCTGGCGTGCTTGCGTAATCAGTGCTGACAAATCGCCGTAGCCGCGCCGCGTTTGCGCCAATAGGATTAACGTGTTGCCATCAATATCAAAGCTTGCGCCAACAATCAATTGAAGCGCACCACCCGCCTTGTTGATATCGAGCATTTCCAAATGCGCCCGCACCACGCCAGCAAGCGAGCATTCGTCCACGATGGCAATGGCCCGATAGCCCAATTGCGCAGCGGTTCGCACCATTTCTTCAGCGTGTGACGCGCCGATTTGAAAGCTGAAATTGCTACGAGCAAAAAGTTCTGCGTAAGTAGTTTGCATGGTGAGGACGAAATGACGACGCGCCTTACGGCGCTAGGACGACGCAACCTTTTCGGTTGCTAGGACGCAAAGCTCGATTTGTACTGGTCTGCTTTTGCTCTTGGATACTCGTTGTTTTTTCTCATCTGATCTACGTTACTTAACACCAGCTCCGCAGGCTAGATTAAGGAGCAAACCCAGCATTTCGAAGCGCAACGTAATGCTGGGTTTTCAACCCAGCCTACGCTCTTCGTCACCCCGGCGCAGGCCGGGGCCCACGCCCGATCTCTCGCGTTGCTGGGGTCTAGGGCGTACCGGCCTGCGCCGGTATGACGAACCCAAAGGCGTGGATATTTGCCTGCGCCGCTATGGCTAGCATTTGCACAGTTGCGCTCCGATTTGAGTGCTGAGTCATATTGCGAAACAGCGTAGAAAAAACAACGAGTATCCAAAACCACAAAATTAGATGGATACGAACCGAGCTTTGCGTCCTAGCCACCGAAAGGTTGCTTCGTCCTAGTTGCGAAGCAACGTCGTCATCTCGTCCTAAACGTTTACGCGAAGATGCCCTGTAGATACCAATCGTTTCGCAAGCGCTCTCTAAACACCCACAAGGCGCGATGATCGTGGGTGCGAGCGATGTAGTAATCGCGCTGGGTTTCGGCCTGTCCGTCGGGTTGTGACCAGGCTTCAACGATGCGTTCTGGATTTCGTAAATGCACTGAATCGATGAAATGATCGATTTCTTTTTTCGATAAGCTGCGCGGCGGATTGATGATCCAAATCGGCCGCAGCCTATTGTTTCGGGCTGTGTCGCTTGTGAACTCAGCGCGTGATTCGGGCAGGGCGTTGCTGTTGTGATGCGGTGAACTAAGCGACTGTGAGCCCATTCGTAATTTGAGGAGATGCAGGAGCGATTTCCAATTTTGATCGGTCTCTTGGTGTCGTTCGAATAAATCAGTTTCCACGAAGCGCAGTGAGTCAATACGCTCAACGGTTAATTCAATCCTAGAGACTTCGTGGGCGATGGGATTTCGCTCTAACCGAGCGTTAAGCAGACGCAGCCAATCGTTGGCCTTATAGATCGGTTGCGCCGCATCAACGGACAGAGCGGTGTGTTGAATACTGCCTTGGCGAAATAGCCATTCGATGTGTTGTGTGGCAGCGGCACGGCTTTGCAGAAATTTTTCTTGGGATATCAGCAATTGCTCAACGCCAGGCATCCAGTGAGTCGATTCGCGTGCTAAATCCATGAACTCAACATGATCTTCGAAGCGCGTTAAGGGCTGCCAATACGCCAGCACTTCGTTGCGCTCACCGTAGGCTCGTGAAAGCGCATTGATCGTTTCAACACCAAACCGTTTAGCGAGCGCAGACGTTGGTAATTTCCTGAGCGCACCGACGTGATGTAGGTTCAGTGCATGCCAATCCTCAATGCATTGCGCCGAAAAATCGGTGCAATCAAACGCCAAGTCATCCAGCCACTCATCGATATGAGTTTCGACCAGCAGTTGCCGGTGCGCTCTAGAAAGCCAACGTGCGCCAGAAGCGGTCGGGGCAATTACGGTGTGCGCTCTAATGCGAAGCTGCGTGATCGTGTTTTGTACATGTTTTAGAAGCGCTTCGGCACCGTTAAACAATTTGATCGATGCGCTGATGTCAAGCAAGGCACCGAAGCCCGATTGCAGGTGAATATTGGGCGTGTACGCTGCTAAATGCGCCGCCAATTGCTCTAACAGCGCGGTTTCTCGGAGCGGTTCGCGTGGCAGCGCAACCAAGCCATCGCACATGGCGTGAGCAGTAGCTAAGTTGATGTGATTGTGAATGCCGATTTTGGCAGCCATGCTGTTGCGCGCCACAATGTGGGTGCGTGCCGCTTCACGCTCGTAGACAACCACCGGGGCTGTTTCGACCAAGGCTCTTGAAAATGCTTGGAGTGGTAGCGCGGGAAGGTATAGGGCGAGCCAGAGCACAGCAATCACAGCAGCAAGGTTTATTGAAGCGTATGGGTGCCGGGTTGCTTGGCGATCAGCATGCCATCATCAACGCTTGTTCGAGCATTGATTGGCATGCCGTGAGCGACTGCATTTCGAAGCGCTTTGTCGGCACTAAATTGTGCGTAGAGACGTCGTTGCACAGCAGCGCGATCAAGTGTAATTAGCGGCCGAGTCAGCAATCGACCGCGACACTTCAATATTTGCAATTGAATTTCAACATCATCCGCCGCAAAGCCACAGCGCAACCAAGCCGGTGAGTGCTGCTGCATACAGGCATTGCTGCGAAAATGAATCAACACGGTTTGTGTGTTCATCATCGCCAGTTGCAAGCGGCGTAGCACCTCGGGCGTACAGGTATTGCGGCTCCACAGCAGCACCATGCCCGGCAATCCCGTTTTCAAAATTTGTTCGGTGCACCATAAATTTTCCTTTTGCTTTTTGTTGGAATGTGAAGCTTCAGCGGCATTGATTTGTGTGACGCGCGCCGGATCAATGCCCGCATCAATCAATGCGCTGGCAAATAATTCGTGGGGCGCACCCACGCAAAGAATCTGACGTTTTTCTTGGCTCAATCGCGCCATGGCGGGCAGTACCAACGACATTTCGCCGCAACCCACACGATCCGTCATGATTTCGCTCATGGCACCTACGGGCCAACCGCGCCAAGGCAAAAATGCATCCAGCACGGCGAAACTAGTGGCAATTCCAGCGCCGCTTTCTGCGCCCGACGCGCTGCTATCCATGGCATCGAAACCCACACGCACCTGGGATTGCAAGCCAGGCTCGGCAGCAAAAATTTGCGCCGCAGAGAATTGATTTCTAAATAAAACATCCATAACTGTGATTTTATACAGTATTTTTGGATTGTCAGCATTTTTTTGAATTCATGTCAGTAATCGCCATCCAAGATCAAATTTTTGATCTGTTCAGCTACATTTAAAAAACACCCAATCCGCTGTGAGCAAGCTATGTCCACCCATGATTTCAACGCGTTCATTGAGTCAGCGTGGAACGATCACGCAGATGATCCCAAAGCGGTGGCCGCAAGACTGCAAAGTTCAACACAGCTCATTAATGCAGCCGAGTATGTGGCACCGTTTGCACGCATCACGACCCACGTTTTCGGCGAGCATTTAGGCCGCTGGAGCGAAGGTATTACGTTATTGCAATCGCTTCGAAGCCTGTCCGCTTGGGACGTCACGGCACACGGCGGTGTGATCGATCGAAATGTTGCTGCGCTGCGCTTTTGCGACACAAGCGATCAGGCTACAGCCAGTGCCGCGCTACAAACGTTCAGCCTTGAAGACAAAATCTCGGTATTGGCTACGGCTGCTGCATGTTTGGCTGGAGCAGGGCAGAGCGACCGAGCTGCACCTACCCTTGATGCGGCCATTGAGCTCGCTGATACGGGGCTCAAAGACGGTTCACCCGCATTTCGTGCGCTCGCTATTGCGGGCAACAACATCGCCGGTACGCTAGAAGAATTACCCGCGCGAGACGCTGCGCAAACCGCCATGATGCTTAAAGCCGCCAACGCTGGAGTACGCTTTTGGACGTTGGCGGGCACCTGGCTTGAAACCGAGCGCGCGTATTACCGGCTAGCCAACAGTTTGATCGCTGCCAATCAGCCTGCCGAAGCCATCGAGGCAGCCACTCGCTGTATCGATATTTGCGAAAAAAACACCGCCCCCGCATTTGAGAAATTCTTTGGTCATGCCATGAAGGCCATAGCGGCTCGAGCCGCCGGTAAACCTGTCGAATTCGACGCGGCGAGAATGACCGCTATGGCGCAATACGAAGCGGTGCCCGATGATGAAAAGTCTTGGTGCAAGCGCGAGCTTGATTTGTTGGCTGCTTGATGTGTGTTGACTAAAAAAACAGCTGTTTTTGATTGGCGGATTCAACCCCGAATTACAAAATTTGGCTTTCCAGCTTTTTGTATGAGTGCCATATAAAATAAGGGCTACAGATCACTATATTTAAGTATTGAATATCAAAAAAAACGTCTGAAAGTGCCATTTTAAAAGGCGTCAACGGCAAATGCCAGGGCTATTTGATCCTTGATACATGCGGTCGCAGTTCACTGATAAATTCGCCCTATGAACCGCTCTGAAAAACAAGCTGGCAGCCCGCAAACACGCTTCCCATCGATTGATGCGTTGCGTGCATTTGAAGCGCTGACACGGCTGGGCTCCTATGACAAAGCCGCCACTGAGCTCTCGATCACCACCAGTGCGGTGAGCAAGCGGATCGCCTCGCTTGAGTCGCTGGTCGGCGCAACGCTGTTTGATCGGAGCGGACGTTCGCTGGTCGTGACCGCAGCGGGCAAAGAATACGTCGAGCAGGTGCGCTCCGTGTTGTCGCAGTTTGCAGCCATTGGGCTGCATCAGCGCACAGCGCAATCGCAAACGCGGCTCCGAGTATTGGCAACCCCCACCTTCGCTCGAGAAATTTTGGTGCCCAACCTGGGCCGTTTTACTGCCGCGCACGACGAATGCGAAGTTGAAATCGTGGTCGCCATTCCTTATTTGGACATGGCAGTGCCCGATTCGGACGTCGCCGTGTCCTTCGGGCCGCGCTTTGTTCGACGCGGCAACGACGCACCGGCGCAAGAGCCGTTGTTGTTCGAACCGGTCTTCGCCGTTGCGTCGCCCGCAATCGCCAAAAAATTTCGCCTTCGTAAACCTGCTGACGTGTTGCGTACCCCCTTAATTCGCTGTCCGATTGAGCCATGGCTTCCATGGTTTAGCGCAGCAAAAATTGATTCACCTGAACCCGCCAGCGGCGTCAAACTCGTGGATCTCGGGTTGTCACTTGAAGCCGCCGCATCGGGGCAGGGTGTGGCGCTGGCCCGCGCCAGCATTGTTCGACGCTGGCTAGAGCGTGGCGAACTGGTTGATTTGTTTGAAGTGCGCGCCGCGCCTCACTCAGGCTACAGCTTGACAGTGCATCGCGCAGGGGATGTAGCACTTGATTTTGCGAAGTGGCTGCGAGACCTCTGCGCCAGGCTGGAACGTAGTTCGCATCATCGATGAAAATTTTTCCGGAATCGTTTTCGCAGTACTGAACTGTCCCGATTAACATTGCGACAAATTCCTCAGTCGCAACGTTTGCAAGGACACTATGCCCATCATCACCAACATCGAAGATCTTCGCGTACTGGCTCAAAAACGCGTGCCCCGTATGTTCTACGACTACGCCGATTCGGGCTCTTGGACCGAGAGCACTTATCGAGGTAACGAAACCGATTTTCAAAAGATCAAGTTTCGTCAGCGAGTTGCGGTCAATATGGAAAACCGCTCGACCAAAACGCAAATGATTGGGCAGGATGTATCCATGCCAGTTGCGATTGCTCCAACGGGCTTGACGGGGATGCAGCACGCCGACGGCGAAATTCTAGGGGCGCGCGCGGCCAAGAAATTTGGCATTCCCTTCACGCTCTCAACCATGAGCATTTGCTCGATCGAGGATGTGGCTAAAGGCACCGACGGGCATCCGTTTTGGTTTCAGCTCTACGTGATGAAAGATCGAGATTTCATCAACAATTTGATTGATCGCGCGAAGGCCGCCAATTGCTCAGCGCTGGTGCTCACGCTAGACCTGCAAATTCTCGGACAACGACATAAAGATATAAAAAACGGGCTCTCTGCGCCGCCCAAATTAACCATTCCTAACATCATCAACATGATGACCAAACCGCGTTGGTGCGCTGGCATGCTCGGCGCAACCCGGCGTGATTTTGGCAACATTGTGGGCCACGTCAAAGGCGTGGAAAACATGAGCTCGCTCGGCGCTTGGACGGCGCAGCAATTCGATCCCGCACTTAACTGGGGCGATGTGGAGTGGATTAAAAAACGCTGGGGCGGCAAGCTCATTTTGAAAGGCATTCAAGATGTTGAAGACGCCAAGCTCGCCGTTGAATCGGGCGCTGATGCATTGATCGTATCGAACCACGGCGGCCGTCAACTCGATGGCGCCGAAACCTCGATCCGCGCCTTGCCTGCCATCGTCGACGCTGTCGGTAAACAAATCGAAGTGCACATGGATGGCGGCATTCGAAGCGGCCAAGATGTCCTGCGAGCCACGGCGCTGGGTGCCAAGGGCACCTACATTGGCCGCGCTTGGTTGTACGCGCTCGGTGCAATGGGCGAAGAGGGCGTGTCGAAATGCCTTGAGCTCATTCACAAAGAACTCGAACTGTCCATGGCGTTTTGTGGTCACACCAATATCAATACGGTGGACAAAGGCATTTTGCTGCCGGGGACGTTTCCCACCGCTTAGGCTTAAACAACGCATGATCTGGACGACAGAAAACGTTGCCAAGACGAGCGATGAAAAATTGCCACGGCAGCCGCCACCGCTGGCGACGCTAACTGTCGTCAGTTGATCGTATCGACGATGTTTGGTTCTACGGTGCGTCGACCCGCCGTCGCGAAGTGCGGATGATCGGACCCAAAGAATAATCTGTGTCAATCTGTGTTAAATCTGCGAAATCTGTGTCAAAGAAAGCGCTGGTATTCGCGGCGCTACCCCCACCGGAGCGCCAGATTCAACACGCTTGCCAACTGCCCTTAAAAACGCAGAACACAACAGCCGTTTTCTGACGCAGATTTCGCAGATTTAGCGCCGATGGACACCGGTTTTTAAGGAAGCGGCGAAGCGACCCACTGTTTGAGCGATGAAAGTCAGTTGATCATATGGACGATGTTTCATCCTCTGGGGCGTTGAGCTGCGTTCACGGCAATTGTGCGAACGAACTAAACTGTGTGCTCTGAATTCAAGGAAATGCAATGGATGACGGGGCAGCGCAGTTCGCACGGAGTATTGATGAAGCGCGTGATGCCGGGGTGATTGACGCCGAAACGGCCGATTCACTCAAGCGGTTCAACGTGGACAAATCGAGTCGCCCGAATGACGTGGAGCGACTCAGGGTGTTTTCTGGCTTTAACGATTTTTTCGTGGTCGTGGCCAGCGTGATTTCGATGGTGGCGGCGTTTAGCATCGGTATGACTATGGCAGCGGGGGTTGGTCCGCTAATGGCCGCCGTGATCGCTTGGCTAGTCTTGGAAGTCTTTGTTAAAAAGCGCCGCTTGCCACTGGTTGGCGTGGTGGTGGCGGTTGCCTTTTCTGGGTTTCTTTTTGCGGCTGTTTCCACGCTATTGGAGGCTGGGGATGCGCCAGAGTGGCTCGTCGTCGTCGCTGCCGCTGTGATCACCGCGACGGCGTCCTACGCAGCTTGGAGACGGTTTGCGGTACCCATTTCAGTGGCTACCGTGGTCGCGGCAAGTCTGGTGCCGCCAGTGGTGATGGGGGTGGCCGCTTTTGAGTCGAGCGGTGGAATCAACGCCATTTGGTTGATTTTCGTGGCTGCCGGGATGGCGGTGTTTTGCTACGCCATGCGATGGGACGCCGCTGATCGCAGCCGAACGACCTACAAAGCTGATGTAGCGTTTTGGCTGCATATTCTTGCGGCCTCGCTTGTGGTTCATTCGGTGTTCACTTGGCTCACGAGCTTGCTCGAAACCAATGAAATTTTGTGGATTTCGCTGGTGGTGGCGCTTTACGGCTTGCTTGCATGTATTTCTATCATCATCGATCGTCGCGCATTGATGGCTTCAGCGCTCATCTACTTACTGATAGCTGCAGCACAAGTGTTTAGCGACTCGGGAGCAGTCAAATCGGGCTTTGCGGTGGTCGCGCTTTTGGTGGGGCTGAAACTTCTGTTGCTGTCTGTGTATTGGATACCCGTGAGACGAGTGGTGCTGCGATTGGTCCCACCGCGAATCCGAGACTTGGTGCCACTAGCGACTTAGCTGCGCGGCATTGCGCTTAAGAGCAGGCACGCCAGTGGCCAAACTTGGAGAGCTCAAAACGTGGAAAGCTCACAACGTGCATAGATTGCCCGTATATCCAGCGACTAGCGGATGTTGGTTCTCAACGCTCTGATTCAACAGAGCGCCAAAGTGGAGTGATCGCAGCGCAACCCTAAGACCTCGGCTTCACCACCATTTTCGTCATTCCCGCGAGGACGAGAAACTATCGTGGACGAAGAGCGGCGCTGCCTGCGTAGACAGAGTTTGCCTCTGTGTCCCGTCGAAAAGCAGCGTGATGCAAGCACCCTCTCCCCAACCCTCCCCCCCGGGGGGAGGGAGCGCAGGGCGAGCTCAGCGCAGTGCAGCTACATCTCAACGGGAATCACGCCGCCGAGTTTTTCGGTGATGTCTCTGGCCGTGTGAGCCACCAGCGGGCCGAGCTTCAAGATGCGCTCGTCGGTCAATCGCGCGATGGGGCCAGCAAGAGAAATAGCGCCCAAAGGCTCCGCGAATTCGTCGTAAATTGGGGCGGCGACGCAGCGCAGACCCATCGCGTTTTCTTCATCATCGTAGCTGTAGCCACGGGCTCGGATGGTGGCTAGTTGCAGGCGCAGCTGGTCGGTGTCGATGATGGTTTTTGGCGTCATCTTTTGCGGCTTGAGCTCGCGCAGCAAACTCACCAATTCGTCTTCGGGGAGCGCAGAAAGAATCGCTTTGCCGGAGCCCGAAGCGTGCGCCGGTAGGCGCGACCCGAGGCGCACGAGCATGCGCATGACTTCGTGGCACTGCACTTGAGCGATAAAGCACACATGCGTGCCGTCAAGGATCGACAAGTTAGCCGTTTCGCCCGACGCTTCCATGAGTTTGCGCAAGTGGGCATGCGATTCGCCGACGAAGTCACGGTTTGACACAAACGCGCAGCCGACACGATACGTTTTGAGTCCGATGTACCAAAGCCCGGAATCGTTGGCTTGCACCACAAAACCCATGTCGGCTAGGGTGTTCAACAAGCGATGCGCAGTGGATGGCGCGAGCCCTACGCGGTTTGAAATTTCGGTGAGCGAGATGCCGCCCTCGGATTCTGCGAGTTGCTCCAACAACGACAGGCCGCGCGTCAAACTTTGTACGCCGCCACTGGAATTCGCTGCTACGCCTTTCTTGGCGTTGGCCGAGGCTTTGGGCAGGCCGCGTGCTGAGGCGGCGTGATGGGCAGAGGCAGCGGAGCGTGGAGGCATATTCGCAGATTCGATAACGTTGGGTGGGAAACGATGGTGCGTCGCAGCAGGCAGTTTATCCGAGGCGATTACTTGATTTTGTCGAATCAATTGCCCAAACGAAAGTAGGGGTTCCGTAGCGTGGAACGAGCGGTGGAAGCAATCCGTCCTGTCCCCGGTCGCAGTAACGCGTTTCTTTATAAACAATTGGCTTGAATGCCTCATCAAATAGGGGATAAACGGATTAGAAACTGCTTTTCGAGTTACATACTAATTTCTATTAATCCCTTATTTCATAAGGCTTTAGCACATTAAGACAATAGCGAAGACTTTGGCAAATTAAAAAGCCCACACAGCTTGCACTGTGCGGACTTTGGCTAGTTACGTGGCGCGAAATGTCGCGCCCGAAATTGCTGCTGCTTTAGTGATTAATCCGCGTAGGCCTTCGCCGCTTGGATGATCGGCGACCATTTGGCGATTTCGGAGGAGAGCAGCGCCTTAGCGCCCGCAGAAGTCTGCTTGTCAGCCGGCATGATCTCGGCGCCCAGCTCTTTCATTTTGGAAACAAACCCAGCGTCTTTGATGGCGGCTTGCAATGCGGTCTGCAATTGCGTCACCACAGCAGCAGGGGTGTTTTTCGGTGCGTAAAGGATGTGCCAGACGCCCACTTCAAAACCGGGCAACTCAGTGGCCAGTGGCGGCAGCTCTGGGAAATTGGCCAGCTTGGCTTTGCTGGTCACAGCGTAGGCTTTGACTTTTCCGCCCTTGATCTGACCCGTGGTGTTGGTCGATTGGTCGCACATCAAATCAACCTGACCGCCCAGTAGCGCGGTCATTGCAGGGCCGGTGCCTTGAAACGGTACGGTGGTCAAATCAGTCTTGAGCGCGCTTTGCAACAACAAACCGCAGAGGTGCGAAGCTGACCCGATGCCCGCATTAGCGAGATTGATTTTGTCTTTGTTGGCTTTGATGTAAGCGACCAAATCCTTGGCGTTACCGGCCGTCATCTGGGGCTTACCGATCAAAGTCATGGGCACATCAACGACTGCGCCGATCGGGATGAAGTCCTCGAGCGGTTTGAAATCGAGCTTGCGGTAAAGCGATGGCGCGGTGGACATGCCAATGTGGTGGAAGAGCAGTGTGTAGCCGTCGCCCGGAGCGCGCGCTACTTTGCCTGCGCCAATGGTTCCGCCAGCGCCGCCCGCGTTCTCAACGATCACGGAGCCTTTGAGCTGCGCGCCCAACGCTTGCGACAAATTACGAGCGACTACGTCAGTCGGTCCGCCCGCTGCGAACGGTACGACCATTGAAATGGGTTTCTCGGGATAAGCAGCAAAGGCTGAGGTAGCTGCAAACGCGACGGCCACGGCCGAAATCAGCGAAATCTTCTTAAACATCGGGGACTCTCCAAGTGTGTTTTGATAGTGCGACAACGCATCACATTTCCGTGCGCTGACATCCGACCTATTGTATGGACGAAAAGCCAATTGCTATTGGGGTTTCCAGAGGGGCAGCAACCCATATTGCCCATCCGTTTCGACGAAGTCGTGTGCCACACAGACCCCGGCAATTGCGGCCAGTACGCCGTTACAGGTCAGCACCGGCCAATGCTCGCGTAACCAGGGCGAAACGCCGGCGTGCTGCATCACGTTCTTGAACGAAACGCGCCCCGACTTGGGCGACAGGGCGATGCGATCACCATCGTTTCGGGTCCGGATGAGCCAGCGCTCCGACGGCTTTGGCGCGCGGATTCGTTGGGTTGCGCGATTGCCTTCGTCGCCAGCAGCGTCATTGGATTGCGATTGGAAATTAAGCTCGCCGCTACCAAACGCCACTCGGTTTTCGCCACGCCATTGAATCGGTTGCAACGACGCCGCAGACGGTTCGGAAAGCACATCGGGCACCCAATGCATCACGCCGCGATACACCCGCACGGTGGCGGGCGCACGAGCAGGTCGCAGCACGATATTTTGCGAATCAGCGTGCGACAGCAGCTGTTTTTCCCATTCGATTAAACGATCAAAGGCGAGCGCGGGTGAGCTGTTGTTGGCGAGCCAAAATCTAAGCAGATTCCGTCGGCGCGCACTACTCAAATCACGCCACGGAGCCAGGGCGAGCAGCGTTCGATCAGCTACGCCGCAAACAGTTTCGTCATGCAGCGCCATGGCTTCGGCCAATTCATTGGCCTCGGCTTGCAATAACGCTGCACGCGCAAGGCTCGATTCAGCGCTCGGAAACGCCGTTTGGAGCGCTGGCCAAACATCGAGCCGCAAACGATTGCGTGAGAAATGCGGGTCGTCATTGCTCTCGTCGTGAATGGCTTGAATGCTGTGCGCTGCCGCATACGCATCCAGATGCGATTTGGAAACAAAAAGCAGTGGCCGGAGCAATTTTTCGGAGCGCAGCGCCATGGCCGCAAGCCCCGCCGGTCCGCTGCCGCGCAGTAATTGCAACAACACCGTTTCGGCTTGATCGCGAGCGTGGTGTGCCGTGACAATCAATGCGTTGTCATGCGCTGCGTCTCGAGTGAGCGCCGCGTATCGGGCGACGCGTGCGGCGGCCTCGATGCCTTGGGGTGCATTTCGATCAATCGCGACGCGGGTCACTGTCAGCGCAATTCCGAGCGCGTCGCAAGTGCTTTGGCAATGCACGGCCCAACGATCCGCGTTGGGACTTAAACCGTGATGAACGTGATGCGCACGCAGCACGATGTTTGGACGATGTCGCGCTAGCGCATGAAGCAACACTGCCGAATCAACGCCGCCCGAATAGGCCACGCACAGCGTTGAGTTTGCAGCAAGCTCATTGCAAAACGCTGCAATTGTCTGCTCGACCTGTGCGCCCCTGGCTGTTGGGTTGGACATCGTCGCGATGCCGCGAAAAGCCACACTAGGCGGCTTTTACGGCTCCGTATCCAGCCAGACGAGCCCGGCGCTGCGTCAGCCGAGCACTCGGGCTGAGCGCTGAGAACTTCGCCAGCTCGGACTCGAGCACCGATTTCAAGCTGCCCATCATCGTGACCGGATCGCGGTGCGCACCGCCCACGGGCTCGGGCACGATGTGATCGATCAAACCAAGCGACTTCAGGCGCTGCGCAGTGATACCCAGGCCCTCAGCCGCTTCGGGCGCGCGCTCAGCGCTCTTCCACAAAATCGACGCGCAGCCCTCCGGCGAAATCACGGAATATGTTGAGTATTGCAACATGATGGTCACATCACCCACGGCAATAGCGAGTGCGCCGCCCGAGCCGCCTTCGCCGATGATGGTGACAATGATGGGGCTTTGAATTTGCGCCATTTCAAAGAGGTTACGGCCGATGGCTTCGGATTGACCACGCTCCTCAGCGCCGACGCCCGGGTAAGCGCCCGGAGTGTCAACGAACGTGAAAATCGGCAAACCAAACTTGTCAGCCATTTTCATTAAACGAAGCGCTTTTCGATAACCCTCAGGGCGCGGCATGCCCCAGTTTCGCAGCACTTTTTCTTTGGTATCGCGGCCTTTTTGTTGACCGATGACCATGCAGCTTGTGCCGTTGAAGCGCGCCAAACCGCCCACGATCGCGGCGTCGTCGGCGTAGCTTCGGTCGCCATGAAGTTCAACGAAATCCGTGAACAAGCCGTGCGCATAGTCGAGCGTGTAGGGGCGCTGCGGATGCCGCGAGACCTGTGCCACCTGCCACGGCGTGAGCTTTGAATAAATGGATTTATTAAGTTCGCCCAATTTCTTGGTGAGCTTTTTCAATTCATCGGACACATCAAGCTGATCAACACCGTTGTGCAGCTCGGTCAGCTCATCAATTTTGGATTGCAGTTCAGCCAGCGGCTGTTCGAAGTCAAGGTAAGTTTGTTTCGCCATGAGAGGATTCTAGGCGGTTCACTGAAATGAATTCAAACGCCGTGCTTCGGCGAGGCTCTAAAAGCGGGTTGGCTCTTTTTCGCGCGGCGCGAGCACGCCACCTTGTTTGGTATCCGGCAGCGGCGCAAATCGAGCGATAAGCATCATCAAACCCGCAAAAATCATGACGAGCGGCACAATCAAACGCGAGCGCCAACCTAGATCAAAGTAGCCATACCAGCCGATGCCAATGGCGATCAGCACCGGACCCGCCACGAGTGATTTTTTGGTCAAGCCATCGAGCACCAAAATCGCCACGCCCGCACCAACAAACGCCAACGCAATCAGGGTGTTCCAATCAGGAATCCAGCCAAAGTTCCAGCCGAGCAGGGCAAGTCCGCCAACGATGAGAAGTACCGGGATGGTCGCGTCGCGCATGAGGGCAATTCCGAGAAGCGTTCGATTGAACAATGCTCGCATTGTCTGTGCGTTTGGAATTTGGTGCAAATTGGATCGATGCCCCACACGCTGGTGCTCTCCCGCCGGGGCGAGAGCTGGGGACAATCCACCGTTGGACAATGCTCGTCACCCTCGCCCTGTAGGAGCGGTTCCACCGCGATGCCCCGGTTGGCCGAGGATTGGCTTAACCATAGGGGCTCGCGTGCGTTGCGCCTTTCGCGGTGGAACCGCTCCTACAGCTCGGTTGAAGTGGCTTCGCCGGAGCCACTAGGCGGAACCGCAAGCGTTCCGCCGTACCGACTGAGGTGGGAGGTGGGGCGCAATCGTCGTCGGCCTGTAGGAGCGGTTCCACCGCGATAACCGCGTTGGCGGCGGATGGGCTTGACGCGGCGCGGCTCGGGTGCGTTACGTTCATCGCGGTGGAACCGCTCCTACAGTGGGAGGGAGATGCTGGTACGGACGATTGTTTACGATCCCGCCGAATGTGCAGGCTTGCCGTCTAGGTCTTCGTGTTCGTCAGGGAAACGGTTACGCTTCAATCCCCGATTACCGCGCCCATGCACCCCTGCGAATGCACGACGACGACCCAGATTCCGCACGCCGCCGATGGCTCAAGCAAACGGCTTTCAGCACAGCCACTGTTGCATTGAGCACTGCGGTGCCCTTGAGCGCAACAGCGCAATCACAAACCGCCGTGCGAGCGTTGCCATCTGAAACGAACCGCGCCAAAGGCCGCGCCAGTTTCGCCAAAACAATCGCCCATGATTCCAACGGCGAGGTGAGCGCCGCGGCGCGCGATGCGATGGAGCAGGCCACGGCGAGTGGACGCGTGGCCGATTGGGAGTCGCTTCCGGTGCAATCGCAGATGCGTTTGGTCAATCCGTTGGCGGGTTATGGCTGGGAGAAAGACCCGCTCCGAACCGAGGTGACGCCGCTGCCACCGTTTCCCGCGCTCGATTCCAAGGTGTTGGCGGAGCAGGCGTTGGAGCTTTATTGGATGGCGCTGCTGCGCGATGTGCCGCTGTGGGATTACGGGCGCAATTCGGTTGTTCGAGATGCGGTGGCTGAGCTTTCGAAAACGGAGCTTTTTGCGGGCGTGACGGCGTCAACCCTGTTTCGACTTGGCTTACCCGGCGAGAATTCAGGGCACTTCATTTCGCAATTGCTCTGGATGCCGATTCCCTACGGTGCGCATACCCTGTGGCAAGCGTACCGAACGCCGTTTCGTGGCACGGATTTCATGACCACGTTTGATGAGTACGTAAAGGTGATTCGGGGCGATTGGCCACCGGGGATTTTGAATCACTATTCGGAGAATTTTTATCTGCGCTCGGGACGTGATTTGGGCGAATACGTGCGTTGGGATTTTTCGAATCAGGCGTTTGTGAACGCGGCGTCGATTTTGCTCGGTAATCCGCATCGTCCGCGCGAAAACTGGCCCGCTACCAATCCCTACAAAACATCGCGAACGATGAACGGGTTTGTGTCGATGGGGCCGGCGTTTATTCATAACGCGATGGGTAGTGTGAGTGATGCGGCGATGCGCGCGTGTTGGTACGAAAAGTGGATCGGTCATCGCGCGTTGCGCCCCGAAGAATTTGGTGCACTGGTGGATCGAACGGTGCGCGGCGAAACGCTCGGAATTCATCCGCTCGTTGTCAATTCCGAGGCAGTGAAACGGGTGCGCGCTAAATACGGCTCTGCGCTCTTGCCGCAAGCCTACCCCGAGGGCGCACCCGCACATCCAGCCTATCCGTCAGGGCACGCGAGCATTGCCGGGGCGTGCGTCACGGTCCTTAAAGCGATGTTTGAGGAGGCTCGCGAACTGCGCTTTCCGCTGCAACCCACGCGCGATGGGAAAGACTGGGAAGCGCTATCGACCGACCTGCCCAAACCGACCGTCGGCGCGGAATTGAACAAGCTCGCATCCAACATGTCAGTGGGTCGAAATATCGCGGGCGTGCATTGGCACAGCGATGCGATGCAGGGCTTGTTGTTGGGCGAGCGCGTGGCGATTGCGTGGCTTAAGTCGGAAAAGGCCAAGAGCGTTGAGGCGCAGCAAGGATGGGCTAAGGGCTTTGAATTTGTTGGGTTTAACGGGAAGCGAGTTGTTATCTGACGTTGTCACAAACTATATCCTTTAATGCCAGGAAAACATTGGGATAGCCGCCGATATTCGAGTGATTCAAAAACAGAGATAAATTGCTGAAAGCCCATAGTTTATTTGGCCATTGAAAGAAAAGCTGGGAACCCAGCAATCCTCACCCTCGAACTTCGACGCCGCCCTTCGATTGATCGTCTTTTCGTAGTTTCATTTTGGGTTCGATTACGCGTCGGTCGGCGTCGAGCATCGCCACCAACAGCGCCGTGCCATCGGCGTTCACACGAAACTGCCCAAACTTCGCTGCCTCAAACGAATCGCCCGTGCCTTCCTGAAAAAAGTAGGCGTCGGTGACAATTCGGATGCCATTGTTACGAGTTCGAAACTGCAACTTTTGCGCGTTGTCAGCCAGCGCTTCGCCGGGTGTGAAAAGCCTTGAAAACGTGCCCACACCGTTTCCATCTATCGTCAAAACGGCGTGCCCATCGAGGAGCTTGGCCTCTGTCGCAGCGTTCAGAATCGGCGTGGCCACCTCAAACCGAAGCGCCATGTAATCGCCCTGCATCAAAGAGCGCGGATCGACAGGCGCGAGTTGCAGCAACACCACGCGACCCTTGGCGAGCGTTTTTTCGTGCCCGGCGATGGTGACATTGACGGCAGTCAGAGCGACAACAAGCCCCGCCACCCAAAGCAATCGTTGAATCCAAGCGTTCATTGCACACCTCCATCGCTCGTTTTCACGTCGCTAGGTTTATGAAAAAAGTGCAGCAGCGCCGCGCCGATCCAAAGCCCCACCGCAAGGATCGCCAGCGAATACGATTTTTCGAGTAGGGTCGTATTGGTTTGGTAGTAGTGAGCGGACAAGTACAACACCGTAGCAAGTAGGGCCAGCGCAGTGCCGGTTCGCGAACCGCGCGCAAACGCAACCAATAATCCAATCGACGCCGCGAGTAAACCCGGCGCTTTCCAGCACGCCGCCGCTAAGAGCAGGGCCGCGACCATCACAGCCACTCGCTTTATCGCAGCGAGCTGATCGGTGTAGAGAAATACCGCAAAAATCCAGATCGCAGCGAGCGCGGATGAGGCTTGCCAGACGCTCAAATTAAACGTCTTCGTCACGTCTGAGTTGAGCCCCACTGCACAGGTGATTAGAAGCGATAACCAAGTGCCGTGGGCGACGGGTCGCAACCAGTCATCATGGCCAGCGCAAATCCAGCGCGTCTCAGTTCGCCACAATAAAACAGTGGTTAAAGCGATGACGGCCGGTAGCGCGCTTGCGACATTGCGCTCGGCCAAGAACACCGCAAACGCTGCCCATGCAAATAGCGTTGAAACGAAGCGATGCTGACGGTTAGCCATGACTGCGATCAACCCGATCTGCAAGATCATGAGCGCAAGCGCGATGCCGCCAAAACTATCGATCACGGTTAACGCCCACGCTGCTGCCAACTGCCCCGCGATGGACATCGAAAAGGCAAGCTGCTGAAAAAACTCGTTGCGTTGTGGAATGCGAAACATCCACCATGCTGCAACGAGCAGCAAAATTCCAACCACTGCGGCGCCCGCTCTACCTTCGCCGAACAATACGACAAAGAAAAGCGCGCCCGTTGTGCCAAGCAGCATGATGCCGGCAAACCAGCCGAGCACAGCCATCATGATGCGTCCGATCCACGGAACGGGCGCTTCGCGCTCCGGGACGGTCGGCGCGTCGCCGGTAACCAGTAGCTCGTTCGAAAGGCGCTGCCAAAGCGTTGCGATATTCATGGTTGCGCTCCTTCGGCGGAACGATCGCTTGCTGATTTTTCGCCGCGATGCGCCTGTGTTTTTTTGCGAATGATGTTGTGTAAAAAGACCGCCGCTCCGATGATGTAGACCGCAACCAACGCACCCAATTCCCATGAAATCGTTGCGATCAACCGCGCGAACCAATGCGCTGACGTGGCAATGCCACCAAAGGCGACTAGGTAGAGCAACCAGGGCTCAAACTGCGCGCTGCCGGGCCGACTTGACCACCACCACATCATCGCCAACACCGCGCCGCCGATGAGAAACTGCGCCACCGCCGCCGCATCAATGCGCTCGCCCCACACCGAGATGGATCCGGCCACGGTCGCCCAGAAAATCGTAAACGCTGCGGCGGTGCGCCACACCCACGGCACATTCAACGACGTAAATCGCCGCGCCCAGAAAAAGGCAGCAAATGCAGCGGCGTTGGCCAAGCACATCAACATCGCTGGCTCATCGTAACGCGATAACCAGCGCCCCAAGCGGGCGTCGCCAAAGGCCCAGATATTGAGCCCCAGCTCGGCCACCAAAAACCACACCAGCCACAAGCCCCACCACCGCGCGGCCAAGACCCACAACAAACCGAGCGCAGCCCAGCCGGCGAATAGCTGCCAAGTGTCAGCGCCGGTTTGGTAAGTCTGCCCGGTAAATGCCAACAAGCCACCGAGCGCGAAAAACGCGATCAGCCCGGCTGCGCGCGAAATCATCGGTCGTTTGACGGTGATGATCGCAATACCAACGGCGAGCACGATTAAACCCTCGAGTAATCCAAATCGAAACCAGCGTCCGAGCGCCGTCCAGTTGTAAGCGACCAAACAAATCAGCGCGCTCGACATCACTGCGGCACCACCGGTGATCGCCAGGCGATGCAAAAAGCGATGCCAGAGCGTTTCGCCCGGTGTCACACCGATAACTTCTCTGGCTCGGGCGAGCGATTTCGCGTTGAGCGAGCCGCTGCTGGCTAACGCTCGGAGGTCGTCGTCGCTGAGTGCGGCGTCTGGATGATTAGTGTTTTGCAAAATGCCTCCAAAAGTGGATTGGCTCCCTCCGCCTGGGGAGAGGGAGCTTCGACGCGCCCCAGTACGTCGCGCTCATTGGTTTCGTAAATGCGACGTAGCGGACTACGCCATCGCACTTGCCGGATGCAGCTTTTCGTATGCCTCCAACAACCGTTGATGCATCACACAACCCTCCATCGCCAAGCCCGGCGCAGAAAGCCCCATGAAGCGATTCTCTTGTGCAATCAACGCCTGAGCTTGTTTGACCACATCCGATCCGTAGAGCAGGTTGAGTGATGCGAGATAGGTTTTCGGTTCGCCGATATCTTCTAGACCGAGGATGTTTTCAATGCAGGCGTAGACGATGCGTCGCTTGGGATCGAGTTCATCGAAATGACGCACCCATTCGCAGCCCTCGAGCGTGGCGTCACGGTCGCCGCAGGCCAGCGCCAGCAGTGTTTTTAGCTCGCCGATGCGCAGGTCGGCCCACATCGAATCGGCATCAACCGCCATCCCAATCAAGAGCGGAAGAGGGCGCTGATCAGCGAGCTCGGATTCATTCAATGTGTCGAGCAAATCGGCGCATTCGTCATCGTCTAAATCGGTGAGGTTGAGCACGGCTTCTCGAAAGTCGTTCGCCACGCTGTTGTTTTCAAAATCCAGATCATCAATGGGATAAATTTCCGACATACCGGGCACCAAGATGCGACACCCGTAAACACCCAAGTGGGTGAAATCAGCCACGTAGATGTCAAATCCATCGTCGTGAATCCGCTTGACCGACCAGGCGTAATCGTCAGCGGTACTGCTCGCAAAATTCCAATCGACAAACGGGTAGTCGGGCTTGTCACCCAAGAATTGCCAGTGGATTACGCCACTCGAATCCACGAAATGAATTTCGATGTTGGTCGAGCTTGCGGTTTCTTCTAGATCAAAGCCCGGTGCGGGGAATCCGGCCAGTGAATCGAGCGCACGGCCTTGCAGAAGCTCGGTCAGTGCGCGCTCGAGCGCCACTTCAAAGCGTGGGTGCGCACCGAAGCTCGCAAAGCAACCTTGATCTTCGGGATGCAGGAGCGTCACATTCATCACCGGATACTTACCACCGAGAGATGCATCCTTCACCAGAATGCCAAAACCAGCGGCGCGTAGCGCTTTGATGCCCGCTTCAATTCGCGGGTAGCGGGCGATGACGGTCTCGGGCACATCGGGCAAACAGATGCCCTCGCTGATGATTTTGCCTTTGATGTAGCGCTCGAAAATTTCGGAAAGTGCTTGCGTGCGGGCCTCTTTGAGCGTGTTGCCGGCCGACATGCCGTTGCTCACATACAGGTTGCCGATGATGTTGACCGGGATGTAGCTTGTCTCACCGTCGCGCTCGCGAACATAGGGAATCGCGCAGATGCCACGCTCGACGTTGCCCGAATTAAATTCAACGAGGGTTTCGCTGTGAATGTCGCCATTGGGGTTGTAGAACTTGTGCAGCGTTGGGTTGAGAATCGCCTTGGGCCAGCTGCCGTCTTTGTTGGGCGCAAACCATTTTTCTTGGGGGTAATGAACGTAGGGGCGAGCCGCGATGGTCGGGCCCAGGTAGTAGTGCGTCCAGAAGTAGTTGGTGGACAGTCGTTCGAAGTATTCGCCCAAAGCGCTGGCTCTGCAGGCAAGTTCTGTGGCGCCTTTGCCGTTGGTGAACAACAGCGGGCAATCGCGATCACGAACATGAACGGACCAAATGCCGTCAACGGGGTTGAGCCAGCTCTTCTCTTCGATATTGAAACCGAGCGCCAAGAGCTTTTGCTGCATCGTAGCGATGGTTGATTCGAGGGAGGCGTCTTTGCCGGGGATGAAGTTTTGTGTAGTCATAAACGAGCATAGCGCAGAGCACGCGCGCCCCTCACTTTTTGCCAGCGCTGCACCCGATAGAATCGCCCCATGGCCCAAGACCCTGATATCGCAAACCTTCGCACACCGCCGCATTCGATCGAGGCCGAACAATCGGTACTCGGCGCGCTGATTCTTGATAACAATTCGATCGATAAAGTCGCGGATTTGTTGCGCGCGGAGGATTTCTACAACGAAGGGCACCGGCTTGTTTACGAACACATTAATCGCTTAGCCGCTGACAATCACGCGGCTGATGCAGTGACTGTGTCCGAGAGCCTTCGGGCAGCCGGCAAGCTTGATTACGTGGGCGGTTTGGCCTACATCGGTGCCATTGCTAACGCCGTTCCGAGCGCGGCGAACGTGCGCCGCTATGCCGAAATTGTGCGCGATCGTTCGATCATGCGGCGACTTGCGGGTGTGGCGACGGATATCGCTGAAGCGGCGTTTAACCCCATGGGCAAGTCGAGCGAACAGTTGCTCGATGAAGCCGAGGGCAAGGTCTTTGAAATTGCTGAGTCGGGCGACCGAAGCAAAGCGAACTTCGTCTCACTCTCTGAACTCACCGCGCAAGCCATTGAGCGGGTCGAGGAGCTTTATCGCCGAGACAACACGTCCGACGTGACTGGGATTGCGACCGGCTACAAAGACCTGGACACGATGACGGCTGGCTTGCAGCGCGGCGATTTGGTGATCGTCGCGGGTCGTCCGTCGATGGGTAAAACTGCGTTCTCGCTCAACATCGCTGAACACGTTGCGCTGCGCTCGAAGCTGCCCGTGGCGGTGTTTTCGATGGAGATGGGCGCGTTGCAGCTGGCGATGCGGATGATCGGCTCGGTCGGTAAGCTCGATCAGCACGTGTTGCGTACCGGACGATTGACCGATGGCGATTGGACGAAATTCACCGATGCCTTATCGCAGCTCGATTCCAGCCCGATGTACATCGATGAATCGCCAGGTTTGAATCCGTACGAGCTTCGCGCTCGTGCCCGCCGTTTGGCGCGTCAAGTGGGCGGCTTGGGACTGATCGTCATTGACTACATCCAGCTGATGAGCAGTACCAGCACCGGAGAAAACCGCGCGACCGAGGTGTCGGAAATTTCACGTTCGTTGAAGTCACTGGCCAAGGAGCTGCAAGTGCCGGTGATTGCCCTCTCGCAGCTCAACCGCTCGCTCGAGCAGCGCCCCAACAAACGCCCCGTGATGAGCGATCTGCGCGAATCGGGCGCGATCGAGCAAGATGCCGACGTGATCTTGTTTATTTACCGTGACGAGGTCTACAACCAAGATTCGCCCAACAAAGGCGTGGCCGAAATCATCATCGGCAAACAGCGTAACGGCCCGATTGGCACGGTCAACCTGACGTTCCGCGGTGAATTCACTCGCTTCGAAAACTACGCAGCGACGGATAACTACATTAACAGCGGACCGATTTCACCAGTGCGCTCGTCCACGCAAACGCCACGTTTTGGTGGGGATTCGCCGTTTTAGGTTGGGCTGACAGCTGTATTCGTAGATGCCCTATGAAATATGGGCTTTCGCTGTTTTTTAGTCATATTCATAAACTTTTTAAAAGTACTTGAAAATGCCATTTTGGTTGGCTCTTGCGTAGTAAGCTGTATAGAAAAGTCGTCAATGTGGGAGCTCCGTTGGGTCTGAGCTTGTCGAAGCCTTTGTGGTGTGCACCCCATCCAACGTAACCCGGAAAGTCGCAATGCTGAATGTTTCAAAGCGCTTCACCGCACTGATCGCCGCGTCGCTTGTGGTGTTAACCGCGTGCGTTTCGACCCAGTCGCCTGCCCCCGTCGTCAGCGCTGCATCGCTGCCCAGTCAAGCCTTTCCGCCGCCTCCCGTTGAGCCAATTGTTGGACAACTGCTGCGGGAATCGGCGCTGTTTGCTGATTCGTCGTCACCCATCGTGTTGTGCACCGCCCAGGCTGGACGCCTTGCTATTCAACGGTTTAAGTCAGGTCGTTACCTGGTTTCGCTGAGTGACACGGCTCGCTGTCGCGGCCAAACTCCAAAAGAGGCTTGGGTCAATGCGATCAATGTGGACTACGCCGACGAGGCGCTTCTGCCGCTGCTCAAGCGAGTCACCGAACGGCCCAACTTGGTCATTGACATGGCCTACGCGGGCAACAAGATTTTTTGCGACGGCGCGACTTGCAAGATTAACGAGCCGCTGTACGGCAAGGCCCGTTGCTATGCCGCACCCGCGGTGGCCGACGCGTTGGTGCAAGCGGCTGATGTGCTGTCACGGCGTGATCCAACGGCGCGGCTTCGGGTGCTCGATTGCTATCGCCCGATTGATGTGCAAATTGAAATGTTTAAGCGAGTGGCCGATCCGGTGTGGGTGGCGCAGCCCAAACCGCCACGCTATGGCGGGCACAATCGTGGTGTGGCCATTGATCTGACCGTTGAACGAGACGGGGTGCCGATCGATATGGGAAGCGCCTTTGATGCGTTCAGCGCGGTCAGCGGCTACGACCCGAAGCTGGTGTCCGCCGCGGCGCACTTGAACCGCACGCTGCTTCGGGATGTGTTCCTCGCTACGGGCTTTCGACCCTACGACGCGGAGTGGTGGCATTTTTCGCTGCCGATTGACACGCGGGCGATGAATTTTCCGCTGTAGCCACTGCCGGGTGCGCCCGAGACGCGCTGGCCAACGAAATCGGCGACAATAGCGGCTATGGCCAACGCTGCAACTTCACGTCCGTCAACGCGCTCCGCGCTCTGCGCGAGTAAAACGCTCGCCCGTCAAACGCGGCATTATCGAATTAGCCGGTAGCGCTTAATTCCTATCGGCGTCGCTCGCGCGTAGGCGCGGGCCCATGGTTGTAGTCGATCTCGGCGCGTTTTTTGTAAATCCTCGCTCTGCACCATGGATTCCCGCCTGCGCGGGAATGACGAATCTTTGAGTCAAACTCCGAACTCTGAATTCGTCACCATCATGACCTCTGACACCAAACCCAACACTGAAAAAGCGGACAACAAGTCCACGCTAAACCTCACCGACACGCCGTTTCCGATGCGCGGCGACCTGGCCAAACGCGAACCGAAATGGGTCGCCGATTGGACGGAAAAGAAGCTCTATCACGCCATCCGAGCTCGCGTCGAAGCGGAAAACCGCCCGCGTTGGGTGTTGCACGACGGCCCGCCGTACGCCAATGGCGATATTCACATCGGCCATGCGGTCAACAAAATTCTCAAAGACATCGTCGTCAAATCGAAGTTGATGGCGGGTTTTGACGCACCCTACGTACCCGGCTGGGATTGCCACGGCATGCCCATCGAAATCCAGATCGAGAAATTGCACGGCAAGGGCCTGAGTGCGCAGGACGTGCAGGCAAAGTCGCGCGCTTACGCTGCCGTGCAAATCGAAAAGCAGAAAAAAGATTTCATGCGCTTGGGCGTGCTCGGTGAATGGGAGAACCCATACACGACGATGAACCCGAAAACCGAGGCCAACGAGATCCGCGCGCTGCGAAAGATCTTTGACGCTGGTTACGTGTTTCGTGGGTTGAAGCCCGTTAATTGGTGCTTCGATTGCGGCTCGGCGCTTGCCGAAGCTGAAGTCGAATACCAAGACAAAGTGGATATCGCCGTCGACGTGGGCTTCGCGTTTCGCGAGCAGGACAAGTTGGCGAAAGCATTCGGTTTGACCAAGCTGCCACACGATTCAGGTCACATCGTGATCTGGACCACCACGCCGTGGACGCTGCCCGCGAACCAAGCGCTGAACGTGCACCCCGAGTTTGATTACGCGCTCGTCGAAACGAACGACGCAACGCGTCCATTGTTGGTTTTGGCCAAAGAGCGCGTGGCTGCATGCCTTGAATCATGGGGCTTGCAGGGCAAGGTGCTCGCCGAATGCAAGGGATCAGCGCTCGATCACATCGCTTTTGCACATCCGTTTTACGATCGACTGTCGCCGATTTATTTGGCCGAATACGTCACGCTCGATACCGGTACCGGCATCGTGCACTGCTCGCCAGCGTACGGCGTAGATGATTTCTTGATCTCGCGCGCCAACGGCCTGAAAGACACCGACGTGTTAACGCCCGTGATGGGCGACGGTAAGTACGCCTCCACCTTGCCCGAATTCGGTGGCCTGTCGATCTGGGACGCCAATCCGAAAATCGTTGAGCACATGAAGGCTAAGGGCTCGCTGTTCAAAGCCGAAAAATTCAATCACAGCTACATGCATTGCTGGCGTCACCGCACGCCGATCATCTACCGGGCGACCAATCAGTGGTTTGCGGGGATGGATGTGACGCCAAAACTCCCTCTCCCGCAGGCGGGAGAGGGTAGGGGTGAGGGTGCTGACGGCTTATCCAAAGTAGCTGGAACTCCGACACCCTCTCCCCAACCCTCCCCCCCGGGGGGAGGGGGCCGCACCCTTCGCCAAACCGCGCTCGCCGCCGTTGACGCCACCGAGTTTTTCCCCGCCTGGGGCAAGGCTCGCTTGCATGCCATGATCGCCAATCGCCCCGATTGGACGCTCTCACGTCAACGCCAATGGGGCGTGCCGATGGCGTTTTTCATCCACAAGGAAACAGGTGCGTTGCACCCACGAACCAGCGAGTTGCTGGAAGAAGTTGCCAAGCGCGTAGAGCAGGGCGGGATCGAGGCGTGGCAAACGCTGGAGCCGGTCGAGCTCCTGGGCGACGACGCAAAAAATTACGTAAAAAATCCCGATACATTGGACGTTTGGTTCGACTCAGGCACCACGCACGAAACGGTGCTTCGCGGTTCGCATGCGGCGCAAAACAAGTTTCCAGCGGATATGTATCTGGAGGGTTCGGATCAGCATCGCGGATGGTTCCATTCGTCGCTGTTGACGAGCTCGATGATGAACGGCCGCGCGCCCTACGATCAGCTGCTAACCCACGGTTTCGTGGTCGATCAAAATGGCCGCAAGATGAGCAAATCGCTCGGCAACGTCGTCGCACCGCAAAAGGTCTGTGATTCGTTGGGCGCAGAAATTTTGCGTCTATGGGTGGCTGCCACCGATTACTCGGGTGAGCTTGCACTGTCTGACGAAATCCTCAAACGCGTGACGGAAACCTATCGCCGGATCAGGAACACGCTGCGATTCTTGCTGGCAAACACCTCTGATTTCGACGCTACGAAAGACGCGCTGCCGCTCGAATCGTTGAGCGAAATCGATCAGTACGCCATCGCCATGACACGGCAGATGGCTGCTACCGCCACAGCAGCTTATGAGCGCTACGAATTTCACGTCGCGATGCAGCAACTGCAAGCGTTTTGCTCGGAAGACTTGGGCGGTTTCTACCTCGATATTCTGAAAGATCGCCTCTACACCTGCGGCGCGAAATCACACGCCCGTCGCTCCGCGCAAACAGCGCTTCATCACATCACGCAAACGCTCGTTCGTTTGATGGCACCCGTGATGTCGTTCACCGCTGAGGAAGTGTGGTCAACGCTCAATCCGGGCAAATCGTGTGTTGAGGCCAGCGTATTCTTTGAAACGTGGAAAACACCGCTGCCCGCGCCGGCTGACGAGGCATTGCTGCTTTCGCGTTGGACCAAGCTGCGCGAAGTCCGTGCGTTAGTGACTAAGGCCATCGAAGACGTGCGCACCGCCGGCGGGGTGGGCTCTAGTTTGCAGGCAGAGATTGAAATCGAAGCGCCCGCAGACGTCGCGGCTGAACTATCGCGCTTGGGTGACGATTTGAAGTTTGTATTCATCACTTCGCAGGCAACCGTTAAGGCGGGCAACGAACTCAAAGTCAACGTGATTCCGAGCGCCGCAAAGAAGTGCGAACGATGCTGGCACTATCGTGACGATGTCGGACATGACGCTGAGCATCCAGGCATTTGCGGTCGCTGCACTAGCAATTTGCACGGCGAGGGTGAGACGAGGGCGTTTGCGTGACGCTTGCACTCCGGCTTGAGTTTCAGTGATAGTCATACCAACTATTTCGATGGAGGCCTTGATAAATATGGCGTTTAGTATTTTTGAACGAGTTATTGAGAAGTCAAATGAAATGGATAAACCCTATATTTTATTTGGCATACAGAGCATAAGTTCGAATTTTTTACGAGGGCCACTTCGTTGAGCGCTGCGCCAGTCATTTCCCGAACACGTTTGCTAGGTCTGATCGTCGCGATCATCGTCTTCGATCAAATAACCAAACTCTATTTTCATAGCCAATTCCGCTACGGCGAGCGTGTCAACGTGTTGCCGTTTTTCGATTGGATATTGACCTACAACACAGGCGCGGCGTTTAGCTTTTTGGCCGATGCGGGTGGATGGCAGCGCTGGTTTTTCATCACGCTGGCCTTTGCTGTGAGTGCGTGGTGTTGGCGCTGGATTGGAAATGAGTCCGACGGTCGGATTCGCCTAGCGCTGTGCTTGGTGATCGCCGGTGCGATTGGGAATGTGATCGACCGAATTTGGCTCGGTAAAGTCATCGATTTCGTGTTGATTTACTGGCAGCCCTGGGATTTCTACTACCCCGCGTTCAACGTGGCCGACAGCGCCATTTGCATTGGCGCGGCGATCATGATTTGGTCGACGATCTTTGTGCGCAAAGACGCAGCGACGCAGTAAGACTCCGTTCGTGGTGAGCTGGTCGAACCATGAACGCGCCTTTCAATGACCAACGTGGTTCGACAAGCTCACCACGAACGTAGAGAATCACCGCGAACGTAGAGAATGAAGCCCGTGAACACATCGCCCATCACCTTCCAGCCCAAACCGATCATCCTTGCCAACCCGCGCGGTTTCTGTGCTGGCGTTGACCGAGCTATCGCCATCGTCGATCGAGCGCTTGAAAAATTCGGTGCGCCGGTTTACGTGCGCCATGAGGTTGTGCACAACAAACACGTCGTCGATGATCTGAAAGCGCGCGGCGCGATTTTTGTCGAAGAGCTAAAGGACGTCCCCGAATTACCCGGCGGGGCAGTGGTGATCTTCTCGGCGCATGGCGTGTCGAAGGCGCTGCAAGCGGAAGCGACTGAGCGCAAATTTCGCGTGTTTGATGCGACCTGCCCGTTGGTCACCAAAGTCCACGTCGAAGTCGCCAAACTACGCAAAGAAAACTTCGAAATCATCATGATCGGCCATGAAGGCCACCCCGAAGTCGAGGGCACCATGGGGCAAGCCAAAGAGGGCATTCATCTCGTCGAAGACGAAGCAGGCGTGATGGCGCTCGCCGCGTCGGGCAAGGTCAAAGCACTCGACAAACTCGCCTTTGTCACGCAAACGACTCTATCGGTCGACGACACTGCTAAAGTGGTTCAAGCTCTCCAAAAAGCGTTCCCGAAAATTCGCCCACCACGCAAAGACGACATTTGCTACGCCACGACCAACCGTCAAATGGCCGTCAAAGAAATCGCCCCGCAAGTGGACGTGTTTATCATCGTCGGTTCGAAAGCAAGCTCAAACGCCAATCGCCTCCGGGAGGTCGCGGAGCGACTCGGCGCAAAATCGTACTTGATCGATGACGCCGACGCGCTTCAACCCGAGTGGGTCCCCCCCGAACTCAAAGTGGGCGTCAGTGCGGGCGCATCCACCCCGGAAGTGCTGGTGCGAGGCGTGCTGGACAAACTGTCCGCCCTGGGCCATGGCGATACGGTCATCGCGGGAGGCGAGAGTGAGAGCGTGGAGTTCCGGCTACCGGCAAACCTAATGGCGTAGCCCGCCCGCTTTTCGCCGCTGGAAGCAGGGCGTACGCCGTTCGTCGCAGAACGGCGACAGTCTTCGGCAGGCATTGGCCGCTCATCTGCCGACGTGGAGTCCTGCCAAGGCTCGCTCGATAATTCGTCCATGAAAAAACGTCTCCAGCTCGGCTTTACCCTTATTGAGCTTATGGTAACCATCGCCATCGTGGCGATTTTGGCCGCCATTGCGATTCCCAACTTGCAGTCGTTCCTCGATAGTTCAAAGCTCGACGGCATTACGCAGGACCTGCGCTCCTCGATCGCGTTGGCGAGATCGGAGGCTATAAAACGTGGGCAGCGTGTGTTTTTGCTAGCAAAGACGAGCGGAGGCAGCAAACTGGCTGACGGCTGGAGGGTATTTGTAGAGGATCCCGCGCAGCCCGCAACCTTTTCTTCGGCGGCAATACTGGTTCAGGAAACGGGATCGTACTCGAGCGATCTTTTGACTGGCGGCGGCTCGGTCAACACATTCAACAACTTCGAGGGTTTTGCCTTCAATGGTCGCGGTCAGCCCCTTACTGCTACGGGTGGCTTTGGTGCTGCTGGGCTGGGTTTCCAAGTCATCCGCGGCGGCAGCACTGTCAAGCAGGCAGCGCTTTGCATGTCCTCCCTCGGGCGGGTTCGTATTGCCAAAGACTCCACTCCCGCTGCCGCGTGCGGCACAACCACCACTGAACTATGAGTACCTCTTCACCAAAATGCGTTTTTCGCTCGAAAGGTCCGGGTGGATTCAGTAGCCACCGCGGATTCAGCCTGTTAGAAGTGATGATTACGCTCGTGGTGGTGGCTATCGGACTGCTAGGGGTGGCGGGGCTGCAAATTGCCTCTGTGCGGCTGGCTGATTTTGCTGAGACGCGTTCGCGCGGCAGCATTTACGTGGATGAAATTATCAGTCGGATGAGGGCAAATCGCGTGAATGTGATGTCGTACGATACAGGCGGCTACGCCGCCGTGGCTAACGGCACGCTGCAATCACAAAAGGACTTGTACAGCTGGCGACAAGTCTTAGCTGAACTTCCGGAGGGAACCGGTCAGGTAGTAGTCACGCGTACAGGGGGTAGTTGCTCTGGATCGATGACCGAGCCGATCGACCTTTGCTCGCTGGTCGATGTGGACGTAACCGTTCGGTGGAATGAGTCACGCGTCAAGGATGGTTCTTCAGCGCGAACATTTACAGCGAGGACCCGTATATGAGCAGCACAGTCTTTAATGCGGCCTACAACGCGCGGGCCCGCAACCGATTCGCTCAACTGGGCGTCACGCTCATTGAACTCATGATCGCTATGGTGATCGGATTGATGATTGTTGCCGCCATCGGCTACATCTACCTTCAGGGCCGAACAGGATACAAGGCGCAGGATGCGCAGTCGCGGATGCAAGAGGAGATGCGACTTGCGGTTGATGTGATGACCCGCGACTTGCAACTCGCCGGACGCTTTGGCTGCACTCGTGCGCTGGATCGAAGCTCAACAGAGCCAGATGCTTCCACAACAGTACGACTCGCCGGTGTGCATCCATATATGACGGCCAACAGCGGCACGTGGCTTGAAAAGGACGGCGACAGCACTAACAGCAACACGTCAGTAGACGTGTCGCAACTGCTGCGGGGTTACGAAAATGGCGCTGGTTGGCGAGCCAGCGCGGCCATGGCGTCAGCGCGATTGGCTGGAACCGATACGATCACTCTAGTTCGCGGCGGCGATGATGAGACGCACGTCAGCAATTTTCTGCCCGAAGGCGAAAAAGCGATCATCCAGACCATCGAACCCACCACTAGAACGCTCTTTGGAGCGGGTACCGGAGGTAATGACGCTCGATTGCTCGTCGTGTCGAATTGTAAAAGCGCGTACGTCGTCAAGGCCGACATCAAAAACAATGGTGACATCACATTTGACAACACGCTGAATCCAACACCCGTTGATGCCGCTATACAAAGTGCAGCGCCAGCCGGCATTCCCAGCTCGTTGCGTACACCGCTTGATGTTGTCACGGTCACGACATTCTCCCCTGTGAGCTACCACATAGGGACCTCTGCGACGAGCACGCTTCCAACGCTTTTTCGAACTGAAGTTATGGAGTCGGGTCCACCTCTCGGACAAATTGGCCTGTGGGGCACGCCGCAACCCCTCGTCAGCGGCGTAGAGAACATGCGCGTTCGGTTTTCTGTCAATGCGACCGACACGGCAACGGGTCGAGTTTTCCTCACGCCATCAGAAATTAACGCGGCTCAGGTGGCTGGTCAGCCCAATGTCTGGCTAAGCGTTGCCGCGGCGGAGATTACGTTAACTGTGATTTCGGAAGACGCCAACGTTCGCACGAAGAGCGAAGCACAAACCGCCCAAGGAGTGACTACGACGGATGCGCGTCTTCGTCGCGTCATACGATTTGTAGTCGAAACAAGAAACACTGGCAGAGACGCTGCAAAGTCGGTTCGTAACCAAGGTGATCTATGAGTTTTACTGGACCTAAATACAAGCCCGTGGAGTCGGGCTTTGCGCTCGTTGTGTCGCTACTCCTTCTCGTCGCACTATCGTTTGTGGGTATAGCGGCGTTAAGAAACGTAACGCTCCAAGAAAAAATGGCGGGTAACACGTACTTTCGAATGGTGGCCTTTCAAGAGAGCGAACGCGCAATCGCGATGTCGAGCTCTGAGTTAGCAAAAGACGCTGCGTTCGACTCTTCGGGGTTACCCGGCGGCGATTCATCCAGCACTCACACGCGAAAAATAATGACTACTGGCGGCCTGCAGTCGTTTTGGCAGGTACCCGCCACATGGTCTTCAACGACAGACCCGACTGCGGTCAATACGGGGGTGAACACGCGCTGGATTCGCGAGGATTTCGGTGGCATTGAAGCAACCGACGGGTGTGACTCATCCGAAAGCCAGCGCGCGAATTTTTCCGCGCTAACCTGCAAATCACGTGGGTATCGTGTGACTGCGACTGCGAGTGACACCACTACCGGCACTCGGATCGTAACGCAGCACATTTATTTCTTGAGCAACGATCCCGTTATCAAATAGGCGCTAATCTAAATGAACACTTCACCCTCCAAGTCGCGCCGGTCAAAGATTTCTGTATTTTTTGGACTGTGTGTTTCGAGCGTCAGTTTCCTGGGTCTCATTCAGGCAAGCCATGCGGCCTTGATGCAGGTTCCGTATCAAGCATCCGGCATTGCCGCACCACCACTCGTTCTTTTGACGATGAGTCGAGACGAGAAGCTCGTCGCGGCGGCATACAACGACTACAGCGACATTGACGGCGATGGTTTTATCGATATTGGTTACAAGACCGATGTTGCATTCAAATACTTCGGCAACTTTAGCTCCGAGCTTTGCTACGAATATGTAACCGCGAACGAACGATTCGAGCCGATCGCTAAGACAGCCAACAAAAAGTGCAGCGGTAGTTGGAGTGGCGACTTTCTGAATTACGTCACGACTTCACGGGTTGACGCATTGCGCCGGGCTTTGTACGGTGGGCTCCGCTACGTCGATGACCCTTACTTAACCGTTTTGGAACGAGCTTACGTTCCGCAAGACGCACACGTCTGGGGCAAGGAGTACGACCCAGCGATTGCAAATTATCTAATCACCGATTACACACCGCTGCCGCAACCGGCAGCCGGACGTCGTCATCTGCTTGCAAACGTGACGTTGCGCCCCTCGGTTGATAGTTTGCAGCGTCCGCGCCTTCGTATTCTGACCGACCGAACTGAGCGCATCTGGAACTGGGTACTCAAAGAAGGTCCAGTAGCTGATGACAATAATTTAGATGACCGGGTTGGTGCGGCAGTGGCCGTCAACTACACCATGCGCAACATCGTGTGCTCAACTACGGCTGCGGTGCGCGAGTCAGACTGCAAGTCCTACCCCGGAAACGATTCCGCCAAAGGCGTTTCCTATAAGCCCACTGGAATATTGCATGACTACGGTGAGAACAGATCGATGGCGTTCGGTCTAGTTTCAGGCTCTTGGGCCAACCATAAGAAGGGCGGCGTTTTACGTCGGAACATCGAATACTTTGACGAAGAAATTGACGCTACGACCGGAGTTTTCAAAACCAGCGTAATGGGTATCGCGCGCTCGGTTGATCGATTCCGTATCGCTCAATTTGATGGTGATGCTTACGACTGCAACGCGGGTAATTACTCCTGCGTAGATTGGGCAAATCCAGTCGCTGAAATGATGTACGAAGGCCTTCGCTATTTAGCAGGAGGAACGGCGCCCACGCCGAGCTATGACTACTCAGACGCGTCCTCATCATATGACAAAGATACGTTGGGACTCAGCAAAGAGACTTGGAAAAGTCCATGGCGTTCGAAGGCATCGGGTGGTTTTCCCGCGTGCTCCAAACCTATTCAGATGGTCGTGAGCGACATCAAACCCACGTTTGATAGCGACGATTTACCAGGCGCAGCTTGGGGCAGTTTCTCCGCGCCGCCTCAGCCATCAGTGCTTAGCGGCCTCAACGTAAAAACGCAAGGGGATTCGATCTGGTCACTGGAGGGGCTCCCTGTCGGAAACTACTTTATCGGACACAGTCTTGCGAATCAGACACTCCCCACAGTGCAGTTTGACCAGTCGCCCTCACTGAAGCGTGTAGAGTCCTTTGGCAATATCCGCGGACTCCCTCCCGAGGGCCCGAGTCGTCAAGGAACTTACAACGCCGCTGCGATTGCCCGGTACGGTAAGACAACTAACTTGGCCGATGTGTCCGCGTCCACCACAAGAAACGTGGATACGTACGCAATCGCCCTATCGACGCCGCTACCGGATTTAAGAATCCCAGTGGGTTCAAATGTGGTGACGATTCTGCCGGTAGGGCAAAGCGTGTCGGGGTGCAACTTCGGAGGCTTCACACCCGGTACCTCGTTTCCTACCAACCGGATTACCGGCTTTTACATTACGGATATCGCCAACGTTCCAGGCTTCAAATTCGACACTGCTATCAATGGTGGCCGAGCGTTTGGTGCGTTTCGAGTTGGATTCGAAGACAACGAGGAGGGTACTGATAATGACATGGACGCTATCGTTATCTATCAGTTTCGCGTGCTTGCCGACGGACGCTTGGAGATATACCTGGAATCAGAGTATGCCGCTGGATGCATAGGACAACACATTGGGTTTGTCATTTCAGGCACGACCGAGGACGGAAAGTATCTCGGGGTACGTGACGTCGACACCGCTCAGTGTGAAGGCTACTTCCCTGCTCAGGGCGATGATCCGGCAAATTCTTTCGTTGCCCCTCGGTTTGTTGCGAACGGAACAGCGGGCATGGGAGTTTGCGTAAGTGGCACAGGCGCGCCTTTGGGCTTGGGTACAGCGTACCGGCGCGCATTCACGCCGTCCGGAACGAATACCGGAGGCGACATCCCTAAGGATCCACTCTGGTACGCCGTCAAGTACGGTGGCCCGAAGGCCCCCCTCGTGAATGGCACCAACCCATCGGGCTATTTTTTGGTGACTAATCCTGGGCTTTTGCGCTCACAATTGGCGGCAGCTTTCAGCACTATCGTCGACAGTGGCCGCGCAACCTCGGCAAACATTCGCTTCACGGGGGCTACAGCCCGCTCCACGAGTTTGGCGTTTTCGCCTCGTTTCGAAGCCGGTAACTGGAGCGGTGGGGTTGAGGCGTTTCGGGTAAACAGTGATGGAACCATAGGCACTAGGGCTTGGTCGACGGCAACCGCCAACACGACCGCCAAGACAAATACAGCTCCTCGGAGAAACATCCGACTGTTCGACGGCACCAGCTATGTCCAAATTGGTGCGACGCGCTTCACTGAGCTCTCCATTCCCAACGAGCTAGCAACGACGTACGGGACGGCGTCAATGCAAACCTTAACTGGCAAAAATCAAGCAGCAGCAGCGGCCGATTACTTAAACTACCTGATGGGCGACCGAACCTTGGAGCGTGCGCAAGGCGGTCCTTTCCGCGATAGAGGTGCGCCAGTTACTCCCACAGATCCGAGCGGCGGCGGATTGGCAGAGTCCATGCATGGGGACGTGGTCAACTCCACCGTTGCCTTTCAAGGGCGCATAGACCTCGGATTCGCCGAGGAAGGGTTGCCCGAATCGACAAGCTACGCAACTTTCGTGGCCTCAAAGACACAAACCAGCGCGACGGTTTACTTCGGCTCGAACGATGGCATGCTTCACGCCGTAGACGCCAACACAGGGGTTCAACGCTGGGCGTTCGTGCCAAGGGCGCTAGGTTCAACCATCACCGATTTGGCCAATCCGGGCTACGCTCACCGCTATTTTGTTGATGGGCAGTTGACGGTTACTGACGCCTACCTCAACGGCAGCTGGCGGACCGTGCTACTTGGTAGTACTGGGGCCGGAGGGAAGTCGGTGTTCGCGTTTGATGTGACGTCGCCGTCATCGCCCGCCCTCTTGTGGGAGCTTACTTCTGGCAACACGCCAGAACTGGGAAATGTGCTTGGCAAACTAACTGTCTCGCGAACCAGTGACACCACCAATGCTTGGTGGGCATTCTTTTCGAGCGGATACGAAAGTGCAGCGCCGTCCGGCTCCAGCACTTCGCAGGCCGCGCTGATTGCCGTACCGTTGAGGGCACCTGCAAACCCAACGCTTCCGGTTGCGAAAGTAATCAAGACGCCTGTGCAAACGGTTAAGAATGGACTGGGCACTCCGACAGTGGTGACCGCATCGGGTAAGGCCTCGGGCGCGTGGGCTGGCGATCTCAATGGAAATCTCTGGCGTTTCAATTTAGACGGGTTGTCATCCACGTGGGCTGCCCGGCCTGCCCCAATATTCACGGCAGTAGCCGGCGGAAAACGACAGCCGATCACGGCCGCACCGGCTGTTGCCGACTCGCCTTCGGGTGGTGACTTAGTGATCTTTGGAACCGGTAAGTTTTTTGAAGACACTGACCCTGCGGATGTGTCCGTTCAGTCCGTCTACGGGATCCGCGACCCCGGTAACTTGAAAGTGTCACTGCAGAGATCAAATCTCACGGGATGGACCATCAACGAGACCGGCAATAAGCGTTTTGTATCAAAATCAGGCGCTACAAATAACTTTGGCTGGTACGCTGACCTGACTGTGTCTTCTGTTGCTGCGGGTGAGCGTGTAGTTGCGACGCCTCTGCTTCTGGGTGGGAACGCGTATTTCAGTACGGTTGAGGTTAACGGTAGCGATCCCTGTATTCCAAAGGTCAACGGATGGATCATGGCGTTTGACTTTGAATTGGGGTCCAATCCGCTCGCCGACGTTTTTGGCGTTGTGGCCTCTGGAAGCAAGACAGTCAATGCTGCCGGCACTCGAACCATTTCAGATCCTAAAGAGGGTCCTCCGTTGGGTGAGATTTCCGCAATCTCGACCGCTGGCGGTATTGTGTTGTCGCAGGGTGGTAGCGGAGTTGGAGCGTCGTCGCTTCGTGTTCCCGACACTCGCCGTCAGGGAAGAAGCACTTGGAAGCAGTTTCAGTAAGGACGCATGATGAAAAAATTGACCAACCGACCGGCACGCGGCTTTACATTGATAGAGGTGATGATTGTGGTGGCCATCGTGGGGATACTTGCCGCGATCGCCTACCCGTCTTACACCGAGTACGTTGAAAGAGCGCGCCGCAACGATGCCAAAGCTGTGCTCTTGGAGGCCTCACAATACATGGAGAGACGCTTTACCGAGCTCAGGACGTATACGGGCGTGACGCTTCCCGCCTCGCTTTCGTCATCTCCACGAGAAGGCTCGGCTTGGTACAACCTCCGTTTGACCGCGCAATCAGCCACATCTTACGTGATTACCGCTGCTCCAAAGACCGGTTGGACGCCACGTCGTTGCGAGTCCTACACGCTATCGAACACCGGCGATAAGGGAACTACTAGCACCACCGAAACGGCTGCCGACTGCTGGAATAAATAGAAGGCGTTGACGAGCCGTGACGGGTGTCGAAAGCGCACCGTCGCAGAACATTACCAACCTGAAAGGCTGTTTGTCCGAGCAACCACCCTCCCAATTCTTAGGCGAGTGGTTGCCAGCCACCAACTATCTGGTCTTCGATGTGGAAGAAATGCCCTTAGCGCTGGCTGCGCCGGCAACGTTACCAGTGGAGCCCGAACCTAACGAGGGCACAGGATTCGCGCGACTGGCTGCTACCGCAGCGGTGGGAACACCACTACCGAACGGGCTACTGCGTGACTCGTTGGACGGTTTCGCCTTAAATGCGTTGCCCGAATTCGTGGATGGCGTCTTAGGATTGGCAGCGTCGATCGCATTGCAGGTCGCCTGATTGCGGAGCCGAAAATAGTCAGAATTGCATCCCTGCGCCTGAGCGGCGGCGACCTGTTGCGCGCACACGCCTGCGGCCGCGAGAACCAATGCAGACACAGACGCACTAACGACTGATTTTGGAACACCTTTTGCCGACATATCGAGACTCCCAAGAATTAACTGTATAACTTTACTTTAGCACGTACTTGAGCAATATCAGAGCCTGCGGGATCATCGGTGGCCGCTGGGCGACGAGGATAGATATATGAGTTCCGAGCCCACTGCAACATCGTCACGCCCGGCAGTCTGTCTGGCCATGATTGTGCGCGACGAAGAACGCGTCCTCGAGCGATGCATTGATTCGGTCTCCTCACTCATCACACATTGGATCATTGTTGACACGGGAAGCGTCGACGGAACGCTCCATCTGATACGCAAACTACTCGGGCACCTCCCTGGTGAGCTCCACAGTATCGAATGGCCAGACGACTTCGCTGCGGCTAGAAACGTGGTGCTGGCCAGGTCGCGGCGATTTATGAGCGAAACGTCGGATGGCGGCGGCCACTTACTTTTCATAGACGCTGATGACGTTATCGACGGTAGATCCACTAGTGTCGTGCAACGCCTGATTTACGATGGCACAACGTCGATCTATGGTGCCCTTCGCGACGGGAATTATTCGCATCAGCGACTCATCTCGGCTCACCTGGACGCCTGCGTGCAATGGCACGGCTCACGCCACGAATGGCTTGAATTCGTGCCCGATGCGAAAGCCGTCTACAGCGGTGACGTTATCTTGCATTATGGCCACGACGGCTATCGACGGCGGAATCGATCCGAAACGTTGGTGGCCGATCAAAACATTTTGACACCGAACATTGGCGTGGCAAGAGACTGGCGCAGCGCGTTCTACCGTGGCGCAACTCTCGAGGCTTTGGGCGACGAGGAGGCTGCGAAAACGACCTACTTGGCAGCCCTGGATTTGGGTCTTACCGCCGAAAACAGAGATCAGCAATGGCAAGCGGCTTGGGGCGTGGCTCGATTATCTGAGTCCGGCGGCGCGGAGGAGGTTGCGCGAGCATCGCGAGTCTACGCGTTCATGCACGAGTTGTATCCCGATCGTGCGGAGGCCCTGCTTGGCTTGAGCCGAATCAGTTTGTCCCGCGGAGCGGCTGAAATCGCATTCGAACTTGCGGACGCAAGTTTCTCGATGCACCAACCTACGGACGCGCTCATTTTTGACTGGACGGCGTACGGCTTACGGCGCTGTGAACAGTTAGTGATGGCAGCGAAAGCTTGTGGAGATCGCGCGTACGTGCAACGAGCACTCGAACGCTGCCGCGCTGCAAGCTTCGATTTAGCGGAGGCTAGTCAGCGCGACAGATTACTGAAGATTCTTGAGTAGATCAGCTCACCAGAGGTACAGGAAAGAGCAACCGTCGCGTGGTCAGGTTGCCGCCCGACTTACTGTCTCCTCAGGCGGCCAGGGTGTCGAGTACCGCGCGCAATTCCCAGTCGTCACCCAGCTCAATTGCTGCCGAAAGCACCCAGATCGAACGGTCGAACACTACCTGACAGACGACGTTCGACTCTGCGGTGCCAAGGGGGAGGAAAATATGGTCTGCGCCCTCGGCGCTAAACACCATCGCGGGGCACTGCTGATCACCCGACTGGAGTCGAATGAGGCGCGATTCAGCGAAGTTTGAGAGCACCTCACAACCAATGAGCACTTCATTGCCATCGTCTTGCAGCCATCGAACGACCCCGAGTGACCAGGGTTCATTGCCAGTGCCCCGAAGCGCAATCAGGCTAGCCGCTCGAAGAACAGATTGCTGTATCGCAAAGCGGAGCAAAAAACCGCCCTCGCTCTGATTGAGAATCGTTGCTGGAATCGAACTGAAATGTTTGCTGGCAACCCGGTTGCTGCTGTTGGGCAGGTGCTCCTGCATCGCTGTCCACGTATCTATGAGTCCGACCACGCAATGCAGTGCGCCTTGGGTGGCAATACGCGGAATCTCACGCACAACGTTTTGTCCAAACTCTCGAACTGCTCGGCGGACAAAGTCATTAACTTCGTGGGTGGTTAGACCCGCAGCCTGACCGGTGGCGAGCAGGCCGTCGTAGATGCCCCCGCGTCGCGACCTGCTTAACGATCCGGCGCGAATTTCCTCCACGACAAATGCCGCATCCTGCGCATTGACATATACCGGTAACTGAGGTCGCCAAGGATTTGGGAGCCTGGCAAACGGCATAGGCGAATGATCGTCCATTAAGTCCGCTGCCGCCAAGCCTGTTCCGGCATGTGTCGGCGGACTCAGGGAGTAGTTGCAGGTCTTGGAGAGGTGGCCGACAAGCCTCACCGCAACGGATAAGCGCCCAGCCGCAAGTGAAAGAGGATTGAGCCAAGCCATAAGCCAAAGTTGCAAGCACATATCGCGGAGCTCTGCGAATTCGTTGTGTTCGTCTCTTTGGCGGGCAAGCACGTATCCGGTAATGGAATAAACCGATCTCCAAAATCCGGCGGGTGGATTGGAGTACGCCAAATTACAACCCGCATAAATTTTGCCAAGAATTCGAAGCGCAGCAGCCAGTGCGGCCGAGTCTGCAAGTGTGCTGCGGTAGACGGTAATCGGCCGAATGGAGCCGAGCCCCGATTTTTGCCAAAGCAATTGCGCGGTCAAAAGATATTCTGCAAACGCCGCGCGCTCTAGCGAAACCATCGGGTGTGAGGCGTTCCAAAACGCCGCCTCAAGTCGTGTCCAAGCGGCGTGAGAGAGAACCTCAACTGCGTGGTCGTAATCTCCGATGTCAACGGTCGCGACGATGTCGTACAGCCGATTTTTGCTGTCGTCGCGAGGGTCATCTAATCGATTTCGTGAACTGCTCAAGTGAGTCGTTGGCTGATTCTGTTGGATGATGATTATCGCAGGTGAATCTTTGGTTCCCGCACTTTATATGTTGGTTTGGCTTTTTTGCGTGTTGATTTCAGTCCTACTGATCGTTCTTGGTCGCGGTCGCGAACCAGCGCACACGAGCATCTTATTTAACATAATATAAATTCTCGGGCAAATTAGCAATCAGCGCTACGACACTGACATAGCCGGTAAGGCTTGATCGACACCGATTAAAGGCGCACGCCACTCGTGCTAACCCTCCCGAAGTAACTCAATAGCAGCGTCAACGCGTTCCACCGAATCTACTCGCATTTCGGTGTTGAGTGCGCGTTTGCCTACGGCCGAACCAACGATGCGACCAAAACCTAATTTTTGACTTTCGGCGATGCGAAGCGCGCTGCCTACTACGGGACGAACTTCTCCACCGAGTCCCACTTCGCCAAATACGCAAATACTGGCGTCCACGATCTTTCCAGTGAGTGAAGACCAAATCGCCGCGATGATTGGCAGATCGGCGGCCGGTTCGTTGATCTTAATGCCGCCGACGACGTTGATGAACACGTCGAAACCACCCAGTTGTGAGCCCAGGTGCCGATTCATGACGGCCAACAGCATGGCTAGTCGTTGCGCATCGAATCCAGTACAGACACGCCTGGGATTGCCTGCGGTGCGATCAACCAAAGCCTGAACCTGAACCAACAAGGGCCTCGATCCTTCGATAGCGGGAAACACCACGTTCCCGGGTGCCTGCTGCTGACCGCGCGCCAAAAACAGCGACGACGGGTTGCTGACGCCGCGCAAGCCATCTTCGGTCATACTGAACACGCCGATTTCGTTGGCGGCACCGAATCGATTCTTGAGCGCGCGAATGATTCGAATGTTGGAGCCCGCTTCGCCTTCGAAGTAAATCACCGTGTCCACCAAGTGCTCCAGCACGCGCGGTCCGGCAATCGAGCCTTCTTTCGTGACGTGACCGACAATGATGATCGCCACGCCGTTGCTTTTCGCGTAGCGAACTAACTCAGCGGCGCATTCTCGTACCTGAACCACCGATCCCGGCGCTGAATTGAACGCTTCGCTGTAGAGCGTTTGAATCGAATCAATGACGACCACGTCGGGTCGCGCACTACCGATGTGCGAAAAAATCGCCTCTAACCCCGTCTCTGGAAGCACCTCAATTCGCTCCAGATCCAGCGCCAAGCGCCGCGCTCGGCTCGCCACTTGGGCGGCAGACTCTTCGCCCGTGACATAGAGCGCTCGACGAGTTTGTGCGATCGCATCCACCACCTGCAACGTGAGCGTCGATTTGCCGATGCCGGGATCACCGCCAATCAAAATCACACCGCCGGGCACCAAACCGCCGCCGAGCGTGCGATCAAGCTCTGTCGAGCCCGTGGGCCAACGTGCGGTGTCTTCGAGCGTAACTTCGGAAAGGCGCACCACTCGCGACGCCGCCGTGACCGTGCTGCGGGCCTTTAGCGCCGAGCTTGGCGCGTTAACGACGGCCTCTTCTAACGTGTTCCAGGCGTTACAGCTGGGGCATTGGCCTTGCCACTTGGGCGACAGCGCGCCGCAGTCCCGACACACGTACTGAGTTTTTGTTTTTGCCACGTCGCGATTACCGATGCATCATTTACTGTGTTTTATCACAGTGTATCTGTAGTCTCGCGCAGATTGTATTTCTATTAACTTTATCCTTAAGTGCCAATAGAAATAGGGGCTAACGAGGTGTTTTACCGCTTTTCATTACTTCACAAAATCTCAATAAAAGCCTTTATTAATATGGCCTTAAGCAAAAAAGGTATTAGCCCAAAGGCGTTGCGCGAAAACTTTCCCATTCGTTGCAGCCAGGGCATTTCCAGTAGTAGCGTGGTGCATGGAATCCGCAGTGCCCGCAGTGGTAGCCGGGCGTTTTTTCAGTGGCACGTCGCAACAATTCGGCGACCTCTTTCATCGTGGTCCCGCCGCTGTTGCTCTCATTTTCGCTCTCTAAATCAAGCAAGCGCGCTGTTTCCCGAGCGGACGGATTGCGCTGCAATTCAGCGCGTAGACGCAACAGGGCTTTTTCACGACCTTCGATTTTGATCGACGCATCGATGAGTTTGGAGAGTCCAATACTGCTCGGTGCAACGCGCTGCGCCGCTGCCAGCTGCTCGATCGCCACGGCGGATTGTTCAGGTCCAAAAAACGCCACGATCTCATCGCTGACCAACGCCACCAGCTCGGGTTGTACGCGCATGAGCTCTTGCAGCGCCGCTGTGGCTTCGGCAGGCGCGGTGCCCCGCAGTGCCGCCCGAAACGCTAGTAGCTTCGCGCGGCCGGAATTGCGATTGTGCGATTCCGCGCTCGCCAGACTCTTTCGTACGGCGTCCAAATCGTTTTTGGCCAGCGCCACATCAGCAATTTCACAATGACTCTGCGCGATCAAGCGGTCTTGCGGCAGTGAATTCAGTGACGCGATTCGCTCGCGGGCCTCGATCACCTTTTCCCACTCTTTTTCTTGCTCAAGCACTGATGCGAGCTTGGTGGTCGCTTCAGCTTCGTACGACGTGCCTTTAAGCTGACCGTAGAGCGTTTCGGCGCGATCAAACATGCCCGACGCATGAAAATCTTGGGCTAGTTCGAACAGCGCCAGTTCGCGCTTCTCTTTCGGCAAGTCATGGCGATCAACGAGCGACTGATGAATCGCTGTAGCGTCCGAAACTCGGCCCTGGCGACGAAACAAACTGCCCAGCGCCAACTGTAAATCGAGGGCATGCGGATCGCGTTTTGAGACATCAACGAAGCTCTCAACCGCCTTATCGTTTTCCTGCCGCAGAAGATAGTTGAGGCCACGAAAATAGGCGCTCGGCAGCGCTCGTGCGTCGCGTAAAACGTAGCGAATATCAATGCGCGCAGCAAACCAGCCGAGCGCGAAAAAGGCAATGGGGAGCAACAGCCACCAGGCTTCAAATTCCATGAATGGGGTCGGGCTACGAGGCCACGAAATCAATAGCTAGGGCTCGATTATGTAACGCGGGGTCAATGCCGCACCAACGGCCAGATCAGGCGGTCGTTTTGACCTTCTGCACTGGGGCAGGTTGTAATGCCGCATTAGCGTCAACGCGTTCGCGGAGCTCTTTGCCGGCTTTGAAATGGGGAACGTGTTTCGCGGGAACCGTGACCTGCTCGCCCGATTTAGGATTACGACCGATACGCGGTGGGCGGTGCGACAGCGCAAAGCTACCGAAACCACGAACTTCGACCCGAGAGCCCTCGGCCAGCGCGTCGCCGATGCCCTCAAGAATGAGGCGCACGGCGATTTCGGTGTCCCGAGCCATGAGATGAGGAAATCGTTCCGCCAATCGGGCAATCAAACTCGAACGCGTCATAACCCTTCCCTCTTCCTACTCGGTCACACTTTTTTAGTGTGCTGCGACATGTTGCCACGTCACAGCACGCTTAGCTAACAACAGCCTAGTTGCTGCCGTCTTGTTTCGATTTGAGCAGCGCGCCCAAACCAGCCAAGCCGGAGCCCGTGGCGCTTTCGTCTTTGGCGTGAGCACGAATCGCTTCGGTCTCTTCCGCTGAGTCTTTCGCTTTGATCGACAGGCTGATGTTGCGGGTTTTACGATCAACGTTAATGATCATGACCTCAACCGTGTCGCCCTCTTTCACGTGGCTGCGGATGTCCTCAACACGCTCACGCGCGACTTCGGAAACACGCAGGTAGCCTTCAACGTCGTCGGCCAACTGAATCACAGCGCCCTTGGCTTCAGCGGACTTGACCGTACCGGTCACGATCGCGCCTTTGTCATTCATGGCGGTGTAGTTGTTGAACGGATCGCCATCGAGCTGTTTGATGCCCAACGAAATACGCTCGCGCTCGACATCGATTCCGAGCACAGCGGCTTCCAGCTCTTGTCCCTTTTTGTAGTCGCGCACAGCGGTTTCGCCGGGAACGGTCCACGAAAGATCCGAGAGGTGAATAAGGCCATCGATGCCGCCTGGCAAACCGATGAACACGCCGAAGTCGGTGATCGACTTGATCGCGCCGGATACTTTGTCACCCTTCTTGTAGTTGGCAGCAAAGTCGTCCCACGGATTGGCTTGGCACTGTTTGATGCCGAGCGAAATACGACGACGGTCTTCGTCGATCTCAAGGATCATGACTTCAACTTCGTCGCCCAACGACACTACTTTGGATGGGCTGACGTTTTTGTTCGTCCAGTCCATTTCGCTGACGTGCACGAGGCCTTCGATGCCAGCATCGATTTCAACGAATGCGCCGTAATCGGTGATGTTGGTGACTTTACCGAACAGACGGGTGCCCGTTGGGTAACGACGTGCCAAACCGACCCACGGATCGTCGCCCAATTGCTTGAGGCCGAGCGAAACACGGTTTTTCTCTTGATCGAACTTGAGAACCTTGGCGGTAACTTCTTGACCGACGGTAATGACTTCGGAGGGGTGCTTGACGCGGCGCCATGCCAAATCGGTGATGTGCAGCAAGCCATCGATACCACCCAGATCCACGAACGCGCCGTAGTCGGTGATGTTTTTGACGGTTCCGGTAACGGTCGAGCCCTCTTGCAGTGTCGAGAGCAACTTATCGCGCTCAGCACCCATTGAAACTTCGATCACAGCGCGGCGCGAAACGACCACGTTGTTACGCTTTTTGTCGAGCTTGATGACCTTGAAATCTAGCTCTTTGCCTTCGTAAGGCGATGTGTCCTTGATCGGGCGCATATCAACGAGCGAACCGGGCAAGAAGGCGCGAACGCCGTGCGTCATCACGGTCAAGCCGCCTTTGACTTTACCAACGACCATGCCCGAGACGATATCGCCCTGATTCATTGCGTTTTCAAGGAAATACCACGACGCGAGGCGCTTGGCCTTATCGCGTGAGAGTTTGGTTTCGCCGAATCCGTTTTCGATGGATTCGATCGCTACCTGAATGAAATCGCCGGCTTTGACATCAATCTCGCCGCGATCATTTTTGAATTCTTCCAGAGGCACGTAGGCTTCTGATTTGAGACCCGCGTTGACAACGACCATGTTGTAGTCGACGCGCACCACTTCTGCAGTGATCACTTCGCCATTGCGCATTTCTTTACGTACGAGGGATTCCTCGAACATTGATGCGAATGATTCGATTTCTGTTGACATTCAGTAACTTTCGGTTGGCTCTTGCCCTTGCGAGATTGCAGGGAATAGAGGTTGGGTTAAAAAACAGGACGGGAAGACGAAGGACGAATGACGCAAAGGTTTGCAAGTATTGCGCTGCTTTGCAGCCACTGTCTATTCGATCGCCGCTCGGCATCTAATTCGCTCATCACTCTTGGTTAGGGGGTGCGCTGCTGCGCCCCTCCACCGTTCGTGGTGAGGTTTCGACAGGCTCAACCCTGAAGGCAACCTCCCCACCGTTCGTGGTGAGCTTGTCGAACCATGAACGCTATTTCGATCAACACTGCGTTGACCGCCATAAGGCACCTGCTCCAACAATCGCTCTAACGACTACGCAATTTCCACAGCGACAACACCGCATCGATGGTCTGTTGTGGACCATGCGCTGCGTTATCAATCACGATGGCATCGGGGGCGGGTTTCAGCGGTGCGACAGCGCGGGTTTTGTCCTGCGTGTCGCGTTGCCGAATCTTTTCCTCAACGGATGCAAAGCTTTCGAGCGAACTATCGATTGTAGAGGAATTTCCCTTTTCAATCAAGCGCTTAGCTTTCGAATCCCGCTGCGTTTGAGCGCTCAGATCGGACGCATGTTTTTCGAGCTGCCGGTGCCTACGGGTGGCACGAACATCCGATGTGGTCGTCAGATAAATCTTGAGCGTTGCATCGGGGAATACCACCGTTCCCATGTCGCGACCATCGCCCACCAAACCAGGCGGCTGCGCAAACGCGCGCTGGCGAGCCAGGAGCGCGGCGCGGACTTCCGGCACGGCAGAGAGCTTCGATGCGAGCATCCCAACAGCCTCGGCACGGATCAGTTCGGTCGAATCAGCGCCATTGAGCCACACCGAGTCATCTCGAAATTCCAGAGAAAGTGCTTTAGCTTCCATCTCTAAATCATTGATTTTTAATTGATCTACTTTTCGATTCAGCACCGCCAACGCAAACGCTCGATAGATCGCACCACTGTCGAGCAAATGAAATCCCAACGCCGCTGCTACGGCTCGAGCGACCGTGCCCTTGCCCGACGCGGTCGGTCCATCGATGGTTAAAACGGGAATGAGCTCGCTCATAAGCAACTTTGGATCAACAATTCAATGATCTGCCAAATAAATTAAGGGATTGGACGCGATTTCGTGGCTTTTCGATTTAAAACGAAATCATTAGAAAACCCATATTAAACGGGGCGCTAAACGATATTTTTATAACTTATTGGAACACATGCCCCTTTTGCGATTGTAGATAGCCCAGCGCAGCAACCCGGCGGAGCCCGCGAGCCAGCGAGCCACGCTAGCATCAACTCACGCGAACTCAACCTCGGCTTCAATACGATGACACAAACTTTTCAAACCGTAGGCGTAATCGGCGCTGGCACCATGGGCGCGGGCATTGCGCAGGTTGCGGCCACCGCGGGTTGCAAGGTCAAAATCTATGATGCTCGGGACGGCGCGGGCGCGGCTGCGATTGCTCGCAACACCGAGGCGCTCAAAACGCTCGCCAGCAAAGGCAAGCTCTCGCCCGAAGATGCGACGAACGCCGCGGCGCGCATGCACACAGCCGCCGATTTAGGTGATTTTCACGATTGCGATTTAGTGATCGAGGCAATCGTTGAGGAGCTTGCGGCGAAGCAAGCGCTGTTCAAATCACTCGAATCGATTTGCGCCGAAACGACCGTGATGGCAACCAACACGTCGTCGATTTCTGTGACCGCCATTGCAGCGGTGCTGGCACGCCCAGAAAACGTCGTCGGCATGCATTTTTTCAACCCCGCACCGATTCTGCCGTTGGTCGAAGTGGTGAGCGGGCAGCTCACGTCCGTTGCGGTGGCTGATCGCGTAGAGGCGGCTTCACGGCAGTGGAAGAAGACGCCCGTCCGCTGCAAATCTTCGCCCGGGTTCATCGTCAACCGAGTCGCGAGGCCTTTTTACGGTGAAGCCTTTCGAGTTTTGGAGTCGGGCGGTGCTGATGTTGCCACCATCGATTTGGTGCTGCGCGAAGCAGGCGGCTTCAAGATGGGTGCGTTCGAACTCCTTGATTTAATTGGGCTTGACGTTAATTTGATGGTGACGAAATCGGTGTGGAACGCGTATTTTCAAGGCGCACGATTCCGCCCGAGCATCACCCAAGAGGAAATGGTTGCCGGTGGTTTGCTCGGTCGAAAAAGTGGTCGCGGCTTCTATAACTATCCCGCTGGTGTCCCCGCAGCCCCAGCGTCGGCATTCGGCCCCGCGCCGACGATGCTCCAGTATCTGACGGAATCCGATGCGCTTGATCCGCTGATTGAGCGCGTCAAAGCAGCGGGCATCAAAATCCAATCTCGGAAGGAAGACGATCCGTTTGGCGCCGGCACCTTTCGCGTTGGCAACGCGACCGTCTGCCTCAACGACGGGCGCACAGCAACGCAAATTGCTTACGAGGACGAGCTCACGAACGTCGTCACGCTCGACCTAGCGCGCGATTTCGCGATGACTAAACGGGTAGCGTTGGCCAAGGGTGACGAAACGTCGACGGCTGCGTTGGCCGATGCGGTGGGTTTATTCCGCGCCCTCGGCATTGAAGTTTCGGTGATCGACGACATCCCCGGCATGATCGTCGCAAGAACGGTTGCTATGCTCGCAAACGAGGCCGCAGACGCCGTTTTACAAGGCGTTGCGAGCGCCGAGGGCGTCGACACCGCAATGAAACTCGGTGTCAATCACCCCGAAGGACCACTCGCCGCCGCAGACCGATTGGGCAACACATTGATGAACGCGATACTCGTCAACATGCACAGTCACACGGGCGACGATCGCTACCGGCAATCCATTTTGTTGCAGCGGAAGGTGTGGGGCGAAAGCTCGTTTCATCCGGCTTAATCCGATCGAATCCCTCCCCGTTCAATCGCCAGGCTAGCCAGCAACCATGACCCAACCGACCCCGCAACAAGTCGCCGACGCCATGTACCAACGCGATCACACCGCGCACGCGCTGGGCATCCAAATCGCCCAAGTCGCCCACGGCGCGGCAACGCTCCATATGCAAGTACGCCAAGACATGGTCAACGGCCACGACATTTGCCACGGCGGCATGATGGCCACACTCTGCGACACCGCCTTTGCCTACGCCTGCAACAGCTATAACGCCAACACCGTCGCCAGCGGCTTCTCCATCGAAATCATCGCGCCAGCCAAGCTCGGAGACACTTTGGTCGCCGTCGCCATCGAACAAGTCGTTCGCGGCCGAAGCGGTGTTTACGACGTGAAGCTAACCAATCAAAGCGGCGACATCATCGCCCTCTTTCGTGGAAAGAGTCGGCGCATTGAGGGTACGGTCACGGCCGAAGTCTAGAGGCCAGTTCGCTGCTCTCCCCCCCCAAAGCGACGAACCGAGCAGGCTCTGGAATTTGCTCTGCTGAGAGCGAACAAATCGCGACCACAGGAGCGATTTGGTCAAAAGTGATCCAGCCAACTCGCCGGATCAATCCCTTCACGCTGACCCCACCAAACATTCCTCCAAACCACGGTCCTTGACTCAGCGATCCGTGAGCAAAGCGAGCATTTCAAATCCTGAGCGCGCAGGCGCGAGGGATCAAACGAGGGGGCCGGGTGGAATGGAAATGGTCTTATGCGATAGATACCAAGAAAAATATAGCGTTCGCGCAATATTCGATGTATTTCAAAAACCACACGAAACGAGCTGAACGCCATATTTCATCTGGCACTCATCGATGCAGGCAAGGCAGCGAATCCCAGTGCGTCAATGTGCGAAAGCTGCAGGGTATCGTGCCTCAACCCGGCCTACCGGGCTCAACGTGTTTCGGTTGAAATTGCCTTCGGCGATGGCACGAGTCGGAACCCCTTCGGGTATCCGACCTACGCGGGCTAGTCGATATTCATCCTGACCCCTTTGATTTGCACTGACCCCTTTGATTTGCAAACCCGTTTCGGCGTGCTTGACTTCGGCTCAGTGCACGGCGTTGCGCGATAATGCGACGACAGCACTGGCCATCCACACAAGGATTTCACATGACCGCCGTCTCCGTCGAGCTACCCGATGAAGCCTTCTCCGCGCTTCGCCAGACACCACATGAGTTTGTGAGCAGCATGCGTTTATCGGCATCGATTCACTGGTACTCGCGTGGCGAAATTTCGCAGGAAAAAGCTGCGATGATCGCTGGAGTCACTCGCGAGGAGTTTCTAATGACTTTGGCGGCGCAGCGCGTTGATGCGTTCGCGGTGAATATCGAGGATTTGCAAGACGAGCTGGGTCGTGCGTGAACTTGCCGTCGTCAACGCCTCACCGCTGATCTATCTCTCAAAAGTAGAACGTCTTTCGATCCTGAGGTTGCTTGCGCCCCGAATTGTGGTGCCGCGCGAGGTTTTTAACGAAATCGCAGCGAAGGGCGCCGATGGTACAAACGCCACCGTGCGCGCCTTGAGGGACAACGCGACGTGGCTGCACGTTGCGGACTTGCCGGTCAGCGCGGCCAACAGCATTGTCTCTTGGGATATTGGCGCAGGCGAGAGCGCAGTCATCGCCACAGCATTGGCCAACCCAAACTGCCCCGCAATCATCGACGACGCACTCGGTCGCAAATGCGCCAAAACTTTGGGCGTTGAATTGTTTGGCACCCTTGGTCTGATCCTCATTGCCAAGCAGCGCGGACACATCGACTCTGCCCGCGCACTGCTCTCGGAGTTACGTGCGCAAGGCATGTTTCTCTCGCAGAGTGTCATTGATCGAGCTGTCGCACTAGTGGACGAGTAAGCGCGCGACGCAGCTTGCGGTGCACCTTTCACTTCGCGCTGACCCAACCCCGCGTTCCTCCAAGCCACGGTCTTTGACTCAGCGATCCGTGAGCGAAGCGAACAAATCGCGACCATAGGAGCGATTTGGTCAAAAGTGATCCAGCCCAATTGCCGGATCAATCCCTTCACGCTGACCCAACCAAACGTTCCTCAAAAGCAAGGTCTTTGACACAGCGATCCGTGAGCTAAGCGAACATTTCAAATCCTGAGCGCGCAGGCGCGAGGGATCAAATGAGGGTTTTGGGCGGAATGGAAATGGTCTTATGCGAGAGATACCAAGCAAAATATAGCGTTAGCGCAATATTCGACGTTTTTCAAAAACCAAACGAAACTATCTGAACGCCATATTTCATAGGGCATTAAATGAAGCAGCTGTAGTGGTCAGTGAACTGGAAGGTACGAAAGTGTTCGTCGCCAATCTGATCAACAAATTGAGCAACCGAATCAATGGGTTACGTTAAACCTAGTCGATATTCAACCTGACCCCTTTGATTGTGTGACCCCTTTGATTGACCTGCCTACATCGAGGGCTTCTACAACACGAAGCGCATGCACTCGGCGCTGGGCTGGCAGTCACCACGGGTGTATCGAATGGAGCATGAGCGGGCCTGCGCCGAGGCGCGCAGCGACGAGCGCAGCGCGCTCACCCAACACAGCACCCGAGTGGCCACCTTGTTCCCCAATCCGCAGAGCTGCCTCAGACTGGTCAGCGCGCTGCTTGCTGAACAAGACGAGGAGTGGCTAAGCGGAAAAATCTATCTCGACATGAAGCCTGAAAGCGACGAAAAATAGTCAACCCAAAACCAAAAACTTACCCACAACCCTGATACCTCGAACCGAAAGAAATTTCGCAAAAGTACAGAATAAGTGTTGCTTTATCAAAATGTGTTCGGCATGATGATGAGCCTGAACATGCTGGTCGAGACCAGCGATGGCTTCGATTACACCTTCGCCGACTATGAGGCTTGGGCCAAGGCCGCTGGTTTCTCGCGAACGGCGCTGATGCCGCTGGCTGGGCCAACGAGCGCTGCGATTGCCTACAAGTAGAGCGCCGCATAGCGATTTAGGAGCATTGCAATGACCACAAACGTTTCAACAAATCTTCACTCAGAGAGTTCACACCAAACGAGGCCAGCAGCGCCTAGCGACGCACCCTTGTCCGTGGCCATCGTCGGCACGGGCTTCGGTGGCATCGGCATGGCCATCAGGCTCAAGCAAGCGGGCATTCACGACTTCGTGATGCTTGAACGTGAGGGCCGTATCGGCGGCACTTGGCGCGACAACATCTATCCGGGAGCTGCCTGCGACGTACCCTCGGTGCTGTATTCCTTCTCTTTTGAGCCGGGCTATCACTTCCCACGCTTCTACGCCCGCCAGCCCGACATCCTGGCCTACCAAGAGCACTGCGTGCGCAAACACAGGCTCGACCAGCACATCCATTTGAATTGCAGCGTACGCTCGACACGCTGGGACGAAGGCGCCGCTTGCTGGCAAATCGAGACCACCTCGGGCCGCTATTTCAGGGCCCGAGCTCTGGTGCCCGCCACCGGTCAGCTGGGCACGCCGGAGCTTACTAATATCCCCGGCCTGAAGACTTTTGCCGGCCCCAGCTTCCACTCGGCGAATTGGAGACCCGACGTGGCATTGGCTGGCAAACGCGTAGCAATCATCGGCACGGGGGCAAGCGCTGCGCAACTGCTGCCGCACGTGGTGCGCCAAGCGGCCCATGTGACGCTATTCCAGCGCACGCCGCCCTACATCCTGCCGCGGCCCGACCGTCCAGCACCGCGCTGGGAGACCTGGCTGTACGGGCACGTACCGCCACTGCGCTGGCTGGCCCGCAGCATCGTCTACTTGGCCCACGAGTCCCTGGGCTTGGCGTTCTACTCGCTGCCGGTGTTCGAAGCCGTGATGCGGCGCGTCTTGCTCGCCCACCTGTGGTTGCGGGTGCGCGATCCGGAACTGCGGCGAAAGCTTACCCCCACGTACGCGGCGGGCTGCAAGCGCATCCTGGTGGACAACGGGCTCTACACGGCAGTGACGCAACCCAACTGCGACGTGATCACGGAGTCTGTCGCTCGAATCGGGCCAGACCACGTGGAGACGACCGATGGCATCAAACATCCAGCCGACATCCTGATCATGGCCACGGGTTTCGCCTCACAGACTTTCTCGGGCACGTTCGAGGTCACCGGCAGGGATGGGCGTACGTTGGCGAACGCCTGGCGAAACGGTGCCTACGCCTACCGGGGCGTGTCGGTGAACGGTTTCCCCAACCTCTTCATGCTCTACGGCCCGAACACCAACCTTGGCCACAGCTCTATCATCTACATGATGGAAAGCCAGATCCGCTACGTGATGGGCGCGCTCAAGGCGCTGCAACGCGCACCGGGTACGGCGCTGGAGGTGTCCCAAGACGCCGAGACCGGATGGAACGCTGCCCTGCAGAAGGCCCTGGGCAACACGGTGTGGACCAACGGCGGCTGCAGCAACTGGTACCAGGGCCAGGACGGTCGCATCACCAACAACTGGTCTGGGCCCTCATTCACCTATCGCCGGGCGGTGCGTCGATTCGACGCCGAGCATTACCTGTCAACCAAGCCTGCCTGAGTCGAACGCGATGCATCACTCAGCCAGCGCCCTGCCGCACCTCAATGGCGAGGCTTCGTGTGCGGTACGTTGCCGACGTCCTGGTTGTACACTCCGTTGCTCATTCGCGAAGTGGTCTTGAGGCCCCTTCGTATCCCTCATCTTCAGAAAGCCAAGGTTATGCGAGCTCATCCCATCAAACCGCCCCAGTGGATCGCCACCGCTCCCATCTTGAACGAGGCAACGGTCTTCATCGCTGCGTCACCAGAGCGCGTGTGGGAGCTCATCGCGGACAACGAGGGATGGCCGCGCTGGTATCGCGAACTGTCCAAAGTCGAGACCACGCGTGCGCCAGCCGGCGTGGGCGGCGGGCGCAGGGCCACCGCGGGCAAGATCGTGTTGGAGGAGACCTTCACCGCCTGGGACGCTCCATCGCACTGGGCGTTGTCCATCGTGGGGTCGACCATCCCCATCTTGGCTGCGGGTGGAGGAGAGGTGTTGATCAAGCCATCCAAGGGCGGCTGCCAAGTCACGTACCGGCAAGCCATGCAGGGGCGGCCGGGATTCGGCTGGCTGCTGCGGCTGGCCAATAGGCAAGGCCAGCAGAAACTGCAACGCACCCTCGGCCGACTGCGCGACCTTGCGCAGGCCGCGTCATAGCGCGAAGGCGAGCCGCAGCGGCACATCATGAGCAACTCTATGGCGGCCTCGGTCGCCCGACTCGTGGTGGCGGGTCTGCTGAAGCCAGCGTTCTCGCCCCGGGTGCCCCTGGCCGTGCAGCGCCGCTGGGTGGCAATGGCCACCGCCCTGCTGCCACCACCACGAGGCGTGCGCTTCGAGAAGGTGACGCTGGGCGGTGTGTCCTGCGAGCGCGCGATGCCGCGGACGCCAGGGGCGGGCACCATCGTCTATCTCCATGGTGGCGGTTATGTGCTGGGCAGCCCACGAACCCACCGCAGCATCACCGGCAGGCTGGCGCGCGAGGCGGGCATGTCCGTGGTAGTGCCCTCCTACCGGCTCGCGCCAGAGCATCCTCATCCGGCGGCGCTGGACGATGCGCGGGCCGTGTTCGACGCGTTGGTGCGTGGCGGCACGTCACCGGCGCATATCGTGCTGGCGGGCGACAGCGCGGGTGGCGGCCTGGCCCTGGCACTGTGTCTGGCGCTGCGCGCGGCCCAAGTGGCGCAACCGGCGGGCCTGGCCCTGATCTCGCCCTGGTGTGATCTCTCCAACACGCGGCTGGCCCACGTGCCCTTCGACCCGCTGCTCAGCGCGCGCTGGCTTGAGTTTTGTGCATCGGCCTATGCGGCGCACCAGGGGCGCAGCGATCCACTCGTCTCGCCGCTGCTGGAAAAACTGTCGTGCTTGCCACCTATGCTGGTCCACGTGGCGGGTCAGGAAGTACTTCTCGAGGATTCGCGCCGCCTGGCCGAGGCCTGTGCTCGCGCGGGCGTGCCCTGCCAACTTCGGGAGTTCGGGCCGCTGTGGCACGACTTTCAGCTCTACGCCGGTGTGGTCCCTGAAGCCACCCAGTCCGTGAAAGAGCTCGCGGCGTTCGCCCAGCGACACGCCCCTTGATGCACGTGAAAAATAAGGAAAAATAAGGGGTCAGGTTAATTTATGACCCCATTTCGATAGATTTCTCGCTTTCTTGCGAAAGAAAAGTCGCCGCCGCAAACAACCAAAGTCACTTCGCACGCCCTCAATCTCCATTCTCCACCACAATTTTCCTCGGTCGCCCTCGCGCTTTCGGCTCGGGGCGCTGGCCGGTCAGTCGCTCAATCTTATCGGCAAACCGGTTGTTTCCCATGGGCTGGCTTTGGTGTAGCGCCATGCGAATATTCGCAATCGTAGGAGCTACTGGGTCAGGTCTTTCATTGGCACATCGAAGAGCTCGTAGGCTAGGTTGAGTTACGACACCCAGCATCTCTAAACCGCCGAAATTGCTGGTTAGTTTGAACCCCGCCTACAACGCGGCAAGGGGGCGCACGGTGAACCCACCAACCACTAACTCTCTAGCGACGCGCTCAACACACACCGCGCTGCCGCCAAATCCTCAAGCGCTGTCCCCACCGATTTGAAGAGTGTGATGTCGTTTGCACTTTGGCGAACCTGTTTTTCCCCACGCAACACTTCCGCAAGTTCGGCAAGCACGTGCGCGCGATCAACGATGCCGCGCTCGATCGGTTGCACTAGATCGCCCGCTTCTGCTAGCGCGCCTGCATACGTATCGGCGACTACGCGCGCTCGACGCACGGCTTCGTCGTCTAC
>READ01000055.1 GCA_004293675.1 Betaproteobacteria bacterium
AGGTTCCGATGAATTCTCTGATCGGCGTGCCGATAAACATGCCCAATGGGCTGGGCACGCGCGTTTGGCTCGCCGCCGGTGTTACCGACATGAGGAAAGGGTTCGACGGTTTGGCCAACCTGGTGCAGAACCAGCTTACTGAGAACGCCTTCTCGGGTCACGTGTTCGTGTTTCGTGGCAAACGTGGCGACAAGATCAAACTCTTGTGGTGGAGCGGCGACGGGTTGTGCCTGTTTGCCAAGCGACTGGAGCGAGGACGCTTCATCTGGCCACAGGCCGACAGTGGCACGGTGCATCTGACGACGGCGCAACTCTCTATGCTGCTCGAAGGCATCGACTGGCGAGCACCTAAGCGCACGTGGGCGCCAACACTGGCGGGATAGACGTTGTAGAAGTTGACTACGTGATGGGGCTGCGGAAACATCGCCTTCGATGCGTTGTGAGCCGACAAATTACTGCAAATTTGTGCTGTGCTCACGAAACATTTGCGTGCGCTATTGTCTAAACCAACATGCCCACCGCAGCCACTACTGACACAACCGCCACGATCAAACGCACACTGCCCAGTGACGTTCAATCGCTGCACGCGATGGTACTGGAGCGCGAGGCGATGGTGCTCGAGCGCGATCTCTTGATCGAGACATTGAAGCTACAAATTGCGCGCATGAAGCGAGCGCGCTTCGGTGCATCGAGCGAGAAACTCGACACGCAGATATTGCAGCTCGAACTCATCGTGGAGGATTTGGAGAGTACGCTGTCGGCGCATCAAACCAACGTCGCAGCGGCGGTGACCGCAGCCGCTGCCGACGCCACGGCGCAAACGAATGCCTGCGACGGCGTTGCAGCTTCGTCGAGCACTCCCGAGCGGCGTGCGTTGCCCGAACACCTGCCGCGTGAGCGCGTGGTGTACGCACCCGTGGGTGCATTGGCACAAGCGGCCTGCGGCTGCAAGCATTGCGGCGCAGACGAGAAGCATTTGACCGAGCTGGGTACCGACGAGAGCGAGATATTGGAATACGTCCCTGGCCGATTCAAAGTGCTCGTTCAGGTGCGTCCGAAATACCTGTGCGGTGGCTGCAAGACGATTAGCCAAGCCGAAGCGCCCCATCGTCCGCTCGCCAGAAGCTACGCCGGTGCGAGCCTTCTGGCACACGTGCTCACCGCCAAATACGCCGATCACCTGCCACTGTATCGGCAAAGCGAAATCTACGCGCGCGAAGGCGTTGAGCTCTCGCGCTCGACGCTGGCGGATTGGGTGGGGGGTGCCTGTCAATTACTTGATCCGCTCGTGCAGTCGCTCGCACACTACGTCAAGGGCGCCACGAAACTGCACGCTGATGACACGCCGGTGCCGGTACTGCAGCCGGGGCGCGGCACCACCAAGACGGGGCGGTTGTGGACGTATGTGCGCGATGATTGCAATGCGCCCACAGACAGTCGATTCCCCGAGCCCGCAGCGGTGTGGTTTGCGTACTCGCCAGATCGCAAGGGCGAGCATCCGGCACTTCATGGCAAAGACTTCAAGGGCATCCTGCAAGCCGGCGGTTACGCGGGCTTCGAGCGGCTCTATCAACGCTTTGACGAACACGGCAGCCCGGAGATCGCGGAGGCTGCGTGCTGGGCGCACGTGCGCCGCAAGTTCTTCGATTTGCACACGCTGCAAGCCTCATCCGTGGCGCTGGAGGCGTTAAACCGGATCGGGGTACTTTACAAGATCGAATCCGAGATTCGTGGCAAGCCCCCTGACGAGCGAAGGCGAATACGACAACTGATCCTGTCAACCTTCCATTGAGTGTTTAAGCCACGCGATTTCAGCGGCGTGGTGACACTGTTTGGGGTTCGTGTGCAACGTTGGTTTTAACAACG
>READ01000071.1 GCA_004293675.1 Betaproteobacteria bacterium
GGAAACGCTGAACAAGTAGTCCAAACGACGACACTGCCTCTGCAATCGAGCTCGTGAGTGAAACTGCTCGCGTTTTTTGCTTTTTTTAGGCGTTTTCGGACTGCAAACGCCGGGTTTTAGCCCGCCCTGAGGCGATTTCTCGCCTCGCAGACGTGGCTATTGCGCGAGCCTCACGTTTGCTTTTTTCAGGTTGTAGAGCGCGCACATCGCCAGCAGTCGGTTGTGGTTCTTGGCGATGCCCCGGTAGCGCGTCTTGGCGTAGCCCCAGATGCGCTTGATGAATAGAAACGGATGCTCGACGGCTGCGCGCACGGCGCTCTTGTTCTTGTTTTTGGCCTTCTGCGCTTCAGTGAGCGGTGCGCCGCGCCGTGCGCGCTCGTTGGTGAAGTCCTTCGCATTAGGTGCGACTGCTTTGATTGCTTCGCGCTGATAGTGATACGCGCTGTCGCCGTAGACGCGCGTCTCGTCGCCGTGTAACAGCTCGGGCAGCATTTGACTGTCGTGCACGTTGGCTGCGGTGGTGTCGGCTGAGTGAATGAGTCCGCTTTGCGTGTCTGCGCCGATGTGCAGCTTCATGCCGAAATGCCAAAGGTTCCCCTTCTTGGTCTGATGCATCTCGGGGTCGCGGCTTTGATCTTTGTTCTTCGTCGAGCTGGGGGCGGCGATGAGGGTGGCGTCGACCATCGTGCCGCCCGAGACCTTGAGCCCACGCTCTGCGAGCAGCGCATTGACCCGCGCAAAGATCGCCTCGCCCAGCGCATGCGTCTCGAGCAAGCGGCGAAACTTCAATAGCGTGGTCGCATCCGGCACCCGCTCTTCGCCCAGATCGATCATCGCGAACTCGCGAAACAGCGGCGCGTCGTAGAGTGCCTCTTCGCAGGCCTCGTCGGCTAAGTTAAACCACAGCTGCAAGAAGTGAATCCGCAGCATGCGCTCGAGCCCGATCGGGCGGCGTCCGTTACCAGCCTTGGGGTAGTGCGGCTCGATCAGCGCACAGAGATCACGCCAAGGCACGATCTCGTTCATCTCGATCAAGAACTTACGCTAGCAAATCAAGTGATTTACTTGACTACTGTGACCGAGGAGAATGGGACTTGTTCAGTGTTTCCCTAACTTATAACTGGTACAGGAATTGGTGCAGGGTCAAGGTGAAACGGACTCTAATTCAACTCGCAGCTAATTCACAGGGGCAGAGTAACACGCCTAATCTCGTACTTATTCACCATAAGTCGAGCTTATCAGCTCTGTCAAGAACGACGCATTGAGATTCTGCGCAAAACACCCGGGTTCGATCGATTCGCCAAAACTTCGCTAGCAGGGTCCCTACTTCGCAGCGATCCAACGAGCAAATTCGTTGACTTAAATCGAATTCCACGTCACTAATTACAAAACCACCGACAATCGACAAAATTATTATGCCAATGACATACACTTTGTTCGAAGAAAAACGTAAAGTGCGATGTAACAGTAGAGGTTAGCGGCTTGTACGAGCTTGCATAAGGTTCGTCACGGCTACTGATCGAAGTAGGTGTTGCATTATTTGATGATTGGTGAAGTACGATGCGAATTCATGTTCTATTCAATACGGCGCTGTGTAGCGCAGCCGCGTTTTGCTGTGTAGGGTCCAGCATTGCGCAATCTGGCTGCCCGTTCTCGTTGGATGCAGGCGCCGCTGACGCGACTACCGACGGCTTGTTTCTGTCACGCTATGCCGTGGGTAAGCGCGGTAACGCTGCGCTTTTCAACGCTACCGCTCTGCCCGCTGCTGCTGAGGCGAACGCTGCCGCGCGCCTTCGTCGTTTCGACCTTGATGGTAACGGAGTTTTTGACAAAGACGACGCGCGTATCTTGCAGCGCTATTTGTTTGGATTTCGCGGCGATGCGCTCGGCAACGGCGGCGCTTATTCATCGCGGCTCACCCCAGCACTCATCAGCGCGTACATCAGCAACGGTTGCCCCGGCGCAGCGATGACCACTCAGGAGCGCACAGCACGGTTTCTTACGCAAGCGACGTGGGGGCCGAAGAAATCAGAGATTGACGCTCTAGTAGCGGCGGGGGGAAACGACTCTGCTTTCGACAGCTGGATCACGACCCAATTTGCTACCGCATCAAACGACACACATTGGCAATATGTGGCTCGCGGGGGGCCGATTGGCTGCGCCGCCGATAGCGTGGGATGCAACTCAGGCGCCATCAATGCCGCCATGGAGACATTCTGGCAACAGGCGATTACCAGCCCGGACCAGTTACGCCAGCGCGTAGCCTTCGCCCTTCAACAGATTTTTGTGGTCTCCACGCAGAATAGCGCGGTAGATATACAACCCGATGCGCATGCGAGCTTTCTCGATATGACCGCGCGTAATGCATTTGGCAATTTCCGCATATTGCTCGAGGATGTTTCGCGCCATCCTACGATGGGACACTACCTCTCCCATATTCGTAACGAGAAAGAAGATGCAGAAACTGGCCGTACGCCGGACGAAAACTATGCACGGGAGATCCTGCAACTTTTCTCGATCGGGTTATGGGAACTCAATGGTGATGGCACACGAAAGAAAGATGCAAACGGGAGAGATATTCCTACCTACAATCAAAATGACATTGTTGGACTCGCTAAAGTATTCACGGGCCTGTCTTGGGGCGGTGGTGCGCCTAGCGATGGACGATGGATGGGCTACGAGGAGCCTTACTCTCCCTGGGGAATACCCATGCAGATGTATCCGCAATTTCACTCGGCGTCCGCGAAGTCTTTTCTTGGTACGACGATCCCTGCGATCTCCGGCACGGTAACGCAAGCGCAGGCAAATACGGTGTTAACCGCCGCGCTGGATCGGATATTCAATCACCCGAATGTCGGGCCGTTTATCGGCAAACAGCTTATCAAGCGTTTAGTAACAAGTAACCCCTCGCCTGCCTACGTGCAGCGCGTCACTAATGCCTTCAACAACAACGGTAGCGGCGTACGTGGCGATATGAAAGCCGCTATTCGTGCAGTACTAATGGATACTGAAGCGCGTGATGAGCAAAAACTTGCCGACGAGGGCTTTGGAAAGCTGCGCGAGCCCGTGCTTCGATTCGGCGCATGGCTGCGCGGTTTCAACGCCAGCGCTACGTCCGGTCGCTTCCGCATCTGGAATCTGGAAGATCCGGTTTCGAGCCTCGGGCAAAACCCGATGCGTTCCCCCTCGGTCTTCAATTTTTACCGGCCTGACTACGCGCCGCCCGGAGCTATTTTGGTTCGCGGTGTCAGCGCACCCGAATTCCAAATCACGCATGAAACAACGACAACAGGTTACGCAAACTTTGTGACCAGTCTAGTTGAGGGCGGCTATGGCTACAACGACGATAGCGTAAAAGGTGACTACGCGACGTTGCTCGCGAACGCAGCGAACCCGACCATCATGATGGCCGATTTGAATTTGCTCCTAGCCTACGGCCAGCTCACCGCGCAAACGCAGCAGATCATTATCGGCGCTGTGAACTCAATTCCAGTTGGTGACTTTCTATGGCAGTCGCGTCGCGTGCACACCGCCGTCGCGCTCACGATGCTTGCCCCTGAATTTCTGATTCAACGTTAATTACGAGGTAATACGCTCATGGTCCACGTCTCACGCCATCCGGCTCGCCGCCGTTTCTTGCAGCAATTCGCGTCAATCTCCGCGCTTGCAGGCACGCCGTTCGCAGCCAACCTCGCGATGATGGGCGCAGCGAGCGCCCAAACCCATGGTGATTACAAGGCGCTCGTTTGCGTATTTCTCTTTGGCGGCAATGATCACGCGAACTTAATCGTGCCGCGATCAGGCAGCGCCTATACGGATTACTTCAACGCACGGCCTTCGCTTGCGCTGTCCCAGGCCTCGCTGCGCGCCATAAATCCAGTGGGCTACACCGGCGGCGCGCTCGGGCTGCATCCGGCCATGAGTAACGTGCAATCGATGATCAACGGCGGGCGCTGCGCAGTGGTCGCCAATGTCGGTACGCTCGTAACACCCACCTCCTTCACTCAGTGGAACGACGGAGAGCCTACCGTTGCCGTGCCCCCACAATTGTTTTCGCATGCTGACCAACAAAATCAGTGGCAAACCGGCCTGCCGGATAGAGGCTCTGCAACTGGCTGGATGGGACGTATGGGGGACGTCACCGCTCCGCTCTACAACCCGAACAGCGGCGTATCGATCTGCATGTCGATTGGCGGCAACAACATGATCCAGGCCGGTGAGGACACCATCCAATACCAGATCACAAATCAAGGGGCGATCGCCGTGCAAGGGCTTGCTCCGTCATCATCTGGACTTTACGGATCCAAAATGAGCCAGCAAGCGCTTCGTCGCTTACTCACCGATTCGCGTGCGGGTATGATGGAGGCGGAATGGGCAAGGATCGGGAAGCGCTCAGTGGACACCGAGTCCATTGTGACCAATGCGTTGGCGGCGGCACCGTTAGTCACTACGACTTTTCCAGGAAGCGGTATCGGTAACCAACTCCGAATGGTTGCTCGCATGATTGCAGCGGGAGGTCAGCTCAGTCAGCGGAGACAAGTTTTCTTCGTTTCCCAGGGTGGGTATGACTTTCACGACAACCTCGTGCAAGAGCAAAACGAACGGCTTGGCGAATTAGATGCTGCACTCGGCGCGTTCAACACCGCAATGAATGCGCTTGGCACACAAAACTTCGTTACGACGTTTACTGCGAGCGATTTCGGACGTGCGCTACGCCACAATGGTCGCGGCAGCGATCACGGATGGGGGGGGCATCAGTTCGTTTTCGGCGGCGCCGTGCAAGGGAATCGAATGTTTGGAACGTTCCCAACCATTGCGTTTGGGACCGATACCGACGTTGGTAACGGGCGCTTGCTCCCTACGACGTCAGTGGACGAATTCGCGGTCACGCTTGCACGCTGGTTCGGCGTTACTGACACCCTCGCTCTCGACACGATTCTGCCGAATCGCAATCGATTTATGATGGGGACACAAGGGATGGGATTTCTTTAAGAAAGCGCCGCTCTCAATTGCCGTCACCGACGGTCGCAGAGGACTGCCTGAGGCGCTTGAGGGTGTGTTTCCAAAGACGACGCTACAAACTTGCATCGCGCATCTGATACACCACAGTTTGAACTTCAAGAGCCGGAAGAATCGCAAGGCGATCGCCTTCGCGATTTATCCGATCTACACGGCAGTGAACACCGGCACGGCAAACGCAGCGCTTGGCGAATTCGAGGCGAGTACTTGGCGTGGACGATTTCCCACGCTGGCGGCGTTATCGCGACGAGCCTGGGATAGTGTGATTCGGTTCTACGCGTTCCCTCCGGCGGTGCGGCGAATCATCGAGACCACTAATGCTGTTGAGAGCGTCACTGCAAGGCTGAGAAAGATCATCAAAATGCGGGGCCGTTGCCCATGCGATGATGCGCCTTGAAAGCTCATCCTGCTGGCGCTTCGAAACATCACTGCCGATTGGAATCGTGCCACGCTTAACTGGAAAGAGGCGATGAATCGATTCGCGGTCGCCTACCATTCACTATGGAGCGCCCCCCCATTTTTCGCACCCAATTACACCGCGTGCGCGAAGCGCGCTCTATAGACAGAAGCTTTCGTCCGCACGGTGGATACTCTCAAAGTGCCGCATATACAAAAATTCGGATACTCCCACCCGAACTAAGAAACGAGCCGGCTTCCAACAGTTTCTCAGACATATCGCCGCCGTCCAGCTTTGGGTCCGCAGATGCACGTCAGCTTGGACACCCTAAGCACCCACAAACACAACGAAGACTCGCTCGCAGCACACGCCAACGTAGCGTTTCACTTCACGCCTAAGAGCGCGAGCTGATTCAACCAAGTGGTCGTCTAGCATCTTCGCGTGCAAAAAACTCGGAATACGTCAACAGCACGGATTAACCAACTGGGGCTATTGCGTAGTTGATGTAAACCTACAACCAAAACCCGACGCCTTCCGTCTGGCGTAAGCGTGAGCTCAAGGGTATACAGCTTCCCAATACGATCATCAACTCGCGCAAAAAAACACTGGCGACTACTGCAGCTAGTGGATTTCAGCCTAGTTGGGCTCGCATGCGCTGTCTGCGAGCCCAAACGCTAGCTATCTAGCTTCCCCCCTACTGACGTCGCAGGAAAATACCTGCCGTGCAGAGCAAAATAAATCCAAGCATTGCCAACGTAGTACGGTCGTTTACCGGCACTTGCGCCATTGGCAATGCCGCGTTACTCGCGAGTACGTTGGTTACAGTCACTGATACGCCGCCCGTTGCTGGCATCGCTGCCGACGAAACAGCCGCCGGGATACCAACCCAACTAAAGCCGCTCGGCGCCGCAGCTTGTGACCGCTCCTGCACAGAACACGTGGCACCGACTGGAACCCGTACTGCCGTCGCGAGCGAACGGCTGGTCTCGTTGGTTAAGGTGATCGTCTGATCTGCGTATGGGCCGCCTGCAGAGCAGCTGATGGCGAACACGAACGCTCCACTCACACCCCCGACCGGACCGCCAGTGACTACTTTGGTGATTTGTAGTCCCCCAGACTCGACTAACGTGTTGGTGACTGTTGCAATTGTGGTTGCACCTGCCGTAATGGGCGATGTGACAGCCGCAGCCGGGATCGGAGCCCAGCTGAAGTTAGTCGGCGGTGTAGGCAAAGGCGCAAGCTCGGTCACGGTGCATACCGCTCCGGCTGGCACGCTGATAGGCGAAGCCAACGAGCGCGTCGTCTGGTTTGTTAGCGTGATCGTCTGATTCGGAATTGGCGATCCCAATGTGCAGTTCACGCTAAAGTTAAATGCCCCACTTACGCCACCCGTTGGACCGCCCGTGACGACTTTGGTGATCAGCAGCCCGCCTGGTCCCGTGTTGATTAACGTGTTGGTGACGGTCGCGGTTGTAGTTTGACTCACCACGATAGGCGCAGTGACAGTTGCGGCCGGGATCGGCCCCCAAGCGAAGCCGGCTGGCGGAGTCGGCCGAGTAAGCTCGGTCACCGTGCATCGGTCACCCGCGGCAACCTGTAGGTTTGTGGTCAGCGATTGGCTGGTACTCGCGGCCGGACCAAACGTAATCGTTTGATTCGGGATTGCAGAGGTGTTGGGGGTACAGGCGACGCTGAAGGTGAAAGCGCCGCTGTTTATTCCCCCGGTCGGGCCGCCAGAAATTGCTTTTGTGATCGCTAGCGTTCCAATCGGCGATAGGTTATTGGTGAGCGTCAATGGCGCCGTGGGTTGACCTATTGCGTTGGTCGTGACGGTGGCGCTTGGCGTGAAAATACCCGGCAAATACCCAAACGTCGGGAGCGCGGCCTGTGAAGGCGTGCCTTCGCTAAATACACATGAGGTGCTTTGCGCCGCCGTGCTGGGCGGCAGCGTAAACACCTGCGCAACGCCGGGCGTAAGCGAGATAGGGCCGACGGTAGCAAACGTAGGCGGGCCTGCGGGGATCGGTGTAATCGTGCACTGTGCGGTGACTGGGAAGGTTGTACCTGGCGCCACGCCAGCCGCATTGATGCCTAACACCTTGGTCACGCTAGTGGTTGAAGCCCCAGTGACGCCGTAGCCCTGGGTTGAGCTGATCCCACTGGACACGTTGAGCGTACTCGTTCTTCCTGAGCCGCCCCATGATGCAAGCGTCGAGACCGTATTGGAATAGGAACCGGTGGTCGCAACTGTGCCGGTAATCCGACAACGCACCTTCGAGTTCACATTGATAAGCGGAATCGTTGTGGCAAACGTTTGGTTCGCCCCTGTGATGTTTGCGAGGCTTACTGTTGGCGCGGTACCCGTGCCTTCAACGACGCTACAGGTCACCGCGCTTGGCGTAAAGTGCGAGCCTAAAACATCCGTCACGGGAACGTTGATTGCAGGGTTATTTGCGATCGCTGATCCAGCGTTCGTAAATTCAAGATCGAAAGAGAAGGGAACATTGGCGCCAGGACGCGGCGTTGAAATTGATTTATTCACCGTCAAGTCGACGCAACGCGGTAAGTCAAAATCAAGTTGCACATACCCGGGAACAGGCGCAGGAGTAGGAGATGGGAGACTAGGCCCAACAGTGGCACCAATACGACTGACCGACACCAAATCAAAACCGCTCGGAGGAATGGATCCCACGCCTGTAGACACACCGGCGGAATTAGTTTGATTCCAGACCGTAGGCATACATCGGGCAGTCAAATCGCTGTACTCCATTTCGACAACGAGCCTGATTGAACCATCGGCCGTGGCGCGCACGATTTCACTAAACAATTGGCGGTTGTTAGGAAAAGGGTTGGTAGGCGCAAACGGTCCAAAGCTCGACCCGGCGGCAAGAGCGGCTGGGCACACCATCCCCCCCGACGCGGTACAGCTTATGACATTCATGCGCTCGAGGTAACCAGCCCCATCAGTGGTTATTGAATCACCGACGCGCATCTCGGCTGGGTATACGGTTGCACCAGAGATGCCGTACGTAATTTGATATCGCGATTTATTCGCAATAGTGTTTACCAATGCCGGCCCCAAAAGCGTTTTTGTAACTGTTGTTGGGATAAAGGCTACGTTACAGGCGCGCGCAGCGGGAAGTGACACAACCCGCGAGACCGACGGTGGCTGCACAATATCCGAAAACGGATTGACGGCGTCCCCAGCGAATACGGATGCTTGATTAAAGTAACCGCCGGTTCCACATGTGGGCGCAGTTATCGTGGAGCTGTATCTTATCGTGACGCTAGAGTTCGCCGGCAAGCCTTGCGGTAAGCGTTGACCATTCCAAAATATTGGGTCATCCCATGCGCTAGCAGCGCGCACTGGGAGCACTGGACATCCCGCCGTTGCCGACGAGAAGCCAGTACTAGTGCAGCTAATAGTGTCGACGGCCGCTGTGGATGCGCCGTAGACTGTTGACGTGGTATCGCGATAAAAACGATCCTGGAGAAGCATCGGCACTTCGGGGGGAATCGAAATCGTCGGATCGCCAGTGATCACAATTTCCCATACGGTAACGGCTGGAAATGTAGCCGGAGCGCCGCCAGAAACAATGCGCTTCGTTATGCCTGGTCTCACAATGGTGGAGCCGACCGTTGAGTTTGTTGTTGCTGTGTTTGAGGTGGGTTGCGTTTCAACGTCAGGTAATGTAACCGCGAAATTGCTTGACAATGTGTAGTTCGCTGGCCGCAGCGGTATCACTGAAAAATTTAGGATACATTGACCAGAAGCCGGGATCGAGGGCACCGTAAGTGCGAACGAGCCACCGGCTAGGGGTGGGTTGCCTAATCCTGTGGAAAGCTGTGCCACCGTTGGGCATACCGCGCCACCAGCGGCAACCACCGACATAGCCGTTCGCGACACCATGTCGGCACTTAACGTGAGTGTAATCACCGGGTTCGTGGCCAACGTTGGCTCGTTATTGCGTAGTACCACCTGGTAGCTATACGGTACGAACGCTACCGGCGCCGCTGGCGTCACGGATTGCGAGACCGTTAAATCAACGTTCGCGGCGGCAGACACGCCGCTCAAACACAGTATCGATAGTCCGATCAACCGTTCGAAAGAACGGCGGCACCGCTGGTGAATATTTAATTTGAACATCGTGTTTCCCTTCGTTTTGTTCAGTCCGACATGTGTTGCGTTCGCCTCGACAATGGTTGCCGTACTCAGGAGAACTTCTATCAAGTTCGCCAGCAGTCGACGTACCTCGCCAGGTACGCTCTCACCTTTTGAAATAGCCGTCATGTTTGCTCATTGCTCCTTTTGATGGATTGACCGTATCGGAGGCAGTTTGGAATCTGCACGCCTTCGCGTCGTCTCAACTCCGGACAACCATAGCTGGGAGCTACTGATCCGCCAAATGACAATGGCATAAACACAGGCTAAATGGCGTCACCAGCAGGTAAATCGCAGCGCGCTCAGTAAAACCATACTAAGCATTATTGCGAGGTGATGTTCTAACCAGAAACTGCGCGGCACACACCAATGTCACACTATGATTGCATCTGCTCGCGCTAACCCTTTCCCAGCTTCGGCAGGAAAAAAACTCCCCTTGTAAATTAATTTGCGCGATCCGACCACATGCCGGTCTAGCGAGCGTCCGACGAATTGACGCGAGAGCCACCACCCAGCTTTAGGAGTAGTCGTCGATTTGCAGAGGCGCTGTTAGTAAGCTCCGTCTCGGTGCCTGAGACGTTGACGCTGCTGAGAGCGGTGATGCAGCGAATCTGACCCTTACACGTCAAATTTGGTGGAGGCCATGCCCCGGGATTAGCATCAAAAAGCGACGAAACATGCCAATGACATGTAACTCGGTCTTGTAATGCGCCGACACTACGGGGATGGACACAGAAACCTTTCCAAATTACGCGTTGAATGAAGGGCGCCACAGCGCAGAGCCCCCCTCAAAAACACCGGGCACTGCATCGCGTCAACTCATAACTGTTGCAAGCTGGTTTGAAGCGCTTGCGCATCAGCATCACGAACGAATTTGCAGCCTGTATGCACCGCATGGTGTGTTGCGATCACGCTTAGGGGTAGTTCGGGGACAAAATCAGATACGCGACCGTTTTTTCTTTTTCTGCGCCATGGGACATCTTCGTGATCGACGAGATTGGTCTGTCACTTATCGGATTGACGAGCTAGAAACGAGCGAAGACGTGGTCGTTGCTAATTGGAAATTTCGCTGGCCGGCGCTGGGTATCAACCGCGTTATAAGCCAATCGATTACATCAAGATTTACGATCGCAGAGAACGGAGAAATTCATGATCAGTGGGACGAATTTAGTGTCCTTCGTTTATCGCGCCAGTTGGTACCTCAGCGCACCTTAGCGTTAGCAATAATTCGATTAAATCTCGCCGCTGCGGTAGCAAGCGCGGAGAGCGAAATGCGCCGCTGTCTATTCGCGAGTATTCAAATGACGGAAAACGAACTTATGCAGGACACTTAATAGTGGAAGGGGCTCGCTAAAACGGACGCCAAGGATCGGGTATTTTCTACCGATTTTTGGAGTTCAACATGTCCACGATACCGAAACGAGTATTTACGTCCGAGCACCGGGCTGAGGCCGTTAAATTGGTCACTGAGCAGGGTTTGGGGCCGACCCAAGCTGCCAACAAGCTGGGTCTGTCCGTCAAGACCTACACGCGCTGGG
>READ01000040.1 GCA_004293675.1 Betaproteobacteria bacterium
GATGCCTGGTGACAACGTGAAGATGACGGTGGCGCTGATCAACCCGATCGCCATGGAAGAGAAGCTCCGTTTCGCCATTCGCGAAGGCGGTCGCACCGTGGGTGCCGGCGTAGTTTCGAAAATTCTGAAGTAAGCAGGCGATCTCGTGAATAACCAAAAGATTCGCATCCGCCTCAAGGCATTCGATTACAAGTTGATCGATCAGTCAGCGTCGGAAATCGTCGAAACTGCGAAGCGCTCCGGCGCAATTGTTCGCGGTCCCGTGCCATTGCCAACGCGCATTGAGCGCTTTGACGTACTGCGTTCACCTCACGTTAATAAGACGTCGCGTGACCAGTTTGAAATTCGTACCCATCTTCGTTTGATGGACATTATCGAGCCCAATGACAAGACGGTCGACCAGCTGATGAAGTTAGATCTTCCAGCGGGTGTGGACGTCGAAATCAAAGTTCAGTAGTCAATAGACCGCTGAACGAACACTGAAATCAAAGTTGCCGGTCAATTGAAACCGGCACTTCCAAACGTAAGTGCGGGAGTAAGAAAGAAGAGGTGAACTATGAGTCTAGGACTCATCGGACGCAAAGTCGGTATGACACGCGTCTTCCATGATGACGGATCAGCTACTGCTGTTACCGTGGTCGATGTAGCTAACAATCGCGTCTCGCAAATCAAAACTGCTGAGAACGATGGCTACGCAGGTGTGCAAGTCACCTACGGCGAGCGTCGCGCCAAGCGCGTAACCAAGGCCGCGGCCGGACACTTCGCAAAAGCGGGCGTTCAGGCGGGGTCGTTGGTTCGCGAATGGAATACAGATGCTGGCGATCTTAAACCTGGCGCTGTTGTGTCTGTCGAAACCTTTAAAGTTGGACAGCTCGTTGACGTCACCGGCACGACCAAGGGTCGCGGCTTTACCGGTGTGATTCGTCGACACCACTTCAGCTCCAATCGCGAGACCCACGGCAACTCGGTCACAACCCGTGCGCCGGGTTCGATCGGTATGGCGCAGGATCCCGGTCGTGTTTTCCCCGGAAAGCGAATGGCTGGACAACACGGCAACGCCCAGCGTACGACGCAAGGCTTGGCCATTGTTCGCATCGATGCGGCCCGTGGTTTGCTCCTCATCAAAGGCGCGATCCCTGGTAGCCCGGGCGGTCACGTCATCGTCAAACCGACGGTGAGGAGTTAATCATGGAATTGCAAGTTATAAACGCCAAAGGCGAAAACGCGTCTACCTTGTCAGCTTCTGACGTGGTGTTCGGTCGTGAGTACAACGAAGCGCTCATTCACCAAGTGGTGATCGGCTATCAAGCCAATGGCCGCAGCGCAGACCGCGCGCAGCTGACACGTGCTGAGGTTCGTCACTCCACGAAAAAGCCATGGAAACAAAAAGGCACCGGTAACGCGCGTGCTGGTATGACCTCGAGCCCCATTTGGCGTGGCGGTGGTCGTGCGTTTCCAAATAAGCCTGATGAAAACTTCACGCACAAAATCAACCGTAAGATGTATCGCGCCGGCATGGCTGCGATCCTTTCGCAGTTGGCACGTGATGGTCGTCTCTCTGTTGTAGAGAGCTTCACTATCGATTCGCCAAAGACCAAACTGGTCGCTGGTGCCTTGAAGGGCATGGGACTCACAGAGGCGTTGATCGTGACCGAAACGCATGACGACAACCTCTACTTGGCGACGCGCAATCTTCCCAATGTGACCGCAGTGGCGGCACATAACGTAGATCCTTACAGCCTACTCAACTTCAAGCGCGTGCTGATCACGAAAGCTGCAGTTGCAAAGATTGAGGAGTCATACAAATGAACCAAAATCGTTTGATGACCGTGCTCAAGGCTCCGGTCATTTCTGAAAAGAGCACCTTTGTTGCTGAGAAAAACGAGCAAGTCGTTTTCGAAGTGATCCAAGACGCTACGAAACCCGAAGTAAAGGCCGCGGTAGAGCTGCTTTTTAAGGTTCAGGTTGAGAGCGTGCAGATGCTCAACCGCCCGGGTAAAGTAAAGCGTTTCGGTCGTTCCATGGGACGCCGTAGCGATAGCCGCCGTGCGTATGTTTCGCTTAAACCTGGCCAAGAAATTAACTTTGGCGGGGAGGCATAAAGATGGCACTCATCAAAGTAAAACCAACGTCACCTGGCCGCCGTTCGATGATCAAGGTTGTCAACCCTGATCTTCATAAGGGCGCGCCTTACGCACCGTTACTCGTTTTCCAGAAGCGTGGTTCCGGTCGTAATAATAACGGCCATATCACCACCCGTCACAAGGGCGGTGGTCACAAGCATCATTACCGCATTGTGGATTTCCGTCGAAATAAGGATGGAATCCCAGCCAAGATTGAGCACCTTGAATACGACCCAAACCGCAGCGCAAACATTGCACTCGTGCTCTACGCTGACGGCGAACGCCGTTACGTGCTCGCGGCAAAAGGCATGGCAGCGGGCGACATCATTTTGAGTGGTGCCGAGGCACCGATCAAAGTTGGCAACGCGTTGCCCATTCGAAATATTCCAGTCGGCACGACCATCCACGCGATCGAGCTGCAGCCTGGTAAAGGCGCGCAATTGGCTCGCTCGGCTGGTACCTCGGTGCAACTGATGGCTCGCGAAGGTATCTACGCGCAGGTTCGTCTGCGTTCGGGTGAGGTTCGCAAAGTTCACGTGGACTGCCGCGCCACCATTGGCGAGGTCGGTAACGGCGAGCATTCACTGCGCGTCATCGGCAAAGCCGGTGCCACTCGCTGGCGTGGTATTCGTCCAACGGTTCGTGCTATTTGTATGAACCCGGTCGACCACCCAATGGGCGGACGCACCAACGGTGGTGGCGGACGTCATCACCCAGTGTCGCCATGGGGTCAAAAGGCCAAGGGCCTGAAGACGCGTTCTAACAAGCGCACAGACAGCATGATCGTTCGTACGCGTCACGCTGCGAAGAAGGGTTAATCACAATGGCACGTTCCGTTAAAAAAGGGCCGTTTGTTGACGCCCATCTAGCAAAGAAGGTCGATGTGGCTCTGGCCAAGAACGACAAAAAACCGATCAAAACTTGGTCACGTCGTTCAACCGTCACGCCCGACTTTGTCGGTCTGACCATCGCCGTTCACAACGGTAAGGCGCACGTTCCGGTGTATGTGTCCGACCAAATGGTTGGACACAAGCTCGGCGAATTCGCGCTCACACGCACTTTTAAAGGCCATCCGGCTGATAAAAAAGTAGCGAAGAAGTAAGGACGAATCATGCAAACTATCGCAATTATGAAAGGCGCGCCGGTCTCTGACCAGAAAGCGCGTTTGGTCGCCGATCAGGTTCGTGGTCTTCCCGTAGCGAAGGCTCTGAATTTGCTGGCTTTCAGCCCGAAGAAATCAGCCGGCCTCATCAAGAAGGTTCTCGAATCCGCAATCGCGAATGCAGAGCACAATGATGGCGCTGATATTGACGAGCTCAAAGTGACCTCAATTTACGTCGACAAAGCCCTTGTCATGCGCCGCTTTGCTGCGCGCGCAAAGGGCCGCGGCGCGCGTCTTCTGAAACAAACCTGTCACATCCACGTGACCGTTGGGAATTAAGGGATCATATGGGTCAAAAGATTAATCCCACGGGATTCCGGCTCGTCGTTTCACGCGCGTGGACTTCAAAGTGGTACGCAAGCAGTAAGACCTTTGCTGATAAAGTCAAAGAAGATTACGAAGTTCGCACCTACCTGCTGAAGAAGCTTAAAAACGCGAACGTATCGAAGGTCGTAATCGAGCGTCCAGCGAAAAACGCACGCATTACCATTTACAGCGCCCGTCCTGGCGTAGTAATTGGTAAAAAAGGCGAGGACATTGAAGCGTTGCGTTCACAACTTCGTAAGATGATGAAGTGCGAGATCGCCCTCAACATTGAAGAAGTGCGTAAGCCAGAGACCGACGCGCAGCTGATCGGCGACTCTATTTGCCAACAGCTCGAAAAGCGCATCATGTTCCGTCGTGCCATGAAACGCGCGATGCAAAACGCCATGCGTTTGGGCGCTCAAGGCATCAAGATCATGAGCGCGGGTCGTTTGAACGGCGCCGAGATCGCACGTACCGAGTGGTATCGTGAAGGTCGCGTGCCGCTCCATACGCTTCGTGCCGATATTGACTACGGTTTGTCGGAAGCGAAAACCGCCTACGGAATCATTGGCGTTAAAGTGTGGGTGTTCAAGGGCGAGACTCTTGGATTGTCTGCCGCTGAGACCGCTGCAGTTACGCCAGCTGAAGAGCCGCGCGAACAGCGTCGTCCCCGTCGTCCAGCAGGAGTGAGAAATGCTACAGCCGGCTAGAAGAAAATACCGCAAAGAACAAAAAGGTCGCAATAAGGGCCTTGCTACTCGCGGCAACAAAGTAAGCTTTGGTGAATTTGGCCTCAAAGCCACCAGCCGAGGCCGTCTGACAGCGCGTCAAATCGAAGCAGCGCGTCGTGCGATCAGCCGTCACATCAAACGTGGCGGACGTATCTGGATTCGTATCTTCCCCGACAAGCCAATCTCCAAAAAGCCAGCCGAAGTCCGCATGGGTAACGGTAAAGGTAACCCAGAGTACTACGTTGCCGAGATTCGTCCGGGCAAGGTTCTCTACGAGATGGATGGCGTTGCTGAGCCGTTGGCGCGCGAAGCATTTTTGTTGGCCGCAGCGAAATTGCCGATTGCCACCACGTTTGTTGCCCGTTTGCTCGGCTAACACGGTCAAAAGGAATAAACGATGAAAGCATCAGAACTCAAAGCAAAGAGCGACGTTGAACTCAACACCGAGTTGACCGAGCTTTACAAAACCCACTTCAGTTTGCGCATGCAAAAGGCCACGCAACAGTTGCAGAACCCGACCCAATTGGGACGTGTTCGCCGTGACATTGCACGCGTCAAGACTGTGCTCAATCAAAAGGCAGCAGCAAAATGAGCGAAGCCCAAACCGCAGTGAAAACTCCCTTGATCGCCACCGAAACCGGTCGCGTGGTGAGCGACAAGATGACCAAGACCGTAACGGTGTTGGTTGAACGTCGCGTTAAGCATCCGCTCTACGGCAAAGTGGTCACCAAGAGTCAGAAATACCATGCTCACGACGAAACCAGCACCGCCAAAGAAGGCGATTTGGTTGAGATCAAAGCGTGTCGTCCATTCTCCAAGACCAAGTCTTGGACTGTGTCGAAGGTAATCGAGAAAGCCTAGTTGGGTGATCGATTGCAAAAAGGCAGCCTAGGCTGCCTTTTTTATTGCGCGATCGTTTTTACGTCTTTCTTGATATCTGCGACGAGCTAACGCTTGGATCGAAACCATCTGCAGGCAAGTCCTGCGATAGCGCCTATTAAAAGCAACGCAGCCAAGCCGCGCGGGCTCATGAGTTCGTGCGCTAGAGCGTGCAGAAAGTCCTGTGCTTCGTGTCCGGGGTGAGCGCTTGCAATCACGGGCAATATCGACGCCAATGATGATACGGTTAAACGCGATACGTGGGCTGTTTTCATTGCGTTAGCTCAACATTCCTTGATGACGAATAAAGGCAACGATGGCGTCAACGCCCGTTCCTACCTTGAGGTTCGAAAAAACGAAGGGCTTAGCACCACGCATTTTTTTCGCATCGTGGTCCATCACTTCGAGTGATGCGCCGACGTAGGGCGCTAAATCGATTTTGTTGATCACCAACAGATCGCTTTTCATGATGCCGGGGCCGCCTTTGCGGGGAATTTTTTCTCCGGCCGCTACGTCGATCACGTAGATGGTTAGGTCACTGAGTTCGGGGGAGAAGGTGGCCGCGAGATTGTCGCCACCGCTCTCCACAAAAATCATGTCGAGATTGGGAATGCGCTTGTTGAGCCGATCCACCGCTTCCAAGTTGATTGACGCATCTTCGCGAATGGCGGTGTGCGGGCAGCCGCCGGTCTCAACCCCGATGATGCGATCGGCCGATAGCGCGGAGTGGTCAACTAGAAACTGGGCATCTTCCTTGGTGTAGATGTCGTTGGTGATGGCTGCGATGTTGTGCGTGTCGCGGAAGCGGCGGCAGAGCTCGAGGGTGAGCGCTGTTTTGCCGGAACCGACGGGGCCGCCAATACCAACGCGAAGAGGGCCGTGTGAATTCATGTGAGGCTCGCTGGGAAACGGTGTTCATGGTTCGACAAGCTCACCACGAACGGGTTTGGGTGTTCATGGTTCGACAAGCTCACCACGAACGGGTTGGGGGTGTTCATGGTTCGACTGGTTCACCGCGAACGGGTGGGTTACGATCGGAAGAGCCTTGAGTACTGGCTCTCATGTTTCATCTGTGCGATTGCGAGTAGCGGTGCAGCGGAGCACCAATCCTCTCGGCTCAGGCCCAGCGCAGTGTCGACGCCTTGCTCAACGGCAGTCGCTAACGAAAAAAGCAATTTCTGCGCCGCGATTTGTCCCATGGGGAGCGCTTTGGCAAGCACCATGACTTGATTTTCCGCGAATCCGAAGGTGTAGGCCATAGCGCCGTCTCGCGCCGTGAGCCTACAGGCAGCGGCGGCGAGGCTTGCAGCAACCGGCGCGCAGGGCGAGTTGATAGCGGCGAGTGTTTCGCGCTGGGCGGCGCAGAGCGGAGCGACTTCACGGCACCACGCCGCGTAGGAAAAACCAACTTGAATCGATTCTGCTCTAGGCTCGGACGACTCGCGAGTGGCTAGGAACTCGGCGTTGAGTTGTAGCAGCTCATCATGCGCGGCGGGCAGCGCTTGCCAAGCTACAAATGCCTGCGCATAGAGCGGTATTTCAAAGCGCGAAAACACTAAGCGCAGATGATCCGTGATCCACGCTGCCGCGCTTAGCGCACAGTTCACCGCACCCGTTTCTATGGCCCACTCTAGGCCTTGCGAATAGCTGTAAGCGCCCACTGGCAGCGCGGGCGACGCAAGTTGAAGTAGTCTCGGGTTCATCGGTCTTGGGTGCGCGGCTGCAAGCCGTCATGGATGCGCCCGCCGTGGCCCTCATCATCGTGGCTGTGATGCACGTGGCTGTGGCCGTAGGCGCCGCTTTCGGGCTGGAAGCCGCGTGTCACGGCGCTTACAGTGCCGCCGAGACCCTCAACCATTGCTTTCAAAACGTGATCTGGCAGCATCAGTAAGTAGTCGCTCTCTATTTGCAGCGGCACATGGCGGTTGCCCACGTGATACGCAATCTTAGCTAGCGCTGTGGCGCTGGCTGCACGCACTTCGTGCAGCGATTCTTGGGCTGCGATCACGCCCACGATGCGCCCATCCGGAAGCGCAAGCTTATCGCCGTGTGACAGCATGGTGCCGATTCGAAGCTGAATGCCAAAGGCTTCGCCGTTTAGCAGCGTTGCGCGAAGGCGGGATTTTTCACGCTGATCGAAGCTTAGTTCGACGGCTTCGGTGGCTTCGGTGTGTCGGGGCGCTAAGTGGGTGGCGATTTGCATGGGGGGGGTGTGGGGCTGGGCTTGGGCTCGCGTTCATGGTTCGACTGGCTCACCACGAACGAATCGTTAAAACAAAAAGTAGCGCTGCGCCATCGGCAGCACTTTGGCGGGTTCGCAGGTCAATAGCTGTCCGTCGGCGCGCACTTCGTACGTCTCGGGATCGACTTCCATGTGCGGCCTGTAGCCGTTCATCCACATGTGTTGTTTGCGCACCTTGCGGATGTTGTGAACAGCACTCACGTTTTTGCGAAGACCGTACTTTTTCACCACGCCTAAATCGAGTGCGGCTGCTGAAACGAATGTAATGGAGGACGAATGCAACGCCCCGCCAAACGCGCCAAACATGGGGCGACCGTGCACGGGCTGAGGCGTGGGGATAGATGCATTGGCGTCGCCCATCAGTGCCCAAGCGATTTGCCCGCCTTTCAAAATCATTGTCGGTTTCACCCCGAAAAATGCCGGGCGCCAGATCACGATGTCGGCCCAGTTGCCTTCTTCGAGTGAGCCCACTTCGTGTGACACGCCGTGTGCGATGGCGGGGTTAATCGTGTATTTGGCGATGTAGCGTTTCACGCGGAAGTTGTCGTTTCTCGACTCATGATCCACGCTGCTTTGCGGCGGCACCTTGGCCCGTTTCACCGCGGCCGCAGGCTCGTCAGGCGCGAGAAAACCACGCTGCACTTTCATTTTGTGCGCTGTCTGCCAGGTGCGCATGATGACCTCGCCCACGCGCCCCATGGCTTGCGAATCGGATGACATCATGCTGATGGCACCCAAGTCGTGCAGGATGTCTTCCGCCGCGATGGTTTCGCGGCGAATGCGTGATTCCGCAAACGCTAAATCCTCGGCAATGCCAGCGTCTAAGTGATGGCACACCATGAGCATGTCGAGATGCTCATCAATCGTGTTGACGGTGAAGGGCATCGTGGGGTTGGTCGATGAAGGCAGGAAATTATCCGTGCCGATCACCTTCAAAATGTCGGGCGCATGACCGCCCCCCGCGCCTTCGGTGTGATAAGCGCAAAGCCCTCGACCGCGCGTTGCGGCGATGGTGTTTTCAACGAAACCCGATTCATTGAGCGTATCGGAGTGGATGGCCACTTGCACGTCGTACTTGTCAGCGACCGTCAAGCAATTGTTGATGGCAGCGGGCGTCGTGCCCCAGTCTTCGTGCAGCTTCAGGCCAATCGCGCCGGCTTCAATTTGCTCTTGTATCGGGACGGGGCGAGAGACATTGCCCTTACCCGTAAAACCTAAATTCATCGGAAAGGCATCGGCTGCGCGAAGCATTTCTCGCATGTGAAATATGCCCGGTGTAACTGTAGTGGCGCTCGTGCCAGCGGCGGGGCCTGTGCCGCCGCCAATCATGGTGGTGACGCCGCTCGAGAGAGCCTCTTCAATTTGCTGCGGGCAGATGAAATGAATGTGCGAATCAATACCGCCCGCGGTCACGATCATGCCCTCGCCCGCGATGACTTCGGTGGCTGCGCCAATGGGCACGGTCACGTTGGGCTGAATGTCGGGATTGCCGCCTTTGCCGATTTTCCACACGCGGCCGTTTTTCAAGCCGATATCGGCTTTGATGATGCCGAGCTTAGCGTCAACAATGAGCGCGTTGGTGATGATCGTGTCGGCCACTTTCGCGGCGGGCAATTGTGATTGACCCATGCCATCACGAATGACTTTGCCGCCGCCGAATTTCACCTCCTCGCCGTAGCTCGTGAGATCGCGCTCGACTTCGATGAAGAGCTCGGTGTCGGCCAAACGAACTCGGTCGCCCGTCGTGGGGCCAAACATTTCGCTGTAGGCTTTGCGAGAAAGCGAGGTCATTTTTTGATCACTTTTTTAGTTGATTTTTTTGCCGCTGCGGGCTTGGCGGCGGCTTTCGCTGGCGCTTTCACTTTGCCATCCAGTGCGCCCATGACCTTCCCTTGAAATCCAAAAATGGTGCGCGTACCGGCCATGTCAACAAGCTCCACGCTTCGCGTTTGACCTGGCTCGAAGCGAACCGCCGTACCCGCCGCGATATTGAGCCGCATGCCTCGGCTGCTGGCTCTGGCAAAGATGAGGGCTTCGTTGGTCTCAAAAAAATGATAGTGCGAACCCACCTGGATCGGTCGGTCGCCGGTGTTGGCCACGGAGAGCGCCACGGTGCGCCGACCGGGGTTGAGCTCAAGCTCGCCGCTGAGAGTGATGATTTCGCCGGGGATCATAGAGTTTGAAGCGCTTTACTGAATGGGATTGTGCACGGTCACGAGCTTCGTGCCATCGGGAAAGGTGGCCTCCACTTGAATGTCAGCAATCATCTCTGGAATACCCAGCATCACGTCGTCGCGGGTCAAAATTTTGGTGCCGTAGCTCATCAGCTCGGCGACTGTTTTGCCATCCCGCGCGCCTTCCATCACGGCCGCTGTAATGAAGGCAATCGATTCGGGATGATTGAGTTTTAAGCCGCGCGCCTTGCGCCGCTCCGCCACCAGCGCGGCGGTGAAGATCAGCAGCTTGTCTTTTTCTCGGGGGCTCAAATCCATTTCAATTCCTCTTAACTGCGCGGTGAGACAGTGACTAAGTAGCTCATGTGCTCCAAATTCGCGGAAGCTGGGCGGCAACGCCAAAAACATCTTCACGTATTCTGCTCCAAACGGTTGCCAGCAAAAGGCGTACCGTTTCGGGGGAAGCACCAACAATTTTTATAACAATCAAACCGGCAGCGGGTTGCGACGCAGCAGCAGTCGCAGCGCCCATTAGATGCGCTCTGACTATTCCAAGCAGCGCTTCGGCTTCGGCGTCCTCTCTGGGCGGGTATGCGATCCAGGCGGTTGCCACGACAGGCATTGATTGAAATCCCAGCATCGAGCGCAGCAACGGGTCGTCACCTTGAAGCAGTGTTTGCTCGCTCCAACAAATGCTTCCATCGCGGATGAGTTCAATGCGCTGGCGGAACGATCCCTGCGTAAACGTTTCGTTTCTCGTTGTGCGGCCCAAACACAGAATCTCCCAACCGAAGAAGCGAGCATCTTGGTTGATTCGTATGGAGAGTCGCTGCGACACGCGTGCGCGATCAAACACCATCGTTTCTTGAGGCAACCACTCGAGTGAGCTGCCGGCACCAACCGTCAACGAGGTTGATGATTCGGCGCTCCGTCCTAACGAGCGGTACCACTTTTGGGTTCCGGGCGTGGTCACAAGCAGATGCCCTGCGTCTTGCACATCGACTTCAATGCCCAGCACGTCGCCGGCCACAATGCCGCCGGGCGGATGCACGATCACAGCATGGCAGGTGCGGTCGCCTTCGGGGTAGAGTGGCTTGAGTAGCCGCAACGGTCCGTGGTGAACACGTTCGGTGAGTATCGACTTACCTTGAATCATTTGACACTTCAGCGTCAGATTCGCAGTCCAGCCTTGAATGGTGGGCCCATCGCGTGCGATGGCGTCGGAAACGGACGGTTCACAATCAGTATTCACTTGACGATTGTAGGATTTCAGCGCCGTACTCAGCGAATGTGAGCGCGACGCACCGAAAAGCCGCAAGCGAGCCAAATTTGGGCTTGCCTATAGCGATCGGCACGAGAAACGGCACCACCAAAGCGCATGATCGAACGTGGTGCAGTGGCATGGCAATTGCATTAATAGGTCGAACCCCTCGAGGGCGATGATCGTTCCTAAACATTGGAGAAAGACAATGACTCAACTTCCCCGTCGCGGTGCACTAAAAGCGCTGGCCACCGCCGCGCTCGCTGCGGCGCTTCCCTTTTCTGCCGCGCAGGCCGCTGAACCTATCAAAGTGGGCGTGCTGCACTCCCTCTCGGGAACCATGGCAATCTCCGAGACCGTGCTGAAAGACGTGGCTTTGATGGCCATCGAAGAAATCAATGCCAAAGGTGGCGTTTTGGGCCGCAAGCTTGAGCCTGTTGTGGTCGACCCTGCGTCCAACTGGCCCCTGTTCGCCGAAAAGGCACGTCAACTCATCAGCAAAGACAAAGTGGCAGTGACATTCGGTTGCTGGACTTCGGTATCTCGTAAGTCAGTGCTTCCCGTGTTTGAAGAGCTCAACAATCTTCTCTTCTACCCTGTGCAATACGAAGGCGAAGAGCTGTCCAAAAACGTGTTCTACACGGGAGCAGCACCTAATCAGCAAGCCATTCCAGCTGTTGAATATTTGATGAGCAAAGACGGTGGTTCGGCCAAGCGCTGGGTCCTGTTGGGTACCGACTATGTGTATCCGCGTACGACCAACAAAATCCTTCGCTCGTTCCTGAAATCCAAAGGTGTAGCTGAAGCCGACATCATGGAAGAGTACACGCCGTTTGGTCACAGCGATTACCAAACGATCATTGCCAAGATCAAGAAATTCGCATCTGAGGGTAAGAAGACTGCGGTGGTGTCCACGATTAACGGCGACTCCAATGTCCCGTTCTACAAAGAGCTCGGTAACCAAGGTCTCAAGGCGACCGACGTGCCTGTGGTCGCGTTCTCGGTGGGCGAAGAGGAGCTTCGCGGTGTTGACACCAAGCCGCTCGTGGGTCATCTTGCTGCATGGAACTACTTCATGAGCTTAAAGAATCCGGCCAACGCTGAGTTCACCAAGAAATGGGCTGCCTATGCCAAAGCAAAGGGCATCGCCGGACACAAGGACAAGCCGCTCACCAACGACCCAATGGAGGCCACCTACATCGGCATCTACATGTGGAAACAAGCGGTTGAGAAAGCTAAATCGACCGATACCGATAAGGTGATCGCGGCGATGGCAGGGCAAACCTTTAAGGCACCGTCTGGCTTCACCGCCAAGATGGACGAGCGTAATCATCACCTGCACAAGCCAGTATTCATTGGCGAAATTAAGGCTGATGGACAGTTCAACATTGTTTGGAAAACACCAGGCCCAGTGCGCGCCAATCCTTGGAGTCCGTTCATCCCCGGTAACGACAAGAAGAAAGATGTGCCGGACGGGAAAACAGTCATCTAACTTGTTGCCGGATCCGAGACGGCAGCAGAGCCAGATCGCTGTCGGATCGCGTATCGAGCAGGTAGTTAGTGTGTAGCCGAGGAGGGAACAGTACATCAGTGTGTTCCCTCCTTTTTTGTTTACTGTTTTCGTGCTGGCATCCTTGACTATGATCTTGAAAATTCGACACTCGCAAGCAGCGATAAAACAACTCCGACTGCTGTTTGCAGCTATAGGCTTGATGTTCTGTTCGTTTGCTGCACAAGCGCTGACACAAGCGCAAGCGCTGGCCATCTCAGTCGGGGAGAACGATGACCGAGTAGCCGCACTGACGCAGGCACTCGCTACGCCAGACCCAGCACTTTCTCGTCTTATCGATGCGTTGCTTGACGACACCGCGAAAGTCGTTAGCGGCAAGGTGCTGATCGTGACGTCAGACAAAACGACAGACGCCGCAACAGGTCAAGAAACGACAGCGCCCGACAATGCAGAAGACATCGTCAACAACAACCGTTTGCGTCGAGAACTCGAAAGTGCGAAGGCGGCTTTAGGTCTTTTTTCAGACAACGTTGAAACCCGTACCGCGGCAATCACCGAATTACGAGCCTCGGCCGACGAAAAGAAATTGCCTCTGATCGATCGAGCGTTAGCGCAAGAATCTGACGTTGCGCTTCAAGCGCGATTACAACAGTTAAGAGCGGCCATGCTCATCGCATCAAGCGATCGGAATAAACGGCTTGAAGCGGCCACTGCGCTGGCTTCTAGCTCACAACCAACGGTTAAGTCCCTGCTACAAGGCCGTCTTGCCGCTGGCGTTGAAACCGACCCCGAAGTCAGAGCAGCGCTGACCACGGCGCTGCGAAACATCGAGTCGCGATTGGCTTGGGGCGAGCGATTGGGCGTGGTTTTTAGTGGGCTGTCGCTAGGATCCATTTTGTTTTTAGTCGCGTTGGGCCTCGCCATCTGCTACGGCTTGATGGGCGTAATTAACATGGCCCACGGCGAACTCATGATGATTGGTGCGTACGCGACCTATGTTGTGCAGAATGCCTTTCGGCAGCACTTTCCTGCCGCGTTTGATTACTACATCCTTGCCGCGATTCCGGTTGCGTTTGCCGTGTCGGCGCTGGTGGGCGCTGCGTTAGAGCGAACCGTTATCCGGTGGCTATATGGTCGTCCGCTCGAGACGCTTCTGGCTACGTGGGGCATTAGTTTGATGTTGATTCAATTGATGCGAACGATCTTTGGCGCACAGAACGTCCCCGTCGAAAACCCATCGTGGCTGTCTGGCGGCTGGGAGGTTTTGAGCAATCTCACGTTGCCTTACAACCGAATCGCAATTGTGTTTTTCGCGTTCATGGTGTTGATATTGGTCTATGTGCTCATCAACAAAACTCGACTGGGGTTGTTTGTGCGCGGCGTGACGCAGAACCGAACGATGGCCTCCTGCATGGGCGTCAATACCGCACGAATCGATATGTATGCGTTTGCGCTTGGCTCCGGAATTGCCGGTTTGGCGGGTTGCGCGCTGTCACAGATTGGAAACGTCGGACCTGACTTGGGGCAGGGCTATATCGTTGATTCATTCATGGTTGTCGTGTTGGGCGGCGTGGGTCAACTGGCTGGCACGGTCTACGCGGGGCTTGGGCTTGGCGTGCTCAATAAGCTGCTTGAGGGCTGGACGGGGGCGGTACTTGCGAAAATCATCGTACTCGTTTTCATCGTTGTCTTTATTCAACGGCGCCCTCAAGGAATCTTTGCGCTCAAAGGTCGGAGCGCTGAATCGTGATGAATTCGCAACCACTACTTTCAAAGAGCGGCCGCATCATTGTGTGCGTTGCCATCGCGCTATTGCTTGCCGTGACGCCATTCTTACCGGACTTCTACGTGACCTTGCTGGGCAAGATCATGTGCTTCGCTATCTGCGCCCTGGCGATGGATTTGATTTGGGGCTACACGGGTATTTTGTCGCTGGGTCACGGATTGTTCTTTGCACTGGGTGGGTACGCCATGGGGATGTACTTGATGCGCCAAATTGGGCGCGACGGCGTTTACAAGAACGACCTGCCCGATTTCATGGTGTTTCTGGACTGGAAGGAATTGCCGTGGCACTGGACGGGCAGCGAATACTTCGTTTGGGCGCTCTTTCTCACCGTTGCGGTTCCAGGGCTACTAGCGTTTCTGTTTGGATACTTCGCCTTTCGGTCGCGTATCAAAGGGGTGTATTTTTCAATCATTACGCAAGCGCTCACCTTTGCGGCGATGTTGCTGTTTTTCCGAAATGAAACAGGATTTGGTGGGAACAACGGCTTCACTGATTTCAAGCGGATACTGGATATTCCTATTGCCACGCCGTCAATGCGCATCACCCTATGTGTGATCACGGGCTTGACGTTGATAGCGTTCTATCTGGTTGCTAAGTACATTGTGCAGAGCAAATACGGACGGGTTCTACAAGCCATTCGCGATGCTGAGTCGCGAGTGTTGTTCACCGGGTACAACACGCTTTGGTACAAGCTCTCGATCTGGACGATTTCGGCGATGATGTGCGGCGTGGCGGGCGCTCTCTACGTGCCGCAAGTTGGGATCATCAATCCCGGTGAAATGAGCCCAGCGGCCAGCATTGAAATCGCGATATGGGCCGCCGTCGGCGGTCGAGCAACACTGATCGGACCGATCATCGGAGCGTTTTTTGTTAATGGCGCGAAGAGCTGGTTTACTGTGGCCTTCCCAGAATTTTGGTTGTACTTTTTAGGCGCGCTATTTATTGCGGTGACGCTGTTTCTCCCGCAGGGAATCATGGGGCTCGTGCGTAAGCTCAGCGGCGCGCGGCAAGGGAGTGAGAAATGACTCCCGATTTGTTGAATGATGGCGCACGTCGACTGGCCGAGTACCAGGCAAAACATGACGCACGCGAGGGTGTTTCGCAATCCGGCGGTCAGGCGGCCAGCTTTTCTCGGCTCGTTGATTCGCGGACAGTGGATCTGGCTGGCGGTGGAATTTTGTACATCGAGGACATTTCGGTGTCGTTTGATGGCTTCCGCGCGCTCAATAAGTTGTCACTCGACATCCGTGTCGGTGAGCTTCGATGCATCATTGGCCCCAACGGCGCGGGTAAGACCACAATGATGGACGTGATCACGGGAAAAACCCGCCCCGACAGCGGTCGCGCGACGTTTGGCTCAAACATCGATTTACTGCGGCTGCGTGAAAGCGAAATCGCGCAACGCGGTGTAGGCCGGAAGTTTCAAAAGCCCACCGTGTTCGAGCAGCTCACCGTTTTCGAAAATCTAGAACTCGCAGCAAAAACTGATCGCCGCGCTCGTCATACGTTGTTTGCAAAGCTGAGCTCTGCTGAGCTCGACCAGTTGCATGCGACGATGAAAACGATTCAATTGGCTGCGCACGGTCAAGCAATTGCGGGCAATTTGTCACACGGTCAGAAGCAATGGCTCGAAATCGGTATGTTGCTCATTCAAGAGCCAAAGCTGCTATTGCTCGATGAGCCAGTCGCAGGAATGACGGATGAGGAAACCGAGCGCACAGCGGAGCTTTTTCTCTCGCTCGAAGGTAAACATTCGCTTGTGGTCGTTGAGCACGACATGAAATTCATTGGCGAGCTCGTCAACGGCGGTCAGCAAACCACGAAAAAGATTGTCACTGTGCTGCACGAAGGTAGCGTATTGGCCGAGGGGAGCCTGGCCAGCGTACAAAACGATGACCGCGTGATCGAAGTCTATTTGGGGCGCTAGCGTATGTTGGAACTTAAAAACGTTAACCAGTTTTACGGCGGCTCGCACATTTTGCGAGATGTTTCACTGAGCGCTAAAGTGGGTGAAATCACCGTGGTGTTGGGTCGAAATGGCGTGGGAAAAACGACGCTGCTCAAGAGCATCATGGGCGTGGTTCCGATCAAGTCGGGCAGCATCTCTCTGGATGGTGTTGAAATCCAAAGTCAAACTAGCTTTGACCGAGTTCGTCGTGGCATCGGTTTCGTGCCACAGGGACGTGAAATTTTTGGTCGCTTGACGGTTGAGGACAACCTCAATATGGGGTTAGCCTACAAGAGTGCGAGCGCGAAAATTCCGAGCGAACTATTCGATCTGTTTCCAGTGTTGAAACAAATGCTCTCTCGCCGTGGCGGCGACCTGTCGGGGGGGCAGCAGCAACAGCTCGCCATCGCACGCGCCCTAGCCGCCAATCCGAAATTGTTGATTCTCGATGAGCCGACCGAGGGCATTCAGCCCAGCGTGATTAAAGACATTGGTCGCGTGCTGCGCTTACTGGCGGATCGAAAAACGATGGCCATCGTATTGGTGGAGCAGTATTACGATTTTGCTGAGGCCTTGGCCGATCAGTATGTCGTGATGGAGCGCGGTGCTGTGCTCAAAGCCGGCCGTGGCAGCGACATGGTGAGCGATGGTGTCAAGCAATTGATGTCCATCTGACAGCGCTCGAACGGCGTTCGAACTAGACGCGTTTACGCAACACGACGATGGCAATCACGCCACCGACGAGGCCCCAAAACGCGCTACCGATGCCGAGCAGCGTCACGCCCGACGCAGTGATTAAAAACGTAATCATCGCCGCTTCACGATCGCTCTCGTCCTTCATCGCGGCGGCTAGCCCACCGCCAATGGTATTGATGAGCGCAAGCCCCGCGAGCACTACGATCAGCTCTCTTGGAAACGCCGCAAAGAGCCCGCCCACAATCGCGCCAAAGAGCCCAATCAGGCAGTAAAACACACCCCCCATTACCGCAGCGGTGTAGCGCTTGTCGGGGTCTTCGTGCGCTTCTTTGCTCATGCAAATGGCCGCCGTGATCGCCGCCAAGTTGAGCGCAAACGCACCAAACGGCGCGAATATCAAATTCACCACGCCACCGCTGGCGATCACGGGCGAAATTGGCGTGTTGTAGCCCGCCGCGCGCATTACCGCCACACCGGGCATGTTTTGCGATGCCATGGTCACCACAAAAAGCGGCAGCGCTAAACCAATAGTCGCGGCCCATGACCAGCTCGGTGTGACCCATACCGGCTGCGCCCATTCAATGACGACCGCGTCCCACTTAAGCGCGTCGGTGGCCATCGCTATTGCAACGCCGACAAAGAGCACGCCCACCACCGCGTAGCGCGGCCAAAAACGACGGCCGATGAGGTGCGCCGCGATCATCGGCAGCACCAGAAGCGGCGCGGTCTTGATCGAGCTAAACGCCTCCATGCCGAATCGCAGTAACACCCCGGCAAGCATCGCGGATGCCAGCGCCATCGGAATCTTGTTCATCAGCTTTTCGAACAAACCGCTCACGCCGGCGATGATGATGAGCAACGAACAAATCACAAACGCACCGATCGCGTCTGACATCGCCACGCCCTGCGTGGTGGCGATGAGCGCCGCGCCGGGCGTTGACCACGCTGCGAGCACTGGTTTTTTGTAGTACAGCGAAGGCAAGATGCTAGCGATACCCATGCCAAGCCCGAGTGCCCACATCCATGAGCTCACCTGCGCTTGCGTAGCGCCGAGCGCAAGTGCCGCCTGAAACACGATGGCACCGGTGCTGGTGAAGCCCACCAACACAACGACGAAACCAGAGACAATGGCTGAGAGCGACAGATCGCGAAAAAATTGCATACGAGGTTACTGTGGGGCGGTAGCGCAGCGGAGCAGTGCGTTGCGTGGGAGACAATTGCGTCCCCATTCTGGCAAACTTTCGCCCGCGATCTGAGTCCGAATCGGCATGGTGGCACAGATAGGTTCGCTCATGGGCGAGTTAAACCAACTTATCTATTGAATGCCATATAAAACAAGGAAATCGTAGTATTTTTACTATTTTTCACAATTCAGTATTTGTTCCGCTAACGTCCATTTTAACAAGGCGCGTAGCAATAAAGCTGATTGGCATCGTGCTTTTGGGTCAGTTTGCCATGCTCGGTTCGGGGCCAGTCCTTGCTGGGCCGCAAATTGAAGAGAAACTCGTCGCGAGCGTGCAGACCGCGCTCGCCTCGGCGATTGCTGATCGCAGCGCGCCGCGATTGATTGGCGACCCGCGCGTTGTGCAAGCGTGGCTCGCTGAAATGTCGGCGCGGTTGGCCAAACGGATGCCGGATAGCGAACAGCGCACCGAATTTTTGATTACCGTGCAATACGAAGCGAGCCGCGCTGGGCTGGATCCGCAGCTCATGCTCGCGCTCATCACGCACGAAAGCGCGTTTCGAAAATACGCCATCAGCAGCGCATCGGCGCGCGGCTACACACAGATCATGCCGTTTTGGGTGCGGCTGATCGGCACGCCCGATCACAATTTGTTTCACCTGCGCACCAACCTGCGCTACGGCGCGGTGATCTTGCGGCACTATCTCGACATTGAAAAGGGCGACGTGGTGCGCGCGCTTGCTCGCTACAACGGCTCACTCGGTCGTTTCGAATATCCCAACACCGTGCTTGGATTGCTGGAATCACGCTGGAAATGGTCGCCGCCGGTGTTTCCGCCGGAGCCCGCCATCGCTCCGTCGGCTGCCACACCCATAAAGTAGTCATCGCGAAACGCCGCATTCCGCTCACGATGAATCAATACATCGGCCGCTTCGCGCCTTCGCCTACTGGCCCGTTGCACCTAGGCTCGTTGGTCGCGGCTATGGCGAGTTACGCTGATTGCTTGCAGCATCAAGGTCGCTGGCTACTCCGAATCGAAGACGTTGATGCGCCACGCTGCTCGCCAGATTCCGAGCACCTGATTCATCAGCAACTCAACGCGTACGGTTTTAGGCCCCACGGCGATGTACTGCGCCAAAGCGAGCGCACCGCGCGATACGACCGAGCGATGTCGCAATTGATTGAAGATGGTCACATCTACGCCTGTCGCTGCACGCGAAAAATGCTTGCTGACGCGCCGAGAAATAGTGAAGGCGATTTGATCTATCCCAGCACCTGCACCTCGCTGCACGTACCGGTTAATGAGCCGCATGCGACGCTCCGATTTGCTGTCGCAGCTGCTGATACCGTTTTTTTTGTAGATCGCGCCTTTGGACTGATCGAGCAAAACGTTTCTAGTGAGGTGGGTGATTTTGTCGTGCGACGTAGCGACGGTCTGTACGCCTATCAACTCGCCGTGGTAGTCGATGATGCCGACCAAGGCGTAACGCAAGTCGTTCGTGGCGCGGATTTGCTTGGCAACACCGCCCGTCAAATTTTGTTGCAGCAAGCCTTGGGTGTTGCCACGCCGCGCTACTTGCACGTGCCGCTCGTTTGCAACGATGCAGGCGAAAAGCTCTCCAAACAAACTCGCGCCGAAGCAATTTCTACGAATTCCACCGACATCCTCTCAACACTCGAAGATGCGTGGCAATTACTACAACAAGATTCTCTCGATCATCCGACTACGGTTGCCGAATTCTGGCAGCGTGCGGCAGCGGCATGGCAAGTAGCGCGCCTATCGGTCGTTTGAGCGAGCGCCGCTGTCAAGACCTGTAGGGTGGGCGACAAATCTATAATCAAAGGTTGCTCAATAAAAACGAAAGTACTCTATGACCACGTTGGTTGTGGTTCGCAAAGGAAACACAGCGGCCATTGCGGCCGATTCGCTCACCACGTTTGGTGACACCCGCCTTTCAGACACCTTCGACGCATCGTCGGAAAAAATGGTGCATTACGGCGAAACAGTCATTGCATTGTGCGGCAGCGCCGCGCATCAGCTTGTCTACGAAAACTTGCTTTCAACAGCAAAAGATCTGAACTTCAACAGTAAATCTGAAATCTTTGAAACGTTTCGAAAGCTGCACACGATCCTGAAAGATCAACACTTTTTGAATCCGAAAGAAGAAGACGAAGACGCGTACGAAAGCACTCACATCACCGCATTGATCGCCAATCCGAGCGGCATTTATGGCATCTATTCGATGCGCGAAGTGTTCGAGTTCAAGCGATTCTGGGCGGCGGGTTCGGGGCGTGAATACGCTCTCGGAGCCATGAACGCGCTCTATGACAAATTCGACAACGCCGAATCCATTGCTCGCGCAGGAATCGAGGCCGGGGCGCTTTTCGACAAAAATTCGTCACTGCCAATGCACGTCGTTACGCTGCCAATTCGGCCGCGCGTGGCGTAGCGCTGAAAGTTATGGATCGCAGCACTGCTGGTTTTGACCAACTCACGCGCTTCTGGCTCGACACTGCGCCAGCGCGTGGGGTTGTCACGCGACTCGATGAAAGTTTGATGCGATCGCTCGCCGATCACTGCTATCCCGAGCCCGTTAAATCGATGCTTCGGCAAATGACGGGTGCCTGCGTGATGCTCGCCAGTAACTTGAAGCAGCCCGCCACGATTGTGATGCAAGTGCAGGGCAGCGGTGCCGTGCCGTTGATGTGCGTTGAAGCGACGCAAGCGCTGACTTTCCGCGCCTACGCCAACGTGCGTGAAGACGCGGTGATCCCCGCCGACAGCACGTTGTCGGCCATGGTGGACCCTGCCAGCGCGGGCCGCTTCGTGCTCACTATCGACCCAGAAGTTGGCCAGATGTATCAAAGCATTGTCGCGATGGAAGACACCAGCGTGGCCAAGATACTTGAGGGCTATTTGATTAACTCGCAGCAAACTGACACACGCGTGTGGCTGCGCGAAGATGGCGAGGCGATTGAGGCGGCGATTCTTGAGCGCTTGCCGGATCGTCACGAGGGCGAAGATTTCAAGCGTTGGCTCGCTATGGCCGCCCTGATGGACGACACCTTCGCGCAACCGTTTATGCCGTTTCCGTTTGACGAATGGTTGCGCATGACCTTTGTCGGCGAAGACGTGCGCGTGCACCCGGCGCAGATCGTTTCGTTTGCTTGCCCGTGCTCGCTGGATCGTGTGCTCAATGCGCTCAAATTGGTGGGCATCGACGAGCTGCTCCCGATTGCCGACGAAGAGGGCGAAATAAAAACACAATGCGAATTCTGCGGTGCGCGCTACGTAGTGAGTCGCTCGCAATTACTCTCCCTTTTCACACGAGCTGATGCTGGAGACAGCAGCAGCGCTCGAACGTTGCACTGATCATGTCGCAGGACGCTCTGTCAGTTCGCATTGATAAATGGCTGTGGGCGGCGCGTTTTTTTAAAACACGAAGTCTCGCGACAGACGCGATCGACGCCGGACACATTCGTCGGGCGGCGGTGGGTTCGGTCAACGGCGACCGGGTAAAGGCAGCGCTGATCGTACGACTCAACGATGCGTTTTCCGTGCAGCGAGGCGATATGGTGCAAACCATTGTCGTCACCGCACTTTCGGATCGCCGTGGTTCTGCGACCGATGCCTCGACGCTATATCGTGAAACGGACGAGAGCATCAAACGACGACTCGACCAACAAGCACTTCGGCAAGCGAGCCAGAGCGCCACCCCCACGCTGCGTGGCAGGCCCACCAAACAAGATCGCCGAAAGCTCGCCGAGCTCTTTGCAAACACCTACTCCGACCAACGTAGCTAAACCACGCCCGAGACGACATCATGACACTTCCATTCACCGGCGAGCGCTTCACCACAGATTGCCAAGGCGAGATGGTCTACGAGCATTGGCATCGCTACCTCATTGCCCGTGATCAGGTGGCGGGAAAAGTCGTTCTCGACATCGGAAGCGGCGAAGGCTACGGCAGCCATTTGTTGAGCGGTGCTGCGCAATCGGTGGTCGGCGTTGATCTGTCGACTGAAGCCGTCAATCACGCGACCGGGAAATACGCATCATCGAATCTGCGCTACGTGACTGCGAGCTGCACGCAAATCCCATTGCCCTCGCAAAGCTTCGACGTAATTGTGTCGTTTGAGATGATCGAACACATCCATGAGCAAGCCGAGTTCATCGCGGAGGTTAATCGCCTGCTCAAGCCCGATGGATTGTTTATTGTCTCGTCGCCCAATCGTCCGGAATACAGCGAAAAGACGGGCTACAACAATGAGTTTCATGTCAAGGAGCTCGATCGCGCCGAGCTGAAGGCGCTGCTCGATCCGTACTGGCCAGCACAGAAATGGTTTGCGCAACGCGCTGCATTTCACTCGATGGTGTGGCCGCTGGATGCCGCGGTAGATTCAGGCCGGGCGCTCGCACCAGATGGCACCAGCGCCTATCCCGCTGAGGTGTACTTCATTGTTATGTGCTCGACCAGTGCTGCGTCCGTCGCAGCTTTGCCTAGCCAATTGACCCTAGTGGCTGATCGCGAAAATTCCGTCTATTCGGAATGGTCGCGAACCTATCAAGAAAACGCGTCGCTGCACCGGCAGATCGCGGAATTGACCGCTGCCAGTGCCGAGCACACGCCGCACACCTCGCCCCAATCACCCGCCGACACATCAGCTTCCGCAGCGCCGCTAGAACCTTGGCTGGTGCGTTTTGCAAGACGGCTGACCGGCGGATAGGCGGCCTCGCGGCGGGCAGTGGATTGACGTTACGATCTGTGGATGCGCCAACTGCCCTAAACTCACCCCATGTCTGATCCGAAGATGCAGCTCACGTCGAGCGAAACGCTTTTGGTAATTTTTGACGACGATTTGATGTCGTCTGGCGATGCTATCTCCGCGGTGTCCTCGATTACGGCGAGTTGCAGCAATCCCGTGGCTACCGTTCGGGCTGATTATGGCGATTCACGGTGGACGCTTCGAAGAGGTGACCGAGCAGTCACAACTGACTCGTCGTTGACAGAGTTGCTGCTTGCCGCGGCGCGACTTTGCGGCGCGGACTCGATACTGTTTTCTACTCAGGCTACCCGCACCCCCGGCGCTTGGGATGCGCGTCTACTTAAAGCGCTTGCAGAGCGCAGTGATATCGGGTTGGTCTCGTCGTTGTGCGTTGACCATCCTCTCCTTGGCGCTTCGTTCGAGGCAACCAACAATAGTCTTGATACTGCGCAGACGTCGGACATTGACACCGTCGATGCGGCGGCGTTCTGCGTCTCGGGGCGCACCTACTATTCAAGCCCTGTAGCTCATCGCTTTGGCAGTGCAGCCCCCGTCAGCGCGTTGGAGTCTCTCGCGCTGTTCGAATCCATCAACGACGATCATGCTCCGTGCAGCACCGCCGATGCTTGGATCGAATCGCTAGTTCGCGCAAATCGTTCGCGTGGCGCGCTCAATGTCGTTGTCGATCATGTTGTAGTAGATCCGCGGCAAGTGATTGCAGCGGTTTTGGGTGATCACGTCGAAGTCTCCGCCTTCCGGGACGCCAATCCGCTTGGCGCAACGCAGCGAGCTGTGTCGCAGTATCTGCGCGACGGGGTGGCGACGCTGCCGCGCCCGGGACTCGATCCGCGTCCTGTTCAGCTTCATGTCATGCACTTTTGGGGTGGCGGACTCGATAAGTGGGTGCGCGAGTTTTGCGCCCACGACAACGACCGCATTAATCTGTTATTCACGTCGTACCGAATCGGCGAGTCCGGCGGCCAGCGCCTAGCGCTCTATGCCGACGGCAGTGGCGCCCGACCGATCCGCGTCTGGGACATCGTGCAGCCGATTCGCTCAACGCTGATCACAAGTCTCGAGTATCAAGCGGTTCTCGCTGAGATCATACGAGACTACTCAGTTGACGCAATCTTAGTGTCGTCGCTCATAGGGCATTCGCTTGACGCCCTTACCAGCGAATTGCCTACGGTATTGATTGCTCACGACTACTTTCCGGTGTGTCAGGCGATCAATCCGTCCTTTCGCGGGGCGGTTTGCAAGACGTGCGACACCGCAGCACTGACTGATTGCCAGACTAACAATCCGCTCAATCGATTTTTCACGGATCAAGGAGCCGCGGAGTGGAAGTCTCTTCGAACGGCATTCTTGGATCGACTATTGGAGCGTGCCATTCCTGTTGTCGCGCCATCACGCTCGGTGATTGACACTTTGATTGACATCGAACCTCGAATGGCTTCTCTAACCATTCGCGTTGTGCCCCACGGACAGGCTGCCGTTCTTAAACCGCTTCTCACACCCGCGCTCGCGGCTGGAGAGCGGATGCGGTTTATCGTTCTTGGGCAGGTGCGTGAAAACAAAGGTGCCGCGTTGTTGCGATCGGCGGCTAAGGCCATAGACGAGATCGCTGACGTGCACTTTCTGGGTTGTGGCGAAGAGGGCGCAGAGCTTGCCCGATCGCTCGGTTGGGCGTTTATTGAGCGATTCGAACCCTCGGAGCTGCGGGAGCACATGTTGCGAATTGATCCACATGCGGCGCTGCTGGCGTCGGTGGTTCCCGAAACGTTTAGCTACACGCTAAGCGAATTGTTTGCCCTAGCGGTGCCGCCCGTCGCAACCAACATTGGTGCGTTTGCAGAGCGAATTGAGCACGGTCGGAACGGATTTCTGTTTGCGGCCAATAGTGATTCCCTAGTCGAGTCGCTCCGAGAGCTGACAGGGACACCGCAATCGCTTTTGATCGTTGCTGAGCATCTTCGAGCGAATCGACTCTCTAGAAGCGTTACCGAAATGGTTGGCGACTACCACCAGATTCTCACTGTGAGATTGCGCGCGCCTGCACGCTATCGGCTGGGTACTGCTCGTCAAACGGCGTTAACCGAGCCGTATGAAAAACTCACCGCCGCGTACGCACAGATGAGCAACGCGTATGAACGCACGGCCGCCGCCTATGAGAGTACGGCAGCTGCGTACCAGAGTGTTGCTGCACAAGAGTTGACGGTCCGTACGCTCGCTCAATCGCAGGCAGAGGCGCTTCACTCCATTTCGCAACGCTATGCCATCGAGCGATCCAGGCTCAACGAGCAGACGGCCGCAGCGCGGGCAGCGTTGGCTGCCATCGACCTGCGGCGTCATCCTTGGCGTCTTTGGGCGTATGTCAAGGCGCTCCGTGCTCAGAACGCTGCTGTCGACGCTGCGGTACGAGCCCTTCCCGCTGTGCTTTCTGACCAAACACGACAGTGATTTTGCCCCGCGGCGGGCTCAACGAATAAAATCAGACATCAGTCTATGGAGAGCTTTTAGTGAATCCGCAATCGCATTTTTCTTGGGCAGAGTCCCTCAGCCCTAAACTCTTGAAGTCGCCTTGGTGGATTGGTCATATTCCGTTTGCTTTCGAGCTCGTCGGGCGTCTCGGTCCGAGAAGTATCGTGGAGCTTGGTACGTATAGCGGCTCTTCGTTCGCGGCGTTTTGCCAAGCGGTGCGGGCGTCTGGTGGTAACGGTCACTGTTATGGGGTGGACCTGTGGGCCGGCGATATCCACATGGGCTCCTTCGACGAAGCGCTCTACCAAGAAATTTCGAGCTATGTCACTAGCGAGTATCCCGGCATCGCGACGCTCATTCGCAAAGACTTCAACGAGGCGGCGAGCTCTTTTGCCGATGGATCGATCGATTTACTACACATTGATGGCACGCATACGTTTGAAGCTGTCGCCAATGATTTTCACACGTGGTTTCCCAAGCTCTCGGACCGCAGTGTTGTGCTCTTCCACGACACGAACGTCACTGTTGAAAACGTCGGCGAGCCCGCCAAGAAGTTTGGTGTCAAGCGCTTCTTTGATAGCGTGACGCCCAACTATCCACACATCGAATTCAAGCATTGCTACGGCTTAGGCGTGTTGTTCGTTGGCAAGGAATTGCCGGCGGCGGTTCGCGAACTGATCGATCTCTCAAAAGCTCCCGATTTCGACCCCTACTTTGCGGCCAAGGGCGCAGCTGTCTCGAAGCAATTCGCTGATATGGGCGTCGAGCTACCAAAGCACGGCGCGTATGGCGATGAACCCGTGACACCGACGCCACTTTGGCGGCGCGCTGTGAATCGCATTCGCGCCTTAATTCAGTAGCCGTAGCCTAGGTGAGGGCGGGCTAAGCGCTCGCCCGCGCCGTCATCCACAGAATCCCCGAGCCCATGAGTGCACTCCACGACGTCAACGTCATCGCCCACTACTTTCCGCAGTTTCACGCCATTCCGGAAAACGACGAGTGGTGGGGCAAAGGTTTTACCGACTGGGTCAACGTCAGAAAAGCGAAACCCCACTATCGCGAGCACTTTCAGCCCAGAATTCCGCTTGACAATCGCTACTACGATCAATCGCAGATTGAGACGCTCACGTGGCAGATTGATCTAGCCAAAAGCCACAATATTGCCGGATTTTGCCACTACCACTATTGGTTTGATGGCAAGCAATTGCTCAATACGCCGACTGATTTGGTGATGGCAAACCGCGAGCTTGATCTTCCGTTTTGCTTGGCCTGGGCCAACGAGACTTGGTCCCGGCGCTGGGATGGCCAAGATCACCACATTTTGCAAGAGCAAACGCATATTCCTGAAAAGACGCGCTGGGCTGCGCATTTCGAATACTTGTTCAAAGCATGGTCAGACGATCGCGCGATCAAAGTCGATGGCAAACCGATTTTCTTGATTTACCGCGCTCACCGCATCGCACAGATCAACGAAATGTTTGACTACTGGCGTGAGCTTGCGCATCAGCGCGGCCTGCCGGGGATTTACTTGGTGTCGATGAAGCAGTACGAGTTTCCGATGCCCGAAATCATTCCTTTGTTTGATGCCACCGTTCAGTTTCAGCCGTTTGAGGCGGTTTACTCGCCCGACTATCCGGGTGATAAAGGCTTGGAACAATCGCGCTGGTTGCAGCCGCTTCGCATGTTGCCCGAGCCAATCATTGAATGGCTCCGCGCCCTCAGAGGTAACCTGCTCGCGTCGCTTACTTTTTACGACTACGAGACCGTGTGGCAGCAGATTCTGAAGGTCGAGCGCGAAGCAGGAATTCCGTGTTTCCCTGGCGCATTCGTGGACTGGGACAACACCGCGCGCTATGGCAAACGAGCGCGAATTTTCAAGGGTGCATCCCCCGAGCGTTTCGCACACTACTTCAAACAACTGGTCAACGTCACGGCTTCGCGCCCAGCGCCGGAACAGCTCATTTTCGTCAATGCTTGGAACGAATGGGCTGAGGGCACATACCTTGAGCCCGACATAAAGTTTGGTTATCGATACCTTGAGGCGGTTCGCGACGTGATGGCCGAGCATCGTGCCACGTGCAATTCGGCGCTATAAACAACGCCGCATGGGCAAGCTCAACAAAACTTCGCCACCCAATTGACCAACAAGTCGATCTGCCCGTAGCTCGCACCAACCAACGCAAGCACACCGACAATGGTGACCCAGCGCAGCACCGCAAGCCAGCGGCTTCGTGATTGAGATGAGGAGGGCGCGTCCATCGCCCGATTTTAGGGCAGGTACACTGTGGGCGATATGGACGACTACCAACACCACCTGCAACATTGGCGCTGGCAGGTTCCTGATTTTTTCAACGTCGGCACCGCATGTTTGCGCGCAGCTGACTCCCCGAGCAGCGCAGCGCGCACAGCAATCCTTTGGGAAGACGAGAGCGGTGCCCGGGCGGCAATCACCTACGGGGAGCTTCGAGCCAGTGCGAACCGCTTCGCCAACGCCTTGCGCGCACTCGGCGTCAATCGCGGCGACCGAGTAGCGATTTGTCTGCCCCAGCGCATCGAAACCGCCGTTGCGCATTTGGCCATCTACCGGCTCGGTGCCGTCGCCGTTCCGCTGACCGTGCTCTTCGGGGCCGATGCCGTTGAATACCGACTGAGCAATGCCGATTGCAAAATTGCTGTTTGTGACGATGCATCGTTGGCCAACGTGCTCTCTGTAAGATCAAAACTGCCCAAGCTTGCGCAGGTCATTGCTTGCGCTGGTGCCAGCGATACGAGTGCGCTCGATTGGAGCGCTTTAGTCGCTGGTGCCAGCGAGCAGTTTGAGCCCATTCAAACCCACTCCAACGATCCTGCGCTCATCATCTACACCAGCGGGACCACGGGGCCGCCGAAGGGTGCGCTACTGCCGCACCGTGCGATGCTGGGCAACTGGTCAGGATTTTTGTACTCACACAACCTGCTGCCCGAAACGCTACCGAAAAGCGGTGCGCCATTTGTGTTTTGGTCGCCCGCTGATTGGGCGTGGACCGGCGGTTTATGGGACGCTCTGTTACCGACGTTGTTTGGCGGTGGCACGATTGTGGGTTACCGTGGCCGATTCGATCCGCATCGCGCCTTTGCGCTCATGGAAAAGTATCAAGTGGTGAGCACCTTTTTGTTTCCCACTGCGCTCAAAATGATGATGAAAGCGATCCCCGCACCGCGTGAGCAATTCAAGCTCACTCTGCAATCGATCATGAGCGCAGGTGAGAGCGTGGGACAAACGGTGTTTGACTGGACAGAGCAAGCGCTCGGCGTGAAGCTCAACGAAATGTTTGGACAAACCGAGCTCAACTACGTTGTGGGCAATTGCAGCGGGCTGTGGCCTGCTAAACCCGGCAGCATGGGCCGCGGCTATCCGGGGCACCAAGTCACTATCATCGACGACGAAGGCAACCCGCTTGCCGCCGGCCAAACCGGCGATGTCGCAGTCAATCGATACGATGTTCACGGCGAGCTTGATCCGGTGTTTTTCTTGGGTTATTTGAACAACGAGGCAGGCACCCAAGCCAAGTATTCCGGCGATTGGTGCCGCACTGGCGATATGGCGCGTCTCGATGCCGAGGGCTATCTCTGGTACGAGGGTCGCAGCGACGACGTGATCAAAAGCGCGGGCTACCGAATCGGCCCTGCCGAGGTCGAAAGCTGCCTGATTCAACACCCTGCTGTGGCGATGGCGGCCGTCATTGGCAAACCGGATTCTGAACGCGGCGCGATCGTTAAAGCCTTCATAGTGCTTGCTGCCGGACACGTCGCGTCAGATGAGCTCCGCGATGCACTAGCGCAACACGTCCGTGGCAAACTAGCGCCCTACGAATATCCAAAAGAAATTGAATTCGTCAACGATTTGCCAATGACCACGACGGGAAAGCTACAACGAAAAGTGTTGCGGGAGCGCGAGTCGGCAAAGTAGCGACCGCTCTAAGCCGCACGAAGCATCAGCACGCCCGAAATAAACACCGCACAGCCAAACCACTGCCATCGCTGCAAGCGTTCGCGAAACCAAACGGTGCCGATCAGCAGCGCAAACAGCATGCTTGAATCTCGAAGTGCGGCGCCCACGACTGCGGGTAGCTGTGTGAAGACCCAGAGAATCAGCAAGTATGAAAGCGTTGAGATCACTGCACTGCCTATCCCGATCCGCCACGTGCGCTGCATCGCTAAAAACACGCTACGCCGCTGCTGCACGGTAAACAGTAAACAACCGACTACCGCGTTGAGTGCGGTTTGCGCCACGCCGTATTGAAGCGCTCCGGCAGCGCGAGCGCCGTTGGCGTCGGAGAACACCGAAAATGCCATGCAAAGCCCGGACGCGATGGCAAAGCCACTGGCGTTCCGAGTCTCGTTTGAGCGCAGCGCTCCGCGAGTTGCCGCCAAAAAGACACCCACCGAAATCGCGGCTACACCTGCCACGCCCCAGGGTGAAAATGCAGCACCGCCAACGAACACCGTGAGCGGCATCAGCACCCACGGCGCTGTTGCGCGGCTGATGCCATAGGTGACTGCGTAATCACCGCGCTTGTAGCCCGCCGCCAAGAGCAGTATTGCAGCAGCGTTAGCCGTTGAACCAATCAGCATCCAATGCCAGACGCTCGCATCGGGCCAACCGAGGATGACACAGGCGACGGCCGCACCCAACCCCGCAAACGCGAGCTGAGCCACCATCGCCCCGCTGGGATCGCTCGAGCGCTGTGCAATGGCATTCCACACCGCATGGAGGAAACCACTGACGATGGCTACCGCAAAAGCGATGAGCTCTAACGACACGAGCACGCGCTCGTCTTAGCGGTGATAGTTGGCGCATGGACGTTCATCACCGAAGTATGTGGCAACGACTTAAAAAGCCAGATTAAAGCGCTGATACTGCCTCCACCGAAGCCCCACCCGCTACCCACTCCGCAAACTCATCCCGTAAGCGCTCGCTCTCGGCCACAGCTTTTGTCCACGCCGCAACGCGTCCGGTGAAGTTGCTCCCGTAGGTGGTGAAATCGGATCGATCTGGGATCTTTCCGTTGGGCAGTGTTTTGATCCATTCAGCCGATGGCGCGAGCACGATCACGTCATCTAGAAACGGCGTGGAGCCGTGTCGCCATTTGAGCGATTTGTCGAGCCAACCGGGTACAACGGCGCGTTGGAAATGGGGGTACAGAACGACGCCGTCGCCCGCACCGTCAATGCCGCCGCAAGCGGCCCGGTAATCTAGATGCAGGTGGTAATCCGTGATGCCGCCATCCCAATACGCGCCGCGCGGTGCGCCGGGAACGTCGTGCACGGCTTTGAGGACAAACGGGATCGAGCAGGATGCTTGCACTGCTTGCGAGAAGTTGGCGTTCGACAGCGCGTAGCGCCGAGTGCGGTAATCGTTAGCCGCGAAGGGCAACGGCGCAGCTTGTGCGGAAAACACCGCGCGTTCGATCCACGCGCCCATCGCTTTTCGTGACACTACATTGGTCATGTATGCACCAAAGTAACCGAGCGACGCTCGAGTCGCCGTATCGCGATGAAGTAAGTGGCGACCGCGTGAAGTGACTACATGCAAACGATAGCGCGGGTGCTGCAGGATCGTTTCAACGTGCTCGCTAAAGGTCGCGTCGATACCGATACCGAAGCGCTCGCTGATGTGCTCGGGGCTGGGACGCTTCTTGCCGGGGGGCACGTCGTATTGCTGATGAATGTAGTCGTGCTGCAATTTTTCCAGCGCGGTAACCGGCTCGGGCAAGCACGCCGCGGCCATGCGCCAAGCGCCGATCGATGCGCCGACCAAATCGACGGGCTGCGATGATTGCGGCAACCATTCGCCAAAGATGAATCGGTCGAGCGGCAGCAGTGTTAGGCCTTTCGGACCGCCCGCAGCGCCAGGAATCACGCGCACATCAGCGGGTGTAAGTCCCTGCTGACGGATGCGTGCGATCGCTCTGCGACCGGCGTAGATTTCCAGCGCTTTCACGATGAGAAGCTTACGATTGACTTAATCAATCTATAGGCTTTATGGCTAAACGCCAAGAAAAATAGCGTTTTCATCGAATTTCAACAGTTTTTCAAAAAACATATAAAAAGCATTGCATGCCTTTATTTGATTGGCATTAATTATATAAGTTGAATCAAAGTTGCTACAGCGTGATGTGCCTTAGATGTTCGGGTGTGGGCATCGCTTTTTGGACGCAGATTTGCGCAGATTTCAGGGGATTGACGCAGGCTATTTTGCTAGTGTTTGACGGTAACCCACATTTGAAAATCTGCGTCAATCCGCCGGCTAATCCGCGCAAATCTGCGTCAAAAAAGACGAGCTCGCGAATTTCGGACGCTGTTGCCGGTCTCCTTGAATTTCACGGCACAAAGTCTAACGCGTCGAGAAACTGCGTTTATGTACAGCCTAAAGCGGACAAACTGCGTGTCCCTGCGCTACGATTAGCGCATGCTTCGCGCCCTCTACGTCGATTTCAACAGCTACTTTGCCTCCGTCGAGCAACAGCTGCGCCCCGAGCTGCGTGGTAAACCGGTGGCGGTGGTGCCGATGATTGCCGACACGACCTGCGCAATTGCAGCGAGCATCGAAGCCAAGCGCTTTGGTGTGAAAACGCTCACCAACGTGGCCGACGCGCGCCGTTTATGCCCCGAGATCATTTTTGTTGAATCGCGCCCCACGGTGTACGTGGAGTTTCATCAGCGCGCCAAAGTGATTGTGGAATCCTGTGCGCCGATTGCCAGCGTGAACTCGATTGATGAGATGTGGATCGCGCTCACCGGCCGCGATCAACCGCGCGCCGCAGCCGAAAAAATGGCGCTCGAAATCAAGTATCGATTGGGCAAACAGCTCGGGGAATGCATCACCTGCTCGATTGGCGTTGCGCCCAATTCATTCCTAGCCAAAACCGCGAGCGATATGAAAAAGCCCGATGGTTTGGTGGTCATTGAGCTTGCCGATTTGCCGCATGCCCTGATGGGTTTGAAGCTCAACGCCTTCGTTGGTATTGGCAAGAAAATGCTGCAACGGCTCAATGATCACGGCATCAACAGTACGCCGGAGTTGCTCGGCGCCAGCGTCGAAAAACTGCGAGAAACCTGGGGTGGGATTGAGGGCGAACGGTTCTGGCAAAAGATTCGTGGCGAAGACGTTGCGCAGCGCGAAACGCAAACCGGCTCAATCAGTCATTCGCACGTGCTGGCTCCCGACGTACGAAACCACGACAAAGCGCAAGCTATCTTGTCGCGACTCACCCAGAAGGCCGCGATGCGGCTGCGCGACGGCGCCTTTGTGACCACCAGCATCGCGATCGCCATCAAACTGCGTGGTGGTGAGCGCCACAAGGCGAGCCTTCGAATCGATGCAACCGACCGGACGGCAACGATTTTGAGTAGCGTGCAATCGCTCTACGAATCGCTGCTGTTGGATCGTAGCGTGCGCAATGGCTCGCCGATGCAAGTGGGCATGGTGTTGGGTGGTTTAACGCCCAAAGTCGGGCAATCGTTATCGCTCTTCGACACAGCGCCCAATACTGAAAAGCTAGATCGCGTGGTCGATGAACTGAACCTCAAATACGGTAACAACACGCTGTTTTGGGGCGGCGCCTTTGGCTCGAGAAAATCGGGCCGCATGGCCATCGCGTTTAATCACATTCCGGATTTAAAAACCGAATCGGATTGAGCGGACACTACGCGCGCTTCGGCTTCTTCTTTTCAGTGGCGCGAATCAGCGCAATGATGTCAGCGCCAACGAATTTTTCGACAAATTCGCGATGTAAGAGCAGCCACACTGCGAGCGCCGTAACGGGCGGCATCATGAGTGTCGAAAACTGATACAGATACGCAATCACCTCGAGCTGCCACTGCGCCCATTCGACCTGCGCGCGAACGGCCGGTCCAGAATTCAAGAGTACCTGCTTCATGCCCACAGCAAACACAGCCAGCATTTGAAATGGCAGCAGGCAGAGCCAGCCGTACCAAAGATTCTTCCAGCGATCTTTGTGCCACGCAGCCAAGGTGAGCGAGGCCATCAGCGCGTTGCCGTAGGTGTAAATACGAGCGTCGACCTCGGTGCTGACAATCGCATCGGGGCGAAACGCCTGGCCCGGTTGGGCACCGGGCGTTAAATTGGTGACAAATTCAAAGCCATGCAGGGTTTGCCCAACGCTTGTCACAAATTCGGGCACGCCCAGCAGCGCCATCCCCGATAAAAACCAGCGAATCGGCCAATGCAGTATGGGCACCAGCGCGTACCACGCCAAAAACACGAACGGCACCCAAGCCAGAATCCGCCAAAAAAACCGCGAGATATTTTTCGGCGAATGAAATTCGTATTGCCACCAAGATGTCATGCGGGTTGCGCCGAAGGTGAACCAGTTCCGCCGGGTGTGGACGGAGGCGCACCGGCGTCTCCGCCAGCGTCGTCCTCGAGCTTGCTCGATTTAATGACCCGGTTGAGCCAAATCAAAAACACCACGAGCACATCGATCATGATGAGCGCCTGCCAAATGTAGAGATGCGCCCAATCAAATGCTGTTTTGTTCCACTGCCCGATGTAGAACAGGCTGATGATTCGGATCACGTTGACGCCCTGCACAGCGAGGAATCCGACGCCCAAGCCCCACAGTTTTTGCTTGAATGTTGACGGAAACGCCAACACACCCGCCAGCAGCACTAACGTCGCTTCAACGCCGTTGCAACCCGCCTCGATACTCACCGCAAAGCCATTGACTGTGTTTCTCAAAATTTTGCCGTTGGCCACCGCGCTTTCATCGAAAAACGCAACCAACTGCGCGCAGAAATGGGCCAGCCCCGTGGTCCACGGCGTCACGAAGTAATCTTGCCCCCAGGGCGTGAGCTGCAAGCCGAAGAAAACCCCCAGCAGCAGCAAAAACGTGAATAAGAATCGAACCATAATTGAGTCATTAGCGCTAGAGCGCGCCCATTGCAGTGTATTTCAGGGTGAATCGTAGCGCAGATGGGGTGGTTTGCGCGCTTTGCTTGGGGTTTGCGCCATCGCTAATCCTCCGTGGCGACCTAAAATCGATTCATGCTGAAAAAAATCTCGTTTCGTGGTGTTGTGTCGTCGGCTGCGCTGGCGTCTTTCTGTGGCCTGTGTGCGCTGTCTTCGCTGCCGGCGTTAGCGCTGAAGCCCGGCGAACGGGTGATTGTGCTCAATTCCGGAGAGGGCACGGTGTCAGTGATTGACCGCGCCACCCGAAAGCTCGTCAACACGTTCAACGTGGGCAAAGAGCCGCATCACCTGATTTCGACGATCAAGGACGATGAGTTGGTGGTTGCCAACGCGGCGTCGAACGACTTAGTGTTCCTCGATCCGGTCAGCGGCGAGGTTAAACGCCGCCTGCCGCGCATCATCGATCCGTATCAGTTGGGCTACACGGCCGATGGCAAATGGTTTGTCTCGATCAGCTTGCGGCTTGATCGGGTAGACATTTATTCGATGCCTAACTACGAGCTCAAAGCGCGGATTGCTGTGGCCAAAACGCCAAGCCATGTCTCGTTCAGCGCAGACTCAAAAACCGCGTATGTCACGCTGCAAGATTCCAATGAAGTTGTGGCGCTCGATCTATCGACGCACAAAGAAATCTGGCGCGTCAAAACGGGGAAGACCCCGGCCGGTATTTGGACGTCGCCGCAAGGGCTCCTGTTTGTGGGCATCATGGGCCAAGACTTCGTTGAAGTGATCGATCCAGTTCGCCGCGAAACGGTTAAGAAAATCCGCACCGGTCGGGGTGCACACAATATTTTTCCGATGGGCAACGGCCAACATGTGTTGGTGAGCAATCGCGTAGACGGCACGATCACCAAAGTCGATTACAAAACCTACGCCGTTGACAAGCCGATCAAGGTGGGTAACGGCGTGGACTGCATGGAAGTCTCCGCCGACGGCAAAGAGGTCTGGGCGACGGTGCGTTGGGAAGCGCGCGTTGCCGTAATCGACCTGACAGGACAAAAGCCGATTGAATACATCCCAGTCGGTCGCTCGCCGCACGGCATTTACTTCAAGAGCCATGCGCGCCGTGATCAGTAGTCGCTGTTTCATTGCGCTGTTGGCGGCGTTTGCGCTCAGCGTGGGCGACAGTGTGGCCCAATCCTGCAAAGCCGGAACGCTTTACTTGACCTTTGATACTGGCCACATGGAGCCCGCCAACGACATCGCCGACATCTTGCAAAAGCATCAAGTCAAAGCGACGTTTTTCCTTGCTAACGAAAAAACCAAGGCGGGCGGTTTCTCACTCGATGATGCTCAAAAACCGTTCTGGCAGCGCCTAGCCAAAGAGGGCCACGCCTTTGGCTCCCACACCTGGGATCACCATTATTTTGTTCGTGATGTGGGCGCGGACCGAGTGAGCTACGTGCCTTGGCGAAAACCTGTCAGCAGCGGTCGTGAGCTAAACCGGGCGACGTTCTGTGAAGAGCTCAAAAAATCGGAGACACGTTTTCGCGAAATGACCGGCCGGGGGTTTGATCCGATCTGGCGCGCGCCCGGCGGCAAAACCACGCCACGCACGATTGAATTTGCGCAAAGCTGCGGATTCAAACATGTTGCCTGGGCTGATGCGGGATTTCTGGGCGATGAATTGTCCAGTGAGCAGCACCCGAACGCGGCGCTTCTGAGCGGCGCGCTGGCCAAGCTCAGAGACGGTGACATCATGATGGCGCATTTGGGTATTTGGTCGCGCAAAGATCCGTATTGGCCGATGCTCGATCCACTGATAGGCGGTCTTAAAGCCAAGGGTTTTTGCTTTGGATTGGTGACTGAGCGCGGAAAGCGCTGAAACGCTACGGAATCGAGCGCGCGTCGCTTGTTCAGCTGCCGCTCGAAGCACTATTTCCGACTATTTGTGTGAACGCCAAGCCAAATAAGGCGTTAGCACAATAATTACGTATTATCAGTGCTACTTAAAAATGATTTAATAGCCTTATTTTATAAGGCTTACGCGCAATTTGTTGGGATGCAGGCAGACATTCGCCACCAAAACGCCACGTCTGGCGCTCAATCGGCAGCGTGCTAAGCCCCCACAATCCTCGCGCCATGCGCATGCGAAAAATAGTGCTGCGACAGCGCGTCTGAAATGTCAGCCACGTCGCTGACGACCTTGCGGAGCACAGAGACGATCGGCGCCGCGTCACCTACGCTGTAGCGCGTCAACACCGATCGCACGCTCGCGCTGTTCCAAGCGTTGGGCAGGCTTCGCGAAAGCGTGCCCTTGGGCATTTGCCCCGGCGGACAATCTTCGAGCTTGGCGAGTCTTGATTGCAATGTGTGGGCGATCCACGCGAGCGAGCGCGGATTTTCACGGTCGAGCACAAGCAATTCAACTAGCGCTTTGGGATCGCGCTCCTGCAGGTAGCGGGCACGATAGGTAATCGTGCTGTCGAAGAACGCGAGCACCAGCGCGAAGCCTGTGTCGTTGGCCAGCGTGCCGGTTTCGAACGCCTCTGCGAGTGCGCCAGCGAGTGTGCTCAAACGCTCCAGCTGCCGACCGATTGACAGCAACCGCCAGCCGTCGTCCCGGGTCATGCGATCCGTCTGAGCGCCGGTCATGGCCATCACCTGAGTGGTGAGTACCTCGAGTGCCCGGAGCGCACGTTGCGCGGTGATGTCGCGGGTAGGCGGCGTGACGGGCGTGGCATCATCCTCGTCGCGAGCCGTTGCTGAGGGCTTGCTAGTTTTGCCAGCCGCCTCGCCTTGCTCCGCGCCATTCATCATCGCAGCAAATTGCTGGGTGCTGGTGGCGACTAACGTCCACTGCTCAAGCGCTAAGCGCTCGCGCACGGAAAATGCGGAAAACTGAAGCGAGGAGAGCGTTGCTGCAACGCTATAAGCACCAAGCTTTGCCGTGCGATCAGAAAGCGAGGCGATGAGCGCACGCTCGAACACCTGCGCTGATTGCCGAATGCTCGGCACCTCTTTCGAAACCAATCCGTTCGTTACAGATAATCGTGACAACCAAAGCTGTGTGCTCGGTAACTCTTCGTCGTTAGTGGAGAGCGCTTCGAGCACCACGCGGGCCAGTCGCGTCGTGTTTTCCAAGCGCTCGGTGTAGCGGCCAAACCAAAACAGATTTTCTGCGGCGCGGCTCGCCACGCCCAGCGTCGCACGCGCGGTGTTGATCGGCGTGAGCGTCTTTGACAGCGGGGCCGTGTCTTCGCGCACTCGCCCCGTAATCGCCCAAACATCGGCCGAGCTACCGCCACGGTACATCGACACGATCTCGCGCCCCTCTGGGGCGATGCGCGCCAAACCACCTGGCAGCACACGCCACTTTCCCTGGCCATCAGACAGTGCAAACACGCGAAGCATCGCAGCCCGCGATCCAATCGCTGCACGTGAAGGTGCATCCTCGGCAACGCCCTGCCAGCTTGGGGTGTGCGATAACGGCAGGTACGCCTGCGCAGTGAAATCCTCGGGGTGCATGGCGATGCGACCCGTCCACTGCTCGAGCTCTTTGACTGACAGCGATTTACCCATCACTGGAACAAAACGACGGGCTTTATCGTTGTAGGTCGGCTTAACAACGTACTTGGCGAGTTGCGGCAACATGGAGCGCAATCGAAGGCATCAGCAACTTTTCGCCATACAGTTTTTCGCAAATCTTTGGCAGGAATGCGAGCACCGCCGTCGATTCCAAAAAGCTAGAACCCGGCGCATTGGCCAGCACCACATTGCCTGCGCGATACGCTTGCATCAAACCGGGAATACCCAGTGCAGAATCTGCGCGCAGCTCCAAAGGATCGAGGAAGTCGTCATCCAGGCGGCGCAGAATCACGTCGACAGGCTCCAAGCCCTTGAGCGTTTTAAGCCACACCTTTTCATCGCGCACCACCAGGTCGCCGCCCTCAACGAGCGTGATGCCCAGATAGCGCGCTAAATACACATGCTCGAAGTAGGTCTCGTTGTAAGGTCCGGGCGTGAGCAACACAATCCGAGCGTCGCTGCCGGATTTGGAATGCGCCAGCAGGCTTGCGATCAGCGCTTTGTAGGCACCCACGACCCGCTCGATTTTGAGCGCGCGGAATGCCTCGGGAAACAGCCGCGATACGATCATCCGGTTTTCAAGCAAGTAGCCCAAGCCCGAGGGCGCTTGTGTACGCTGCGACACGATCCACCAGCGACCATCTGGGCCGCAGGCCAAATCAAATGCAACGATATGCAAAAAAGTATTGCCGCGCGGTCGAATGCCGTGCGCCGGACGCACATAGCCCGGGTGGCCTTGAACGAGTGCAAGCGGCAATGAGCCGTCCTTGATGAGCGTTTGTTCGCCATAGACGTCGGCGAGCACATCGTTGAGCAATCGAGCGCGTTGCACCGCGCCAGCCTCGATCAAAGCCCATTCACGCTCGCTGATGATCGACGGCAACAGATCGAGTGACCAAGGGCGCGGCTGACTGACCGCATCGGAATACAAGTTGTAGGTGACGCCGTTGTCATCGATGCGGCGGCGCAGCGTGGCATCAAGCTCGGCGAAACGCGATGTAATGGATGACTCGAGCGTTGCGCTGTCGCGCTTCGGGAGCGCTTCGCTCGCTTTGCTGAAAAAAGTCTGCCAATGCGCCGCGATGGCCCCATCGTTTCGCAATGCGTCGCGGTGAGTGGGTGGTGCTTTCGCGGCCAAATCATCAACCAGCGCGGAAATGGTGTCACCGCTGGAGCGAGCGGCGTCGAACAAAGAACTCATGGCTGAAGTTTAGCGCTGGTGGGGCAAGGTTTGGCTCTCTCTCCCGCCTACGGTAGAGGGGGATGTGTCTGCTCCCTCTCCCGCAGGCGGGAGAGGGTTGGGGTGAGGGTGTGGTGGCTTCATCGCCAGCTTCGAAAGAGCAGGTGAATGCTGCCGATTGTTTTGCTTTGCGGCTGCGCTGTTATGCGCTGCACCCTCACCCCTAGCCCCTCTCCCGCCTGCGGGCGAGGGGGATTTTCTAGACCCTTCGCAAATCAAGCGTAAACGGATGCTCTCGGCTCACGTCCGCAGGTGCTACTTTCATTGCGCCTTGGGTGTGTCCCAGCCGCAAGAATCGCGACAGTCGGCGCGATTCGGCTTCATAGGCGTTGATCGGGAAGGTGGTTGGATTCGAGCCACCGGGATGCTGCACGTGATACTGGCAGCCACCTAAGCTTCGTCCCACCCAAGTGTCGACGATGTCAAAGGTGATGGGCGCATGCACGGCAATGCTTGGATGGAGCGCCGATGGCGGATTCCAGCCTTTGTAGCGAACACCGGCAACGTAGTGGCCCACCGTGCCCGTGGGTTGCATTGGCAGCGCTTTGCCGTTAGCGGTAATCACGTAGCGCGAATCGGTCATGCCAGTGGCGGCCACTTCGAGCCGCTCGAGCGACGAGTCCACATAGCGCACCGTGCCGCCTGTCGAGCCTTCTTCGCCCATCACATGCCACGGCTCTAATGCGCCGCGGATGCTGATCTTCATGCCTTTGAGCGCAATGTCGCCAAACAGCGGGAAGCGGAACTCAAAGTGCGGCGCAAACCACTGCGGATCGAAGCGATGACCGCCGTTTTCCGGTAGTGCCAAATCAGCCAGTACATCATCAAAATCCATTTTGATAAACGTTGGCAACATGAATCGATCATGCAAACCGGTGCCCCAACGTGCGAGCGGCGCGCGATACGGTTGATTCCAGAATCGTGCGACCAGTGCGCGAAGTAAAAGCTGCTGCACGATACTCATGCGAGCATGTGGCGGCATTTCAAAGGCACGGAGTTCTAACAAGCCCAAGCGCCCTGCGGGGCCGTCGGGCGAGTAGAGTTTGTCGATACAAAATTCGCTACGGTGAGTGTTGCCTGTCACATCAATCAGAATGTTTCGCAGCGTTCGGTCGACCAACCACGGCGGCATTTCGCTGCCGTGTACAGCGCGGTTACGCTCGATTTGCTCCATGGCAATTTCGAGCTCGTAGAGTTGATCGTTCCGAGCTTCGTCGAGCCGAGGCGCTTGGCTCGTCGGGCCGATGAACAGACCGCTGAACAGATACGACAAGCTCGGATGATTGTGCCAATACGCCACCAAACTGGTGAGCAGTTCGGGCTTTCGTAAAAACGGTGAATCGGCGGGCGTGGCGCCACCCAACACGAAGTGATTGCCACCGCCGGTGCCGGTGTGTCGCCCATCGAGTGCGAATTTTTCTGCGCACAGATGCGTCTCGAACGCGGCTTGATACAGAAACTCGGTGTGATCGACGAGCTCTGTCCAGTTGTGCGCGGGATGAATGTTGACTTCGATCACGCCGGGATCGGGCGTGACTTGCAAAATTTTGAGTCGTGGATCTCGCGGTGGCGGGTAGCCCTCAATCACCAACTTCACCTTGGTTTCGACGGCGGTTGCTTCCAGCGCGGCGAGCAAATCCAGGTAGTCCTCTAACAGCGCTAGCGGCGGCATGAAGACGTACAAGCGGCCTTGACGCGCCTCGACCACCAGCGCGGTACGCGTTAACCAATGGGCTGATTGAAACCGCGTGGGCAGCAGTGTTGACGTGGACGGGATGTAGTTGAATTGCTTTGCCGGTGCGGTCTTCTGTGGCGCACCTGATCCAGCGGCAGCTACAGCAGCGCTCCCGCTGAGCGCTTGATCGGAAGACGTTTTCGTTCCGAGCGCTGAAGGCTCGACCGAGCCTGCACGGTTGTTCGGCTGCGCAGTCACACCGAGTGACGCCCGAACACCCGAGCCATATCGCTCGGCAAACGTTCGCGCCGACGGCAAATCGCCACGCGCATCAAAGGTGTCGCGATCCAGGAAATACGGATAGTCGCCCTTCGATGTCCACGGCAAGGAATCGAGCGGCAATCGGTATCCCATGGGCGAATCGCCAGGGATCAAATACATGCGTTCATCGCGCAAGAACCATGGGCCGGTTTGCCACTGCGAGCCCGTTAAGCCAACGGACGAAGCAGACGAAAGCGGCAACACATGACCTACGACATGGGTCAATCCTTGATCGAACACTTTTCGGAGTCGATCGCGCTCCAGTTCATCGTCTAATCGCGCATCAAACGGATCAACGTTGACCGGCAATTTGCGCTCGCGCCACAGGTAGTAAAACGCGTCTTCGTACCCCGACTTAACGTATTCGTCAGTGATGCCCAAGCTCGATGCGAGCGCCTTGATGAAGCGCTCGGAATCAACGTTGGTGAAGTTCGAAGGCACTCGTTCATCAGCAAACAAGCTCGGGTCGCGCCAAATCGGTTGGCCGTCTTTGCGCCAAAAAATGGACAGCGCCCAGCGCGGCAATTGTTCGCCGGGGTACCACTTGCCTTGTCCGAAATGTAGGAAGCCACCGTCGCCATATTTCGCTCGTAGTTTTTGCACCAATGCGTTGGCGTAGCCGCGTTTCGTGGGGCCCATTGCGGCAGTGTTCCACTCGGCGGCGTCGCGGTCGCTGTCGGCCACGAACGTGGGCTCGCCGCCTTGCGTTAAACGGACGTCGCCTTTCGTCAAATCACGATCAACGCGATTGCCTAAGCTCAAAATCTCTTGCCATGCATCTTCGGTATAGGGCTTGGTGACACGCGGTGATTCGTAAATCCGAGTGACCGCCATGTGATGCGAAAACTCAACTTCGCTTTCATCAACACCACCCTCAATCGGGGCAGCGGAGGAGGGCTGCGGTGTGCAAGCGAGCGGAATGTGACCTTCGCCGGCGAACAACCCCGACGTGGGATCGAGTCCAATCCAGCCCGCACCCGGTAAATACACTTCGCACCACGCATGCAAGTCGGTGAAATCCGCAGCAGGACCGGACGGCCCGTCAAGCGATTTCACGTCAGGCGTGAGTTGGATCAAATAGCCTGAACAAAAGCGCGCGGCCAGTCCAATGTGACGAAGTAGCTGCACCAGCAACCAACCGGAATCGCGGCATGAACCGCTCTTCTTAGTGAGCGTTTCTTCGGGCGTTTGAACGCCGGGTTCCATGCGAATTAGATACGCGATGTCTTTGTAGACCAGCGCATTCAGGTCGACCAAGAAATCCACCGTGCGGCGCTTGGAGCGATCAATCTTTTTCAGATACGCGTCGACCAGCGGCGTCATCGGCGCAGTCACCAAATACGGTGCGAGCTCCGTCTTGGCATCTTGGCTGTAGGTAAACGGGTACTTTTCAGCGGCTGGCTCGAGGAAGAAATCGAACGGGTTGTACACGGCCATTTCGGCCACCACGTCGACTGCCACTTTGAATTCGCGTGTCGGCTCGTTAAACACCAATCGCGCCATGTGATTGGCGAACGGATCTTGCTGCCAGTTGCAGAAATGATCGGCCGGTTCGATGCGCTGGCTGTACGAAACGATTCGCGTGCGGCAATGCGGCGCGGGGCGCAGCCGGATGATTTGCGGCCCCAGCTTGACCAAACGGTCGTAGCGATAGTGGGTGATGTGGCTAAGTGCGACGTGAATCGTCATGGCGGTGCAGACTTTGAAAGTGTTTCGTCAGCCTAAGCAAGATGCATGCTGACGATCTATTCTCGTTGACCGCGCGCTGTCATGGCAAACACAATGTGGCATGAGGCAATGCCCTGGGTGACATTGGGTGCGAAGTCGTTGCGAGAGCGTGGGAATAGACAGCTAACCGCTTAAAAGCCACGTATATACTGGTGTTCACTAATTTTTGAGATTATTTCAAAAATAACAATAAACGCACTAAACGCCATATTTCATATGGCATTTGCAGATAAAGCTGCCTCATTCTGACATGAATTACGGTTTTACGGTTGCCTTGATCTCAATGCTGGCGTACCACGCGGCCAAATCGCCGATTTCTTTGTCGGTAAGAGGCTTGGCTATTAAGGTCATGATTTCGTGGGCACGTTTGCCGCTGCGATACGCCTTGAGCTGATCTTTGACGTAGGGCTCGGGTTGTCCGGCCAGATGCGGCGTGTTGGGCATGGTGCTGATACCGTTTTGGCCATGACAGACGTTGCACGCCACTGCGGCTTTGGCTTGGCCTTCAGCGTTGCCGGCTGCGTGGGACGCGACAAGCATTGCGGCCAAGCCAAACGTGGCGATTAACGTTGTTTGAGCGGGGCGGCGTGTGAGTGGTGGGTGTGGTGTGATGTTCATAGTGTTGCAATCCCAATAAAAAAAGGGGGCGCGAACGCCCCCTCATTAATGCGTTTGATCAGTTATTCGCCGACGTAGGTGATGCGGTAGAGTGCGCCCGCGAAGTCGTCAGACACCAGCATCGAACCATCGGGCAGATTAGCCACATCGACCGGACGACCACGATATTGCTTGGTCTTGGGGTCGCGGAAGCCATCAGCAAACACCTCAGAGGCACCCGCCGTGCCGTCAGCCTTGAGCGGAATGAAATTAATCAACGCGCCGCTAGGCTCGGTGCGATTCCATGAGCCATGTGACGCCACAAACATGCCGCCACGGTACTTCGCAGGGAACCGGTCGCCGGTGTAGAACGCCATGCCCAGCTGCGCCTGATGCGCAGGGAATTCGACTTGCGGAAAGATCGAGCCTGCAGGCTCTTTCATGTCCTTCAAATCCTCTGCGGCGGGGCTGCCTGCCACTTTGTATTTGCCGTTCCAATACGGATAGCCGAAATGCTCGCCGGGTTTGGTTGAGCGATTCAATTCACCCGGTGGCACATCGTCACCTAAGCCGTCGGTTTGGTTGTCGGTCCACCACAGCGTGCCGTCTTTCGGATTGAAATCCATGCCTACGGAATTTCGAGCGCCGCGAGCAAACACTTCGCGCTTACTGCCATCAAACGGGCTCAATCGAATGATGCCGCCGATGCCCAGCTTGTCGAATTCATCGACCTTATCTTTCGGCTGCACGTTAAACGGCTGACCGAGTGAGATGTAGGCCAAACCATCTTTGCCAATACGGCAAACGCGCGCCCCGTGGTTATACGACTCATGCTCAACCGGAATCAGTTTTCCTTGTGGCACAGCCTCGATCACTGCGACATCCGGGCCTTCATAGAAGAATTCGGCGGCAGGGAAATTGAGCACTCTGTTGTGTTCGGCCACGACTAAAAATCCGTCGCGAGTCCAGCACACGCCGTTGGGCACATTAAATTTGAGCGACGGCGCAAACGCTTTGACTTCGGTCGCAGCCGGTCCGCTGTTTCGATTCGTCACAGCCCAAACCGTAGTTTTCCGAGTGCCAACGAACAGCATGTTGGTCGACGGAGCAACGGCCATATGTCGGGCATCGGGCACGATAGCGTACAAATCAATCTTGAACCCGGGTGGCAGCTTGATGGATTTGAGATTATTTTTAATCGCATCAGCGTTGGCGCCCGTTTGGGGCACCAGGGGGATGTTCAGATCCGTCGTGGCCACTCGCATCTGTTTTAGTTTTTCGAGATTGGCCTGCGCCGCAGCGGGCAGCGCCGTGATCGCGGCGACGCTTGCCACCACGATCCCAATCATTATTCGACTCACTCTACTCATGCTCATCTCCTATGTGCTTGAATTGCTTCATTGCCTTCGTTCAACTGAACGAGCGCTGATGCTATGCATGCGCGAGGTTAGCTAAGGATGCAGTTTTTTCAAATTCGAAACATTGCTGCATCGCGCAAATTTCGGTTCACTATTGGGCTTGCCTTAGCTAAGCAGTTTCTGCAAACATGCACAAGAATCGTTGCTCACGCAGCGCCCCGAAATCGTCCGAATCAATCAGGGTTGTCGTATGCCATCAAAGCGTCACTTCCGTTCACATCCTCTGCAGCTCACCGTGATCGCCATGGCGGTCGGCGCGACCCTGATGCCGTTGAGCCACGCGCAATCGACCAATCAAGTCAGCCCCGTGGTCATCACCGCCACGCGCGTGGCCAGCGATCCGCTGAACCTGCCGATGGCCGTCAACGCCATTGATGCTGAGGCGATCACTGAGGCGCAGCTCCAAGTCAATATTTCCGAATCAATGCAGCGCGTGCCGGGCGTCAACGCGCAAAACAGAAACAACTACGCACAGGATGTGCAGCTCTCGGTGCGCGGCTTTGGTGCGCGTGCGAGCTTTGGTGTGCGCGGTGTGAAGTTGTTGACCGATGGCATCCCCGCAAGCCAGCCTGATGGACAAGGTCAGGTGTCACACTTTTCGCTCGGAAGTGCTGAGCGAATTGAGGTGTTGCGCGGGCCGTTTTCCGCGCTCTATGGCAACGCTTCTGGCGGCGTCATTCAAATTTTTACGGAGAGTGGCGCAATACCCAACACCTTGAGCGCATCGGTGACGGCCGGTAGCAATGACACGTCGCGCGTTGCCATCAAAGCCAGCGGCCGAAGTGGTGCAGTCGGATACGTAGCGCAGGTGGATCGATTCGACACCGACGGACCGCGCCCACAAAGCGCCGCTACACGAATCGGTGCCAATGCAAAGCTCGACATCAAACTGGGCGAGCGAACACAGTTGATCGTGCTCGGCAATTCAGTCAATCTGCCCGAAGCGAAAGATCCGTTGGGGCTAACGTTAGCGGAATTCACTGCCAATCCGAAACAAGTCAACGCCGGCGCGCTGCAATTCAACACGCGCAAAGACGTTGAACAAACCCAAGGTGGCGCAAAGCTTACGCATCAAATCTCTGCCAATCAAAGCGCCCAGCTCACCGTGTACACAGGCGAGCGAGCGGTTCGCCAATTTCAATCGATTCCGGTATCAACTCAAGCGGGGCCCACGCACCCCGGTGGCGTGATTGATTTTGATCGCAGCTATTACGGCGCTGATGCACGGTTCACACAAAGCGGTGATTGGGGCACTATTGTCGCGGGCGTTTCGAGTGACAAGTTGAATGAAAATCGTCGTGGCTATCAAAACTTTCTGGGCGCGGGGGCTAGCCAGCAACTGGGCGTGCTGGGTGCGCTGCGGCGCGACGAAAAAAATCGACTGCAATCGGATGATTTCTTTGTGCAGGGTCATTGGAAGTTCGCGCCCAACGCATCGCTTCACGCGGGCGTTCGAAGCAGTCGCGTGAAATTGGTAAGCGAAGATCAATACATCGTCACCGGCAACGGCAACGATAGTGGCAGCGTGAACTATTCATCGACCTTGCCGAGCCTTGGCGTGAGCTTTCGAGCGCTGCCCAGCCTATCGCTCTACGCCAGCGTGGGTCGTGGCGTTGAAACACCCACACTCAATGAATTGTCATATCGCCCGCCCGGATCAACGCCTTTGACGGGACTTAATTTCGCGTTGCAACCGGCGAAAAGCGACAGCGTCGAAATCGGCGCGAAATGGCGAGGTGGCGGTGTATCGGGCGAGCTCTCTCTCTTTGATACCAAAACTAAAAGCGAAATTGTGGTGATCTCAAATAGCGGCGGGCGCTCGTCGTTTGGCAATGCGGGCCGTACGCTACGACGCGGTGTCGAATTGTCGATCCGCGCTCAGCTCGCCACCGCAATTTCATGGGAGTTGGCGGCAACCCAATTGGAAGCGCGCTACCGTGATCGATTCCTCACGTGTGGTGCACCGCCGTGCGCGGCGCCGACGGTCATCGTTGCGAGCGGCAATCGTATTCCCGGCGTGCCCGAACAATCGGCGTGGAGCGAATTGAAATGGTCGCATCCGAGCGGTCTGTATGCTGCGGCCGAAATCAAGTATCAAGGTCGAATCATGGCCAACGACGTGAACAACGAATTTGCCGATGCCGCCACGCTGCTTGGCGCTCGGATTGGGATCGCTCGACAGTTGGATCGTTTCAAAGTCGCCGCGTTTTTACGCGGCGACAATTTAAACGGTAAGGTGTACGCGGGCACCGTCATTGTGAACGAAGCCAACCGACGCTATTTCGAACCCGCTGCAGGGCGCACTTGGCTTGCAGGGGTGACTGCGTCGATGACTTTCTAGCGATCAGATCGCTACAAAACAAGCCGCTCTTGCCGTAAGCCAATACCCGAGAAAACCAGCCATGACATGACTGAATCCACCGTCACCGTTTCGATGCGATCAGCGAATCTTTTTTCATTGGGATGATCGTCGAACGCGATGTTGGCCGAGGTCATTCGTCCGCCCAATCGGGTCAACGCATCGAGCGTGATGACGCTGGGCTCGTAGCGTCGCAACTGCAACCAAGCCTGCGCCTGTCGCCGCGTCCGGATACTCGGATCGATGGCCATCGCGAGCGTTTCAATGGCCCACTGATTACTTTGTTGGTATTTCGTTGACCACGGATAGGCGAGCATGTTGTATCGCTTTTCGTGCAGGGAGACGGCTTTGTTGTCGCTCAGTAGTATTTTGAGCAGCGCATCCTGTGCATCGGGTTTGAGCGTAACCCAGGTGGCTTCGAATCGAAATAAATCGTCGAGAAAAAATTCGCCTAGACCTTGTCGATAAATCGATGCTTCGTCTGAGCCGCAGGCGTTAAGTTTGTGCAACACGAGCCAGCGACCGTCAGCGGTTTTGTAAGCAAGTCCGAGGTGTGAATAGCGAATTCTGTACTTGCTCAAATCCTGTCCAGCCCGTGCTAGAACCACCACTTTTGCGCCCGATTGATCGAGCGCTAAGCGGGTCTTTTCTGCGAGATTCAAACCGCGCTCAATCGCGCTCGCCGTCGGCGGTTTTGCATCGCACGAACGGCCGGCATGTGCCGGTGCGAGTGGCACGGCTAGTGTGAAGAGTGTCGACAGTAGGGCGAGCGCTTTGATGATGTTCATGATCGATCCTTAAAACGTAACGCGCTCGTTGTGCAGCAAAGCGCGCCCCAATTCGTTCGGCACAAACGCAATCACCTCACCGGCAAACGAAATCATCGCGCCAGCGGCCACCACGCTCACTGCCATGCTGTCGCCCACGCCAATCGAAATACGGCGACCCGCGCGGGACGACAATTCCAGTGTGACCCGCGCACCGTCAGAGGCACGCTCCAACACACACACCGCGCCCTTTGCGCTCGCCTCCACCGACTTCACGACCAGCACTGCGCCCGTCGCCGACAGCGCGACCGGCAGCGCAACCACGGCGCTCGCTGCAACGCTCGCCCCGTAGCTCACCACTACAACCGACGCGATGGGTAAGGCCGACAGCGCGCTGACCGCTGATGCTGCGTCGCCCGCTTGAGCGTGTGCTTGCATGTTGGTGAGTAGTGCGGCTGAAACGATGACAGAGAGAATTTGCTTTTTCATAGTTGTTCCTTTGGAGTTGAAGAGGGCAGGAGCTGTAGGAGCGGTTCCACCGCGATTGGCTCGTCGGGGGCTATCGCGGTGGAACTGCTCCTACAGGTTGATTACTTCGCAGAGCGAAGGATGGGTTCGGCTGTGGCAGCACCTTGCAATTCGGCACGCGCCTCGGCCCGAGCGGTTAACTTCATCTCAGCCACATCCGCTTCATGCGCATCACGCAACGTCTTGGCCAGCGTGAAGGTCGTGGTGATCAGATACAACCAACCCACCAGCAAAAACGCTTTGTAAGACTCGCTCACGTTCATGCGATACAAGCCCCAAGCGGTCAAGCACATTGCAAACGCAAACGCGCTGTAAACCACTAAGCGCCACATTGGCGTGTCGGCCGTCGTGTGCTGGTTATCGCGAACATATTTCGAGAGCACAAACGTCGTGGTCAAGCAGAACATGTAACCCATCACCATGAAGGCTCGGTCAAGCTCTTGCCCCGGCAGATACGCCAACCCTGTGCCACATAAAAACACGGCGATGGCAAACGAAGCCCAAACCTGAACGCGCCACGCAGCGGTGTCGCGGTGAATCAAAACGTTACGGTCGGTGTGCTGGTTCATTGAAAAACTCACTCGTTAAAAACCTCATGAAGAGGCGATGAGTGAAGTTTTTCAGGCAACGATTGCGGACTCAATCAATCCCGGTGAAGTGGCGAACCGCGCTGCATTGAGTATTGAAATTCGATACTAATCGCGACATGCGGCGCGATGCCCGAGCGACGCTTGAGGGTCTGGATCGACGACCCATAGCAGTTCTGTAGGGTGGGCAGCCCCCTGCCCACCAATCTTTGTTGCACGGGCAAATCCGATGCGAAGATTTGGTGGGCTTGGGGCGTCCACCCTACAAGGCTAACAAGAGACGCTTCTACGAATGTTTTTGAGTTTGCGTGGCGAATGCTTGGCCCACATGATTTCCGCACCGTCAGCGAGTTCTTCGTAGATCGGCAGCACATCTGTAATTCCTTCGAACACCCACTGAACGCCGACACCTTTGATGCCGCCCTTGTAGGGTCTCGTTTCTCCGTTCGCGATCGTGAGCGCCTTCTCGCGCGCTTCGCTAAGATCGACCGCTTTGATAAGGATTGTGTTTTCCCAAGTAACGAATCTCTTTTCGGGATCATCATTGTCCCTATCGGCGAGTTCCACAAAGCGAAGCAGATAAGACACTATGTACCAACCGTACGGTGCGATATCTTTGCTTTTTGACATTCGCTGACTAAGCCGCCGCAATCACCAAAGCCGTAGCCGCCGTCACCTTCTTCGCATACTCAATATGCAAAAACTCATTCGGCCCATGCGCGTTCGATTTCGGTCCGAGCACGCCGGTGACGAGCATTTGCGCGTTCGGAAATTTCGCGCCAAGCATGCCCATAAAGGGAATGGTGCCGCCTTCGCCCATGTAGGCGGCGGGTTTGCCGAAGTAGTGCATCGATGCAGCGTCGAGGGCGACGGTGAGCCAAGGCGCGAACGCGGGGGCGTTCCAGCCGGATGAGCCGCCACCTTCGAACATGACGTGTGCGCTGTACGGCGTGTCTTGTTCGACCAAGCGTTTGACTTCGGCGGCGGCCTCTGCGCCATCGACTGTGGGTGGAATGCGCAGCGAGAGTTTTAGCGCGGTGTAGGGGCGGAGCACGTTGCCTGCTGCGTGGGTCGGCGGCAAGCCGTCGGCACCCACGATCGAGAGCGATGCGCGCCAGGTGCGATTCAAAATTAGATCGACTGGATCTTTCGATGTGGGCAGCGTGAATTCGTGCGCGCCGCCGCAGCTTTGCCACGGGAAGCGCTTCCAAATGCTGTCGCCCAAAATCGTGGCGGCTTGTTTGGCTTGCGCATGTCGTTCATCGGGAATCGGCGCGGCGAACACGGGCGAATGCGTCATGCCCGTCATCGAATCATCGATGCGATCCAACAGCTGCCGTGCGACGCGAAATGTGGATGGCACCACACCACCCGCGTCGCCCGAATGCACGCCCTCGGTCAACATGCGCACGGTCATAGTGCCGTTAACCAAACCACGCAGCGAGGTCGTTGCCCACAGTTGATCGTAATTGCCCGCGCCGGAATCGAGTGCAACGACGAGGCCGACGTCGCCCATTCGCGGCGCGAGTGCGTCGAGATAAGGCGGCAAATCAAACGAGCCCGATTCTTCGCACGTCTCAATCAAGCCCAACACGCGCGGGCGCGAGATGTTTTCCGCATCGAGCGCGATTACAGCGGCGAGCGACGCGAACACCGCATAGCCATCATCTGCGCTGCCGCGACCGTAGAGCTTGCCGTCTTCAACCAGCGGTGTCCATGGCCCCAAATCCTCGCGCCAACCTTCCATTTCCGGTTGCTTGTCTAGATGCCCGTAGAGCAATACGGTTTTGCCATTGGCTTTCGTGCCAGTGCCTGGAATGTCGAAGAAGAGCACGGGCGTGCGGGCTTCAAGCGTGATGACTTCGAGCGACATATTTTTCACTGGCTGCGCTGCGACAAACTTCTGCGCCTGCTCAATCGCACGCTGAATCTGCCCGGCGCGTTTCCACTCGGCGTCAAACGACGGTGATTTCGCGGGCAGTCTTACGTATTCGATCAACTGCGGAACGATGTCGGCGTCCCACTGTTTGCTCACGCGGGCGAGCAGCTTTGCGGAGTCGTCGGAATTGAAAGGGAAAGTGTCGGGGCGGGCGGTCATAGCACGATCCAGAAAAGAAAAAGGCGAACCGAAATGGTACGCCTTTTCGTGCTTGCGCGTTGTGGGTGCGCAGGCGAGCGAAAGTCGCTTAGATCAACCCGGCGATGTACTTGCCGACGTCAATCGTGGAGGCGCTTCCTCCCAGATCGCCCGTTTTCGTTGTGCTCGCCGTGCTTGCTTCAATCGCCTTCAAAATTGCATCGTGCGCATCTTTGTAGCCCAGCCATTCAAGCATCATCGCGCCACACCAAATCTGGCCAATCGGGTTGGCGATACCTTTGCCTGCGATGTCGGGCGCGCTGCCGTGAACGGGTTCGAACAGGCTTGGAAACTTGCGCGTGGGATTGATGTTGGCGCTTGGGGCGATGCCAATCGTGCCAGTGCATGCGGGCCCCAGATCGCTCAAGATGTCGCCGAACAAATTGCTTGCTACAACAACGTCGAAAAACGCAGGGCGCTGCACGAAGTGCGCAGTGAGAATATCGATGTGAAATTTATCGAGCGTCAAGTTGGGGTAGTGTTTGGCCATCTCCGCAACGCGCTCATCCCAATACGGCATTGAAATTGAAATGCCGTTGGATTTCGTGGCGCTCGTTAGATGCTTTTTTGGGCGCGATTGCGCCAGATCAAACGCAAATTTCAAGATGCGATCTACGCCAGTGCGCGTAAAGACGGACTCCTGCAGCACGAATTCACGCTCCGTACCGCCAAACATTCGTCCGCCGACGCTCGAGTATTCGCCCTCGGTGTTCTCGCGGACGATATAAAAATCGATTTCACCGGCTTTGTACGGCGAACCATCTTTTTTGACGACTGGCGCAATGACGCCGGGCATCAACCGCGCTGGGCGAAGATTGACGTATTGGTCGAACTCGCGCCGAAACAAAATGAGCGAACCCCACAATGAAATGTGATCGGGAATTTTGTCGGGCCAACCGACCGCACCAAAATACACGGCATCGTGACCGCCAATTTGTGCTTTCCAATCATCGGGCAACATCTTGCCGTGTTTCTCGAAGTAGTCGTACGACGAAAAGTCGAAATGATCGAATTGCAGCGGAATGTTGAATTTTTTCGCCGCGGCCTCCATCACACGAAGCCCCTCGGGCATCACTTCTTTTCCAATGCCGTCTCCGGCGATCACTGCGATTTTGTGGGTCACGATGTCTTTGCTCCGATTGGGGTGAGTGTTTTTTTGGGGGGACTGTCGGTTTCGCGTTCACACCCGGAAAAAATATCCAGCTCAGGCTGGTATTGATCGGTCGAGATGTCAAGCAACCCCAAAATTGTCGAGTAGATATGGTCGTGTTTTTTCCCAGGCTGGGACTGTCGACGCACACAGCCTTCGCTCCAGCACTCTAACGCTAGAAACTCCGGCGAGAACCATGCCAGCATAGGTACACGTGTTTGCTCTTCGGGCGCCACAGCATAGGGCAAACCGTGCAGGTACAGTCCGCGTTCGCCGAGCGACTCACCGTGATCCGATGCGTAGAGCATTGATGTCGCAAATTGCGGAGACAGTCGTTTGAGCATGGAGACCACCTCGCCCAGAATATGGTCGGTGTACACGATCGTATTGTCATAAGCGTTTCTGAGCGATTCCGAGCTACAGCTAGACAATTCGTTACTTTGACAGGCGGGCGTAAAGCGCTCGAACTCCTTGGGATAGCGTTTAAAGTAGGCTGGCCCATGACTGCCTTTGATGTGCAAAACGACGAAGATGTCTTTCTTTTCGTTCTTTAGACGCTCTTCGAGTCCATCGAGCAAAATCGCATCAAAGCAGTTACCGTTTTCTGTACAAAATCGTGGGTCGTCGCTATCGGTGAGCTCTTCAACGATTGCGCCGCGATCGCACACACCTTTGCATCCGCCGTCGTTATCGCGCCACAGTGTCTTCATTCCTGTACGATGAATCACGTCGATTAGTGTTTCGCGACCCGCCGCTTTCGACAGAGAAAATTCCTCGCGCGTGAATCCCGAAAATATGCAAGGCACTGAGATTGCCGTGGCTGTCCCGCAGCTCTCTGTGTAGGGAAAGTTGATGACGTGTTCAGCGATCATTCGCTCATTCGTGGGGCGTGAATAACCGTTGAGTGCTTGGTTTTGAGCGCGCGCGGTTTCGCCCAAAACGAAAACAACAAGCCTTGGTTTCTCAAGTTCATAGCGAATTTTTGCGTCTACGCCCACTGGGTCTCGCACGATACTGGACGCTCGCTGTGTGGCTACATGACTAACCGCCGCCGCGACTAAGTTGATCGGCGCGACGGTATGAAAGGTAATGGATTTGTTTCGCCCCGCTGAGGCGAAACTTTGAAACTGTGGAAACACAGCGACGACAGCAGCAAGCACTGGCAACACCAGAAGCGCTGCACTGCGCCCAGTCTCTCCGAGCCAACTGTTGCTTGCTTTCATTGGGCAGGCTGCAACAAACAGCGCCGGCAGGATACCCACCAACGCGATCCAGCTCAGCATACGGACGCCGATGAGTTCGAGTGTTTCCGCGGGATGTGTGCCCAAGATGTTGGCAAACATCGTTTTGTCAAACAGGGTGCCCAAAAAGAAGCTGTAGTAGCCCAACACTGACGCAACGATGATCGCAATGGCGCACCACACTTTGATGCTGCGCCCCGGAAACAGTAGACCGAGCAGCGATAAGAAAAACAGAGTCAGCGCAAAGAGCAGGAGCCAGCCTGTGGACACAAACGCGACGTGCGCGACGCCGCCCGTTGTTGACGGCGATTCGATGAAGCGTTGCAGTGTTGCCAGATTCGGCAGTAGCGAAATCCATAGCGCTGAGAGCACGAGGATTTGCGAGCGACTGAGCGCAAACGATTTGAGCAATGACATCACTCGCGGTGCTTCTTGAGAGGCAGAGTGGCGGTAAGTAGCGGCACTGCGTCGGCTAGATCAGGAACGGTAGCGCCGCAGCAAGGAGCGCTTCCGGCGCTTCTTCGGGAATGTAGTGTCCGCAGGGAATTGAGCCTCCTCGCACATCGGTGGCGACGCGTTGCCACTCATCGAGCGGCTTGAAGCACTTCTCGATGATGCCGTCTGCGCCCCAGAGCACTTGCAGTGGCTGCGCTAATTTGCGACCCGCATCACGATCCGCGCGATCATGTTCTAAATCAATGGTTGCAGCCGCACGATAGTCTTCGCAAATCGCATGCGCGATGCCCGGTAAGGTGATGCAGCGCCGATACTCGGCGAGTGCCGCTGGAGAGAACGCTGACAAGCCAGCGTGACGATTACCCATCATCTTTTCGATAAAGAAGGTCGGGTCAGCGGCAATCATCGTCTCCGGCAAAGGCTCACGCTGAATGAGGAAGAACCAGTGCCAATAGGCCTTGGCGAAATCCATCGTCGTTTGTTCGTACATCGCAAGTGTGGGCGCGATGTCGAGCAGGGTTGCGCGTGATACCGCGTCTGGATGATCCATCATCATGCGATGCGTCACCCGTGCGCCGCGATCATGTGCGAGAACACGGAACGTTGGAAAACCGAGTGTCGCCATGAGCGCGACCATGTCTTTGGCCATCTCGCGTTTGCTGTACGGCGCGTGGTTCATGCTCGCGTCGGATGGCGGTTTTTCGCTGTCTCCGTAGCCCCGCAAATCGGGCGCGATCAGCGAGAAATGTTGTGCTAACGGCGTCCACACTTTGTGCCAGATGACGTTGGTTTGCGGATGCCCGTGCAACAGAAGCAGCGGTGGCAGCCCAGCGCTTTTCGACGTGCGGACATTGAGCGCGACGCCGTTGGCTGTGATGCGTTCAATCGATGAATTCTCAATCATCGCGTGAGTGTAGCCGTACGGCTAGCAGCAACTCGAGCCAAGGCCAATTAAAACGGTACTTATCGTAATTTTCAGTGATTTATCGATTTAGCAAAAAAATGAACTGTAAGCCGCAGTATTAAAGGCACACAGCCCGTAGTTAAATCAAAAAGCCCATTCCGTTCGCGCCGTTGGCGAAACGCAATCGGTTGGGCAGGATCGTGTCGAGGGCCGCGCTATCGGTCGCACCGAACCAGCGCGCAAGCGTTACCCCCAATTCATCCACCGACGTCGTGGGAATGAGGCGGCCATTGCCAGCGTCCTGCGAGGTGTTGAACGCGACGGGCGGGAAGGTGCCGTAGATCCGATTGCCTTGAACCGCTCCGCCAAATACGAACTGATGACCGCCCCAACCGTGGTCGCTGCCACGGCCGTTGTGACGCAGTGCGCGACCAAACTCGGATGCCGTGAACGTGGTCACTGACGAGGCGATGTTTTGTCGGTTGATTTCGGTGTTGAATGCTGCAAGTGCAGCGTCGAGTTCGCCAAGCCGCGCGTTTTGGTCGGTCACCAGATTGTCGTGAAAATCGTAGCCGCCTTGCTGCACGAAAAATATCTGTCGTCGTTGATTCAAATTGCTGCGCGCGGAGATCATTCGAGCGACCATTTGCAATTGCCCTGCGATACCTGTCAGTGGAAACGCTGTGGTCACTGCTGGGGAATTAGCGAGCGCCGCCGACACCGTCCGCTCGGTTTCAACGGCACGTTTACCGATTTTTGACCACTCGCGCTCCATCATGCCAGCGCGCGGGTCGGTCAGCAACCGGCGCAGCGCTTGTGCGCCCGCGGCCGATCCGTAAAGATCGCCGTTGCCCAGCGCTCCTACCGCAATGGCGCCTTGCGGCGTGATTTGATATTGAATCGTATCCTCGCCCGCTTGAATCATGTTGTTGCCGCCGATCGACATGCAGATCGATACGCCGCTATTCGGGTTGAAGATTGACGAGGTGACGTCGCCCATACGCCCGAGCCAACCGGTTGATGCTCTGCGGTCGGGCAATCCGGTTTGCCACTGTCCTTGTTGATCGGAGTGGGAGAAAAGTTGTGCGGGTACGGCAACGGATGACTCGCCACCATTCCACTGAGCTCGCGTGATCGGGTTCGTTAAGGTGCCGATGTTGGCGAGCACCGCGGCTCGACCGCTACCGATCATCGATTGCATGTTCGCCATCGCTGGATGTAAGCCCAGCGGCGTGCCGGTATAGCCAGTTGGCGTGATAGCGCGCAAGTTCGCTTCCGCGATGGCAAGCGAGGGTCGAGCGTTCATGTAATCGGCGTAGGCGCTGCCACTGCTCGGTACGATCAGATTCGCATCATCGTTGCCACCGAAAAGAAACACACAAACGAGTGCTTTGTAATCATTGGCAGTTTGCGCGCTCGCGGCGCCGATCATCGCTAGATTGGCGGCGAATGGCGTTCCCGCCAACACCGAGAGTGATCCAAACTGTTGCATGAAGCGGCGACGTGCCGCGTGGCTTGAAATGTAGGCCATGTGCGTTGTCTCCGCTTATCGTTGAATGAGGAACTCGGGCGCGAGCATCGTGAGTACGATGGCGGTGTACACGCGGCCGTTCTCCCACTGGAAACCGCCCTCCGGAATGGCATTCACGGCATCCACAATGATTTTTTGTGTGGCGGGTGTGAGTTGACCGTAGGCAAGGAGCACATTCAGATCGTCAACCATGGCGCTCGCGTTGCGGATATTGGCACGGTAGCGAGCGTAATCGGGCTGTAGGTCTGATAGACCCCTAGACACGGTGTTCACCACAAAGTTTGCGTAACTGGTGGTGGTGGTTTCATGCGTAATTTGAAACTCTGGAGCCACCGCTGTTCGGTTGAGAATCGCGCCGGGTGGGGCGTAGTCGGGTCGATAAAAATTAAACACTGAGGGCGAGCGCATCGGATTTTGCCCAAGGCTATCGATGGGGTCTTCAAGGTTCCAGATCTGGAAGCGGCCCGAGCTTGGCGTCGCGTTAAACGCTCGCAACCAAACGCCGAGGCGCAGTAACGGCTCGCGCAACTTCCCGAAGCTCTCGTCGGCTAAACGCTGCTCGTCACGTGCCTCTGGGTCCATCAATACCGCCCGCCAGACTGCTTTCATATCGCCGCGAACGCCACTGCCGTTGTTAACGAATTTCTCGGCAACACGGCGCACGTAGGCGGGCGATGGATTGCTGGTGACCAAGCGCTTGATGAGTTGCTTGGAGATGAACGGCGCGGTGCTTGAATGGTTAAAGATTCGATCGAGAGCGATTCGAAGCGAGTCATCGGCCTGAGCTTGGGTCAGCGTGCCGGGCAGCGCTGGAACTGTTGTACCAAGAAACTTTTTCTCGGAGGCAGAGTGAAACTGCGGATACATCTGTAGCGGGATATCCCAGCGCGTGCTGCCCTCAAGCCAGCCGCGCCAGCGTTCTTCCGATGTGCTTCCGCCGCCCCAAGAAAGACCTGTAAAGACCTTGGCCAATCCAATGATGTCGTTTTGGTTGTACGTTGGGATATCTCGGCCGCTCGCGTCTTTCTTGCGTGTGCCATCGAGCTCTAGCTCCCACAGCCCGATGGAAAAAAGTTGCAAGATTTCACGCGCGTAGTTTTCGTCGGGCGTGCGGCCCGTGGCTGGGTCTTCCTTCTCATTGCGCATGTGCGAAAGGTAGTGCCCCATCGTTGGGTGACGGGTCACCACTTCGAGCAGCGTGCGGAAATTGCCGAAGGCGTTAGTTGCCGTCGCATCGAGAAAACTTGCGTGGGCATCGGGTTGAATATCAATGGCGCTGTTGACGGTGGACACCACGAAAATCTGTTGCAAGGCGAAGGCGGCGCGCTGGCGCAATTGGTCGGGGCTTTGCGCAGCCTGCTGCCAAAACGTTTCCATGGTTGCGTTGATGAAAATCGCCTTGCATCCCTCCGGTATCGTCGCGCAATTCCTTGGGCCCTTCCGAGCGATGTAGTCCCAATGCGAATCCATCGACGGGGTGTTGAATTGCGCTGTGATCCAAGCATCAAACGCGGCATCGTTGGCACCTGCGGCAGCGAGCGTATCGATTCCGCTCCACGTAGGCCCCCAAGTTGCCTGTGTAAGAAACCGCGAAGCGCGCTCCCGTGCCGTCATACTGCGGCCGGGGCAGCCCTGCGCGATGTAGGCTTCAATCAACGAAGGCGTAAGACGCACGGCGTAAGCGCCGCCATCACCCAGGGCCGTTCCACGAAAGCCCATCAAGTGCCGCTGAATGATCTGCCCATCCGTTTGATCGAACACGCCGTTGCCGTCGACATCGAAGCGGCGCAGGCGCGACACGGTCGTTGCCTCGGCGGTGCTCGAAAGGGTGGTGGCGTTGTTGAGCGCCGGGCTGCCGCGCACGCCGCTCGCAAACCGAGATAAAACGAGCCCGTCGTCCGTGGCAATTGCAGCGGCAGCGCCAGTGTCGAGTGAAAACGGGCACTGCGCCGAGGCAACGTTGAGACTCAACGCGGCAAGAGCGCTCAACGCAACAGATTGAAAGGGGCTTAATCGCATAGTTGTATTCCTTCAGGCGGCACCGTCGGTGCCGCACGGTTGGCTTCAGCCGCCTTAAAGAGGGGCTTCGCCACGGTATGACATCACAAAATATGACATTATCATAAACTGTGCGCTACACAACACAACAGCAACGCGCTCCGAACTCCGCAGCGCAACATCCCGCCAAGCTAAGCCTGGCTTAGGGTTTACGCATTTTGGGTGGTCTAGTCGTCGCCGATTGGCGACGATTTAAGCCTTCGTTCGCTACGGTGAAAGGCACGGCGGCAACGCTCGCGAAAGACGGCTCGCCCTTTTGCGCAATGTCACACCAGCTTTGCCTGAACGAGCGACGCGATGTCCCCGAGCGGAACTTTGGTCGCTTCGATGTCACGGCGTCCTTGGTATTCAACCGTACCCTCTTTAAGCCCGCGATCACCCACCGTAATGCGATGCGGAATGCCGATCAGCTCCAGCTCGGCAAACATCACACCGGGGCGCTCGCCACGATCATCCAGCGCCACATCAACGCCAGCGGCCGCCAGCGCCGCGTAGAGCGAATCGGCGGCGACTTTGACGTCGGCGCTACGGTCGTAGCCGAGTGCAGCAATCACCACCGTAAACGGCGCCATCGAATCGGGCCAAATGATGCCGCGCTCGTCATGGTTTTGCTCGATGGCAGCGGCAACCACGCGGGTCACGCCGATACCGTAGCAGCCCATCTCCATCACTTCTTCTTTTTGCTCTTTGTTCAAAAATTTTGCACCCAGCGCTTCAGAGTATTTTTGACCAAGCGCGAAGACGTGGCCGACCTCGATGCCGCGCCGCAGTTTGATCTGGCCTTTGCCATCGGGCGATGGGTCGCCTTCGACTACGTTACGAATATCTGCGACGACGGTGGGCTCGGCGCAGTCACGTCCCCAGTTAGCTCCCGTGACGTGATAGCCCGATTCGTTCGCGCCGCACACGAAATCACTCATCGCTGCCGCCGTGCGATCGGCCACCACGATGACCGCGCCGGGGTGGGCATTACCGTGCCGTGGCACGGGGCCGCAATAGCCGGGCTCGACGCCCAAATACACTTGAATTTCCTCCGGTGTAGCAGGGCGGAAATTGGCGAGCTGTGGCAGTTTGCCAAGTTTAATTTCGTTGACCATGTGATCCGCTCGCAGCATGCACAGCACGAAGCCCGTGTCGCTCACGTACATCATGGCCTTGAGCTGCTTGTCCATCGGCAGCTTTAGGAATGCGCCCACGTCTTCGCAGGTCTTTTGACCGGGCGTGTGGACGAGTTCGAGTTTCGCTGACGCGGGGGCACGGGGCGCTGCTGGCGCGATCGCCTCGGCCATTTCAACGTTTGCCGCGAAATCCGAGGCTGGGCAATACGCGATCACATCTTCGCCGCTCTCTGCGAGCACTTGAAATTCGTGCGATGCGAAACCACCGATGTTTCCGGTGTCGGCGTTGACCGCGCGAAATTCAAGACCCAGCCGCGTAAAAATTTTGCCGTACGCGTCGTACATCGCTTGATAGCTCTTCATCAACGACGCTTTATCCACGTCAAACGAATACGCATCTTTCATGATGAATTCGCGCGAACGCATCACGCCAAAACGAGGGCGTCGCTCATCGCGAAACTTGGTTTGAATGTGATAGAAGTTTCGCGGCAATTGCCGCCATGATTTGAGCTCTTGGCGAGCGATGTCGGTGATGACTTCCTCAGAGGTGGGCTGCACGATAAAGTCGCGCTCATGGCGATCCTTGATGCGCATCATTTCGGGGCCCATTTTGTCCCAGCGACCTGATTCTTGCCACAGCTCGGCGGGTTGAATCACCGGCATCAAAAGCTCTACCGCGCCGGCAGCATTCATCTCTTCACGGATGACCTTTTCAACCTTTCGCAGCACGCGAACACCGAGCGGCATCCACGTGTAAATCCCAGCGCCCAGCTTTTTGATCATGCCAGCACGCATCATCAGTTGGTGTGAAACGATTTCGGCCTCAGCAGGCGCTTCTTTGGTCGTTGAGAGAAAAAATTGTGAGAGTTTCATGAGGGCGATTGAAAAGCGAGGATGAGAAGAGCAAGGACGAATGACGATACGGGCAAGGACGAATGACCAATGACGAATGACGCAAAGCTTGGTAAAGGGCCGCGAGACTTCGCGACGCTGTCATCCCGGCAAAGCTTGTTCGTCATCCCGGCGAAGGCCCGGACCCACGCCCAAGCGTTCCCAATGGGCAGCGCCTGGGGCGTGGACCCCGGCCTTCGCCGGGGTGACGAAAAACAAGGCTTAACTCGACAACGTAAGTGCAAGCCGAGCTGTCTGCGCAAACCTTTGCGTCATTCGTCCTTCGTCCTTCGTCCTTCGTCCTTGTGAAAGGCAAAGCCTTCCACAACACCGCATTTTCGCCTATCCTTTCCCCATGCTTGAATTTTCTCCCGTTTCAGTGGTTGCGCCAGCGTCGAGCACGCGCTCGATTCCTTTGGTGTTGGATTCGCCGCACAGCGGCCGACGCTATCCAGCAGATTTCGCGTTTGCTTGCGATCCTGTGCATTTACGCAAGGCCGAAGACACCGATATTGATGATCTTTACGCCGCTGCGCCAGCGCTGGGTGCGACGCTCGTTTGTGCCGAATTTCCACGGAGCTACATCGATCCCAATCGGCGCCTTGAAGACGTTGATCCATCGATGTTTTCCGGGCGCTGGACCCGTCCAGTCGATGCTTCGCCGAAAACCAAGTCAGGCATCGGACTCGTTTGGCGGGTACTAGACGACGGCTCACCGATCTATGCCCGATCGCTTAGCGTGTCCGAAGTCGAAGCTCGTATCGAACAGTGCTACACGCCTTATTGGCAGGCGCTGACCGACGTGATTGAGTCCTGTTACTCGGCGCACCAAAAGGTGTTTCATATCAACTGCCATTCCATGCCTGCTGAGGCAAGCCCGATTTCGTGGATCAAACCTGGAACCAAGTTTGCCGATATCGTGTTGGGTGACCGAGACGGCTCGACCTGTTCGCCTGAGTACACGCAGATGTTTCGTGACGCGTTCGCAGCCGAAGGCTTAAATGTTGCGATCAACGATCCCTACAAGGGCGTTGAACTGGTCAAACGATTCGGAAAACCGAGCGCCCATCGGCACAGTATTCAAATTGAAATTAACCGACGGCTCTACATGAACGAAGCCACGCGCGAGCGTAGCGCCAACTACGCGCATTTGAAGGCGTCGATTGGCAGGGTGTTGGAAAAGACAGCGGCCTTTGTGGCGTAGTTGCGCTGTTGCGCTCGGCCGGGATCAAGCTGCAAGGCTGTTCGTTTAAGCGTTAAAGGCAAGCTTGTGAGGGACTGAGCGGGTCGTTGCCCGGTTGGCGCGCCACCAACCCAACGACCATCTCAGGGCGAACGCAACGGGGCGTTGTCTGCTTCGGTAAACCGCATTGGGGCAAGTCCGGCCCCTCTCGCTCGCCTAAAATCTCCACATGCAATTTCACATTCCCGATCCGCGATTGTTTGCGGACTACGCGGGCTCGCCGCCCAATCCCCTCATTGATCTGTCGCTCGCCGCGCTCGGTGCCGAGGTCGCCGTCATCGCCGAAAAGCGCGAAACCGAACTTCGTGAACGAATGGCGGATGGACTGCTCAGCGGCGCTGTCGAAGACATCGCTGATGCGATGCAGCGCTCGCCTTCACTGGCGGTGCTGCGAATGCTCGCCCGAGTGCTCGCAACCGCGCACGTGCGCGCTGGGCAATCGCGTGCTGACGCCGCGCTGCCAACGACCGTGTTTGCGTTGCCGATCATCGTTGTCGGCGCGAACGCATCTCCGGTCAATGTGCCCGGCGCATTGCCCAATGTCGATGAGTTTGTGTCGCTCATGAAAGCGGGTGGTGCTCTGCGGGGCAATCAAACGTTTGTGATGTCCAACGCGCTAGCATCAGGCGCAGTTTTTTCGCTCAACGCGCTCCACAAGACGCTGCCCTGGTGGCAGATCACCGATCAATCGGCGGTGGCCGTTGACAAGACCTCGATGCAGTTGCCCGCAAACCAGGAAAGCGTGTTTTTACGCTTTTTGGTGGGCACGGCGCTCGCTGGCCCGGGCGTTGATTTGCTCACTGAAAAAGACACTGGAAAATGGGGCATGCCGTTTACGCAGGCCTTTGCGAAACAGCTCGGCGGTGGCACGCTGTCGCTGCTTGCGATGCCGCGCCCACCACGTACGCCGCTCGCGGCGTTGTATCAGGGCATGCAGGCACAACGCGAAGTCTCGTTTCAGCTTTTCGCGACCAACGCGATTCGAAAATTTCGCTCGAGTGTGGGCGAGCCCGAAGCCGTCATCTCAGCCCATCGAACCGCGCGGGGCGGTGAAATCCGTTTGTCGCTCTCGAATCCGTTTGACGAAAAAGGAGCCGAAGGTTTTCGCGCGGAACTTCACGCCACCGATCGCGCCCAAGACGTGGCCGTGATGATGCAGAACCTGCTGGTTGAATGCAATGTGGAATCGGTGACGACGCTCGCCGACGTGTTTCCCGATGTTGACAGCGCAACGAGTTTGCCGATTTTGTTTCGTGCGGATGCGCTAGAGACCGAGGTTTCAAGGGCGCTACGGCTGCATTGAGTCGTTTTTTCGGCGCTTCGGCACCGCGCCCGTTCTCATCATCGAAAGATTGTCGTTTGCTCAATGAGCTTTTTCGATTGAAGCCCTATGAAATAAGGCACACGTTCAGTTTTTAACATTTATTGAAAAGCGAATTGAAATTATCCTAACCCATATTTCGTGGGGCATTAGCCAAAAAAGTCATTAGCTCGCCAATTCCATAGATACCGTCCCGCCGCGCAGTCAAACAAACGAGCTTCGAGCCCCGCCGTTCGTGCTTCGTCGCAATGGGCTCGTCGCTGCACCCGCCAATTCACAAAATCACAGCATCCCACAAAACTATGAATCCCCTGAACATTTTTCCGTCACGCCGGCTGGCTTACTTCGTTGGATTTTTGATCTGCGCTGCGCTCATGGGTTATGCATTCTTTTTGCAGTACGTGAAAGAGCTCGAGCCCTGCCCGATGTGTTGGTTTCAGCGCGCGGCGCTGCTGGCCATGGCCGTGGTTTTTTTACTGGCGGCGATCAGCAATCCCGGTAAGCCCGGTGCCAAGCTCTACGCCGTATTGACGCTGTTAACCGGCGGCACGGGGGTGGCACTTGCGGCGCGTCATCTCTACATCCAATCCATGCCCGCCGATCAACTGCCGAGCTGCGGTATGGGCATTACCTACATGCTCGAATCAATGCCGTTTTTGGATGTGTTTGCTCGCGCCTTTAAGGGCAGCACCGAATGCAACAAGATCGATTTGATCCTGGGGCTACCCATTCCCGCGTGGACGCTGATCTTTTTTGTGCTCGCCATCATCGCGAGCTTTTTGCTTATCAATCACCGCTCGGCGCAGCGCCGACTTTTCTAATTTATCTATGAAAAACGCACGTTCGTCTTGGTCATTGGCCTGCTGGGTTGGATTATTAGCCGCGAGCGCCGCGTTAAATGCGTATAGTCAAACGGCGGCCACCACTGAGTCGCCGATTCGGATATCGGCTGTTGCGCCCAATCAAGCAAGTTTTTCTTCATTGCTACAACCCAGCACCTTCATGCCGCCTGCCACACCCGCACTGCCCTTTACCGAATCTGTCCATGGCTTGCGACTGACTGATCCTTATCGTTGGCTTGAAGACAACAAGCGCGAAGATGTTGTCACCTGGACCCGCGCGCAACACGACGCCACGCTCAAGTGGTTTGAAACCAACACGCCCGAAGTGCCCGGTTTGCGTGATGAATTGACGCGCTACATTGATCGTACCGTTACGTCACCGCCCGCGTTTTACAAAGGCCGCGAGTTTTTTACCCGGAAGGTAAAGGGCGATGCGCAATCAAAACTCTACACCCGCGTTGGCGGTAAAGAGGTTCTGCTGTTTGATCCGGTCAATATCGATCCTTCGGGAAAATCCGCCATGTCTGGGCGTTCGTTTTCGCCTGACGGCAGCATCGTGGCTGTGGGATTGCAGCGTGCGGGTGACGAGCTGCCCACGCAATATTTTCTCGACCCTCAAACGGGTCGCACGGTGCACCCGCCGCTCAAGGAGGTGTGGTGGGTGTCATGGACCAAAGATAACGCGGTGGCCTACGTTGCGCCGCGAACCCAAGAGCAGGTAAGCAAGCAACCGCCGCTCTACACCCAGCGTTTGCGGCTAGGCACTCCTATCGCTGATGCGCCAGTGGTGCAGCGCTTTACCGACGCCAAGCAGTGGGGCGGCGTGGCCGATTTCGAGCATGCGCCCTACACGCTATTCACGTTGGGTGAGGGCAAGAGCGCGACCTATTCGCTCGTGAAAACCGGCTCGAACGACGCTCCGACAATGATCTTTGCCGAAAAGGATGCCAACGCATCGATCACCATGGTCGGTGAAACCTTATTTGCACAAACCGACGCCGGTGCCAAAAACGGTCGCCTGATGAAGGCAAGCGCCAGTGCGCCCCATTTCAAAGACTGGAAGGAAATTCTGCCCGAGCGCAAAAATACGGTGCTCGAAGGCTATGTGGTGACTCGCAATTACATCGTGGTGCAAGAAAAACGTGAACTCATCAATCGCTTGCGGGTGATTGATTACAACGGTCAATTTGTGCGCGAGTTACCAGCGCCTGAATTCGGCAGCGTCAGTAGCTTGAGTTTTGATCGCGACAGCAACACACTCTACGTCACGCTCTCGACCTTCAACGCGCCGTTCAAGCTCTACAAACTCGATGCCACCAAGCTTGAGTGGCAGTTCATGTATCAGGATCAAACGGTGCTTGACGTCTCAAACATCGAAACGAAATTGGTCTACGCAACGAGCCATGACGGCACCCAAGTGCCGCTGTTCGTGAGCCACAAAAAGGGCATCAAGCTCGATGGCAACAACCCTACGCTGCTTCACGGGTACGGCGGCTTCAACATCGGCATGGATGTTGGTTTTTTGGGCTCGTTCGTGACGCTGGTCAATCGTGGTGTGGTAGTTGTTGAGGCGGGCTTACGTGGTGGTGACGAGTACGGCTCCGCGTGGCACGAAGCAGGCATGCGCGGCAACAAACAAAATGTGTTCGATGATTTCTATGCCAGCGCACAATGGTTGATCGACAACGGCTACACCAGTTCCAAGCGCATGGTGGCTTACGGTGGCAGCAACGGCGGCTTGCTGGTGGGTGCGGCGGCAACTCAGCGCCCCGAGCTCTTTAACGCCATCATCTGCGCCGTGCCCCTTCTGGACATGGTGCGCTATCACAAATTTCGCATCGCTCGGTACTGGATTCCTGAGTACGGAGACCCTGACAAAGCAGCGGACTTTTCGTGGTTACTTCGCTATTCGCCGTATCACAATATTCGCGCTGGCGTGAACATGCCAACCATGCTCGTCATCGCAGGTGAAAACGACACTCGCGTCGATCCATTGCACGCGAAAAAATTTGTCGCTCTTGCGCAAAACACGGTTGGCCAAACCAATCCGATTTTGCTCAAAATGGACTACGACAGCGGCCACGGCTCTGGAAAATCAACAGCGCAGTTGGTCGATGATCGTGATAGCTGGTTACGATTTGTTTTGGCGATGACGCGCTAGCTCGACCATTGCACGGCCGCAACGATTGCGGCCTAGAATGCCACTCAAACTAAGGGGGCGTTCGTGCAACAAACCATTTTGATGTTGGTGCTCGCGACCATGGTGTACGCCGTGTCGCTGGGGCTCAAGCTGACCGATTTTCGCTACGTGGCGAAGCATCCACGCGCTGTTCTGGTGGGGCTCGTTGCGCAATTTGCGCTGTTGCCGGTTGCGACATGGGCGGTCACACTGTGGCTAGATTTGCCGCCCGCGGTCGAGGCGGCGATGATGCTCGTTGCCGCTTGTCCCGGCGGTGCGCTGTCCAACGTCATCACGCATTTTGGGCGCGGCAATCTCGCGCTCTCGCTGTCAATTTCTGCCGTATCGAATGTGCTGGCGCTTCTGCTGACGCCGCTCAATTTCGCGTGGATGGTCGCAGCTAATCCCGATACGGCCGCGTGGGCGCGAACTATATCGGTTGATCCGAAGGACTTGGTGTTGAGCCTGTTCGCGCTTCTGGCTTTGCCGTTGGCGGCGGCGTTGTTGACCAACCGGTTCGCACCGAAAATTGCGGCGCGCATTGGCAAACCGCTGGAAAACGTCGCGCTCGTCGCGCTCTTCGTGTTCATCATTGGCGCGGTGGCGGGGCAGTGGAAAACGTTTGTCAGCGAACTTGGCCAAACGCTCCCGGTCGTGATGGCTCACAACGCGCTGGGGCTGGGATGCGGCTACCTGTTATCGCTGCTTGCAAGACTCAGCGTACCGGATCGTCGCGCGGTGGTCATTGAGGGCGGCATGCAAAACTCCGGCCTAGCGTTGGGGATCATCGGGTTGCAATTTAGCGGTGATTTGGCGATGGTGGCTGTGGCGGGGCTGTGGGGAATCTGGCACATCGTCAGCGGCGGCGCTTTGGCGCTTGCTTGGCGGCGCATGGATCGCTAGGGAAACGCTGATTAAATCGCCACCGGCATCGCATCCTTGTTTTGGGCGAACTACTTCGCCGAAAATACTCAAACAAGACGCGCTGCGCGGCGTCCATTTAATCAGCGTCTCCCTAGGGTTTGAGACCTACGATCCACGTTCTGACGATGTTTATACAAAAAATCGGTTGAATGACTTTTTAAATAAGGCGTTGACTTAAATATTAGCCAGTATCAACAAATAGTTATTTCGCCGTATAGCCCTCATTTTATGTGGCTTTTATAAACAAAGCTTGGATTTGACCGAATTTTCTGGGCGAGACACGTGAAACCACTAGTGAGCGCGTCTAACGCTCAATAATCCTTTATAATCATCGGCTTACTTCGAAAAAACCATCGTTTTTTGGGGATGTGGCGGTTGCTGTGTGACCGCCCAACGCAGATTCTGCAATCTCTGGCTAACGGCTAAAACAGAAAGAAACACATCATGGCATTAACGCCCGTACAGACCGCTGCGATCATCAAAGAGCATGGCCGCGGTAAAAATGACACCGGATCCAGCGAAGTGCAAGTTGCACTGTTGACCGCAAGCATCAACCAGCTTGCAGCAACGCACTTCAAAGCTCACGCTAAAGATCACCACAGCCGCCGCGGTTTGCTCCGCATGGTGAATAACCGCCGCGCGCTGCTTGCTTACTTGAAGAACACTGATCGCGCGCGCTACCAAGCGCTCATCGAAAAACTCGGTCTGCGTAAATAATTTCGCACTGAGGTTTAAGGCCGCACACTTCCGAGGAAGATGCGGCCTTTTGCTTTTCAGGACGAGACAACGACGCACCTTTGGTGCTATGACGACGCGCTTCGCGCTAGGACGCAAAGCTTCGCAGACTTGGTTCTGCATGGTCGAAGGTCACGGCGAATCGAACAGCTGGTTGTCTCCGAAAACCAACACCACCCGCCTCAAACACAAAGAATTTAGTAATCCCAGCAAGTGAAAAAACCAGAGAAAGCTCCGCCAAGCTTTGCGTCCTAGCACCGAAGGTGCGTCGTCCTCTCGTCCTTTGGTAGCACCCGCGAACCTCACTTGCAAGTCACCGTTTTCCCCAACGACAATGAAGAAAGGATCAGCCCGATGCTGACCGCAATTAAAAAATCAGTTCAATTTGGCGCTCACACGCTCACCCTCGAAACCGGCGAAATCGGCCGTCAAGCCGACGCTTGCGTACTCGTTCGCTACGGCGACACCGTGGTGCTCGTCTCGGCCGTTGCCAAGACCAGCGTTAAAGAAGGTCAAGACTTCTTCCCGCTGACCGTTGACTATCAAGAGAAAACCTACGCCGCTGGCAAGATTCCCGGTGGATTCTTTAAGCGCGAAGGCCGTCCTTCGGAAAAGGAAACGCTCACATCGCGCCTGATCGATCGCCCGATTCGTCCGCTGTTTCCTGATGGTTTCTACAACGAAATTCAGATCATCGCCACCGTGATGTCGCTCGATCCAGAAATCGATTCGGATATTCCCGCGATCATCGGTGCCTCGGCTGCTTTGTACTTGTCGGGCGTGCCATTTGCTGCGCCGATCGCAGCCGCTCGCGTGGGCTACATCAAAGGCGAATACGTCGTGAATCCGTCCATCACGCAGATGAAAACATCGCAAATGGATCTCGTGGTTTCCGCCACTGAAACGGCTGTGATGATGGTTGAATCGGAAGCGACTGAGCTGCCCGAAGACGTCATGCTCGGCGCGATTTGGTGGGGCCACGCACAACAGCAACCGGTGATCGACATGATCATGGCGCTGGGCGAAGAGGCTGGCAAACCTGCTTGGGATTGGCAGCCACCGGCAAAAGATCCAGCATTGGTCGCTCGGGTGATCGGAGTGGCTGGTGCGGGTTTTGATGAAGCCTACAAAATCAAGTCAAAGAGCGCACGTAGCGCCGAGCTCAAAGAGCTCGCCGCTGCTGCTGAAGCCACATTGATCCCGGCCGACGCTGACACGCTGACCAAAAACAACATCAAGAACGAACTCTTCGCACTTGAAGCAAAAACCGTTCGCGAGCAAATTTTGCGCGGCGAGCCCCGTATCGACGGTCGCGACACCCGCACGGTTCGCCCCATCAGCGTTCGCACCGGCGTGTTGCCACGCACCCACGGCTCGGCGCTGTTCACACGCGGCGAAACACAGGCACTGGTTGTCGCAACGTTAGGCACCAAGCAAGACGAGCAGATGATCGATGCGCTCGCCGGTGAATACCGTGATCGCTTCATGCTCCACTACAACATGCCACCGTTCGCCACGGGTGAAACCGGTCGCGTAGGTACGCCCAAGCGCCGCGAAATCGGTCACGGCCGTTTGGCCAAGCGCGCGCTTGTTGCCGTGTTGCCTGCTGAAAAAGACTTCTCGTACTCAATGCGCGTCGTCTCTGAAATCACCGAATCGAATGGCTCATCGTCGATGGCCTCGGTGTGCGGTGGATCGCTTGCATTGATGGATGCCGGTGTGCCGCTCAAGGCACCAGTGGCGGGTATCGCCATGGGCCTCATCAAAGAGGGCAATCGCTTCGCCGTACTCACCGATATTTTGGGTGACGAAGATCACCTCGGCGACATGGATTTCAAGGTCGCCGGTACCGATCAAGGTATCACTGCGTTGCAAATGGATATCAAAATCCAAGGCATCACCAAAGAAATCATGGGCGTCGCGCTGGCTCAAGCCCACGAAGCTCGTAAGCACATTTTGGGTGTGATGCAATCGGCCATGCCGCATGAGCGCACCGAGATGAGTGCCTACGCACCGCGCATGGTTACCTTCAAGATCAATCCCGAAAAGATTCGTGATGTGATCGGCAAAGGCGGCGCTGTGATTCGTGCGCTCTCTGAGGAAACCCGTTGCCAGATCAACATCGAAGACGACGGCACGATCACCATTGCCTCACCGAGCGGTGAAGACTTGGCCGATTGCAAAAAGCGTATTGACGCCATCACCGCCGAAGTCGAAGTGGGCAAGGTCTACGAAGGTCCGATCATCCGCATCATGGACTTCGGTGCCGTGATTCAGCTGCTCCCGGGCCGCGATGGCTTGTTGCACATTTCGCAGATCGCCAACGAGCGTGTAAACGCCGTGACCGATTACCTCAAAGAAGGTCAAATGGTCAAAGTCAAAGTCTTGGGCTTTGATGACAAAGGCCGCGTAAAGTTGTCTATGAAAGTGCTGCTCGAAGAGCAAGCCGCCGCCGCCAACGAAGGCACTGCGCCAGCGCAGTAGTCCGAGATCCCCTCTCCCGCAGGCGGGAGAGGGTCAGGGTGAGGGTGCAGCATCTGAGCAATGAACGTCAGCGTGCAAAGCCAAAAAAACGGAGCTTCGGCTCCGTTTTTTGTGTCACAGGTTTGAGCGTTTCCGCGTGTAGTTTGTCTTCGCTCGCGGACGCGTGTCCGAATCTCATCGTTCACGGTTGATCTTGCTTTGTCGCATTCCAATGATCCACAATCGATAGGCGTCCTCTTCGCGTCCGCTAAATCCCCTTTCGTGTCTCTCTCAAAACCCACCCTTGCACGTCCGTCTGCGCCACCGTTGATTCAAATGGTGGCACCGATCTATATCGAACTGGCGCTTGCGATCAGTGTGGGCTTGTTTGCTACTTGGCTCGTCTCGCGCGCGGGCGATTCATCTGCGGCGGCGTTTTCGCTGACCAATCACGTCACGACGTTGTTACTGATGTTGTTTCGTATTGTGGGCGCAGGCATTTCGGTATCGGTGGCGAACCGAATTGGAGCCGGCGATCGCGACGGTGCGTCGGCGATTGCTCGAAATTGTTTTGCAGCAGCGGTGTGGTCGGGAGCCGTAGTGGCTTTGGTCGTAGTTTTCGCTGCTGAACCGTTACTGCGGTTGATGCGCGCGCCGCCCGATGCGTTGCCGCTGGCCACAGCGTTCATGCAAGCTATGGCGGTGGCGGTGCTGCTTGATGCGCTCAACACGACCTTGGCGAGCGTGCTTCGCGCCAACCTGTTTGTCCGCGATACGCTCAAGGTGTTCGTGATCGCTAACTGTGTGCAGGCAGCGCTCGCGTATTGGTGGGTGCCGCGATTTGGTTTGCCCGGCTACGCCGCGGCGGTGACGGTGGCGGCGTTTTTGGCGCTCTGTCTGCACCTGCTTTTTTCACGCGTGCGTTTGGGATTCGTGCCGCGTTTGCGCCATCGTGCTCGTGATTGGTGGCATGTTGACTTGAACGTGCTGCGTCCGGTGCTTCATGTGGGTATCCCCGCCGCCGCAGAAAACGTCGCCTACCGTTTGGCGTTTATGGTGAGCGTAGCGGTGGCGGGTTCGCTCGGTGGCGATGCATTGGCAACGCAAGCGTATGTTTTGCAAATTAACTACGGCGTGCTGCTCTCAAGTCTTGCTATTGGACTGGGTGTTGAAATCATTGTCGGGCACATGATTGGCGCACGACACTTTAAATCCGCGCGGCAATTGGTGCCGCGTGCTCTGGCGCTGGGGATGCTTGCTGGGGCTTTGGTGGCAGCGCTCGTCGCTGTCTTTGGTCGACAGATATTGAGTGTGTTTACTCAGAACCCAACGATCATCGCGACCGGAGCCATGCTGATGTGGTGCAACGTGCTGTTGGAGCCGGGGCGCTCATTCAATTTGATCGTGATTAACGCGCTTCGTGCGGCCGGTGACACGCGTTTCCCGGTATTGGCGGGCGCAGGGTCGATGCTCGTTGTGCTCGCGGGCGGTGCTTGGTTTTTGTGTGATGTCGTTGGGCTTGGATTGTTGGGTGTATGGATCGCCTACATCGCCGATGAATGGTTGCGCGGACTTGTGATGTGGTGGCGTTGGAAATCGCTCGCGTGGGTGCCGTATGCAAGAGCTACGGTGCGCCGGGGCCGGGTTACCAAGGCGGCCAGCGTTCGTTGAGCTTGCGTCGGCAAAGCGTGCGCGACGTCAGGTGCCGAAAACGTGCATTGCGTCCTCGGCGTCTTTCACCGTCATGACATCAGCCTTTCGCGTTTCTGGATGCACACACGCGCTCGCAAGTAATTTCGGATCAATGCTCGCCAGTCCGCGATGATGATGCGATTTGATCTCGGTTGCGCCGCGCCGTTTCAGCTCGCTCATGATCCTTCCGGCGTGTTCGGGTGAATAGGCGTGAAACGTTTGCTCGCTGTCGGCGGTTGAAATCACAAATAGCGGTGGTCGAATCATCGACACGCGCCCCGCATCGAGCATGGGCCGCATCCACCGATAGAAAAACATCAGCATCAGCGCGCCGCAGTGAATGCCGTCGGCGTCGGGGTCGAAGAGCAACAGTACGCGATCAAAGCGCGCCTTGCGGATGTCACCCAGCTCACCGGTTTCCGGATCAATGAGTGGCACGCCCAGTGCCGCAACCAGTTGTTGGTAAAGGCCAAACTCGGCCACTTTGTCACCGCTGGCTTTCATCGCATTGAGCGGTTTTCCCTGCATCGGCAACACTGCTTGCGTTTGCGGATTTCGCACGTTTAGCACTGAGCCTGATGCTGAATCGCCCTCGACGATGAAAAGCTCGCCGCCGCTGCCAACGCCGTGCAGCACGCAGTCTTCAAACTTCATAGGCTTGCCGGAATAGTGCACGGATTGACGCTTTGTGATGGTGATTGATTATCTTGCGGAGACACGTTCGAGCGTGTTGAATCGCTCAGCCAAAGTAACGCCGCAGCTTGAATCGCTTCGAGCGGGGCACCGCATTAAGCTTTTCTTGTAAGCGCCAAATAAATATAGGCTTACAGAATATTTAGTTCACTATTCATATCAATAATAAATGTGCCCGTAAGCCAATATTTATATGGCGATAAACAGTAAAGCTAGGAATAAATTGCTTTCCCACGATGCGCTCTCTGCGGTGATCCCGAATCGTTGTTTTCCCTCTAGAGTGAAGTCCCTACACTCTGCGTTTTAGGGGTTTCAAACGCATTAGAGACTCGTTGGTCAGTCAAAATTCGAACGCTCGTTTAATTCATTCGTTCGAGCGTGATTTAAGAGGAATTGACCCATGCCCAGCTACACCCCGCCGCTTCGTGACCTGCGCTTTGTGATGGAAGAACTGCTTGACGTGCCAGCCGCATTCAAAGCCCTGCCCGCACATGCTGAAAACGACATGGACACCGTCATGGCCATCTTGGAAGAGGGCGGTAAATTCGCCTCTGAGGTCATCTTCCCGCTCAATCAATCGGGTGACCGCGAAGGCTGCACGCACGACAAAACCAATTTCACTGTGAAAGCCCCGAAGGGCTTCAAAGAGGCTTACGCCAAATACGTCGAAGGCGGCTGGGCAGCGCTCTCCTGCGACCCGGAATACGGCGGACAGGGACTGCCGCTGACCATCAATCAGGCGTTCTACGAAATGCTCAACAGCGGCAATCAGGCTTGGACGATGTACCCCGGCTTGACCCACGGCGCTTACGAATGCCTGCATGCCCATGGCACGCCTGAGCAAAAGGCGCTCTATCTGCCCAAAATCACCAGCGGCGAATGGACGGGCACCATGTGCTTGACCGAATCGCACTGTGGCACCGATCTGGGCATGCTGCGCACGAAGGCAGAACCCAACGCGGATGGTTCGTACAAGATCACCGGCAACAAAATTTTCATCAGCTCGGGTGAACACGACCTCGCGGAAAACATCATTCATCTGGTGCTCGCCCGCTTGCCCGATGCGCCGGTGGGCTCGAAAGGCATCTCGCTATTCATCGTGCCTAAGTTCATCCCCAACGCCGATCAATCGATTGGCGCACGCAATCCGATTTTCTGCACGGGGCTTGAGCACAAAATGGGCATCCACGGCAACGCCACGGCGCAAATCGCACTCGACGGCGCAACCGGTTGGTTAGTGGGCGCGCCGAACAAGGGCCTCGCTGCGATGTTCGTGATGATGAATGCCGCACGTATCGGCGTGGGTATGCAATCGCTGGGTCTGACCGAGGTTGCCTATCAAAACGCACTGGCCTATGCCAAAGATCGCATTCAAATGCGCTCACTCTCGGGTCCAAAAGCGCCCGATAAGCCCGCCGATCCGATCATCGTTCATGCCGACGTTCGTAAGATGCTGTTGACCGCAAAAGCGTACGCCGAAGGCGGTCGTGTGCTCTCGCTCTTCTGTGCGTTGCTCATCGACACGTATCTGAATCATCCCGACGAAGCTAAGCGCGCCGAGGCGGAAGAAATGGTCGCGCTCTTAACACCTATTGTTAAAGCGTTCATCACAGACAACGGCTGGCTCGCCACATCGCATTGCTTGCAAGTGTTCGGCGGACACGGTTTCATCGCCGAATGGGGCATGGAGCAATACGTGCGCGATTCACGCATCAACATGCTCTACGAAGGCACCAACACCATTCAATCGCTCGACCTGCTCGGCCGCAAGGTGCTCGGCAACAAAGGCGCAACGCTCAAAAAACTGGGCGCGATGATGGAAGACTTCGCCGAAGAGTGCGAAGGTATCGAGGCGATGAAGGAATTCATCGAACCGATGCTCAAAGCCGCCGAATTGCAAGCCACGCTCACATTCGAAATCGGCAGCGCAGCGCAAAGCAACCCAGACGTTGTTGGCGCAGCAGCGGTCGACTACATGCGCGTTGCCGGGCATGCCGTGTTCGCCTACTGGTGGGCACGCATGGCAAAAATCGCGCTTGAGAAACAAGATTCAGGTGATGATTTCTACAAAGCGAAATTGCAAACTGCGCGTTTCTACTTCGCCAAATTGCTGCCGGAAATCGAAACCTGCGCCGCGACTGCGCGCACGGGATTGAAGCCGTTGATGGAAACGGAATACGCGCTGGCCTAACGCGCATTCAATGCCTCGATACAACGCCGCATTCGTGCGGCGTTGTCGTTTCTGGCCCCGGAACTCCGGCTGCTATGATGATTCCGCTTCTACAAAACGCGGGAATCGGCATGGCGCAACACGAAACAGATTACTTAGTCATCGGCGCAGGCGCGGCGGGTTTGGCCTTTGCTGACACGCTCTTGCAAGAAACCGATGCGCACATCACCATCGTTGATCGTCACGGCCGACCGGGCGGGCATTGGAACGATGCGTATCCGTTTGTCGCGCTGCATCAACCGTCCGCGTTTTACGGGGTGAATTCGTTGCCGTTGGGTACGCTCCGGAAAGACACAGCGGGTCCAAACGCCGGGCACTACGAGCTCGCGAGCGGTGCGGAGGTTTCGGGTTACTTTCACAACGTGATGTACCAGCAACTGTTGCCTACGGGTCGTGTGAGCTATCACGCGATGAGCGATTACTTGGGTGACGGCAAATTCGTTTCGATGCTCTCGGGCGAACAAACGCAAGTGAACGTGCGTAAAAAAGTCGTCGATGCAAGCTACTTTGGCACCACCGTTCCGTCGACTCATACGCCGAAGTTCTCCGTTGCTCCGGGCGTTCAGCTTGTCACGCCGACCGGGCTCACGCAGCTCTGGCAACGCAAAGGTCTACGGCCCACGCGCTTTTGCATCTTGGGCGCAGGAAAAACGGCAATGGATGTCGGTGTGTGGTTGCTAGGCTGCGGCGCGCGAGCCGATGCGATCAGCTGGGTGATGCCGCGCGACTCATGGCTGGTCAATCGTGCAACCACTCAGCCGGGTGAAGAGTTTTTCTCGCATTCAATTGGGGGTCAAGCGCTGGCCATGAAGGCGCTCGCTGAGGCCACCAGTGTCGACGATTTGTTTCTGCGACTTGAGGCCAGCAGACAAATGCTCCGAATCGATCCCAATCAAACGCCGCGAATGTTTCACTACGCCACGATTTCAATCGGAGAAGTCGAACTGCTGCGCCAAATCAAAAACGTCATTCGCCGTGGGCACGTCCGCTCGATCAACGCCAACGCAATGACCTTCGACGACGGCGAGCAAACGATGCACGCGGAAACGCTCTACATCGACTGCACCGCGTCAGCCGTAGAACCGAAACCCATGATCCCGATCTTTCAAGACGGCAAAATCACGCTGCAGCTCGTGCGCGCTCCGCTGGTGAGCTTTAGTGTGGCGATGATTGCGTACGTCGAAGCGCACTACGCCGACGATGCGCAGAAAAATCAGCTCTGCGGCAACGTCCCGTTCCCGAAAGATATTTCGGGCTGGATCGAAACCACGGCCGCCAATATGCGCAACCAAATGCAATGGTCGCAAGACAAAACGCTACGCAAGTGGATGGTCGAAAGTCGCCTTGATGGCTTTGGTAAATTAGTCGCATCCGTCGCGCCGACTGACACCGAGAAAATGAAAATTCTCGGTGAGCTACGCTCGCAGTCTGGCGCAGCAATGGCCAATGCTCCTAAGTTGCTCGCGGCATGGCGGGCGACCAATCAGCGCACGGCGTAGCTGGCGTAGCTGGTATTGCGTTTAGCCACCGGCACTACTAACTGTAATGATTTTTCTTGGGATTGAATAAGCGTATGAGCTATCAAGTTGGGCTAATTGGATTGGGCGCTATGGGTGGTGGCATGGCGCAGTCGCTGCGTCGCGCGGGTCATTCGCCGTGCGTCTTTGATGTGCGCGCTGAAGTGGCTGCGCAGTTTGCGCAGGGCGGCGGCACGGCCTGCAAAACACTCGCCGAGTTGGGCGCACAATGCCAAGTCGTCGTGTCGGTCGTGGTCAACGCCGCGCAAACAGAATCAGTGCTTTTCGGCGCTGAGGGTTGTGCGGCCACGATGAAACCCGGCAGCGTGTTCGTCATGTGCTCCACCGTCGATCCGAATTGGTCGATGGCGCTAGAGTCCCGCTTGGAAGCCATGGGCATTTTGTACGTCGATGCCCCGATATCAGGTGGCGCTGCAAAGGCCGCCAGTGCCCAAATGACCATGATGACCGCCGGCAAGCCCGCCGCCTACGCAGTCGCAGAGCCATTCTTGAACGCCATGGCCGCCAAGGTCTATAAGCTCGGCGACAGCGCGGGCGCCGGAAGCAAAGTAAAGGTCATCAACCAGCTGCTGGCGGGCGTACACATCGCTGCCGCCGCCGAGGCCATGGCACTGGGCTTACGCGAGGGCGTCGACCCAGCCGCGCTATACGACGTGATCACCCACAGCGCGGGCAACAGCTGGATGTTTGAAAACCGAATGGCACACGTGCTCGCGGCTGATTACACACCACTCTCCGCGGTTGATATTTTTGTTAAAGATCTGGGTCTGGTGCTCGATATGGCGCGCGCCAGTAAATTTCCGCTACCGCTGTCGTCCACGGCGCACCAGATGTTTATGCAAGCCTCGACCGCAGGGTTTGCCAAAGAAGACGACAGCGCCGTGATCAAAATTTTCCCTGGTATTACCTTGCCTGAAAAAAAGAGGTAGGCAACGATTCAATGGCGTTGCATAGCACACACTAAAATGGGGTCGCACGAAGCGCGTCGTGCTGCACTCGCGATTGGTTGCGAGTCGGCGCATGATCTAGGGAAACGCTGATTAAATCGCCACCGGCATCGCATCCTTGTTTTGGGCGAACTACTTCGCCGAAAATACTCGTAATAGCCCGCTATTACTGCGTTTATCCTATGTAGCTCGTCAGATTGAACAAAACGCTCAATGCCTCTTTTTCTCTCCCGCTTGCTTGAGCATCGCCGTGAGACGCTTTTGTAATTTTGTTGGGCGGATTTTCTCAGTAGCACTGCTGCTGTCTGCTAGCTTGCATTGCTTTGTTGGTTTGGCTGATGCGCAACCCGGCGCGAATTTCGTAACGCCATCCAATTTGCTGACGGGACTGCAGCGCGCAGGCGGTAATTTGAGTCAGCTCAAGATCGACTCCTGGCTCACCGAGCAGGGGCTCCCGATCGATACGGTGCAATCGATCTACCAGGCGCGTGATGGCGCGCTCTGGATCGGCTCCGCTGGTGGCATCGCACGTTTTGATGGAACCCGTTTCACTACGTTCGAAGATCCTACTATCCCTGAGCTATCGTCGCGGGCAGCGTTTGGTTTCATGGAGGACACCAGCGGTGCTCTCTGGATTGCGTATAACAGCGGTGTGGCCCGCTATCGAGCTGGAAAATTTACAGCGGTAGTTGATAAATCAGTCCTGCAATCGCGGCGGGCTTGGGGGTTCGCGCAGGCCACCGACGGTGCCGTGTGGATCGCCACGGAGAATGGCTTGCTGCGATGGGCAGGCGAACCCTCCGACACCGAAGCGGGCAGCATCACCCATCACTTTAAGGTGGCCGATGGTTTGCCCACCGACCGGTTGCGCGCGCTGACCTTTGATCGCGATGGCACGCTGTGGATCGCCACCACGGGCGGCGGCTTAGTCAGCTACGCAAATAGAAAATTTACGGTAATGAATCCGGCCAATGGCTTTCCGCACCGCGAAGTGCGGCACGTCCTAGCTGATCCAGCTGGCGGCATTTGGGCCGCTACGGCCGGCGCAGGTTTAGTGCGCATCAACGGCGCAGACATAAAAACTTTCACGGTTGCCGACGGACTGCCGACCAATCACCTGACCTATCTCGCGCGCAGAAGTGCGACCCGCGCAGGCCAGTGTGACGAGATTTGGATGGGCACCTGGGGCTCGGGCGTGGTGCGACTCTGCGACGGTAAATTCGCAACGATCAGCAGCGCACAAGGATTGGGTGGAGATCAAGTTTGGGCGCTGCATGTGGATCGCGAGGGCAGCCTCTGGACGGGTACGTGGAACGGCGGTTTGAATCGGCTCAGCCAGCGCGCGTTTGGTGTGATCGGGAAGCCCGAAGGGCTATCCAATGACAACACCCGCTCGATCGTTCATGCTCGCAATGGCATGACATGGGTGAGCACGGCGGGCGGTGGCGTCAACCTCATCGATGGCGACAAAGTGCGCGCTTTCACCATGGATGACGGTTTGGCGAGCAATGAATCCTCCGGACTGTTCGAGGATCGCGACGGCGCGATTTGGGTCGCATCCTACACGGCGGGCGTCACGCGCATTCGCGTTGCCGGCAAATCGGGTGCCGCGTCTGGGGAACAGAAATTCGTTCTCGATCGCTTTGGTGTTGCCGATGGTCTACCCCACATCGATGTAAGAGCGTTTCTCCAAGACAGGGCAGGCACGCTCTGGGCGGGCACCACGGGTGGGTTAGCGCGCTTCGATGGCAAGCGATTCGCTGCCTTGTCTGGGGCAGGGACCGAGCCCTTAGCAGGGGGCATCATTGCGATGCTCGAGGACAGAAGCGGCGCGCTTTGGTTGGGTACCGCCGGCAAAGGGCTCGTGCAATTCAAAGATGGCGTCTGGAGGGCCTTCACCCGAAAAGAGGGGCTGGTGTCCAATTGGGTGCTAGCGCTCCATGAGGACGCGAGTGGTGGCCTATGGGTGGGCACCAACGGCGAAGGCATGAACCACATTAAAGAGGGCCGCGTTTCGTCGATTCGCCGCAGCGATGGACTGTGGGACAACACGGTACAGACCATTCTTGAAGATAAGGCGGGCAATCTCTGGATGACCTGCAATCGCGGGTTCTTCTACGTTGCTCGGCGTGAGCTGGAGGATTTCGTTGCACGTCGTGTTTCAAAAGTTTCATCCACATCCTACGGGCCGACGGAAGTTCTCCGCAGCACAACCTTTGCTGGCGGCCAACAACCCGCGGGCAGCATCGATGCCAACGGCTACCTATGGCTGCCTTCGCTTAAAGGGGTAGTGCTGGTTAATCCGCAAGCGCTACCTGGCGACAGCGCCCCGCCAAGCGTGTCGGTTCACGATGTGCTTGTTGACGGCAAGAGCCGGTTTAGCGACGGCGTGATCGAGCTCCCGCCGGGGTCGTTGCCACTCTCCATTCACTTTACTGCTGACACGCTCGCTCGCGCTGATCGCGCACGCTTTCGCTACCGCATGGACGGGCTCACGCGCGACTGGGTTGATGCCGGCAAATATCGTGAGGTGACGTTCCCGAGCCTGCCGCACGGAAACTATCGCTTTATCGTTGCTACCAGCACCGACGGCAAGCGCTGGCAAGAGAGCACAGAGCCACTGATGGTCATTGTCAAGCCGCGCTTCTTTGAGACGCCGTGGTTTGCTGTGCTCGCAATCATGACCGCCATTGGAGCGGTTGCTGGCTTAATCCAGCTCCGCACCAAACAATTGCAACAGCGCGACCGCGAAATGAAACGCATCGTTGCCGAACGAACCGAGGAGCTGCGCCTGGCCAACGAACATCTGGCTCGATTGTCCTTCGTGGATCCGCTTACGGGGCTTGCTAATCGGCGGCATCTAGATGCAGTGCTCGCGACCGAATGGCAGCGCGCAGCACTTTCGCAACAACCGCTTGCCGTGATCATTGCCGACGTTGATGCATTCAAGGCCTACAACGACACACTGGGCCACCCACAGGGTGACAAATGTCTCGTTGCGCTAGCCAGTTTGATTCGCGACGCCACGCATGACGCGGCTATTCTCGCTGCTCGCTATGGCGGAGAGGAGTTCATCATCATCGCCGGATTGTCACCCGCAGACGCGTTGAAGTTTGCCGAAAAGTTACGCCACGACGTCCAAGCGCAATCGATCCCGCATCCCTCGTCACCTATCGACGCATCGCTCACCGTCAGCCTAGGCGTCGCCTCGTGCATCCCATCGGCAGAGAGCTCGCCCGCCGAGTTAATCGCGCAGGCCGATGCCGCGCTCTACCGCGCAAAGAACGAAGGACGCAACCGAGTTCGGTAGTCTTGTGCGCTTGCAAAATTGCCGTTTAACAGACACCGTTAACGTATCGTTATCGTGTCTGACCCTATTTATTCCCTAGCGTTTGACGCGAGCGGTTTTTTGCCGCCGAATTCGGAATTGGCAAGCGTGTCTAGTCATTCGCTGAGACCGTCCTTTTTTTGGGGTGGCAACCAACGGACGAGACACAGCGCGCTGAGGAATTGAAGTCCGGTGGAGCGTCTCGTCAGTCCACCCTTTGGTAGACGATGTCAAAGTAGCTCCCCCCGTCTGCTCGGCTGGCGAATTTCTTGCGATGGATTTCCTTGAATCCATGTGCCGTCATAAAGGCATTAATGTCTGAAAGTTGGCAGCATCCTTCATATGACTCAAAGTCGGGCACCTCGGTCTTGATGAACTTGAAACTACTCAGAACTCGAAGACTTCCCTGCAAAACCAGCAGCTCTGATCCTTGCGTGTCCATGATCAACGCTTGATATTTACTAGGGTCTAGATGCTCCCTCTCAAGCAATGTGGCCAACGTTACGCTTTTGAGAACCCGCGTCGACGTGTAATGAACGTCAGGCCAAATGTCTTTATGTTGCTTCAACGCCAATATCGACGATGATGCTCCCGAATTGTTTGCGATGTGGAACTCGTATTCCTTATCGTCAACGTCTGTAACAAGGGCTTGAAATGCAAGTTGGTTGTTGAATCCCCGGAGGTTGGCCTTGAGTTGAGTGAAGACTTCAAGAATTGGCTCAACCCACACCACACTCAAGCCGAGTGTGCTGTAAAGGCTCCGTTCTTGTCCAAGATTTGCACCTACATGAACGACACCGGAAACCCCGTTAAGGAATTGATCGTGATCTTCCCGCGGGGCGACGCTGACCGGGTGAAATAACTCGTTGAAACTACCAATGTTCATTGCTACATACCTTTTGATGTTTTGGTGATTCCGAGCGTTCGATGTCAGCTGCGCAGTCTTTCCGTAGCACCGATTCAAGCCCCCGAACGTTGGTGACGCGATGCCGAAGCGCGATTGCACGAACCACGTCACGCTAAAAAATCAAGGCTTGAGAGCGTCACATAGTGTTATGTTAGCCATGCGTCAGTGTGAGCAGCCGTGGGAAAGTTGGTGAGAATTGGCTGAGACTTGAATTAAAGCAACCGACACCGGGCTAATTGGCTAATTCGAGTCTGAGCTAACCCGGGATTCCCGGGCAGGTTAATTAAGAGGCTCGGTGCAGCGCCTCGAATTGCGCCGGAGTTTTGTAGCCCAGCGATTGATGAATGCGTTGGCGGTTGTAAAACAGCTCGATGTAGTCAAAGATCTCCGCCTTTGCTTGCTCTGAAAGCTCGCCCAGACTCTACCACCGGAGCCAAGTGCCCCCCGTTCGACAGCCTTGGATTCACGCCACCGCATGCTGGACGTAGTCAAGTTCAATGAAGTCCACGACCTCTGGCTTCCAGCGCGTTTCTACGAAGTGAACGTGTTCTGAGTGAACGTTGTAGGCGTCGTAGTCGTTCTGTGAAGCGAACTCCATGGAAAGCCCGAAGGTAAAGGCGTTCTTCTTCCCCACCTGTCGAAGGCACTCGAATTTACGCACCGTCGGGAGTGTTGACAGCGCTTGAGCCGCCGCCAAGAAGGCACTCTCAGATTCTGAGCCAGGTGGGTGTTTGAGTTTGAAGGCGACGGTGTGGCGAATCATGGGTTCCTTGTGAGGCCTAGCGCGTTTTAACTAACGTAAACAACTATAACTTCTTAGTAGTGCACAGGGAAAATCTGCTGCCTTACGCATTGCACCTCGTCGATATCGCGGACTACCCCGATTTGTGCTCGCACCTTGTCACCGACGTCCATGCGCCCAACGTTCGACATGACAGGGTCGTCAGGAATTGTGCTCTCCCACAGCCGCGCATTCCAGTGCCTCGATGAACGGCCACACGTTCGGGTGAGCTACGACCCACCTGTCCCCAAGGAATTCGCGAACAGAGCCCGTTCCGAGAATGGGGATGAGTGAACCAAACTTAGCAGCCTGAAGCAGGTCATGTGATAAGTACAAAACCGCTTCGCTCTCGGCTGCCTCCGGCCCTCCAGCTCCGCAGTGAATTCGCGTTGGACAACGGAGATGAGCTTACTTGCTGCGGTTTCCAGCGAACTGCGTTTACGTGTCATACGATGCGAAACGTGGTTTAACGGACTGACAAAAGTGTAGTTCGGCAGGATGGAACGCTTGCGGTTCCGCCGTGTGCGACTGGCGAAGCCACTTCAAAGATACTGATCCACCTTGCGCATTCGGCGGCACCGCAAGCGTGCCGCCGTACGTGCTACGCGCCACCCGGCTGCCAGGGTGTCATGCCGCTGGAGCTCTGGTTGAGCGGCAAGTTAGGCCACATACGCCTTACCCAAGGCCAATCTCAAATTCGACGTAGTCCAAACGCCGTGCAATCTTCTCGTACATCGCCTGTGCCTTGATATTCGCAGAGCGCGTTCGCCAATGGAGAACCGTGCAATCTTGCTCCCGCGCAGTCTTGGCTACTTCGAGAATTAGGTTGCGTCCAATTCCTGTGCCTCGCGCGCTCGGGGACACGTAGATATCTTGGAGGTAACACTCTTGAGTCCGCGACCAGGTCGATGGGTGGAAGAAGAAGTGTGCAAATCCCACCGGTTCCTCGTGCCACGCTGCGAGTCCCTGAAGCTCGCTAGTTTGAGTCTGGAGGCGGGAGAAAGTTATCTCGTTGAGTTCCCTGCTCAGTTCGGAGCGCCTGTCTCCGGCGTAGTCGAGCCACATCGGCTCCCACTGACTGAAGTTAAGGTCGGCAAACGAGGTAAAGCGCATGATGAATATGTGGCTAACTTGTTTTATCTAACGTGTGCAACTATAACTTTAGAAGTAAGGTAGGTCGGATACCCGCAGGGGTTCCGACTTGTGACGTCACCGAAGGCACTTGCAAAGCGACCTCTACGCAGCGCTTTGTCGGAACCCCTTCGGGTGTCCGACCTACACGCTTTGATAACGTGCGATTCGCTCGACGGAGTTGTGCTTTGGCCGATTTTTCCAGGCTGCGGCGATGTTCCTGGCATTCTCGTCGGCGGGAAGCGTGGACCAGACTTCCATGTCGTATGCGCAGAAGCGATGGGTAGTCTCGAAGTCGGCTTTGGCTTCGCCAATTCGTCTGTCGCCGCGGGTGAGTTCCCGACGTTCAAGTTCCTCCAGCGGGCAGTAAACGCCTACGAAGAATGATCCTGTCAACCTTCCATTGAGTGTTTAAGCCACGCGATTTCAGCGGCGTGGTGACACTGTTTGGGGTTCGTGTGCAACGTTGGTTTTAACAACG
>READ01000017.1 GCA_004293675.1 Betaproteobacteria bacterium
ATCCAGGAAACACCGCTCAGCGCTAAGCAGTTGAATTTGTTCAATTTTTAACCGGACACTACTGATGCTTCATATCGAATGAAATTCAGCATACAAGGGTATTCGGATTGCTCAGATCGACATCATTCCAAGTCCCTCACCCCAACCCTCTCCCCCAGGGAGAGGGAGCCAAACCGGTCACCGCCCGTTTCTCAAAAACGCCTTTTGACCCACGGGCAAACAGCCTACTGAGTGTGAACGGTTGCAAAGTAACGAACATTGCCACATGCTGAAACGACTACGCCTGCAAAATCCGCAGCATGCGACGCAGCGGCTCTGCCGCACCCCAGAGCAGTTGATCGCCCACGGTAAACGCGCCAAGATATTCCGGTCCCATCGCAAGCTTACGAACGCGACCGACTGGAATGGTCATCGTGCCCGACACTACGGCGGGCGTGAGATGCTTTTCGGTGTCAACGCGATTGTTGGGCACATATTTCACCCACTCGTTATCGTTGGCAATCATCTGTTCGATATCAGCCAGCGGCACGTTTTTCTTGAGCTTGAAGGTGAGCGATTGCGAGTGGCAGCGCATCGCACCCACACGAATGCAAGTTGAATCAATTGGAATTTCGGCTGAGCCGAAGAGTTTGCCCAGGCCCATGATCTTATTGGTCTCGGCGCCGCCTTTCCATTCCTCAAGGCTGGTGCCGTTTTCACGATCCGCGTCGATCCACGGAATTAAGTTTCCGCCGAGCGGAATGCCGCGGAAGTTCGCGGTTTCTTCTGGCGTAAACGAATTTTGTGTCGCCGTCACGATGCGATCAATTTCCAGAATCGCACTTTTCGGATCATCGAGCAGCGCTTTGACGGATGCGTAGATCGAGCCGTATTGCGTGATCAGTTCGCGCATGTTGGCCGCACCACCGCCGGATGCGGCTTGATAGGTCGATGTTTGCATCCATTCAACCAGGCCCGCTTTGTAGAGCGCGCCCACACCCATCATCATGCAGCTCACCGTGCAGTTGCCGCCGATGAAATCCTTGATGCCTTTTGATAGCGCTGTTTTGATGACAGGCATGTTGATTGGATCAAGGATGATGATGGCGTCATCGTTCATCCGCAACGTTTTCGCCGCGTCGATCCAATAGCCTTTCCAACCGGCCGCGCGAAGCGGCGCATACACCGCTTTGGTGTAATCCCCGCCCTGGCAGGTGATGATCACATCCATGCCTTTGAGTTTTGTAATGTCGTTACCGTCTTGCAACATCGGGTCGAACGTTTTGCAGCCCTCAATCTTCGGCGCGGCTTTACCGGCAGAGGAGGTGCTGAAAAAGGTGGTCTCGATCGTGTCAAAGTCGCGCTCCGCACTCATGCGCTGCATGAGAACCGAGCCAACCATGCCACGCCAGCCGACTAAGCCTACGCGTAAGGACATGTTTTTCTCTTGAAAGTTGAAGGTTTGAACGGTGACGTAAATTGCTGCGCCGCAGCGAACTTGTAAGAATAACGCAACTGCAAACTACACAGATCGTTTGTGGCTGGTAGTCGCGGATTCGTCCGCGTCAGGTGCATCCAGCTACGCCAAGTCGTCGCCCACAGACCCCAAGTGAAGCGAACCGTATTGAACCGTATCGCGCCGATCCTACGCCGGCACTTTTTGACGCAGATTTCGCAGATTGCCCGCAGATGAGCGCGGATTTTTCACTGCCAGATACAAAAAAATCTGTGTTCATCTGCGTTAAATCTGTGAAATCTGCGTCAAAAACAAAACTCTCGCCCCTGATCGCCGCGGCGCGAGCAACCCAGCTCCGCACGAGGAGCCGATCCCCAATACGGCTCGTTTAAGCGAGATAAAGGCGCGGACTCGGCCGCGCAACCTTATAGTGTTTCTGGCCGAAGCGCGCCTGACATTTCGCCACCGACAGCTCATTCGTTGCGAGCGACCCATAAAATCAAAGCAAAGGAAGCCAATCCCATGAAAAACATCCTGATGCTGCACGGCGTCAACCACAACATGTTCGGCAAGCGTGACCCGAAGCAATACGGCACGGTGACGCTGGCTGAAATCGATGCGCAGATCCACGCCTTGGGCCGCGAGCTTGGCGTATCGGTAGACAGCTACCAAACGAATCATGAGGGCACGATGTGCGAGCGCATTCATCAGGCCTTTACCGATCATGTGGATGCGGTGATGATCAATGCCGGCGCTTGGACGCATTACAGCTACGCGATCCGTGATGCGCTGGCGATTTTGACGGTGCCCATCGTTGAAATTCACATGTCAAACATTCATGCGCGAGAGGCGTTTCGCCATCATTCGGTGTTTGCAGAAATCGTGAAAGGCCAAATTTGCGGCTTTGGTGTTGACAGCTATTTGCTGGGCCTGCGCGCTGCCGTCTCGGCCATTCATTCGGCGAAATAGATCGCATGGTTGATCGCATAGTTGATAACTACGCCGTGGTCGGCAATCCCATTGCGCAATCTAAGTCCCCGCTGATTCACACTGCATTTGCAGCTGCCACGTCGCAACCCCTAAGCTATGAACGAATCGAAGCGCCGCTGGGTGAGTTTGCCGCGACTGTTGACGCGTTCCGTGAAGCAGGAGGCCGTGGGATCAACATCACCGCGCCGTTTAAGCTGGATGCCTTCGCTTACGCCACCGAGCGCTCTGAACGCGCACAGCAAGCTGGGGCGGCCAATGCGTTGAAGTTTGAAGGTGATCGCGTGATCGCGGAGAACTTTGATGGCATTGGGCTGGTGCGTGATTTAGTGCACAACCTCGCATGCCCAATCAACGGCAAGCGCGTGTTGATCGTCGGCGCGGGTGGAGCGACCCGTGGTGCATTGGCTCCGCTGCTGGGTGAGTCGCCCGCCAGGTTGGTTGTCGCCAATCGTACGGTGCAGACCGCGCTTGATGTCATCGCGCCTTACGCTGCGTTCTCTGGGGTGTTTGCGTGCGGTTTGAATGATCTTGGAACGGAGTCGTTTGACGTCGTACTCAACGCATCATCCGCCGGTTTGAACGGACAGCAGACCGCGATCTCGGCCAATGTGTTTGCTGCCAATTCGTTTGCCTACGACCTGACGTACGGCAAAGGGTTAACGTCGTTCTTGCAGCTGGCCAAAGCAGCCGGAGTAACGCGTCTCGCGGACGGCGTTGGCATGCTCGCGGAGCAGGCGGCCGAGGCGTTTTTGTGGTGGCGCGGCGTGCGACCCGATACCAGGGCCGTCATCGAGCGGTTGACGGTGCGTTTGGTGGTTCGCTAGGCGACAGAAAAGTGTTTGGCCATGGAGCTTTTAAATAGCGCTCTGGCGGCGTTGAGTGGAATGACTTTTTTTATACTAGCTTTCGAGCTATAAGCCTTAATAAATAAGGCATAGAACATTTTTTTAGATGTTTTCAAAAATGCATAAAAAATTGTTACGGTCCATATTTAATTTGGCGTGCACGTAGATAGCTGTTGGTTGGGTGCTGTCAGTGGCTGTCTAGCTGCGCTTTTGCCCTCAGAAACCACGTGGCCCGTCTGTTTCGGCCTTCTTCCTTAATTTCTGAGCCCTTTGAGTTGCAGATTTCTGCCAAATGGTTATTCTTCGCCCTGAGTCAACTCATATAGATGATCTATATGAGTTGAGCGCCGCGCCGAAAGCTTGATTCGAACGAGCGACCGCGCGATGCAAACAGTTTTCAATAACCCTTGAGGAATTTGCGAATGATTCATTTTGTAGTGCATGAAAAACAAGACGGCGTAGGCGTTGTCGTCGTAGAGGGCTGCGCCAAAGGCAGCAAGGCGACCGGATGGATCATGGAGCCTGATTCCACGGTTCGTGTCGAACTCAAAAACGACATCCCCATTGGGCACAAAGTCGCACTCAAAGATTTCAAAGTGGGCGAGACCGTGATCAAGTACGGCGTCGATATCGGCAAAGTAGTCGCCCCGATCAAAAAGGGCGAGCATCTGCATGTGCACAACGTGAAGACCAAACGCTGGTAGGGGCGCTGACGCGCAGGACGAAAGACGAAGGACGAATGACGCAAAGCCGGGTTCAACGAACCGCTTCTTTGTCAGGGTGCTTCGCAATGCGAACCCGTCTGCCTACCAATCGCTGGTGGCAACCCTTTGCGTCATTCGTCCTCCGTCATTCGTCCTTTTTTTTGCCCCTCTCTCAATTTACGAAAGCAATATTTAAATGATTAGCAAAAAAACCAAATTCTGGGGATACCGCCGCGAGAATGGTCGCGTGGGTGTTCGTAATCATGTGATCATCCTGCCGGTTGATGATTTGTCGAATGCGGCTGCTGAAGCGGTCGCACACAACATCAAAGGCACGATGGCGATTCCGCATCCGTATGGTCGCTTGCAGTTTGGCGCCGATTTGGAATTGCACTTCCGCACGCTGATTGGTACTGGCTCAAACCCGAACGTTGCTGCTGTGATCGTGATCGGTATCGAAGGCGGTTGGACGAAAAAAGTCGTTGACGGCATCGCTGCGACTGGCAAGCCGGTTGTTGGCTTCGGTATCGAAGGCCACGGCGATCATCAAACGATCATGCACGCGTCCGCCGCGGCTAAGAAATTCTTGCAAGCTGCCAGCGAAATTCACCGTGTTGAATGCCCCATCAGCGATCTCTGGATTTCCACAAAGTGCGGCGAATCAGACACGACGTCGGGCTGCGGCGCGAACCCAACCGTGGGTAACGCCTTTGACAAACTCTACCCACTGAAAACAACGCTGCTGTTTGGCGAAACCTCCGAAATCACGGGCGGTGAGGCATTGCTTCAGGCGCGCTGCCGTACGCCGCAGGTCTGGAAAGACTTCATGTTTATGTTTGATCGGTATCAGGAAATGATCAACCGATTTAAAACGACTGACTTGTCAGAATCACAGCCGACCAAAGGCAATATTGCTGGTGGTTTGACCACGATCGAAGAAAAAGCACTCGGTAACATCCAAAAAATTGGCCGCAAGTGCAAGATCGACGGCGTGCTCGATAAAGCCGAAGAGCCAAAAGGCCCAGGACTGTGGTTCATGGATTCATCGAGCGCTGCGGCCGAAATGGTCACCCTCTGCGCCGCCGCAGGTTACGTGGTGCACTTCTTCCCAACTGGGCAAGGCAACGTCATCGGCAACCCCATTCTGCCGGTCATCAAGATTTGTGCAAACCCGAAAACGGTACGCCTGATGAGCGAGCACGTTGACGTGGACACCTCGGGTCTGCTGCGCCGCGAAATGACGATGGACGACGCAGGTGATGCGTTGCTCGACAACATGATGCGCACCATCAACGGTCGATTGACCTGTGCTGAGGCGCTCGGCCACCGTGAATTCGTGTTGACACGTTTGTACGAATCGGCGTAAGCGCCAATCGACGCTGGGGATGTGACGTGTGGAGGCGCGTTACATCCTCTTGCTAAAAATGAAACGGCAAGCAAGGCCGTCAGCAAGCTGGAACGACACTCAGAACACACTATAAATTTACCAAGGAGAGTAACCATGGAAACGACAGTAGGACTTGAGCGCCGTCGGTTTTTGGCGGTAAGCGCGCGTTACGGATTCAATACCGCTGTGCTCGCATCGATGGGCGGATTTCTGTGGAGTGACAGCGCCATTGCGCAAACCAGCGCCGACGAGGAGAAAAAGAAAAAAGCGGCGCAGTACACCATGACCTTTGCGACCGAATACAAGATCGAAGACGTGATCAAGTATCCGATCATGCAAGCCGCGTTTAAAGACAACATCGAAAAGCTCTCGAAGGGCAAGATGTATGTTCGCTTGTTTCCCGCTGGACAGCTCGCCGTGGGCGCAGCATTGGCGCAACGAGTGCAAGCAGGCACCGTACAAGGTGCATCGCTGTCGCTATCGAATTTCTCGCCCTACACCAAGACCGTTGATTTGATTAACGTGCCCTACTGGTGTGGTGAAAATCAAAAGTTCGCCAATCTGGTAACCAGCAAAGCGTGGAACGACGACATCACGCCCAAGGTCACGGAAAAAGGCTTCAAGCCGATGTTTTATTTCACGACCGAACCACGCACGGTGTCAACGCGTCGTGGTTTCGGCAAAGTGATCAAAACACCTGCTGATATGCGCGGCATGAAGATGCGCGTGCCGCCGTCAAAACTGTTGCAAAAGCTCTACCGATTGCTGGGGGCGAACCCCACCGTTGTGGCCTGGGGCGAGACGACGACTGCGATCAAACAGGGCGTGGCGGACGGACTCGATCCCGCAGTCACCGCACTGGCAACGTTCGGTTTCACCGACGTGCTGGAAAACATGACGTTTGTTCGCACCGTCCCCGACGCGCAAATGTTTGCCGCGAACAACGCCTACTTCAGCGCGCTGAGCAAAGAAATGCAAAACGTGTTCGAAGACGCGTCGCGTATGACGCAACTGCAAGCCTTTGCGCAGCTCGATGCATCGCGCACCGAAGCGATGCGGCAAATGGCGGCGGGCGGTTGCAAGTTCTACGTGCCCACGGCTGCCGAATATCGCTTGTGGGTTGAGGCCTGCGGTGAGCAACGTAGCGATTGGAACGAAGACAAAATTGAGTTAGCTGGCTCGCTCGCTAATTTCGACAAACTCAAGCTTGCTGCCAACACCAAGGGCGCGATCACGGTCAACGATTTCCAAGGTTAGCCCGTGACGCACTCGTGGCAGCGCCGCTCCACACAGGCGGGCTACGCTTTGTATGCGCTCTACGCTTGTTACGTGTTGGCAGGTGCGGTAGCGCAAAAAATGGGAGCGCAGCTCCCGTTTCGCCTCGGCGATGTGGGCGAATTTTTGCTCTTCTTCGCCGCGACGGTGCTCTTTGTCGTCGGTTTCATTCAGTCCGACCAGGAATCGAGCGGCAAAGGCTGGCTCGCGCAATTGGACGAAAACGCAGAGCGCTACGCCATGCTCGTTTTCTACGTGTTCGTTTGCGTCGTAATTGTGCAAGAGGTCATTCGTCGATTCGTACTGAATTATTCGTCGGCCTGGGCTCAGGAAACGGCGCAATATGCCTTTATCTATTTGGGCTATGTGGGGGCGGCGTTTGCGGTGAAAGAGCGGGCGCACATTCGCTTCGATATCTTGCTACAAAAATTGCCCGCACGGCTGCACGGTTGGGTGTATTTGTTTGCGGAGTTCTTTACGCTCGTCTTTGCCATCATTGCTGCCTATTGGTCGCTACATACGGTTGCGCAATTGATCGAATTTGGCGGCACGACACCGGTGCTGCGTGTCAACAAAACATGGGCTGAAGCGGCGCTTCCGATTGGCTTTGGTTTGATGATCGTGCGCTGTTTGCAGATGATGTGGCGCGACTGGTGCGACATCCGTGCGGGTCGTCCGGTCTACGTCGGCAAATCGATGTTTGAGGAATAGCGATGACTGTCACGCTTTGTCTGCTGTTTATCGTCGTGCTGCTGGTCGTGGGTGTGCCGTTTTGGGTGACATTGGGGTTGGGCACCTTCGCGCTGCTCTACACCACGGATGCACTGCCGCTATCGCTCATTGGCGAAGGGCTGTTCGAGGGCGTCGATTCATTCGCCTTGATTGCGATTCCACTGTTCATTTTGACGGGCGACATCATGGTTCGCTCGGGGCTTGCGTATCAGTTACTCGATTTCGCAGAGGCGAGTTTTGGCAGTCTTCGGTCTGGCTTTGGTACGTCGACCGTTATGGGTTGCGGCCTGTTCGCCTGTATTTCCGGGTCGGACGCGGCTGATGCCGCTGCGGTCGGGCGAATCACCATGGATCGCTTGGTCGAACGCGGCTACCCGAAAGCCTACGCCTGTGCCTTGGTGGCCAGTGGCGCGTGCACTGGGATTTTGATTCCGCCGTCGATTGCCTACATTATCTTGGGCATGGTGTTGGGCGTGTCCGCAACCACGCTGTTTCAGGCGGCCTTTGTGCCCGGTGTGATGGTGCTTTTGGCGGTCATCGTGACCAATGCGATCATCAATCGAATCAAGGGATACGAAAAATCGACTGTCAAATTTTCAATGTCTCGTTGGCTCACCGCGCTTAACGCTGCGAAATGGGCGCTCTCGATTCCCATCATCATTTTGGGCGGCATTTACTCGGGTTGGTTTACACCGACTGAATCGGCCGCAGTCGCTGCTGCCGTGGCAGTCGCCATCGGCCTACTTCAGAACCGGATCACGGTGGCGCAGTTCCCAACGATGTTGGGCACGTCGGCGCGGGTGTGCGGCGTGATCTTGCCGATCATCGCGGTGGCTTTGCTCTTTGCGCAGGCACTCACCGTCAATGACGTGCCGCAGCGCTTCGTCGAATTGGTGATGGCATTCGGCGGCGACAGGAACACCGTCATTTTCATGATGCTGGTGATTCTGGTGATCGCGGGTTGCTTTATGGAAACGAGTCCGTGCATCGTGATCCTCGCGCCGCTCATGTGGCCACTGGCGCAAAAAGTAGGCATGGAGCAGGTGCACTTTTGCGTGTTCATGATTACCACGTTGGGGCTGGGATTCATTACGCCGCCGTTCGGGCTCAATCTCTTTGTGATGTCGGGGCTCACCCGCACACCGTTGACTGCCATTGCGCGTCAAGCGCTGCCCTTCGTTGGCGCGATGATCCTCGTGGCCGCCGCCATCGGCTACATCCCGCAAATTTCAATGTTCACGTTTAACAAGTCATAGGCGTTTCCGCAATGATTACCTACCTCAAACGCGCGAGCAAGACCCCCGAAACTGAGTCCGGCAACGCGCAGGCCGTCGTCGCTGAAATGCTCTCTGGCATTGAAAAGGGCGGTGAACAAGCGGTACGCGATTACGCCAAGAAGCTCGATCAATGGAGCGGCGATATTGTGCTGACCCCGGCTCAGATCGAAGCCCGAACGCGCGGCATTTCTGCAGGGATCAAGTCCGATATTGAATATGCCACCAAGCAAGTGCGCGATTTTGCGCTCGCGCAAAAAGCCTCACTCACTGAATTTCGAACCGAAGTCGCGCCGGGTTTGATCGCTGGGCAACGATTGATCCCCTGCAATGTGGCTGGTTGCTATGTGCCCACTGGCCGATACGCACATATTGCTTCTGCCTACATGAGCGTGGCAACAGCGAAAGCCGCAGGTGTAAAAACCATCGTTGCATGTTCAACGCCTTATCGCGGCTTGGTCGAGGGGAAACCGTTTGAGCCCGGTATTCATCCCCATGTGCTCTACGCAATGCAAGTAGCGGGCGCGGACATCGTGATGACACTCGGCGGCGTTCAAGCGATTGCGGCCATGGCCTACGGACTCTTCAGCGGCAAACCGGCCGACATCATCGTTGGACCCGGCAACAAATTCGTGGCCGAAGCCAAACGCTCATTGTTTGGAAAGGTCGGTATCGACGTGTTTGCCGGTCCGTCCGAAGTGGCTGTGATTGCCGACGACTCGGCCGATCCGTACATCGTGGCGAGTGATTTGGTGGGGCAGGGCGAGCACGGGCATGAAAGTCCGATGTGGCTTTTTACAAGCTCTCAGCAACTCGCTGAATCTGTGATGGCGTTGGTGCCGGGTTTGATTGAAAAACTCCCACCGACCGCGCGTGATGCAGCCTGTGCTGCGTGGCGCGATTACGCAGAGGTGGTGCTGTGCGACACCCGCGAAGAGCTTGTTGAGGTGTCAGATCGATACGCCAGCGAGCACCTCGAAGTGCAGTGCCGCGATCTCGATTGGTGGCTCGCCAATTTAACGTGTTACGGCTCGCTCTTTTTGGGCGAAGAGACGACGGTGGCGTATGGCGACAAAGTGAGCGGCCCCAATCACATCCTGCCGACCAAAGGTGCTGCGCGTTACTCGGGTGGATTGTCCGTACACAAATTCATGAAAACGCTCACCTGGCAGCGCGCGACCCGCGAAGCTAATCGTGACTTGGGGCAGGTTACCGCGCGAATTTCTCGACTTGAGGGTATGGAGGGCCACGCTCGAACAGGCGATGATCGTTTAGACAAGTACTTCAAAGGCGAAGTGTTCGACAAGGGCACGCCCGTTACGGTGTGAACAACATGAAGCGACTGGATGCGCTCTTTGATTTAACGGGACGTGTTGCAGTCGTCACCGGCGGCAATTCAGGCATCGGCAAGGCCATCGCTTTCGCCCTCGGAGTGCAGGGCGCGAAATTGGTCTTGATGGCGCGGCGGCAAGCGGAGCTTGACGCGGTGTGCGCCGAGTTCGCGGATCAAGGCATTGCCGCTATCGGGATACCAGTGGACCTGGCCGATCGCACCGCTTTGGAGGTGGCTTGCAAAGCGGCCGCCGAGCCATTCGGCACGCCCGACATTTTGGTCAATTGTTCGGGCATCAACATTCGCCGCCCGTTTCCTGAGCTGACCGATGATGATTGGGATGCCACACTGGCCATCAATCTAGCCGCGCCATTTTTCATGACCCGTGCGCTGGCACCGGCCATGAAGACTAAAGGTTGGGGCCGCATCATCAACATCGCCTCACTTCAGTCGGTACGTGCGTTCAACAATAGCGGCCCGTACGGCGCATCGAAGGGTGGCGTCATGCAACTCACCCGCGCAACCGCTGAGTATTGGAGCGCCTTTGGCGTCACTTGCAATGCGATTGCGCCCGGTTTTTTCAATACGCCGCTGACCGCCCCTGTGTTTGCTGATCCCACCAAAGCCCAGCGAAACGCTGACGCCACGATGATGGGCCGCAATGGAGAGCTCCCCGATTTGTACGGCTCTGCGATCTTTTTGGCGTCCAACGCAAGCGCGTATGTCACAGGACAGACGCTGTTTGTGGATGGCGGCTTTAGCGCGAAGTGATTCAACTTTGCAACTCAAGCGGTTCCGTTGATCGCACTACATGAGGTCAAAAATCTGTGTAAATCTGCGTCGAATCTGCGAAATCTGTGTCAAAAAATGGTCTTGGCGGCGTTGCCTGACGCGTTCCATGAGTCAAATTCCCTCGCCGTTCGCGGTCGGCCTGTGGTTCCATGAACGACAATAGAACTGAAACACTTCGATGTCGGAACTCGGTCTCGCCGGTCGTTCATGGAATGACTGGCTCACCACGAACCGGGGGGCAGCCCGCAGCCTACGGTAATGGCCAATCGCACCTCCAACCACTTTGGGGCTTCTTTCGACGCAGATTTCGCTGATTCAACGCAGATCGACGCAGATGAATCGTGCTTCCCGAATCAGCCGTCAACCACCGAACCGAATTCGTTACACACCTAATCGCAAAGCTCCCCATGAAAGCACTCGTCAACACCGCCACACTCGAAATGACCTTCCGCGACGAGCCGATGGCCGTGCGACTCAGTGATGATGAGGTGTGCCTTCGCATTGATGCGGTGGGTATTTGTGGCAGCGACATGCACGCCTATCACGGGCATGATCCGCGACGCATTCCGCCCATCATCTTGGGCCATGAATTCGCCGGTGAAGTCGTGGATGGCACCTACCTTGGCAAGCGCTTCACCGGCAATCCGTTGATCGCCTGTGGCGTGTGTGATTACTGTGTGCAGGGTCGAAGCAATCTGTGCAGCAATCGCAGCATGGTGGGTATGACGCGTCCCGGCGCTTATGCCGAATTCATGACGATTCCGGCAAAGTGTCTGGTGGAAATTCCAACTGGCATGAGCGCGACTCGCGCCGCGCTCACTGAGCCGGCAGCCACCGCGCTTCATGCGCTGCACATGGCGCAGCGCACCAGCGTTCGACCGATTCAAGAATGCCGCGTTTTGGTGATTGGCGGTGGCGCCATTGGCATGTTCATGGCGCTACTGTTGCGAAATTACGGCGTGCGCGGCGCGGTGGTTGCTGAAACCAATCCGCTGCGCCGAAAGAGCATTGTTCGCCACGCTGAAACGCGCGCCTTTGATCCGCTGAGCGAGAGCGGCGTGACCGAATCAAGCTGCGATATCGTGTTTGATTGCGTGGGCTCGAAGCACACGCGAACGGCGGCGTTCAAAGCGATTCGACACGGTGGTGTAATGGTGCATGTGGGCTTGCAAGACTGGTCGAGCGACATCGATATGCGAAAGCTGACGTTGGCCGAAATCACATTGATCGGCACCTACACCTACACGATGGCCGATCTTCGCGCTACGGTCGCTGCATTGCACGAGGGAGCGTTCGGCGATTGCAGCTGGGTCGAAGAGCGCCCGCTCGCAGACGGTAGCTCGGCGTTCACCGATTTGCACGAAGGCAAAAGCGCGTCGGCGAAGATTGTTTTGTTGCCGCATTGATTTGCAATGGGACTGAGCTTTTTTTGGCGCAGATTACGGAGGTTGCGCAGATTCACGCAGATTGTTTGGTTCCTCTAACTTCATGTCTACGCGGGCAGAAGAAGAGGGGCTAATCTGTCTCAATCGACGAAATCAGCGAAATCTGCGTCAAAAAAAGTGCTCGCAAGTCGCTTCAAATTGATTGATTCCATGCCGCAGCCAAACATCCTGACAGATTGATGAAACGCCCTATAAAATAAGGAGTAAGGCGAGTTTGGACTATTACTCGACAAGTGGTAAATACTTCCCTTATCCCATATTTCATATGGCATTCCATAACTATGTTGATACGTAATTGGCAATCGACGAAAATACGAGCTTCGTCCTGCAGGAACTTTAAGTCGTCGACGAATTCAAAGTGAGTATGAAAGCCTTTCGATTTCACCGCATGTGGTTGTTGGTCGTAGCGATCCTCTGGGTCGCTGCGTCTTCACACTCGCTGGCTCGGTCGACGTCGATGATGTTTAGCAACCTCGGGGATTCGAACCACCCGGCATTGGTCTCGGCCTCAGAGGCCGCGCATCACACCGGCACCGCTCATGAAGCGGCGACCGTCGTCGTCGATGCTGCCACGTTTTGGGCGAGCGTTGACGAATACGATTGCTGCAGCGGATGTCAGGCAAGCTGCGCGTCGGTCTCGGTGGCGATAGCCACACAGCCCTTCGCGATGAATTTCTTGAACTCGCCGCAGCAAGCGCCAGTCCAGACGCCCGTTGTTTCTCGCTCGTTTATCCCGACGATCGACACGCCACCTCCCCGTACTCATTAATCTCCGAAGCCCGCGCGCCGCTGCAAATTAGTAGCCGCGTGTGTCCCGCTGCCACCGCTCTGGCGTGTGGTGGGCGGTGAAATTTCGTTGCAGATTAGGAGTTTTATGACACTACACACTTTCGTGCACCGCACGAGGCAGTCGCTGCTTGCGCTAACGGGCATTCTCACAGCGATCGCGTTCACATCGTCGGCCCATGCTGGGTTCTTCATTCCGAAGAACACTACGATGGCGATGGTGACGCTCTCGCCCGACGAACAAAACTACGAGCTTGCTTATGGCTTTGATCGGAGAATCAGCGGATCGCTCGGTGTGACTCGCGTTAAAGAAGGCGGCAGCGATGCCGCTTGGCGTAACGTAGTCATGGCGCAGGTTGCCTACTTGGTGAAGCGCCAATCCATGAACGACGGTATTTTCAATACCTACGTTTGGGCAGGCCCGATGGCCGAGCGGCTCGAAGGCGAAGGCAAAACGCGCGCCGGTCTACAAACCGGTGTATGGGTTGATTTCGAAACGCGCTGGGTTTACACGCGGGTCAAGGCCCACACTTTTCAGAGTAAAGACTGGCGCCGCAACGAAGTCGTTGCGCAAGCCATGCTCGCGCCGTATGCCGCTGACTACGAGGACATCGCCTCGTGGGGTGGCCTACAGGTTAAGCGCGTGAGCGGCGAGCGTACTGAGCTCACGCCGTTCGTGCGCTTCTTTCAACGCGACTGGTGGATCGATGCTGGCATCAGCGTCGACCGGACTCACCGTAACAATTTTTTCGTTAACTTAATCAAAACTTTTTAGGAAATCATCATCATGAAAAACATCAAATTTGCCATTGCAACGATTGCCGCATTTGCCACGTTCGCGGTCCACGCCGAAACGGTGAAACTCACCGTTGACGGCATGGTCTGCGCGTTCTGCGCGGGTGCGATCGAGAAAAAAATGAAGGCCAACAAAGAGACCTCCGAGGTCTTTGTCAGCCTTGAAAACAAGATCGTCGCGGTATCGATAAAGTCCGGTCAAAAGATCGATGACGCCAAGCTCAAAGCGCAAATCGCTGATGCAGGCTACGAGGTGAAAGCCATTGAGCGCGTGACCACGTCGATTGCCGACATCAAAGCAGCGACCAAAGCCAAAAAGTCTTAATGGACGCTAACGTCGAACAGAAATTGGGAACCCGGGCGACCTGGTTCTCAATTTTTACCAGCGCCTCAACGCTTGTCTGCTGCGCCATTCCGGCGCTGTTGGTCGCGTTGGGCGCGGGCGCAACGCTCGCAGCGTTGGTCGGTGTCGTGCCGCAGATCGTCTGGCTGTCAGAAAACAAAACGCTAGTGTTCGGTGCGGCGGGACTGATGCTCGCCATCGCTGGATATTTTCAATGGCGCGCGCGGTTTTTGCCGTGCCCAATCGATCCAGTGCTAGCGGCATCTTGCACCCGGCAGCGCAAAGTCTCGCAAGTCATCTACTTCGCGTCGGTCGCGATTTATGTGGCGGGTGGGTTCTTTGCGTTTGTGTTGCCAGCGCTGTTGTACTAACACCACTTCGATGTATTGACAGATAGCGCGCCGCACGGTGCGCTATCCGGTTTACTGAGCCAGCATCCCGCTGGTGAGCGTATCGAGCGGGCGCGGGCTAGGTATCGATTTCGACCGTTGACGTTTCTGGGGAGGCCTGGGGTGCGCGCTACTCTTCATTTCCACCTATATTCCAGCTTTCTTATTGAATAGCTTATGAAATAGGGGCTACATGTCATTTGAAGGGCGATACGACAAGCGTCAATTCTTGGTTATTGGCCATATTTCAATTGGCTTTTGCTTACACAGCTGGAATTTTTCCAGGAGACAGTCGAAGTTTCGCTGAGGTAGAGGAAAGCGATCTGGCGAGCTCAGCTCGGTGGACTGCGCCTGTATTGCAAGCACGCCGCAACCGGTGCCGGACGTTGAAATTTTCCTCAGCCGAGCCGCCGCGGTGTGGCCACTGGCAGCTTCGCAACCAGCCTCAACCGCCCGCAACGACACAGCCACGGGACTTCGCGCCTATTTGCACTCGCCGAGCGAGTGCAATCAGATAAAATTTCAGGGTTAATCCCATCGGGTAGCGCTCTAGAAGCCGCCGTCGAGTTGTCCGCGAGCGAGCGGAACTCGAGTTTGGCGACTTGTGAGCGCGATGGGCGCAATAAAAACCGGGCGTATGCGCCCTCCAAGCCTTACTGGAATCACGAGAAGCGAATGAGCGAACCAGTCAACACATCAAGACGCCGCATGGCGATCGCAACCGCGGTCGTTCCGGGCGCAATTACCGGTGCGGCGGTCGTCGCCCCCTTTGTTGCAACGCTTGCGCCATCTGAGCGCGCAAAAGCTGCTGGGGCGCCGGTCGAAGTCGATCTGAGCACCATCAAACCGGGTGAAAAGGTCAACGTCGAATGGCGCGGCAAAGTGGTGTGGGTGATGAAGCGTACGCCTGAACAGATCGCGTCGCTTGAAAAAATTCCAGCGTCGCAGCTCTCGGACGCGAGTTCTAAGAAGTCGGTCCAACCGTCTTACGTGAACGCGAAAACGCGCTCCATCACGCCAGAGCTCGTCGTCATGGAGGGTGTTTGCACCCATCTGGGCTGCTCGCCAACCTCGAAGTTGACCCCCGGCGAATTGGGCAACGATTGGTTGGGCGGCTTTTACTGCCCTTGCCACGGCTCGAAGTTCGACGTAGCAGGGCGCGTGTTTACGGGTTCGCCAGCACCTACGAATCTGTCGGTTCCGGATCACAAAATCGACGGCAATAAGCTCGTCATCGGCATCACCCCAGACGGAAAAGAGGCTTAAGTCATGGCTTCCAACACCCCATCGATGTTTAAAAGCGGCTTCATGAAATGGTTTGATGAGCGCTTGCCGCTCACGCCTACGATCAAAGCGCATTTGACTGAGTACTACACGCCGAAAAACTTCAATTTTTGGTACTACTTTGGCTCGCTGGCCATGCTCGTGCTGGTGCTGCAAATCGTCACCGGCATTTTCCTAACGATGAACTACAAACCCGACGCTGCGACCGCGTTTGGTTCGGTCGAATACATCATGCGTGATGTCGACTACGGTTGGCTGATTCGCTACATGCACTCCACCGGCGCGTCGATGTTCTTCGTGGTCGTGTATTTGCATATGTGCCGTGGGTTGCTCTACGGCAGCTACCGCAAGCCACGTGAGCTGATTTGGATTTTCGGCTGCCTGATTTACTTGACGCTGATGGGCGAGGCGTTCTTCGGCTACCTGTTGCCGTGGGGACAAATGTCGTTCTGGGGCGCGCAGGTGATCGTGAATCTCTTCGCAGCGATTCCGGTGATCGGTCCTGAGCTTGCGGTTTGGATTCGTGGCGATTTCGCGGTGGGCGACGCAACGCTTAATCGCTTCTTTGCGTTCCACGTGATTGCTCTGCCATTGGTCTTGTTGGGCTTAGTTGCTGCGCACATCGTTGCCCTGCACGAAGTGGGCTCCAACAACCCGGACGGTATCGAGATCAAGAAGAACAAAGATCCAAAGACTGGCATTCCGCTCGACGGCATCCCGTTTCACCCTTACTTCACGGTGAAAGACATCGTTGGCGTAGTCGTGTTTCTCATGATTTTCTCGGCGATCGTGTTCTTCATGCCCGAGATGGGCGGCTACTTCTTGGAGTACAACAACTTCGTACCGGCTGACCCGCTCAAGACTCCGGACCATATCGCACCCGTTTGGTACTTCACGCCTTACTACTCCATTCTCCGCGCTGTACCGCCGTTTTTCGGTTTGCAGATTTGGGGCGTGATTGCCATGGGCGCAGCTACGATGATCTTCTTCGCGCTGCCCTGGCTTGATCGCGGCGCGGTCAAATCGATTCGCTACCGCGGCAACCACTGGAAAACGTTCTTCACGATCTTTATTGTTTGCTTCCTTATCCTCGGTTACTTGGGTGTGAAACCGACCAGTGTTTGGGGTCAGTTCGGCGGAGCTTGGGCCAGCATCCTCGACACCAAAGACGTGGCGACTTGGGTTGCGCGGCTTTGCACCGTTGGCTACTTTGCATTCTTCGTGCTGATGCCTTGGTACACCAAAGTTGACAAGACAAAACCAGAGCCAACGCGGGTGACTTGGGGCGATGCGCCTGCCAAGCCCAAGCATGGCGCGCATGCGGCGGCGGAGTAAGCGATGAAAGCAAAATTTTTATTGGCGAGTCTCGCCGTTGCGTTGATCCCGTCGCTGTCGTTCGCAGCGGGTGGGCCCGAGGTCAAAATCGTTGGCACCACCGCTGATCGCACTGACGTGGCTTCGTTGCAGCGCGGCGCGCGGCTTTTCGTGAACCATTGCCTCAACTGCCACAGCGCGCAGTACATGCGCTACAACCGTCTGACGGACCTGAAGCTCACGCCCGATCAAATCAAGCAAAACTTGATGTTCACCACCGACAAAATTGGTGACACGATGAAGGCAGCGATCAGTCCAAAGGATGCCAAAGAATGGTTCGGTGCGGTTCCGCCCGATCTGTCGGTGATGGCTCGCAGCTACACCACGGAGCGCTTGGGCGCGTATTTGCGCGGCTTCTACAAAGACGACACGCGCGAAATCGGCTGGAACAACCTGGTGTCACCCAACATCGGCATGCCCCACGTGCTGCACGAGCTCTCCGGCACTAACACCGTGAAAGCCACAGTGTTTAAGGCCGATGGCAAAGAGGTGAAAGACGACTCCGCCGCCAAAGCCCTGGCACAGAAAGCGTTCATCGCTTCCAATACGATGGCTACGTTTGAGCATCACGTTGAGAAGAAAGACAACAAAGTCGAATCGAGCTACATCGTTAAAACGATGGTGCCCGGCACCGACGGTCGCATGACACCCCCACAGTTTGATGTGGCGATGGCGGACCTTACCAACTTCATGGATTACGTTGCTGAGCCACACAAGGCAAAGCGCATCCAATTGGGAATTTTGGTCATGTTCCTCCTGTCGATCTTGCTTGCAGCTGCAATTTGGCTCAAGAAAGAATTCTGGAAAGACGTTCACTAACACGCTGACAGAGCGCGCTTTGACGCCGATAGACCCGGAGCTGTTCCGGGTCTCTTCGTTTTCAGGCACGGCAACTCTCAAGCCACTCGCCGCACGCCTGAAGCGCTAAGCCCAAGGTCGAGGCTCCTCTGCAACCAGCCACATGAAACTCGGTAACTCACTATGATGACTTTGTATTCCGGTACCACGGATCCGTTCAGCCACCAGTGCCGCATTGTCCTGCACGAAAAAGGTATGGATTTCCAGATCATCGATGTTGATATGGATAACAAGCCTGAAGATTTGGCCGTGATGAACCCCTACAACGCCGTGCCGGTGCTTGTGGAGCGCGATTTGATTCTGCATGAGTCCAACATCATCAACGAATACATTGATGAGCGCTTTCCGCATCCGCAACTGATGCCTGCCGATCCGGCGACTCGCGGTCGTGCGCGCTTGTTTTTGCATCGCTTCAACAAAGAAATCTTTGTCCACGTTGAAGATCTCGAGCGCAAAGCCCCGAAACAAGCTGATAAGTCACGCGCGGCGATACGTGATCGTTTGACGGAAATTTCGGTGGTGTTCAACAAACAGAAGCACATGTTGGGCGAAGATTATTCGATGCTCGACGTCGCGCTTGCACCGCTGCTGTGGCGTTTGACCCACTACGAAATCGAACTGCCAAAGGCCGCAGCGCCTGTGCTCAAGTACGCCGAGCGCTTGTTCTCGCGCCAGGGCTTTATCGACGCGCTAACGCCTGCCGAACGCGGGATGCGTCGCTAGTCGCGCTGGCCATTGCCGTCCGAGCCATGTCGTTCATCAGGGGAATTTAGCGATGAGTGAGCAGAGCGCCAAGCCCTATTTGGTGCGCGCCCTCTACGAATGGTGCGTGGAGCAGGGCTACACGCCTTATCTAGCCGTTCGCGTAGACGCAAACACGAAAGTGCCGGCTGACTACGTCAAAAACGGTGAAATCGTTTTGAACGTAGGGCCGATGGCTACGCATCAACTCACCATGGACAATGAGTGGACCCTGTTCAACGCTCGATTTAACGGTGTCACGCAGGAAATCGCGGTGCCGTTTGCTGCCGTTGTCGGCATCTTTGCTAAGGAAACCGGCTACGGCATGGGTTTTCAACCGGAGCTTGAATCCGAGGTCCCCGCAGTGGCTGACGCCGCACCTGGGGAGCCTTCGGCGGGCTCGTTTCAGCCAGCGCTTGCCCCGATTTCTGGTGGCGGTGCGAAGCCCGCAGACAAGACGAGCGGCAAAGGCAAAGCAAGTTTGAAGGTAGTGAAGTAAAATTCTAGTTTCGCCGATTTAGCTCAGTGGTAGAGCAATCGCCTTGTAAGCGATAGGTCGTCAGTTCAATCCCGACAATCGGCACCATATTTCTCAGCGTCCGCTCGACACATGCGTTGCAGCGCGATGAAGTCCACCGACTCTCACGTCGGCAGTCTGGATGCTGAATTCATCAAAACGCCATTCATCGGGCGTAAAAAATAGAAAGTTCGCGCGTCGCACGCATTCGTCTTGCTGCGCGCTGTTGTACCGTTTATGTTCAATAAAAAACCACCCGCACCGCGATCCGCGCTGTTTACCAATCCACCGAAGAAAGCCACAAACTGGTTGTCCGACGCATCGCCTGCCGCGCCTGCCGCGCCAGCGGCAAGTCCAGCGGCGCCACACTCAGCACGCGCTCAGCCAGCGCCGCGCGACAATCGTGCTGCACAGTCCGCCCCGCACACCGCGCGCGCGCCACAAACCGTAGCACCCGCGCAGTCTCCAGAGCGCATCGCTGCACCCCATCCTGCGCCGCTTTCGCGCCTCACGGTGGCCGCGCCCACGCCGTCACACGCGCCGGCAACTACCGACAACGGCTTCGCTGCCTTGGGACTGCGAGACGAACTCATTCGCGCCGTACTCGCCCACGGCTATGACACACCCACGCCGATTCAAAAGCAAGCCATTCCTATCGTTTTGAAGGGCGGTGATTTGCTCGGCGGCGCGCAAACGGGCACTGGAAAAACGGCGGGCTTCGTGTTGCCGATGCTGCAACGCTTGATGCAGGGTGTCACGGCGCAGCGCGTGAGCAAAGCGCCGCGCGCCCTGATCCTTGCACCTACCCGCGAACTCGCCGCGCAGGTCGAAGAGAGCGTGCGGATTTACGGAAAGTTTCTGCCACTGACCTCCACGTGCATATTCGGCGGCGTGGGCATTCAGCCCCAGGTCGCAGCGCTTCGCAAAGGCGTCGATGTGGTCGTTGCCACACCCGGCCGCTTGCTCGATCATCATCAGCAGCGCACGATTGATTTGTCGCGTGTAGAAATTTTGGTGCTTGACGAAGCAGATCGCATGCTCGATATGGGCTTCATTCACGACATCAAAAAAGTGCTCGCGGTGTTGCCACCAAAGCGCCAGAATTTGTTGTTCAGCGCTACGTTTTCTGACGAAATCAAAGCGCTCACCGATCGATTGCTCAACAATCCGCAAATGGTCGAAGTGGCTCGTCGAAACACCACGATCGAAGTGGTCGAGCAATCGGTGGTACAGGTTGAAAAAGCGCATAAAGCAAAGCTCTTGATTCACCTCGTGAAATCACGCAACTGGCAGCAAACGCTCGTGTTTACGCGCACCAAACATGGGGCAAATCGCTTAGCCGAGCAGCTCGACAAATCGGGTATTACGGCGATGGCGATCCACGGCAACAAGAGCCAAAGCGCGCGTACCAAAGCGCTTGCTGAGTTTAAGGCGGGATCGCTGCAAGTGCTCGTCGCGACCGATATCGCCGCGCGCGGCATCGACATTGATCAGCTGCCACAGGTGGTGAACTACGAATTGCCCAATGTGCCCGAAGACTACGTGCACCGCATCGGCCGCACCGGGCGTGCAGGCTCAACGGGCGAGGCCATGTCGCTCGTGATGCAGGAAGAACTACCACTGCTTAAAGATATTGAAAAGTTCTCGAAGCAATCGATCCCGCGCGTCAAAATCGAAGGCTTCAATCCCGCCCTGATTCCCGACCCAGTGTCGACCACGGCGGATGCGCGTGACCAAGAGTGGGCAGCGCGCGGCGGACGACCTGCACCGCGTGGACGCCCCGGTGGTGGCGGTGGTGGCGGTGGTCAGGGTCGCGGCGCGCCGAAGCCTGCGGGTGGCGGTGCGGCCGGTGGTGCGGCAGCGCGTCCTCGTCCAGCAGCTGGCCGTCCCGCGCCTCGGAGCAGCGGATCGGGCGGGAGAGGGCGCTAGTTTCTGGCGGCAGACACGTCTACCCGGCTGCCTGAAAGCGCGTCTCGTAAAACGTATCGCTGGCTACACAGCGTGTCTCAGGCGCTGCGTCCCGCGCCGGATCGCTGAGACTTTTCCGCACACGAATATCGTGCATTTGCTTGGACTACGGGCTAGCATCGCGCTCGCGTCATCTGACGTTTATCAACACACAAGGAGACACGATGGACATCATCATTCAATTGGTGCTCGGGGCGATCGGTGGCAATTTGGGCGGCGCTTTGTTGAAAAATTTGAGCTTGGGTACGGTGGGCAACAGCATCGCCGGCATTCTGGGCGGTGGCTTGGGCGGTCAGCTCATCGGGCCGTTGTTGGGCGCAGCGGGTGGCGGTATGTTGGGTAACGTCGCTGGCGGCGGTGTCGGCGGCATCGTCGTCATGGTCGTCGTTGGACTGATCAAAAGCATGTTGGCGAAAAAGTAGTTTCACCACCGACATCGAACCGGTGTTGGGCGTTAGCGCCTTTCAACATCGGTTCGGATTGATTTGCCTATCCCCACCACCTTTGGGAAATGTCAGCTAAGACTTTCTTAATGAACGCCTTATGAAAATTGGGGTCTATAGAAATTTAGACCGTTACTGAATTTACAATAATTATTTCTAAAGCCCTTATTTCGTAAGGCAATAGCGAAAAAAGCTGGGAAATTTTGCCCTCAGTCGTATTTCACGTGGCACGGCCGTTCCCGTGATCGCAGAATCCTCTGTCGCCACTATTCGTCAACTTTTCCGCGCAGCGCCTTGACTTGTCCACGGATGACTTTGCCCTCGATACGACGTCGTTTCGACGCCAACGTCGGCTTCGTCGCGTGACGCAGCCGCGGCGCCGTGGCCACACTTTGCACCAACTCATGTAAGCGCTCAATGGCTTCGCGCTTGTTGGCCTCTTGCGTGCGCTGGGTTTGCGCTTTGATGACCAGCACACCATCGCTCGTGATGCGTGAATCGGGCAACGCCAACAAACGCGCCTTGACGCTCTCGGAAAGCGTTGACGCTGGCACATCAAAGCGCAACTGAATGGCCGATGAAACTTTGTTGACGTTTTGACCGCCCGCACCCTGCGCACGAATGGCGGTGAGCTCAAAGTCGGTGGTTGGGATGACGATGCGGGGCATCGCGGCTCAGGCAATCGCCAATATAGCCCGCGCCGACGAGCTTGCGCTGCACAGCACTAAACGATGCTCCAGCGTGTTTTTTCGCCGTCAAAGCTGAGCGAATTCATTGATTCCAGCGACGCCACCACAGCCTCAATTTCGGCATCAGTCAGGGCGTTTGAGAAAAATGCAGCAATTGCGCTTGTAAGCGTCTTTCTCTTGCTGGGTTTGGTCGCTTTTGGTTTGAGCAGTTGCTCAGAAAATGCCATTGCCCTGTCCGCCGCGCCAGTAATAGATCGGGATCGGGCGAAGGGGAGTGCAGAGATGCTTTCAGAGCGGGCGGCGGAAAGTTTTTGTGCCTTTAAGTGCGCAATCAGTGGATCGAACCCCTTGTCCTTAGAGACAATGTGGAAAAAGCCGGTTTGATTCTGCTCCGCCAGGCGGCCCAAATAAAAAGCGATATGAAAGTCCAATGAGTTTGGACCGGTTCCCGACATTTGGACGTATTCTGCGTTGGTGCCTAGCCGTTGCACTGCAATGGCAGAGTCAATGGAAATCTTCTTTTGTCCCTGACCGACAAACACGATCAAGCGAATTGCCGCAGACGTGAGCAAATCCGCGTCGCTCAAAGACACATTTTCATGATCGACAAGAACGTAGTTGATCCGGCTCAGCTTCTGGTCGCTCATCAACTTAAACCCCGATCAAGGCATGCAATTTGGCGTCTTGAAGACGAAGCTCATCCGACGTGCCCGAAAGCGCGACACGACCCTTTTCGAGGGCGGTGTGATGATCTGCGAGCGGCAGGAGCGCGCCGAGGTCTTTGTCGATCACTAGCATCGCGAGCTTTTCGGTTTTGAGCGACTGCAGGGCGCGCCAAATGTCGGCGCGAACCAGCGGGGCGAGCCCCTCGGTCGCTTCGTCCAAAATCAGTAGTCGTGGATTGGTCATCAGGGCGCGGCCGATGGCGAGCATCTGCTGTTCTCCGCCAGAGAGCGTGCCGCCGAGTTGACCAAGTCGTTCGCCCAGGCGAGGAAAGAGGGCGATCACGCGATCCAAATGCCACGCTGTGCCATTGACGGTTGAGGCGGTTGCAAGCAAGTTTTCGCGCACGGTGAGCGTGGGGAAAATGAGCCGACCTTCGGGTACCAATCCCAAACCCAGTTGACCGATTCGATGGGCTGGTGCGCTCGTTACGTCGTGCCCTGCAAAGGTGATGCGCCCGGCGCTTGGTTTGATCCAGCCGCAAAGGCACTTCACGAGCGTGCTCTTGCCCATGCCGTTCCGGCCCAAAAGCGTTGCCACTTGCCCTTCGGCAATCGTCAAATCAACGTCAAACAAGACTCGGCTTGAGCCGTAGCCTGCTGAGAGCTGTTCGACCCGAAGCAGGGCGCTCATGCGGCGACCTCATCGCCCAAATAGGCGGCGCGCACTTCGGGATTGCTGCGAATGTTGGCGGGCAGGTCGGTGGCGATGATCCGCCCGTACACCAGCACGCTCACCCGATCGGCCAAGCTGAATACGGCGTCCATGTCGTGTTCAACCAAGAGCATCGGGTAGCGACCCTTGAGTGACTTCAGTAGCGCGATCATGGCGGTGGCCTCGCCTTGGCTCATACCGGCGAGCGGCTCGTCGAGCAGTAGCAATTTCGGTTCCGTCGCCAACGCCATGGCAATTTCGAGCTGTCGTTGTTCGCCGTGAGCCAGCGTCGCAACCGGGGTGTTTTTTTGCGCGGAAAGCCCGACAGTGTTCAGTGCGGCAAGTGCGCGATCCACTGCGATCGAATCGTCGTGCGCGTTGCGCCAGAAACGAAAATTGTGTGTGGCGCGCGCGTTGACCGCGAGCAGCACATTGTCGAGCGCGGTGAAGTCTTTCGCCAGTTGTGTGATTTGATAGGTACGCGCTAGACCGCGTTTAGCGCGTTGATGCACTTGCAGTGCGGTGACCGTTTCGCCAAACAGCGCCACACTGCCGGAATCGGGCGCAATTTCACCCGCGAGTTGGCCAATGAGTGTGCTCTTTCCCGCACCATTGGGGCCGATGATGGCGTGCAATTCGCCCGGCTCAACGCTCAGCGTGACGTTGTCCGTTGCGGTGACGCCGCCAAATCGCTTGACTAAATTTTGGGTGACCAATGCGCTCATTGTTTGTCGCCTTTGCGGTGAGTCGCGCTCGACGCGCTAAGCGAACCGAACACACCGCGTTTGAGCACCAAAGCGATGATGAATATGAAAGCACCCAGCAGTAGCATCCAATTGCTTTTGTAATCCGGTAGCGTGAGCTCAACGAGCATCGGCAAAATCTCTTCGAGCGAAAGCAGCAATATCGCGCCGATCAAGGGACCAAATACGGTGCCCAAGCCGCCCAAAATTACGATCACGATCAGCTCGCCCGAGAGCGTCCACGCGCCATACGCGGGTGAGGCAAACTGCGTCAAGTTTGCGAGCAGCACGCCCGCTACCGCGCAGGCGAGCGCCGAGGCAACGTAGGCGACCAGTTGATAGCGAAATACGGGGTGCCCGAGCGCGGCGGCGCGGCGCGTATTGGATTTGCTGCCTCGAAGCACCAGTCCAAACGGCGAGAGCACGGCACGCCAAGACAGGTAGAGCGCAAGCACAACGCAAAACAATGTGACGTAATAAAGCGATCCGTTTGACGACAAGTCAAACAAAGCGAAATCGCTCCGCGCCGCGAGCGTGAGCCCATCGTCGCCACCATAATCCTTCAAGCTTACCGCGCCGAAAAATAGCATCTGCGCGAAGGCAAGCGTAATCATGATAAAGGCGATACCCGTCGTTCGAAGCGCCACTGCGCCGATCACCGCCGCGAGTACCGCTGTGGCCACGAGTGCGATGCCTAGGTGCGCCCAACCCGACACGATGCCGTGCTGTGCGGGAATGGCGACCGCGTAAGCGCCAAGCATCACGTACATTGCGTGCCCCAAGCTCACCATGCCGCCAAAGCCCAAAATGAAATTGAGCCCGATGGCAGCGAGCGCGTAAATCATCACGCGGGTGATGAACTTCACATAAAAACTGCCGCTGTCGCCGGTCATCAGCAAGGGCAGCAGCAGCAAGGTGATGAGAACGAAGACGGCGACGAGCGTTCGTGGCGCGCGCCAGTCGATGGCCGCTGGAAAAAGCTTCATCGAACCGCTCCGGCGCTCGTTGGAAAGAGCCCCTGTGGCTTTAACGCCAACACTGCGGCCATCAACAAATAAATCAGCATTGAGGCAAGTGCGGGTCCCGCTGCGTCCGCAGTGTTCCTCTCAAAGATGCCACGCATGATCGTGGGCATAAAAGCGCGCCCCAGCGTGTCGACCACGCCCACAATCAGCGCTGCATAAAACGCACCGCGAATGGAGCCCAAGCCACCGATGATGATCACCACAAGTGTGAGGATGAGCACCGGCTCGCCCATGCCTGGCTGCACTGAAATAATGGGTCCAGCCATGACGCCCGCCAGCCCGGCCAGCGCTGCGCCCAGCGCAAAGACCAGCGTGTTGAGCCATTTGATGTTTACGCCCAGCGACGCCACCATCGCAGGATGCGTGGCACCGGCGCGGATCAGCATGCCGACCCGTGTTTTTTGAATGAGCAAGTACAGTCCCAGCGCCACGAGCAGACCGACGCCAATGATGGCGATTCGATACGACGGATAGCTGATGCCAAACATATTCACCGTCTGCGAGAGCGCGTCGGGCACTTGCATAAATATCGAACCCGGTCCCCAAATGATTCGGATGAGCTCGTTGAAAAACAGGATCAAGCCAAAGGTCGCCAGCACTTGATCGAGGTGATCGCGTTCATAGAGTTTGGTCAGTGCAAAGCGATCGAGCAGCAGTCCGACGGCACCCGCTCCGACAACGGCTGCGAATACGCCGACCAGAAATGAGTCTGTTTTGGCAAACGCAGCCGCCCCGAAATACGCGCCGAGCATGAACAGCGAGCCGTGCGCTAAATTGACGAAGCTCATGATGCCAAACACCAACGTCAGCCCTGCAGCGAGCAAAAACAAAAGGACTCCGAGTTGGAGTCCGTTGAGGATTTGTGACAGCGCAAGTTGGGTGGTCATTTGAAGTGTGTTGTGGCGCTAGCGGCTTAATTCGTGTGACTAGGGGCACGCGTGTGTGCTTCTGCTCGCCGAGTACGAATTTGACAAAAGGTTCCACGGCTCAGGCGGCGATGAAGAGCTTCCACGTTAGTCAATGAACGAGCAGAAACCCATGCCCAGTTAAACCCTCCCCTTGAAGGGGAGGGCGTCCAATGCGCAGTGAAGCGCAAACCAACGACGTGGGGCGAGGTTTCGAGGCTAGAGCGTCTTCATCTGACATTGGCCCACGTACGAATCGGTATGGCCGACCAAAGGCTTCGAGACGGTGCGAAGGCTGACGCGACCTTTGCTGTCTTTGGCGACATCGAACATAAACATGTCTTGAACCGGAAACTGGTTCGCTCCAAATTTGAAGTTGCCGCGCACCGATTTGAAATCAGCAGCTTTGAGTGCTGCGTGAAATGCTTTTTTGTTGTCAACTTTTCCGCTGACCTTTCGAATGGCGCTGTCGAGTAGCTGTGCTGCGTCATAGCTCTGCGCCGCGTATTGCGAAGGAATGCGGTTGTATTTCTTCTCGAACGCAGCGACGAATTTTTGGTTCGCCTCGTTGGGAAAATCGGGGCCCCAGAACGTGCCCGAGAGCATGCCGAGCGCAGCGTCGCGGAGCGCAGGCAAGGTCGTGCCGTCAACGGTGGAGGCTGACATGACAGTCATGGACTTGTTGAGTCCAGCCTGCTGAAACTGCTTCACAAAGTTCACGCCCAAACCGCCTGGGTAGAACACGTAGAGCGCGTCGGGCTTTTTGCTGGCGACCTGCGCTAACTCAGCAGAGAAATCTTGTTGATTCAGCGGCGTGTAGATCTCGTCAACAACCGTGCCGCCTTTGTAGGTGCGCTTGAATCCAGCAACAAAGTCTTTGCCCGCTTGGTAATTGGGCGCCATGGCCATCACGCTTTTGTAGCCTTTGTCGGATGCGTATTTGCCCACGACCTCGGCCTGCATGTCGTTTTGCCAAGACGTTGAAAAGAAGTACGGCGAACACTGCGCGCCAGCAATGGGCGAGGGGCCAGCGTTGGAGCCGATCAGGAACACGCCCTTATCGGTAATTTTTTTGTGCACGGCCATCATGATGTTCGAAAACGTCACGCCGGTGATGATTTGTACCTTGTCTTTTTCGAGCAACTTGTCGACGACTTGGTTGGCAACGTCGGGCTTGAGCTGCGAATCTTCTTTGATGATCTGCACGGCTTGACCGCCGAGTTTGCCGCCGTTTTGCTCAACGAGGAGCATCAGCGCATCGTATTGATCCTGACCGAGCGGCGCTTGCGGGCCTGAGAGCTCGGCAACGAAACCGATCTTGATTTGAGCCTGGGTTACTGTGGCGGCGGTGGCTACAGCCACCGCGATGGCGAGAGTTTTAAGTGGGCGCACGTGAAGTTCCTATGAGGTTACAAACTGCAAAGCGAAACGAAGTGAGTCGGACCACAAGTTGCGCGATATCGGCTGCTTTACTTGGCAACACTCGTCACACAACTTGTTGTTTGTCTTCCAAGACAATGTAGCGGATTGTCGCTTTCGTGTTGGAATTCGAAGCGTCCATTTTGAGTGCAGAGGACGTGTTTCTGTCGCTTGAAAACCATTAGGCGGAACCCGGAGTCGAGTGGTGGGGCGCAATTCCAACTATTGAGTGCAAAGCCAATTGAAATAAGGGCTCCATACTCAATTGTCATCGTTTCAAATAACACAAAAATATCAGTAAACGCCTTATTTCATGTGGCATTCAACGAAAAAGCTGATGGTTCGGTTCGATGATTACCTTGCATTCAGTATTTGGCGCCGTACTGCTGCCATTCCCAGCCGTGAATTCGGCTTGCAAACGCGGCGATTTCATCGCGTTTGGTGCGGATGAATTGCGCGCAGATCGTGGTGCCAATGGCCTCGGTCAGCGCGCTGTCTTGAGCTAGGGCGTCGAGCGCTGCGTCGAGTGAGTGGGGTAGCTTCCTGCGTTCGGCCGACGGCGTGTCATAGGCGTCTGTTTCGGTCGCGGCTGGCGGTATGAGCTTGCGCTCGATGCCGTCGATGAACGCGTGAATCACAGCCGCTAGCGACAAGTAAACATTGCACGTTGGATCTGGCACGCGCCATTCCATTCGCCCGGCAGTGACTCGCGCGGGTATCGTTCGGTTATTGCTGCCCCAGCCGATTTCAACGGGGGCCCAGGTCGTGCCCGATTGCGAGCCGCCCGCCGTGAGTCGCTTGTAGGAATTGATTGTTGGCGCATGGATCGCGGTGAGCGCGGCGGCGTGCTGGAGCAGCCCCGCGAGCGCGTATTGCCCGAGGCTGTTCAAGCCGCCGTGGCCGTTGTCAAACACCGCTGTGCCGGCGCGGTCGGTGATCGACAGGTGAAAGTGCAAGCCGCTGCCCGGACGGTCTGCAAACGGCTTAGCCATGCCGCAGTAGACCAGGCTGTGTTGTTCGGCAATCGCGTGCGCGGCAAGCTTGAAGCGCATCAAGTTGTCAGCCGAGGCAAGCGCGTCGGCGTATTTGAAATTAACTTCGTACTGACCAGGTGAGTCCTCGTGATCGATTTGAACAACGTCCATGCCGTATTCGGTGAGGGCCAGATCCAAATCAGCCAAGCAATCGAGCACAGGTGAGCGAAGGAGCGACTTTAAATCGTAGGACGGCTTGGCGAGTGTGTCCTGCGGATCGGGCAGTTCAAGCTGACCCGATGCGTTTCGCTTTAACAAAAAAAACTCGGGCTCGATGCCGACGTTTAGCGTGTAGCCGAGTGTTTCGAGCCTCGCAGTGGCGCGCTTTAATGTTTGCCGCGAACAGCCGTCGAACACCTCGCCACCCACAAAACCGTCGCAAATGACGTGCAGCAATTCAGGCTGCCAGGGTGCAACGCGCGCCGTAGACACGTCGCCGCGACCATAAAACTCAGAGCGCGGGCCGTTTCGGGGTAATCCTGTGCCTTCAATCGACGGTCCCGCAAATCCAGCGCCCGGATGGATGACATCGTCCCAGTGCGAGATCGGAACGAGTTTGCCTTTGGCGACGCCATCGATGTCGACAAATTGCGCGAGAACGAAGCGGACGGATTCGGGAAAGGGTGGAAATGGTGTCATGATGGTCACGATGGTAGCTGCTTGTTTTTAGCCACAGATTTCACCGATGACCCAGATTTTCTTGGGGGCCTCCGAATTGAAAGCTACATCAATCGGTCGATTGTCAAGAAATAAAAAATCTGCGTGAATCTGCGAAATCAGCGTAAATCTGCGTCAAAGAAAAAGCGTTGAGTGGAGCGACGTCTGTCGGGTGTAGACCCCGGCCGTCGCCGGGGTGACGGTTACGGTGACGGTGACGGACACGGTTGCGGTTAACGCGAAGGACATATTTACGAAGGCGGTGATGTATCGCACGAGCCCGTTACCGCCCCAACCGAATCCAAGTCGTTTTGAGCTCGGTGTACTTTTCCAACGCGTGCAGCGATTTGTCGCGCCCGTTGCCGGATTGTTTGTAGCCGCCGAAGGGCACGGTGATGTCGTCTTCGTCGTAGCAGTTGACGTGAACTGTGCCCGCACGAAGCGCCTTGGCGACGCGGTGGGCGCGATCAATGTTGCTGCTCCACACGGCGGCATGCAAGCCGTAGCTTGAATCGTTGGCCATTGCCACGGCGTCGGCTTCGTCCTTGAAACGAATGATCGAGAGCACGGGGCCAAAGATTTCTTCGCGGGCGATTTTCATGGTGTTGTTGACGCCGTCAAAGACGGTGGGATTGACGTAGAAGCCGCCTGTATCTTGGCGTGCAGCCGTTCCACCTGCTAAGAGCCGTGCGCCCTCGGCAACACCGGCCTCGATGTAGCCCATCACGGTGCGCTGCTGGCCTTGATCGACCAGGGCGCCGAGCACCGTGTTGTTGTCCAGCGGATCGCCGGGCAGATAGTGTTTGGATTGTGCGACCACCTTTTCAATAAACGAGTCGGCGATGCTCTCCTGCACAAACAAACGAGACGGGGCATTGCAGCTCTCGCCTTGGTTGAAATACATGCTTCCGGCGGCGGTCGCAGCTGCACGGTCCAAATCATCAAAATCGGAAAAAATCAGGTTAGCGGATTTACCGCCGAGCTCATTGAACACGCGCTTCAAGTTACTTTGGCCCGAGTATTCGAGCATCTTGCGACCGACGCGCGTGGAGCCTGTGAAGCCGATGGCGTCGACGTCCATGTGGAGTGCTAAGGCTTCTCCCGCCTCATGACCGAAGCCGGGAACCACGTTGAAAACACCCGGTGGAAGCCCCGCCTCGATGGCAAGCTCTGCCATGCGCATGGCAGTGAGCGGCGATTTTTCAGACGGCTTTAAAACGATGCTGTTGCCCGCTGCAATCGAAGGCCCCAACTTCCACGCCGACATGAGCATCGGGTAGTTCCACGGCACGATGGCGCCGATCACGCCCATCGCTTCGCGGCGAATCAACGCGAGGGCATTGTGCGGCGTGGGGGCGATTTCGTCATAGACCTTGTCAATCGCTTCGCCGTACCAAGCAATGCAATTGGCCGCGCTTTGCACGTCAACGCCGAGCGAATACTTGATGGGTTTGCCCATATCGAGCGTTTCTAAGAGCGCCAGTTCGTCCTTGGCTGCAAGTAGCTTTTCCGCCCACTTGAGCATCACGCGTTTGCGCTTGGCCGGGGCTTGCTGTGACCACTTTCCCGACTCAAAGGTGGTGCGTGCGGATTTAACGGCGGCATCCACATCCTCGGCTCTGCAACGCGCCGCCTGTGCAATGGTTTTGCCATCGATGGGCGAGATCACATCAAAGGTCTCGCCCGCGAGCGAGGCTACGCGCTGACCATGGATAAACGCCCGCGCGTCTATCGCCAGCAGGTTCGATTTCGCGCGCCAATCGGGGATGGGGTTTGTGCTCATGGGGTGAACTCAATGGGTTTGAAACAGTGAAATGAAAAGGGCTCAGAGGAATGCTCCCTGAGCCCCGAGCCAGGCCGACGGTGCGGCGGGTTGTGACTAGAACGTTACGACGGTAGATAGGCCGATGGTGTGGTTGCTTTTCTTGTAGCTGCCATCACCCACGTATTGGAATACTCGGTTGTTCGATCCGTCGTAGCGATACTCGGCCTTAATCGTGGTGAATTGGTTGAGCAGGTAGCTCATACCGAGCGAGAGGGCGTAGCGGTTGCTGCCCTTATTGGCATCGGCCACTTCCCATTGGCCGTTGTTGCCGTCGGCGTCTGTGACGTAGGCCATACCAGGGCCAAATCCGTTTCGGCCGTCGGCACAGGTTTGGTCGTTGACCGCAGTGCCCGAGGCATCAACGGTCAGCGCGCCAGCGGCATCACGAGCGGCGAAACAGCTGCCGGTGAAGTAGACGTTGTACGTGCCACCGCCGTTTTTCTTGTTGTTCATGTAGTCGGCGCGCGCCATCAGCTCAAAGCGTGGCGTGAGTTTGTACGCGGCGAGCCCCGAGACGCCCCACCACTGAGCATTGCCGCCGTTAAACGCAGCAGCTTTCTGCTGGCCAAAGCCGATTTGCCCCTGCGCGGTGAGCGGACCACGAACGAAGTAGCCATCGACCTCGAGCGCGTGCAACATCGTCGAGCCGCCCGCGGTTGCGTTGGCAATCTTGCCGTGCTGCCCAGCGAAGCCAAAACCATTGAACTCCCCCTTGGCGTAGTCGACGCGGTAGGACAGGAGCGGCGCGGGCTGACCGCTACCGTATTTGTTGGCGTTGACATTACCCAACATGCCCTTGTAAATCCACTTGCCGTCAGTGATCTCTGCGCCAATACCGGCGTAGTAGGTGGGTGCTGCAAAGTCAAACAACAGGTTGTGCGTGATGAATTTGTTCTGATGCGGCAGCAAATACTCGTAGCCGCTCCAATCCGGCAATACGCCGGCAATTAGGCGCTTTTGCAGCCCATCGATCGGAATGGACACGGAAGCTTCATGAATAATCGAGCCGATGTTGTAGCCCGACTGCGAGCTCTTGTGCGGCGCGAGCGTCATGCGCCAGCGGGTGCCGTTGTCCATCTCTTTTTGCAGATCAAGCCAAGCCATGCCGAAATACGAGTTGTCAAACGCGTAGACTTCGCCGTTGGTGAAGTTATTCAGGAACTGGAAGCTCGAAGTGCGCTGCGCTCGATTGGCGATGAACGTGGGGTCAGCGCCGCCGCTGATCTTGAATCCTTTGAGACCCTGAGCTTCGATGGCGTCTTCAAGCGCCTCAGTTTTAACAGCGATACGATTGAACTCCGAGAGCTCGGCCTTGGGCTTTTCTTGTTCTGCCTTGAGTTGAGCTTCGAGTTGGTCGACGCGCGCTCGAAGACTCTGCAGCTCCTTCAAAATGTCGGCGTTGGTTTGTGCCGTGGCCGGCAGGGCGATGCTCGCGGCGGCGAGCGCAATGACGAGTGCTTTAACTTTAAACATAGTAATGTTCCTCTTCTGTTTTCTAACTTACGGTGATGGTAGTGCTTCGCGGTATGCAGCGGCTTGCTCTTCGGCCCGGCGTTTCTCGGCGCGGGCGAGCCACAGGCTGCCGAAAATGACGCCTGCGGCGACGATGAAAATCATGATGGCGGCGATGGCGTTGATTGTTGGGCTCATGCCCAATCGCGCTCTCGAAAAAATCACAATCGGCAGCGTTGTCGAGCCGGGGCCCGATAAAAACGCCGAAAGCACCACGTCGTCAAGCGAGATCGTGAAGGTCAGCAGCCACGCCGACAACAAACTCGGCGCAATCATCGGTAGCGTGACGAGTCGAAATACCTCGTGTGGGCGACAGCCCAGATCCATCGCAGCTTCTTCGAGCGATTTATCCAGCTCCAACAGTCTTGATTGCACCACGACCGCGGCGTAAGCCATTCCAAGCAGCGAGTGCCCAAGCCAAATGGTGAGAACGCCGCGCTCAGGGACTCCGAACGCACGCTGGACGGAAACGAGCATCAGGAGCAGAGACAGTCCGATGATGACCTCTGGCATGACAAGCGGTGCATTGACCATGCCCGAAAACAGTGTCCGGCCCTTGAATTTGGTGTATCGAACCATCGCGAAAGCTGCAAGCGTGCCCAACACCACGCTGGCCGTGGCGGTCAAAAACGCGATTTTGAGTGACAACCATAGTGCCTCGCGAACCTCTCGGTCATTGAGGATTTCTGCGTACCACTTGAGCGTAAAGCCGCCCCACTGCGTGGCGAGCTTTGAGTCATTAAAGGAGAAAACGACCAGTGTAAAAATCGGTAGGTACAAAAACAGAAAAACAACGGTCATCCAACCAAGACCGAAACGAGAGCGCTGCATCAAATTCGCCCCTTCTCGCGCGCGGCGTTTTCGGTTTGCGACTTGTTAAAAATCGCCAGCGGTATGATGATGAGTAACACCATCACCACGGCTACCGCCGAGGCCATCGCCCAATCGTTGTTGCTGAAAAATTCGTCCCATAACACGCGACCAATCATGAGCGTACTCGGCCCCCCCAGCAGCTCGGGAATTACAAATTCGCCCACACAAGGAATGAACACGAGCATTGCACCGGCCACGATGCCCGCCTTTGATAGCGGAATTGTGACTTTCCAAAAGGCGGTGAGCGGCTTCGCCCCCAAATCAGCGGCCGCCTCCAGCAAACGTAGGTCTAGCTTTACCAAATTTGCGTAGAGCGGCAGGATCATGAACGGCAAATAGGCGTACACCATACCGATCAATAGCGAAAACGACGTGTTCATCATCTTGAGCGGTTCGCTGATCACGCCGATCGCCAACAGTAAGTCATTGATGACACCGTTGCTAGCAAGCAGACCCTTCCACGCGTACACCCGAAGTAGTAGCGAAGTCCAAAACGGAAGCATCACCATCATCAGTAGCGCAGGCCGCCATGTCGCCGGTGAGCGCGCCATGAAGTACGCGAACGGATAGCCGATCAACAAGCAAATGATGGTGGTGACACCGGCGTAATAAATCGATGACAAATACGTTCGGATGTAGAGCGCATCAGAGGCTAAAAACGCGTAGTTGCCCCACTTGACGTTCCACTGTAAATGACCGTCGGTGAAGACGAACATTTCTTTGAAATGGATACCATCGGACTCTGAAATGCTGATCTTTACAACGATCAGAAACGGCACTAAAAACAGCAATGCCAACCACAGGAATGGGATTCCAATGACGGTGCGCGCACCCAAAGCATCAAGCCAGCTTCGTCGGCTAGCGCTTTGCGCGGGTTGCGGAGTGGGTAGCGACACTGAACTCATCGTGCTTGCTTACTGCGTAAGAACAACGACATCGGAGCCGTCCCACCACGCATAGACCGAGTCGTCCCAATCGAGGCGATGGTCGTCGTGGCGAGCGTCGTTGGTGTTCATCACTTTGAGCGTTGTGCCGGTGCTGAGCTTCACGTGATACGTGGTGTAGCTTCCCAAGTAGGAGACGTTTTTTACGATACCTTGTACGCAGTTGAAGCCGTCTTCGCGCGCGGATTCACGCTCTTGAGGGGTGGGGGCTTTCTTTTGCAGACTAATCTTTTCCGGGCGAAGCGCCACGTGCACGTCCATTCCCAAGGTGCCGGTGATGCCGTGGCTAACGAAGTGCTGGCATTCTGGTGTTTGGATCACTACATGGTCGGGTTCATCGACGCTCAAAGTGCCTTTAAACAGATTGACGTTACCGATGAAATCGGCGACGTATTTGGTGGCCGGCGTTTCGTAAATTTCCCGCGGCGGGCCTACTTGCAAAAAACCGCCCGACTTCATGACGGCGATGCGGCTGGCCATGGTCATGGCTTCCTCTTGGTCGTGCGTGACCATGACGCAGGTGACACCGACTTTGTCGATGATGTTGACCAGCTCGATTTGCGTTTGTTCTCGAAGTTTTTTATCGAGCGCTCCGAGCGGCTCGTCGAGCAGCAGTAGCTTGGGGCGCTTGGCGAGACTTCGCGCTAGCGCCACACGCTGTTGCTGACCGCCAGAGAGCTGGTGGGGCTTACGCTTCGCGAATTGCTTAAGTTGCGTGAGCTCGAGCATCTCGGTCACGCGGGTGGTGATATCGCCTTTGGGCATGCCGTCGCGTTCGAGTCCGAACGCGATATTTTGTTCAACCGTTAAATGGGGGAAGAGCGCGTAGCTTTGAAACATCATGTTGATCGGCCGCTCGTAGGGCGGAAGCGACGTGATGTCCTGACCCTCGAGCACAATCGCGCCGCTCGAGGGAATCTCAAAGCCGGCCAACATGCGCAGCAACGTGCTTTTGCCGCAGCCCGATGCGCCCAGCATCGCAAAGATTTCACCCTTGCGGATGTTTAGGGAAACGGCATCCACTGCGGCGACATCGCCAAACTTTTTGGTGAGCTTGCGAATCGTCAAAAACGAGTCATCAGCCTTCACCGATTGATGTTGCACAGCAACTGCTGCATTGGTCATACCGTAGTTCCCCAGATCGTTGTCACAACGGCCACGCCAACCCCCGTTGGCGTGACTTACCGTCGTTTGTGGCGCTTACAAACCTGTTTTGAAGCTCGTAAAGATTCGAGTGATAGAGCGACGAATGTCGTTTGGTACGGAATCGATGGCCACGAGCTTCTTGGCGTCTGCTTCGCGCAAAAACACCGTTGGATTTTCAGCCACTTCTTTTTTCACGAATTTCATGCTCTCTTTGTTGCCGTTGGCGTAGAAGACCTTGTTGGTCAACGACGCATGGACTTCGGGGCGCAGGAGGTAGTTCATGAACTTGTAGGCGTTTTCCGCGTTAGGCGCGTCGACGGGGATGGCCATCGTGTCATAAAACGGCACGCCGCCTTTGCTTGGGATGAGCGCCTGAATGTTCTGGCCCGTTTTTCCGTCAATGGCGCGCTGGCGTGCGATGTTGATGTCGCCAGACCAACCCAGCGCCACGCAGATGGAGCCGCTGGCCATATCGTTGATGTAGCCGGACGAGGAGAACAGCGTGATGTAGGGACGAATTTTTTGTAGCGCGGGAAGTGCGTCGCGGTAATCCGCTGCGTTACGACTGTAGGCATATTTGCCTTGGTAATGTAGGACCGTCGGCACGATCTCTGAGGCGCTGTCGAGAAAGCTCACGCCGCAAGACTTGAGCTTGCTCATGTAGCGCTCGTCGAACACCAAATCGTAGGCATTTTCAGGCATAGGCAGGTTGCCCAGCGCGGCTTTGACCTTTTCAACGTTGATGCCGACGGTGGTGAAGCCCCATAGCCATGGCACGATGTGGGCGTTGCCTGGATCGAGTTTGCTGAGACCGCCCATCACCGCAGGATCAAGGTTTTTCAGGTTAGGTATTTTGCTGCGATCTAGTTTGGTCAACAAGCCGCCAGAAATCTGAATCGCAGCCCAGTTGGACGACGGCACTACGATGTCGTAGCCCGTTTTTCCAGCAACGAGTTTGGCGTGCAAAATTTCGTTACTGTCAAACGTGTCGTAGCGAACTTTGATGCCGGTTTCTTTTTCAAAGTTTTTGATCGTGTCCTCAGCGATGTAGTCCGACCAGTTGTAGATATTGAGTACACCTTGCGCTTGCGCGCCAGTGATTAGCCCCGCCGCGGCTAATCCGGCTGCCAAAATGCGCTTTGTTGCTCCGCGAATCATCGATAGTTTGCTCACAGTTAAACCTCCAAGAAAAAAATGCTGCGTGACAGATGTGAAATTCATTCAGACAAAGCATAACGCGTGCCGTTGGGCTCTCGCCTACGAGCTGCGTGGATTGTGAACCAGGGATTACCCGAGCCAACCGCGATTTTGCAAATCATCGTACGTTAGATCAAGACACTTGCGGATAAGCGCGATGAGCTCGTCAATTTGCGCCTTCGTGGTGATAAGTGGCGGCGCAATAATCATCCGCTCGCCCACCGCGCGCATCACTAGTCCGTTGCCAAAACAGTGCCCGCGACAGACCATTCCGACAGCCAAATCGCCGTCAAAGGTTTGCAGCGGCGACTTGGATTTCACCAGCACCAAACCTGCCATAAAGCCGCAGGTTTCGGCCTCGCCCACCAACGGATGATCGATCAGCGCTTCAAATTGTGCTTTCAAATACGGCCCGGTCACTTCGCGAACTTGGCCAACCAAATCTTCATCGCGGATGATGTTGATATTGGCGACGGCGACGGCGGCGGCTACGGGATGACCCGAGTAGGTGTAGCCGTGGTTAAAGTCGCCGTGCGCGGCGACCACGTCGGCGATTTTGTCGCTCACCATGACACCGCCAAGCGGCACGTAGCCGCTGGTGACGCCCTTGGCGAAGGTCATCAAATCGGGCTTGCAGCCGACCGTTTCACAGCCCCACCAGTTGCCGGTTCGACCAAAGCCGCAAATGACTTCATCGGTGACGAGCAAGATGCCATATTTGTCACAGATGCGCTGAATTTCTGGCCAGTAGGTCTTGGGCGGAATGATGACGCCACCGGCCCCTTGAATCGGCTCACCGATAAACGCGGCGACATTTTCAACGCCGATATCCAGAATTTTCTTCTCTAACCAAGAGGCCGCCTCGAGTCCGAATTCATCCTTGCTCAAGTGCGGGTATTGGGTACGCCCGACTTCGAACCAATAGGGTTGCTGAATGTGGGTGATGTCAGGGATGGGCAGTCCACCCTGCTGGTGCATGCCTTCCATACCTCCAAGCGATGCGCCTGCCATCGTACTGCCGTGATAGCCGTTCCAGCGGCTGATGATGACCTTTTTGTTTGGCTGCTTGAGGCATGCCCAATAATGGCGCACCAACCGCACCACCGTGTCATTGCCCTCAGAGCCGGAGCCTGAAAAAAAGACACGGCTGAACTGCGGTGGGGTGACATCAGCCAGCAGTTTGGCGAGCCGCACCGAGGGCTCGGTCGTGGTCTGGAAAAAACTGTTGTAGTAGGGGAGCTCGAGCATTTGCTGATACGCCGCGTCGGCCAAGGCTTTACGCCCGTAGCCCACGTTGACGCACCACAGACCGCTCATTGCATCAAAGAGCTTTTGGTTTTCGCTATCCCAGATGTAGACGCCCTCAGCCCGGGTGATGACCCGAGCGCCTTTTTTGGCGAGGGCACCGCTGTCGGTGAATGGGTGAATGTAGTGCGCGCTGTCGAGCGCTTGAATTTGCTTGGTGTCGTAGCGGCGCGACTGAATGGCCGCTGCGGGTTGAGAGAGGATTGCCATAAGAAGATTTCGCGTTTTCGTTGTTTGTGAATCACCGTTGTTCGATTGTCATTTCGCGCTGCGGCTAGACATGAAGGAGCAAATGCTCTCGCTCCCACGGTGAAATCACTTTCATGAATTCTGCGTACTCAACTTCTTTCACCTCGGCGTAGACCGTGATGAATTCCTTCCCCAAAATGTCAGCTAAATCCGGTTCGTTGCGCATCCAATCGAGCGCTTCGCCCAAGCTTCGGGGCAGGGCGTAAGGACTCAGGTAGGCGTCGCCCTTCATTTCGGCTTTGGGCTTGAGCTTCTTTTTCATGCCGAGCAAACCGCAAGCGAGCGTCATGGCCATCGCCACATAGGGATTGGCGTCTGCACCGACCACGCGGTTTTCTACGCGACGAGCGTCGGGGCTCGAAATTGGCGAGCGGATGCCAACGGTGCGGTTGTCGTAGCCCCATTCAATGTTGATGGGGGCGGCGGTGTTTTTCGAAAGACGACGGTAGCTGTTGACATACGGTGCAACGAGCGCCATTGCTGCCGGGATGTAGCGCTGTAGGCCGCCAACATAGTGGTAGAACGACGGCGACGGTGTGCCGTCTTTCTTGCTGAAAATATTCTGACCCGTTTTGGCGTTGAGAATACTTTGGTGAATGTGCATCGCGCTGCCGGGCTCGCCCGCGATGGGCTTGGCCATAAACGTGGCAAACATGTCGTGGCGCATCGCGGCTTCGCGAACGGTACGTTTGAAAAAGAACACTTCATCGGCCAGGCTCAGCGGGTCCGAGTGGAAGAAGTTGATCTCCATTTGCCCCGCGCCCAGCTCGTGAATCAGCGTGTCGACGTTGAGATTCATCTTCTCGCAGTAGTCGTACATGTCTTCGAACAGCGGGTCGAATTCGTTGACCGCGTCGATGGAGTAGGCTTGTCGAGACGTCTCGGCGCGACCGCTGCGGCCAATCGGCGGCTTGAGTGGTAGATCGGGATCGGTGTTTCGGGCGACTAGGTAGAACTCAAGCTCGGGCGCGACGATGGGCTGTAGGCCCTCGGCTTCGTAGGCAGCGATCACGCGCTTGAGCACAGAGCGCGGCGCATAGGGCACGATTCGGCCGTTGGCGTAGTGACAATCGTGCACGATCTGCGCGGTGGGATCGATGGCCCAGGGAACAATTCGCACTGTGGCCGGATCAGGCCGCAGATGCATGTCTTTATCGGTCGTCGCGATGTAGTCGTAATACGGGCCGGATTCGGGAAATTCACCCGTGACCGAACCGGCAACTACGACTTCGGGAAGTCGCATGCCACGGTCTTCGGTGAACTTTTCGCGGGGGAGAATTTTGCCTCGTGCGACGCCGGTGAGATCCGGGACAAGACATTCGATTTCAGTGACGTTGCGCTCATTGAGCCAAGCTTCAAGCTGCGCGAACGTTTTGGGGGCTGCTGCTTTGGTACCAGTATTCATAGTGTCGTACTCCATGCAAATCGGTCAAGATCTGACGCGAAGGGCTCGCATCAAGACTCAACAATTTGCTCACTTTCTTGGCCCGCGCCTGGATGTGCGCGCACGGGTCGCATGAAAATGTATGCGCTAGGCAATGGTCCTTTCAGGTGAGTGGGTCATGATGACTCCGTAATGCAAAACGCATGCCGAAGTCGTTGGGGTTGGTAGAGCGCTATGCCGCATGACGAAGCGCTTTCTGTTGACGCCACGCACGGCAAGCATTGCCGAACGCAGCGAAAATTTGTTTTGAGGACTCGTTGTCGCCGGCTTTCCACTCGGGGTGCCACTGAAGTGCGAGCGCGAAGCCGCGGTGCGTAGCAATTGAGACGGCTTCGATCTGGCCATCGGGCGCATGTGCCTCAGCGCGAAGTCCAGGCGCTAATCGATCAATGCCCTGTCCGTGCACGGAATTGACCATGATCTCGGTGCCGCCGACAATGCCGGCCAAGCAACCGTCTCGAGCAATCGAGATGGGGTGAGCGAGTGCGTAGGCTTCGTCCTTGGTGGCGTCGGGCTTGCCTTGTGCGCCACGGTGATCGCTGCGGCCGTTGATTTCTTGAACGGCTTGGTGCAGTGAGCCGCCGAGCGCGACGTTAACTTCTTGCAGTCCGCGGCAAATGGCAAGCATGGGCATTCCCAGCTCGATCACGCGTCGAATCAACGGCAGCGTGATGGCGTCGCGCTCCACATCAATGGGGAGCAGGGTGTCGTGAACCGATTGATTGAAATGAGACGGATGGACGTTGGACGGCGATCCGGTCAGCAGCACGCCGTCGGCTAAGTCCAGGTAAGCCTCGGTGTCCTCTTTGCCGGTGCAGAGCAGCGGAATCGGAAGGCAGAGCGCCTGATCACGAACCGCATCGGAATACTTCTGCCCCAGCACTTGCATGGGGTGACCGCCGATGATTCGGTTGTCGCAGGGGAGTAAAACGATGGGTTTCATGCGGACGATTGGCAGGCGATGCTCAGCCTAGAGGTGATTGTGCGAACACAAATTACGCCGAACAAAAAAATTAACTTACAGCCATTGTGCCATGACGCAGTGCCGATGATTCGGGGCGATGCATGCCGTTCGCTCATACTTTGCATCAACTTTTATTGATAATGCCATACGAAATATGGGTTTTCACATCATTTATTGTATTTTCAATAAATAATTGAGCAGTGCTATACCTCATATTTCATAAGGCGATGGCTTGCTAAGCCAGGATTGCACGCTGCGATTGATCGTCGAGCGCGTCGGTTGCGTCGAAACGATGACTGATGCGTCGGCGCGTTCATGCCATTTCTCGGCTTCAAGCGAAGTCGTCGCCAGGTCTCCCTAGCGCCCCAAAAACTTGGGCAAGCGCTTTTCCTTGAACGCTGCCACGCCCTCGCGGTAATCATCGGAGTTTCCGCACTCACGCATCAGCTTCGTTTCCAATGCGAGCTGCTCGTCCAAGCTGTTGGTTGCGCTGGCGTATAACGCGAGCTTGGTTTTGGCAATGCCAAGCGTCGGTCCGGCCGCCAAATTTTGCGCCGTCGATTCGATATGCGTCGCGAACAGGGCGTCGTCAACACACTCCCAAATGAGTCCGATTTCGACGGCGCGGCGCGCCGTGATTCGATCCCCCAACAAGGCAAGGCCCATCGCGCGTTGCGTACCCACAAGCCGTGGCAAAAAGTAAGAGCCACCGGTGTCTGGAATCAATCCGAGTTTGCAAAAGGGTTGCAGAAAACTTGCCGATTCGGTTGCCATAACCAAGTCGCACGACAGGGCCAAGTTGCAACCCGCACCGGCCGCTACGCCGTTGACCGCAGCGATGACCGGAATGGGTAGCGTTCGAATCGAGCGCACCAGTGGCGCGTAGTTGTGCTCCATCGATTGCCCCAAATCAACCGGCGCAGCACCTGTCGCAACCGCGCGGTCGTTAAGGTCCTGCCCTGCGCAGAATCCACGTCCGGCGCCAGTGATAACGAGCGCTCGAGCAGCGTCGGCGACAACGTTTGCCATCGCTTCGCGCATCGCCGAATGCATAGCTTGTGTAAACGCATTCATGCGCTCCGGGCGATTGAGGGTGATGCGCGCGACGTTGGTGTCGCGGTTGTACGAATAGAGAATCGGCTGGTCTGTCATGGTCGTCACGGTGACTGATAAGTGCGCAGTTTAGTCTGCGCAGCCTCGCGACGTCGTCGATCGTTTCAGCGTGAACTGATGCGATCCATCCCGCTATCGGACTGCGCGCAGGCGATCCGGCGGCGGGACTTGATGGGAGCGCAGCCACACGCTGACTTCTGATTTTGGAAGCGGCATCGCGATACTGTAGCCCTGCGCAAAATCGCAACCGTAGGACTGAAGTTGCGAGAGTGTGGCATGGTCTTCAACGCCTTCCGCAACCACCGTGAGCCCCAAGTTGTGCGCGAGTGCAATCGTCGATTGAACGATGATCGCGTCTTCAGCGTTGCGAGTCATTTTTGAGACGAAAGACTGATCGATCTTGAGCCCGCGAAGCGGCAGGCGACGCAGATAAGCGAGCGAGCAAAACCCAACCCCGTAATCATCAATCACGATCGAAAAGCCTGCGGCGCGGCAATCAGCCAACACCAGCGCTGCACGCTCTTGGTTGTGAATGAGCGATGTTTCAGTGATTTCGAGATCGACCAGTCGAGCCGGTAGTCCGCAATCTGCAACCGTATCCCGAAGGTGCGTCACGATGCCGCTGTCGCCCAGCAAGCGCGGGGAAATGTTGACCGACACGCCCACGCCTGGCGCGTAGTGCTGCCATTCACGGGCGCTCCGAAGCGCCTGATCGATCACCCAGCGGGTGAGGATCCGGATCGAATCCGACATCTCGGCTTTGTGAACAAAATCCTTGGCTTCTAGGCGACCGTGTTCTGGATGTTGCCATCGAACTAGCGCCTCCATTCGAGACGTCTTGCCCGTGGCGCAATTGATAATCGGTTGAAATTCCAGTATCAATTCACCCGCGCTGATGGCCTCGGGCAGACGCGCGAGTAGCCCCAGCTTTTTCTGCTCGAACACCACGGTGCTTCGGCTAAAGAGCCGCGTGCCACCGCCGGTTTGCTTCGCGGCGTACATAGCCTCGTCTGCTGAGCGCGAGAGATCGGAAAAAGTGCGGCCGTGCGTCGGAAATATTGCCGCGCCAATGCTGGCCGAAACGTGGAAACGGCTACCGTGCAATTCAAAGGGCTCGCTGAGCGCCGCAGTGATGGATTCCCCGAGCCGCATGGCCTCATCGGCTGAGCCGATGTGCCGAGCAAAAATTCCGAATTCGTCACCGCCTAAGCGTGCCGACAGCGCGTCAACATCGGTCAACACCGATTCCAGACGATTGCGCATCTGGCGCAAGACCTCGTCGCCCGCGCTGTGCCCTAAGGTGTCGTTGATATCCTTAAATTGATTCAAGTCCATCAATAGCAGCGTGCACGGCGTATCCGTACCATTGCCGGTGCGCCGTGTGAGCACATCGGTCACCTCTGCGACCATACGCTGTCGGTTGAGAAGCCCGGTCAACGGATCACGAAACGCCAAATGCTCGAGCAGCGATTGGTAGCGTTTGCGATCCGTGATGTTTCTTCTCGCGCCCCAAAATCGCACCAGATGTCCGTCTTCGACCACACCCAAAAGCGTCAAGGAGAGCCACTGTGCTTGCTCCTCGCCGCGCCCCCGTTGCGTCAGCTCGCGATCAATGAGCTGATAGCCGCGATCAATCCAATCGGGAAGCGAACTACCCTTAAACAGCTCAGGCATCGTTTGCGAAAGCGAGGTGCCAGAGATCGCAGTCGGTTCAAGTCCGTAGTCGCGCGCAAAAGCGGAATTGGCGTCGGTAATTCGAGCATTCTGACGCAGCAGCGCGACTTGCTCGCTGGGCGCCAGAGTTACGCTTACCGGCGGATTGATGTCGACACACCAAATGGGATCCAACGCCGTTTGCACAAAAGCGCGATGACGCTCGCGCGTGATGCTGAGTTCGTGTTCATGAATGGCGCGAATGCTGGCCTCAAGTGCCAAGGCGACTAAATCGGCGGCGGAGGACGCAAAGCTTTGCGCGTCTGCGTCCCAATTCCTTGGCCCCACGCAGTCTTCGTAGCAAATGACGCCCCACAATTGCCCACGATAAAACAGCGGCACATCTAAAAGCGCGCGAACTCCGGTGCTGGGCAGGTAACTCGGCACAAACTCACGCAAGACCGGATCTAGCAGCGCGTCGCCGACTGCGAGCGTTCGCCGGTGCGAGATCGCTTCAAAGTACACCGGAAAATCGGATTGAAGCAACGCCATTGCCTCGGTGGCCGCACGGTTGTTTCGAGCATCAAACAAGTGCTTGCACTCGAGCGCTGCGTGCGGTTCGGTTTTGAACTGCCACAGGCTTGCACGGCCAACGTTGAGCTCGCTCGCCGACTGCTTCAAAATGTGTGCCGCCGCGGTCAGAAAGTCCGTGCGATCAACCACCAAGGGGTTGCGAGCCAGCGAGAACAGGGCTTCGTGGTAGGCCTGAAGTTTGAGTTCACGTTCGTTGATGTCGGTGACATCCGTGATCGTTCCGACATAGCGTGATCGTCCATCTTCAAGATGCATCAGCTCGCCGCAGCAGGCTAGCCAAACGATTTTGGTGTTTGTCGTTCGGATTCGAAATTCCGCGGTGACTTGTTTGGTGCCGAGGTTGCACTGTGCCAACATGTCCAGAACGGTGGGCTTATCCTCGTCCACCACGAATTTGACAAAATCGGCGACGGGGCCGTAGTAGCGTCCTGGGCTCAAAGTTTCGAAGGCCAAGACGTTGTGGTACAGGTCGATCAGGCTCGTCGCCGCCATGTATTCCCACAAACCAATACCGCCTGCTTCGAGCGCACGCTGAAGCAGCGGCTCGTTGGCTCCAAATGGGATTTTGGTCAGCTTTGAAATTCGAGTGGCCAAGTATGGATTGTCCGGTGGTAGTCCTGCTAGTTTTTTCGGAAGGTGCGTCGTTGCAGCGCATGCAGCGATTCCCACTATCGACACCTTAATGTTAGGGCGATTTTGGTCGGCTCGGTCTAATAATCTGAATAAAAACACGACCTGAGCAGGTAGGAGTTGCAGACCCCTGCGCCGCCGATCACGGTTCCTAGCTAACTCACCAGCAATTGAATAACCGACCGGTCGGTCGGGAATGTTATGATCACGTTTGCATCGTGTTTCGTCCGCTGCGAAGCCACAGTGACATCGGTGCCTATCGATCCTCTCAAAGCCACATTTTGGATCTGGGTGGAATATCGTCGTCAGAAGCCCGAGCCCGTTCTTATGCAAGCAGAAACCGCCCACCCCGCCGATGCATTGCGCCGCCCCGAGCGAAATGACCCTGCATTTCTCGCCAAGATCGCCGCCGAACAGAAAATCGAGCCGCAGGACGAGATGCCCGACGACTACCGCAAGCACCTGGTGCGTCAGATTTCGCAACACGCGCACTCCGAGATCGTCGGCATGCTGCCCGAGGGCGGCTGGATTACGCGGGCACCATCGCTCAAACGCAAAGAGGTACTCTTGGCCAAGGTGCAAGACGAGGGCGGTCACGGGCTCTACCTTTACGCCGCCGCTGAGACCTTGGGTGTAAGCCGCCAATCGCTGCTCGATGCCCTGCACTCTGGCCGCGCCAAGTATTCGAGCATCTTCAATTACGCTACTGAAACGTGGGCGGACATCGGCATGATCGGCTGGTTAGTCGATGGTGCGGCGATCATGAATCAGGTGCCGTTGTGTCGCTGCAGCTACGGGCCGTACGCTCGAGCCATGATTCGCATCTGCAAAGAGGAATCGTTTCATCAACGCCAAGGTTTCGACATCGTTCGGTCCTTGGTTGAGGGAACGACCGAGCAGAAAGCAATGGCGCAAGCGTCGTTTGAGCGCTGGTGGTGGCCTACGCTCATGATGTTTGGCCCGCACGACTCAGATTCGGTTCACACTCAGGCCTCGGACTGGGGCATCAAGCGGCTTAGCAATGATGAGTTGCGTCAACGCTTTGTCGACGTGACGGTGCCGCAAGCTGCGTATTTAGGTTTGACCATTCCCGATCCCGCGTTGTGCTGGAATGCTGAGCGTGGCCACTATGACTTTGGGCCTTTGGACTGGGATGAATTCTGGCGTGTTGTCAAGGGCGGCGGCCCCTGCAACGAGGCACGCTTGAGCGCGCGAGTCACAGCGTTTGAAAACGGTGCCTGGGTTCGCGAAGCAGCGGCGGAGCATGCACGAAAGCGTAAGTTTGAGCGCGCCGCCAAGCCAGCAGAGAAAATCGCAGCATGAGCCAAGTTCACGACCAAAACAGTGGCAACGACTGGCCGCTCTTTGAGGTGTTCGTGCGCAGTAAACAAGGGCTTGATCATAAGCACGTCGGTAGTTTGCACGCCGCTGACGACACGCACGCAATCTCGCTCGCCCGCGACGTCTACACACGCCGTCAGGAGGGCGTGAGCATTTGGGTCGTGCCGGCAGCGTCCATCACGGCCAGTGCACCGGAGCAGAAATCCGACAACTTTGATCCGATGGCCAACAAGATCTATCGCCATCCCACATTCTACGACATTCCCGACGAAATTGGACACATGTAATGGCCGCAACGACGCTGGTTTTTGGCGTGTTGCCGCAAGCGGATGCGCTGCGCTTGGCCGACACCTGCTTGCTTTGGGCGCATCGACTCTCGGAATGGTGCGGTCACGGTCCGGCAATTGAAGAGGACATTGCGCTGACCAACACTGCGCTCGACGCCATTGGTCAGGCTCGAGCGCTGTATCAGGCCGTCGCTCTGGCGCGTGGCGATGGCAGCTCCGAGGACACGCTGGCTTACTTTCGTGACCCCGACGAGTTTTGCAATCTCTCCATTGCGGCCGTTGCAAATGGCGACTATGCGCAGACGGTGCTTCGTTCGCTGTATTTGTCGGCCTGGTTTATTAGCGTGTGGGAGGGCTTCGCGCACACCAACGCAATCGAGCTTCATCGGTTTGCTGCGGAATCGGCCAAAGCCGCCCGAATGTGTTTTCGTCACGCGAGTGATTGGGCGGTGCGATTTGGCGACGGCACAGGCGAGTCGCGAGCGCGCATGGAGCGTGCCTTGCTGCTCCTTGAGCCCTTCGTGTTGGAGCTTCTCGATGCTGAGCTCACTGGCTCACCGGCGCAGAGTCGCTCCGGTAGTTTCCGACAACGAATTGACGCGTGTTTTGCTCAGGCCACGCTGTCGCCGCTCAGCGTAGGGTCATCGCGCGGTTCGAGCGCTGCTGAGCGTCGCGCATTGCTCACCGAAATGCAGTCACTTGCGCGCCTGCACCCTACAGCTCGTTGGTAAATCCCTAATCTATGGCTCAGCATTTCTATCCGTTGGTGGTGTCAAACATTCGACGCGAAACCGCTGACTGTGTTTCGATCGCCATGCGCGTTCCGTCCGAATTGCGCGAGCAGTTTTTGTTCGTAGCGGGTCAATATGTCAACGTACGAAGCCGCTTTGGTGACCAAGAGATTCGTCGCTCGTATTCGATTTGTTCAGCACCGGCCAGCGGCGAGCTCCGAATCGCAGTTAAGCGGGTTGACGGTGGACAGTTTTCGCAATGGGCCAATTCGTTGCTTCGCGAAGGCGACCTGCTCGACACCACACCGCCCGACGGGCGATTTCGATATGTGCCCAACGCGTCGCATGCGCGTCGCGTGTTGCTCTTGGCAGCCGGAAGCGGCATCACGCCCATGCTCTCTATCTTGACAACGCTTCTTGAAACTGAGCCGCTGAGCCAGGTAACCTTGATTTACGGCAATCGCCGGGTGCGCGACATTGTGTTCAAGGAGTCAATCGAAGATCTACGCGACCGATTTTTAACAAGGTTTCAGCTCATTCACACGCTGAGCGGTGAGGTGCAGGAATCGCCGCTAGCGTCTGGGCGCCTGAACGCTGAGAAACTGCGCGATGTGTTTTCTAGCGTTGTCGATCCGGCGTTGCTAAGCGACGTCTATGTGTGCGGTCCCAGTGAAATGATCAACGAATGCGTTGATGCCACGATCGCTGCGGGCGTTGCCCCACCGTTGATTCACAAAGAACTTTTCGGTGCGCCGCGTGCTCGAGGCGAGAGTGTGGCCGTGCAATCGGCTGCTAGCAACGCCGAAGAGGGCGCGAAGGTCACTGTCACCGCCGACGGCATCGCCCGGCAACTGCACGTCGGCTTTCGTGGGGAATCGATCCTTGAGGTCGCGCTCGCAGCGGGGATCGACGCGCCGTTTGCCTGCAAGGCGGGCGTGTGCTGCACCTGTCGCGCTCAGGTTACTGAAGGCACGGTGCGAATGGATGCCAATTTCACATTGGAGCAAGACGAAATTGATCGCGGCTTTGTGTTGAGTTGTCAGGCGCATCCCACATCCCCCACTGTTGCACTGAGCTTCGACACGCGGTAGCGCGGGGCTCCGAGCATCGCGCTCTAGAATCAGTTTATGCCCCGCGGAATTTCATCAGAGCACTCGTTGCAGCGTGACACCATTTTGCGGGTGTCGGCTGAAACGTTTGCGCAGCTTGGCTACCCCAGCGCCACCATGTCTGAAATCTCTCGCCGCTGCGGGGTTTCAAAGAGCTTGCTCTATCACTACTACGACGCCAAGGACGCGATCCTCTACGATCTTCTTCGAAACTATATGTTGAAGCTTCGAGAGTTGGTTGGGAGCGTCGCACCACTCAAACTGGCCGCCAAGGACGCGCTGGCGGAAACGGTGCGCCGCTTTGTGTCCGAGTACGAGCATTCGCGCGCTAGGCACATTGTGCTCCTGAATGACGTCAAGTTTTTGCCCACGGCGCAGCGCGACGATGTGCTGGCACTCGAGCGAGAAGTTGTGCAATCGTTCGCCGATTTGATCGCTGTGACTTATCACATTGACGAGGGCCGCGCCAAGGTGCTCACCATGTGTGTGTTTGGCATGATCAACTGGACGTTTACGTGGCTTCGTCCTGGCGGCACAATCAGCTACGGCCAGTTTGCCGAAACGGTGGTGGGCATGCTCGAATCGGGGCTCAATGGCGGCGCGGAACGGTTGCAGCAGTTTATTAAGGTGGCTGATGACACCAAAGCCTTGGCGCGCTGAGTTCGCAAGTCTCGACTGTTTTTACGATTTCACACATTACTTTTTTGAATGGAAACTCTGATGTCCGAACCGCTTATCCTCGTTGAAGTGCTCGCTCAGCCCGCCAAAGTGGCGTTGATTCGTTTCAATCGCCCAAAGGTACTCAACGCGCTCAACGATCAGCTAGCGAAGGAGCTGGAAGCTGCGTTGACAACGCTCGATAGTGACCCCAATGTTCACGTGATCGTTGTCACTGGCAACGAAAAGGCGTTTGCTGCCGGCGCTGATATCGCTGCGATGGCCGATTGGTCGTATGCAACGGTGTTCAATCAAAACTACATCAGCAAGCATTGGGAAGCCGCCAAATCCGTGCGTAAGCCTTTAATCGCTGCGGTGTCGGGTTACGCGCTGGGCGGTGGCTGTGAGTTTGCGATGATGTGCGACATCATCATCGCCGCTGACACGGCAAAGTTTGGTCAACCTGAAATTACTATCGGCACGATTCCTGGGATGGGCGGCACACAAAGGCTCCCTCGCGCCGTGGGGAAAGCCAAAGCGATGGAATGGTGTTTGACCGGTCGGATGGTGACAGCGCAAGAGGCCGAGGCTGCCGGGTTGGTCGCGCGCGTCGTTCCAGCTGAGAAATTGATGGACGAGGTGTTAGCGACCGCTGGAAAAATTGCCGCACAGTCGTTGCCGGCGGTGATGAAAGTCAAAGAAACGATCAACGCCGCGTTTGAGACAACGCTTGATCAAGGGCTTAAGTTTGAGCGCCGCGAGTTTCATTCAACGTTTGCGCTCTCGGATCAAAAAGAGGGGATGCGCGCGTTCATTGAAAAACGAAAACCCGAGTTTAAGAATCAATAATGACGGCTCGTGTTTTTGGTTTTGCAGGCTGGTCAGGGTCTGGAAAAACGACGCTCATTGAGCAACTGATCGCTCGATTGACGGCGGGTGGTGCGCGCGTTTCTTTGATCAAACACGCCCATCACGCGTTTGACGTCGATCAGCCGGGCAAAGACTCGCATCGCCATCGCGTGGCCGGTGCCAGCGAAGTGCTCATCAGCAGCGCCAATCGATTTGCGGTGATGCATGAGCTTCGTGGCGAACCGGAATTGAGCTGGCAGCAGGCCGTCTCAAAGCTCTGGCCGTGCGATTTGGTATTGATCGAAGGCTACAAGCGAGCAGCGATCCCAAAGCTCGAAATTTGGCGCGCCGAGATTGCTAAGCCGTTGCTTTTTCCGACCGACGCTCACATCATTGGCTTGGCGACCGATGATCCGCTCCCGTCAGCAGTTGCGGAACCTAATTTGGCGCGCTACGGTCTAGCCGATATCGATGCTATTGCCGCGTTTGCCTTGAAGCATGCCGCCACCGTCGCTGGTTGAGCGCTAAGCGTGTCGGGCACCGCACGTTTTTTTGCGGCAATGCAACAGTCCGGGCGAGGTGGGTCACGGTAGATTCTTATTTTTTGCCTGACCCGTTGACGCGTTTACCCTAACGGTGCACTATCTGTTTATGTTCCGCTCAATCCACATTCTCAACCGCGTAATGGCTCCGCCAGCCCATGGGCTGTGTCGGTCGGTTGGCGTGCGCTCGGTGATTGCGGCAGTGGCAGGGCTAACGTTGTGTGGGCTCGCGTCGGCGCAGGATTCCGGCTATTTTTCTGGATTGCGACTTAACTCTCCGTTATCGGTTAGCGGTGATTTCGCGCCGCGCCAAGGGACTTGGAGTTTCGCGGCGCCCGGCCTAAAGTTAGGGCAAGCGCTTGAATTTTCACCCAGCGATGCGACTGCGGTACTGCCCACGACAACGGCGTTTGGCGGTTATCGATTTGGCAGCGGATTGAGTCTGGGTGCGGCATTGAGTGCGGCGGGTAGTTCGGTTGCGTCGACATCGGCAACGCCCACCGAAGTTCGCGGCGTCGGAATTCGTTTTGACGGCGCGCGCTGGGGCGAAGCCCGCAATCGCTCGATGAACTTGGATGTTGTCTCGGCGTTTAGCTACGGCACGGCGCTCTCGCTCTACGGCAAGCTTGGCGTGGCTCGCGGCGAGGTGCGGCCCACCGAAACCTTCGGCGCGGTCTCCTCGGAGCGCACGGCGCTGACCTACGGTGTTGGCGTTCGCTACGACTTCACCTCGAGCTTGGGTCTGAAGCTCGAGCTCTCGCGCGGCACACGGCTGGGCTTTGATCGTATGCGCACCGAATCCGATCCGGATTCCATCAACTTCGGTGTCCGCTGGTCGTTCTAATCGATTTGTAGCGGCCGCGGTTTTTCCTTTGATATTGATCGACGTGGTGTTTTGCTCCGCGCGCTGAGGATCGTTCTTGTCAAAAAATCTAATTTTGAGACTGAAAACAACGCTCGAACTTCGCTTCCTGTCAATTAACAGCTTTGTTTAGCAATGCCATATGAATTGAGGGATTGATTAACGTTTATTTATCTTTCATAAATTCACGTTTTTTTTCTAGTCACCTTTTTTAATGAGGCCTGTGGGAAGTAAGTTGAGTTTGCGTCGGGTAATCCCTAGAATTTACGAATGAGCAACGCCACGCTTCCGAAACAATCCATTGAACTGGTTTTTTTGGCCCGATTACGTGAACGCTTCGGCGTTGCTCGTGAAACTTACGCATTGCCCGTGGAGCACGCCTCGGTTGCAGGCCTGCTGGCCTCGCTTCGGTCGCGCGGCAAAGTGTTTGCCGATGAGCTCGCTGAAGGTCGTGCTTATCGGGTCGCCGTCAATCACACCGTGGTTGGTTTGGATCATCCCGTTCACGCGGGCGACGAAGTCGCTATTTTTCCTCCCGTCACAGGCGGCTAAACTTCGGGCATGACTGCCCAAGTACGCGTACAAACTCAGGATTTCGACGTCGGTGCCGAGCTAGCGCTGCTTCGCCAAAACAATCCCGCCGTAGGCGCGGTTGCCAGCTTCATTGGTTGCGTTCGCGATATGAACGAAGGCGATTCGGTGGGCTTGATGTATCTCGAACATTACCCCGGCATGACCGAAGCTGAGCTGCACCGGATTAGCGCGGAAGCCGCCACGCGATGGAATATTTTCGACACGCTCGTCATTCACCGAATCGGCGAACTGCGTCCGCTCGATCAAATTGTGTTCGTTGCGGTCACCAGCGCCCATCGTGGGGAATCGTTTCGCGCGTGCGAATTCATCATGGATTACTTGAAAACCCAAGCGCCGTTTTGGAAACGCGAAGCTACACCGGCTGGCGAGCGCTGGGTCGAAGCTCGCGCCAGTGATGATGCAGCCGCCGCGCGCTGGAAGAGCGCGACACCTTGAATAGCGAGCCCGCAGTCGACATGCCCATTTCACTCATTGGTCTGGATTGGGGGTCAACGCACTTGCGCGCTTTTGCGATGGACTCGCAAGGCCAAATCATCGATCGAGCGCATTCGCCGCACGGCGCAATGACACTGTCGAGCCCGGCCGCGTTTGATCGTGCGCTTTGCAATGTCGTGAGTGATTGGCATTCGAGCGCGCCCAGCGCGAGGCTCATTGCCGGCGGTATGGTGGGCTCAATCAACGGCTGGGCTGAGGCGCGCTACGTTTCCGTGGGTGCTACTGCGCAAACGCTCGCGCGCTCGCTCATCACGGTCGACACGACGCTGGGCGCGGTGTTGCACATCGTGCCCGGCGTCAAAAGCGATGTGCCCGATGTGATGCGTGGTGAAGAAACGCAAATCATCGGCAGCGGCGTGACCGACGGCGTGATCGTGTTGCCCGGAACCCATTGCAAATGGGCGCGCGTGGCCGATGCTGCGTTGGTTGGTTTCACCACGTTTTTTACCGGCGAATTGAATGCGCTCATTCGGCAGCACAGCGCCGTTGGCAAGGCCTTTGATGGCGCTGCCGATCTGGGCGATTGGAGCTCAATTGCCCAAGGCGTCGCCCGAGCGCGAGCCAACGGCGGAGCGGGTCGCTGGCTCGCCGATCTGTTTGCTTTTCGTGCGGGTGTCGTCACACACCACCGAACGGCTGCCCAGGCCAGCACCGAGTTTGGCGCATGGTTGATCGCCAACGAATTCATCGCCGCACTCGCGGTTTACCCCGCAACACGGCGCATCCACGTGGTGGCCGGGGAAACGCTCGCTGCCTGGTACAGCACGATTGCAGCGGCGTTTGAAGTTGACTGCGTGGTACTCGATGGTGAGCAGTGCGCAGCGCGGGGACTGTGGGAGATCAGTCGCCACGTGTGAGTTCAAAGTTCTAGGTTAAGCGACCCAAAAAATGACCCGTTCGAGACGCTAAGTCGCACCTAAAATTGATGCATGCCTACACATCGTCTCTCCAAACTATTCGCCCCGCAATCGCTTGCCGTTGTCGGCGCGTCGGAGCGCGACGGTAGCCTTGGCCGCGCGCTGTGGGAGCGCGTTAACGCGCACAACGGCGGCCAAACCGCGCGCTACGCGGGCCGCGTGTATGCGGTAAATCCCAAGCATCGCCGAATTTTTGGGGCGGATGCGTTTGCTCGCATGACCGATCTGCCGGAGCGGGTGGATCTGGCCTTAATCACAGCGCCGGCGCAACACTGCGCACAAATCATTCGCGATTGTGGTGCGGCGGGATGCAGCTACGCACTGATTTTGTCGCACGGTTTTTCCGACAGCCCCGAAGGTATTGCCGCATCGATAGAACTCAAGTTAGCAGCGAGTGAGAGCCGCGTGCGTATCGTGGGCCCCAACGCCCGCGGCATGCTACGACCACGCTTGTCGCTTGACGCCTCGACCATGACCGGCGTTGAACAATTGCCGCTTGATGGTTCGATTGGCGTGATTTCGCAGTCGGGCGCGTGGGTGTCGATTCTGCGTGATTTCGCGGCCGGTTCCGCGATTGGATTTTCGAGTTTGCTGTCGCTGGGCGACGCCATTGATTTGGATTTCGGTGAACTGCTCGATTTTTTTGCCTTCGATGCCGACACCAAAGATGTATTGCTCTACATCGAAGAGGTGCGAAACGCGCCGGCGTTCATGTCGGGCATTCGACAGCTCTCGCGTATGAAACCGGTCGTTGTGTTGAAAGCCGATCGCGCCGATTTGCACCGCGCTCCCGACGGAACCCACGCCACAGCGCTGGCGCGGCATGATCAGATTTTCGATGCCGCCATCGCGCGAGCCGGTGCGGTTCGTGCCGACACGGCGATGCAAATGGTGAGCACGGCACGGTTGTTGGCGGGGCGGACGCGGCGCGAGAAACATCGCGTGGTGGCGATCACCAATGGCCGTGGGCCGGGCCTGGTAGCTGCGGATGCGGTACGCAGCAAAGGCTTGTCGCTGGCTCGGCTCAGTGAGGCGACCTTTGAGCGCCTGCGCGCTGCGCTGCCCAACTACGCGCGCGTCAGTAATCCGCTCGATCTGGCTGGAGATGCCACGGCTGAGCGCTACCGCGTGGCGATGGACACGCTGTTAGCTGACGACTCGGTTGACGTTTGTTTGGTGTTGTTTTCACCGCAATCCATGCTCGGCGCCGAAGCGCTGGCAACGCAGATTATCGAAGCCGCGCGGCAGCACCAAAAAACAGTGCTCGCGGTGCTCGGCGGTGGTGCCAGCGTCATAGCGGCGCGGCGGATGTTGGATGCTGCGCGCATCCCACAGTTTCTGAGCGCCGAGAATGCGGTTGATGCCATCGGTTTTTTGCACGCTTTCGCACGCAATCAATCGCTACTTCGGCAAGTCCCGGAGCAAAGCGTTGATGGTTTTTCGCCGCATCTGGATGAGGCGAGGCAGATTTTTGAGCACGCGTGGGCCGACCATCGCACACGGTTGTTTGCCCATGAGGCAAAGCAGTTGCTTGGCGCATTCGGCATCGCGATGACCAGCACCGGCTTGGCAAGAACGCCCACTGAAGCGGTGAACCTGGCCGATCAGTTGGGCTATCCCGTCGTGCTCAAAATCGTCTCACCTGACATTTTTCACAAGACAGAAATTGGCGGCGTACAGCTCGATTTACGCGATGCGAAATCAGTTCGCGCGGCGGCAAAGGCGATTTTTGCCGATGTCAAAGCCAAAGCGCCCGATGCGCAGTTGATCGGTCTGTCGGTTCAGCCGTTCGTGCGCTTTCGCGGGCAGCGCGAGCTGTATTTGGGCATTGCTAACGACCCCACGTTCGGCGCGACGCTTGCGTTTGGGGCGGGCGGCATCGCCGTGGAGCGCATCGATGACATTGCGTTCGAATTGCCGCCGGTGAACGATGTGCTGATCGCCAATTGGATTGCGCGGACTCGCGTTTCAAGACTGCTGGAAGCGTACGGCAACGTGCCTGAAATCAACCGTGACGCGCTCACGACGTTGATGTTGCGATTTTCGACGCTGGCTTGTGCATGCCCTGAGATTTTGTCGTGTGATTTGAATCCAGTCGTCGCGTATGATGGCGGTGCAGTAGCGCTCGATGCGCGCATCGTTTTGCGTTCGCGCACTGAGGTCAACGCCATTCGCGAGCGCGGTCGCTACGGGCATTTGGCGGTCTATCCGTATCCGCGTGAGCTCGAAGAAACGGTGTCGCTCAAAACTGGTGAATCGATTTTGATTCGCCCGATTCAACCCGAAGACGCGGATCGCGAACGTGAGTTTGTGTCGCGGCTGTCGCCAGAAACGCTTTACTTTCGATTCATGATGCCGGTGAAAGAGCTCTCGGCGGCGATGATCGAGCGTTTCACGCAAATCGATTACGGCCGCGAGCTCGCGCTCGTGGCGGTGAGCGGCAGCGGCGCGCAATCGGCAATTCAGGGCGTAGCGCGAATCACGCCCACGACGCATCCTGATCGATGCGAGTTCGCCATCGTGGTGGAAGAGGCCATGCAGGGCACGGGACTCGCGCGGCAGCTCATGAATCGATTGATTGATGCGGCGCGGCAGCGGGGTTACCGAGAAATGGAGGGCGCTGTGCTGCGGGAAAATCCGCGCATGCTCAAGTTTTGCGAAGCCATGGGTTTCACCGTGGGTCCCAACCCAGACGATCCGAGTGAAAAAACAGCACGACGTGTGTTGATCGACTGAGGTAGTGCAGCCATGGATGACGGACAAGTTGCCGCGCTCAATCAATTGCTTAGAACGTTCATCGAACGTCACGAAGCGCAAGCGCCCGTAGGCGCGGCGGTGAGTATGCATGCGCGGCGGATTGCCGAGTTTGCGCAGCAAACCCCAACGCCGTGGCGCAGCGCCCGCGTGCCCAGCGAGCCGCACCGGGCACCGCATATCGCGGGCCACATCACCGCATCGGCGTGGGTGCTCAATGCCGCGCGAACCCACGCCGCATTGGTGCACCATCGAAAGCTTGAGCGCTGGTTACAGCCCGGCGGTCACGTTGAAGAGAGCGATTCGTCATGGCTCGCGGCGTCTCGTCGTGAGGTGATGGAGGAAACCGGACTGACTGCGTTGACGCTGTCGCCTCAATACGGTGCCGAGCTTTTTGACGTAGACGTGCACGACATTCCCGAGCGAGTCGCAACGCCCACGCGCCATGCCGAACCGGCGCATACGCATTTTGACTTGCGATTTTTATGGATTGCCGGATCGGCGCAATCGTTGGCGTTGAATTGCGACGAATCGCTGGGCGTGCAATGGTTTGAGCTCAGTGCGCTGGCGGCCGACGATGCTCTGGACGAATCGGTGCGTCGGATGGCGCGGTACCGAGTTTGAGCGGCTGCGAGTCTGGCTTTCCAGCTTTAGTCGCTAATGCCCTATGAAATAAGGGATAAGAGTTATTTTTGTTAACAGTTGAAGTATCTTTTCATTTATATCAATGCCTTATTTAATAAGGCCTTCGCGTATAAAGCTAAATATATTTTCGAAGCATGACCACCATTGCCGCCAATTTGTGCGCCGTTCGTCGGTGAACGCACCGCATCGGCGCGACACCGGGATGTCGCCTTTAAACTATGCAGATGTCATATAACGATTTCGCTCGATGGAGCGCGCGCTCAACCCTGGCCGTGGTGCTTTGCGCGCTGGCGTCAACGTCGGCGTTGGCGGTTGTCGCTGACAAGCACCTCGAACGCCTTGAGCATCGCGTTGAGGATGACGTGCAATTTCCGAGCACGGCCGAGCCGTCGCCGACCGTCTACAGCATAGTGCACCAGTTCCACCATCCCAGGGCCCTCCGTAGTGATCGAAAGTATTTGACCTACGCCAATGTCGATCCGACGCGTGGGTTTTGGCCGAATGGCGTTATTAGCTGGCGCTACAGCGATGTGGGCCGCAATGCGGCGATATCGGCGAGCGCAGCGGACGCGTTAAACACTATCAACGCGGCCATGGCGCAATGGAGTGCTGTTTGCCGCGTCACGTTCGTCTATTTGGGAATGACCACCTCGCTTCCCGGTTTAGGCAATGACACCAACATTGGGGATGGTCAAAATGTGATCGGATGGGCCAGCTTCGCAGGAAATCAAACGGGTCTTACGGGCGTGCGATGGTTTGGTTCAAGCTTTCCTCTGCCGCCAGTAGAGGGCGATATCGGGTTGGACAATAGCTTCAACCCCAATTTGGGAGGTACCGTGCTCCACGAGCTCGGCCACCTGCTGGGACTGGAACACTCGAATGTCAACGGCGCGGTGCTCTCCGGCCCGCCGCTCAGCATCTACAACTCACTGACAAGCTTGCAAGCCGATGACATCGCAGGCTGTCAATCGATTTATGGCGCACCGCTGCCAACATCGATCACCATCAGCGGCAAAATTGGGCCGAGCACTAATCTCAACACCGCGCTGCCGGGCGCGACGCTTTGCACCAGCGGCTCGGGCATTACGTGTGGAACCCCCGACGGCAACGGCAACTTCAGCTGCACGGTCAATAGCGGCTGGACCGGTTCGATTCATCCGCGCGTCTCGGGTTACCGGGTTCAAGCGCGAAAATTCGCCAACGTCACGGCCAATCAAACGCAAAACATGCCCGCGCAGTTGAATGCGGGCTTGAGTTGCAACCTCGACGTTGATCGAAATGGTTTGATCGAGCCAGATCGAGACGGCGTGGCGATCTTGCGCCGAATGATGGGGCAATCGCAACCGAGCATGAGCGGACTGGCCGGCGTTTGCGCGCAGGAAACGTCGTCGACGGGATTGTTCGCCAATGCCGATCCAGCCAATTTCAACGTGACGGGTGGCGGGATTTCGGCGTTGACGGATGGTTTAGTTTTGGTGCGCAAAATGCGAGGTGCGCCAGATTCAGCGCTGCTGCAATCGATTAACGATGGCGGTGCGACGGCTGGCACTGTAAACGCATGGTTGTCGAGCAACTGTGGTTTTCCGCTACCGTAGCCGACGCGTGAGGACAATGCGCGGGTCATCATCGATTCGCCGCGCTAAATCCACACGACGGCTCCCACCCAACGCACCTTCAAGCGCCGTATGAACTTAGACATCCCGACACGCCCGCAGCGACACCTCCCAGCGCTTGTATGGCATGCGTTGTCTCATCGTATGGTTCGCGCCTTGTTGATCGTTGCGGCAATGCTCGGTGGCACGGGCGCAATGGCCGAAGCGCCAACGCCTACCGCTGGCGTGGCACTTCGCGCAGCGGTAGCGCCAAACACCGAGGTCAGCGGCCTCATCGTCAAGTTTGCTGCACAAAAGGGCGTCGCACCGATGGCCGCCGAAGCGCGCTCCGCGCTCGTGGCTCGTTCAGTGGCTCGTCTGCGCTCGGGCTCAACGCGGTCTCAGTTCGCACGAAATTTGGGCAACGGTGCCGAGCTACACCGCTTTGACAGTACGGTGTCGATTAAAGAAGCTCAGGCCATGGCCGCATTGATTGCAAAACAGCCTGGCATTGAATACGCGGCGCCCAATCGGGTGATGCGAAACCAATTTGTTCCGAGCGATCCCGACTACGCCGCGCAATGGGGATTTCAGTACGTACCCGGCGTGACCGAGGGTGCGAATTTTGAAGCTGCGTGGGACGTTGTGCGCGGTTCGCCCGATCAAACCATCGGCATCATTGACAGTGGCATTACCAAGGCGCACGAAGCGTTTGCGGGGCGTTTGCGCAGCCACGCGGCGTTTCCCAATGGCGGCTATGACTTCGTGGCCAGCGCCGCCATTGCTGACGACGGAGACGGGCGTGACAACGATCCGGAGCAAGCGCCGTCGAGCTGTGGGCACGGCACGCACGTCGCTGGCACGATTGCCGCAAACACTGCTTTTTCGGGTACCGGCGAGGGCGTAGCCGGTGGTGCGCCGCTGAGCTTGATGCAGATGGCTCGGGGGCTCAACTTTACCGGCGACGACGCCGACATCATCGATGCGATGCTTTGGTTGAGCGGTTTGAGCGCGGTCAATGGACAATTCAATCCGTCACCAGTTCGGGTAATTAACATGAGCCTGGGTGGCGGTGGCGCGTGCGGCTCGGCGTACCAAGCGACCATTGACGCAATGCGCGCCGTTGGCACGCTTGCGGTCATCGCGGCCGGCAATGATTCTGGCAATGTGTCGGGTTCCGCTCCAGCCAATTGTCGGGGCGTCGTGGCGGTGGCGGCCTCTACGCAGGGCGGAAATTTAGCGTCGTTCAGTAATTTTGGTGCCGGAGTGACCTTGACGGCGCCGGGCGCAAACATCTTGTCAGTTGGCGGGGTGACCAACGGCGCTTGCTACAAGTCCGGCACGTCGATGGCCGCCCCGCACGTGACCGCTGCGGTTGCGCTGCTTCAGGCTCGCATACCGAGCCTGAGTGTGAGTCAAACCATCTTGGCGCTGCGGGCTGGCGCGCGTGCGTTTCTACCGAGTGGCAACTGCACTACGAGCGCGTGCGGCGCGGGCTTGCTCGATGCCTACCAGTCGCTCCAAACGATCGACCCATCGGCTGCACCACGGGTTGGCTGGGCAACAGGGGCCGTAACGTTGCGCGAAAACGATGGCAGCGTGACGCTCAATCTCACTCGAATTGGCGCGTCGTCATCATCGGTGTCGGCCACGATCAATTTTGTCAACGGCACGGCCGTTTCGGGTACCGATTTCGTCGCGCCGGTGACCACGACCGTTCATTGGGCGGCGGGTGACGTGTCCGACCAAACGATCAGCATCCCGATTGTTGCGCGCAGCGGCGAGCAAGGCACGCGGCAATTTAGCGCGCAGATTGCAAGCGTGACCGGTGGCGGCACCACCGTCGAACCAGCCATCGTTCCGATCACGATCACCGAAGTCGATTGCAACACGGTCATTCCCATGGCCATCGGTGACACCGTCACGGGTACGTTGGGAACACCTCTGACGCCTTACTGCCGCGGTGGCGTGCGTGGCCCAGCGTTTGACACCGTTCGCTACCGCTTCACGGGGGTGGCGGGACAGCGCGTGAGCATCGCGCTTAATTCCACCCAAGCCAGTCCGGTTCTAGATCCCTATCTTTACTTGCTGGATGCCGACAAAAAGATTCTCGCGGAGAATGATGACATCAGTGGCGGCGTTTTGCGTAACTCATTGATTCAGAATTTTGTGTTGCCCAGCTCTGGGACTTTCTTTATCGACGTCAGCGCTTGGAGCTCAACCCAAGAAAATGTTGGACCCTACGCGCTGCAACTATCTACCTGCGGCACCTACGTGGCCGGGCTCACCTGCAATTTGGATATCGACAGCAATGATGCGTTTGACGGCACCGACGGCTTGTTGATTGTTCGGCGGATAACAGGCGTGGAATCGACATCACTCAAAACGGGCTTGATGCTCGACGCGTGCGCCGAACGAACGATCGCCGAGGACATTGGAAGCGTCATTGATGCACAGTTGGTCGCGCCAGTCGCACCTCCCACCGCACCGATTCCGTTTGACATCGACAATGACGGCAAAGTGCTTGCGACGACTGATGGCTTGATTTTGCTTCGAGCTTCTCTCGGCATACGCGGCGACGCCCTCGTTGCTGGTGCAACGGCCGCCGGCGCACTTCGCAGCACCTGGCCGCTCGTTCGAACTTACTTGAACACGAGCTGCGGCATGAATTTGCTCCCATAAAGCGCGACGAACTAGAGATCAAATGCCTCGGCGGGCAACGCCTGTCTGGCACGCAGTCCTATTCGAACAACCGCGTTTGACAGCGCAGCGGCGTGTTTTGTTTGATTAAACAAAGCGCTTGCTCGAGCGTTAGCGGCACGCTGTCGGTAGCGTGCTCGCAGTTCATGATCCAAAGCAAGCTTGATGGCCAAGGCTTCGTATTGTTCGCTCGTCTCGCAAGCGAGCTCCGAGAGTCCCGCAGCGCTCAGGATACTGCTGCTCGCACGTGCGGCAAAGCCGCGTCCGCTCAAAGCGATGACCGGCACGCCCATGTACAAAATGTCGCAGGTTGTACTGTGACCGCCGTATGGGAAACTATCGAGAGCCAAGTCCGCGCAGGCTAGACGCGCCAGGTAATCTGTCTCGGGTAAACCGCCACGGTGCCAACGGATGCGGCTCGAATCCACACCGCGCGCCTGCGCGAATTCGATGAGGTTGGTTTCAGCCGTTTGACTGCCCTTCGGAAGCCAAAGGAGCGCGCTCGGACACGCGTGCAAAATTCGGAGCCAAAGTTCGAGACAACGGGGCGTGAGTTTGCCGATGTGATTAAACGAGGCCAGTACGACGGCGTCGCCCGGCAAACCGGCCAACTCGCGAGACATCGGCGCGATCACGTCGGGGTAGCTCGCGGTGGACGCGTAGGTATCTGGCATGCGAATGATCGCCTCGCTATAGTGCGTTCGGCTCGCCTCGGATGGCACCAAGATGCGATCCGCGATTAGATAGTCGCAAACGCCGCCGGTCGTGCCCGGATACCCCCAGAACCCGACGTTGACCCGCGCTGGACGCGCGAGCAATATCGCGTGACGCTCGTTGGTCGTCATACCCATCGCATCGATCAGAACATCGATTCCGTCGTCGTGAATGCGTTGCGCTGCTGCGGCGTCGGTCAGCGTGTGGATATTGACGACCCGGTCAAACGCGCGCTCAAGACGCTCTTTCATCGCTGTCGGCTTTGGCGCCGTCCACGAGTACGCGGTGAGCTCGATTCGGTCTCGATCAAGCGATTCCCACAGCGCCACCGTCGTGCGACCGACCGGGTGGTCGTTCAGGTCTGCGCTCAGAACGGCGACCCGAATTTTGTTGCTGGGAGCTCGATTTTGATTTCGCAATCGGTCGATGTGCAGCGGTTTCAGCGCGTGGAATCGAGTCTTAGCGATTCGAAGCATCGCTTCGGGTTCGTCAAACCACCACATTAGCGATAGCGACTCGGCCCCGAGTCCGGGCGGCTCGTTCAGAGCGAGGGCGAGGGCCGAAGCATCCTTGGCAATGTTTGACCACGCAACGTTTTGCAGAAATATCGGTAAGCGTCCAACGGCCGATTCCGCGCCGTCGGGCTCGAGTTCTTGCCAGCGCTTCGTCCACAGAAATGCATCGTCTCCGCGCTTGGCACCATGCAGCGCTTTGGCGAAATTGGCTTGAAGTCCCGGCGCGTTGGGCTGCAATTGATGACAAGCTTGGAACGGGTCGCAGGCCTCATCAAAACGTCCCAAGCCGGCCAGCGCTCGTCCGCGTTCAAACAGGCCCATCCAACGCATTTCATCGTCAAGTGGGTGCGCGTCAAGGGTGACGAGGGCGTCTTCGAAATTTTGGAGAGTGTTCGATAGGGTCGCTATGTTAAACGCGGCCGCAGTAAGCTCCGGAGCGAGTTTCAACGCCGTGCGAAATGCGCTAATCGCACGTTGGGCGTCGCCCAGCGCAACCCACGAAACGGCGGCTTCATAGTGCAACTCAGCGACGTTGGATTCGAGCGACGCCGCGTCGGCGAAGCGACTGGCAGCTTTGTCATGTTGCCCGCGATTGCGCGCCTCGTGCGCTGCGATGAAGAGCATCTGCGCGTTGAGCCGCCCCGCAGATCGGGCGTGTTCCACAACGGCGTCAAGCGTGGCGATCGCATCGGCGGCACCACAAGCGTCAACGGCTCGGGTGTATTCCTCGTCAGTCCATCGGTGCGCACTGCCGAGGAGATGGTGGGCTGCTTGAGCAACGACTGCGGGGTCTGTGTGATTGAGTGACGGATGCATCGGGCGTGGCGAAGAGGTGAAAGTTTCGAGCGACGGTGAGCCGAGCCGCTACTGTGACTTCGTTGTTTGAGAATCAAGACCAATAACTTGTGCGCTGATGTCACCGCCACGTGTGCGGGCTCGGATTCGCTCGCCAATTCGCGTCTGCGAAGGGTCGGCGATCGTGTTGCCTTGGGCGTCAAGCAGGATCGAAAAACCGCGCTCAAGCACGCGTTCTGGACTGAGTGCTTCGAGCGCTGTGTGCAAGCGTTGCAGTGCAGCGCTTCTCGCGCCGCCCGTGATTGCTGAGGCGTGGGCTAAACGCTGTGCTAGTGCCGTTAGCTCGCCACGTTGGTCGCTTGCAAACTTAGCGTTGCGAGACATTCGGTGCGACAGTTGCATCCACTGCGTTCGCCGGGGCGGCACCAGCGAATCTCCAGCGCGATTGATACGTGCGCTGAGCCGTTCGAGACGCTCCCGCCATGGCGCGATGAGCGAGCTTGTGCTGCTCACGGCGTCGGCGGCTCGATCGATCCGCTGCTCAAGGCGCTCTATGTAGCTCTGCATTGCGCGCTGCAGCGAGTCACCTGCGCTGAGGCCGCGAGCCAGCGCGTGCCGCCGGTCGGGGGTGACCGCTGCCGCGGCGGCGCTGGGCGTTGGCGCGCGCAAGTCAGCTGCGAAATCGCACAACGTAAAGTCCGTCTCGTGCCCGATAGCGCTGACGATGGGAATGCTGCTCGCCGCCACGGCGCGCACTAGTGATTCGTCATTAAACGCCCACAAGTCTTCGATGCTGCCGCCGCCGCGACCGATGATCAGTGTGTCGCACTCGTTTCGCTTATTGGCAGCGCCGAGCGCCGCCAGCAGCTCTCTGGGCGCATTGACGCCCTGAACACTTGCCGGGTAGACGATGAGCTTGGCGCGCGGCCAACGGTCGCGCAGCACGCGCAGCATGTCGGCGAGCGCGGCGGCTTTGGTCGACGTGATGAGTCCGATGCATGTGGGTTCGGTGGGCAGCGCTCGTTTACGACAGGGGTCAAATACTCCCTCACTGGTGAGCTTCGCCTTGAGCGCAAGAAAGGCCTCATAGAGCCGTCCAAGCCCGGCCTGACGAGCTTGCTCGACGGTGAACTGCAAACTGCCGCGCGGTTCGTAAATTGACGGCCGAACCCGAACCTCGATGTGTGCGCCATCGCGAATGTCAAATCCGATCAGCGCAGATCGGTTTCGGTAAATCACGCAGCTCATCTGCGCGCTGCTGTCCTTGAGATCAAAGTAGCAGTGCCCCGAGGCAGCCCGTTTGAATCCGCTGACCTCGCCACCCACCCACAGCAGTGGGATCGCCCGGTCGAGCGCCAGTTTGGTGCGAGCCATGAGCTCTGAGACGGATATTGCGCCGCGCGCTTCAGACGCCGAGTTGCTCTCTGTTGCGTCTTCTCGGGCAGCGTTGTGTTGAATGGGCGGGTTCATATCTAAAGTGTCTGGGCTTAAGTTAGGTCAGTAAATTCCGAAGGAGCAATGCCCGCCAAAGCTAGGGCGAGCGGTGCAAGTCATTGATCGAGTTTACTTTTTTTGCTTCTCAGCGATAGGCAACCTCGCCGAGCACCAGTAGACGTGGTTTTGCGGTCAGAAACGCGGGTTATTCAGTGAGTTATCCACACCGTCTGTGGGCAACTTTAAAGCGCCGGCCACCCAGGCGTAGATCGTGAAAACAGAGAAAAACAAATACAAATCAAATAGTTACGCCCAGCATGTTGAAGTCATGCGCAAAGTTACAATGCTAAATACAGAAAAAACGACGTTGTCACGCCCAAAATAATGAGTACCGCGCCCCCTGCCGAAGCCACCCACAAAACTGTTCAAGCGAAACCGGTGTCGGGCGCGAAGCAGCCGGCCAACGGTGCTGCGGCGCCTGCATCCAATTTCATCCGCCAAATTATCGACGCAGACAACGCAAGCGCTAAGCACGGCGGCAAGGTCATCACGCGATTTCCGCCCGAGCCCAATGGCTATCTGCATATCGGACACGCTAAATCGATTTGCGTGAATTTCGGGATCGCGCGCGATTACGGTGGTGTTTGTCATTTGCGTTTTGACGACACCAATCCGGCCAAGGAAGACGTTGAGTACGAAGAATCGATCAAAGAGATGGTCGAATGGCTCGGCTTTTCGTATCGCGATCATTTGTTTTACGCCAGCAATTACTTTGATCAGCTCTACTTGTTTGCGGAGCATTTCATCGAGCGCGGGCTGGCGTATGTGGACAGCCAAAGTGCTGAGCTCATGCGCGCCAATCGCGGCACGTTTGAGAAGCCCGGCATTGATTCACCGTTTCGCTCGCGCACAGTGGTGGAGAATCTGGCGCTGTTCCGCGAAATGCGCGACGGCAAGCATGCCGATGGCGCCCATGTGCTGCGCCTCAAAATCGATATGGCGTCGCCCAACATTAACTTGCGTGATCCCGCGATCTACCGGATTCGTCACGTAGCGCATCATCGCACCGGCTCGAAATGGTGCGTCTATCCGCTCTACGACTACACGCACTCGATTTCTGACGCGATTGAGCGCATTACGCATTCGATTTGTACCCTCGAATTTGAAGCGCATCGGCCGCTCTACGATTGGGTGCTCGCGAAGCTCGTCGAGGCGGGCAAATTGCCTGCGCCGAGCCCGCAACAAATCGAATTCGCGCGACTCAATTTGAGCTACACGGTGTTGAGCAAGCGAAAGCTTTTAGAGCTCGTTGATACGGGTATCGTCAACGGGTGGGATGACCCGCGAATGATGACCTTGGCAGGGCTGCGCCGTCGTGGTTTTTCGCCGGCTTCGATTCGGCTCTTTGCCGAGCGCACTGGCGCATCCAAAGCGCATCAGTGGGTTGACATGGCTGATCTTGAGCGAGCGCTGCGAGAGGATTTGGACACGACAGCCACGCGCGCGATGGCGGTTCTCGATCCTGTTAAGGTGGTTATTGAGAATTGGCCCGCCGATACGACAGAGCTGTGCTCCGCGCCTGCGCACCCCCACGATGAATCGCGTCCTCGTCGCGAATTTAAGCTCGGTCGCGAACTCTACATCGAGCGCGAAGATTTCATGGAAGTGCCGAGTAAGGGCTTTTTCCGCTTGGTGCCGGGCGGCGAAGTTCGGCTGCGCTACGGCTACATCATCAAGTGCGAGCGCATCGAAAAAGACGCTGACGGAAACATCGCCACCATTTTCGCGAGTTACGATCCCGCGACCAAAAGCGGTACGCCCGGCGGACGCAACGTCAAAGGCGCAATTCATTGGGTCGCAGCGGTCGACGGACTCCGCGCCGAAGTGCGCTTGTATGACCGATTGTTCAGCATCGAAAATCCCGATGCGGGCGAGGGCGACTACAAGACGCACTTAAATCCGAACTCGCTTCGCGTGGTGCAGGCGTGGCTTGAACCATCGCTGGTTGCGGCACAAATTGATCAGAGCTATCAGTTTGAGCGAATGGGTTATTTCACGCCCGATCGCGTGGATTCGACACCGAGCAAACTCGTGTTTAACCGAGCCGCCACGCTGAAGGACGGTTGGAAACCCGGCTAGCCGCGGTTACACTCGATCCCAATTAACTTTTTCGCATTTCCAGCACAGGACATTTCGCCTCATGTGGGACATTATCAAAGCTGCGGGTTGGCCGATTTGGCCACTCATCATCATGTCAATCGTGGCGCTCGCGCTCATCATCGAGCGTGCTTGGACGTTGCGCCGATCACAGATCATTCCTGCGGGTTTGGTCGATAAGGTGATCGATGAATACCGCAAAAAAGGGCTGTCGCAACAGCTCGTCGATTTGACCGCTGGCCAAGGTCCGCTGGGACAAATTTTGGCTGCGGGTTTGGTCAACATCAAAGCGCCGCGACCTGTCGTGAAGGAAGCGCTCGAAGAGACGGGTAGTGTCGTCGGCCATGGTTTGGAGAAGTACCTGAATGCGCTGGGAACGATTGCTACTGCCGCGCCGCTGATGGGCTTGTTGGGCACCGTCATCGGCATGATCGAAATTTTTGGTTCGCAAAGCGCGCAGGGCACCAATCCGTCGCAGCTCGCCAGCGGCATTTCGGTGGCGCTCTACAACACCGCGATGGGCATCATCGTGGCGATTCCGGCGCTCATTTTTTACCGCTATTTCCGTGGCAAGGTCGATAGCCTGCTCATCGACATGGAGCATCAAGCAACTCGTATGATCGACGTGTTGCACGGTGATCGCTCGAAATGAACTTTCGACGCGGACGCTTTCGCGAAGAACCCGAGATCAACTTTATTCCGTTGATCGATGTGCTCCTAGTGATTTTGATTTTTTTGATGGCGTCAACGACGTACAGCAAATTCACCGAACTCAAAATTTCGCTGCCTGAAGCTGAAGCCGAAAAGCAGGCGCAACGCCCGAAAGAGGTCTACGTTCGGATCGACGACAAGGGCCGCTTCGAAATTAACAAACGTGCTTTCGCGTTTACTGGCGTGGGGCCCTTGGCGCTGGCATTGAAAGATGCGGCCAGCGGCGCGACTGATCCGGTCATCATCATCAACGCCGACGCATCTGCGAAACACCAAGACGTGGTGCACGTGATGGAAGCGGCGCGAGTCGCCAACTTCCCCAACATCACGTTCCAAGCGCAAGCGCCGTCGAAATAAGCGCTGGGCCGTCGCTCGAATGGCTTTCGAACGACGCGAAGTTACGAAGTTAAGAACAATAAGATACGCCGCCACGAGACCGGACACACGAAGGAAGCGCTCCGTTGTCAATTTCAGCTTGGTTAGAAAAGCAGTGGTGGCTCAAGTCTCCCACAGCCGCTTCTCGATTTTTGTGGCCGTTTTCCGCAGCATATGGCGCGCTCACCGCCGTTCGCAGAGCCGCCTATACGCGCGGCTTACTTCGGCATTCGCATCCTGGCGTTCCGGTGATTGTCGTGGGCAACGTCGTAGTGGGCGGTGCAGGCAAAACGCCGGTCGTGGGCGCGATCGTGCGCTGTTTGCAGCAAGCGGGCTATCACCCCGGCGTGATCAGCCGCGGCTATCCGGTGAGTCCCAAAAAACCGATTCTGATTGCTGCTCGACACACCGCGGCTGAGGTGGGTGATGAACCGCTGCTGCATTTCGCCCTGGCCGTTCCTGTGGTCGTTTGCGCTAACCGGTTCGCCGCGGCTTCGATGCTGTTGGAATCTTCGCCCCAAGTTGACGTGATCGTGGCCGATGACGCGCTTCAGCACTACGCGCTCATGCGAGACATCGAAGTGGAAGTGGTGAGCGCTGAGCGGGCTTACGGCAACGGGAAATTGTTGCCGGCTGGGCCACTTCGGGAGACGCGCGATCGGGCGCAGGCCTGCTTTCTGCGCATCATGCCGTCCTGGACCAAGGCACCCGATGGCTACAAGATCGGCAATCATCACGTCGCGCTTCGTCGGCTCGATGAAGCCTACGCACTCATCGAGCCAACGCGAACAGCGCGCCTGTCAACGTTTCGTGATGCTCGCCCGAATTTGGTCACTGGAATCGCTAACCCCCGACAGTTCGCCGATGCGCTGCGTCGGGCGGGCGTAGACGGCAAACTACACGCATTTCCCGATCATCACCCTTTCACCGCAGCCGATTTCGAAACACTGGGTGAGCGCCCCATTTTGATGACCGAGAAAGACGCTGTGAAATGCAAAGCCTTTGCCGATCTGCGGATGTGGGTCGTGCCGCTCACGCTGCACCTCGCGCCCGAGACAAAACGTAAACTGTTGCGACAGCTCGCCGACGTGCGGCGCACCTATTCAAATGATCCAACGTCTCTCCATGAACCCAAAACTCCTTGAAATTCTTGTGTGCCCCGTCACCAAGGGCGCGCTGATTTACGACAAAGCCAACGCTGAGCTGATTTCAAAATCCGCGCGCTTGGCTTACCCCATCAGAAACGACATTCCGGTGATGCTCGAAGAAGAGGCGCGCGCGCTGACTGACGCGGAGATTGAACGGCTTTGATGGCCCTAGCTCGTGGCCGCAGTAGCGGGTCGCTGGTTCGCGATTGTTGTTCTGTTAGTCAACTATAGTGACGAACGCCAGACAAAATATGGGGTATACAAAATATTTGTGAATTATCATTAAATGTACAAATTTGATGAAATGCCTTAATTTATAAGGCCCACAGCAAGTAAGTTGATATTTTTGGTGTGCCTGGTCGCTTGAAGGGCCAATATTGACCGACCGTGCGCATAGCAGCTAAACGAGAGCCATGGTGGAGTCCATGGCGCTTCTTGGTGAGTCGACGTGAGCTGTGCCGCGGTGCTGCATCCACGCACCCGCGATAAACTCGCTACAGTCTTCCTGCACACAAGTCCCACGATGAAATGTCCGTTCTGCGGTTCTTTGGATACGCAAGTCATTGATTCCCGCGTTTCGGAAACGGGCGACGCGATTCGTCGCCGTCGTAAGTGCGCGGCGTGTGACAAACGATTCACGACGTTTGAGACCGTCGAAATGCGCATGCCGCAGGTCGTGAAATCCAACGGCACTCGGCTCGATTTCAACGTTGACAAAATTCGCACCGGATTCAACAAGGCACTGCACAAACGCTTTGTTCCGACTGAATTTGTGGATCAAGCCATTGCGCGAATCGTTGCCAATGTGCACAGCTTTGGCGAACGTGAAATTTCGTCTCGCGCTATTGGTGAAATGGTGATGGTGGAGCTGCACCGTCTCGACAAAGTCGCCTACATTCGTTTCGCGTCGGTCTACCGATCGTTTCAAGACGTAGAGGATTTCCGCTCCATGCTGCACGAGGTCGAGCGCCCCGTCGGTATGAAGGCGAGCAAGGCGGCCAAACCGGGCAAAGGCGCAAAAGCGGGCAAATCTTCAGCGGCGGATTTGGCCGTAGGCGCGCTAAATCCTCATATCAAAAACCCGCCGAATGTTTAGCGCAATTGATGCGGCGCACATGCAGCGTGCGCTCGATTTGGCGACCCTCGCTATGAATCACGCTACGCCGAACCCACGCGTGGGCTGCGTTATGGTTCGCGATGGTGCTGTGTTGGCCGAGGGCTTCACGCAGCGCCCCGGTGAAGCTCACGCCGAGGCGGCTGCAATTCGAAACGCCCGCGCAGAAGGTGTTGATCTGCGTGGTGCCACGGCGTACGTCACGCTGGAGCCGTGCAACCATTTTGGGCGCACGCCGCCGTGCTCCGAGGCACTCATCGAGGCCGGCGTGGCGCGTGTCGTGGCCGCCATGCAGGATCCGAATCCCATCGTTGGTGGCAAAGGCTTCGCGCGGTTGCGCGACGCGGGTATCGAAGTTCGCGTGGGTTTGCTCGAGCATGCCGCGACCGAACTCAACATCGGTTTTTTTAAACGAATGAAAACTGGGCGGCCGTGGGTTCGCTGCAAAGTCGCCGCCAGTCTTGACGGCAGAACAGGGCTCGCGGACGGCCAGTCGCAGTGGATTACAGGTGACGCGGCGCGACTCGATGGTCATCACTGGCGAGCTCGCGCGTGCGCCGTGCTCACGGGCAGCGGCACGGTCAAGCACGACGATCCGGCGATGACGGTGCGTGGCGTTGAAACGGTGCTACCACTGCGGCAACCCCTTCGGATCGTATTCGATCATCTGGGCGAGCTCAACGCCGACGCGCGCGTGTTGCGGGGTGGCGCTTTGGTGGTGTGCGGCGCGAAAGCGCCGATCAACCTAGGAAAAGATGTTGAAGTCTTGCCGCTACCCGATGGGCGCGGGAAAATTGATCTGAGTGCTGCGCTCACCGAAATTGGTGCTCGCGGCGTGAATGAATTACACGTTGAAGCGGGCGCACGATTGATGGGGCCCATGGTGCAAGCGGGGCTCGTCGATGAGTTGCTGGTCTACCTAGCCCCGAAGCTCCTCGGTCGAGACGCGCGTGAAATGTTTAGCTTGCCCGAGCCATTAAAGCTCGATTTAGCGTTGCAATTTGAATTTCACGACGTGCTTCGAATCGGTGGCGACGTACGAATGATTTTGCGAAAAGGATAGAGCGCGATGTTTACCGGAATTGTGACTGGCTTGGGGCGCGTAACGGCGCATACGCCGATTGGCGATGGCCAACGAATCAGCGTGGCCTGTGGCGATTGGAATTTGAGCGATGTGGCCATCGGTGATTCGATTGCGCACTCGGGCTGTTGCTTGACGATTGTGGAAAAGTCGGCGGGACTTTTGAAGAGCGATGTGTCGGCGCATTCGCTGAGCATCATTGCTGGTTTGCACGTGGGCGCGCTGGTCAACCTTGAAAAATCGATGACTTTGGCCGATAAGCTGGGCGGACACTTGGTCACCGGGCACGTTGATGCGACGGGCAAAGTGACGGTGTGGAAAAACATCGCCGAGAGTTGGCTGCTCGAAATCGAAGCGCCCGCTGAAATCGCGAAATTTATCGCGCAAAAGGGCTCGATTACGGTCAATGGCGTGAGCTTGACGGTGAACCGCGTGACCGATGTTGTCAATGGCGTTCGATTTCAGATAAACGTGATTCCGCATACTTATCAGGTCACCAATTTTTGCGAATTGGCAGAGGGCGCGCGGGTTAATCTTGAGATCGACACGATTGCGCGGTATGTGGAGCGCATGACGCAGTTTCAGCGGGGTTGAGCCCAATACTGCTGGCTTAGCGTCACACTTTTTGTATTTGCGTCGTGCATCGACCGCTGGAGAGAAAACTCATGGAACTGACCAACAAAGTCATCATCGTTACTGGCGGTGCGTCGGGTTTAGGCGCTGCAACCGCGCAGGCCGCTGCTGCACGCGGTGCCAATGTCGTCGTTGCCGATATTCGCGACACCGAGGGTGAGGCGTTGGCCAAAACGCTGGGCGGTCAATTCGTGCACTGCGATGTCACCAATGAGAGCGATGCACAAGCTGCCGTGGCCGCAGCGCTCGCGCTGGGCGAACTTCGCGGTTTGGTCAATTGCGCTGGAATCGCTACCGGTGAGCGGGTCGTGGGGCGAGAGGGTGCCAGTGGCCTGAAGAAATTTGCGCTGACGGTGCAGATCAATTTGATCGGCACTTACAACATGATTAATCGTGCGGCCGCAGCCATGCAATCTCAAGCCGCAACGGCCGACGGCGAGCGTGGCGTGATCATCAACACCGCATCGGTCGCCGCGTTTGATGGACAAATTGGCCAAGCCGCGTACGCCGCTTCAAAAGCCGGAATCGTTGGGATGACCTTACCCATCGCGCGCGAGCTCGCCAAAAGCGGGATTCGCGTCATGACCATTGCGCCGGGTATTTTTGAGACGCCAATGATGGTCGGGATGTCGCCGGAGGTCCAGGCAAGCCTTGGGCAAATGGTGCCATTCCCGCCGCGCCTGGGGCGTCCGCCCGAATTCGCGTCGCTCGCCATGCACATTTTTGACAACGTGATGATGAACGGCGAAGTGATTCGTTTGGACGGCGCCATTCGGATGGCACCAAAGTAGCGCCTTTTTTTCCGGGCGCTTTAGTGCAATACGACGTTGCCTGCGCCAACGGCCAAGCCGGTCTGTACCGGTGCGGCACTGTGGCTGAGCAGTCGCCAGCCTTGCGGTGCCCTAAGGAACACGTTGGTCACAAATACCGGCCCCCGAGGTTGCGGCTCGTCGCCCACATAAATCCACTCGATCGACCATTGCACCGCCATGCCAATGGTGTGGTGCCAGCGCTCATCGCGAAGCTCGATTCGCATCTTCGCCGAATTGCGAAAAATCGCGTCCCACGCCGCGCGGACGGCAGCGTAGCCGTAGAGCGGAGCGGCCGAGGGATGCGCGCAGCATATCTCCTCGTCCTCAGCCCATACCGCCATCAGCGCGTCAACCTCGGCGTGCGAGAAAGCGTCGTAAAACGCGCGAGAGCAGTCTTCGGCGGACGAAAAAATGGCTTGTGAACTCATAGCTGCATTCTACGGCTGGCGGCTCAACAAGAGTCTGCGCGCAGAATCGAAAAGCGCTCGGCAGCCCCCCCAATCAATGACGATGGAACGGCGACACGCCCGACCTCTTAGAATGGATTTCAAACAGATCTCGGCAATGGGGGCGAGTGTCTGGCTCAACAGGTTTTTGCTTTGACCGTATCGTCCGCTATTTTTCGTCGTGACTTTTTGTCGCACCCCAATCAGCGCATTGTGGATTGCGCTTCATGGCTAGTCGTTGCATTGGCCGCCGCCGTTCCACTGGGCAGCGCCACGATGAATATCGTCATGGGAATGCTCGTTATTGCGCTGTTGCTGGGCGGCGGCTACCGCGCGCATTGGCAGCGAGTTCGTAGCAATCCGTTTGCGATGGCCGCTGTGCTCCTATGTGCGCTCATCACACTGGGTACGATCTGGTCTGACGGTGCTGCAGGCGAAGCGCTGCGAGTGGCAGAAAAGCACGCACGATTGCTCGTTGGTGTCATAGCGGTCATGTTGCTCGTTGATGAGCGCTGGCGTCGGCGCGCGCTCTTGGCGTGGATGAGCGCCATGCTACTGACGCTCGCGCTGTCCTATCTGCACTCGGTGTGGGCGTTTCCATTGGCTCGCGCCACCCGGGAAGCGATCGACGGGGATCACTACATTTTTAAGCACCACATCACGCAAAACGTGATGATGTCGGTATTTGCTATTGCCGCGCTTTGCGAGGCCATATTGCAATGGCAGCGACGAGTAACGAGCGATACGCTCGCGCTTCGTTGGGCAATATTTTGGTTCGTCGTCGCGGGGCTCGCCGTGATCAACGTCTTGTTTTTCGTGGCAGGACGTACGGGCTACATCACGCTCGCTTGTAATGTGTTCGTCGCGTGCTTGGTCTTGGCGCGTGGCCGTCAGCGCATCGCCCTTCTTCTGGGTGTTTTGCTCGCCATCGCGATTGTTGCCACGAGCAGCGTGAGTTTGCGTGAGCGCTTTGAGGGCGCGGTGAATGAGGTGGAATCGCATCAAGCCACCGGTGCAAAAACTTCAGCCGGTCAGCGAATGGAGTTCGGTCGCAAGTCGCTCGAGCTGATTGCTGCGCGGCCAATTTTGGGTTGGGGGACTGGAAGCTATTCGCAGCAATACTGCCGTATCGCGCGCAGCCCGGAGTGGTGCGCTCTGGGCTCGTACAACCCGCACAACCAGTTTCTATATTTTGGCGTGCAGCTCGGCATCGTCGGGATACTCGCCTACTTAGTGTGGTTTGCAAGCGTTGCGTATGCGCTGCGCCCGGTCACTCGGGTGCAGCGAGCGCTGGGCTACAGCGTGCTCGCGACGCTCTTTGTGCATTCGCTGCTGGATTCGCCGCTCTATATCGTCACTGAGGGCGCGTTCTACCCGTTGTTGCTGGGGATTTTGTTGGCGGGTTACGGCGAGGCCAGAGAGGCGCGTGTCGCATCAAATACAGCGTCAACACTCGGCCATTCGGGATAGCTTTTAAGTATTGTCACGTTACGACCACGAGCGCCCCATTGCTCGATTTTGGTGGGCCCGAGCACGCTGAGTAGATTGCCATCTACCGAGGCGGCCATGTGACCGGGGCCGGTGTCGTTGGCGATGGTCAGTTGGGCGTCGCGCATCATCGCCGCGTACGCCCCGAGCCCGAGCTTTGCGATTTGCACAACGCCGGGGAAATTCGCACTGGCTTCGCTGAGCTCGTCGGGCCCCGGTGCCATCAACAATTGATGGCCTTGGGCGCGCAGCTTTTCAGCGAGCGCTGGAAATCCCGCCCATTTCTTGTCAAGTTTTTCAAAAGTGCCGCCCGCGAAGGGCACCAAAACGATGTACTTGCCGGTGACGCCAGCTTGACGAAAGGCGGCGCGCAGTTCGTTGTCGGCCGCAGCGCTGATTCGAAAGCTGGACGCGTGCGGCGGAGGCGTATTGTCTTTTAAAAGAGAACTGGTTAGTCGCCAATACGAATCGAGTGCGTGTTCGCCATAGACAATTTTGGCGCGACCAGCCAGCAGCAGGCTTCGTGCCTCGGCCGCGAAGCCGAAGCCGCGCAAACCGGCCAAACGCATTTCGAGCGCGCTCGAAAATGAGGTTGGAAAGGTGACTGCGTTGATCCGTTGACCGAAACCCGAATCGACCTGGGTGAGTTCGTCGGCCAGCGTTGCCAGCACCCGGCGGCGTTGTCCAATGGACTTGGGATAGGTGGTTTTACTCCACGGATAGGCGTCTAAGAGCGACTTTAGCCACGGTTTTCCCACCAAGTGCAAGTCGTAACCAGCCGCGTGTAGCCGATCTAGTGAGGGCAGTGTCAACACCACGTCGCCGATGTAGTTTCGCAACCGAACAATCAGGGGTTTGCGCGGTAGAGCGGGGCTGTGTTGGGTGGGCGGCATCGGTGTTGTGTGATGTGGAAGGGCGCTGTTCGATGTGACGGCAGCGGGACTGTGCTTTGGTCGTGGCGGCGAGCGGTGCAGTCACAGATAATGACAAGCTACGATGCTATCAATCCCCATCCTTTTTTGACTGTGATATGACCTATGACCGAGCCTAGTCGTTTTGTGTTCTCCGAATTCGCCACGCCCAGCGGCGGTAGCGCGGCGCTATTTCACGATCATTGTTTGGCGCAAGGTCAATGGCCCAAGCAAATCGACGCTCTGCCGGAAACGACGGTGTGGCATTGGTTACAGCGCAATCACCAGCAAAATAGTTTGCTCTGGGACGAAGAAGATTTAGCGCGGCGCACGCTCGCCAACGACGCCGACATTACCGCCAATAAGCGCGCCATTGATCGATTCAATCAAGCCCGAAACGACGCGACGGAGCGGGTCGACGAGTTTCTTTTGCTGTCCCTCGGTTTGATCGATCCGGCGAGTGTTGGCACCGATCAGCCGAAATCAACGGTTGCGATGGGCGCGCGGCTCAATAGCGAAACGGCGGGCAGCATGATTGATCGAATGTCGATCATGTCGCTGAAAATTCGGGCCATGCGCGCGCAAACCACCCGAGAGGATGTTGACGCGGCGCACCGTGAATCGTCAACACAAAAATTGCTCCGCTTAGAGGAGCAGCGCGGCGATTTGGCGGCCTGTTTGGATCAGCTGCTGGCTGACTCGGCGGCGGGTCGTGCGTACTTTAAGGTCTATCGACAGTTTAAGATGTACAACGACGCTCGCTTCAATCCGGTGCTCGTAGCCGAGGCCGCTCGTGGCAAGCAGTCGCAGCAGTCGCAGCAATAGTTTTGCATGTTCGCGCTTGCGGTGGCCGAACGGGTAGCGTACGCTTGACGGGTCGTTGACCGACGGATGAAAACAAAACAGAGGGCACGGGGTTGAGAATTTTGATCGTCAAAACGTCGTCGATGGGGGATGTGGTCCACACGATGCCCGCCGTCAGCGACATTGCTCGGCATCGACCCGATGCACGAATTGATTGGATGGTCGAATCCGCGTTCGCGTCGCTGCCGGCGATGCATCCTTCCGTGCAAAGGGTGGTTCCGATTGCATGGCGAAAATGGCGACGTAATTTGCTGAAAGAGCAAACCCGCGTCACGATTGGCCGCGTTCGAAGTGATTTGCGTGCTGAGCCTTACGACTTGGTGCTTGATCTTCAAGGTTTGCTCAAAAGTGCGCTGTTTTCTTCGCAAGCCAAAGGGTTGCGTGCGGGCTACGATTGGGCGAGCGCTCGCGAGCCGCTGGCAAGCGTTTGGTACCAACAAGTCGCAACCGTCGATAAGTCGCTCCACGCCGTCACTCGAAGCCGCATGTTGGCGGCGGCGCACCTTGGCTACACCGTGCAAGGCGAGCCCAACTTCGCCCTCAAGATGCCCGATCCGTCGTGGATGCCGCCCTCGCCAAAGCCTTATGTCGTGTTAATTCCAGGGGCGAGTCGGCCTGAAAAATTGTGGCCCGAAGAGCGCTGGGTTGCCGTGGCCAAAGCCGTGGCGGCGCGCGGGCTTGAGATTGTTTGGATGTGGGGCAGCAAAGACGAGGCGTCGCGCTGCGTGAAGTTGGCCGCGCAATCAGACGGTGAAATTCCACCGTTTCTAAGCGTTGAACATGCGGCGGCGGTGATCGCTAGGGCGCGTGCTTGTGTCGGACTCGACACCGGTTTTTCGCACATCGCAGCGGCCTTTGGCGTGCCCACCGTGGGGATCTACTGCGATCACGAACCGGGACTGGTTGGAATCACTGGCAAGGCGTTTGTGGCCAGCGTGGGCGGCAGAGGGAAGTCGCCTGAATCGACGCAAGTGATCCGTCTGCTTGATGATGCGCTGTCATCCGCTATGCGGCGCTCTACGTGGTGATTTGCTTTGTTAACGTTTAAAACTATTCAGCTTTATTGCTAATGGCCTTATAAAATAAGGCGTTAAACGCGATTAGAGGTCTTTATGAATGAAATAGAAATTGGCGTGTAGCCCCTGTTTCATTTGGCATTAGGCAAAAAAGCTTACCCTGCGGCTCGCCAGTAGTTAATCGCAGCGGCGTTGCTCCACGAATAAACCCGTTTTGCCGCCTGATCGGCCGCCAGCCACTCAAAAGCAACGTGTTCGCGCGGTGCCAACATCGGTGTGATTTTTTGTGGCACGCAGATCGCGAAGCAGCGCTCTTGGTTGTGCGTCACACCGACCGGATAGCGATGCCGCCAACGCGGATAGATGCTGTAGACATTTTCGTAGTGCAAATCGCGCACGCCGCCGTAATGCGCGGCGTCGATTCCGGTTTCTTCCAGCGCTTCCCGAGCGGCGGTCTCGGCAAATGTTTCACCGGATTCTTGCGATCCTGTCACCGATTGCCAAAAACCCGCAAAATCAGCTCGCTCAATGAGCAGCACATCGCGCTGTGGTGTGTGAATGATGACGAGGACGGAGCGGGGGATTTTGAGGGCGTTTACGGTCGTCTCCACCAGTGATTGTTATGCTCATCCGAATTCAAATCGTAATAGCAGTTTCGACCCCAATGCGCCAAGAACGCAGCACCAATAGCCGTGGCAATCGCCGCTCTGATCCAGCCGATGATTACTAGCCAGACCGTGAGCGAGATAAGGGCCGCCACCAATGCAAACATTGCGTATGCGGCACCGCGGAGCGAGGCTCGTTTATCGCGATCAGCCACGGTCAGCCCCCTTGGTGTCGCACCAGCAGTTTTTGCCCCACAGCATTAAGTATGCAGTGGGTTGACCCTCAAAAATCAAAGAAATTGGTAAGAGTAAAACGCCGAGCAGCCAAATGAAAATCGCAGCAATCTTCAGCATCGGCCTAGAGAACTAAGCCATCACCACATGAAACGCCTTGTCCCGCTCACCCCACCAATCACAGGCTTCTTCAAGGATGTCGGTCAAGGTGTCCCAGTCTTCGCCGAAGCGCTTTTGCGCGGCGGCTGAATCGAGCACCAGCACCGTGTAGCCAGCGGCTTTGGCCCAATCGGCGTCCATCACGCAATCGGCAAACGCGTCCCAATTTTGCCCGTAGTGTTTGGGTAGTTTGAGCGACGTGCCAAGCGCCTCCATCAGCGCTTTTTTGGAGCGCACGCCTTTGAGATCGAGCGTTAAAGTCGATTCAGTTTTGAATGAATGAATGGCGTTTTTCATGGGGCTTTCCGTGCGCATTCGCTTAGCGCGCGATACATTTGAATGACTTGTAGTGATCTTGGCTGTAGTAGCACTGCGGACCGCCGCAGACAATTCGACGTGCGCCGCGATGCTTCACGCCGGGCGTACGTACCGTGTACTCGCGGTAGTAGCCGCGCTTTTCCTTCGGCAAAATTTTCTCGCGGTTGTTAAACGTAATGCCGTCCCGATCATGGGGAAAGGGCCCACCCGCATCAATGAGCGCCAGCGTGTCGCGACCCTGCTTGGGCAAATCGTTGACCGTGATCGATTCGTTGAGTGGGCAGGAATTTCGCGCGTAGCTTGCGGTGCCGTGCAATGAGCCGAGCAACAGGGCGGCGGTGAGCAGGGCGGTTGAGAGAATTTTCATGTCAAACGATCAATGGTTGTAGCAACGTGGTGTGTTCGGTTGTGCAGATGTGTTGTTGTGCCGTCGTGCGGCCAGCATTGGGTGTGTGGCGCTGGCTACGCTTGATTCAAATACGCAATCTTGATGCAACGATTTTCGATCACCTGCAAGCCGCCAGCCTCTGCGATTCGACGAGCGTCGCCATTGGCGACACCTAGTTGCATCCACAGAACCTTGGGCAGTGGCCGCATTTCCACGGCTGCCGTCGCGACCTCTGGCATGTCGTCGCTTCGGCGAAAGCAGTTCACAATGTCAATCGGCTTTGCAAGCTCTGCAAGCTCGGCCAGTGAGGCGACACAGCGCTCGCCCAAAATAACTTGTCCCGCGTACTGCGGATTCACGCCGTAGATCCGAAAACCGGCCTGCTGCATCACCCGCGCCACATCAAAGCTTGCCCGGTCGGGTTTGGCCGACAGACCAACGACGGCGATGGATTGCCCGGGCGTGAGCACAAAGCGATCCATCGCTCAAACGACTTCGCTATTTAATGCGACGGAACGACGACACGGTGTCGTTCATCCCGGCGGGCATTTCCGCATATTGCCCAGGGCCTGCGGTGAAGCAACGACCCGCGTAATTGGCGTGCTCGCACAGCTGCCACGTTCCCCAGCTGATAAACATCGATGAGGCGCGATCATTCATGCCTGATTCGACGATGTTGGGCGCATCGCCCACCGCGCGTAGGGTTGCGCCATTGAAGTTGCCATGCTCGTACAACCAAAGCGGATGACGCGAGCGCGGTGCGTTGGCATCAAGCAGCTGGTAGCTCGCGCCCGAAGCAATCAAGCCCGTCCAGTTCGGTTCACGCGTGAGCTGACGAATCGACGAAATGGAGCGATCCAACTGCGGAGGTAAGCGGCGATAGTCGCCCGCACCAAAGACCATGCAGGTGCCGCCAAAGTCTTTGTTCTCGCAGGCTTCCCATGATCCGCCGAACACGCGCATCGACTGGATGGCGTCATTGAGCCCAGTGTTTCGAAGGTTGGTCATATCGCCGTCAATGGTCATCGCCGCACCGGCGAAGTTTGGCGAGGCGTAGACCTCGATTCGGCTTCGATCGTAGGGATTGACGGGTTGAACGGGTACGGCCTGGGCGGGGGGCGGATTGGACTGCGCCAAGGAGCCCACAATCGCGCCAACGATCGCGCCGGCAAGCGGCGACACCTCAACGCTCGACTGCACCGGCGGCGCAGCGCGTGGCTGATCCAGCGCGCGAACGCTCAGGATACGGTTGTCAAGCTGCGAGCCCAAATCGTTGTATTGACCGGGCGGCAGGGCTTGGCAGCGACCGCGGTAGTTGAACTCGGTACACACTTCCCAAGTACCGCCGGTGACAATGGCTGAGGACGCGCGATCATCGAAGCCAGCGCGGCCCAAATCCGGAACGCTTTGCTCAAGGGTCAAAGTGCGGCCGCGGTATTGACGCCCTTCAAACAGTTGCAGTTTGGGGGCTGCGTAGCCCACAACGCCTTGAACGTAAGTGACGTCGCGGACCGAGAGAATGGCTTCTCCGTAGCGCCCGCCCACGTCGCGATAGTCGCCCGTGCTCAGCCGGCGGCATTCGCCGGTGAAATTAACACCCGTGCAGGCTTCCCACACACCGCTGCCGACGCGAAGCGAGCGAGCCGCGCCGGTGGCCAGATTACCCTCGGAGCGCGACAAGCGTGCAAAGGAGCCCGTAAAGTCGCGGTCGCTGTAAACCCAAAGGTCGGCTGCGAACGTGGTGGTCGCCGTGGCTCCCAGCAGGGCTGTAACGCCCAGCGTGCGCAGCAGAGATTGTGAGAAAAGACGGCGCATGATGCCTCCTGAAAAGTTGAAATTGTTGTGGAGTGAGCTCGCCGCCGTGACGCCGTGTATACGTCGCACCGTCAGCAACTGCGTCGCAACGCGGCCTTAGGGGGCTTCGTTGACACCGCGACACGTCGAAAAAGTCGTCGAATCGCTCATTCCTCGCAAGCGTAGCGTACGCGCAAGTCCTTGCATAGCGCACTGCGACGATTCTGAGTTTTGCAAGATCGGGCGAAACCGTTGCGCTCCGAAAGCATGCAGCTTCACGAGCCATAAAACAAACTATTTGCTCTTATGCCTCAATAAATAAGGCGTAGAGCTAAATTGGTAAATTTATCGATAAGCATATTTAATCTATCAAACCCCTTATTTTGTATGGCATTAGAGAAGATAGCTCATTCTTGTCGACTCACTAATACTGTGATTGCCTAACTCCGTTGCTCAAACGGCCGCGATTGACGGCCCAACCTGATGTTCCGGCGCTCAGGCTGTTGCGTTGCCTCAACTCGGGGAAAATACACGCATCTCCTCACTCGCTTTTGAAAGATTGAATCATGTTCGTGCGCAATCGTTGGGTCATCGGCAACTGGAAAATGAATGGCACGTTGGCGAGCAACGCTGCGCTGTTGGAATCGCTCAGCGCCCCGAAACCTAGCGTTGAAGCTCAATCGGCGCGGCTTGCGGTCTGCGTGCCCGCGCCCTACCTGAATCAAACTCAGCGCGCGCTCGGCGGAACGGGTGTGTTGTGGGGCGCGCAGGACCTGTCAGAACATCGCTCCGGCGCCTTCACTGGAGAGGTGTCAGCCGCGATGCTCAAGGAATTCGGTGCGTCCATCGTGTTGGTTGGGCATTCCGAGCGTCGGCAATACAACGCCGAATCCAGCGAGGACGTGGCCGCCAAGGCCGCCGCTGCGTTCGATGCGGGGCTCACGCCGATCATCTGCGTTGGCGAAACATTGCTTGACCGGGAAGCCGGTGTTGCCGAGAGCACTGTCGCCGCGCAACTCGCGCCATGCGCGGCGCTCATTCAGCGAGCCGGCGCTGCCTTGGTGTTTGCCTACGAACCGGTGTGGGCCATCGGCACTGGACGCACCGCCACGCCAGAGCAGGCGCAGGCGATGCACGCCTTTGTTCGCAGCGAACTGGCCTCGATCGCACCCAACGCCCGCGATGCATCGATCTTGTATGGCGGTAGTGTCAAAGCGGCCAACGCCCGCGAGCTTTTTGGTCAATCCGACATCGACGGCGGCTTGATCGGCGGCGCGTCGCTCGTAGCGGCTGACTTCATAGCCATCTGCGGCTCGCTTTAAGCATTCACACTGTGTATAATCGTGGGCTATGGAAATTTTTTTACTCGCCATCCACATCATCGCAGCGATCGCGATTTTGGTGTTGGTGTTACTTCAGCAAGGCAAGGGCGCCGACATGGGCGCGGCGTTCGGTAGCGGCTCCGCAGGTAGCGTCTTTGGCGCATCGGGATCGGCTAACTTTTTGAGCCGCTCCACCTCTGTTGCCGCCACCGTATTTTTTGCAACGAGCATCGTTTTGACCTACCTTGCCGCCAACCGCCCCAGCGTTGCCGGCGGCGTGATGCAAGGCGTATCGAGCGAGTCGAGCAAAACAGCCGCACCGCAGAGCGATTCAAAAGCGACGCCACCGGCCACTGTGACTGCGCCTGCTGCTCCAGCAGCGCCAGCTCAGTCGTCAACAGCGCCGACCACAACCGGTGGGGTTCCGACTCCTGTTGCGCCCAAGCCGGAAGCGCCTAAGCCGTAAAAAGGAAAAACTGACACAAAGCCGTCGTGGTGAAATTGGTAGACACGCTATCTTGAGGGGGTAGTGGCGAAAGCTGTGCGAGTTCGAGTCTCGCCGACGGCACCAACGAAAAAAGTCCAAATGAAGCAGCGCCATCTACAGAGCGCGATTCAATTGGCAAAGGAGGGCGGAGCACATTGATTTGCGCCGCCTTTTTTTTGGGGAAATTTAGGAAAATAAGCTGCAATGTCGCTCGAAACCTACGTACCGATACTGATGTTTATGGTCGTAGCGCTGGCCTTCGGCGGCGTTTTGCTCCTCGTGGGCTGGCTTGTCTCGCCCGACAAACCCAATGCCGCCAAACTCTCGCCCTACGAATGCGGCTTCGAAGCGTTTGAAGACGCTCGGATGCGGTTCGACGTGCGCTACTACTTGGTCGCCATCCTGTTTATTTTGTTCGATCTGGAAATCGCTTTTCTCTTTCCCTGGGCGGTTGCGCTCATGGATCTCGGACCTTGGAGCGCCGGCTTCTGGGCGATGATGGTTTTTCTTGGCATTCTCACCGTGGGTTTCATCTACGAGTGGAAGCGCGGCGCATTGGACTGGGAGTGATTCTCTTGGCTAAATCGAAAATTACTTTGTCGCTCGCGGCTTGCCGTGCACCAGCACCGTCTGCACCAGCACTGTCTGCGCCGCAGCGTCGCGTCCTTTCCGATTTAGCCAAGAGAATCAACGGCGTTAACCGGGTGGAAGTATGAGTTTAGAAGGCGTTCTCGAAAAAGGCTTTGTTACGACGAGCTTAGACACGCTCATCAACTGGTCGCGCAATGGCTCGATGTGGCCGATGACATTTGGTTTGGCCTGTTGCGCGGTTGAAATGATGCATGCCGGTGCGGCGCGCTATGACCTCGATCGTTTCGGTATTGTTTTTCGCCCATCACCCCGGCAATCTGACGTGATGATCGTGGCCGGCACGCTCTGCAACAAAATGGCACCCGCATTGCGTAAGGTTTACGATCAAATGGCCGAACCGCGTTGGGTCATTTCCATGGGTTCATGTGCCAACGGCGGCGGCTATTACCACTACAGTTATTCCGTTGTGCGCGGCTGTGATCGAATCGTCCCAGTGGACGTTTACGTACCCGGTTGCCCACCAACCGCTGAGGCCTTGATCTACGGCATCATCCAGTTGCAAAACAAGATCAAGCGCACGAACACGATTGCGAGGGCATAAGCCAATGCTCAACGACATCGTCACCGCCGTTCTCGGCGACAAAATCAAAAAGATTTCAACCGCACTCAATGAAGTGACGATCGAAGTCGCCGCCGCCGACTGGATTTCGACCTGCGTGGCACTTCGTGACGGCCAAACCACGCGCTTCGACACGATGGTGGATCTGTGCGGTGTGGATTATTCAGCCTACGGGGAAGCTGGCAAAGAGAGCCAAAAGTACGCTGTTGTCGCTCATTTACTCTCGGTCACGTTAAATCAACGTATTCGCGTGCGCTGCTACGCCGAAAATGATGAATTCCCTGTGGTTCATTCGTTGGTTGACGTTTGGGCATCAGCAAACTGGTACGAGCGCGAGGCGTTTGACCTGTTTGGGATCATCTTTGAAGGGCATCCCGACTTGCGTCGAATCTTGACCGACTACGGCTTCGTTGGGCATCCATTCCGCAAGGATTTCCCAACCTCTGGTTACGTCGAAATGCGCTACGACCCCGAACAAAAACGCGTGGTGTATCAACCCGTGACGATCGAGCCGCGCGAGAATGTGCCGCGCGTGATCCGCGAGGACTCCTATGCGCACTAATCACCGCGTCATCCCGGCGAAGGCCGGGATCCACGCCCGAGCGCTACAGCATCATCTGACGGCGCGGATTCCGGCCTCCGCCGGAATGACGAAGGAATTCGGAGCGCACTGCTAATGGCTGAAATTCGCAACTACACCATGAACTTCGGGCCGCAACATCCTGCGGCGCACGGCGTGCTTCGCCTTGTGCTTGAGCTCGATGGCGAAACCATTGAACGCGCCGATCCACACATCGGCCTGCTACACCGCGCGACCGAGAAATTGGCCGAGAGCAAAACCTATCTGCAGTCGCTGCCCTACATGGATCGCCTCGACTACGTGTCGATGATGTCCAACGAACATGCGTACTGCATGGCGATTGAAAAGCTATTGCAATTGCCCGTACCGGAGCGCGCTCAATACATCCGCGTGATGTTCGACGAAATCACCCGCGTGATGAATCATTTGTTGTGGCTTGGCTGCCACGCGCTCGACGTGGGTGCGATGACGGTCTTCCTCTACTGCTTCCGCGAACGTGAAGACTTGTTCGATATGTACGAAGCGGTCTCCGGTGCGCGTATGCATGCAGCGTACTACCGGCCCGGTGGTGTCTATCGCGATCTGCCAGATCGTATGCCGCAGTATCAAGCATCCAAAATTCATAACGCCAACGCCATCAAGAAAATGAACGAGAACCGCCAGGGTTCGTTCCTCGATTTTCTTGAAGATTTCACCACGCGTTTCCCGAAGTACATCGACGAATACGAAACGTTGCTGACGGACAATCGTATTTGGAAACAGCGCACGGTCGGCATTGGTGTCGTTACGCCGGAGCGCGCAATGGCGCTTGGCTTCACGGGCGCTATGTTGCGCGGATCGGGGATTGCGTGGGATTTGCGCAAGAAGCAGCCCTACGAAGTCTACGACCGCATGGATTTTGATATTCCAGTGGGTGTCAACGGTGATTGTTACGACCGTTACTTGGTTCGTGTGCAAGAAATGCGCGAATCAAACAAGATCATTCAACAGTGCATCAAATGGCTGCGCGCCAATCCTGATTTGCCGGTGATTGCCGACAATCACAAAGTTGCGCCCCCAAATCGCGAATCCATGAAATCCAACATGGAAGAGCTCATTCACCATTTCAAACTGTTCACCGAGGGCATGCACGTGCCACCGGGTGAAGCGTACGCAGCGGTTGAACATCCGAAGGGCGAATTCGGCGTCTACATCGTCTCTGATGGCGCGAATAAGCCGTATCGCTTGAAGCTCCGCGCGCCTGGTTTCGCGCATCTTGCGGCACTCGATGAAATGTCGCGGGGACACATGATTGCTGACGTGGTTGCGATCATTGGTACACAAGACATCGTGTTTGGCGAGATTGATCGGTAAACGATGTTGAGCCAAACCAAACGCACCATCGATCAACGCGTCATCAACGTGGATGAAATCACGCTGCATCATTTTTCGCAGGGCGAAAAGTTTGAGTGCAGCGCTGAGCGCGTTGGGCCGTTGATTGGAGCGAAGGATTTGGGTTACTCATACGACGTGGTGCCGCCGGGTAAAAGCGCCTGTCCGCTGCACAGCCATCGCGCCGAAGAGGAAATGTTTTTTATCGTGAGCGGCTCTGGTTTGCTTCGCTACGGCAGCGACACACGAAAAATTCGGGCCGGTGATTTCATTTGCTGCCCCACGGGTGGACCTGAGACCGCGCACCAAATCGTTAACGATTCGGATGCGGAGCTCCGATACATCTCGGTGAGCACCATGATGCCCGCCGAAGTGTGCGAATACCCTGATTCGAAAAAGATTGGCGCCTACGGTGGTAGCGGCGATCAACGTCTGCGCCACATGACGATGGCCAACGATAGCGTTGAATACTGGAAGGGCGAATAGCCGTGTTGTCCCCTGAATCCCTCAAAAAGATTGACCGCGAAGTCGCGAAATTTCCGGCCGAGCAAAAGCAGTCGGCGGTGATGGCCGCATTGACCATTGCCCAGCATGAAAAGAGTTGGCTGTCGACCGACACGATGCAAGAAGTTGCGGCCTACTTAGGCATGCCGCCAATCGCGGTGTATGAAGTGGCGTCGTTCTACACGATGTACAACTTAAAGCCTGTTGGTAAACACAAGCTTTCAATCTGTACGAACTTGCCTTGCCAACTGCAAGGCTCGACGATTTGTGCAGAGCACGCAAAGAAAAAGCTCGGTATCGGCTACGGTGAAACAACGGCCGATGGTCAGTTCACGCTCAAAGAAGGCGAATGCTTCGGCGCCTGCGGCGACGCGCCAGTGTTCTTGGTGAACGATCGTGATATGCGCGTGAAAATCACCACAGAAAAATTCGATCAAATGATCGACGAATTACAGAAGGCATAAAAGGAAGTATCGCTATGCACTTCGGACCTCACATCACCCCGACAATCTTTGCTGACCTTAACGTCGGCGACAAAAACGATTGGCGCATCGACGCGTACAAAAAGCGCGGCGGCTATCAAGCGCTCAAAAAAATCCTCGACGAAAAGATGCCGCAAGATGCGGTGATCGCCGAGGTAAAGAAATCTGCGCTTCGTGGTCGTGGCGGTGCGGGCTTTCCGACGGGGCTCAAATGGAGCTTCATGCCGCGTCAGTTTCCGGGGCAAAAGTATCTTGTTTGCAACTCGGACGAGGGCGAGCCCGGCACGTTCAAAGACCGCGACATCCTCCGCTACAACCCGCACATGCTGATCGAAGGTATGGCCATCGCCGCCTACGCGATGGGCATTACGGTGGGCTACAACTACATTCACGGCGAAATTTTTTCGACGTATGAATTGTTCGAAGAGGCGCTGGAAGAGGCGCGAGCAGCAGGTTTCTTGGGCAACAACATTCTTGGCTCAGGCTTCGATTTTCAGTTGCATGGCTTTCACGGTTTCGGCGCGTACATTTGTGGCGAAGAAACTGCGCTGCTCGAGTCGTTAGAGGGCAAAAAAGGCCAACCGCGCTTCAAACCGCCGTTCCCAGCGAGCTTCGGTCTCTACGGCAAGCCCACGACGATCAACAACACCGAAACCTTTGCTGCCGTGCCATGGATCATGCGCAACGGGGGTGAAGCGTTTTTGAATTTGGGTTTGCCGAATAACGGTGGCACCAAACTGTTTTCAGTCTCCGGTGACGTCGCTCGTCCTGGTAATTTCGAAGTGCCGCTCGGCACACCGTTTTCGAAGCTACTGGAGCTTGCAGGCGGCATGCGCGACGGCAAGAAGATAAAAGCCGTGATTCCCGGTGGCTCATCCATGCCCGTGATTCCGGGCGCGCAGATGATGGACACCAACATGGACTACGACTCGATCGCCAAAGCCGGATCGATGCTGGGTTCTGGCGCTGTCATCGTCATGGATGAAACGCGCTGCATGGTGAAATCACTGCTGCGTCTGTCGTATTTCTATTACGAAGAGTCATGCGGTCAATGCACGCCTTGTCGCGAGGGCACGGGTTGGCTCTGGCGAATGGTTAATCGCATTGAGCACGGCGAAGGTCGAAACACCGATCTCGATATGTTGAACAGCATTGCAGACAACATTCAGGGCCGCACGATTTGCGCGCTGGGTGATGCGGCGGCGATGCCCGTGCGTGCGTTCGTGAAGCACTACCGTGATGAATTTCAGTATCACATTGATAACAAACGTTGTTTGGTGCCCGCGTATGTCTAGCCAATGTATAGGAGCGGTTTCACCGCGATCAACGTTGCAGAGAGCTCGCACCAATCGCGGTGGAACCGCTCCTACAGGTTTGTGGGTAAAACAAATTTTGAGTAGAGTGTTTTAGATGGTCAACATCGAAATCGACGGCAAAGCAGTACAGGTTCCACCGGGCTCAACGGTGATGGATGCTGCGACGCAGGTGGGTGCGTATGTGCCGCACTTTTGTTATCACAAGAAACTCTCGATTGCGGCCAATTGCCGCATGTGCTTGGTGCAAGTCGAAAAGGCACCGAAGCCGCTGCCAGCTTGTGCGACCCCCGTCACTGAGGGCATGAAAGTTTTCACGGCGAGCGATTACGCCAAAAACGCTCAAAAAAGCGTGATGGAATTTCTGCTGATTAACCATCCGCTGGACTGCCCGATTTGCGATCAAGGCGGCGAGTGTCAGCTACAAGATTTGGCGGTGGGTTACGGTAAATCGGAGTCGCGCTACGAAGAAGAAAAGCGCGTGGTGTTTGTAAAAAACATCGGGCCGCTCGTATCTGCTGAAGAAATGAGCCGCTGCATCCAATGCACTCGCTGCGTTCGTTTCGGTCAAGAGGTCGCAGGCATTATGGAGCTCGGCATGGGAGGCCGTGGCGAGCACTCCGAGATTCTGTCGTTCGTTGGAAAGAGCGTTGATTCCGAGCTTTCGGGCAACATGATTGACGTGTGTCCAGTGGGCGCATTGACATCAAAACCATTTCGCTACAGCGCCCGTACTTGGGAATTGCAGCGCCGCAAGACAGTCAGCCCACACGACGGTTTGAACGCTAACTTGCAAGTTCAAGTCAAGGGCGACAAAGTCATGCGCGTGCTGCCACGCGAAAACGAAGCGGTGAACGAATGCTGGATTTCGGACCGGGATCGTTTCAGCTACGAAGGTCTGTACCACGCGGATCGGGTGACCTCGCCCTTCGTCAAAACGGACGCTGGCGCACAACCCGCAAGCTGGCAAGACGCGCTCACAGCCGCCGCCTCCATCATCGCCCAAACCGCAAAGACGCATGGCGGCAACGAAGTCGCGTTCGTGTTGGGACCGCACACCACGCTTGAAGAGGCTTTCCTCGCGAAGCGAATCGCCACAGCGCTTGGCAGCAACAGCATCGACTACCGTGACCGCGTGTCAGATGCCGCGCTTGATCAGGGCGGCGGCGTTCCGTGGTTGGGACTCAAGGTCAGCGACTTCGCGCTTGTAGACCGATTCTTGGTCGTCGGCTCGAGTCTGCGACAAGAGCAACCGTTACTCGCGAGCCGTATTCGCGCTCGTGTGAAAAAGGGCGCAACGCTATCGTTTGTGGGTACGACCGACGACGAGTTGCTCTGCCCGGTCGTTGCAAAGTCCGTTGTTAAGCCATCCGATTTGCTCTCGGCACTGGCGGGTGTTGCGGTTGCCTTGGCTCAGCGCTTGGATAAACCGTCGCCGATCTCCGGTTTGGTGCCAGGCCCTGAAGCGCTGCAGATTGCAGCGTCTTTGGTGTCTGGCAAACGGGTCGCGGTGTTGTTAGGCGAGCTTGCTTTGTCGAACACCCAAGCGTCGCAAATCGAATCAATGGCCCATACCATCGCGGCTTTGACAGGCGGAACCGCGGGTCGGATGACATTGGCCGCAACCGCGTTGGGCGCGCACATCGTCGGCGCAGTGCCGGGACCCAAAGGCCATTCGGCGTCAGCAGCTATCGCCGGTGCAGCGAAAACGGTGGTACTGATTGGCTTTGATGCGCCACGCCTTATAAATCAAGGCGTTGCTTCTGATTCAAGTGCCTCGTCGAATACACGTATTATTGCCCTGAACGCCTTTATTCATGAGGCGATGAAGGCAAAAGTTGACCTAGTTTTACCCATTGCGCCGTTTACCGAGACCTCGGGTACTTATGTGTCGCAAGACGGCACGGTGCAATCGTTCACTGGCGTGGTGCGTCCGCTGGGCGAGACACGCCCCGGCTGGAAAGTGCTCCGAGTTCTGGGTGACCTGTTGCACGCCGACATGGGCGCGTTTAACACGAGCGAAGATGTGCGCGACGCAGCACTTGCCGCCTTTGATCCATCGAAGCTGGGCAACAAGCCTGCCGACCTGAATGCTCAGGTGGCTGCGGTTAGTGCTGCATCGCTTGAGCGGATTGCCGACGTGCCGATCTATCACGCCGATCCGATCGTGCGCCGTGCTTCTTCGCTAGCGAAGTCAGCGTATGGCAAACAAGGTCGCGTTCGTATGAACGCGGAAACTGCAAAGCACCTCGGTTTGTCCCACGGCACGAATGTGGCGGTGACTCAAGGTGCGGGTCGCGCCACGAGCACACTTTCAATTGACGCAAGCGTGCCGAACGGTGCCGTGCGGGTGCCGCTGTACACCGAAGTGTCGGCGCAGCTGGGCAACGCATCTCTTCCCATCACGGTGGTCGCGGCATGAGCAATCCTGTTGAAGCACTGATGACGTGGGCGTTTGGGCAGCCGTTTGAAGGGCTGTCGTACGCCATTTGGACACTCGCCAAAATTCTGGTGATCGTTGTGCCGATCACGCTCTGCGTCGCATTCTTAACGCTGTGGGAGCGTAAGGTGATCGGCTGGATGCAAGTGCGCATCGGACCGAACCGCGTGGGCTATGGCTGGTTGCAGCCGTTTGCCGACGTGTTCAAACTGATCTTCAAAGAAATCGTCGTCCCCACCGGCGCGAACAAAACGCTTTTCTACATCGCGCCGCTGCTCTCGATTGGTCCAGCCCTTGCGGCGTGGGCGGTCATTCCGTTTGATCCGACCTTGGTGCTGGCCGACGTAAATGCTGGTCTGCTCTATATCCTAGCGCTGACCTCGATTGGTGTTTACGGCGTGATCCTCGCGGGTTGGGCGTCGAATTCGAAGTATGCGTTCATCGGATGCTTGCGCTCCGCTGCGCAGATCGTGTCTTACGAAATCGCCATGGGCTTTGCGCTCGTCGGTGTGTTGATGGCCGCGGGCAGCTTGAACCTACGCGATATCGTCAACGCTCAGGCCGGTGGTTTGCACCAGTGGTACTTCTTGCCTTTGTTGCCGCTATTTGTTGTGTACTTCATTTCCGGTGTTGCCGAGACCAATCGTCATCCGTTTGACGTGGCTGAGGGCGAATCAGAGATTGTGGCTGGCTTCCACGTGGAATATTCGGGCGTGGCGTTCGCCGTATTTTTCCTGGCGGAATACGCCAATATGATTTTGATCGCGCTACTGGCAAGCCTGCTCTTCCTGGGTGGTTGGCTCTCGCCATTCCCGATCACCAACGAGCTCGCCATTTTCGGTATGAAGCCGTTTGCCGATGGATTCTTTTGGCTCGCTGCGAAAGTTTTCTTTGTACTGTTCTTTTTCCTCTGGATTCGTGCGTCGTTCCCACGCTATCGCTACGACCAGATCATGCGCTTGGGTTGGAAAGTTTTCATTCCGCTCACGCTCGCTTTCATCGTGTTCCTCGCCGTCATCATGCAGACGCCGTGGGGCGCTGCGTTTCATTAAAAGAGGTCAATGACTATGGTTGCCTCGGTTAAACATTTCTTCCAAACGTTCCTGCTATGGGAAATGATGAAGGGCCTCGCGCTGACGGGCCGTCACATGTTCCACCGCAAGATTACGGTGCAATTTCCCGAAGAAAAAACACCGCAGAGCCCACGATTTCGTGGCCTGCATGCGCTGCGTCGTTATGAAAACGGTGAAGAGCGCTGCATTGCTTGCAAGCTTTGCGAAGCGGTATGCCCAGCGATGGCCATCACCATTGAATCAACCGTGCGTGAGGACGGCACACGCCGTACATCGCGCTACGACATCGATTTGACCAAGTGCATCTTTTGCGGATTTTGCGAAGAGAGCTGCCCGGTTGATTCGATTGTTGAAACACGAATTCTTGAGTATCACGGCGAAAAGCGCGGCGATCTCTACTACACCAAAGAAATGCTGCTGGCGGTCGGCGATCGCTACGAAAAGCAGATTGCGGCGGATCGCGCCGCTGATGCTAGGTTTAGATAATGAACATCACGCAACAAACCCTTCGACAGGCTCAGGGCGAACGGAAGCAAACATGCCTGATCTAACCACGATTGTTTTTTACGTGTTCTCCTCGATCCTGCTGTTTTCAGCGGCGCGGGTGATTTCGGTGAAAAACCCCGTACATGCGGCGCTGTTTTTGGTGCTCGCATTTTTCTCAGCCGCGTGTCTGTGGATGTTGCTCAAGGCTGAGTTCTTGGCCATCGCACTGGTCTTGGTCTACGTCGGCGCGGTGATGGTGCTCTTTCTGTTTGTTGTGATGATGCTTGATGTCAACGTTGAAGAGCTCCGTAAGCAGTTCAAGAGCCACCTGCCCGTGGCGCTGCTCGTCGGTGCGGCGGTGTTTGTAGAGCTACTGTTAATCCTTGGGCTCGCGATTTCTAAACGCGTGGGTTCGACTGAAACGACGAAAGCGTTGCTCGTTGATGGCAGCAACACCAAGGCCCTGGGCATCGAACTTTTCACGAAGTACATCTACGCCGTTGAAATTGCCGGTGTGCTCTTGTTGGTGGCGATCGTTGCCGCCATTGCTTTAACGCTCCGCGACCGACGCGAAACGCGCTACCAGAATCCAGGAGAGCAGGTGCTGGTGAAGCGAAATGATCGTTTGCGCGTTTTGAAAGTAGACAGCGAAAAGCCCACTGCGGCCAAAACTGCGGCCCCGGTCGCTGAGGCAGCAAAGTAATGTTTACAGCCCCAACGCTCACTCACTACTTGGTCGTCGCTGCGCTGCTCTTCACGATCAGCATCATCGGCCTGTTTCTAAATCGCCGCAACGTCATTATTTTGCTGATGGCCATCGAGCTCATGCTCCTAGCGGTGAACTTAAATTTCATCGCGTTTTCCAGTTACCTTGGCGATATTGCAGGTCAGGTCTTTGTGTTTTTCATCCTCACGGTTGCCGCCGCTGAGTCGGCCATCGGTTTGGCGATTCTCGTCGTGCTTTTCCGCAACGTTGGATCGATTGACGTCGATCAAATCGGAAAGCTGAAGGGGTAGCCATGAAAGCAACTTATCTCATCGCTGCGTTTGCGCCGCTGGTTGGCGCGATTGTTGCCGGTCTTTTCGGCAAGTATGTGGGTCGCAAGGGCGCGCATACGGTCACCATTCTCGGCGTGTTGATTTCGTTCATCGCGTCGTGCTTTGTGTTCTCTGATGTGCTGGCTGGAAACACATTCAACGGCTCGCTCTACACCTGGATGGTCTCCGGCGGCATTCGCTTTGAAGTGGGCTTCCTGATTGACAAGCTCACCGTTACGATGATGCTTGTTGTGACCTCGGTGTCGCTGATGGTTCACATCTACACCATCGGCTACATGGTGGATGATCCTGGCTATCAGCGCTTCTTCAGCTATATCTCGCTCTTCACCTTTTCGATGATGATGCTCGTCATGAGCAACAACTTCTTACAGCTGTTTTTCGGTTGGGAAGCGGTGGGGCTTGTTTCGTACCTGTTGATTGGTTTCTGGTTTAAGCGGCCCACAGCCATTTTCGCCAACATGAAAGCGTTTCTCGTGAACCGCGTCGGCGATTTGGGATTCTTGCTAGGCATCGGATTGGTGCTCGCCTACACCGGAAGCCTTGACTACAAAACGGTGTTTGAGAAGGCGAAAGCGCTCGAAAATATTTCGATCATGATGGGTCCGTTTGGCGTGGTGTCGCTGATGACCGCTACGTGCATCCTGCTGTTTATCGGTGCGATGGGTAAGTCGGCGCAAGTGCCTTTGCACGTGTGGCTTCCAGATTCGATGGAAGGCCCGACCCCAATTTCCGCGCTGATCCACGCTGCAACAATGGTCACCGCCGGCATTTTCATGGTGTCGCGGATGTCGCCACTCTTTGAAATGTCAACGACCGCACTTTCGTTTGTGCTGATCATCGGCGCAACCACTGCGCTCTTCATGGGTTTCTTGGGCATCATCCAGTACGACATCAAGCGTGTTGTTGCCTACTCAACGCTCTCGCAACTGGGCTACATGACTGTCGCGCTGGGCGTATCAGCCTACAGCGCAGCGATGTTTCATCTGGTGACCCACGCATTCTTCAAAGCCTTGCTTTTCTTGGCAGCGGGTTCGGTCATTATCGGAATGCACCATAACCAAGACATTCGCTACATGGGCGGCCTCAAAAAGTACATGAAGATCACCTGGATCACCTCGTTGATCGGTTCGCTTGCATTGATCGGGTTCCCGTTCCTCTCCGGTTTCTATTCCAAAGATTCGATCATCGAGGCGGTTCATGCCAGCAAGATTTTCGGCTCTGGCTACGCGAACTTTGCGGTCATGGCCGGCGTGTTCGTCACGGCGTTCTATTCGTTCCGGATGTATTTTTTGGTGTTCCACGGCAAAGAGCGCTATGACCAAGCGCCACACGATGCACACCACCACGACGATCACGGTCATGGCCATGACGCGAAACCGCATGAGTCACCTTGGGTGGTGACGCTGCCGCTTGTTTTATTGGCTATTCCATCGGTGATTTTGGGCTTTTACATGTTTGAGCCCGCGATCCTCAAGAATTGGTTTGGCACGGTCACCGCCGCTGGCTCACCCACCGGACTGCCCGCGATCGTTGTTAACGCGGCGAATGACACGCTAGCCGTACTGCGCACGCCCAACAACTCGTCGATCAACATGGCGATTCATGGGTTGACCACACTGCCATTTATCTTGGCGATGTCGGGCGTCGCATTGGCGTTTTACCTCTACATCGTCAACCCAGCGTTGCCCGCGACATTGCGTCAGCGATTCAGTGGCATCGTCAAAGTGCTCGAAGAAAAGTATTACTTCGATCGCTTCAATGATTTCTTCTTTGCAGGCGGTTCGCGCAAGCTGGGCGAGGGCTTGTTCCGATTTGGCGATCGTGCGGTGATTGATGGCGCGCTCGTTAACGGCTCTGCGAAAGGCATTGGCGCAATCTCTGGCTTACTGCGTCATTTGCAAACAGGTTATATCTATCACTACGCCTTTGTCATGGTCGCCGGCGTGCTTGGCTTCCTCACGTGGCTGCTCCTACGGTAATGCGATAGAGCGAGAACAAAGAAAACATCATGCTGCTCTCACTTGCAATTTGGATTCCGATCATCGGCGGCCTCGCCGTCATGACCACGGGTCGCGACTCGAACGCCAACACCACGCGCTGGGTAGCGCTGGTCACTGCGTTGGCCGGTTTTTTGGTCACCCTGCCGCTCTACACCGGTTTTGACACGACCACTGCGGCGCTTCAGTTCGTTGAAAAAGCGTCGTGGATTGAGCGCTACAACGTCAATTACTACCTGGGCGTCGACGGTCTGTCGATGTGGTTCGTCATCCTCAACAGCTTCATCACGATCTTTGTGGTCGTTGCGGGTTGGGTCGTGATCGATAAGAAACCGGCGCAGTATTTCGCCGCGTTTCTCATCATGTCGGGGCTGATTAACGGCGCATTTGCGGCGGCCGATGCCGTGCTGTTCTACGTGTTTTTCGAGGCGATGCTCATTCCGATGTACCTGATCATCGGCATCTGGGGCGGTCCGAACCGTGTGTATGCCGCGATTAAGTTTTTCCTTTACACGTTGCTCGGGTCGCTGCTGATGCTGGTTGCATTGCTGTACTTGTACAACGTCAGCGGCGGTAGCTTCGAGATTGCGCAGTTCCACAAAGTGCCGCTCGCGATGAACGTGCAAATCTTGTTGTTCGTTGCGTTCTTCTTGGCGTTTGCCGTGAAAGTGCCAATGTGGCCAGTCCACACCTGGTTGCCCGATGCGCACGTTGAAGCGCCCACGGGCGGTTCGGTAGTGTTGGCGGCGATCACCTTGAAACTGGGTGCCTATGGCTTCCTGCGTTTCATTTTGCCGATCGTTCCCGATGCGTCGCGCTACCTTGCGCCGTTCGTCGTGGCGATTTCATTGATCGCTATCGTTTACATTGGCTTCGTCGCGTTGATTCAAACCGACATGAAAAAGCTCATCGCCTATTCGTCGATCTCGCACATGGGCTTCGTCACCCTGGGCTTTTTCTTGTTCGCGCCGGGCGGCGTGGGCAGCGGCCTTGGCATTGAGGGTGGCTTGATGCAAATGATTTCGCACGGGTTCATTTCCGGCGCGATGTTCTTGTGCGTGGGCGTTCTCTACGACCGGATGCACAGTCGAAACATCGCCGATTACGGCGGCGTGGTCAACACCATGCCCAAGTTCGCTGCGTTAATGATGCTCTTCACCATGGCCAACGCGGGCTTGCCCGCTACGTCGGGTTTCATCGGCGAATTCACCATCACGCTGGCTGCGGTGAAGCAGGGCATGTTCTGGACCGGCGCTGCGGCGGGTCTGACATTGATCCTCGGCGCGGCATACTCGCTGTGGATGTACAAGCGCGTGATCTTTGGCGACATCGCCAACGAAAACGTAAAAGCGCTAACGGATGTAACACCGCGCGAATTTTGGATGCTCATGGTGCTTGCCGCGTGTGTTTTGGGCATGGGCCTCTATCCCGCGCCATTTACCGAAGTGATGCACAAGAGCGTTGAAGAGCTGATCGTGCATGTGTCGCGCAGCAAACTGTAAGAGGCCAGAACAAAAATGAAAGACCTCACCTTAGTCCTGCCCGAGATCGTTTTGCTCTCGCTCGCCTGTATCGTTTTGATCGCTGATTTGTTCGTGCGTCGTGACCAAAAGTGGTTCACCTTCGCCTGCGGCATCGGCGCATTGTTGTGGACTGCCGCGTTTGTTTGGCAACTCGGTTTGCCGTTGGATGGTTCGTCAACGCTCGCGTTTGCCGGGCTTGTTGTGGTGGATGGCGTCGCAACCATCCTGAAGCTCACGATTTTGCTCTCTGCGGCGGTGGCGCTTGGCTATTCGTGGAATTACTTAAAGAAACACGGCTTGGACAATGGCGAATTCATTGCGCTCACGCTGCTTGGCACGCTGGGCATGCTCGTCATGGCGTCCAGCGCAAACCTGCTCACGTCTTATTTGGGGCTAGAGCTGTTGAGCCTGTCGATGTACGCCTTGGTAGCGCTCAAGCGCGATGACCGAATCGCGACAGAGGCCGCGATGAAATATTTCGTGCTCGGTGCACTCGCCTCGGGGCTGTTGCTCTTTGGTATGTCCATTCTTTATGGTGCGACCGGTTCACTCGATCTCGACACGATCTCTGCCGCCTTGGCCAAAGGCAATCGAACCGCAGTTGCACTGGGCTTGATCTTTATTGCGGCCGGTGTGGCGTTTAAGCTCGGCGTCGTGCCGTTTCACATGTGGGTGCCCGACGTTTACAACGGCGCGCCCACTGCTGTCACGCTGTTCCTCGGCACCGCACCAAAGGTCGCTGCGTTCGCACTGGCCTATCGCTTGTTTGCAGACGGTTTGCAACCGGCGATTGCCGATTGGTCGGTGATTTTGGCCGTGATCGCCACGCTGTCGGTCGTGATTGGAAACGTGGTGGCCATTTCGCAGACCAACATCAAGCGGATGCTCGCGTATTCCGCGATTGCGAACATGGGCTTCCTGCTCCTCGGCGTAATCGCTGGCGGCAAAGACGGCTTCGGCGCAGCGCTTTTCTATGCCGTGGCCTACGTCATCACGGGTCTCGTTTCTCTGGGTATCTTGGTGCTGCTCTCAGCGCGCGGCGTTGAGTTCGACCAAATTGACGACCTCAAAGGCCTCAATTCGCGCTCGCCGTGGCTTGCGTTTCTGATGTTGCTTGCGATGTTCTCGCTCGCTGGAATTCCCCCAACACTGGGTTTCTGGGCGAAGCTCTCAGTGATCGAAGCATCGGTGAATGCGGGTTACGTGTGGCTGGCGGTGGTGGCCGTTGTGGCGTCATTGATCGGCGCGTTCTACTACCTGCGTGTGGTCAAAGTGATGTATTTCAGCGAAGGCAGCGATCAGCCGCTCGCCATGCCATCGCGCGGCGAAATGGTGCTGCTGTCGACCAACGCGCTGGCGATTCTGGTGCTGGGCGCGCTGCCCAGTGCGCTGCTGGGGCTTTGCATCAAGGCGGTTCAGGGGTCGTAGGCTTCCAGTCGTCGCGTGTAGGCAGAATTTGGCGCTGTACTATGTGGCGCGTCCCAGCTTTTCACAGTGACGCACTGTGAAATAAGGGATTAGACGAATTTCAGATGTCTTTTGAAAGACTCGTTTTATCGCTCGAAAGCCTTGTTTCATCTGGCATTTCAACGAGAAGTTCGGAATGAACCTTAAAAATCGTTGTTTTGAGCCCGCGCAGCGCTCGTGACTTCACCGCTGGCTATGCTTAAAGGCTTCGAATCCTCTCCGTATTCGCCATCCTCTTCTCGTAGGTGTCCGCCGTCGCTTCAGCTCGTCTGACACCGCCCCATTTCTCTGTTTCTAAACGGCCCACTCCAATGACTACAACGACCACCTATCCTAATACCCAGCTCCTAGTCGACAACGTTTGGTGCGATCCAGCGGCGGGCAAATCGATTGCTGTTATGAATCCCTCCACCGGCACCGAGGTCGGTCGTGTCGCGCACGCCGAAAAGGTCGATCTTGATCGCGCTCTGGCCGCCGCACAAAAGGGCTTCAACACTTGGCGCAACATGACCGCAATCGAGCGCTCAGACATCATGCGCAAGGCCGCTGGCATCCTTCGCGAGCGCGCCGAAAAAATCGCCACTTACACGACGATCGAACAAGGCAAGCCGCTCGGCGAAGCCAAGGTCGAAGTCGCATCATCGGCACAAATCATCGAATGGTTCGCCGAAGAATCACGCCGCGTGTATGGTCGCATCGTGCCGCCGCGCACCATGACGACCACGGCGATGGTGCTCAAAGAGCCCGTGGGCGTTGTCGCTGCGTTTACGCCATGGAATTTCCCGATGAACCAAGTGGTTCGCAAGGTTTCCGCAGCGCTCGCCACCGGTTGCTCGATCATCGTTAAAGCCCCCGAGGAAACGCCGGCATCGCCCGCTGAATTGATCCGCGCGTTTGTTGATGCGGGCTTGCCACCGGGTGTGGTGCAGCTCGTGTTCGGCGACCCGGCTCACATTTCGAGCTACTTGATCCCGCACCCGATCGTTCGAAAGATTACCTTCACCGGCTCCACACCCGTTGGAAAAATGCTCGCCGCCATGGCTGGCCAACACATGAAGCGCGCCACGATGGAATTGGGCGGACACGCGCCGGTCATCGTTGCTGAAGACGCCGACATCATGCTCGCCGTCAAATCCGCTGGAGCTGCGAAATTTAGAAACGCTGGACAGGTTTGCATCGCGCCAACCCGTTTTTTGGTCGCTAACAAAATCAAAGGCGAATTCACCGAAGCGTTCGTGAAAATGTCCGAAGCGCTCAAGGTCGGTGACGGATTGACGCAGGGCACCCAGATGGGCCCACTGGCCAACGCGCGCCGACTCGACGCCATGGCCAAAGTGGTGGCCGATGCACACGCCAAGGGCGCCAAAGTCATCTCGGGCGGTGATCGCATTGGCAGCGCCGGGAATTTCTTCACGCCAACGGTCGTGACAGACGTTCCACTCGATGCCTCGCTCTTCAACGACGAGCCGTTCGGCCCCATCGCCGGCATCCGCGGCTTCGACACCATCGAAGAGGCCATCGCCGAATCCAATCGCCTTGCATTCGGTTTGTCAGCGTATGCCTTCACCCGCTCGCTAAAAACATCGCACCAACTCTCCCACGGCATCGAATCCGGCATGGTCTGGATCAACCAACCCGCGGTCGCCGTACCCGAAATGCCATTCGGCGGCGTCAAAGATTCAGGCTACGGCTCTGAGGGCGGACCTGAGGCGCTTGAGGCTTACTTGAATACTAAGACGGTTTCTATTGCTAACGTTTAGTTTGACCTGTGGGGGCGGCCGCGCGGGAAAACTGACGCACCGACAGTGTTCAACTGAATAAATTGGTCCCCCCATGCCCAGCAAACGCTAGCGAACGAGCCCATCTATTTTCCAACATGACGGTGGGCACCTTGTGCCCACCCCACTTGGCTGTAGCGTTAACTCCGTGAACGCTTCTCGACATGAGCTTTTATTGCTGTCGCCGTTTCCTGATGTCGGTCGTTCTTCAGAGTCGACGGCCACTTCGAGTGTGTCATAGATGCGCTACGTGGCGAGCGGGCCAAGCTTGTTTGAAACTTCCGGAGTTGCGGTAGACTGTTCGCCCGAAGGTCGTCACAATAAACAGAGGTGCACATGTATTTCCAAGAACGAGTATCCCCGTTTGAAACTAACGAGAACTTCAGCGCTCAGCACGCTACGCTCAGGCTCGCCGCCATAGCCGCCCTCACGGCGGCTTTTTGTTGCTCGCTCATCGGCGCCGCCAGTGCGGCCAACTTTGTTGTAAACAGCGTAGCGGATAACGTCGACGCGTCGTTGGACGGGATCTGCGCCGACGCTTCAGGCAACTGCACTCTTCGTGCGGCCATGCAAGAATCGGTCGCCCTAGGAGGTTCTAACAGCATCACTTTTAACGTGCCAACCACCTTGTTGGTTGGTAACGTGGCAGAAATTATCCTCACAAGCGGACCATTGCCGTTGCTCACGGGCACAACCCTCGCATTGAGCATCAATGGAGCGACGCAACCCAGTACGTTGAGCGCAGTCGTCGGTGTGGCTACGCGAGTCGGTACCGGGCCCGATGGCATTGTCGCAACGGGAGACGAGTTTCTGCTGAACCCGGTCGCACAGCCCAGGGTGTTGTTAGTCGCGCCTGCGGGCAGCGTCGCGTGGCCCGGCGACGCGATAGCCGGGATGATTCGCATCAATGCGGTCAACTCGGTGAGTTTGAATGGTTTGCAGTTTGCCGCCACGCGTGGTCCCGGCGCTACTTTCGTGGGTAACGCTTCGAGCGGTCCAATCGCCATCGACATCCGAAATGGCGCCACCATCCCGTCGATCAGTACATTGACAGTGACAGGCTCGGTATTTGGTTTTGAGGGCACCGCAGCTAGCGATCCTGGGCGTGAGAGACGCCTCGTTGCGGTTACAGCTGTGTCTGACTCCGATAGGCGGCTTAACGGCGCGACCGTTAATTTTCGTGGCAACTATATCGGGCATCTGAACTACGGCGGCATTTTGCTCGGCGGTTTCGACGGATCACCTGGACAAGTCTTACCCGTCGTCAATATTGAAGAGAATTTTCTCGACTATGGCTCCTATGGTTTCAACGCGACAGCGAATCCGATACAGATATGGGGCGGTGCCAATAGCAGCATTTCCCGCAACTTGATCACCAACAGCCAGCACGAGAGTGCAGTTCATGTGCAACGTTTTAGTGGTAGCCGGATCGATGACAACTCTATCTTAAATAGTCGAAGGGGGCTTAACCCGGTATTCGACTGTGGGGAAGGCCTCACGACACAGGGCGGAATCGGCTCCTTTGTCCGACAAAATCGCATTGAGGACAGTGGTTCGTCTGGTATTTCCGTCGCGGCCTATTACAGGTTGGCAAATGCGGACGGCCATCCTGTGAGCTTCCGGCTCAGTAAAAACGCCATCGCGCGCAGCGGCGGGGACAACGGGTGCATCACTAGGCCCACGGGAACGCTTGGTATTGATCTGGCGGATTCATCAACCACCCAGCAGGTGACACCAAACAATGGAGTGCTAGACCCGGCGCTCGGCAACAGCCGCATGAATTACCCTATTCTGACCCGTTCTGTCTACAACGCCGGTATCTTGAGCGTTGAGGGCTACGTCGGTTCCGCGTCTGGACAAAACATTTTTGGTGGCTCAACTATCGAGTTTTTTGTAGCGGCTGATGACGGCAACAATGCTGGCGCGATTGTCGTTGGAGACGGTCTAAGCGTTCCGCACGGCGAGGGTTACAACTTCATTGGCGCATGTAGCGCAGCGGCGAATGCGACGTTTAGCTGTACGCTTACGGTCCCCGCGTCCTTACGGGCAATGGTTGCAAGTGGCAGGGTGACGGCCACGGCGACCTTGTGCAACGGAGGGTGCACAACGTCAGATTCTTCAGGCATGACTTCTGAATTTGGAGTTGTGCGCCAGGTCACCGACGAGACGCCGGCCGCGCCCGTCCCCGCGCTTAGCTCGCTGCTAATCGGGTTCTTAATGCTGTTGCTTAGTGCCGCTGCGATGTTCGTGCGCACGCGAGCGCGTCGCGGCTAGCCGGAGAGTAGTCGCCCTACTTTGCTCCACGTGGCATCGAATCATGGTTGGTCTAGATCAATCAACCCGCAGTTGCCGTACCCGAAATGCCATTCGGTGGCGTTAAAGATTCCGGCCACGGCTCGGAGGGCGGACCTGAGGCGCTGGAGGCTTACTTGAATACTAAGACGGTTTCGATTGCTAACGTTTAGCTAAACCTGTAGGAGCGGCTTGCCGCGAATTCGTGCATATCGACGTTGATCCGATTGCGAGCCATTCGCGCCAAGCCGCTCCTACAAGATCGCGAAACGGCGCTTGATGCTCCAGATCGGCGCGTACTAACATCACCGCATGCGCGCTGCCCAAAACGAACGACTCACCCGCATTGGCGCTGAAACGCCGTGCGGGAAACTGCTGCGTCACTATTGGCAACCGATCGCGTTGGTGGCGGAGTTCGATCCGCTGCTTGATCCGCGAATGGGGGTGCGGCCGATTAAGGCGGTGCGCGCCCTGGGCGAAGATTTCGTGCTGTTCCGTGACGCTTCGGGCGTGTATTCGCTGATGGATCGCGCATGTCCGCATCGTGGTGCGGATTTGGCGTTTGCGCGTTGGGAGCCTGCGGAAAACGGCGGTGGTATTCGTTGCCCGTTTCACGGTTGGCAGTTCGCGGCGAACGGTCAATGCATTCAAACTCCGGGCGAGCCGACGGGATCTAAGTTGTGCGACGGCATCAAGCAGCGCAGCTATCCAGTTGTTGAAAAAAGCGGGATCTTGTTTGCTTGGTTGGGTGAGAAAGAGCCGTCGGCTTTTCCAGCGCTCGATTGCTTTGCGGCGCCCGAAACCCATACGTTCGCATTCAAAGGTTTGCTTCATTGCAATTGGCTGCAAGCGCTCGAGGTCGGTATCGACCCGGCGCACGCGTCCTTTTTGCATCGCTATTTTGAAGACGAAGACCTGACGCAGAGTTATGGCAAACAGTTTCGCGGCGCGAGCGCAGATTCCGATTGGCCGATGACGCGGGTGCTGCGCGAATTTCCGAACCCCGAAATTCGAATCGAGACGACTGAATTTGGCATGCGTTTGTTCGCGCTGCGGCGATTGAGTGAAACGCAAATGCATGTGCGTGTAACGAATCAAGTCTTCCCGCAAGCGTTTGTGATTCCCCTTTCCGCAGACATCACGATCACCCAGTGGCACATGCCAGTCGATGACGCGCACACCTACTGGTACGCGATCTTTACTGGATTCGGTGCGCCGCTCGATTCAGCCGCCATGCGTGAGCAACGATTGAAGCTGTATTCGTTGCCCGATTACATTCCCCGCGTTGGCAAACACAACGACTACGGATTTGATCCGCTGGAGCAGCGAACCAAAACCTTCACTGGGATGGGCGAAGACATCAACGTGCACGATCAATGGGCAGTCGAGTCGCCCGGTGAAATTGCCGATCGAACGCGCGAGCATTTGGGCACAACGGATAAAGGCATCATCGCGTACCGCCGCCAACTGTCCCATGCCATCGATACGGTGTAATCGGGCGGCAAACCGTTGATGTATTTGACGGCTGACGAAGCATTGTCGGTACAAGGTCCCATCACGGTGGACGGGATCGGCGCGGCGGATGCGTGGCAGCAGTATTGGCGTGACGCCGATCTGCGAAAGAGAGTAGGGTGGGCAGCCCCTGCCCACCAAGATTCGGCGCTGCAAAAGTGATTGCACTACCGACGTTTGGTGGGCACGGGGTGCCCACCCTACAAGCCTGATTTTTTTGACGCGGATTACGCAGATTTTGCGGATTTACGCAGATTGTTTACTGCCGATTCACCGGGGCTAGCTGCCCGAAGAAATCTGTGTAAATCAAGTGGCTAATCTGCGAAATCTGTGTCTAAAACCAGTAAGGTTCGCTGCGCTGCGAGTCCAGTGGACGGCCCTTAACCCTCCATTTTCGCGATTTGGAAGTGATTGCTCCGACGCCATGGGTTGGACGCGAGATCCATCTTCATTTCATTTGATTTTCCCGTGACTGACCTCCAAACCGCCATCACCAAACACAATCTCGAACTGATTCGCTTCTCATTTTGCGATCAGCACGGTTTGCTTCGGGGCAAGACGTTGGTTGCAAAGTATGCTGTGGCAGCAATGCAATCGGGCGTGCCAATGGTCGGTACGCTGCTCCTCAAAGACAGCTCATCGCGCACCGCGTTTCCGACCTTTGATGCCAATACCTTCGGCGCACTGATTGCGCGAAATCCCTCGCTCGCGAGCTTCGCCAATGCGGCAGACGTTTTGATGATGCCCGATGCGTCCACGTTTAAGGTGTTGCCGTGGGCGTCGAATACGGGTTGGGTGCAGTGTCAGGCGCATGGCACGGCTGGCGCGCTGTTGCCGTTTGATTCGCGCGGTGTGTTGCAAGCGGCGCTTGCGAAACTCGCCAAACGTGGCTTCAAGATGCGATGCGGTCTTGAGGTCGAATTCCATATCTACAAAATTGAGTCGAGCCATCTTTCGCCTGAGCAAAGCGCTTGGCCTGCGCCGCCGCCCAGCGTGTCGATGATCCATCCGGGCAACAACGTGCTGTGTGAGCAGTGGGCGGATATGAGCGATGCACCGATGCGTATCGTTTTGCAAACTGCGCAAGCGTTGGGTCTGCCGATTCGTTCGCTCGAAGTGGAGCTGGGGCCGAGCCAAGTTGAGGTTGTGTTTGATGTGCAAGATGCGCTCGCCGCTGCCGATTCGATGGTGCTATTTCGTAACGCCACCAAGCAAGCGCTACGACGGGCGGGCTATCACGCCACCTTCATGTGTCGGCCAAAGTTTCCAAACATCGTCTCGAGCGGTTGGCATCTGCATCAATCGCTGGTCGATGCAACGACGGCCGCTAATGTGTTCGCCGACAACGGTCTTTCGAAACTCGGCCAGCACTACCTCGCTGGGTTGCTCATGCACGCCAAGGCGATGACGCCATTTGCCGTCCCCACACTCAACGGCTACGCCCGCTACCAGCCCAACATGATGGCACCGCAGCGCGCAATTTGGGGCTCCGGGTCACGCGGTGCCGCGTTTCGAGTCATCGAACATCAGGGCGCAGCGGCGACGCGAATTGAAAACCGAATGGGCGAGCCTGCGGCCAATCCCTACCTCTACATCGCGTCGCAGATTTATGCGGGGTTAGACGGCATCGAGCGCGCGCTCAAGCTGCCGCCGGCTGATGAGTCGCCTTACGCGGCAGGTGACGGCAGCGACGCGCTGCCGAATTCCTTGGCAAGCGCGCTGGCTGCGCTGAATGCAGACCCATGCTTGATCGATGGTTTCGGGGCGGACTTTGTGCATTACTTCACGCACATCAAGCAACATGAAATCGCTCGCTTTGAAGCCGCCAAGGCTGCATCGCAGCTTGATTGGGAGCAGCGGGAGTATTTTGATTTGTTTTGACGGGTTTTTCAATGAAGGACTTTAGAAATAGGGTATTCATCGATTTTTCGAGGTTTATCGATATGTCAATAAATGGCGTTTAATCCCCTGTTTAACAAGGCGTCCCTGTGCTTTGTTGTACCGGCGTTCAACTTGTAGGAGCGGTTTCACCGCGATTGGCGTCGCGCAAACCTGGGCGATCGCGCAACCGCCAAAATCGCGGTGGAACCGCTCCTACATCGGGGTTGCTAGCGGCGATAGAACGTTTGCCAAAGCGATTGACTCTGTAGGAGCGGTTCCACCGCGATTGGCGCAGCGAAACAATGCCGTTGGCGTGAGCGCGTTTATCGCGGTGGAACCGCTCCTACATTAGGGTT
>READ01000041.1 GCA_004293675.1 Betaproteobacteria bacterium
AATTCCCGTTCGTGGTGAGCTTGTCGAACCATGACGGGCAATAGATGAAAAACCTTGGTCTGGCTGAGTGTGGAGCTTCATTTGCCGTTGTGGTTCGACAAGCTCACCACGAACGGAGATAGGAGGTAGCCGACACCTTTCCCGGGACGATGCAATTCCCGTTCGTGGTGAGCCTGTCGAACCATGACGGGCAATAGATGAAAAACCTTGGTTTGGCTGAGTGTGGAGCTTCATTTGCCGTTGTGGTTCGACAAGCTCACCAAGAACGGATAGACGTTTGCCACGAACGGACACAGGCTCATCACCCACGGAAACAGGCTCACCACGAACCGCGGAACGCGTGCCCAATATGAGCGCACTCAAATCACGCAAACTAGCCTAGCTTTATTTCACAACGCCTCGCAAAACAGGGCGTACAAATAAAATAAGGCCATTTTCGAATACATTCAAAAACGGCCTGAACGCCATATTTCCTATGGCATTGATAAAAATAGCTGGACTAGCGCATGCCAGCATCCCGGCGCTTGCGCTTACCGCTGCCTAAAACGGAATATCGTCGTCAAAATCGTCGAGTTTCGATTTCTTGGGCGCGGCTGACGCACCGCCCGAACCCGCAGCTGGGCTTGCTTGGCGAGCCGGTGTGCTGCCGCCGTCGTCATAGGCTGCGTCGCCGCCACCACCGCCCCCTTCGCGCGAACCGAGCAACTGCAAACGATCACCACGAATCTTGGTCAGCGTTTTTTCCACGCCTTCTTTGTCGGTCCACTTGTCGTACTGAATGCGGCCTTCGATGTAGGCCTGACGACCTTTTTTCAGATACTCGCCAGCGATTTCAGCCGTGCGGCCGATGAATTCGATGCGGTGCCAATCAGTGCGCTCTTGTTTTGCGCCCTGTTTGTCTTTCCATGTCTCGGTCGTTGCGATTGAAAACGTTGCAACCGCCTCGCCGCTAGGCAGGTAGCGCATTTCGGGGTCGCGCCCCAAATTTCCAATCAAAGTCACACGATTTACAGATGCCATTTATTGCTCCTTTTTCTTAACAAGTGGCGGTGTCACTTAAGCCTTACTAGGCGCTTTCATCTTTAGGGCCGCCACGAACCAAATTGCAGCCAGCGCTGCACACGTATAAAACACCGTTTCGTCGCCAAAACGTTTGGCAAGTGTACCGCCCAAGATGCCGCCGGCAAAAAGCCCCAGCGACATGGTTGTGTTGTAAACCCCCATCGCGAAACCCTTGACCCGTGCGGGCGCTAAGCGCGACACCAGCGATGGCTGCATCGCCTCCAATAGATTAAATGCCACGAAAAACAGCAGCAAAAACAGCACGAGCCCTGCCAGTGCTTTGTTCGATAAATACGGCGCTGCCAGCATCGCCACAAACAGAAGCGCGATCGCCGCCAAAAACACCTCGCGCAGCTTGCCCTTGCGCTCAGCGGCGATCATCGGCGGCACCATGAGCGCAAACGATCCCACGATGATCGGCAGGTACACCATCCAATGCTGCGCCGCGGGCAGCGCGCCGCGATCAATGAGCATCGTTGGCACCACAACAAACAGCGCCGTTTGACACACATGCAGCACAAACACGCCAATGTTTAACCGCAACAGCTGCGGGTCAAACAGCACATCACCGTGGCGAATGGCGGTGGGTTCCTCTTCGCGCAGTGGCGCGGGCGGCACCCGAAACAACACCACCAAAATCCCAATGGCTGCCAGCACCGCCGTGATCCAAAACAGCCCCGACAAGCCCACCGCCGCAGTCAGCGGTGGTGCAGCGACGAGCGCAATGGCAAAGGTGATCCCAATTGAGCCGCCCACCATGGCCATGGCCTTGGTTCGCACTTCGTCGCGAGTTGAATCCGCGATAAACGCCGACACCGCCGCGCTCACCGCCCCCGCGCCCTGAATGGCCCGCCCCACGATGACGCCGGCGATCGTGTCCGACATCGCCGCTACCACACTGCCGATCACAAACACGATCAAACCAAACACGATCACCGGCTTGCGCCCAAAGCGATCCGACGCTGCGCCAAATGCAATCTGCAAGCTCGCCTGTGTCAACCCATAAATCGAAATCGCCAACCCGATCAAGTAAGCCTCTTGCCCGCCCTTCAATTCGCGTCCGTAAATCGCAAACACCGGCAGTATCAAAAACAAGCCCAGCATCCGCAGCGCATAGATCGAAGCCAGCCAACCCGAAGCGCGGCGCTCGGTCGGGGTCATGGTGTGAGAAGTTGACAAAGTGGGATTTTTGTTTGAAGTGAATTGAAATGATAGCGACGACCAGCGCCGCCACCGTCCAAATGCGCAGTGGGCAGCTAAGCCGTTGCCACCTTGTAGGAGCGGTTCCACCGCGATCACCCCGCATAAAGGCGAATAGCCGCGCGCTTTGCCCCATGCCGCTCATAAAGCCCGTTCGCCCTGAGCTCGTCGAAGGGTTGGTGGCGCGCCGCCAAGGCTTCGACAAGCTCAGCCCGAACGGATGGTGTTTTTAGCACTCTAAACGAACAGTATTGAGGCTTCACCGCGTTCTTGGTGCCGAGCGACGCCAAATCGCCGCCTACAGTTCCTGACCCAATAACACCGCAACCTAGCCGCTAAACCGTCATTTCCTCTATCCGCGCCAGCAGCGCATCATCCCGATGCCGCAGCGGCGCGTTGAAATCCAGCGCATCAAGTGGGCTGGGCGCGCCGCCTGAGATTTTCAGCGCGCGCGTGTAAGCCCTGGTCGCCGAAACTTCGGCATGCCCAAGCAGCGTCTGCACCGTACTGATGTCAGCGCCACTTTGCAACAAGTGCGTCGCAAACGAATGCCGCAGCGTGTGCACCGTTGCCGGTTTGGTCACCCCCGCTGCACGAAGCGCCACGGTCAAGGCGCGTCGAAACGTTTGTGGGTACGCATGATGGCGCCGCCGCACGCCCGTGCGCGGATCGGCGGCAATCGCCGCTTGCGGAAACACCCAATGCCAGCCCCAACTTTCACCCGCGCGCGGATATTTCACCGCCAGAGCATGCGGCATTTCCACGCCCGGTAAATTCGCCGCGCGATCCGCCTCCCACAGCGCATGGCTCAGCCGCAGTTGTTGTTTCAGCTCGTCACGCAGAGATCGCGGCAGCATCACCACGCGGTCTTTGCCACCCTTCGCTTCACGAACGATGATCGCGCCGCGCTCAAAATCCACGTCTTTTGTGCGTAACCGCATGCCCTCAAGGATGCGCATGCCCGTGCCGTAGAGCAATTTCGCCAACGTCGCATGTTCGCCCTGCATCAGCGAAAGCGTGCGCAGCACCTCGCTCACCGTCAACACCTCTGGCAAGCGCTGCGGCGTTTTCGGGCGGCCAATCTCCATCATCCACGGCAGCTCGATCCCCAGCACTTCACGATACAAAAACAGCAACGCCGACAGCGCCTGCCGGTGGGTGGACGCCGCCACGTTGCGCTCCGTGGCCAAGTGCGTCAAAAACGCCTCAACCTCCACCCGCCCCATCGTCTCAGGATGCCGCAAACCATGAAACCGAATGAAAAATCGAATCCAATGAACGTAGACTTTCTCGGTAGAAAGTGCAAAATGATGAAACCGAATCCGCTCACGAACGCGAGTCAGCAACCGAGGTTTAGTCGCGATGTCACGTTCGTCAGTTAAACTGTTCATAAAAACAGTATATCAAATGACCATCTTTTTAAAATGAAAGAATTCGCCGCAATGCAGCAAATTTCAAAACGCACTATTAAAAAGATAAACTTTTACGTGTTTGTTAAAACACGTTAGGCCGCACACAAACGGGCATTTCCACTCCTAGGATATCGATGAAATCAACCGATTCAATTCAATGGCCAACCGCTGAAATGGTTCAGAGCGTCTGCCCACCCGCTCCAGGCTACCGCTTCGAGGTGCTCACCCAAGAAACAGTTCCTGCGCTCATTTCTGCGCTCGGAGCATGGCAGCCAAACTGGCGTGTCGGAGCCGCAAGTGTCTTTCTGCGAGAGGACTACTATCGAAGTCATGTCTACCTCGAAGGTGGTCCCCAAAGAGATGTCTTTGTCGTGCTCTTTCGTCATGGTGATGAACTCGCGGGGATGTCTTCTGTACAGCGAGACGCTGACGCGCTCGCTTTGTTTGCAAGTCTCACGGTGACTGCGCCTGCGCACCGAGGCGGTCTTGCCATGGGTGCTAAGGGCGACTATCTTGAGGAAGTTGCCAAATTGATGGGGCTTCAATACGTCTACTGCCTGGCAACACTGAAACATCGTGGGGCCCAACGCTACATGGAAAGTCTGGGCTATAAGGTCATGGGCTTCGCATATGGTTATGACCATGAAGAAATTTCCCCAGGGATCATCAAGCGGGTGGTTGAAGTCGGATACGCAAAATGCCTCGTTGATAGAGATGCGATGCTTACCCCAGACGTTGCGAATATGACACCTGAGGTGCGAAGGCTCTACGAATTCATCTTTGCAGCGCCTGCCGTCCCAAGTGCGGCCTAACCCCTCGCTCAAGCGGAGCGCCAACGGCAGGCCACCAGGCCCGGTCTGGCGGTACGCGGTACATTTTCGCCAGCCCGGGCCTGGTGTCCTGCCGTCGTCACCCGCTTAGCTCGAACGTTAGGCCTCACAAGTACCCAGACTCGGCAGTCCCGGCCACAAGACTCGCGTCCTCACGAACTGGAACCACAGGTGACTACAGCAGCAATAACAAGACGGTTCCTCGCCGGCTGGGCCGACATGGACTGGAACTCGCATATGGCCAACACAGCCTATCTGAACAAGGTGGTTGACGCCCGCGTCCTAGCACTTGCTGAGAAGGGCTTCGCCCCTGAGGAGTTCATCCGCCTCCGCCTCGGTGTTGTCATCATGAAGGACGAGCTCGAGTACAAGCGCGAGGTCAAGTGGATGGAGGAGGTCGATATCAGCTTCGCGCTGGCTGGCCTGGCCCCCGATGGAAGCCGCTTCAAGGTCCAGAACGAGGTGCGCCGCATCAATGGAGAGCTTGCAGCGCGCATCACCAGTACGGGCGGCTTCATGGACCTCGACGCCAGGAAGCTAGTGGCACCGCCAGCCGCGGTGCTTGCAGCCTATCTTTCGCTTCCGCGAACAGAGGACTACGCCGACCTTCCATCGAGCATGAAGGTCCGCACCTGAGCCGGGCGTCCGCAGTGAGGCCTAACCCTTCGCTCAACCGGACGCCTCACGGCATGCCACGCATGGCCTTCATTTCATTCTGGGCCATGCGCGTCCTGCCGCAAGGCGCCGGTTAGCTCAAACGTTGAGGCTGTGCAAAAACCCGCCCAGCCCGGTCATCAATCGATAGTGTCAGCGCGTTAATGAATCATCGAATGGATGATGATTGTTGAGCTGTTTTATGCCGCGCTACAAACCCGTTGATCGCAATCCGAAGTTCATCCCCGTGGTGTTGTCCGAGCAGATTCAACCCGGCACATTCGAGTTCACCCTGGATCAACTCATCGATCACGAACTGGATGTATCGGCACTCGATTCAAGATTCAAGAACGATCAAACGGGTGCTACGGCCTACGACCCGCGCGTGATGTTGAAGATCGTACTCTTGGCGTATTCCAGAGGCTTGATCAGCAGCCGCACCATCGAGCGCGCCTGCCAGCAGAACGTACAGTTTATGGCGCTCAGTGGCGACGCTGCCCCGAGCTACACCCACATTGCCAAGTTCGTGCGTGAGCTGGGCGAACAGATTAAGCCGCTGTTCACGCAAGTGCTAATGACCTGTGATCGCATGGGCTTGATTGGCAAAGAACTGTTTGCCATTGACGGGGTGAAACTACCCAGCAACGCCAGCAAAGAGCGCAGCGGCACCCACGCCGAGCTCCTGCATCGGGCCGAGCGATTGGACAAAGCCGCCGCCAAGATCATCCCTATGCACCGCGAGTAGGACGAGAGGAGGGGCCAGCCCAGCCCGCACCCCGCCACCGAAGCGATGAAGCGCGACATCGACAGCCAACAGGGACGGCGTACTTACAGCAAATGCATGGGCACGGTTGAGTCGGTGTTTGCCAATGTGCGACACAACAAGCAGTTAAACCGCTTCACGCTACGGGGGCGCTGCAAAGTTGGCACCCAATGGCAGCTTTACTGCATGGGAAACAATGGGGTCAGACACGATAAAAAGTTACTGAACTTAACCGAGCACTCGTGCATGCGTTCGATCCGCTTATCATTTGGAATCTGTCGAATCTAATGCCAGTCAACTATGAATCCAGTCGACCCAGTGCAACGCCAGCTTGATGCCTATGACGCGCACGATACTGAGCGATGTGTTGCTGAATATGCGGACGAGGTGAGGGTGTTTCGACCGCCCGCCACCGAACCGATTCTGTCTGGTAAAAAACGTTTAAGGCGCACTACGCTAAGGATAGATTTACCTTTCCCAATCTGCAATCGGTGGTTGTCAATCGCATAGTGGCGGGAAACATCAAGAAATGGGGACCAACACCAACACTTTCTGTTTAGGAAAATGCCCGCTTCTTCCGTTCGAGCTGATCCTGTGGAACATTTGTTGGTGCGCCACCACCCCTTCGACAAGCTCAGGGTGAACGGTTCTTAAACAAACGGCGTGGGGTTAGACACGATAAGTCATGTGAGCGCAGTAGTACCTGCTGCAATTGGATAAAGTTTGTCGTCTGTGGCCCCTTTTTTCGTCGTACATTGGCTAAACCAAATTGAAATCACCCTTACTTCAATGGCTTCTCTTTGCCGCTGTCGCGGTGCCGTTTGCATACTTTGGTGCTCAGATTGCTGCGGCTCCCTTTTTCCCTAGTTACAGCATGCTCACTACGTCGGCCAGTGATCTCGGTTCGAACCGATCGCTTCAGCCAATCATCCTTAACGTCGGTGCGGTGTTGACAGGAGTGCTTGCCCTGCTGGGTAGTGTTGGTATGGGGTGGGCATTGCCGCGAATAGGGGCGGCGAGGATGCCTTCGTGGTTGCTGGCTGCTTGCGTGGCCTCGATTGGGCTCGCGGCGGCGTGGGCCGGTCTGCATCCTTTACCAAGTCTGGAGCACGATCCAGGCGCGCTGGGCGCTGGTATGTTTGCGGCACCATTTGTTTCTGCGCTTGTGGTTTGGCAAACGAAGCTACTGCGTCGGTGGCGTTGGCTGTTCACGCTCAATCTCGCGGCGTTCGCTGCTTGCGCGTGGGTGCTTTCGGGCGCGGCTGGTGTGAACCTTCAGCAGTACGGTGGGCTTGCACAGAAACTGGCGGCTGCGGTGTGCTTTGTGCCGCCAGCGGCGATCGCATTTCTTGCGACACGTTTGCTACGCCATGCTGACGGCCGGAAGTGAGATGCCAGATTTAATTCTGGGGCGTAAATTGTGTGTTACTTTAAATTGAACCTGGCCATTTATTTGAGAAACACCCGCACGCACTCCCCGTTGACGCTGGGCAGCATTAGGGTGCCGCGCTCGCCGATGTGGATTGCCGCGTAGGAGCCGGTGTACTCGTGGATGAGCATGGCGGTGCACAGCGGCCGAATCAGCTTTGGTGCCCAGGCACTGCGTAGATCGCTGTTACGCCCGAAGCGCGCCTCATGTTGAAAAATCAGTTGCGCAGGCGCACCCTGCGCCCACTCGGCTGTGATGCGTTCGAGTGTTTCGGGGAGTTTTTTGAACGCCTCCCGAGTGACAGGATCGCTCTGCAGAGGACGCTTGTTAGGGGCCAGCTTGCGCCACCCGTGGTGATGCAATACGTGGGGCGGTGGCCAGCGCGATGGCGCGTCCGAGCGTCTGCCCAATGGCCGCCTTCGGCGGCCCCACCAGCAGAACCCCTCCAGTCTCGGCGCACTCCAAAATCGAGGCTAGGAGCTTTGCCTTGCGTTCGACGGCAAAATTCTGGCGTCGCCGTCCACCTCGCGCAGCCGTGCCGCGCGCATCGCGTTTCGCCTTTAACGTAGTGGTTTCGCCTTCAACGTAGTGATTTCGCAAGCGTGATGTCGACGTCGCTGAAACACCAACGGCAAGCACTGTTCGCTCGAGCGTGAGGCAGCAACTAAGCCGCAACACAACCGCCTGAGCTTGCCGTATTTGCTTAATGGTCGTCGCCCTACCGCCCAGCCGCCGCCATCGATTCCTGTCCACGAAACGGTCTAGACATCACGCATCCTTTCTCAACGATGCGTCCATCATCTACCTTTTGACTTGCAGATAGAGTCTCAAACAGCCGCTTCAGAAGTCGACAGTCGAGAGCCCCGTCAAACATCACGGCTACCTTTGTTTGACCGGGTGTGATTCGAGAGAAATTGCCTGTCGTACTGTTGAGGCACGTGGTCGATCAGCGCGCATGTCATCATTGGCGTAGCCGAGATGTCTGAAGCCTGCCGCGTAGGCGTTCAAAAGCGGGGCCACCACGGTCGCCTCGCCGTGATCACGAGTGATTTCATTTTCGATCTCGACGATCGTTCGTTGCTGCCAATCCGGCATGGTTGCTGCAATCGCCGCGAGCGACTGCCACCAAAGTACCGTACAACGCGCCGGTTGCGATGCGCGAACTTGCAGCAGTACCCAAGAATTGAGCGCTACTGCTTCGCGCCAGCGGCTGTAAGTGGCGTTTCGTGCACTACGAAGCTTTGCGGAATCGGGCGTCGGCAGCGTCTCGCCACACTGCGCTTCCAGCGTGACCTTTTGCATTGTTTCGAGCGCGGGATGGTTGCGCTTGATGGCCATAATTCCCGGATCAGTCGCTGCCGCCAATTGCGTATTCTCGCCGCGCACCAGTCCTGCGAAGAAGTTGTAGCGGCCCAGCTCCGTGAACACTGTCAAACGATCTTGTTCGCTCATAGAAGCCGTGGGGTCTTCAACAAACACGCGCACTCCAGCTCGAGTGCGCAATTGCCAAGCGACGCGGTTGAGCAGGTTGGCGCTGACCGGCACCACCGAGTTCCAAAACAAAAACGATCCGCGAGCATTGGGGCCAACATTTTTCCCGCTCGCCCGCAGGATCACAATACTTGGCTTGAGAGAGAGTGTCCGTTCGAGTATCAGAGCCAAAGCACTCTCATCAAAGTCGCTGAATCCAACCATTTCGCGCGATAAATCCACAGTTATCACGCGCTGGGTTGCGATCTTGCGAGGACGCAAGTTGGCCGCGATGTCGAATGTTGTGGTGTCGTGGCCGATCAAACTGCGACTGATTGTTGCCAACGAGCTTTCATCTGAATTCGGCTCGCGATCAAGAGTAAATCCGATTGGCATGCCCAGCTCGGCCGCAATTCGCTGAGCTGTGGCGTTGTAAGCGCCGTATGGCCACACTATCACGCGCGGCCGAACTCCCAACCGCTCGAAGATGATGTTGCTATTTGTTGCTAAATCCTTGCGGATCCGCGCCTCGTAGACGGCCTCGCTTTCGTAGCTCGATGTCCCTGGATCGTAGCGGCGGGTGACCGCAACGGGTTGTTTATTGCCCTGCGGATTACCTAAATGGCCGTGATGCAGATCGTGTGTATGCGAGGCGATCTCAACTAAACCGGAATCAAGGCAGTCGCGAATCTCATCCCAGGTCATGAATTGCGACGCGACCGTGCGGTTTGCATCGTACTCAATGGTGGCGGCCTCAGGCTCTTCGATCCATCGACTAATCACGGCAAGCGTTGCCGGAAAATCAAATAACTTGAGCACCGGCAACACTCGGGTATGAAAGCTTTTGTAGCCGTCGTCGAATGTGATCATGACCGATTTTGGAGGTAACGGCTCACCGCCGCTCCGCGCGTCAAGTACGCGCTGCATACTCACGACTCGATAGCCGTTGTCGCGCAGCCATGAGAAGTGTCGGGTCATTTCGGTCACGGTGATCGCTCCCGCATCGCCAAGCTCCTGTTTCGACGTGAGCGACGGAAGGATGTCATGGTAGGCGAGCACAGAGAACGCGTTTTGCGACACTGTAGATTCGATGCGGGCTGTCGATTGGTTTCCGGGTGGCGCGATCGGAATTAATTTGGCGCGAAGAGGTTGGATTGGAGGGCGATCTGCGGCGAGAGCTACGTTTGCCCGTGGCGCAGCCGTCGTCGGAGCGAAACTTGAAACGCGCATTGACGCCGCCGCGGAAATCGCTGCGGTGCTGCTTAGCGTGTATTCCATCCGCAATTGCAGCGGAGCGTCAGTAGTTTGCGCACTGGCAATCCCGAGTATTGTTAAAGCGAACCAACCACCTAGTGCTCCTTTAAAACGGAACGCGCAGCTCATTTGAGCTTCCAATCGACATCTAGGTAAATCTGCGCACGTTGTTCTTGTGCGCCGTCGTAGGGACGCCTTGTCCAGCCGATGCCATAGCGAATGCCCCACGCGCGCTGTCGCTCCCATTCGTGTTCGTATTTGATTGAGAGCACTGGCAGGGTGCCGAAGTCCTCTTGCCAGTAGGCCCCGGCAGTACCGATCAATCGCTGCTTAAAGCTTCGCTCGTAACTTCGCCAAGTTAGCCACTCGCCCACGAGGGTCGCGTCAATGCTCGCATCCCGCACAGGGTTAAAGTACGGGACGCCCAGCAGCGTATTGCGAGAGGCGTACAGCGCAAAGTCCATGTCGAGTTTGTAGCGAGGCTGACTGATCCAGCGCTCATGCCAAGTCGCCGATACTGCACTACGTACATTGCCATCGGTGTAGCGCGCGTAATTCAGTCCCAAGTTCAGATTGCGTAACAACGGGTAGCGTCTGTCCAGCGAAAACGAAAATTGCCGGGCCTGGATACCGGCAAGGGAAGCACGCAGTGCAATGTCTGTCGAATTTGTGTCGACCGACAGCCGAGCTCGCCACTCGTCACTTGGCACATAGCTCATCGAAAGCGATAAGCCCTGAGTGTTGCCGGGTCTGCGATCGGCATGGAGTTCTGCGGCTAACGCTAGCGACTCAACCTGGCGTTCTAAACCGAGGCCAAAGCGCTCGCGGCGTCCGTCGACCGACGAAAACCTGGCGGACGACACAAAGGCATGCGCGTATAGCCGATAGTCTTCAGCAATTGGCATGCTGTGGGCGTATGCGTCGATCTTCCAGTCGCGATCGGCGCGCGACGGGCGGTTTTCCGCCGCATCGCGAGCACCGCCGCTCACCGGCCACGTCATTTGCGTAGCCAATCGCAGCGTTGGCGAATCGTGTGTGCGCAAAATGTCACTTAGGCGCTGAGCACCGCGACTTTCCGGATACTCGGCGATAATTTCTTTGCTGGCGATGCGCGCCTCACGCCAACGTGACAACGACAAAGCGGTCTCCGCAAGCCCTAGGCGTCCGGTCAGATAGTTGGGATCCTCAGCTTTAATGCGCAGGAACTGGTCACTGGCGTGATTGGGCATGCTGTTTGCCGAGTACCAACTGGCAAGTGCAGCGCGCGCTGAAAGATCGTGCGGCGCGAGTTTCAGAAATTCATCGAGCCACGCTTTCGACGCCACCAGACGGTCGCCGTACAAATCGAGCAGCGCGCGCATCACTCGGGCCCGCGCGAATTCTGGATTGTCTCGCTGCAGCGGCGATTTCTCAAAGCGAAACGGCCTCAACTTTGCTAGCAACTCATCCAACAAGTCGCTGGCCGCTTGCCACTGTTCACACTCCAAATAGGCGTAGATCAGCGCGAACTGCCATTCTTCAACGGGCTTACCGCCGGCTTGCGCTACGCCGTCTAGCGCACGCAAGTAGTGGTCCCGCGCATCAAACGGTTTCCTGTTGTAAAGGTACGCGTCGGCAACAGCAGACAGAGCGTAGGGCGGCGGCTTTAAGTTACGTGCTTTGATTTCCTCATAGAGCTTGAGCGCATCATCCATTCGCACCCGATCACGCAGCGCGATCAGGCGATCAAACATTGCGTTGTTGGCGTAGCTGCTGTTCTCGGGTGCAGCCTTGCGGTCAGCCTCGTTTGATGCAAGCGCGCGATCCGTCCAGCCAAATCGCGCCAATCCTAGGTCAAGCGACAACTGAACATCGCCGTGGCGCATTTGGTAGGCGGTACGGTCCTGCGCGAGTCGCAGTTGCGCGTCGGGCTGGATGCGGGGCGCACCAATGGCTTTCGCCTGATCGCTGGCAATCGAGGCGGCACCCAGGCGGCTTGCGACGAAAACGATTGCGACTTTCGCATTTGCGAAATCGGGGTCGAGTTCAAGGACATCTTTCCAGGCCCCAAGCGCTTCAGCCCAACGCTCCTGCCGTTCTCGAAGTATCGCAAGCGCCTCCACTAACGGCAAGTACTGCTTCTGTTTTCGCTCGCGCAGGGACGAGGGCAAAAAAGCATCAATTAACGCGGACGCGCTGTCGAGTTGACCGTCTCCTGTCAATGAATGGACGAGCCCCGCTTGCGCGTCGTAGTTCTTCGGTTCATCTCGAATTACGCGCCGGTAAGCCTCAATGGCGGGTTTCCAGCGCTCGGCACGACGATAAGAGAGCGCCGCCACCGACACCACATAGAGGGGCTGCCCTGGCCCCAGTCGTTCGTACTCGCCGACAGCCGTGTCATGATCTTCCGCCCAATTTGCGACGACGACGGCATCTCGCCGCAGGCGCGTATTGGTCGGATCAGCACGTAACGCAATTTGCATGTCGCGAATGACGCGGGCCGACTCACCGTTGCGTGCTCGCTCGATCAGTCGATCATGATCTGCAGCCGACAGTGCGATAACGGGCGTGGCGCTGGCGGCGAATATCGCAACGAGCAAGCACAGGTTTGCCTCAGTGATCAACTGAACAAATCTTCGCTTTTCGCACCGCGTACTTATCCGCAACAACAATCCCTCCGCTCTCCGTGCAATTCGTGTTTGCGTTCACAACGTACTTCGAAAACAGCAAACGACTACCGAGGTAAGCGACGGAAATCAACCGCACCACCGGTCTTCACGCGGGCTTGTAGGGCGCGTTGTAGTGGCGCTTCTTGAATGCCGCTAAAGCGCGCTCCCGCGTGCTTTCATTCTAACTTAGCCTCCGACCGAAAAGCCAATTGCGGTCTTGAAACATCGGCTAATTCGGCATTTTCCGTACCCCCCCGCCTTGAGCTGTGCGGTGGGGTTTGCCTGGCTCGAGCTGGTTGAAAACCAGCACGGTGCGATGGAATCGATGCGCGTCAAAACAACAAGCCCGCAAGCGGACAGGATGTTTGGCACCACCACTTGATTGTCCTGCCGCAACACTACACTAGTGCCAGTCATACCCGCTGCCAATCCTCCATGAATCCAATCGAACCCGTGCAGCGCCAGCTCGATGCCTATAACGCGCACGATGCTGAGCGATTTGTTGCTGAATATGCGGATGACGTGAAGGTGTTTCGACCGCCCGCCACCGAGCCCATTCTGTCTGGCAAAGAAACGTTTAAGGCGCACTACGCTAAGAATCGATTCACCTTGCCCAATCTGCACGCCGAGGTTGTTAATCGTATGGTGGCGGGAAACATCGTGGTCGATCACGAGCGGATTACTGGTTTGCAAGACGGCGTTGTTGAGGCCATTGCCGTCTACCAAGTGATCGACGATCGCATTGCAACGGTTTGGTTTTACTGAACATTGCACCGGGTTCCCGACCTTTCACGTAAACAGGCAATCCAACCATGTCTCTTTTAGCCTTTACCGTCGCGGCGATTTTGCTTGCCATTACCCCCGGCCCCGGAATCGCCTATGTTGTCGCGCGCACAGCAGCGGGCGGGCGCTCTGAGGGCTTGGCATCGTGCTTGGGTACGGGCATTGGTGGGATGCTGCATGTGCTGGCCGCGGCGTTGGGGCTTTCGGTCATCTTGGCGCAATCGGCAACGGCCTTTGGCCTTGTGAAGTACGTGGGCGCGGCGTACTTGGTCTACTTAGGCGTTCGCTTGTTGATGCGAAAAGAATCCGATGCCGTGGCTGAGTCCGTCAAGTCTCAAGGCACTCGCCGTGCGCTCTTTGAGGGCATAGCGGTTGAGGCGCTCAACGTCAAAACTGCCTTGTTTTTTCTGGCGTTTTTGCCGCAGTTTGTTGCAGCGACTGAGCCGCTGGTGCCGCAGCTCGTTTTGCTCGGCAGCATCTGCGTGGTGCTCAATACGCTAGTTGACGTGATCGCGGTCTTTACCGCTGAGCGACTCCTTCAACGTAGCACGGTCCGCGCTGCTCGAGCGCGCTTGATGACGCGGGCATCAGGCATCACGATGATCGGGCTCGGGATATTCCTGGCGCTAACGCGCCGCGAGAGTTAGCCATGGATGCACCCACGGTCTACACGTCAACTTTTACGTTTGTAAAGCTGCAATACGACGCACAATTTCATCGACTTGACGAGGCCATCGCTGTCGTTGCCAAGAGCATTCCCGGCTACCTAGGCGAAGAGACTTGGGAAAACGCTTCGACCGGTCAAATCTCAAATGTCTATTACTGGAATTCGCTCGAAGCGATGCAGCAGCTCATCACGCATCCGACGCATCTGGAGGCAAAATCTAACCATGCGCAATGGTTAGCAGGCTATCAAGTCGTCATTGCGCAGGTGCTACGGAGCTACGGGGATGGGCGGTTGAGTGCGCCGCTGAGCGACCGACCTTCGAGCTAGTTCAGACGAGTACGGCCATAGGCGCATCCACCTCCTAGCGGTAATACGCCTCGACCTTACCTTTGAGTTTGATGGTCAACGGATTGCCCTTGCGATCGCGCGAGTTTCCGACGGGCACTTTGACCCAACCCTCGCTGATGCAGTACTCCTCAACGTCGTTTCGCTCTTTGTCATTGAGTCGAATGCCGATATCGTGCTCGAAAATGGCCGGATGATGATGCGGGCTTCTGGGGTCGGCCGAGAGATGATCAGGCAGAGCGGGCTTTTCAGTGGGTTCGGTCATGATGCGATGTTTGTTTGGCGATTGCGGAACGTGCAAGCGCGATAAATTGTTAGCGCGCATCATAGCGCGATGATTCGTTGGCGCAACGTGGGTACTGCTCTGATCGGCGCAAAGCGCGATAATTACCAGTTGCCTTTCGCCTTTGTGAGCTCTTAAAAGTCATGGATTTTCTTCGCGTTCGCGGCGCTCGTACACACAATTTAAAAAACATCAGCATTGACATTCCGAAGCACCAATTGGTGGTGATTACCGGACTGTCGGGCTCGGGAAAATCGTCGCTGGCGTTTGACACGCTCTATGCCGAAGGGCAACGCCGCTACGTCGAATCGCTGTCGGCTTACGCGCGACAGTTTTTGCAGATGATGGATAAGCCCGATGTCGATTTGATCGAGGGGCTATCACCGGCCATCGCGATTGAGCAAAAGGCGACTTCGCACAATCCGCGATCAACGGTCGGTACGGTGACAGAAATTCATGACTACCTGCGCTTGCTCTACGCTCGTGTGGGTGATCCGTATTGCCCCGATCATCCGGCAGAAAAGCTCTCGGCGCAGACGATCTCACAGATGGTCGACACGGTACTGGCGTACCCGGCCGATACACGAATCATGTTGCTCGCGCCAGTGATCGCGGATCGCAAGGGGGAGCATGTAGAGCTGTTTGTTGAGCTCAAGAGCAAGGGCTTCACCAAGGCTCGTATCGATGGCGTGGTCACCGAGCTCGACCCCTTGCCCAAACTCACCAAAACGCACAAGCACACCATCGATGTGGTGATCGATCGAATCAAGGTTCGACCCGACGCCAAGCAGCGCTTAGCGGAATCGTTCGAAACCGCGTGTCGTATGGGTAACGGCCGAGCGCTCGTTGTGGAAATGGATAGCAACACATCGCAACTATTCTCGTCAAAGTTCGCGTGCCCCATTTGTGACTATTCCCTCGCAGAGCTAGAGCCTCGACTGTTTTCGTTCAATTCGCCGATGGGTGCTTGCCCGACCTGTGATGGCTTGGGCGAGATTGACGAGTTTGAGCCCGCCCGGATTGTTGCGCACCCCGAGCTATCGCTGGCGGGTGGCGCGATCAAGGGCTGGGATCGGCGCACCATTTTCTATTTTCAGATGTTGCAGGGGCTGGCGAAGCATTACGGTTTTGAAGTCGAGACCGCATTTAAGGATTTATCGCCAGAGGCGCAACGTGCCGTCGTTTTTGGTAGCGGCACCGACGTGATCGAATTTGATTACGTCAGCGAGAAAGGAACTATTCAAAAGCGCAAACATACCTTCGAAGGCGTGTTGCCGAATTTTCAACGCCGCTACCGTGAAACCGAATCACCCGCCGTGCGCGAGGAACTATCAAAGTACATGAGCCGTCGGCCATGCACTGATTGCAACGGCGCACGACTGCGCCGTGAAGCACGGTTCGTAAAGGTCGGACATGGCGCGCAGGCGCGGGCTATCTTTGAGCTGAGTAAGTTGCCACTGGCGGAGAGTGCAAAGTACTTCGAATCGCTGAAATTGGATGGCGCGAAGAAGCTAATTGCGGTTCGAATCATCTCGGAAATTCGCAATCGCTTGGGCTTTTTGAATAACGTAGGTTTGCAGTATTTGTCACTGGATCGAAGTGCTGAAACGCTATCGGGCGGTGAGGCGCAGCGCATTCGCTTGGCATCACAAATTGGCTCCGGCTTGACGGGTGTGATGTACGTACTCGATGAGCCCTCGATTGGTTTGCATCAGCGCGACAATGATCGACTGCTCGAAACGCTCAAACACCTGCGTGATCTGGGGAACAGCGTACTGGTAGTCGAGCACGACGAAGACGCAATCATGAGCGCCGATTACGTCATTGATTTGGGGCCCGCCGCTGGCGTTCACGGCGGCGAAATCATTGCGCACGGCAAACCTGCCGACATCAAAAAGAGCAAGAAATCTCTCACCGGTTTGTACTTGTCGGGTGCCAAGCAAATCTCGATGCCCAAGAAGCGCATCAAGTGTGATCCGAAAAAGCAAATTGTGATTCGCGGCGCACGCGGCAACAATTTAAAGAAAGTGGACGTATCCATTCCGATTGGCTTGATGACCTGTGTGACGGGTGTGTCCGGCTCGGGCAAATCAACGCTCGTCAATGACACGCTGTACCGCGCAGCAGCTAAGAAAATTTACGGCAGTGTCGACGATCCCGCGCCTCATAAATCCATCGACGGATTGGAACATTTCGACAAAGTCATCAACGTCGATCAAAGTCCGATTGGCCGCACGCCGCGCTCAAACCCCGCAACGTACACCGGTCTTTTCACGCCGATCCGCGAGCTGTTTGCGCAAACTCCGCAGGCGCGGGAACGAGGCTATGAAGCCGGACGCTTTTCGTTCAACGTCAAAGGCGGTCGCTGCGAGGCGTGCGAAGGCGACGGCGTCATCAAAGTCGAAATGCATTTCTTGCCCGATGTGTATGTGGAATGCGACGTCTGTCATGGCAAACGCTACAACCGTGAAACGCTCGACATCGAATACCGCGGCAAGAACATCAGCCAAGTGCTCGGCATGACGGTAGAAGAGGCCAAAGCGTTCTTCGCACCCGTGCCCAATATTGCCGCCAAGGTCAATCTGCTCGACGAGGTGGGGCTGGGCTACATCCGTTTGGGACAGGCGGCCACCACGCTGTCGGGCGGCGAAGCGCAGCGTGTGAAGCTCGCGCTTGAGCTATCGAAACGTGACACCGGCAACACGCTTTACGTGCTCGATGAACCGACCACAGGACTACATTTCGCTGACATCGATTTGTTGCTCAAAGTGCTCTATCGGTTGCGCGACCATGGCAATACGGTCGTGGTGATTGAACACAACTTGGACGTCATCAAAACCGCCGATTGGGTCATCGACATGGGACCCGAAGGCGGCGGCGGTGGCGGCAATGTTGTTGCATTTGGCACGCCGGAAAGCGTGGCCGAGCAGGGGGCCAAGAAGGGCTCGCATACGGCGGCGTTTTTGGCGACGGTGTTGGCTCGGACAAAGAAAGACTAACCAGCATTACTCCTTGACGCCATGATAAATGGGGCCTGTATAAGGTTTTTTCTGTTTATCAATAAGCGGTAAATTCGTCGCAAAACCCATATTTCAATTGGCATTGGTTAATATCGCCAACTACAGAATGATCTAGGCCGCTCTGTTCCTTCCCGTTCAAGGGGAGGGCGAGGGTGGGGATGGTTGTCCACGCTCCAACAGTGTCCTCACTCTCGGGCTGAAAACCATCCCCCTCCTAACCTCCCCCTTGAGAGGGGAGGCACCGAACGATCCGCTAACTCACTTTGAACCGCACCATAGCCCCAATTCGCCCGCATGAAACTCAGTCAAATCCTCTTCTCACAGGGCTTCGGCACTCGAAAGCAATGTGCATCGCTCATCGCCAGTGGCGTCGTGACGATTGACGGTGCAACCTGCGCTAACGCCGAGCAGGCATTTGCGACCGACGGTTTGACCTTCACCGTCCTCGGTGAAGCGTGGCCGTTTCACGCGATGGCGTATTTGATGCTCAACAAACCGGCTGGCTTCGAGTGCTCCCATAAACCCAAGCACTGGCCGAGCGTCTATTCGCTACTGCCTGCGCCGCTGCGGGATCGGCCCACCAAGTCCGCTGTATCGGGCGTTCAGGCCATTGGTCGGTTGGATCAAGACACCACTGGCCTGCTGATTTTGTCGGACGATGGCCAATTGATTCATCGTATGGCGTCGCCCAAGCATCACGTGCCGAAAGTCTATGAAGTCACAACGGCACGCGAGATTAGGCACGAGCAAATTGCGCAGTTGATCGACGGTGTGGTCTTGAACGATGATCCGCTGCCTGTGAAAGCGAAAGCGTGTGAACGTGTTGACAGCACCCATCTGCGATTGACATTAACCGAGGGCAAATATCACCAAGTCAAGCGAATGGTCGCGGCGGTCGGGAATCATGTCGAATCGCTTCATCGCTCGCAGATTGGCGGGCTGCGCTTGCCCGCAGATCTGGCTGAGGGTGCTTGGCGATGGCTCAGCGCCGAGGAATTGGCAGCAGCCTCAATCAATACGTGACTGCTTCGTTGCCCATTCAATCAGCTCAAGCGCATCGCGCATAAAATCGTCCTTAGCGCATCCCAGCGCAACGCAGTTAACAAGGATTTCCCGTGGCTCAAGCCGATTTATCGAAACTTACGTTGAACAAGAGCGCACCGCAGGCCGCCGTTGCGTCGCGACGTAAAAAGCGACTGTTGAAATGGATTGTGATTGCGCTGGTTGCAGCCGTTGCCGTTGGAGCGCTCTTCGCTCGCCGTGCAACCGCACCCACCGAGGTTGAAATGGGCTCGGTCACTACCGCGTTTCCAACGCAGGGCTTTACGCTCCTCAACGCCACGGGACGAGTGGTTGCAGCAAAGAAAGCAGCGGTATCGACCAAAGCTACAGGGCGGCTCGAATTTTTGGGCGTGCAAGAGGGTTCGAAAGTCAAAGCAGGCGAAGTCATCGCGCGACTCGAAGCGCTTGATGTGAACGCCACCAAGGATCAAGCCCGTGCGGGCGGCACGGCGGCGCGCGCCAATTTGGAGCAGGGTCGCGCTGAGCTCGTTGATGCTGAAGCGCAGTTCAAGCGGCAGCAAGAACTCTTCGAAAAGAAATTCGTGAGTGCCGCGGTGCTCGATGCGGCCAAGGCGCGCATGGATCGCGCTAAAGCCACCATTGCCAGCCTCAACGCCGCCATTGGCGTTGCCGATGCGCAAACTCGCGCCGCGGGCGTTAGTGTTTCGCAAACGCTCATTCGTGCGCCGTTCGACGGCGTGATTCTCACCAAAAACGCCAACGTCGGCGATATCATCACGCCGTTTTCTTCTGCCGCCGGTTCGATTGGTGCGGTGGTCACCATGGCCGACATGTCAACGCTCGAAGTCGAATCCGATGTGGCCGAGGGCAGCATCGGCAAGATCGTCGTTGGCGCGCCCGCTGAAATCACCTTGGAAGCCTTGCCCGAAGCGCGTTTGCTCGGCGAGGTGTCGCGCATCGTGCCCACGGTTGATCGCGCCAAGGCAACCGTGTTGGTCAAGGTGAGCTTCGTGGAGCGCGATCCAAGAATATTGCCGGACATGAGCGCCAAGGTCGCGTTCCTCAAGCAAAAGCCTACTGACGCAGATCGCAAACCGGTCACAGTCGTGCGCAAAGAATCGATTGTCGAGCGCGATGGCAAGTCGTTTGTGTTCGTTGTTAACGACAAAACGGTGAAGCTTTCTCCGGTGACGAAATCGCGTGAAATTGGTGATACGGTGGAAGTCGCGGGCGTGAAAAGTGGCGACAAGGTTGTTTTGAAGCCCAATGAAAAGTTGCAAGACGGTGCGGCGGTGGTGGCCTCTACAAAGAAGTGAGCGAAGCGATGACTACGCTCGTTGAAATTAAAAATCTGACCAAAGCCTACACTCGCGGCGATCAAACTGTGCCGGTGCTAATGGACATCACGCTCGATATCCCACAGGGCGATTTCATCGCGCTCATGGGGCCTTCGGGCTCGGGCAAATCAACCCTACTCAATCTGATTGCGGGCATCGATAAACCCACCAGTGGCATTTTGCGTGTGGGTGGTTTGGACATCGCCGAGCTCAGTGAAAGCGAGCTTGCGGATTGGCGCGCTCAAAACGTCGGCTTCATCTTTCAGTTCTACAACTTGATGCCCGTACTGACCGCGTTTGAAAACGTTGAGCTACCGCTGATGCTCACCGATTTGTCGCGCCGCGAACGCCGCGAGCGGGTCGAAATCGCGCTGGGGCTCGTGGGTCTGTCGGACCGAATGACGCACTACCCCAACGAACTCTCGGGCGGACAGCAGCAGCGTGTGGCCATCGCCCGCGCGTTTATCACCGATCCTACGCTCATCGTTGCCGACGAGCCCACGGGTGATCTGGATAAGAAAAGCGCCGAGGACGTGCTCGGATTGCTGCGTCAACTCAACGAAGAAATGGGTAAAACGATCATCATGGTCACGCACGATCCGGGGGCTGTGAAGTCGGCTAAGCACGTCACACACCTTGAGAAGGGCGAGCTGCTCGGGACTGAAAAGGTTTAACGCATTCGGTTTGCGTAAGAACCGTTCGCCCTGAGCGCGTCGAAGGGTTGGCTGCACACCGCCAAGGCAACGACCAGCTCTCAAGAAACAGCTTTTTAGTTACATAACATCAACGCCTTACGTGATGCCTTTCGCACGAAATACCCTAGGCGTAACGCGCCAAACCGCTTCCTCCCCCCGGGGGGGGAGGGTTGGGGAGAGGGTCTTCGCATTGCTCCGATCGACATCATTCCAAGTCCCTCACCCCAACCCTCTCCCCCAGGGAGAGGGAGCCAAACCGATCACCGCCCTGCGCCTTTTGAACCACGGGCGACCATCCTACTCAGCCCGAACGGGAGATGACGTTTGGACCGTAAACAAACACTCTTGGGTCTAGGCGTAGGCTCGAGTTACCAGCTCCGCCACACACGCCGGTTTGCTGTGGCCCTCAATTTCTATTGTTACTTCAAACACCGTCTGGGCACCACCGGCAATCGGCTCCACGCTGAGTAACTTGAATCGCGCGCGCAGCCTTGAATTGACGGCTACGGGCGCCATAAATCGAACGCGGTTGGTGCCGTAGTTCACACCCATCTTCACGCCGCTGTAGCTCACACTTAAATTCTTAAAGTACGGAATCAAAGAGAGCGTTAAAAATCCATGCGCGATCGTGTTTTTGAAAGGGGATTCTCGCGCCGCACGTTCGGCATCTAAGTGAATCCACTGATGGTCACCCGTCGCATCGGCAAACTGATTGATACGATCTTGCGTGATGGTCAACCAATCTGAAACCGCGAGCTCTTGGCCAACGTAGTCGCCGAGGGAATCAAGAGGCAGAACAACCATGATTTACTTTCCAGTTAAAGTGCGTTTGAGCCACGCGATTCGGTCTTTCTTGGCCTCGTCGTTCAGCAGTTCATCGGACTCGTACATTTGCCGAGATTTGGGTTGAGGAGCTGCGCGAAACAGATCGACCTGCTCTAGAGTTTGTACCCATGCGTCGGCGCTGCCGAATTGAAAAAACAGCTTGCTGGGCGCGCTCAATCCAATCCAGCGCTCTGGATCAAGCGGTTCGATCGCGGTCAAATAGTCTGCCCACTGAGCTTTATCGAACGATTCACGAAACGCTTTGGCGCGCGGCTGCTCCGAGACTTGCAGCCACCCGCTGGGCTTTCCCGGCGGCGAGAGCAGCACCGCCGCATCGATTCGCGAATCTACGGCGGTCAAGAGCACCGCCGCCCAAGCGCCAAATCGGTGTCCGACGACGGCGAGCTGTTTGAGGTCGAATTCGGGTCGCGTCGCCGCCCAATCGATCACGCGACGGGCGTTGATCACCGCGCGACGAATCGCGTCGGCGTCACCACTGCGCTCTGCGCTCTTCGCCAAATAGGGCTGCTTAAACGGGAGTTCGACTAAGAGCGACGCAATGCCCATTGCGGCCAGCGTTTCCGCTTCTTGCGCGAATCCGGCGCGTTTGACATCTTGCCCCTCGCGGTGCAGCCAAACAATCGTGGGGCGCTTGCCTTTGCCCAACGGATCAACGACCGTGACTTCGATGTCCTCGCCTTCGGGTGAGGTCAGTTTCCATTCGGTGACGTTGCAGCATTTAGGCTTTTGAAACGTACCGCCCGGCAGTGCGGCAAGCTTTGCGGCTGGGTAGGCGAATTGCGCCGCTTGCTCAGCGGGAGCTTTAGCCAGCGCCGTCGGCAACGCGATACAAGCCGCTGTCGCAGCAAAAAGCGCTAGAGAGCGGGCTGCGCAGCTGGAACTTTTAAACATGAAAGGATTCTCCATCCAAGGTCGACTACCGTTTTATTCGAGCACGCCAACGTCAATCACGCATTTTCGCGATTAAGATTGCGCCAACGTGAATTTTTTGAAAGACAGAACCCATGTTAATCCGCCGTCCTGACGTCATTCTGCCATCCGAAATTACCGATGCGTCGCTGTTTCACGGTCGACGCGATTGGATTCGAAACGCCAGCGCCATGGGCTTGATCGCCGGTTTGCCCGTGCTGTCGGCCTGCTCAGTGGAAGCACAAGGCATGAAATTAGCGGGCGTGAAACCCAACCCGCAATACGTTTTGCCCGACGAAAAGATCAACAAGGCAGAAGACTTCAAAAACTACTGCAATTTTTACGAATTCGGTACTGATAAGTCCGAACCGCCCGTGCTGGCTAAAGCGCTCAAGACGCGCCCCTGGACGATCACCATCGAAGGCGAAGTCAACAAACCCAAAGTGTTTGACATTGACGAGCTCTACAAGCTCGCGCCGCTTGAAGAGCGTGTCTATCGTTTCCGTTGCGTTGAAGCTTGGTCGATGGTCGTGCCGTGGGTGGGCTTTTCGCTCGCTGAGCTGATCAAGCGGGTTGAGCCACGCGGCAATGCGAAGTACGTGGAATTCGTCACGCTCGCCGACAAAGCCATCATGCCTGGGCTGCGCTCCTCGGTACTTGATTGGCCTTATGTTGAAGGGCTTCGGATGGATGAGGCGATGCATCCGCTGACATTGCTCACGCTTGGTGCGTATGGCGAAATGTTGCCCAATCAAAACGGCGCGCCGGTTCGTATGGTCGTGCCGTGGAAATACGGCTTCAAGAGCGGCAAATCCATCGTCAAGATTCGCTTCGTAGAGAAAGAGCCGAGGACCGCTTGGGTGAAATCGGGGCCGAGCGAATACGGCTTCTATTCCAACGTGAATCCCAATGTTGATCATGCCCGCTGGAGCCAAGCGACTGAGCGTCGCCTGGGCGAATTTGGCAAGCGCAGATCGCTGATGTTTAATGGCTACGGCGAGCAGGTCGCGTCGATGTACGCGGGGATGGATCTTAAGAAGTTCATCTGACGCGCGAGCCCCGCGCGATTGGCGCAGTCGCGGCAACGATTGGCGCGTAGGATCGGCAGCTCGTCGCAGAGGGCTCGCGTTAACTGCCTACGTCCGTTGCAATTCGAGCATCAACATTCAATCGACGATTCATGCAAGCTCAAACGTATCACGCCGTGTATCTGCCCCTGGCCTATGCGCATTTAGCCACCGTGCTGCCCGCGTTTATCATCGGTACCTACATGATGATTCGCCGTAAGGGCACACCCCTGCACCGCTTACTGGGCAAGCTCTACATGGTGCTCATGCTCATTACGGCGGCCATCACCCTGTTGATGCCCGCCCTCGTGGGCCCCAAGCTGTTTGGGCACTTTGGTTTCATTCATCTGTTTAGCGTGCTGGTGTTTGTTTCTGTTCCCAAAGCTTACTTGGCGGCACGCAGTCACAACATCACCGCACACAAACACAGCATGATCGGACTCTATATTGGCGGCTTACTGATTGCAGGCTCGTTCGCGTTTATGCCCGGAAGACTACTCCATACATGGCTCTTTCAGTGACGTTTCCACTCACGGTATTTGCCCCGTGGCGCAGCCTAACCAACGCCCAGGTTCAGCGCGCAAAGTGGGTGCTGGTCGCGCTGGGGATGTTGCCGCTGGCGCGAATGCTCATTGGGCTGCCGCTGGGTTGGTTGGGCGTTAATCCCATCGAATTTGTCACGCGGTCAACCGGCACGTGGACGATCGTTTCGCTCGTGGTGACATTGAGTATCACGCCGCTTCGAAATATTACCGGCTGGGTATGGCTCGTGCGACTGCGGCGCAGCGCAGGGCTCATCACTTTTTTTTACGCCGCGCTGCACTTCATTACCTACGTCTGGTTAGATCGCTTTTTTGATGTCAACGACATCATCAAAGACATCATCAAGCGCCCGTTTATCACCGTGGGATTCGCCGCGTTTGTGCTGCTGATTCCTCTGGCGATCACATCAAACAATGCGCTGATTAAGAAATTGGGCGCGCAAAACTGGCAGCGGCTGCACAACCTCGTCTACGTCATCGCGATTCTCGCCGTGGTGCACTTTATCTGGCTCGCTCGGCGTAACCCGATTGAGCCCTACATTTACGCCGCCATCTTTGCACTGCTGTTTGCCGCGAGAATCTATTGGAGATTTAAGGCGAAGTAGCCTGCAGCGATGGGCGCGCAGCGTCTATTTCGCCTCCGCCTTTTTCTTGTCGCCCGCTTTCACAATGGAGAGCTTGGCCGGATCGACGTACTTTCGAAACGCATCGCGCGCTTGCTCTGGGGTGACCGCGAGCACTTTGTCGATGAACGCTTCGTAGTCCGCAAACTTCAATCCGCGATCCAAGCGATCGAGCCACATTGACGCGACTGCGGCGTCGTTGGCATAGTTTTGATTGTATGAACCACGAACGCCGCTCTTGATCCTCGCGACTTCTTCGGCGCTGAAGCCTTGCTCGCGGGCGCTGGCGATTTCTTCCAGCACCGCGCGCTCGACGCGAAGTACGTTTTGCGGCGCAGCGATACCGTTGACCCCCCAGCTGGCGACCGCGTCGTAAACGCCCACCGAAAACGAGCTTGAGATGCCGTAGGACAAGCCTTCTTTGCCGCGAACACGCGCCATTAAGCGACTATCTAGTCCGCCAGCCCCCACGATTTCATTGGCCACCCACAGCGCGGCGTACTCGGGATGATCGCGTTTGAGCGCGAAGCTCGTGCTCATTCGAAGCGTGGCGTTTTCTTTGCCGGGCGTGTCGATCCATTCGTTGATCGCTGGCGGAGTGGATAGCCGCGACGTGATCCGCGCATAAGGCGCTTTGCTCGTCCGGGGGCTGAATTCTTTCTTCAATACCGCCAAGACCGCTGCCGGATCAAAGTCACCCACGATGGCGATTTCGCCGTTCGAGGTGCCTGCAAAATCGGCGTACGCTTTGACCAATTCGTCGCGTGTGTAGCGCTTGACAAAGGCTTCGATCTCTTCACGGCTTTCGCGATAGAACGGATGGCCGGCGGGGTAAGCGTTGAAATGTCGACCCAGTCGCTCGGCCACCAACGCGGCGGGCTCGGATTTAGAGAATTCCAATCCGGCCAGCGATTCCTTGCGTTGAAGTTCAAGTTCGCTCTCAGGAAATGTGGGCTCGTGTAGGATTTGCGCGGCCAATTCGAGTGCCGCCACCAAGTTTTCGCGCCGCGTTTCAAAGGACATCGCGCCGCCCTGCAGTTTTCTCTTTTGCAATTCGTCGCTGAGCTGCGCGCGGGAGAACTTTGTGTTGCCGAGCATGACCGTATTGCGAGCTAAGCCCCAGGCGTTTTCTCGGCCGGTGCGGCTCGTCTCATCACCACGGTTAAATGACATTCGCACTTGCACGGTCTCGTTTCTGGTTTTCTTTGGCAGCAGCGCGATTTTTAATTCACCGATTGAGCTGATCTGTGTTCGTGCGTCAATATTTTTAGCGGTCGCTTCAAAGTTTTCACCTTGCGCAATTTGCGTGGTTGGTTTCCAATTCTTGAGCACGTCGGCCGCCGACGGAGCAACTGCGATTTCAGCGCGTTGCGGCGCGTTTTCTGGCAAAAAGGTGGCCACCGTTCGGTTGTCGCGAATAAAGTATTTTTTCGCTACGGCCTGCACATTTGCGGCAGTTACATTTTTGTGATTGTCCTTGCCGTAGAAAAACAATCGCCAATCGCCCAGCGCGATGTAGCTCGACAGCATTAAGCCCACGCGCTCGGGCTGCGACAACATGGATTCGTAGATGTTGTCGTACACGGTTCGAGTGCGTTGCATTTCCTCATCCGTGGGTGGAGACTCTGCAAATTTTTCTAGTTCGTTAAGAAACGCTTCGCGCAGTGCTTCGACATTTTCACCTGCCTTTTGCACGACCAAAAACGTCAGCGGATGAGGGTCGAGATAGGCCAACGGTTGTCCGCCTACACCCAACGCCTTTTGCGTTTCCACCAATTTTTTATGCAATCGACCAGACGGCGTGTTGCTCAAAATGAGCGCGGCGTAGCCCAGCGCTTCCATGTCGGGGTGCAGCGTACCTGGCACTTTGTACGCCGCGGCAATAATTTGAATGTCGCCTTTGCCGCGAACGACAACGCTGCGCTCGCCGTCCTGCGTGGGCTCCACGGTGTTGAGTTTGGGCAGCGTACGAGTTGGCTTAGCGATGGCACCAAATTCGCGCGCAATTTCGGCCAGCGCCAACGCGGGATCAAACTTGCCAGCGACGAGTAGCACCGCGTTGTCGGGCTGGTAATACGTTTTGTAGAACGAGCGCAGATTCTCGATCGATACGTTTTCGATATCGGAGCGATTGCCGATGGGCAATTTGCCGTAGTTGTGCCAGTCGTAGGCGACCGCAAAAAGGCGTTTGGTGAGCACTTGTCCGGGGTTGTTTTCACCCGCTTCGAATTCGTTTCGGACGACCGAGAATTCTTTGTCGAGGTCGGCTTTCCGAAGGTAGGCGTTGACCATGCGATCAGCCTCTAGCGTGATGGCGAATTTCAGGTTGTCGTCCGACGCCGGAAAGGTGGCGAAATAGTTGGTCAAATCCGCGCGAGTGATTGCGTTCATTTGCGCGGCGCGCTGGGTGTATTCGGTGTTGACGTCGGGCACCTTGGGCGAGCCTTTAAACAGCATGTGCTCGAGCAAATGCGCTTGCCCCGTTTCGCCGTAGTTTTCGTGACGCGAGCCAACCAAGTACGAAATATTGACCGTGAGCTTGGCCTGTGAATTGTCGGGAAACAGCAGCACAGTCAAGCCGTTGGCCAATCGATACTCGGTAATGCCCGCCACAGAGGGACCCTGTGAAACGCCCGTTGGCAGCGCTAAAGCAGCGACGGTCTGCGCGATCAAAGCACCGAGCAACATCACACACAGCACCGCGAAACGGCGCACGTAGAGTGACAACGACAACGGCAATAACATCCAATTCATCAAAAGACACTCCGAAAAAACAAAATCAGGTAGATCATGTCAGCTTAATGCATGTATGCCAAATTAAGTTGGGCATTGATAAACTTTTTTCATATTTGTGAAAAATAAAATAAATACCGCCAATCCCTTATTTCAATGGGCCTACATTAAATAAGTTGGAGCTAGTTGTGAAACTATGTGATCGGGTGCAGTGACACGGTGACGAAGTCGCTACTCAACGGAGTTTGCTCGATTTCTGTGTGCGAAACGCCATCGCTCGACTGGCAACGGGCCAATCTGCGTCCACCCGTGAAATCGGCGCAATCCGCGTCAATAAATCGCGGCTTCAACGAATACGTTTGCCGATTCAATCCTGAAGATTCCCACATCACAACCACAGAGCACCAAACTCTGAGTGCACAATCGGCAATGCGGATTGCGCATGCGCCCTAGCCTTTGTCACGAATAGTTTCTAGCATTCAGGCTTCAATGAATTTTTCGTCGCAGCATCACGAGTGCGCGAATGAATGTAGGGCAATACCAAATGCGAGTTTTAGTTTTAGGTGCCGGTATCCTTGGCGTGCACACAGCGTATTTTTTGCGGCAGCGCGGCTTTGATGTCACCGTCGTTGATCGCCAGCCCGGCCCGGCGCTTGAGACGAGTTTTGCCAATGGCTCGCAAATTTCAGTCAGTCAATCCGATCCGTGGGCGTCGCCCGCCGCACCGCTCAAGGTGCTTAAATGGCTTGGTAAAGAAGACGCGCCGCTGCTGTTTCGCTTGAAGATGGATCCGCATCAATGGCGCTGGGGTTTGCGCTTTCTTTACGAGTGTTTGCCATCGCGCACCGAGCACAACACCCTGCAAGCGATGCGCTTGTCCGAATACAGCCGCCGCACCTTGCAAGCGCTGCGCAAGGAAACAAAGATCGCCTACGACCACGCCGAAGCCGGCATCATGATGATTCATTCGACCAAAGCCAGCTTCGATGCTGCCGCCGAGGGCGCACAGCTGCTCATCAGAAATGGTGAGCGCAGAGACGTGTTGAGCGTGGCCGAAGCGGTGGCGATCGAGCCCGCGCTTAAACATACCGCACACACCTTGGCCGGTGCAATTTACGCACCGCACGACGAGTCGGGCGATGCGTTCAAATTCACGGCAGCACTGGCCGAACGCGCCGCCAAAATGGGTGTCGAGTTTCGCTACGGCACAACGATCGAACGGGTCGAAAAGAGCGGCGGTAAAGTCAGTGGCGTCGTGCTCAAAAACGCCAAGGGCTCGCGCACCGAAACCGCAGACGCCTACGTGATGGCGTTGGGTTCGTATTCAACGGCGATGCTCAAACACGTGGGCGTGGACGCGTTGGTCTATCCCGCCAAAGGCTACAGCGCCACGCTGCCCATCGTAAACATGCCCGGCGCGCCGAAGGGTTCGATCACCGACGACGAGATGAAAATCGTTTTCACCACCATCGGTGACCGGCTTCGAATCGCGGGCACGGCCGAACTGAACGGTTTTGATTTGTCGCTCAACACAGTGCGCTGCGAGGCGCTCACCAAACGCGCCAAGCACCACTTTCCCGATTTATGTGATTGGGATGCAGTGCAATATTGGACGGGTTTACGGCCCGCCACACCGTCGAATTTGCCGATCATTGGCCGCAGCAATTTGGGCAATCTCTACATCAACACCGGCCACGGCACACTGGGCTGGACTGAAGGGCCGGGTTCGGCTAAAGCGCTCTCAGACATCATCGCTGGTGAGATGCCCGAGGTCGACTACGCATTTTTAAACCCGCCGAGCCGTAAAATCAGCGCTCCATAGCTTCGTCTGACTGCAAACGTGTTGATCTCTTTGCGCCACTTCCTTTATGTGATGACTCGTGTCTGCGGTGTTGGCGCGGCCATTGCTGTTGCTTCGCTCGCCGTTGCGCAACCCAAGCCCGCCGCGCCCGTCGGTGTTGACTTGGCGACCGGTGCGCCGGTCAATGCTGCGCTTGACAGCGGTTTGGCCACACCACCACCGGTCGCCGCTGCCGCGTATTTGGTGGTCGAGGCGACCAGCGGTCAAGTGCTCGCCGAGGGCAACGCCAAAGCGCGTCGCGACCCAGCGTCACTCACCAAATTGATGACTGCGTACATCGTGTTTGAGGCATTGCACCAAAAGCAACTCTCGCTCGGTCAACGTGTTCGGGTCCCCGAGCGCGCCTGGAAGGCCGAAGGTTCGCGCATGTTCATCGAGCCCGGCGCGCCCGTTACCACCGAAGATTTGCTGCGCGGATTGATTATTCAATCGGGCAACGACGCGGCCATTGCGCTTGCTATTGCTGTGTCGGGCAACGAAGGCGAATTCATCGCCCGAATGAATCGCGAAGCTAAACGACTTGGCATGAACGATACGAATTTTTTGAACCCGACCGGGCTCACCCAGCAAGGCCACTATTCAACCGCGCATGACTTGGCGGTGCTCTCGCTGGCACTGATGCGCGATTACCCGCAGTACATGAAGTTTTACGGCGAGCGCACGTTCACCCACAACAACATCACGCAACCCAATCGCAATCGCTTAATGGCGGATGACCCTACGGTTGACGGCCTGAAAACGGGTCACACCGATGCTGCGGGTTGGTGTCTGATTGCCACGGTCAATCGAGCGCCGCGTCGCTTGCTCACTGTCGTACTCGGTGCATCGAGCGAAGCGGCACGCATTGGTGAATCCAGAAAACTCATCGATTGGGCGTTTTCAGCGTACGAGCCGCGCCGCTTCTATGAGGCCGGAAAATCATTTCAGTCGCTCACCGTTTGGAAATCCACCGTGGATCAAATTCCGGTTGGATTTCGAGATGACGTGACGGCTGTCAATACGCGCGGAAAATCGCACGAAATCACCACCGAATTGACGATCTCAGAGCCCAAAATCGGACCGATTCAAGCGGGGGACACGGTCGGCGTTTTGAAAGTGACGCGCTCTGGAAATTTACTGTACGAGCGCGATGTGGTGGCGCTGGAAGCTGCGCCGCAGGCGGGCTTCGTCAAGCGCACGTGGCACTCGATTGTTTTGTGGTGGAAGAGTATTTTCAAATGATTTTTTTGAACGGTGACTGGATGCCGATCGAAGACGCGAAAATCAGCGTGCTTGATCGCGGTTTTATCTACGGTGACGGCGTGTACGAATACGTGCCCGTCATCAACCGAAAGCCGTATCGCATGCTGCCGCATTTGGTCCGACTCGACAATTCATGCCGGGAAATTGGCTTAAAAAATCCCTACAGCACTGAGCAATGGGTCGACATCATCACCCAAATCATCGCCAAGCAACCGTTTGACGATCAAGGCGTGTATTGGCAAGTGACCCGGGGGGTAGCCAAGCGCGATCACACCTTCCCGAAGGATGTTGAACCGACTGTGTTCATGATGTCCAATCCGCTGCCCAAGCTCACCCAAGCGCAGATCGACGACGGCGTGGCCTGCTACACCTACCCCGATTTGCGTTGGCATCGCTGCCACATTAAATCCATTTCGCTCTTGGGCAATGTACTGGCGCGGCAACACTCGTTTGAGCAGGGCGGCGTCGAATGCGTGATGCTTCGCGATGGCTTCATGACCGAAGCGTCGGCGTCGAATGTGTTTTGTGTGTTTGGCGACACCATCGTTTCGCCGCCGAAGGACAATCATATTTTGGGCGGCATCACGCTCGATGGCGTGATGGATTTGGCGACACAGTCTGGCATGAAGCTTGTCGTTCGCCCAGTGCCCGAGGCTGAAATGTGGGCGACTGACGAGATGTGGCTCTCATCATCAAGCAAGGGCGTGCTCGCTATCACCTCACTTGACGACAAGCCTATTGGTAACGCCTTGCATAAAGGCAAGCCCGGCCCCATGTTCAAGAAGATGTTTGCCATCATGCAAGCCGACATGCGTGCCTGAATTTACGAATGACTGATTCCACCGACAAAAAGCCGACTCCAGTCACCAGCAGCCTCGGCCCCGCTGGCGCTGAGACGAATTTCGTTTTCCCCACCGAATACCCGCTCAAGATCGCCGGTAAAAATCACCCTCAACTCGAGGCGACGGTCATGGAAATCGTGCGTCGGCATGTCGCTGATTTTGATGCCACAACCGTCACAGTGCGCGAATCAAAGGGCGGAAAGTATTTGGCGGTTTCGGTCACGTTCACTGCCCAATCCAAAGCGCAGCTCGATGCGCTCTACCTTGACTTGACCGCGCATCCCGATATCGTTTGGGCGCTTTAGCGCTGCGAATTAATCCGATGATCCACCGCAGCCTCGGGCGCGTTGATTACGAATCGACCGTGCAGCAAATGCGCACGTTCACCGATGGGCGCACCGCTGATACACCCGATGAACTATGGATTGTTGAACACGAGCCGGTGTTCACGCAGGGCGTGGCGGGTAAGCCCGAACATCTGCTCTTCAATCCCGCCAACATCCCCGTCGTCAAAACCGACCGAGGTGGGCAAATCACCTATCACGGGCCAGGGCAGACGGTCGTCTACATATTGTTCGATATCCGACGCGCAGGCTTTGGCGTGCGAGAGCTGGTGCAGCGAATAGAAAACAGCGTCATCCAAACACTGATGCAATACGGCGTAAAGGCTTATGGCAAACGAGATGCACCAGGCGTGTACGTCAGGTTAGAACCCCTCGCCCGCAGGCGGGAGAGGGGCAGGGGTGAGGGTGCTCCGCTTAACAGTGATCCCACCCCAAGCACAAGAAAGACCCCAGAGGACCTTCTGAGCTTCGCCCGAGAGCTCCGTCAATCCGCGACCGACGCAGAGTCACTGATGTGGTTTTTGCTACGCAATCGAAGCGTGGCAGGTGCGAAATTTCGACGTCAACATCCCGCGCGTGGCGCCGACCCTAGATACATTCTCGATTTCTACTGCGCTGAGCAACGTCTGGCCGTTGAACTCGATGGCGGACAGCATCAGAGTCAATCGCAATACGACGCTGCGAGGGACGCTTGGTTTGCGTCGCAGGGCATCCGCGTTCTTCGGTTTTGGAACAACGAAGTCTTCTCGAATACGGAGGACGTGTTGGAGATGATCTACGACGCACTCGTTCCAGCCAGCGCACCCTCACCCCTAGCCCCTCTCCCGCCAGCGGGAGAGGGAAACAAGCCCATCGAAGCCAAAATCGCATCGCTCGGCTTAAAAATCCGAAACGGTTGCAGCTATCACGGCGTCGCGCTGAATGTTGAGATGGACTTGACGCCGTTTTCATTTATCAACCCCTGCGGTTATGAGGGATTGCAAGTGACTCAACTGGCCGACTTTGCGACCGAAGAAAGTTTGGAAGCCGCAGGCATTGGCTTAGCGGCTGCGCTAGAGGCGACGCTGAGCGCACCGATCACGCCCAAGCCGTGAGAAAATCATACGCATGAACGAACTCGCTCCTACCGACACCAAGGTCTTTGACAATGCCGCTGGGCTCAAGCACAAGGGCGAAGGCAAAACCGCGCGCATTCCGATCAAAGTGGTGTCAGCGCCAATGCTGCGAAAACCCGATTGGATTCGCGTCAAAGCGCCTACCGGCGAACATGCGCAGCGCTTCACCGAAATCAAAAAGATTCTGCGCGAACACAAACTGCACTCGGTGTGCGAAGAGGCTAGCTGCCCCAACATCGGTGAGTGTTTCGGCAAAGGCACTGCGACGTTCATGATCATGGGCGACATCTGCACACGGCGCTGCCCGTTTTGCGATGTGGGCCACGGTCGACCGAACCCACTCGACCAAGACGAGCCAAAAAATCTCGCGAAAACAATCGCTGCATTGCGCTTGAAATACGTAGTGATTACCAGCGTGGATCGTGATGATTTACGAGACGGCGGTGCTGGGCATTTCGTTGAATGCATCAAAGAAGTTCGCGCGCACTCGCCACAAACTCAAATCGAAGTGCTGGTCCCCGATTTCCGAGGCCGAGTCGACAAGGCGCTCGCGATCCTTGAGGCCGCACCGCCCGACGTGATGAACCACAACATGGAAACCGTGCCGCGCCTCTACAAACAAGCGCGCCCCGGCTCCGACTACGCGCACTCGTTGAAGCTACTACAAGACTTCAAAGCCAAATTCCCCGACGTACCCACGAAAAGCGGGCTCATGGTGGGCTTGGGCGAAACCGACGAAGAAATCCTATCGGTCATGCAAGACATGCGCTCCCACAGCATCGACATGCTCACCATCGGCCAATACCTGCAACCCTCAGCCAGTCACCTACCCGTGCTGCGCTACGTTCACCCCGACACCTTCGCGATGTTCGAAAAAGAAGCCTACGCGATGGGCTTCAAACACGCTGCTGTGGGAGCGATGGTGCGCAGTAGCTACCACGCGGATGAGCAGGCGAGTGGGGTTGTGGCGTAGTTGACGAAACGTCGCGCAGTTCGACCCTGCTGCGACTATCCGGAGGCGCTGACCGCCGACCGATTGCATTAACGGCATTGGCCAGTTTCGCCATATGGAATATGGGGTCATTGGACTGTTGTAGTTATGTCGAAAGTAAGTAAATAGCAGCCATGCACCTTATTTTTAAAGGCATTACGCGTATAAGCTTGTTAATCGTCTTGTCAACGATCAGTTTTTTTGCGGAGCTCAGCGGATGAGGCTGATTTACTGCTCTCGCACGTCGTACCAACCGTGCCGCTTGCATGATGACTTTATTCGTATACAATTGAATTTATTAGAATCCAAATGATTTCATATGTATGGTTCCCATTTCTGGCCGACTTCCCGATGAGCTCTACGAATGGCTATCCACTTACCCCATGGAGGGTGCAACGACCGTTAGCGACAAGGTACGGGTTGCAGTCGCGCACCTAAAGCGCACTTACAAAGGTGACTCCAACTATTTGGAAGCGCTCAACATGTATCGCGATTTGGGGCGAACCACGCGCGAACAAATCGCCAGTGTCGAACAGAGCGATCACATGCACTCTGACGTCTTGGCGGCGCTCATGGAGCACCTGCCCGCGCTGATTGCGACGCTAAACGCGGCGCAAGTCAACTCCATTGACAGCGCCAAGCATCTCGAAGCGCAGCTTGTGCGTCGCACATTGCAATTGGCCGAAACGCTTTTGCGGCAAGGCATCACAGCGCAAGCCGCGGCCTTCGACGGTAACGTCGTCCGCCAACACGCTGGACGACTTTGCGAAATTGCGCGTTTGATTCCAACCACCCCCACCAACAACGTTTAAAAGGAACATCAAGATGGCTGATTCACTTCGAACTCGCGTTGCCCGACTCATTGCCGGGGGAGCGCACGCCCTTGTCAACAAGATGGAGGACGCCGCGCCAATGGCGATGCTCGAGCAATCTGTGCGCGAAATTGAGCAAGTCACCGATGAAATCAGAGTGGAGCTGGGTCGTGTCGCAGCCAATCGCCACTTGGCGCAACAGCAACACGTGCACCTCAATCAAGAGCACGAATCGCTCGCAGTCTCCCTCGCCACGGCGCTTACAGGGGGGCGCGATGATCTCGCAAAGCCGGCGATCTCTCGGCAAATCGACATCGAAGCACAGTTGCCTATTCTCGAATCGAGCCTAGCCCGACTGGCCAGCGAGGAGAAAGAACTCAGCAGTTTCGTTGATGCGCTCATGAGCAAAAAACGGGAAATGGAGCGCGCCATCACGGAATACGAGCAATCGCGAAAAGCAGCTGAGAGCGCCATGTCCAGACACGCGTCGGGCAGCAGCAATGCGGGCGTCAAAGCCGCCGCATCGCAGGCTGCATTCGATCGAATCTATCAACGTCACACCGGTCTTGACCAGACCGGCAGAAACGCGACAATTGAGCAAGCCGCCAAGCTCAAAGAACTCAATGATTTGGTGCGCGATAACAAGATCAACGAACGGCTTGCGGCCTTGAAGGCGCAGCGGTAGGCGCAGCATGATATTGACAATGCCAGAGACTTGGCCTTTTGCTTCCGCGCTTGCCGTGATGGTCGGGCTCGCGGTTATCGAGGGGCTCGGATTGATGCTTGCGCACAGTCCGTCGAGCGCGATTGATGGGTTGATTCCCGATTCGATCGACGGTGTCGACGGCGTGTTGGGCTGGTTGCATTTGGGCAAAGTCCCGACGCTTGTCTTGCTGATACTGTTTCTTGCAGGATTCGCGATATCGGGCTACGTCATTCAGGGTTTTACGTTGAAGCTCACGGGAGCGATGTGGCCCGCCTGGATCGCATCGATTCCGGCCGTGTTCGCAGGGCTGTCAACGGTCAGTGGCTTGGGTGCCGTGCTCGCACGCATCATGCCCAAAGACGAAACAAGTGCGGTCAGTGAGCAATCGCTGATCGGACGAGCCGGGATGATCGTGCGAGGCAATGCCACGCAGGGCATGGCCGCCGAGGCCAAAGTTCGTGACGCCTACGGGCGCGCGCACTACGTGCTGGTCGAGCCCGATTTTGCGGAAGAGAGCTTTGCCGAAGGCTCTGACGTGCTGTTAGTGAAAAAAGTCGGATCGCGATTTTGATGTATCCGAAATCCGCATCCTGAATTGCTGTAACTCCTCCTATTTTGTTTGGAAAAAACATGATCGATATGCTCCTCAATGTTGGTGTTCCTGCGGCAATTGTGCTCTTCACATTGCTCCTGATTGGAATAATTTTTGCGCGCCTGTACCACCGCGCGACTAAGGAAACCGCGTTCGTACGTACGGGATTGGGCGGGCAAAAGGTCATCATGGACGGCGGCGCGATCGTATTGCCAATCTTCCACGAGGTCATTCCAGTCAACATGAACACGCTCAAGCTCGAAGTGTCGAGACGAGATGAACAGAGTCTGATCGCCCTGGATCGCATGCGCGTTGACGTAGCTGCGGCGTTTTTCGTGCGTGTGAAACAGCTGGCCGAATCCGTGAGCATGGCTGCGCAAACCTTGGGCCGAAAGACGATGGAGCCCTCCGAGCTCAAAAATCTCGTCGAAGATAAGTTCGTGGACGCGCTTCGCGCAACGGCGGCGACCATGACGATGCAAGAGCTGCAAGACAAGCGCCGTGACTTCGTGCAAGCCGTGCAAAACGCGGTGGCAGAAGACTTAGAAAAAAACGGACTGGAGCTCGAATCGGTCTCGCTAACGAGTCTCGATCAGACGGCAAAGTCGTTTTTCAATCCGAGCAATGCGTTCGACGCCGAGGGCTTAACGCGATTGACCGAAGAAACAGAATCGCGTCGCAAGCGTCGCAACGATATTGAGCAGGACACCGAAGTACAGGTGCGCACCAAGAATCTGGAAGCCGAGCGCTTGAAGCTCGACATCACGCAAAAACAAGAGTTTGCAACACTCACGCAGCAACAACTGATCGCCAACGCCAAGGCGGATCAAGTCGCTGAAATAGCAAAGATTGAAGCGGAGCGCCAGCGCGAAGCCGAAGAGGTGCGGATCAACGCGGAGCGATTGGTCAAAGAGCGCCGCATCGAAGCCGATCGTACCGTCAACAGTGCCGAGATTGACAAAAATCTCGCGGTGCAAAAAAAGCAGATTGAGGCGGACCGTGAAACCAAGATCAAGCAGGCTGAGCAACGCCAATCAGTGGAAATTGCCAACCAAGATGCCGCCATCGCCATCGCGAAGAAATCCGAGGAACAATCACACGCCGACGCCGCAGCCAATGCCGCGCGTTCGGCCGCAGTTAAAGCCGAGGAATTAGTCAACACATCACGCGAGCTCGCAATCGCTGAGCGCCAAAAATCGATTCAGTTGATCGAAGCCAGCAAGGACGCCGAGCAGCAGGCTATCGCAGTGACGGTCGCCGCTGTGGCGGAGCGCGAAGCCGCAGAAAATCGTGCGCTGGCGGTCAAGGTCGAGGCGGATGCAAAGCGAATCGCCTCACTCGCCGAAGCCGAGGGTATTTCAGCAATCAACGAAGCTAAAAACATCTTGGGCGCCGCGCAAATTGATCTGGCCGTGCGACTCCAACTGATTCAATCGCTGCCGTTAATCATTCAGCAGGCGTCTAAACCGCTTGAGAAGATTGATTCGATTCGATTGTTTCAAGTCAACGGTATGCCCACCGGAGGTATGAACGCAGGCGGGTCCGGTGGGGCTGGCGGTAATTCGGCTGCTGGCACGCTGCCCGAGCAGGTCGTAAATTCCGCCTTGCAGTATCAGGTCGCCAAGCCCATTGTGGACGCCATCATGAAGGACGCGGGACTCGCCAATCCGTCGCTGACAGGCATCGCGCAAACGGTCGCTGACATGGTCTCTATGGCTGGCGCCGGAACCTCCGGCGTGACGCCTGCGCTCGTTCCCACGAGCAGCGGGTCGGCTAGTTTTCGGGACGGCGTTGAGGTGAAAATTAAGCCTTAGCCCGGATCAGCGTCTCCCTAGAGTAGATTGCGTCATTCAACCCTTCGGCGGCTCCCACAACTCAAACTTATTCCCCTCAAGGTCGTAGCCCCAGGCAAAGCGGCCTTGTTCGGATTCTTCGAGTTTGTCGTCGATTCGCACGTCGCCGGCGCGGAGCTGATCGAGCATGGCGTCTAGGTCGGCCACGCGCCAATTGATCATTGCGACTTGGCGTTTGGGCATGTAATCGCTTTTCTCTTCGAACACGCTCCAGTAGGTTTCCTCTCCTGCGGTGTGGGTGGTGGTCGCGCCACCCCATTCGGTGATGTCGACGCCGAGGTAGCGGAAATACCATTTGCGCAGAGCCTCTGCATTTTTCGCTCGGACGAAAACCCCGCCGAGCCCTAAGACCTTTTGTCTTGCCATTGTTATTTCTCGTTCATCATCTTTTGAAGTTTGCGGCCAAGGCGAAGCAGAAGCCACGTGGCGATAATCGCCCCGAGTGCGGCGCTCGCCCACATGCCGGGCTTGTAGCGCAGAAAAAACAGCGAACCCATCAAGAAGCCCAATGCGCCACCAGAGAGCACGCCCGTGAGCACGCACGCTACATACAAAAACCAAGTCATTTTTTAGCCTTTAACGATTCAACGGCACTTCGCGCCAGCGCCTCAACATAGCCCGCATGGTAATCGGCGTTAGCGATACCCACGATGGGCTCGCCCAACAATTTTCCATCGCCGTCAACGAGCATCACGGTCGGTGTGAAGCTGCCCTTGCGCGCTTTGGCAAATTCGATGTTGGTGACCTTCTTGCCGTCAAAATCGATCAGGGATTTGTCGTCATCGATGGTCACCTGTCTGAATTCGATGGCGCTGCGCCACGCCGGGTCACGAAACATCGGAACCACCGCCGTGCGAAGCGAGTAGCGACAAAAGTGGCAACTCTGCAAATTGAAAAATAGCAGGATGGGTTTCTTCTCAGCGCTCGCCTTGGACCCGTCACGCTTTAAATCGACGGCGACCGGCAAAATTCGCTCCCAATCGCGGCTCGAATTTTCAAGCTTACTTTCGTCAATCGACGCTGCTGATTGTGCAAGCGCGGTGCCGCCGAGCACGCCGCTTAAAAAAGCCAATGCGATAATCGTTCGCAACACCTTAAAAAACTGTGAATTTCGCATGAGCGAATCCCTCATCATTGCCACCCGTGAAAGCCCGTTGGCGCTCGCACAGGCGCATCATGTCAAAGCCGAATTAGAGAGTGTATTCCCCGAGCTCGCCGTGAGCTTGCTGGGCATGACCACACGGGGCGATCAGATTCTTGATAAACCGCTCGCCAAAATTGGCGGCAAAGGCTTATTCATTAAGGAGCTTGAGGTCGCGTTGCAAGAGGGCCGCGCGCACTTGGCCGTGCATTCGCTCAAAGACGTGCCGATGGTGTTGCCCAAGGGCTTTTCGTTAGCCGCGATTTTGCCGCGAGAAGATCCGCGTGATGCGTTCATTTCCAATCGATTCGCATCGCTCGATGCACTGCCCGCTGGCTCAGTCGTGGGGACATCGAGCCTCCGTCGCGCTGCGGTGCTCAAGCGTCGCTATCCAGCGCTGAGTTTTGCGCCGCTTCGTGGCAATGTCAACACGCGTCTTCGAAAGCTCGATGACGGCGAATTCGACGGCATCATCTTGGCGGCGGCCGGCCTCATTCGTCTAGGAATGCAAGCCCGTATCACCGCTTGCATTCCAGTTGAAGTTTCACTGCCTGCACCGGGCCAAGCAGCGCTGGGTATCGAAGTTGTTTCAGACGACGATGACACCGCCGATATTGTTGCCGAGCTCGATCACGCGCCCACGGCCATTTGTTGCGCGGCCGAGCGCATGGTCAGCCGACTGTTAGGCGGTAGCTGCGAGCTGCCGCTGGGCGCATTTGCTGATTTTGTGGACGGTGATCAACCGTTGCGGCTGCGCGCGTTTGTTGCCAACCTAGACGGTAGTCAATACGTTGAAGTCGAAGCGTTTGGCACGCCCGATGCGCCCGAGGCTTTGGGGCAGCGGGTGGCCGACCAGCTCAAGTCCATGGGTGCCGAAGACATCATCAAAGGTTTGCAGTGAGTACTGATTTTCATTTGGGTATCCCGAAAGCAACGCAGGCTGGACCGTTGTCGGGCAAACATGTTTTGATTACGCGGCCGGTCATGCCCGCTTCGCGCACCGCGCAGCGCTTGGCGGCGCTTGGGGCAACGCCGTATGTGTTTCCCACGACGATCATCGAACCCCCGGCCGACAGCGCGCCATTGGCCGCCGCGATGTCTCGCCTTGACCACTACTACGCGGCGATTTTTGTGAGTCCTAGCGCCGTTGAGATGACGCTAGCGCCCATGGGGATTCAGCCGCGAACGGTGCCAACCCAGCTGCAAGTATTCGCACCCGGTCCGGGCACGGCTGAGGCGTTGAATTTACTCGGCGTCTCCTCCGTTTTGATTCCTGAAACCTCGTTTGATAGCGATGGATTGCTCGCGCTGGAAGCGTTGTCGGCTAAACAGGTTTCTGGCAAACGTGTGGCGATCTTTCGCGGCAACGATGGGCGCGAAGTCTTGCGTGATGAGTTAACGAAGCGCGGGGCATCGGTCGAGGCCATTACGGCGTACCACCGACGCGCCCCGAAGACACCGCCCACTGGCCTGCTGGAACTACTTGCCCGTGGCGAAATCAACGCCATTTCGGCGATGAGTAGCGACGCCATCGAAAACCTCATGACGTTGCTGAGTGGATCAAAACAAGCAGCCGCAACGCTCAACCTACCGCTTTATGCGAGCCATCCGCGCATTGCAGAGACTGCGAAAGCCGCCGGTTTTCGAAACGTCATCGAGACGCAGGCCGGCGATGCAGGTCTAATCACTTCATTGCTAGCAAACAAAAATGTAGAGCGCGTTTGAAGTCATTTCGAACGCCACATTCAACGCACTCACCTAAAGAATCATGAAACCAGAAATTGTCGCTATTGCTCCGCTGCCTGATTTTTTCGCCAAACCCCTTAACGAAAATTTCATCGTTCACGATCTCAGCGGTGCGACCGATCGCCGAGCATTGATCGACAAGATCGCGCCAACAACCCGTGCAATGGTGGCGTTTGGCGGCTCGCAAATCTCTCCTGAGCAGCTGCAAAACTTTCCGCATCTAGAGATCGTTTCGGTGTTTGGTGTTGGCTATGACGGTATCCCGCTAGCTGCCTGTGAAGCGCGCAACATCAAAGTCACCAATACCCCCGATGTGTTGAATGACGAAGTGGCAGATACGGCCGTTGCGCTCACACTCATGACCTGTCGGCAGCTGGTGGCATCGCACAAATACGTCGAAGCGGGCGAATGGTTGAAGGGTCAATATCCGCTCACCAATTCGCTGTGGGGAAAGACCGTCGGCATTATTGGCTTAGGGCGCATCGGTAAAGAAATTGCCACGCGACTGCAAGCGATGAAGATGAACGTGTCTTACTTCGGGCGCAATCCGCAAGCCGTCGCACATCGCTATTACGCCAGTCTGGTCGATATGGCTCGTGATGTGGATGTGCTCATAGCCATCACGCCTGGCGGCGCAGGGACCAAGCACCTGGTCAATGCGGCAGTGCTCGAAGCGCTCGGCCCGACGGGCTTCTTCATCAACGTAGCGCGTGGCTCTGTGGTTGATGAAGCTGCGCTGATTCATGCGATTGAAAACAATCTCATCGCTGGAGCGGGGTTGGATGTGTTTGATGTCGAGCCTAAAGTGCCCGCCGCGTTGATGAATCGTGCCAACGTAGTGTTAACGCCGCACGTGGCGAGCGCTACGACCGAGACGCGTGTTGCCATGGGCAATCTGGTCATCGAAAATCTGGTGCGTCACTTCGCGGGCAAGTCAGTGAAAACACTGGTTCCAGAAATGGTTGGAAAAGTAGCGCCCTAGTGTAGTGTTGCGGAATTGATGCCACTAATAAAAACGATGGATTTTTCGTCGAATCTAGGCGCAAAGCACAGCAATAGCTGGCTATTGCGAGCATTTGCAACGACGAGTCGGCGGAAAAGACGCGTTTTTCGCGGAGCAGCCAGTGGCTGGCTCCTTCGATTCGGGCGATTTGGACGCCAGGCACGTGCGCTTCGATGCCTTCGAGCAACACAGGTCGAAGCGCAGTATCAGCCGTTCCGCAGATGATTTGAGTCGGAAGCGTTACTCGAAATGGCTCAGGGCGAAGCGCTGCGAAGAACGAAGCTGCGCGCCCCGCCGTCTCTGGCGTGTCGGGATACAGTGGTGACGCCCGGTAGTAATTGCAGCCGCCGGTTAATCCCCGCGCCCAGCAAGCGCGGTAGGCGGCAACGGCCTCATCGCCCGTGACCGATGCCATTTTCAGCAGTCGCTCAAAGCCGTTTTCGGCCAGCACCGCTTCCGCCCCCGGAGTCCGCAACCAATTCATGTAGCCGCTCGCCGCGATCTGCGCTTCGTCAAGCGCCAGTGCTTTCGCAAACATCAGGGTGTGCGGCGAGTTAATCACCACAAATCGATCCATCAGCTCCGGCGATTGGGCGGCCAAACTCCAAGCCGCGGCACCGCCCCAATCGTGAGCAATCACTGCTCGCACACGACCTCTCGCTAGTTGATCAATGACCGCGCGAAGGTCGTCAAGGATCAAGCTCGTTTTGTAGGCGCCAACGTCAGTCGGTTGCGACGAGAGATTAAAGCCGCGCAGATCAATGGCGTAGCAACGAAAGTCTTTTGAAAAGTGCGCTAGCTGCTCGCGCCACGCCCACCAAAACTCTGGAAAGCCGTGCACAAAAAACAGTGGTGGTGCATCGGCGGGGCCGCACGCAGCGACGTGCAAACGAATTGCTCCCGCTTGCGGACACTGCCGCTCAACCCACAGAGTCTCCATTTGCATGATTAAGTAACTTCGCTTTTTTAGTAGCGCTCACGCGGCGATTGCAACACTTGCATCTCGATCTGTAATCGCTGATCAGCATTGGCGATCCACACTTCGCCCTCTTGAATTGTGCATTGCAAGTCAAGTGATCCATCAGCGAGCGCAGCAAGCGCTTTACTGCTTGGACTCGCCACATTGTGTACCGTCAATTTGTGTTGCTTCGAGAGCGCATCGCTGTTTTGCTGCCACCACATTTCAGCGGTTTTTCCGCCGTACAGCAGCACGCTCACATGCTCCGCACGACCACAGGCTCGTCGCACCAAGCGCTCGTCGGGTAAGCCAACCTCGACCCATTCGGTGATCGATCCGGTCAGGTCCTTGTCCCACAGCGCGGGTTCATCGTCGGTGGAAATACCTTTGCCAAATGCCAAGGTGTCGCTCGCAAGCAGCGCAAACGCCAGCACGCGAATCATCATGCGCTCATTGGTTTCCGATGGATGACGTGCTAACACTAGGGCATGATCGGCGTAGTAGCCGCGATCAAGATCCGCAATGTTTAATTTGCAGCGAAAGATGGTTGAGCTGATGGCCATTCGAAAACGCTCAACTAACCGCGAACGAAGAGGGTAACGAGCGGGCTGTCACCGACTTGCCGCGAGCAATGACCGTGGAGCGCCCCATCAAACACTGCACCCGCTGGCAGTACGTCTGCGGAGTAGAAATGCTCACCCGGTTTGAAATGTCGAAACGATCCGTCTTGCAGTCCGATGGCCATTTCGCCCCGCAAAATGAATACCCATTGCGGTGCGCCAGTGCAGTGAAAATCGCTTCGAAATCCAGCAGGACTCTGGCGCAGTTGATACCCGCCAGAGGCCATTAGTGCCGACAATCGCGACTCGGGCTTGCCCTGATCGAGCTCGATGGTTTCGGTTTTCCACTTTGCGCGTTGATCGGTGTCGGTAAAAAGGATGTGCTTCGTAAATGGGCTCATGCGGGATGGCGCTGGACGGGCGAGCGCTGTGAAACTATGATTGATCGATGATGATAGACGAGCCCCCTTGGAAACATTCCCCGCTTCCGCCGTTTGAGCTGATTCGACAGGTTGCCCCAACCGACATTGATGAGCTGGGTCATGTCAATAACGTCGTTTACTTGGCTTGGGTGCAGGATGTTGCCGTGGCGCACTGGAATTCGCTAACTTCCCAGACGCTGCGTGAAACGCTGCTGTGGGTGGCGCTACGCCATGAAATTGATTACAAGGCTGAGGCGGTGTTGGGTGACAGCGTGATCGCTGTGACCTGGACGGGCGCGGCGCGCGGTCTGCGCTACGCCCGACACACGCAGATTTTGCGGCAACGGGATCGCGGGCTACTGGCTGAGGCGGTCACCGACTACTGCCCGGTCAATGCTCAAAGTAGAAAACCGATGCGATTGCCGAATGACATCGCAGCTTACTTTCGTAAGGATTAAAAAGCGCAGAGCTACAGCGATGCGCACACCACCGTTCGTGGTGAGCCTGTCGAACCATGAGCGGCTCGGGGAGAGCGTTGTCTATTTGAAGTGTTGCTGATCTATTGCCGTTCATGGTTCGACAAGCTCACCACGAACGGAACTTCGCTCACCACGAACGCCCCCAATTACCTTGAGCGCAGGGAGCAGACGACTCGACGACGCTAGCCGCGCTGCGATTGGCTTTGTGTGCCCGAGCCTTGCGTCTGCGTCTGAGTTTGCGACTGCTGACGGCTTGCGCCGTGCGCCAACTCATCACTCGGCGCAACCGTCACCGCGACCTTAAGCGTATGCGTACCGCCGCCGCGGATGACGCCGCGAATCGGCGCGACGTCGGCGTAATCACGCCCGTAGCCGACCACCACATGGCTCTCGCCGGCGATGCAGTTGTTGGTGGGGTCAAATTCGAGCCAACCATATTCGGGGCTGTAAACCGATACCCACGCGTGCGATGCGTCGGCTCCGATCAGTCGTGGTTTACCGGGTGGCGGTTGGGTCAGCAAGTAGCCGCTGACGTAGCGCGCAGACAATCCCAGCGAGCGCAAACAGGCGATCATCACCTGGGCGAAGTCTTGGCAGACGCCTACCTTTTTCTCAAGCGCCTCGGAGGGCGGTGTACCGACGTCGGTGGCGGCGGGCGTGTACTTAAATTCGCTGTGGATGCGCTGACACAGCGCCTTGGCGAGCCCGAATACCGTGGCACCGGGGCTGGCAACTTCCGATGCGTAGCGGGCGAAATCGGCGTCGATGGGGGCCAACGGTGAGGGCTGAGCGAATTCGCGCGACGCGTCGAAGCTCTGCGCCGCGTTGTAGAGCATGTGTTCGGCCACACTTTCCCAGCGGGGACTGTCGGGCACGGTGACGCGCTCCAGAGCGCCACTGAGCGAGTTGGGCAGCGCTTGAGTAATGACTTCGCTGTGCGCGCCGACGATCAGCGTGGTGTGCGGCGTGGCCATTTCAAAGTAGGTGCGCGGCTGGCCGTAGCTGTCCATGAATTCGCGGAGCGACTGCGGCTCCGGCGACGCGGTCAGCCGATGCGATAACACCGTTTGCCGCGCCGTAGCCAGCGGCCGAAGGTGCACGACGTGGTGCGCCTGTTCAACCGGACTGGCGTAGTCGTAGCGCGTTTCGTGGATGACCGATAGCTTCATGGGTGTCAAGTGTAGTGGGCAGCGCTCGGCCTACAATTCGTCGGTGTGCATCCGCGCCCGATCGGCCTGTTGTTTGCGATCTTCGTTTTTAATGATTGATACCGTATCCCAGTACTTTGAAACCTTGGTAGGTGCCGTGTTTTCGTCGGTTGTCGAGCCGACGCTGTTTTCGCTTGGGCTCATGAGCTGGGTTGAGCGGGGTTTCGAGGGCACTGCCTTTTTTGTTGGCGGCATTTTGCAGATCTTGGCCGTGGTGCTCTTGCTGTGGCCGCTGGAAAAGTTAATGCCTGCACAGCGAATTGACAACCCGAGCAACGTGCGCACTGATGTGATTTTTACGTTGGTCAACAAGCTGGGTCTGTTGCCGCTCGTTGCGTTCGCATTAATGTTTCTCGCGCTCACGCCGCTTGATAGTTGGCTGCGGCTGCAGGGATACGCGCCGTGGAGTCTTGAAGACTTTTTACCCGGACTGTTTGCGTCGCCTGCGATCAATTTGCTGCTCTACATTTTGATTATCGATTTGGGCGAGTATTGGCGGCATCGCTTGCAGCATCGCATCCAGTGGTGGTGGCAGCTTCACTCGTTGCACCACGCTCAGCGTGACATGACGTTCTGGACCGATGACCGAAATCACATCTTGGATGAGATTTTGGGTGCGTTGTGGATTGCCACGATCGCGCTCGTGATCGGCGTGCCGCCGCAGCAATTCCCACTCGTGCTGTTTGCCACAAAATTCATCGAATCGCTCTCGCACGCCAACCTGCGCTGGAACTTTGGCGTGCTTAAGTTTGTGCTTGTGAGTCCGCAGTTTCACCGTGTGCATCATGCCATCGGTATCGGCCACGAAGGCGACACCCAGGGAAAAAATTTCGCCGTGGTGTTCTCGTTTTGGGATAAGCTTTTCGCAACCGCCGATTTTCGCGATACCTATCCGGCCACCGGCGTTCGCGATCAGATCACCGCTGACCGGAATTACGGCACCTATTTTTGGGAGACACAATGGTTAGGATTCAAACGATTGTTGGGGCGCGCATGAGCCGCAAATTTTTCACCGCTGCGCTGTTTGCGCTGATGGCCGTGACGCTCAGTGGCTGCGCCACCCTGGTTGAGGATCAAAAGCGCGCGGCGCTCGATCGCAAATGCCAAGATCGTGTGGTGAAGATGCTCAACGCCGTTTCGCCCGTGGTCGCCGAATCTGATATTCCCCAAAAATTCTGCAACTGCTTCGCTTCGAAAGTGGACATTGCGAAACTTGAATTGGATATCGACGGCGTGAAAGACATCGGACTCAATCCGGAAACGCTGCGATTCGTGACCGAATACATCCCCAACATTCGAACCTGCGCCAAAGAAACCGGGCTTTGGAAGGGATTGTAGGAATCATTCCTAGCTTTTCTCTCTAATGCCTTATGAAATAAGGTATACATTTAATTTTCATGTGTTTTTGAATAATTAAATATCTTCGCTTCATGCCCAATTTAGTAAGGCCTACAACAAGAAAGCTGAAACTTTCAGCGATCAAATGGGCGCAAACGCGGTATTTGCTGCGACCCCCTTCCGAAACGGCGCTTAGGCGGCTGAAAACCGCAGCAATGTGGATCGATTGAGCACAACAAACATGAATTCCAACAGCGCAAACCCGGCCTGCCCCATTCCGCTGTGGGCGTTCTTTCTGTTTTTTCTACTGATTGAGTTCACGGCGTGGGTGGCGCTGACGCGCTTTGGTGTTGCGCGGCAATGGTGGTCGGATAAGACGGGTGGACTGCTGTTGCTCTCACTGCCATTCGTGATCCGGCTGTTGGTCACTACCGGCAGCTATGCGATGTCGCGCTTACGGGGCATGTCGATCAAAGCGCATCAATCGCTGTCGGTTGCACAGTGGTTGCGCTTCTTCTGCACCGAGTACTTTCATTTGTGCTCGGTTAGCTTGCTCTACATTCCGTTTGATCCGCTATTTCGGACCGCCAGCGAACGCGCTACGCACAACGCCACCAAACTTAAACCCGGCGAGGTCATCGTTCTGCAACATGGTTACACCAACGGCGGCGCGGTCTGGCACAGCACAGCCAAGGCGCTTGAGCGCTCCGGCTACCGGGTCTTTGCCATCAGCCAACCGTGGTTCCAATCCATCGACGGCATGGCCGAGCGTTTGCATGATCGGATCGAGCGGGTGGTTGCACTCACCGGTGCCACACAAGTTACTTTGGTGGCGCACAGCATGGGCGGCTTGATCTCTCGCGCCTACTTGCGCCGCTATGGCAACACCCGAGTCACTCGGCTGATTACATTGGGCACGCCGCATCACGGCACACACCACGCCGCACTTGCGCTCGGCACTAACGGGGCACAAATGCGCCCCGGTAACGCGTGGCTCACCGAGCTCAATAAAACACCCGTTACCGTGCCCTTCACGAGCATCTACAGCGTGCACGACACTATCATCTCGCCACAGGACTCGTCGGCGATGACAGAGGCCACCAATCTCGAACTGCACGGCATTGGACATGTGGCCATGCCCAGTGGGCGCGCAACGCGAGCACACTTGCTACAAATTCTGCAGCGCTCATCCGTAGCCCAACGCATCGACTGAGCGCTTGGTGGCAGCGCACAGGCAGCGCAACATGCACATAAAAAAAGACCCGCAATTGCGGGTCTTTTCATTCGTTGGGTAACGTTTTGCGCTGCATGCAGCGCAAGCGTTGCAACGCCTATTACTTCAACTGATTCGAAATCAGCTTGGTCATTTCAAACATCGACACTTGTGCTTTGCCGAAGATCGCTTTGAGCTTCGCGTCAGCATCGATCATGCGACGATTGACTTCGTTTTGCAGTTTGTTTTTCTTGATGTAATCCCACACCTTCTTGGTCACTTCCGTGCGGGGAAGCGGCGCTGAACCGACCACGGCTGCGAGCAATGCCGAAGGCGTCATGGCCTTCATGAACGCTGCACTGGGGGTACGCTTTTTAGCGGCGGGTTTCTTGGCTGCTGGTTTCTTAGCGGCCGGCTTTGCGGCTGGCTTTTTCGCGGCTGGTTTTGCAGCTGGCTTCTTAGCAGCGGGTTTGGCTGCGGGCTTTTTCGCGGCTGGCTTTTTCGCGGCTGGTTTGGCTGCGGCTTTTGCGGCTGGCTTTTTTGCAGCGGCTTTCGCTGCGGGTTTGGCTGCTGGTTTCTTAGCGGCGGGTTTTTTGGCTGCTGCCATGGTTGATTCTCCTAAAGGTCAATTGACATTATCTAAGCACACGTGTGTTGTGAACTATTCACTGTTGTCACGCGATGATTCGCTCTCACGGGACACATTGCAAAGTTCAAGCGCGATTAGAGACGATTTCTGCGCAATTGCAAAGCGAATTAGCGTGAAAAATGAAGAGAATTTTCGTATTCGTTCCCTCTGAGCAACAGAATTTCAATATCTCCTAGCTTTCTCGCAGCTTTGCCTGAGAAATATTGGCGTTACGGTTGAAAAAAATTTAAGTCGATCATCCGCATAAAACGCCCTGAATACGCCATTTCATCAGGCATTCCCAGCTAAGCTGGCTGCCCAACGACGTCTTATCTTTTCACGTTGCGCTGATGTCGCCGCGCACATTGCAGTGCCCCAAAGCAAGAGCGGCCTTGGCTGCGACCAACGCCGCCAGCCACAGAGAAGTGCTGGCGAGCGTTTGATCGCGGCCAAGGCCGCTCCCACAGTGCGTTTCGTGATGCTTAGAAATGAATCCCGCGCATCAAATTCGACAGCGCCACTTGGTCAGCCGATGGACCGACGACTTCGTTTTTCTTGCCCTTGGACGCCTCGGAATCGCCAAACATGCGGAACGTAGTGTTCATCACGATTTGGCCGATACGTGGGGCGAGCGCGTGCAGCACTTCGCCTGCAATGCCCAGGCGCGTAGCGATCCGGACGGGCTTGTACACAATCGCACGAACGATCATGTCGGCGGCCTCTTCGGGCTCAAGCGTCGGCACGTTGTTGTAGATCTTGGTGGGCGCGATCATCGGTGTTTTGACGAGCGGCATGTTGATCGTGGTGAAGTTCACGCCGCGATCACTGTACTCGGATGAGGCACAACGTGTCCACGCATCAAGCGCTGCTTTCGATGCAACATAGGCCGAGAATCGAGGCGCATTGGTCAATACGCCGATGGAGGAGATGTTGATGACATGCCCCTTCTTCTTCGCGGTCATCCCTGGCAAGACGCCCATGGTGATTCGCAGCGCGCCGAAGTAATTGACATCCATGGTGCGGTGGAAATCGTGGAATCGGTCGTAGCTTGATTCCAGAGCACGTCGGATGGAGCGACCTGCGTTATTGACCAGAATGTCCACGCCGCCGTGCTTCTCTTCAAGCGATTTCACGAACGCCGCACAACCCACTTCATCAGCCACGTCAGCTTGATAGGCGATGATCTTTACGCCATGCTTTTTGGCGAGCTTCATCGTTTCATCGATCTTTTCCTGATCGCGACCGCAAACGACCACCGCCTTGGCTGAGCCAGCCGCGGCGAGTTTGAGCGCTGTGGCTTGACCGATGCCCGATGTGCCGCCGGTAATCAAAATCGTTTTGCCAGTGATTTGGCCTTTGAGCGTGCGATCGATAAACAAATCAGGATCGAGATTGCGCTCCCAGTAATCCCACAATTTGTAGGCGTAGTCTTCGAGCTGCGGCACTTCGATCTTGGTGCCCTCAAGCGCCTTTAGCGTATCGCGGCAATCGAAGCGCACCGGGTAATTGATGAATGACAGCGTGTCTTCAGGAATGCCTAAGTCCTTCATCACAGCGTTTTTGATGCGCCGCACAGGTGGCAAGCTCATCATGCCCTTCATCACGCTTTGCGGAATGAAGCCGAACAGCGCAGCGTTCACGCGGAGCGCCATTTGCGGGGCGTGGGCCGCTCGAGCAAAGATATTGAGCGAATCACCGATGCGAAGCGGTGCCGGATCGGTCAGGTGAAACGCCTTCTTGTCGTGACCCTTGGCGTGCGCGATGTGATCGGTGGCGTTGACCACGAAATCGACAGGCACCATGTTGACGCGTCCGCCTTCAATGCCGAGCGCGGGCATCCACGGCGGCAACATTTGCCGCATGCGCTGAATGAGCTTAAAGAAATAGTACGGGCCGTCGATCTTGTCGATCTCGCCGGTTTTTGAATCACCGAGCACCACGCCCGGGCGGTAGGCGCGCCAGGGCATCTTGCAGTTCTCACGAACATAGCGCTCACTTTCGTGCTTGGTGCGCATGTAGGGGTGGTCGAGGTAGTCCTTGGCCTCATCAAACATGTCCTCGCGAAACACGCCTTCGTAGTTGCCCGCCACCGCAATCGAGCTCATGTGCTGGAACGCACCGGCTTTGATTTCGTTGGCCAGCTCAACGGCGTGTTGCGTGCCCAACACGTTAGTGATCTCGTTTTCCTCGGCACTGGCGGTCATGTCGTACACCGCCGCAAGGTGGAAGAAATGCTTGACCTTGCCTTTGAGCTTCGTCTTATCAGCCGCCGAAACCCCCAGCCCAGGTTTCGCTAAATCCCCCACGATAGGAATGCAGCGCTTGGCGGCGTCATCGCCCCAAAAGCTCATCATTTTCGGGAGCTTCTTTTTGCTCTCTGCGCGGATTAGAAAGTAGACCGTGGTGTTTTTTCGCTCAAGCAATTTCTTGACTAAGCGTTTGCCGATAAACCCCGATGCGCCGGTGACGAAGTAAGTCATGTTGTCCTCCTTGAAGTGCGATGCTCGAATCGTGTATTCGATTCGACGATAGTCAGTATCTCGACGGTGCGCCGTTGCAGAGTATTGCAAAGCGTTGCAAGGCGCTACGTTAAACCCATTCTAGAGCGGCTCTCCTAGGAAAAACCAGTGTTTCTAGGATGTGCGCTCTATCGGGGCAGCATAAAGTTCATTCCATCAAATTTTCAACTCGTAAAAACAGGAAACAAAACCATGGTCAAGAAGTTCAACAAAGAAGCCGCCGCGATCGACACCAACTTGTTGGGTACGGTCAAAGAATCATCCAGCCAGATTTGGTTGGCCGGTTTGGGCGCCTTCGCTAAAGCTCAAGAAGAAGGTAGCAAAGTGTTTGAAGCACTCGTTAAAGAAGGCGCTGGCCTGCAAAAGAAAGTTCGTAAGTTCGCCGATGCTCAAGTGAGCGACGTGCAAGCCGAAGTCACCGGCAAGATCACTGAAGCCACCAGCAAAGCCGCTGGCGCATGGGATCGTCTGGAAACCGTGTTCGAAGAGCGCGTTGGCCGTGCTGTAAGCCGTTTGGGCGTGCCTTCAAAGGCCGACATCGCCACGCTCACCGCGCGCGTCGAAGAGCTCACCAAGCAAGTTCAAAAAATGAACGCTGGCAAAACCGTTGCCGCCAAAGCATCGCCGATCAAGGCTGTTGCCAAAAAAGCAAACGGCATGGCTGCTGATATGTCCAAGCTTGCCGCTAAGTCGGTCAAGCGCACTGTCGCTAAAGCCAAGACCACCGCGCGCCGCGTGGTCAACTAATACGTGAAATAGTCGCTCTATCGCGATTTCGCAGCGCTCCGGCGCTGCGCCCAAACGGCCACTTCGGTGGCCGTTTTTGTGTTCGACTTACTCGCGCGTCTGGGCTCCGCTCAGCCGGCTGACAGGTTGAAGACAAAAAATATCGATCCACGCTTCCTTTTGGGCGTTTTTCCGAATCATGACTTTGAACGTTTCTGCAGCCACGCCCCCGATCTCTCTTGCCCTCGCGGGCGGCGGCCCATTGGGCGCGATCTACGAAGTCGGCGCGCTCGCGGCGCTCTCCGAGGCGCTCCCCACGCTCGATTTCACGCGCTTGCATTCGTACGTGGGCGTGAGCGCGGGTGCGTATGTCACCGCTGGGCTTGCCAACGGCATCACCCCGCGCGAGATGGTGCAACTGTTCATCGAAAACGAAGGCCCCGACGGCGAGCTTCTCCAGTCGAGCGTGTTTATGCGCCCAGCGTTTGGCGAATACGGCAAACGGATGGCCAAGCTCCCGGTTGCGATTTCGCAAGCGCTTTGGTCGACCGCAAAAAGTCTCAAACCACAGCGCATCGTCAACGAATTGCAGCGCTTGTCGGCCGTTTTGCCCACCGGGCTTTTCGACAATGGCGCGATGGAATCGGGTGTGCGCGAATTGCTCTCGAAACCCGGCCGCACCAACGATTTTCGCGAACTCAAAGCGCCGCTGTTTTTGATTGCCACCGATCTCGATTCCGGCGAGACCGTTGAATTCGGATCGAGCACGTTGAATCATGTACCGATTTCGCAAGCGGTACAAGCCAGCAGCGCGTTGCCCGCGATGTATCCGCCCGTCAAAATCGGCGCGCGGCATTATGTCGACGGCGCGCTCAACAAGACGCTGCACGCTTCGAGCGCGCTAAAAGCGGGTGCCAAGCTCGTAATTTGTATCAATCCGCTGGTGCCGTTTGACGGCACCCAAGCCAATCGCACCCAAGCACATTTGAGCGATCGCGGCTTGCCCACGGTGCTCTCGCAAACCTTCCGCTCGCTGATTCATTCGCGGCTTGAAAAGAGCCTTGAGAGCTACGCCAAAACCTATCCCGATGCGCGCTTGGTGGTGCTGGAGCCCTCGAAAGGTGATGCTGATTTGTTCTTCTCGAACGTGTTTAGCTACGCAAACCGCCGCCGCATGGCCGAGCATGCGTATCAGCACACGCGTCAGCAGTTGCTCGAAAAAATTGACACGTTAACGCCGCTGTTTGCGCAGTACGGCGTGCGTTTGAATGAACGCATGCTTCGCGACAAAAAGCGAAAATTACTGCCCACAGCGAAGCGCGCCGCGCGCGGCCAAGTAGGGGTCGCTGCCACGCAACTCACGCACGCGCTGGATGATTTGGAAGTGGCGTTGCTTCGCTAGCCGATCCGACCGAGCGGCAACGCTAAGGGTCTTCGCGCATCCGCACAAAGCTCGCGAATCTCGGTTTTCCGTTGGGTGTTATGTCTCGGTATACGTAGGTTACCTGCGACCCGATCGCCGGTGGATTGGCCCGCACCGCATCGCTAAAGCCCGTACCCAATTTGAAGCGAATCCCGTCTTTGGTTTCCAGCAACAGCGCGCCCATTCTCCCGGTGTGTTTTCCTTTGCCAGCGATGTGCTCGATCACTTTTGCTTCGGTGTCTAAGAGCGGCTTGAGCTTGAGCAACACATCGCTTCGCCCGGTCACATAGGGCGCGTCGGCCAAGTGCAACATTAAACCTTCACCGCCTGCTTTGACCACTGCATCGAGTTTTCGCTTGAGCTCGGCGCGGTCTTTCACGCGGTATTGATTGACTGCTCTTAGCGCTGAAAAATTCGTTCGTTCAACGAGCGCTTGCATTCGCACTACCCGCTCGCTGAAGGAAACTGCGGGTGCGCCGTCGGGCTGCGGCAGCTCAAAAATCATGTATTGAATCTGGCGCCACTCCGAATCGATGGGTTCTGTTTTTCGGACCATGCCAGAGAGCTCATCAAAGCGGCCCCGCGCGATCCACAGTTCGCCATCGAGCGACTCTTTGGGCAGTTTTTCAATGAACCAGCGCGGCGCGTTGACCTCGCGGCCGCTGCGGAAGCGAAGCACTTTGCCATCCCAAATAGCGCGCACGCCATCGTATTTTTCGCTCACCAAATACTGCGTTACATCAATGTCGGGGCGGAGCACATTGGCAAGCATAATCGGCGGCGGCGCGGCGACGACAAGCGTTGATAACGACAGCGCGGCGCTTGCAACCAGCGTGCGGAACAGTGCCAAACCACGAGAAAAATGCGTCATCGGACGAACCCATTGCTTGCGATGATGCTGAGTCTAGCCCGCGACGATGATGTGGCGGTCGTTCGACAGTGGTAATCCCAGCTATACCTGACTAGGCCTTGCAAAATATGGGGTCTACGGCATTTCTATTTTATTTCAATAAATAATAAAAACTGTCCAATAGCCTTATTTCATATGGCATTTAATACTATTGTTGATAGTACATTTTGTACACACTTAGATTTCCAATCGCAGCACCAGCGGCTCGTTGGCTACATTGTCCGTCTCATTAAATACGGTGTCGTAGCCCAGCGTTGCGCGCAATTTATCGTTGTCCCAGTGCTCGGTAAACGCGCTGCGGTAATTGAAGTACAGCGTGGTGGGTTGATGGTGATTTCGCGCGATGATGCGCTGGATAGCTTCCTGGTCTGGGTGTTTAAAGATCGCGCCGCTGGTGCTGATTAGGTAATTTGGGCACTCGATCAGCGAGAGCAATTCATCGTTGGTATTGCCTTTGCTGCCGTGATGCGCAATTTTGATTGCGTCAACGGCAAGTCGCTCAACACCGCGCTCGACCAGCAATCGCTTGATGGAATCGCTGACGACATCAGGATGCGCGTCCCCCAAAAACAGCGCGCTGATGCCCGCGTATTCCAGCAGAAACGCGATGCTCGAACCGTTGGCCGCAGCCTTGTCGGGTTTGGCTTGCTTCTTTAACGCCGCGTCGATTTCGGGTGTTGAGCCCAGCAAGCCTTCTTTGGGCAAATATTTCTTTTGCTTGGCCAGCGCGTCCCACGCCGCTTCAAGGTCACCCGGCTGGAAATTTTCAACATCTTTTTGCCACGCCGATCGCATCTTTTTGAGCTTTTCGCTATTGGGCGAGAGCAGCGTGATGTGCAAATCGTCAGCCAGTTTCACCCTAGGCAGCGGCCCTGTGTCGGGGACGCCGACGGCTTTCCCGCCAAAGGCCGTATTCCATTTCGCCGTGCCCAATCGTGCTTCGATGAGTGCACTGAAAAACTCGCCCTGATTGCCGCCCAAGCTATCGTCTTGCAAGTGTTTCCAGCCGTTGAACCAGACTTCTTTGGTATTGAACTTCCACGTATTTTTCAGCGGTGCAAAGAGCCGAACCAAGCCGTCGACATGGTCGGTGTCGACATGCGTCAGCACAATCAATTCAAATGTCGAAGCGCCGTCTTCGAGCGCCGCAATGCGCGCTTCAAGCGATTTCCAACGCCCGATCGGACCGCCGTCAATCAGTACGCGTCGGGTTCGTGTTGCGCTGCCGTACTCCAACCAAATGCAGTCGCCATGGGCTGCGCGGAGCATTTCGATTTGCAGGAAATTTTTCATCGCCATAAAAGCGCTCCTTAGTGTTTTGGCGCAATCGTCCAATCCGCGTCACCGTAGGCCACCACACACAGCGCCATCGGCAAACTATCGAGCAGCGCTTGGCGCTTGGTGTCGCGCAGAATTTCTCCGAATTGGTCGTTGCTGGCGTCGGCCTCCGCGCGCTCGATCAGTCGCTTGACCATCGCTGTGCCCACGGCGACGGCGTGCTCACCAAACACCGTTGCCACGGTCGACACCACGATGGCTGCACCGGCAGCCCGAAAGTCGCGCACGTGGCTGCCAAATTGCTGCGCAGTGCTCGAAACATCACACCCCAAGAGCAGCACAAGGGGCGGTGCCGTATTGGGCATTCGCACATGTACGGGAAGGGGCGCACCACCGGGCGTGGAAATGGGATCGCCGTAGCGAACCAGTCGCAGCGTGCTCATCGCCTGTTTTCCTATTTCGAGCTTGGCGTTGATATTGGTGCCCGCGTGGTGCGGAAATGCGACTAATAATTGCGGCGTGTGTTTGGCGACGGCCGCCGCCCATTCATCCCAATTTTCTGCTTCAACGACTGCGCCGTGAACTGACAATTTCAGCGCATCGATGAGGGGTTTGACTCGCGGCTGTTTGACAATTTCGCTGTATCCGATCACCGCATCTTCGTGAATTGCCAATGCGCTGCGTTGTGCGGTGGCTTCGCTTTGCAAGATAAATGCGGCACCGTCGGGGTTATTTTGCTTTGCCGAAAAGACGTGACGCTCAATCACCTTTCGAATGCCCCAAAATCCCATCGGGCACACGTGTTGTGTTGGATCTTTTCGACCGGGGCAGGTGCGCTTGCAGTGTCCAGATTTGAGCGCATCGCGATGCTCGGGGCACAGCTTTGCCACGGCGTCATCGGGCATGCCGTAATCGTAGACAAACTCGATTGGAACGATGGCGTCGCTGCGGGTGCTCACGATCTGAATGTGAGTGATCGCGTCGCTTAGAAAATCAATATCACCGGTGGTATTGGGCTCGATTTGCTCGCGAATGAGAGACGTAAAAAGCTCGGTGCCGAGCATCGCCAGCGTCACAAACAATTTCGGGTTCTCGCCTTTGTCGAGCCCGTCGGCAAAGTCAACCACGTTGGTGGCCACCGCCGACAGTTCAACGTTGATCGCTTTGACGACATCATCAATCGTCGACAGATCTTTGGCCCACGCGCGACGATCTGAAAGCGCGGTCATTCGCGGCGTGTTTGATACGTCATGATTAAAAACGAGCGCCAAATCGAAACGACGACGTTGATCGAGCGAAGTCCAATCGTGGCGAACCAGCGCCTCGTCGGTGAGCGTCATTTTCACGTCACTGCCGACCACCGCCTCTCTTGATGCAACGACCACGGTTCGCAGCAGCGCGGTTTGCAAAATGCGTCCGCGATGCACGATGCTGATACGCGCTTCGAAATCACCGGCTGCGCGGGGCGTAAACAAAAATTCGGCTTCGCTACTCGCGCCCACCGAAGGCAAATGAATGTCTTTGACCATCGGCTCATCGAGTTGCTGCGGTTCGAAAAACATCACCTGCAAACGATGTCCATTGGGGCTGATGGGAAGCTTATCTTCGGGAAACGATGCGGTGCTGCTCATCCACTGCGCGTCTGAGTTTTCGCCGATGCGAATGCGTAGCAGCACGGGTTGAGCCTTAACCAAAGCGCCGAGCAGCGGTGAATTGGGTGCGTCGGGGCCGGTGTCGCTCACGCCGAAACATTGTTGCTGAACGAAACGCGCCGGGCGCGACTCTGCTGCAACTCTGGCTGCGGTTGAGCGCATCGCCGTGGACAAATCGGCCATCGCTGCCGCCTCGCCCGATTCGTGGGCAAACGCGAAATCCCCAGCGGAGGCCATGATTGCAGAGCGCAGCGCGCGATTGGCGGGCTGCGGCGACGGCGGGGGCCCTGCGCGCTTGGTCAGTCGATGCACCGCGGGTTCGCCCAGATCAATGGCGGCGCTCGCGGGCATCTGCTCCAAACGCTCAGCCAGCTTCTCAATTTGCGCGCTGGTTTGGCTCGCCGCAATGAACTCGGCGTTGGCGTAGAGCGTCGCGTTACGACCGAACGCCAAGGCAAACGCAGCATCGATGGGCGCATTGTGCGACAGTTCGAAGCACATGGCGTTGAGCTGTCGTGCGGTCTCATCAATGCTTCGTGGGGCAAGCGCTTCGCGGGTATCGATCAAACCGATACCGGCTGCCGAAACTCGGGCAGCGATGGCGCTCAGCAGCGGCCACGCGCTATCAATGGAATCGTTTCCGAGCCCGGCAATAATCACAAAGCGCGCGCGAATTCGCAGCCCGCTGGCAAGCAGCGTCGTGAGCGCAGCCGCCACCGATTCTGAGATAAACAAGATTTCGCAGCGATCGTGATTTCGATCTGCCGCTACAAATTCAAACGGCCAATCCGGCGGATCAAATTGCCGAAGTACGCGAAACGGCTCTGCAATCGAATCACCTTCGAGCGCCGACACCGTAAACGGAAGTTTCCACTGCGCCGCGCCGGCCAGCGCAGGGCTTGGCGCAATGCATACGGCATCAACGTCGGTGATGCGGCGCAACCACGCTGCCCACAACGTCTGTGCAGCAATCGATTGGCCCGCCACGGTGAAGCGATAGGGGCGCTGCCGTGCGCCATGAAAATGGCGCCACGCGCTGAGTGCTTGTTGTGCGCTGAGACTTGTCGCGGCTGTGTCAGCGGTCAATCGCCATTGAATTCGCGTACCGCGACCGGCTGCGGCGTCGGCGGCGAGATGCGGTGTCGATTGGTCGCCATCGGTGCGGCCTTCGAGCATGCCGAGCGCCGCTAGGGCCTGAGCGAATTCGTCGTCGCTCAGCGCCATGCCCCATTGCGTTAAAAAAAGTCGATCCATCGTCATGCCCGCTGTTGATCTGAGTCAATGATTTAGCTCAACCTCGTGTTCGGAAAGGGCAGTCCGGCCGATGGCGGGATAACGAGCTCCGCGCGCACACGAAGTGCTGCGTCGGCCAGCGCGTAGCCCCAGTTGATGAGCTCGGCTTGCCGCGTCGCATCAATGCTCGCCAAACGTGTGGGTTCGTTTTCCAATGCGTCGGTGGTCGGGCTGTCAGTTGCGAGCGCCTGCGCGGCGTTGAAATCAGCAATCTTGGTGCCGATGCCCCAATACGCGCCGCGCTCGCGCTTGGCGATGAAATCGTCGACCAAATTTCGCTTTCGCAGCGCTCGCGTTTGATCGATCAAAATGTCTCGAACTCGGCTGAGTTGACTGAAGTAATCACCGCGTTGTTTTTGCTCGATGGCGAAGGGCGCACCCGCGTCGCTCACTAGCGCGATGTCAACTTTTCCGACGAGAGATTCCAAACCCATGTTGTCGTAAATCCCGCCGTCGGCCAAGACGATTTTCTCTCGGAGCGCGTCAACGTTGTCCGCCAAATCGCCCAGGTCGCCTTCGTTGGTCCAATCACTGGCGCTGGTCTTCACAATGACTGGCGAAAACAGCGGTGGAAACGCGCTTGATGCAGTCACTGCGGTGGCGAGTTTGACGGCGCTGTTCCTTGAAATCCCGAGTTTGTAGTCGGCGATATAGTCTTGCCGCAGTCGAAAGCTGCGACCCGTTTGCATGTTGGTCGCGTAAAAGATGAAGGTTGGATTGCCATCGGTTTTCGCCGCTGGAATATCGCGAAGCATCGATTGCCCGAACAGTGCGTCTTCGTAGTGCGAACACAGATAATCACCCGCGCTTTTGAACGGCGTAATCCAACCCAGCAGACCGGCTTCAATGTCGGCCGTTTCGCTGCAAAATTTTTGTAGGGGCGCGGCGATGGCCGCTTGGAAATTGCTCGCTCGGCCGTCAACAAATTGCAATGACTGCCAGCGATGCGCGAGCACCCCGGCAAGTATCGAGCCGCCGGACACGCTCGTCACACGATCGAGCTTGCCCAGTAATCCCGCGTCGCTCAGTCGCCACAGGCTCCCGAGTCCGAACAGCGTCGCGCGAAATCCGCCGCCGGAAAGCGCGATGCCAAGGGTGTTGCCATTGATTGCCATGAGCGAGCGCCTTTCGTTGATCGGGCATCGCAAATGGGTGGCACGACGCCTTATTGGTCAGGACGATGTGGCCATTCAATGTGCGCCAGCGCAGCGCGGTTTTCTCACGACGGATACAAAAAAAGCTGACCGTAACTAACCTCGGCGGCACTGTTGCCTTCCGTTTACCGCGGAACGATACGGAAATTTGCAGCTATTCCTGCGTATGCCTATTGAAATAAGGCTTTGGTGACCCAACATGTTATTTTCAATGAGTCATCAAATTCTCTTTTAGGCCACAGTTTGTAAGGCGTTGAGAGAAATTGTTGGTTTCGTTCGCACCAATTGGGTTCGTCGCCGCCAAAAATTCGATAAAAACCTATGTAAATCAAGGTTTTGAAGGCACTCAAGCACGACCAATCTCCAAACTGTGACGCCGAGCAATCGCACACGGATTGCCAGCACGACGGCACGCTGCGAGCATAAAATTAGCGGTGCGTTCGATTTTGTGAATCCCAGCGGAAACTCCGGTGGTTTAGTTGATCTAATGCTTCGGTTCGGCGCTCTCGCCGCATCGTTTTTTCTTGAAACCCCAGGAGCAGTTCTCTTGTTAGATTCTCTCGTTTCGCTGGCCGCTGGCGCCGTTGATTTACCGTGGTGGGGTTACATCCTTGCCGTGCTCGCGCTGTGCCATGTGACCATCGCATCCGTCACCATTTTTCTGCATCGCGCGCAAGCCCATCGCGGCGTTGATTTGCATCCGATCGTGTCGCATTTTTTCCGAGCGTGGCTCTGGTTGTCGACCGGCATGGTCACCAAAGAATGGGTGGCGATCCATCGTAAACACCACGCCAAGTGCGACACCGTCGAAGACCCGCACAGCCCTGTGCATTACGGTCATTTCGGCGTGCTGCGATTCGGCGTGGATATGTACCGCAAAGAGGCCAAAAACCTCGACACGTTAGAGCGCTACGGCCACGGCACGCCCGACGATTGGATTGAGCGCAACCTCTACACCAAGTATTCGTGGCAGGGCATGGCGCTCTCGCTGTTCATTTTCTTGGGCGTGTTTGGCGTCATTGGTCTGTCGATGTGGTGCATCCAGCTGATCTGGATTCCGATCACCGCTGCTGGCATCATCAATGGCACCGGTCATCACCTCGGCTACCGAAATCATCACACCGAAGATGCATCAACCAACATCGTGCCCATCGGCATTTTGATTGGCGGCGAAGAGCTACATAACAACCACCACGCGTATGGCGCCTCGGCAAAGTTTTCCGTGCGTTGGTACGAATTCGACATTGGTTGGATGTACATCCAAATTTTGTCGGCGCTGGGCCTGGCGTCCGTTCGCAAAGTTGCGCCTGCGTTGAAGCTCCGCCCCACCGAGGGCGAAACGCACGACACCTTAGAAGCCATCATCACGCACCGCTACCGCGTGATGCAGGATTACGCCAAGGTCGTAAAGCTCACCGCTCGCGACGAGTTCGCAAAGCTCAAAGCCCGCGCCGAACGTGGTGAGATTCACCTGCCCGATCTGCGCCAAACGCTCGCCGATTTCCGCGCCGATGCCAGCACGCTCGCCGACGCACAACGCGCTCGCTTGGCAACGCTATTCGCTCACAGCGAAGCGCTAAAAAAGCTCTACCAAATGCGCCAAGAACTCACCGCGATTTGGGCACGCTCCACGGAATCCAAAGAGCAATTGATCGCCCGCTGGAAGCAATGGCGCACCAACGCCGAGAGCTCCAACATCGCGCCGCTTCAGGCGTTTTCGATGCGCTTGGCAAGGTTTGCTTAAGCACTTGCGCGTCACCAAGAAGCCCGCTTTTGCGGGCTTTTTTTTGCATTTCGCTTTTGACTCGTCACCTGCTACGATCTTCGCAATTCAGAGGATGGCCGGAGACCAAGTGGACTTACTATTTCGGCGGTTGCGCGCGTTGATGTTATTTGTAGTGGTTTCGGTGACGGTCGGCTCAGCCGCAGCGGAAGTTTCTTGCTCCTCCAGTTCAGCCGTTCCCGAACTCATAACAGCCAAAACGCCGTCGTTGGACGTAGTTTTGCTCTTCCATTCGCGTGCGTCCACTCCCGAACCTATTGATGCGCTACAACGGTTCGCGAAGCGGGTGGGTATGCGTGTTTTGGTTGGCTCATTCGCGTCAAACCGCGTAGGGGCTGACGGCTCCAAATCTACCATCGTGGCAGCCTTAGAGCGCGATTCATCAAAATTCTTTGTGCCCACCGCAGAGTACTTGAGTTTCAAGGCGAGGGGGCTCAGCGAGTCCGACAAAGTGAAAGTGGTCGGATCAAAATCCGCTTTATCTATTTCGTTCGCCCTGCCCACGCAGAACGGAATGAGTGAATTCGTAGTCGCCAACTCAGTCGTTTCCTCCCTCGCCAACGAAACGGAAGCTTTTATTTTTGATCGTGGCACTCGCGAAGTCTTCTCGGGGAAGTCGTGGGCAGACGTTAGAACGGGCGAACCACCCGATCTTCTATCCGTTGACAAACACATCACTATTCACGTCTACCGGGACAAAGACTATCTGCGAGCGGTCACGTTGGGCATGAGCAAGTTTGGATTGCCCGAGCTGGCTGTTCCTGAGCTGGGAAGCGATCAGACCGAGCCGGTCGGACAGTTGGTTAACGCGATCGCGCAACGGATCGTTGAGGCTCCCCTCTCAGTCAACAGAGGAACGTCGGTTTTTTCAGTCCAAGCGATGAAACCGACGCAGTGGAAGAAGAGTCTTCTAAGTAAGTCGCCTAGGGCAATGCCGGGTGACGTGCGAGTCTGCCTGCGTGAGGGCCTGCCGCACGAGGGAGACGCTGAAAACCGATTGTTAAACATAGGGTTTGATCTAGAGCAGGGCTCTGACCGCCATGCGAAACGCTCTGCTTTCTTACGTCGAGCGTTCGGCGCGAGCGATTCGGATGTGCGCTTGGCGAGGTCTGGTGACGACGAGCTATTGGCTGCGAGTCGGAGAGCCCGGGACAAGATTCCGAGATTGCGGGCGGATTTCGTTGCGGGTCTCGCGCCGCGAGAGCGGCTCGCCGTTAAGGCTGCGTTCAAAACCGATCGAAGTGGAGTCGAGTACATGTGGGTCCAAATCGCTTCGTGGAACAAAGACGGCGAAATTCGCGGTTTGCTCTTGAACGAGCCAAGGGAGATACCCACCCTGCAGGTTGGTCAGGAGGTTCGCGTGCGAGAGTCGGATTTCTACGACTACATTCGAACCTTTGAGGACGGGCGTGTGGAAGGCAACGAGACTGGCAAGTTGCTCGAAACGCGCGCTAAAGCGCGACGACCATGACGCGCCGCGCTATCTTGGCGGTGTTCGCGTAAAAAGTTGGCTGGTGAGAAATGGTCGAGTACTTTGCAAATCAATTGACATGTCTACGATTGCCTTGATGTTCGATCGGCGGCAGTCGGCTTCTAAGCGCCTCGTCCGGACACCGCGGGGAGGTCACGTCGATGCTTTTGCTAGCCGAGTGACCCGAGGGAAAGTGAAACTTCCCTCGGCTCAATCCACTGTCGGATGCACTGTTGCAAATCCATATTCGACTGGAGCGTCGACACCAGTAAAGGTTTGCGTTGCTGACCCTTCAATGCAGAAGGTGCCGTCGGTGGCCGTGCGTTTTAACCAAGCGCTCGCTAACTCCGAACACACTGCGTCACAGCGTTGAGCCGAGAGAAAGCCAATGAACCTAGTCAACTGCACTTTTGAACTCCACGCCCACGCCATCCTTGAAATCTTCAACGATGCGATCTTGAATTCCACAGCGCTCTACGAATACAAACCGCGCACCATGGAGACGATGCAAGCTTGGTTCGCTACAAAGGCGACGAATCGTTTTCCGGTGATCGGCGCCGTGAACGGTGCGGGCGAGTTGATGGGGTTCGCGAGCTACGGCACATTTCGAGCTTTTCCGGCGAACAAATACAGTGTTGAGCATTCGGTGTACGTGCATGCAAACCATCGTGGTCAAGGTGTCAGCGTGGTGCTGATGAAAGCGCTGATCGAGCGCGCCCGCGCCGCCGAACTCCACGCCCTTATTGGCGGCATTGACGCCGCGAATACGACGAGCATTGCGCTGCACGAAAAGCTGGGTTTCACGCATTCGGGCACCATCCGACACGCAGCGTTTAAGTTTGGGCGCTGGTTGGATTTGGCGTTTTATCAATTGCTGCTGGACACACCCAGCACGCCGGTCGACGGGTAGTTTTTAGCCATGAGCTTCACAATCCAACAAATCACAGAACCGATTTCCGAATCGCAGTTAGACGAGCTCTCTGAAACGCTCATCGAAGCGGTCGCAGGGGGCGGCTCCATCAGCTTCATGCATCCCGTTTCGACGGACTTGGCGGAGTCGTTTTGGCGCGGCATATCGGCGGGCGTGGCGCGCGGTGAGCGTGCGTTGCTGGTGGCCGTTGATGACGCTGATCGAATCGTTGGCACCGTGCAAGTGGTGTTGAGCCAGCCCGAGAATCAACCGCATCGTGCGGATGTGGCAAAGCTCATGGTGCATCCGCGCGCGCGACGGCAGGGCATTGCCGAGGCGCTGGTTCGCGAAATCGAAACGGTTGCAAAAGCGGCGGGAAAATCCGTGCTCACGTTAGACACCGAAACCGGCGCTACCGCTGAGCGGCTCTACAAACGGCTGGGCTGGACGGTATCGGGCACCATTCCCGATTACGCGCTACTCCCCCACGGCGGACTCTGTTCGACCACGATTTTTTATAAGGCGATTTAGTCCGTCGCGCAGCGCGAAACTAGCGCGTAGTCGCCTACAATTCAGGCATGTCCAGACAGCGCGTTTTCCCCATTGGCACCACCGCAACCGAGCGGGTCGAAGCCTCGCTCAAAGCCTTGGTCGAACGCGGCGGCGCTCGCAAGACGTTTCGCTTGAAACCCGAAGCCAATGCGGCGCTCAAGCAGCTGCAGCGCATGCTCGATGCAAAAACTGAAACCGAAGCCGTTGAATTGGCGATCTTGACGATGCGCGATTCGATGAAAGGGGCTGTGGCCGCGGTCACGCAGCGCTCGGTCTCAGCGCGCGTTCAGATACCCACGTCCGCAAAGGCAAAACCTAAAAACTCGAGCCTAACCGCCGTGCAGTGAGTATGTTTTAACGCTACGACTCGTCGCTTAAGTGGCGGTTAGCATCGCACTTGGCCGTTGCCTCAAAAGTACCGAGCCACACTAAATGAACGCATGCAAGTCCCAAACGACCCGTGTCGGGTTCTCACGCGCTATTTTCGCAACTGATACCGATCAATCAAACGGTCTTCGTTTGTGATTCAAAGTACGGGTGCCGTTTGGCTTTCCAGTTGGCAATCAATTCAGATTCGCTTTGGTCGGTTGGAGCGAAGAGCGGCAACGCTCTGGCACCCCAGCTTTCAGTCACCGAGCGGGCATTGGTTGGCAACTTGAAATCGAGTGTGGCGAGATCGATTGTTCGTAGCACATTGGGCGGAAAATGTTCAATGAATCCGAGCCTACTCCAATGTTCGCGCAGTTCTGGGATGGCAGTCAATGCGAGTGTGCTTACGCCGGTTGCCTGAGTCCGCTGCTCTGCGTGAATGCGAAACTCGGTGAGCCGCTCGGCCAAACAAATGCAGTCTCCGCGTAGCGCAAGTTTGCACCAAAGCACCATGTCAGCCACACCGCGAGCCATCGAATCAAGGAAGTGAATCAGCGGCTCAATCCCCACACGACCGCTCGCAACGCGAAACATCGCACTGCTTGGTTCGCCGACAAAATTGAGTCCGAGCAGCAGCAGTGCGTTGATGAGACTAGTGCCCTCGATATACGTGTCACGGCCAACAATAGGCGTCGTAGCGGGTTGGTCACGAATAGGGTGACCGCGTTCATCGATGCGGCGGCGGTGCGCGCTGACGAGTTGTGCCGTCGGATACGCATTGAGCGCCGCAACCATTTTTTCGATGCACGTTGGCTCCAGTCGATCGTCGTCGTTGAGAAACTTTGCAAATTCGCCCGTTGCATTTTCAAAGCAGCGTTCGTAATTACGTCGGACACCAAGTTTCGTAGCGTTGCGAAAATAGCGCAGCGGTAGGGTGCCGGCTCTCGCGTGGGCAAGGACTAATTTTTCCACCTCGTCCGTGGGGCAGTCGTCGCAAACGATCACTTCTATTGCTCGATACGATTGTCGCTCCACGCTTTGAAGCGCTTCAATTAGGTATCGAGGGTTGTGTGCGGCGATCAAAACCGATACGAGCCCCTTTTGTGACGCTTCGCAGCGGGGACGCGTCAGCACTATGGCATTGTCAATCGCACGGTAGTCCAGCCCGACAAAGCGAATGCAATGCTGCAGCTCAATTCCGATTGAGCCGCTTATTTGAATTTGGCAATCGGCGCTAGGATACAAATCGAGCAATGAGCCCGCCAATCGCAGCGTTGCGAGTTGTGCGCCAGTGTTGGATAGCTGATCAAGCTCGATTTTGATCGCGGTGATAGACCTGCTTTGAAATGCCGATGGCAGCGGTGGATCAAATGGCGAGCCGTCGTAGAGCGTCGTGCGCACGAATTGATCTTCGTGGAGCGCGGCATTTAAATGCGAGTCGCGAAGCGTGATGACGAGCGTCTTGCCCACCATGCTTTGCGGTGCTTTCAAGGATGCGCCCACGCTCCGCTCTGAGCGAGCTGCGCCACATCCCGCGGATGCGCGCCACGCGAGGAAAGTTGGGCGGACACATGATTAGCGGGGTCAGTTTCCCAGCGCGTCGGGGGCAATTCAATGCCCGCAAAGAGCTTCAAGCCGAGCGCGACTTCATCGAATCCGAGCATCCAGCGCTCCGCCGCAAGGGCGCCATAGCGTCCGTTGAACTCATGAATTTTTACGACGCCGTTGCGATCGAGCTGGCATTGAACGTTCAGTGGCCCGCGCCAACCGTGCGCACTGAACACCCTGTAGCAACGCTCGCCCAAAGCAATCGTCGCGGCTTCTCTATTCGGAGTGACGAACCGCGCGCGGAAGGCAGGGCGGTTGTACGTGGCGAATACATCGGACGCGGGGCGTGAATTGCCATCAAACATCAGTTCGATAGAGTGTTTGATGCCGTGCATTGAAAGGTAGAGCGGGATACCGTCATCCAGCATCGAGCGTTTCATGTCTGCGTAGGCGCGGGGATCGCCGAGATATTCTTCCAACACGTAGTTGGGGCGTGAAAGGGCGCGCTCGAGCTGATTCTGATTGTCGACAAACATCACACCTTTTGAGCTAAATCCGTCACGCGGTTTGGCGATCAAAGGATAGCCCACGCGTGCGGCAAAATCGCCGGCGCTTTCGTGACCGTTGGGATCGAACGACTCAGCGAATGGCAGTCCGACTGAATTTGCGAAGCGATAACTCTCGAGTTTGTCGGACATCATGATTGCAAGCGAGCTCGGGCCGCATATCGCGCGGGACGCGTATTGCGGGAATTTCTCGACAAAACGCGCTAGCCCCACGATATCGTCATCCCGGCACGGAATCGCAAGATCAATCACTTCTCGCTCGAAAAGCTCGGCCAGCTTCGTCTCGTAGCCAACTGGGTCTTTCAGCGTTTGCGGAACAAGGTGGACAGAATCAAACTGCCATAGACCTGGGTCATCTGCGATGCTGTTGGTGGCCAGCACACTCAAATTTTCACGCCGCCCTGCAAGTGCTTGCAAAATGAATTGAGCGACTTGGCTTCCGCCGGAAAGAAGCAGGATTTTTTGATGTTTCATCGGATATGTGGAGTCAATTCAATCTGCGGGCGCTTGCTACTATTTGATCAATAGCATGGGTTTCGACACCGCTGTGAAACGGCAGGCAAAGCGCTTGTTGGGCGGCTCGTTGCGCGACCGCAAGATCGCGCTTGCTATCGGTTGTCGTGGATTGGTAGTGTGGAAAATCGCTACAAAGCGGATAGAAGTATTTGCGTGATTGCACGTTCACCTCCGCCAGCGCAGCACATAGACGATCGCGCCGATTATTAGCCGGTTCGGTTTGCTCCGAGAGCACTTGTAGAGCGAAGTACTGAAGGCTCTCGGTGGCTCTTTCCGTTGGCGCAATGGGTTGCAGCCAATCGAATTCGCGCAATCGCTCAACGTAGGTCTCGCGTAGTAGCCGTCGTTTTGCTTTTTCAGCATCGACCTTGGGCAGGACCGATAGCCCAAGTGCTGCATGTAGTTCGCTGAGTTTGCCGTTGCTGCCTGGCACGTTTATCGAGCCGTCGGATTCGATGCCAAAATTCTGGAGCCTTCGTGCTAAGGAAGCGATCGTTGTGTCGTTGCACACGAGCACGCCGCCCTCGCCGCTGTGCATTAGCTTGCTCGCGTGAAGTGAGTAGATCGTGGCGTCCCCGAAGCGATGCACTGGCACCCCGTCGAGTCTTACGTCCCAAGCGTGCGCGGCGTCAAAAATAAGAAAAAGTCCATGCTTCTTGGCAACGGCTTGGAGCGCTTTGACATCGCAGATAGTTCCATACACGTGCACGGCCAGAATCGCCTGTGTTCGCTCCGTAATGGCCGCCTCAACGGCGCGCGGGTCGAGGGTAAGGGTACGTTCATCGATGTCAACGAATACCGGTTTCGCGTCGGCCCATGAAATTGCATGGGCACTGGCAGCGAAGCTGAAGGGCGTGGTAATTACCTCGCCGCCAATGCGCGCCGCGCGCATGACTGTTGTTAGTGCTAAGGTCGCGTTTGTAAAGAGCAACGCGTGATCCGCGGTAAGTGTGTTGCAAACGGAGCGGGCAAACTCTTCGTGAATCGGACCGAAGTTGCTGTATTGCGCCGAGGCGCAAATGCGGTCAAGGTAAGCATTGAGCATGCCGCGATCCGGGGCGATTGAGCGCGCCAGCGCGGTTGGCGGGCGCGTCAAACGCAAATCGCAGTGATCGTCGATTGCGGGCTGACTCGTCGTTGAGTGGAATTTCATAAACGCCGGGCGACTAGTCGCGCTGATTCGCGCGAATCGCACCAATAAGTGGCGCGAAACGGCGCATATCGGATGAAATAAGCGATTCGAACAATTCACTTGTCGGTGGCAGCAATATCATGCCAGCGGAACTTGCGCGCTGTCGAACACCGCCATCCGAGCTGGCGCGGGTGACGGCCCGTGTCAACTCACCCCGCAGCGCTTCGCCGATTGTGCGCGGACCATACAAGCCATACCAAGGATCAAGGTAGAGACCCGCAAGCCCCTGCTCGGAAAGCGTCGCAATGTCGGCCACACGGGGATCGCGGGCGCGGCCTGTAACAGCGATGATTCGCACTTTTCCAGCGCTCGCGAACGGAAGTAATCGCGCTAGATCAGTGGCAACAAAGTCGATTCGACCCGCTACAACGTCATTGGTGGCAAGATTTGAGCCTCGAAATGGAACATGCAGCAGCGAAATCGACTGTAGGTGCGCAATCGCGGCCATAGCCAAGTGAGACGATCCTCCCACCCCAGCCGAGCCGTAAGTGAGCTCACGCTCAGATCGTTTCGCCAAAGCGACCGCGTCGGCAATAGTCCGCACCGGCAGGTCGCTCCGAACAGCGATCGCGAATGGGACGCGTGCTAGCGCGGCAATGTAGGTGAAGTCGCGCGCCGTGTCGTAGCCAGTGTCCTGTCCGAGCAATGTCGCCATAACCAAGTTGTTTGCTCCGCCCACGCCAACGGTGTGTCCATCGCTCGCGTGCGCAACCATGCGCGCTGCGATCCGCCCTCCTGCGCCGCCGTGATTTTCCACGAAGAGATCTCGCCCGAGGTGCGCCTCGATCGCTGGAAGAAATATTCTGGCGACGGTATCGGATTGGGAGCCAGCTTCAAGGGCAATCACGCGAATGGATCGCCTTGAAACCGGCTGCGCGCGTGACACGAAGGGTGCTGCGGCTAACCCGGCAATCAGTGCACGTCTGCGCCAGTCTGTAGCGTTCAATCCGATCCTTAAAGAATTGTCCAGTTGGTATTATGCTCAATCATGGGAGGGGTATCGTGAAACAACTAGTTCTTATGCGCGGGTGCACGCGCGCCGGGAAATCTGTGTTGAGTCGGCTGCTGGCTGCCGACGGTTCATTTGCGTATTTGGAAATGGATGCCTACAAGCGTCAAAAGTATGGCTCGGCATGGATGTGCAACCCCAACGTGGATTTTCCCGCCATGGGTAAGCTTGCCAAAACCTACCTACGCGACGGAAAACGGGTCATCGTTGAGGAGAGTTTTGTCGAAAAAGCCCATGTTGCCGCCGTAGTGCGCTGGGCGGGTTTTGAGCTAGACGATGTTAGGGTGGCATACGCTTGGATCGAGCTATCCTTTGAAGAGGCGGTCCTGCGCAAACCCGACTCGAAGTTTCCAATTGAGCGGCTACGTGCGGAGTACGCTCGCTACTCCACCCGTTGGGAGGCTCCTGATGAGCTGATCATTCACACCGCAGGCTTGAGCGAGTCTGCGGCAGTGACGCGGATACGTGAGCACTTGAATCAGTACTCTTCGTTTAACTAAATAAAGCACCATCCGTTCGGTCTGAGCCGGTCGTTGCCTTGGCGGTGCGCCACCAACCCTTCGACAAGCTCAGGGCGCAAACGGTGTTTAAACGAACGGAATTGGTACTTGAATCCGCCCTTGAGATGTAAAAAAAGCCCGCTGAAAATCAAGCGGGCTTTTTTGTGTATGCGACTACGCGATTACTTGAGCTTCGTCTCTTTGTAATCAACGTGTTTGCGGACCACGGGGTCGAACTTCTTCATCACGAGCTTTTCAGTCATCGTTTTTTTGTTCTTGGTCGTGGTGTAGAAATGGCCGGTACCGGCGGTCGATTCGAGTTTGATTTTTTCACGCATGATTCGTCTTCCTCAAATTAAATGGTGCCAGCAGCGCGCATATCGGCCAAAACGGCATCAATGCCTTTTTTGTCGATCAAACGAATGCCTGAGGTGGTGAGACGGATACGAACGAAACGGTTTTCGCTCTCAACCCAGAAACGGCGGCTTTGCAGATTAGGCAAAAAACGACGCTTGGTTTTGTTGTTGGCGTGAGAAACATTGTTTCCCACCATCGGCTTTTTGCCGGTAACTTGACATACGCGAGCCATGACTCGAACTCCTCTGGCGACTCAACATTGCGTTAGCCACCGTGTTACTTCAAGCGCGCCCCTGTGCGGCCGAAGGGTCTTGCGCGCCGCCACGTCAATTGGACCGCGATCACGCAAAGGTTGAAAAGATCAGGGAAAGCCGATAAGTATAGCGTGAAATCAATGAGTTGGCGAGTTTTTTGGGGCGTTTTGACACCGCGCGATCGCTCAGCAGCCCTTGAATCGCGGTCAATCGGCGTAACATAGCGGGTACTTGAACGCGATTGAGCGCTCACGGGTCGAAAGACTAACGATTACCGGGCCCGACCTGGTTTCGACGGGAGTTCTGATGTGCGCTTGGGGCATGTCGAGGCGGTACACCTCGTTAATCCTGCCAAAGCAATTTAATTGCAAACGATAGCTTCTACGGCGAAAGCCGTCTCGCAGCCTAATTAAAAACTAGGTTCGAGTGTTGCAGCAGGGGACGTGGACTCTGCGCCGAGCCGGGCAACTGGTAGAGCAGCAACATCATCTTCCCACGGGTAGGGCGCGCGGATGTCTGCGACGTGCGCCCGAAATCAAGTGGACTGGTTGGCGGCAAGGGGGCTCACGCTCGTGTCGTCGGCAAGATCAAATCAGAGAGATAAGCATGTAGTCCTGACCACAAATGGCTTTCGGACGCGGGTTCGATTCCCGCCGGGTCCACCAGCAAAAAACAACTAGCCCCGAAAGGGGCTTTTTGTTTTCGGACTCCGAACGTATCGCCTGTGTGCGATCAGTACAACCGTCACAAAACTGCACTTGGATATTTTCAGGGGTGATGGGAGCAGGCCTTTCAACCCTACATTGAATCGGGTGCCACGCTTCGTGAATCCGTTCGATATCAACGCTAGCAAACACAACATTTTCAATAAATTCCCAATGAAATAGGAGCTACAAGTCAATTTTGTTATTTTCTGAAAAGCACAATAAATTAATGAAATGCGATATTTTCATTGGCCTTAGCTTGGTAAGCTGTTGAGCGCTGGGTTACGACAACGTCTCCAGACACCACCGTCAAATTCAACCGATGAACCCACATTCCCGGCGCTCTTGGAGACCGCCCCGTGGCAGGGCCGTTCGAGTTCGTGCCCAACGAGCGACTGGGATCTAAATCGAATTCATTCAACGATCCGGCATTGCTCAATCTGCTAGCTGACCGGGCAAAATAGAGACGATGTTTCGAATATCTCTCGCCGCTAAAGTCTCGATTTGCCTTTTTTTGCTTGTACTGGCGGGTGTTGTCAACACGATTGCGTCCGTCTCGGGCGCGCCGATGCCTCCGTTGTTTTCGATCACTGGAGCCGTAGAGCGTTTTAATGTGCGCTCTGATGTGGTCTATGAATTTACTCTGACGCCAAGAAGGGGAACGCCTTCCCGCTTGGTGAATACCATTGAGCTGAGGCTACAGAACGCCAACCAAACTTTCACGCTGCCGGGCATTGATGTTTTGTTGCAAGCTCTACCGATGGCGCAAGTAACGCGCGAGAAGGTCACGGTTCAGCACGACGCTACAAATCGCGTCTGGGGCTTGGATATCGCGGGACGTAGCCTTTTGAAGCCTGAGGAACGAAAGGCCGGTTTGGACAACATTCACAGCCTCGCGCGCGCTGGAACTTGGTTGCTAGCCGTGCTCGCAATTGCAGTTCTGTTTTTTCCGCGCGCACGCGAAACGCCGTCCGGCGAAAGCACTTCGATCGTTGGCGAGGCGTCGCATGGGGATGGCTTCATCTCATTCATTATCAAGTTCGTGTACACCGCGTTTTGTTGGATCGTGGCGGCGGTCGTAGCATGGATGACGGCGGGATTGCTGTTTAAGGGTTCGGGCGCGAGCGGTTTTGCAGGCGGCGTTTTTATTTTGGTGGGCGGTTTCGTCGCTTTCCTCGCAATTTGGGGGGGCGTCAAACACATCCTCGAATATGTCGGGTCACGGCTCTCAAACGTTGGGCGCGCATTTATCTTGGGCGTGGCTTTGCTTGGCGTGCTGGCCAGTTCGGTGATTGACTACTTTAGTTCCGCGAATACAAAACTACGCGAGGAAGCAAGAGAAATCGTTGCGCGAGGGCCGACGCCGCAAAAGCCTGTGTTGAGCCCTGAGATGCAGGCCCATCTAAAAGACAACGAAACTGCGCTTGCTGAATTGAACGCAGTGGCTGCGGCGCAGTACGGACCGGCAAAGCGAGTGGAGCTGACTGAGTTTGACGGGGGTATAACTGCGGGGCTCAAAATCTATCGTGCGGGGCCGAGATACGCGTTCGCAAATGAGACGGATAGACCGATAGCTCTCGTCGTCAACCGTATCGTAAAGCGGGTGGATGGAGGTTGGGATCGCTGCCCGGTTGTCTTTTTGGATCCGTTGAAAATGACCCCACGTCCGATGCGGTATCTGAGATTAGAACCAACGAAAGTGGCTCAAGCCTTTTATCCCGATCAGGAGTGTGGCGCTGGCTTTGAAAGTGGTATGACGGAGTTGATCGAGTATGAGCCGAATTCGGCCCAAATCAGATCCCAACCGCAGAGCTCGTTCGTTGGCGATCCGTTGGCGTGCAGTCCAACTCTTTCCGTTTGCAAGTGAGACTTCGATACGTTACGTGTCGCTTAACCGTACTACGATTTCGTTTGCAACTTGCCCGCTGATCAAAGCGAACATCAAAGAGGATAAAGGGCTCAGGTTTTGATTTAGGCGCCGTAGACGCCATCTGAGAGAGCGGTGGGGTCGCATGGAGTCCTGACCACAAATGGCTTTCGGACGCGGGTTCGATTCCCGCCGGGCCACCAGCAAAAAGCAACTCGCCCCGAACGGGGCTCTCTGTTTTGGCAAAAGCGTCGCTACCCGCAGTTCTGGTCTATTCCACCGCGCGATAAGCCTGGCGCACGCCTTGCACGAAGAAAAAAGTCTGGTCTGACAGCAAAAAAACGTTAATTAGTCCATTTTAATTTAAATTTTCGTTAAAATGAAAAATTAAATTAAAAAATACGGTAATGAAACGAACTACTGGGCACTATCAGCAAACGACGGTTGTCGGCGAGCCAGTGAGAGCCTTTGTGCCGGCTGCCCTGCCACCGGCTAAGCCGGCGCTGCCCCCGGCTGCCTATGAACAGCAAAATCGCTCAGCAGAGCACGCTATTGCTCGGCTTGCGGGCGTGGCGGGGCTGGTGCCGTCGGTCGAGTGGTTGCTATACGGCGCGATTCGCAAGGAGGCGCTGCTGACGTCGCAAATTGAGGGCACGCAAGCCACGCTCATTGATCTTTTTGATGACGAGGCCGGATTCGTAGTGTCGAACCGAGACGACGTTGAAGAGGTGACTAACTACCTGCGCGCGTTTCGGCTGGTTCGCGCTCAACTCGCCGCCCCAAAGGGCTTGCCGATTTGCACCCGTCTGCTGTGCGATGCGCACCGTGCGCTGCTCGACGGCGTTCGCGGCGCAACAAAACAGCCGGGTGAGCTTCGGCAATCACAGAATTGGATTGGCGGCACCCGCCCGGGCAACGCTGTATTCGTGCCCCCACCCGCTCACGAAATTGCGGCCTTACTCGGCGCGCTTGAATCTTTCATCCACGCGCCTGCGCATCCGCTGCCCCGGCTCGTCAACATCGCGCTGGTTCATGCGCAATTCGAAACCATTCACCCTTTTCTTGATGGCAACGGCCGGATCGGACGATTGCTCATCTCAGCGCTGCTGGAATCGTGGGGTGTACTGCCCGAGCCGCTGCTATTTTTGAGCGGCTATTTGAAGCAACATCAATTCGAGTACTACCGATTGCTCGACGGTATTCGAACCCAAGGCGATTGGGAATCATGGGTAAGCTTCTTTCTTGAAGGCATCACTGTTTCCGCTGAAACCGCTGAGCGCTCGGTGATTGATATTGCAACGCTCATCGCGACGGACCGCCGAAATTTGCTGGCGTCAAGTAAATCCGGCGCTGTGGCGTACCGATTGTTTGAGTTATTGCCCACCATGCCTCGGTTTAACGTAGAGCAAGTGCGGGCACTGCTCGACACGTCGTTTCCCACGGCCAACGCCGCTGTGGCCCAGCTCGTAGCGCTGGGCATCGTCGCCGAAACCAGTGGCCAGCGAAAAAATCGCAGCTTCAGTTATGAGCGATACGTGGCGCTGTTGACGCGTTAGTGGGGGTACGGTCCGTGTCAATCAATCGTCGTGATGCGTGCTCAGTTAAACGCGTCCGCCCACAGATTTCGGTAAAACACTAACCATGACCCTGAAACGCGAGCCCGCATGACAGGCGCGAAAAAAGGTCGGGTTAATTGAGGTCCAGGCATGACGTGCTGGGCAGCGATGAACCCACGCGAAGCAAACACCACCGCGCGCTCTTATGATCGCAACTGAATCGCCATTCGATCAACGACTTTCGGATGGCGTTGCAGCCGATTTAACTGCTAGGTAATAGCCGTTTTTCCGGCGAAACTGAGAAGATAATGGAGCAGCGGCGTCAGGTGAAGGCTAGAGGCCGTTGTATGCTGAGCCGTGAATTAGGTGTGACGATTTCTCTCGAGGAAAGCTAGTGAGTTGCTCAGAAACTAATCTGAGCCCATTGTTGCGCCTCTTTGCTGCACCTTTGTTGCAGGCGTGACACAACACTAGTGTGCGCTTGAGCACAAGGCACGAATTTCTAAAGTGAGTACTCAATGCGCGCGATGTGGAAACGAATGGGGGTGGCGACTGTTGGCATGTTGACGCTGTTGCTGGCGACCGCATCCAGTGCGGCTGATGACAAGAAATTTGGCCAGACACGCATCGCGTTATACGACATCCCCGCCACGACGATTGCCAAGTTTCAGGCGTTCAAACCGAGCGCACCGATGAAGGGCGAATCGGTCATTGTGTCGACGCTGCTTGCCGATTCAGAGAGCTGGGCCGGTCCGGAGTTCGTGGCGAGCGCGACGGCAAACCCGCACACCATCGTGGTGACCGTGAGGGGAACCGCGACGGCCGACGGTGACGCCAGCACCCTATGGAACGTGGGTTGGGTTCTCGAAGACGGCGTGCGCCGCTTGAACGTGTTGCCGGGCATCGCCAAGGTCGGCGCGAAAGCGGGCGAGCGTGTCGAAGTGACCGGTGCCTCGCCCACGAGTTTCAAAGAAAGTCGCAAAGTCGGCGTCGCGCTTGAACTCGTCGACGCCAAGAACATTCGCTTCGAGGGCGTTCGCGTCGAAGTGTGGTCGGGCGTGCCCGAACCAAGCAAACTCGAACTTTCGTATGCGTTTCGCTATGCGATCATAGGGCTCGTGCTGGGCTTAGTGTTTTGGTGGTGGCGACGAAACTAGGAATCAAAGACGAATCGAAGGGCTGAGGATTGAACTCTCGTAACGCATTGAGGAGTAAAGCGGTCAGTATTGATTAACGCGCCGTGGACACAATCTGAGAGAACGCTAGTGCCGCATGTTTGCGGGCCCCTACTTCACCACCAAACTCCTAGCCAACAACGACCACACGAACTCCATATCCTCGGAGTACTTCTGCTCGGACGTGAGGGTGACGGTCAGCAGTTTGCCGTTGATGACGGTGGCGAAGTTGGATTCGAACGATTCGATGCCGGAGCCGCCGCGTCGGGCGGATGGCGTGCCTATTGCGGCGAAGCCGGTGCCGTCGAGGGCGCCCAATTTGTTGATCGCCAGCACTCTGGGGCTGCCCATGCTGGCTAGGGCAGCGGCTCTTTGGGCGCTTATTGCAGCCTCTGCCGTGTCGGTTGAATCTTTTGTTTCGCGTAGCGCGATGACTAAGCCGGGGCGGCCGATTCTCGTTTTGTGTTTGAGTGTGATTAAGGTTGACTGTTTGCCGTCGCCTTCGGTGGTGAGTGCCATATCGCTGAGGTACTGAAACGAGAGCATGGCGTTTTGAAACGTTTGGATCGGCTCGACTGGGGCTGCTTCCGTCGGTTGGGTAGACGGAGCGGCGACGGCTACAGGCGCTGGCGCTGGCACGGGCTTTGGCGAGTTGGCGATTGGACTTGCCGGCGGCGCGGTAGACGCTACGACCGCTGGTGGCGATGCGGGAGCGACCGTTGCGGGCGGCAAGGTCAGGGACTTGGCAAGCGCTTCGCTGAGGGCTTCAATGGTCGGCGTTCGCTTGGCGACGACCTCAAGAATTTGCCACAGCTCGCCGTTGGAATAGAGCGTTGCCACGCGCGCCGAGGGTGCGCTGACTTCGCCGCGGCCGGCCATCACTGTGCCCAACGCACTGTTTTTTCCGTAGGTGTCGAATGCGGTGCTGTACAGGCTCGAGGTGCCTTTCATCAAGCTCGCGACCACCCCCGCGTGTAGCTCTTGCATCGCTGCGCCGCGCTTGACTAACGAATCCGCCGCGTCGCTGCCAGCGGCGAAGGGTTGCCGATGTACAGAGAGTTCGAGTTGCTGGCCATCGATGGTGCAAACGATGGCGTCAGCGGCGGCTTGGCATGTTTCGGGTGCATCAAAACTCGCGCCGTTGATTTTTACGATTGCCGCGTTTGATGTGATTGCAAAAAGTGCGAGCAGGGCGGGAGCGAGTGGGCGGAATGGGTGGGGCACGGTGGGCTCAGGGTGAAATTTTGGAGAAGCGTAACGTATTGCTGTAGGTGCTCGGTCGCATTGATTTGATGACGGGGTTCTTCTTTTGCCGCTCATGGTTCGACAAGCTCACCATGAACGGCACAAGAGGCGAAACTATCATCCAGCAGAAGTAAACTTCGAACACTATGAAATTCTCCGCCAACCTCTCCATCCTGTTCACCGAAGTGCCTTTTTTAGAGCGCTTCAAATTAGCGGCCGCGCACGGCTTCAAGGCTGTCGAGTTTTGGTTTCCGTATGAATGGAAAGCCTCTGACATTCAGGCCGAGTTGTCGGCTAACGATTTAGTGCTGATCGGCCTCAACACAGCGCCGGGAAATGCTGCAGCGGGCGATTGGGGCTTGACCGTTCAACGCGACCGGCAAGCTGAGTTTCGCGATGGCGTGCACCTCGCGTTCGAGTACGCGAGCGCGCTCAATTGTGGCAACGTTCATGTGATGGCGGGCTTTCCCGCGGCCGGTACTTCCCATGAGCAAACTGAGCAGGTCTATCAAGACAACATTCGATACGCCGCCGGGCACGCCGCAACGCTTGGAAAAAACGTATTGATCGAACCGCTTAATCCGATTGATCGTCCTGGCTATTGGTTATCGCGGCAATCGCATGCGCGAAGCGTTGTTGAAGCGCTCGGATTGCCCAACGTGAAGATCATGTTCGACTTGTATCACGTGCAGATGACCGAGGGGCGCATTGCCTCAACGCTACTTGCGAATTTGCCGCACATTGGGCACATTCAAATCGCTGACGTACCCGGTCGCGGTGAACCGGGAACAGGTGAAATCAACTATCCGTATCTGTTTGATGTGATCGAAAAGAGCGGCTACAGTGGCTGGGTCGGGTGCGAATACAAACCGGTGAGCGGATCAATCCAAGGCTTGTCTTGGATGGCCCGGCACAAGGTTGGATAGAGCGCAGGCCCCGCAACGATGATGGGATTGCCGTCGTAAAGGCCGTTGCTAGCAAGGAAATCGTTGGCCACACCGCCCGCTGCTTCAACGATCACAATCCCCGCTAAGCAATCCCACGAATTGATGTGCGGTTCGTAGTAGCCAATCAAGCGTCCCGCAGCGACGTAGCAAATCATCAACGCGCCCGAGCCGTTCCTGATGAACATACCGCCGCTCGATAGCAGCGTGGCCATGAACTGCACAAAACCATCGGGCTGCGAGCGATGCGAAAAGCCTACGCCCAACACGCCGCCTTTGAAATCGCCCACTGCCTTGACGCGTATCGGCTGATCGTTGACGAATGCGCCACCGCCTCGCACGGCGTGAAACAGTTCGTTGGCATTGGGATCAAACACCGCGCCCACACTCGGTACGCCATCCACCACGATGGCAATTGACACGCACCAGCTGAACATGCCGTTGACAAAACACGCCGTACCGTCAATCGGATCGAGCACCCAAACGATGCGATGCCCGGCGCTCTCATCCGCACCTTCTTCACCCAAAATGCCGTCATTTGGAAACGCTTCGCTAATTCGTTTTCGGATGAATGCTTCGGTGTCTCGGTCGGCGATGCTGACTTCGTCTTGCGTGCCTTTGGACTCAACGACCAGTTCGCTTCTGCGTTGGAAGTAGGCGTGGGCGAATGCGCCAGCCTCCCTTGCGAGAGATTTTGCGAGGGAGTAGCGGTTAGTGAGTTCGGTGTTGGAATCGTTCATGTGTTTGTGAGTTTCGGTGCTTGCCCCCTTGTATGCTGAATTTCATTCGATATGAAGCATTTAAGCGTAGGATGGAAATGTTTTCGGAACGCTGGGTACATCCCGTGAGCCCTCGGAGCGTGA